>JADJOO010000041.1 GCA_016713725.1 Pseudomonadota bacterium | reverse complement strand
CCGTCCGCTTTTGGGACGGCGTCGGCAAGCTCCCCGACACGCATTGGTGACAGGCCGGGTTACCCGTCGCGTCCTGTTTGACTGACCGTCAATCAGCTAACGCGGAGACGTACCTCGTCGCGCCTTCGGGATCAGCCGCCGAGCGGCCGCAGCAGCGCAGTCGGTCGCGGTGCCTGGTCGCTTCCACGCCGCATCCAGCGCCGCCAGCTCGGCGGCACGCGATTCGGACAGCCATGTCGGCCGGCTTGACTCACTCCATGGAAGCGCCCCGATCGGCTGGCCGAACTGCACTCGATCCACCGCCCCTGTTAGCGGTCGAGCGCCCCTCGGCACGACCGAGGCACGTCGCCCCCACCTGGAACCGCGTGGCGCCGAGCGGGTGTTGGCGACGTCGAAACCCTGGTGCACTTCGCCCAGCACTGCGCTGCGCGGAACACGACACTCGTCGAACTCGAGTATGCAGTTGTTGTAGCCACGGTGTGAAACGTTGCTGTAGCCATCGCGCACGGTGAATCCGGGCTGCCCCATGTCGACCAGGAACGCCGTCAGAGTGGCGCGCGAGCCGCGCGCATCGTGCGTCGTGCCCGTCGCGGCAAACAGGATGACGAAGTCGGCATGGTCGGCATGGCTGATGAAATGCTTGGTGCCGTTGATGACGAAGTCCCCGCCCTGCTCGACGGCGGTCGTCCGGATGGCGCGCAGGTCGGAACCTGCGCCGGCTCGTCATCGCGGGCAGTCGACGCGCTCGCCGCGCACGGACGGCAGCGGTAGCGCTCGCGCTGCTCGCCCTCGCACGCGAAACGGGATGTTGGAGGGGCGACCCACGCAGTTGTAGTGCAGGGCATCGCTGGTGCGACCCAGCTCTTTCTCGTACAGCGTCCACGGGTGACCGTATCGAGCCCGCCGCCGCCGACGTCGACCCGGCATGTTGGCCGCGTACAGGCCGGCAGCAATCGGCCTCCTGAGTTGCCGCTGCGGGTCGTCGCGCAGGATGCCCGTGCGCTCGACCTCGGCTTCGTGCGGGTACAGTTCCGCTTCCCACGAACTCGCGTGTCGACCCGATGACCAGCTGTTGTTCGTCGGTGAGACTGAAGTCCATGGTGTCGCTGCCGTCTAGCGTGGCTTGGTGGAAGATCGGGTCGAGCCTCGAGTCGAGGTGCGGCTCGCAGTTCGGGACGCAGGTTTTGCTGCGGACGGGCGTCCGCGTGGCGGGCGGCGGCGCAGGACCGCCGGTTCCGCACGGCCGGCGTTCGCCGCCCAGCGCCGGAGCATCTGCAACTGCATGCCCAGTTGTTCCACTTGCCGCGCGGCGGGCCAGTCGGCGGGGCTCGTCACGGCGCTGGCCGTCAGCCCGATGAACGTCGTGATCGAGGGTAACACTTGCGCTCGCAACGCCGGCGTCCATTGCGCGGACTGCGGCCAGTGCGTGGCGAAAGGAGCACTTGCGGAACAGCTTCGCATACTCGCGGTGCACCCAGGCATTGAGCCGCCTCGCGTCGCTGTCGGTCGAGACCTGGCCCCAGAACGCCGTCCAGAACGCGCACTCCTGGAAACGCGATTCGTCGATCGGCAGCGCCTCGGTCAGAACGGCGAGCAGGTCCGGCCCCTGGCTGCCGGCTTCGTTCAAGCGCGCTTCGATGCGCAGCAGACTGAGCCGCGCAGCGCGGCCAGCAGGATGTCCTGCTTCGACGAAAAATAGTGGGGCAGCATGCCCGTGGTGTAGCCGGCGGCACGCGCGATGCGAACCACGGTGGCCTGCTCGAAGCCGTGGTTCGCCACGACGATGCAGGCGGCATGGGCGATCTGCTCGCGGCGCTCGTCATGGTCCACTGCCTTCGGCATGGCTGGTTACTGCACTCGCGGACCGACGTGACGGCCCGCCTCGGGCGGGACCGGCAGGTTCGCGTGCGCGCTGCTCAACTGCCCAAGCCGGGTTCGCACCGCGCCGTGAATCGGCGCTGCCTTGCGATTGGCCGTGTCGACGTGCAGGTGCATCTGCTCGGCGGTGGCGAGCATCGTCGAATCGCTCGTGCGGTACAGGCGGTGAAAGACGTGCAGGCGCTGGTCGTCGAGCGCCAGTACCTGCGTGGTCACCTCGAGCGGCTCGTTGACCCGCGCTTCGGCCATGTGCACCAGGTGCGACTCGACCGTGTAGAACATGCGCGCCACGCGCCGATACAGCGCATCCATGGCGTCGCCAAAGACCTGCAGGTAGCGCGACTCGCTCATGTGGCCGTTGTAGTCGATCCACTCCGGGCGCACGTACGTGCCGAGAACGCGCAGCGGCTGACCCACGCTCGCCGGCTCGGGGGCCTCATCGCGGGCGGCATCCGCATACAGGCGCGCCTCGAGCGCGCGCAGGGTGGACCCGGCGCCGATGTCGTGTTCGCGCAGTACCTGCTGGATCGTCACCAGGTAGTCATCGCGCAGCCGCTCGAGTTCGCGGATGGAGCGCCCTGCGGCCTGCGCCTGCGTGCCCTCCACCATGCGGTCGATCAGCGTCTCGGTGAGTTCGGGTGCCTCGAGTTTCGTCCACGGCCACTTCAGGCACGGTCCAAACTGCGCCAGCATGTGGCGCATGCCCGTCTCGCCGCCCGCGAGATGGTAGATGAGGTTGGTGCCCATGCCGGCCCAGCGCAGGCCGGGGCCGTAGATGATCGACTCGTCGAGTTCACCCGTGGTCGCGACGCCGTCGTTGACCAGGTGCAGGATTTCACGCCATAGCGCCTCCTGCAGCCGATCCGTGAGGTGTCCAGGGACCTCACGCCGCACCTGCAACGGGTGCATGCCGATGTACGTGAAGAAGACCTTTGCCGCATCGATCGTCTGCTGGGACGTCTGCTGGCCGCCCACCAGCTCCACGAGCGGCAGCAGGTACACCGGGTTGAAGGGATGCGCGACACAGAATCGCTCGGGCGCGCGCATGTCGCGCTGCAGGTCCGTCGGCGTCAGTCCGGACGTGCTCGAGGCAATGATCACGTCCGGCGCCGCCTCCCGGCTGACCTCGGCCAGCATTCGCTGCTTGAGCTCGAGCTGCTCCGGGATGTTCTCCTGGATGAAGTCGGCCCTGGTTGCCATCGTGGCCAGGCTCGTCGTAAAGGACAGCGCGCCTTTCGGCGGCAGCGGGGCCAGCGTCAGCCGGGCCAGTGCGGGCTCGGCGTTGGCGACTGCAGCGCGCAGCCAGGCCTCCATCCCGGGCTTCACGTCCGCCGCAACGACGTCGATCCCGAAGTGCAGTGCGCGCGCGGCCCAGCCCGCGCCGATCACGCCGGTGCCGAGCAAGCCCAGGGTCTTCACTGCACGCATTGGGGGCTCCCCTTGTCGTCATTGCACCCGCGCGCAGGCAGTTGCGGCGGCCACGCGTTTTGTCACGGCCATAATATAACATGCGGCCGTGCGGGGTCTCGACGCTGCGCGCCTGCTCACCCCAACAGCGCCGGTCGGCGCGGAGTTTCGCTCAACCAGCCGTGTTCAAACGGCTCAAACGTCGGCCGGCGGCGTCGCGCGACGCCGGTCAGGCGCGAAGAAGGGCCGGTCAACGACACGCGCACGGCATATCCGACGCTCCCACACCAATTCGCGGTTAAGGTAGATCTCGGCCCAGACGACGCTGCCGACCGCGATGCGGCGAAGCGTCCACCATGGCGAGCGCGAGATTGCGCTTGCAGGTCGGCGACCACATCGCGGACGACACGCTGCCGACCTCCTTGCGCCCGGAACGGTCCGCGTAGAGCAGCGCGTTCACGGCCGGCTTGTTGCCATCGATGTCCAGACCGACCAGTTGCCGGCACGGGCCACGCCTCTGCTCGTCGAGCAGGGCCCGACGGCCCGTGAAGTGACCCTTGCTGAAATCGACCAGCCAGCCGAGCCCGAGTTCGAACGGCGAGCGCGAACTGCCGGTGCGCAGTGTCCGCTCGGCCGAGATGAAATCGACGTTTGGCGCCAGGAAGCCCGGCCTCGATTCGCGCGAGATTCAGCGCGCGGGAACCGATGGGACGGATGCCTCGCGACTGGCCGCGCGTCATCAACGTGTCCCACAGGCGCAGCGCATCCCCGGGCGCGACCCACAGCTCGTAGCCGAGGTCACCGGTGAATCCGGTTCGCGAGACCGTGACGCGCAAGGTCCGTCGGTCACGAACTCGCCAACCTCGAATGGCTTCAATTGTTCCACGCCAGCGAGCCCAAGCTGCTTCAGGATCGCGCACGACGTCGGACCCTGCAGTGCCAATGCGGCGATCTGCTCGGTGACTTCAGTGACGGCGACGTCGAAGCCGCGCGCGGAATCGAGCAGCCAGTCGATCTGTCGCTCGGCGGTGCACAGCCGGTATTCGCTCTCGCCCAGCCGGAAGATCGTGCCGTCGTCGATCACGTGGCCGTGGTCATCGCACCAGACGCAATAGCAGACCCGGTTCAACTTGAGTCTGGCGACGTCGCGCGTGACCAGGCGATTGAGGTACCGCGCGGCATCCGGGCCGGCCACGCGGTACTTCACCATCGGCGTCAGGTCGTACAGCGTCGCAGCGTTACGGATGGCGAAGTATTCCTGCTCGACCGTCGTGAAGACGTCGACGGTCGTGTATCCGCTCCACGGAATAAAGCTGTCGAGCTGGCTCAAGGCGCGCGCGCGCGGATGGAACGGTGTCGGCAGCAGCGGCTGCAGGTAGTGCGGCGGGCGCTGGGACTCGTCGTGCATGTCAGGACGCCTTGGCCAGTACGTGTCGTGCGGCGTTGCGGCCGGCCGTGCCCATCACGCCGCCGCCTGGGTGGGACCCGGCGCCACACAGGTAAAGCCCCGGCAGCGGCGTGCGGTACTGCGCGGCTCCCGGCACGGGACGCAGCATGAAGAACTGGTCGAACGCGAGTTCCGCATGGTGCCAATGCCCCCCGGTGATCCGGAATTTCCGCTCGATGTCGAGAGGCGTCAGCAGCTCGCACGCGCGCACCTGGCTGCGCAGACCGGGCGCGAAGCGTTCGAGTACCTCGATGACCTTGTCGGCCATGCGTACGCGCTCCGCTTCCCACCCGTCGCGCAGCTCGTAGGGCGCGTACTGGACGACTGCCGACATCACGTGCCCCCCCGGCGGCGCGAGCGCCGGATCGCACACGGTCGGCACGGTGACTTCGATGGCCGGCGCGGCAGAGTATTCGCCGTACTTGCTGTGATTGAAGGCGCGCTCGATGTAATCGAGCGACGGCGCCACCAGCAGGCGGCCGCCGAGCGCCGTTGCTTCCTGGCCGGTGAATCTCGGCGCCGAGTCGAGCGCGAGGTGCAGCTTGGCCGCGAGGCCGTTGGTGCGCAGATGGCTGACCTTGCGCACGAAGCCGGTGTCGAGGTGTTCCGCACCGAGCAACCGCAGCAGCGTCGTCTTCGGGTCGGCGCTGGAGATCACCGTGCGCGCCGCGATGCGCTCTCCTGAGTCGAGCAGCACGCCGCAGGCGGTGTCGTTCTCGACCAGCACACGACCCACCGGGGCGTCCGTGCGGATGGTGGCGCCCGCTGCTGCAGCCGCTCGCGCCAACGCGTCGCACACCGCACCCATGCCGCCGAGTGGCTGCGACAGCGTCCGCGGACCCGCACCGCTTTGCGCAGCCAGGCGGTAGAGCAACGTGAGCACGGTTCCCGGCGAGCGGGGACCGGAAATTCGTGCCGAGGACCGCATCGAGAGCCCAGCGCCCCTGCAACAGCGGCGAGTCGAACTGCTCTTGCAGCAGGTCGTAGACGTTCATGGCGCCGATGCGCAGCAGCTCGCGCATGTCGCGCCGTCCGAGGCGCCGCACCCGCCAGCCGAGACCAAGCAAGGCCGCGCGGTCCGACCACGCGGTGGTGCCGAGTTGGGGCGGCTCTTGTTCAAGGACTGGACCGAGCAGCCGGGCAAAGCGATCAAGCCGCTCGATCAGCCGCGGATAGGCAACGGCGTCACGCGTCGACAGCCGTGTCGAGCCGGACAAGCCTGCCGGGCCGAACGTGATCGACTCGCCATCCGGGGAAAGCGCGGACGTTGGCATGTGCGTTGTTGCGAAACGCAAGCCGTGAGCTTCCAGTGCCAGCTCATCGATCAACCGCGCGGACATCTGGTGCAGGACGTGAGCGCAGGCCGAGACCCGGTAGCCCGGAGCAAACTCGTGCGTGACGGCGGCGCCGCCTACCTGCGCGGCGGCCTCGAGCACCAGCACCGAGCGCCCTGCCCTGGCCAGGTACGCGGCGCAGACCAGGCCGTTGTGACCGCCCCCGATGACGATGCAGTCGTAACGCGCGGCAGGCTGCACGGCGCTCACCGTGGCACCTTCCGGCCTGGCGCGCGTGCCGCAACGCTCACCGAGGCACCGTCCGGCCCAGATCGCGCAGCACCGCGTTCGCGGCATTCGCGCCAGGCGCGCCCATCACGCCACCGCCCGGATGCGTGCTCGATCCGCACAGGTAAAGTCCCTGCAGGGGTGTGCGGTATTGCGCGTACCCTGGAATCGGCCGGTTGAACAGCAACTGGTCCATGGTGAGTTCACCCTGGAAAATGTTGCCTTCGGTCAGCCCGACCTCCCGCTCGATGTCCCAGGGTGTGCGCACTTCTGCGTGCAGGATCAGGCTTTTGAAGTTGGGGCTGTGGCGCGCGATGGTGTCGATGACCGTATCGCCGAACGCCCGGCGCTTCTCCGCGTCCCACGGGCCGCTTGCGAGTTGGTACGGGCAGTACTGCACGAAGACCGACATGTAGTGCTTGCCGTCGGGCGCCATGGTGGGGTCGATCTGCGACGGGATCAGCATGTCGATGTATGGCGCGCGCGACCACGCCCCCTCCTTCCAGTCGTCGTAGGCACGTTCCATCATCTCGATCGTATCGGTGACGTGCATGTCGCCACGTGAGCACGGCGCGCCTGCAGGAATCGCCGGGAACACGGGCAGCCCGTCGAGCGCGATGTTGAGCTTGCCCGACGAACCGCGGATCTTGAAGTTGCGTACCTGCTGCACTAACTCGCCCGGCAGTTCCTTCTCGTCGACCGACTCGAGAAACGTGCGCTTGACGTCCATGCTCGAGAGCACCCGCGATGCGCGGATCTCCTCGCCATCGTGCAGCACGACGCCGACGGCGCGCCCATTGCGAACGACGATTCGATCGATCCCGGCGCCGGTCCGGATCGTCCCCCCGCTCGCCTGCAGAGACGCTGCCAGCGCAGCGGTGACCGCGCCCATGCCGCCACGCGCGAAACCCCAGGCGCCGACGGTATCGTCGATCTCGCCCATGTAGTGGTGCAGCAGCACATAGGCCGTGCCGGGCGAGCGCGGCCCGAGCGCGGTGCCGATGATCGAGCTGCCGGCAAAGTGCGCCTTGACGATCTCGCTCTCGAAGTACTCGTCGAGAAAGTCCGCGGCGCTCATGGTCCAGAAGCGCAGCGTGTCGTGGATGCGCTCGGAACCAAGGCGATTCAGCCGGATCCCCAGGTCGAGCAGCGATCCGATGTCGCGCGGCCGGAACGACGTGGGGTCGGGAGGTTCGCGCAACAGCAACGGCTTGATGAACTTGCATTGCCGCATCACGTCGCGCGAATAGCGGTCGTAGGCCTCGGCGTCGCGCTGCGAGTGCCGGCCGATCTCGCGGCGCAGCGCGTCGTGGTTGTCGTAGATGGCGAGATGCCCGCCATCGCTCATCATCGTGCATCCACCGTCGTACGGGATGATCTGCAGTCCGTACTTCGGCAGTTCCAGCGCGCGCATGATCTCCGGGCGCAGCAGGCTGCAGACGTACGAGCAGTTCGAATAGGTAAAGTTCTGGTACAGCTGGCGGCTCACGGCCGCGCCGCCGACGTAGTCGTTGCGTTCGAGCACCTGCACTTTGAGGCCGGCGCGCGCGAGGTAGCACGCGGCCACCAGGCCGTTGTGGCCGGCGCCGACGACGATCGCGTCGAGCGTCGTCCCGCTCAAGCCGGCCGCCGGTGTCCGGCGCCGCCCGTGCGCAGGGTGGTGTCGACCGCGATTTCGAAAGCTCGCATCGTGTCCGCCAGGCACGAGTCGTCGTGCGCTGCCGACACGAACCAGGGCTCCCGCGAGTCCGGCTCGCAGAGAATTCGCTCGTCATGCAGCACGCGCGCCATGGCGTCGTAGAACGAATAGTCGCTGCGCTTCCAGTCGCGGTAGTTGCGCGGCGGCTCGTGCGCGAAATACAGCCCGCTCATCGACGGGTGGCCGACGAAGCTGTGCGGAATGCCGCGCGACTGCAACACGGCGCGCATGCCGTCGCGCAGGCGCGTGCCGTAGTCCGCGACCCGTTCGAGCGCATCGGTCTCTTCGAGGATCTCCAGCGTTTTCTCGGCCGCTGCCAGTGCGACGGAATGCGCGGTGTAGGTTCCGCCGTGGGCGACGCCACGACCGAGCTTGCGCATGATTTCCTCGCGTCCCGCGAGCACCGAGATCGGATAGCCGTTGCCGATCGCCTTCGCGAACGTGCAGAGATCGGCGTCGACGCCGTAGAGCTGCTGCACGCCGCCGCGGGCCACGCGAAACCCGGTCTTCACTTCGTCGATCAGCAGCACGACCCCATGCTTGTCGCAGAGGGCGCGTGCGGCGCGCAGGTATTCCGGTTCGGCGGCGATCCCGAGGCAGTTGCCCATGATCGGCTCGATCAGCAGGCAGGCGATGCGCCCGGCGGCACGCTTGAACACGTCCTCGAGCTGGTTGGCATCGTTCGCCTGCACGAAGTGGGCGAAGCTGCGCAGCCCGACCGGCACGCCTTCGCTGTAGGGATACACGGTCGGCTCGCCTACCTCGTTCCACTTGTCCATCGGCGTGAACCACATCGCGGCATCGAACAACCCGTGGTAGCTGCCTTCGAGGATGACGTAGTCGTCCCTGCCGGTGTAGGCACGGGCCAGGCGCAGCCTGGCCATCACGGCTTCCGTGCCGGAGTTCGAGAAGCGCACGAGTTCCGCGGCCGGCACCATGCGGGCGATGCGCTCGGCGACGGCCAGCTCGCGCTCGGTCGAAAGCGCGAATACGCCGCCGACGTCCATGCCTTTGCGCGCGGCTTCGTCGACGCGAGGATCGGCGTAGCCGAGGATCGCCGGGCCGTAGCCCAGGCGGTAGTCGACGTACTCGTTGTCGTCGATGTCGGTCACGCGCGCGCCGCGACCGTGCTTGACGTAGATGGTCCGCTCTTCGCCCCAGAAGCGGAAGTTCGAGGCGACACCAGGGGCAGGCGTTTGACGGCCCGCCGGAAATGAGCGTTGCTCCGGGTCAGGTCTCGCGCCATGTCTCGGTCCTCCATGCTCGGGCAAAACCCAGGAATCGCTGCGCGCGCCGGAACCGGGCTGACAGCAGGCCTATATGACCATATAATTACCTCCTTGAGAAGCTGGTTGGCCATGGCTGGCTACGCTTACCACGCTGGCTTGCCAGACATTCATGTCAGGGCGTAAATTGCATGCCCATATAGTCGGCGCTACCTAACCGCCTCCGGAGTCGCCAGATGAAGAGCGCTACCGTCGAACGCAGCGATCTCCGCAGCACAGTGCCCGTGCCCGCACGGGCGATGCCCGCCTGGATCTACAACCACCCCGAGATGACGCGGCTGGAGCTCGAACGCATCCTGTTGCCCAGCTGGCAGGTGCTATGCCATGTCAGCCAGCTCCGCCACGCCGGCGACTACGTCACGCTGGACATCGGTACGGAAAGCGTCGTCGGCCTGCGCGACCGCGACGGAGTAATCCGTGCGTTCCACAACGTCTGCCGACATCGCGGCGCGCGACTGCTCGACGGCGACGGGAACTGCGCCGGGCCCATTACCTGCCCGTACCACGGCTGGTCGTACCGGCACGACGGCGCGCTGCTGGGTGTGGCGGCACGCGACACCTTTCCCGGCCTCGACCGCTCCGAGCACGGCCTGCGGGCGGTGAAAGTGGACGTCGCGTTTGGCTTTGTCTTCGTCGCGCTGGCTGGCGACCCGCCCCCCGTCGCCAGCACCTGGGGTACGCTGGCAGACGACTTCGAGCCGTATCGCTTCCAGGACATGGTGCCGCTCACGCCGATCACGACCCAGACCTGGAACGTGGACTGGAAGATCGCGATGGACAATTACCTGGAGTCGTACCACGTGCCGATCGGCCATCCGGGGCTGTACCGCATGTTCACGCCCGATTACGACGACCAGTCCGGGGTCCCGGGCGTGGCGCGCGGCGTGAGCTGGCTGCGTGAGCAGCCCTCGACACACTGGGCCGAGCGCAGGTACCAGCAGTTCGTCGGTCATGTCTCCCAGCACCTGCCCGAAGCCAACCGCCGCTGCTGGCGTTTCTACAGCATGCTGCCGAACCTCGGCATCGACGTCTTTCCCGAACAGATGGATTTCTTCCAGGTGCTGCCTGCCGGACCCGGCAAGTGCACCATTCGCGGCGCAATTTATGGTTTGCCGGATTCCAGCCGCACGATGCGCGTCGTTCGCTACCTGGGCCAGAGAATCAACCAGTCCGTCAATGGCGAGGACGAATGGCTGTGCAAGCGCGTGCAGCGCGGGCTGGCGTCCGGCAGCTACACGCCCGGCCCATTGTCGGAGCTCGAGCGCTGGATGCGCGAGTTCCACGACGTGCTGCGTGAACGCATCCCGGAAACCCGCCAGGCCCAGGCGCCGGCGCACTTCGCGTGAAACCGACCGCGGGTCAGTACTCCGCGTCGAGCAGCATGCGCAGGAAGTCGGACGCGGCCGGCGACGGCGTCACGCTGGAGTCCGCCCGGTAGTCCGGATCGGTCTCGCCTTGCTGCGTCGACGCGGTGAACGCCAGCTCGCGCTCGAGCTGCGTTCGCGACAGGCCTCGTGCGCGATCATTTTGTACCCGCACCTGCGAGTCGGCGGCAAGCGCCTCGTATTCGAACTGTTGCACGCAGCTGCAGCCCGGACCGGCCGGCAGCACCTGCACGATCGACAGGACACCTGGCCCCTGCTTCACGAGCAGGTTGGGCCACAGGAATCGCCACCGCCCCGCGCTGGTTGACGTGTCAGGTGAGCGAGCATCGAGCAGTGTCCGCATGACGATCTTCCAGTCCGCCGCAACCGTCATCGACCACTCCGCAGAATCCGGCACCGGCACACAATCGCCCGCGTCGTCGACGCCGGCAAGGTCCGGCTCCGGCCAGCGGCGAGCCGCCGCCGGCGAGCGCACGAAGATCAATCCGCGCGAACGGTGCACGTCGAGCTCAAGCAGCCCCGCGCCCTCGCGCGGCGGCAGGGCACGGCCATCGAGCCCATAGGAAAGTCCGTGCACGGTGCAGGCGATTCGGCCGTCGGCGAAGTGCCCGCGGCGCGCCGTGACCAGCGCGTGGGGCAGGCCGCGGCAGGCGTTGCGAAACGCACGCACCGTACCCGCTGCGTCCCGCACGACGAGTACCCGGGTCGCGACCAGGTCGAGCGATGCAAAGTCGCCGCTGCCCGGAACGTCCTGGTCGTGGCCGGCGAACTGCCATGCGCCACGGAAGACACGATCACGTTCCTCGTCGGGGTTGTCTTGCATGCCGCGCGTCACCGCTCCCGCGCCTCCCTCCAGTGCGGAGAACTCGCGCGGAAAGACCGACCGCAGGTACGCCATGCAGCGTCGCCGGGCGAGCGCGCGATCGATATTGACCTCGTCTTCGAAGGCGAATCCCTGCCACAGCATTTCGAGGACGCCGATCAGCCCAAGAGCCACGGCCTCGCTGTCCAGGTGCCGGCGCCCGCTGGACACGATCATGCGATCGATCAGGTCATGGACGAGCGCGGCGAAGTTCGCGTCTTTCTGCCCGCAAATGGCCAGGTACTCCTGGCGGGCGCTCGCCTCGCCCCAGAACGCGTACCAGACGGCGACTTTGCGCGGGCTGGCGATTTCCGGGTCAAGATACAACTCGACCAGACGCTGCAGCGCGAGCGCGGGGTGTTCACGCAGCGCGACGACCGGAGTCACGACGCGCTCCTCGAACTCCGTCGCCAGGAATTGCAGGGCCGCCACGAGCATCGCTGCCTTGGAGCGGAAATAGAACCGCACGATGCCGGGCGACAGCTTCGCGATTGCCACGACCCTGGCCACTGTGGTGCCGGTCGGGCCGTACAGGTGCAGCGCGGTGATGCTGGCGTCGATCAAGCGCTGTCGTTGCCGCAACGGCAGCGCCTGACGCGACGCCTTCTCGCTGGTTGCCCGCGCTTTCTTTGCCTTCTTCACGTGCCGGTCGTGATCCGCGTCCATATCCGGGTGCGGACACGCTGCGTCGCCAGGTCCATCTCTTCGGTCGTGTACAGGCGCGCCTTGACGCGATCGTTCGGATAAATGGCCGGGTCGTTCAGGATCTCCGGCCGCACCAGGGCATTGGCTGCCCGGTTGCTGTTGCCGTAGTAGATCTCGTTGGTGATTTCCGCGATGACATCCGGCTGCAGGATGAAGTTCAGGAACTTGTGCGCGGCCTCGGGGTGCGGCGCGTCCACGGGAACCAGCAGCGAGGAAAAGGTCAGGTTCGCGCCTTCCCTCGGGATCGTGAACGCGAGATTCAAGTCGGTGCCCGCCTCCCTGGCGCGCGCCAGGATGTTCGCGTAGTCACTGGACCAGGACATGGCAATGCAGAGGTCGTGATCGGCCAGCGAGTTCATGTACTCGACGGAGTCGAACTTGCGAATGTAGGGCCGCACGCGTGCCAGCATCCGTTGCACCGCCTCGAAATCCTCGCGCTTGCGGCTGTTGGGATCGAGCCCGAGGTACACGAGCGCGAGCTGCATCGTGTCGTCCGGCGAGTCGAGCATCGATACGCCGCAGTCCGCGAATCGGCGTACGACGTCTGGATCGAAGATCATGTCGAGGCTGTCGAGCGGCGCGTTCGGCATGCGCGCCTTGATCATGTCGACGTTGTAGGTGAAGCCATTGATCGCATGCAGGTAAGGGACTGCGTGCACGTTGCCCGGGTCGGCCGACGACTGCAGTGCCAGGACCTTCGGGTCGAGGTTCTTCCAGTTGGGCAACTTGCGCTTGTCGAGTGGGCGATAGACACCCGCCTTGATCTCGCGGCTGAAGAAATTGGTCGATGCGCTCACGACGTCGTAGCCAGACCCGCCCGTCAGCAGCTTTGCCTCCATCGTCTCCTCGGCATCGTAGGTGTCGTAGACGACCTTGATGCCCGTCTGACGCTCGAACCGCTGCAAAGTGCGGGAGCCGATGAAGTCCGCCCAGTTGTAGATGTGCAGGCGCTTTTCCTCGCCCTGCGCGGCGCCGAAAAATCCCAGCAGCAGCACGCATGCGACGGCCCGACATGCGGCGCCGCGCAGCAAGCCGCCCGCCGGATCGTGCCGGCCACGTGAACCGATCGCCATCAGGAAAGTCCGTTGCGCCCGCGGAAAACGAGGTTGAGAAGAATGGATGATCGCACGGGAGTTCGCAACGGACGCGCGCCTGCCGGAGCGGTTCACGCCGGCGAGCGGCTTCGCCGCGCAGCCTGGGCTAGACTCCGCGCCTGGCCAGGCAGCGCGCGCGGGCGGTTCGGACGGCACTTGCTCGAACAACACACGATCGAATACATCCCGCTCGCCGAAAGGCGCGGCAAGGTCTGGCACCTGTGGCCTATCTGGTTTGCGGGCGACGCGCACCTCGCGACGCTCGCCGTCGGCGTCATCGGCCTCGCGCTGGGTGCCAACCTCCTCTGGACGACGCTCGCCGTCGTCGGCGGCTGCGCCCTCGGCACGCTCTTCATGGCGTTGCATTCGACGCAGGGGCCGCAGCTCGGGCTGCCGCAGTTGATCCAGTCGAGACCGCAATTCGGCTATTACGGCGCGCTGCTGGTCTGGGTCGTGGCACTGGTTGCCTACATCGGTTACAACGCGTTCAACCAGGTGCTCGCGACCGGAGCAATCCGCCAGCTGGCCGGACGCGAGGTCGCGAGCGGCCCGGTGGTGATGATCACCTTCGCCGTGCTGGCCGCAGCGATCGCGGCTGTGGGCTACCACTGGATTCACCGCGCACAGCGCTACGTCGCCTACGCTACGATCGCGTTGCTGCTGGTCTTCACCGTGGGCGCGGGCAGGTCCCTGCCCTTGCCCGCCGACACATGGCGGTTCGGAGATTTTCCAGCGATCCCGTTCATGGTGCAGTTCTTTGCGGCGGCCGCGTACCAGTTGAGCTGGTCGATCTACGTCTCGGATTACTCGCGCTATCTGCCGCCTGACATCGGCGTGCGCTCGTCGTTCTTCTGGACCTTCATCGGTGCCTTCGTCGGCGGCGTGTGGATGATGCTCGTTGGCACCCTGGCCGCGGCATTCAGCCCGCACGCGGAGATTCCAGCGGCACTGCAAACCGCTGGCGAAGCGGTGTGGCCCGGACTGGGCACGGCTTTGCTGTTTGTCGCCGTGCTGGGGCTGCTGACGATTACCACGCTGAACTTCTATGGCGCGTCACTCACCCTGCTGAGCATCGCCGATTGTTTCCGTCGCACTCTCGCCCCCGCCCGCCGGCGCGACTCGTCAGCCTGGCCGTCGCCGTGGCCCTGGCCTG
The DNA here is from genome assembly GCA_016713725.1 of Pseudomonadota bacterium. GTDB lineage: Bacteria > Pseudomonadota > Gammaproteobacteria > Steroidobacterales > Steroidobacteraceae > RPQJ01. The sequence goes on along the minus strand of JADJOO010000041.1, from coordinate 2,161 downwards.
CGCGATCGCCCTCGCGTCGTCCGCCGATTTCGTCCACCGGTTCGAGGACCTGCTCGCCGTCCTGCTGTACCTGCTGACACCGTGGACCGCAATCAATCTCGTCGACTACTTCCGGGTGCGCAAAGGACACTATTCCGTGCGTGAGATCTTCAATCCCGACGGCATCTACGGCCAGTGGAACTGGCGCGGACTGCTGGCATACGCAGTCGGCTTTGTGGCGATGATCCCTTGCTTCAGCACCGGGTTGTACACCGGATTCATCGCCGAGCGGCTGGGCGGTGCCGACATCTCCATGCTGGTCGGGCTGCCGGTATCGGCGCTCGTTTATCTTTTTGCCTGTCGGGACTTCGATGCGGCAGGTGAACGGCTGGCCATCCAGCGCGCCGACGCAAATCTTGACCCGGGCGCGTCACCTCCACGGCATGGCTAGTACGCGCTGGACAAGGCGGCGATGGGCGTTCGCCGGCCTGCTGGTCGCGTGCGCCACGGCAGCATCAGTGACGTGGCCGGTCCAGTCCGCCGCATGGGCGATGCTCGGCTTCGTGGCAGCCGGCAGCGTTCTGCTGCCTGCGCCCTTCGGCATGGCGACCCTGGCCGGGGTGATGGCACTGCAGTTGCTGCTTGGCTGGATCAACGGCGTCAAGGTCGGACTCACCGGCCTGCCGCTGACCGTGCTCGACATCAAGATTGCACTGGCCAATCCGGCTGGGCTCTGGGACGCGCTGGCCCTGCCCCACTGGACGCGCCACGTCGCCGCCTTCGTCGTTGCCATCGCGTTGCTGGGCTGGCTGCTGGCCGGCCTGGTCGCTGCCGCTCGATTCGTGGCGAATCACCGCAGACGGATCACGACGCGCGACCCCTGGTTGCGGCTCGCGGCCATCGGCATCGTGGCCGCGCTTGCCATGGCGCGCCTGAATGCGCTGTACGCCGCTGCCGCGCTGGACAACTCGACGTGGCGGCTCGAAGGCGTGGCCGCCCTCGCATACAAGATGGGGGCTTTGCCCTTTCTTGGCTACTCCTACGATCTCGAATCGCAATCGACCGGTGACATCTACCGGGTCAAGGCCGGTGTCATACCGCCAAGTCCGGCGGAAGTGCGCACGGCAGTCCTCCGCTACATGGACTTCACGGTCGGGGCGGCCGGCTCACCGGTGCAACCGAACATCATGGTCGTTCTCGCCGAGTCGACCTTCGACCCGGGAGCGACCTTTCGCATCGAGGGCGAGTTAAATGATGCAATTTTCCGGGCCGGCGAACACACGGCGGCCAATGGCCTGCTGCGCGTGAATGCAATGGGCGGCGGCACCTGGATCACCGAGTTCGAGACGATCGTCGGCCTGGACTCGCGACTCTTCGGGTATTCCGGGATGTATACCCATGCCTCCCTCTCACCGTTCGTGGATCGAAGCATCGCCTTCTACATGCGCCAGCACGGCTACCGCACCTCGGCGTTCTTCCCGCATGGCGGCGATTTCTATAACGCCCGCAATGCGTTGCGAACTAGTGGATTCGAAACCGTTCTCGACAGCGAAGACCTGGGTCGTGGGGACTGGATGGACAGCGATCGCGAAGTCGCGGAGAGCGTTCGCACCGCCATGGGCCCGGCACCGCGGGCGCCATTCTTCAGCTATGTGCTCCTCATCGAGAACCATTCGCCGCACGACTGCGGCGCCGGCGATACCGAGGGCTTCGCAGTTCGATTTGCCGGCACGCAGGAATTCATTCCCAACTGCGCGCTGCATGAGTACCTGCGTCGACTCGACTCGACCACGTCCGCCGTCCAGTCGCTGCAAGGCTATCTCGCCGAGATCGAGGCCCGGACCGGGCGACCGTTCGTGTTGCTGGTCTTCGGCGATCATCAACCGCACACGTTCGCCACTACTGGGGGATCCCAGTACGACTACGGCACTTTCCGGAAAATTGCCGACACGCGCGTGACGTTCTTCCACATCCTCTCGTCCGTGCCGGGCAGGAAACTGCGTTGCTGCTCGGTGATTCCTCCCGCGAACATGCTGCCGACACTATTGAGCGGGTACGTCGCCAGCTCACCCGACGACGTCTATCTCGGCATCAATCTCTGGTTGCATGACCGTTGCGGTACCGATGCCGTGCACCGCGACTTCGGCAACTTCATGAGCAGGCTCGCACCGCAGGTCATTGC
>JADJOO010000040.1 GCA_016713725.1 Pseudomonadota bacterium | reverse complement strand
TTTGCTGCCGGCGTCGAGGACTTAGCGCATCCGTCCCTGCTGCCTTAAATCGGCTGATGCTGCCTCTCGGCCTGAGTCAGGCTCACCCTGGGGGAGCGGCTCGCCTGACACAAGCATCGTGCGCCCCCAGGGAGGTCGGTGCTGTGACAGATTCGTGGCTTTCACATTGCAACTCGTGCCGACCTGGAGAGGTACGTCGCCTAAGTTCCTGTGAGCAGGGCTTAAAGTTTCGCCATGACGTGCCGCACCACCGAGTAATCCTCGAGCGCGTACGCCGAAAGATCCTTGCCATAGCCGGAGCGCTTCAAGCCGCCGTGCGGCATCTCGCTCACCAGCATGAAGTGCGTGTTGATCCAGGTGCAGCCGTACTGCAGGCGTGACGCGACCGTCATCGCCTTGCCGACGTCCTGTGTCCACACCGACGACGCCAGGCCGTACTCCGAATCGTTGGCCCACTTCACGGCATCGTCCGCGTCCTTGAAGCGCGTGACCGAGACGACGGGGCCGAAAACCTCGCGCTGCACGATCTCGTCGCTCTGCCGCGCGTTGGCGATCACCGTCGGCTCGAAGAAAAAGCCGCCGCCTGCGCCAGCATTGCCGCCCGCGGTGATCTCGATGTGCTTCTGCCGCTGCGCGCGCTGCACGAAACCTGCGACTCGATCGCGTTGCTCGGCACTGATCAATGGGCCCATCTCGACGCCCTTCGCCGTCTGCAGCCCGGTCTTGATCGTGCTCACCGCGCTCGAGAGATCGGCGACGAGCCTGTCGTACACTTTCGCGCCCGCGTAGATGCGGCAGGCGGCCGTGCAGTCCTGGCCCGCGTTGTAGTAGCCGAACGTGCGCACGCCCTCCACGACGCTCTGGACGTCCGCGTCATCGAACACGATCACGGGCGCCTTGCCGCCGAGCTCGAGATGGGTGCGCTTGATGCCGTCCGCTGCCTGCGCGAGGATCCTGCCGCCCGTGGCGACGTCGCCGGTCAGTGAAATCATCCGCACCTGCGGGTGCTTCGTGAGCGGCGCGCCGACGCTCCTGCCGCGGCCGCAGACGATATTCACGACGCCAGCCGGAAATATCTCCGCGAGCAGTTCGCCGAGCTTCAGCGCGGTGAGCGGCGTCTGTTCGGATGGCTTCAGCACGACGGTGTTGCCCGCCGCGAGCGCCGGGCCGAGCTTCCAGGCCGCCATCATCAGCGGGTAGTTCCATGGCGCGATCGATGCAACGACGCCGACCGGGTCGCGGCGAATCATGCTGGTGAACCCGGCGAGGTATTCACCTGCGACGGCGCCCGTCATCGTCCGGCAGGCGCCGGCGAAGAAACGGAACACGTCGGCGATCGCGGGGATCTCGTCGTTGAGCGCGGCCGCCAGCGGCTTGCCGCAGTTCTGCGATTCCAGCCTCGCGTACGCGGTGCCGTCGGCCTCGATGCGGTCCGCGAGCTTCAACAGGAGGTACGCGCGGTCTTTCGGCGCGGTGAGCCGCCAGCCTTCGAACGCTGCGCCGGCCGCTTTCACGGCCGCGTCGATCTGGGCGCGCGAGGCTTCCGGTATGCGGGCGAGCACCTTGCCGGTGGCCGGATTCAACACGTCCTCGACCTTGCCTTCGCCTGCGACGTGCTTGCCGTTGATCAGGAGTTTGGTCTGCATGGGTTCGCTCCGGTGCGTGAAGGTGGCGTACAGAAAGCAGTGATTAGTGATTAGTGATTAGTGAGTAGTGAATAGTGAGTAGTGAGTGGTGGGGTAGTGATCAGTGGAGTGATTAGTGAGTAGTGATCAGTGAGTAGTCGGACGTGCCGCTGAACCGGATGCGGCCTCGCCTCCTCCCGCTACTCACTACTCACTACTCACTATTCACTACTCACTACTCACTTCCCCTCTCGTCGGGTCGCGTCAGGTAGTACGCGAGCAGGATCGGAACGAGCGTAACGAGGATCACGACGACCGCGACGACGTTGGTGACGGGCCGCTCGCGCGGCCGGAACAATTCGCTGTAGAACCAGATCGGCAGGGTGCGTTGATGCCCCGCCGTGAACAGCGTGACGATGATTTCGTCGAACGACAGCGCGAAGGCCAGCATGCCGCCCGCCAGCAGCGCCGTGGCGATCTGTGGCAGCAGCACGTAACGGAAGGTCTGGTGACCGCGCGCGCCGAGGTCCATCGAGGCTTCGACCCAGCTCGGCGGGACGCGGCGCAGGCGCGCGACGACGTTGTTGTAAACGATGACGAGGCAGAACGTCGCGTGACCCGCAACGATGGTCCAGAAGCCGGGTTCGAGTCCGATCGTCCGCATGCCCGCGAGCAAGGCAAGGCCGGTGAGGATGCCAGGCAGCGCGATTGGCAGCACGAACAGCAGCGTGATCGACTCCTTGCCGCTGAACGTGCGACGGGCGAGGGCGAATGCTGCCAGCGTGCCGAGAATGATTGCAAGAAGCGTGGCTGCTGACGCGACGAGCAGCGACAGTCGCATCGACTGCCAGATGTCGTCGCGGGCGAAGGCCACTTCGAACCAGTGCAACGTCAATCCGGGCGGAGGGAACTGGTACGTGCGGTCTTCCGTAGTGAACGCATACAGCGTTATCACCCAGACAGGCGCGTGCAGGAACACCAGGCCGGCCGCCGCCATTACGCGGGTGAACAGCGAAGGGCGTTCCCACGCCGGGCGGCGCAGTTGCTCAGAGCGCATCGAACGCCCCCCAGCCGCCTGGCGAGCATCAGGTACAGCCCGATCAGCACGATCGGCACCACCGAGAACGCGGCGGCGAGCGGCAGGTTCCCGGCGGTGCCCTGCTGCTGGTAGACCATCATGCCGATGAAGTAACCCGGTGCGCCGACCACGCTCGGAATGATGTAGTCGCCAAGCGTGAGCGAGAACGTGAAGATCGAGCCCGCGGCGAGTCCGGGCAGTGCGAGCGGCAGCACGACGTTGCGGAACGTCTGGCCCGGCCTGGCGCCGAGATCGGCCGAAGCCTGCAGCAGCGACGCAGGTACCCGCTCGAGGGCCGCCGCGAGCGGCAGGATCATGAAGGGCAACCACATGTAGACGAAGACGACGAACATGCCGATGTACGACGAGGCCAGCGACGGCCCGCCGACGATCGGCACCGCCAGCGCCTGGTCCAGCGCACCCATGAGGCCGAGGTGCTCGAAGCCCCAGCTCGCGATGCCCTGCCTGGCGAGGATCAAGCGCCATGCATAGACCTTGACGAGGTAGCTGGTCCACATCGGCAGCATCACGCCCACGTAGAAGAGCGCCTTGGTCCGTGGCCCCGCGTAGCGCGCCATGTACAGCGCCACTGGAAACGCAATGACCGCCGCCGCGAGGGTGACCGCGACCGCCATCAACAGCGTGCGCAGGATGATGTCGAGGTGCGCAGGTTGCGTGAGCAGCTGCCGGTACGTCGCGAGCGTGACCTCCGGAACGATGCGGGCTGTGAACTCGTCGATCGCATAGAAGCTCTGCAGCAGCAGCGTCAACAGCGACCCGAGGTAGACGATGCCGAGCCACAGCAGCGGCGGGGCAAGCAGCAACGCGAAGTAGAACGCCTGGCGACCCTGCAGCGAAAACTCCGCTCGACCGGCCATGGTCAGTCCTGCAGCGGGACGGCGTGTTCGGGTCGCCAGGCAAGACGCACGCGTGCGCCCGTCGCGACGACCAGGTCACCACCGTCGCCGGACTCGGAGCGCGCCACGGCCAGTGTCGTGCGCTCGTCCACCTTCACGCGCAACCGGCTGCTCGCGCCGTGATAGAGAACGTCGACGACTTCGCCAGCGCACTGGACGTACCCGTCCGCTGCCGGCTCGCCCGCTGCGAGAAGGTCGATCAGTTCGGGCCGGATCGCGAAGGCGCGGTCACGGCCGGTCAGGATCTGTGCGGCTTCACGCCCGACTACGTTGGCGCTGCCGACGAATCCCGCGACGAACACGGTCTGCGGCCGATTGTAGAGTTCGCGCGGCGTGTCGAGCTGCTCGATGCGGCCCTGGCTGAACACGGCGACGCGATCCGCCATGCTCAATGCCTCGCCCTGGTCGTGCGTGACGAACACGAACGTGATGCCCAGGCGCTGCTGCAGGCCCTTGAGTTCCAGCTGCATTTCTTCGCGCAGCTTGAGGTCGAGCGCGCCGAGCGGCTCATCGAGCAGCAGCACCTTCGGCTGGTTGATCAGCGCGCGGGCCAGCGCCACGCGCTGACGCTGGCCACCGGAGAGCTGGTGCGGCCGACGCGCGCCGAACTCGCCGAGGCGCACGAGGTCGAGCATCGCGGCGGCCCGCTGCGCGCGCTCGGGCGCGGCAATGCCGCGCACCCGCAGTCCGTACGCGACGTTCTCCGCCACGGTCATGTGCGGAAACAGCGCGTAATCCTGAAACACCGTGTTGACGTTGCGTGCGAACGGGGGCGTGTTCGTCACATCCTCGCCGTCGAGCAGGATGGCGCCGCTGTCCGGTTGGTCGAAGCCCGCGATCAGGCGCAGGCACGTGGTCTTGCCCGAGCCCGAGGGGCCGAGCAGGGCGAAGAATTCGCCGGGCGCGATCGTCAGCGAGACGGAATCGAGCGCGACGACGGAGCCGAAGGCGCGACGTGTTGCGCGCAGTTCGATCGCGGGAGTCATGTCGACTGTGGGTCGGCGCGCGGCATCCCACGTGGAGTGCCGCGCGTTCGAGACCTGCTCCTCCGGTCAGCGGCCGCCCATCACCGCGACGTAATCCGTCGCCCAGCGGCTGTAAGGCACGCACGTGCCCGTGCTGCACGCGGCTTCCGGCGTGCGCCAGAAGTGGATCTTGTCGAAGTTGTCGAAGCCGTTGGTGGCGCAGCCCGTGTCGGTCAGCAGCGCATTGCCCTTGCACGCGGCCGGCACGGCCGGCACCGAGCCGAACCAGGCGGCGACGTCGCCCTGCACCTTCGCGTTCAGCGACCACTCCATCCACTTGTACGCGCAGTTGGGGTGCTTCGCGTTCGCGGCGAGCATGGTCGTGTCGGCCCAGCCCGTCGCTCCTTCGTCCGGAACGACGCTGGCGATCGGCTGCTTGTTCGCGACGAGCGTATTGACCTGGAACGGCCACGAACCCGACACCACCACGCCTTCGTTGGTGAAATCCTGCACGGCGACGTTCGCGTCGTGCCAATAGCGGTGTACCAGCGGATGCTGCTGGCGCAGCAAATCCAGCACGGCGGCGTACTGTTCCTCGTTGAGTTCGTACGGGTCCTTGATGCCGAGTTCCGGCTTCTTCGCCATCAGGTACAGCGCGGCGTCCGCAAGATAGATCGGGCCATCGTAGGCCTGCGTGCGGCCCTTGTTGCTCTTGCCGTCGCCGAGCTTGCGTTCTTCGAACACGACCGACCACGACTTCGGCGCCGTCGGGAACGCTTTCGTGTTGTACATCAGCACGTTCGGTCCCCCACTGATAGGGCGTGCCGTAATTCTTGCCATCGACGAAATGCCAGGTGCCCTGCTTGAGCCGTTCGTCCACGTTGGCAAAGCTAGGAACGCGCGCGACGTCGATCGGCTGCACGGTGCCGCCGCGGATCAGGCGCAACGACGCATCGCCCGACGCCGTGACGAGGTCGTACCCGCCCTGCGTCATCAGCGAGACCATTTCGTCCGACGTGCCGGCCGTCTTGACGTTGACCTTGCAACCGGTGTCCTGCTCGAACGGGGTCACCCAGTCGTAGTTCTTGTCGGTTTCGCCGCGCTCGATGTAGCCAGGCCATGCGACGATGTCGACCTGGCCTTCAAGGGCTTCCGATGCCGTCGTTGCTGCCGGCGCCGCAGCGTCCGTGGCAGCCTGTTCCTCCTTCTTCTGGCATCCGGCGAGCGCGAACCCGACGGCGAGTGCCAGCACCAGGCGCGCATCAACCGCAGTGGTATGCAATGACATATGGGACACCTCGCCTCGTTTAGTGTTGAAGTCGCGGCCAGCTCCCGCAGCGAGCAGGAATTCTATGCCCGTTTCCACGGCGCCGCCTGTCCAGGGAAGCTCCACACAGGTTTGCGGCGGCGCATACCGCGTCAGCGTGCGGCGCGCAGGGCGAGGTCGAATTCGACCCGCACTGAATCGTCGAGCCACTCGGTGCTGCGCCAGTCCCCCTGGCCCACCCCGAACTCGAGGCGCCGGAGGTTCGATGAGCCGATCATCCGCGCCGTGCCGCCGGATGGTGCAGTCGAATCGAAGCGGAACTGGACGCGAACGTCATGCGAGACGTCGCGCAGCGTCAGTTTGCCTGTGGCCTCGAAGCGGCCGGAGCCCAACGACCTGATCCCGGTGCTGGCAAACGTTCCTTTGGGCCAGAGCGTGGTCTGGAAAAAGTCCCCGCCTTGCAATGCGGCATCGCGATCGGCGTCGCCGGTACGGGCACCAGGCAGGTCGACGACGACCAGCAGGCTGGAATGTGCGAGATCGGCCGGGTCGAACCGGATCTTCGCTTCGAAACGCTCGAAACGGCCCGCGAATTCGCCCCCCGCGAGACGTGGATGAAACGTCAGCTGGCTGTGCGCCGGATCGACCACCCAGGCCATCGCCACGGCGTCCCGTGCTGCAGGTCCCAGTGCGAGGGCCGTCAGCAGCACCATGACGCCTGTGCGGCGGCGCCTGTTCACGCCTATGGCCGGGAGAACGGCAGCATGCGCCGGAGCACGCCGTCCTTCAGCATGAAGTGGTGGTAGAGCGCCGCGGCAATGTGCACGCCCGCCAGCGTGACGAGAGAGTAGAAGAGCACTTCGTGCACTTCCTCCAGTGCTTCGTGCAGATCATGGTTTTCGCCGACCAGTGCGGGGAACTGGAACCAGCCGAAGAGGGTCACCGGATAGTTCGCGGCCGAGGACATGGCCCAACCGGAAATCGGCTGGGCGAGGACCAGCAGGTAGAGCAGGCCGTGGCCGGCCGCGGCGGCCTTGCGCTGCCATGGTTCGCCGACGGGGCCCGGCAAGCCGCGGTTCATGACCTTCCAGCCGATGCGTGCCAGGGTCAGCAGCAGGACCAGCATGCCGAGTGACTTGTGCCAGTCCATGACCTGGAGCCTTTCGAGCCCTTTGGGCAATTCTTCTGCAGCTTCCGCGATGAAGTACTGTGGCACGATCAACAGCACGATGGCCCAGTGCAGGAACTTGGCCAGACTGCCGTAGGCTTCCGCGGTATTGCGCAGGGGCATGGAGCGACTTCCTGTGGGATGATCCCGCCATGGTAGCAAACGCGCGTGAAGGCGCGGCACGCCCGCGCCGATGCGCAATTCTTGCGGCGCTCGTCATCCTGGCTGGTTGCCGTTCGACCACGGCACCGCCGCCATCCGCGAATGCCTCGCAGTCGCAGTCCGAGGGTTCCGCAGCGACGACGGCAGGCGCGGGCACGCGCAGGTTTCAGGTCGATCCCGAGCGGACCGTCGTCACCATCGTCGTCCGTCGAGCAGGCCCGCTCGCCAAGCTGGGCCATGATCACGTGATCACTTCAGCGGACGAAGCCGGCTCGGTCTGGCTCGGGAACGCGCCGGCGGACTCATCCTTTGAACTGACCCTGCCGGTCGGACGCTTCGACGTGGATCTGCCTGCAGCGCGTGCCGCGGCGGGCCTGGAGTTCGCTGCGCCGGTTCCGGACGACGCGCGGGCCGGCACGCGCCGCAACATGCTGCGCGCCGAGGTGCTCGACGGGGAACACTTTCCCACCATCACGCTGCGGTCCTCGGCGGCGTCCGGTGTCTGGCCGCAACCCATCGTGCGTGTGGCCGTGACGCTGAAGGGGGTCGAGCTTGAGCAGGAGATTCCGGTCGTGGTCGAGCGCGATGCAGACGGCCTGACCGCGCGAGGTGAACTGCGGTTGAACCAGACCGATTTCGGCATTGCGCCGTTCTCGGCGGCTGGCGGCGCCATCCGGGTCGCCGACACGCTCGAGATCCGCTTTGAGATAATGGCCGCGATCAGCCTGCCGCGAGTTCCTTGAGCAGTAGCAGCTGCGTGCCTTCCGGCGCCTCGAGCATCGCGGCGCCGATCGCCATCAGTTCACGCGGCATGCGCTGCGAGAAGCGATGACCCTGATCGCGCAGGCTTGCGATTCGTTCGGGCATCGCCGCATCGGAGAACACCAGCACCGGCGCCTGTAGGCCGATCGCGTAGAGCCCGACATTGAGATCGCGGCTGGCAGCGACGGCTCTGGCGAACGGCTCGCGGACCGGCTCGAACGCGACGAACCCCACGCGTTCCCAGAACGCGCTCGCGGCGACGAGGTCGGTCGTCGCGATGGCGAACTCCTCGAAGTATCCCAGGGTCGTCGAATGCGCCGGCGCAAGCTCGGGTCGTGAAAACGTGCGCGCCTCGAGCAGCCGCAACGACTGGCCCGAGGGGTCGCGCAGTAGCGCCTGATGCATCGAAACATCGTCTATGCGCGCTTCTTCGACGGTCACGTCGAGGGTGGCGAGCGTCGCGAGGCGTTCGCGCAACGAGGGTGCGACCCAGGTTGGCAGAGGACTCACGAAGTCGGTGCCATGCAGGCCGAGGCTGAGGCGACCATCCGTGACCACGGCATACGGGTGCTGCCACGCTTCGCCGACCGACGCCTGCACGAAGCCGAGCGACTCGTAGAACGCGAGCGACTCCGCGACGTCGGTCGTCGCGAGGCTGATTTCGAGAAAACGTCCGAGCGGCATGAGCGACCGAACGGAGTGCGCGGTCAGCGCTGCGCGCCGCGGGCCAGGGCGCGTTCGCGCAGCGCAGCCAGGGCCGCGTCATCGCGACGCTCCGCGCCGAATCCCGGCCAGCCGCCCGCATGCTGGAGCACGATGTCCTCCATCACGTCGACGTGGGCTGCGCTCGAGTTCAGGCACGGCACGTAGTCGAACGCTTCACCGCCCTGGCCGAGGAACAGGTCGCGGTTCTGCATGCTGATTTCCTCCAGCGTCTCGAGGCAGTCCGTCGCAAATCCCGGGCACACGACCGTGACGCGCTTTGGACCCGACTTGGCGTAGTCCTGCAGCATCATGTCCACGTACGGCTTCAGCCATTCTTCGCGGCCGAACCGCGACTGGAATCCCAGCGACCATTCGTCCTCGGCCAGGCCGAGCCGCTGCGCGACGCCGCGGGCCGTGCCGAGGCAGAAGCAGTGGTACGGATCGCCAGCGAGGAAATAGCGCTTCGGGATCGAGTGGAAGGAGAACAGCAGGTGCTTGCGACCGTGCGTTTCCCAGCGCTTCGCGATGCTGTCCGCCACGCCACGCAGGTATGACTCGCTTTCCCAATACTGGTTGACGAAACGCAGCTCCGGCATCCAGCGCCACTGCGACAGCTCACGCGTGACGAACTCGAAGATGCTGCCGGTCGTCGTCGAGGAATACTGCGGGTAGAGCGGCAGCACCAGCAATCGCTGCACGTTCTGTTCGCGGAATCGATCGAGCACCGACGGGATCGACGGCTGGCCGTACGTCATCGCGAGATCGACCAGGACGTCGTCGCCGAATCGTTGCTGCAACCGGGCGGCGAGGCCTGCGGCCAGCTTGCGCGATTCGACCAGCAGCGGCGAACCCTCCGGCGTCCAGATCTTCTGGTAGGCGTGGGCACTGCGCTTCGGGCGGGTGCGCAGGATGACGCCGTGCAGGACCAGCCACCAGAGCAGGCGCGGCGCCTCGATGACGCGCGGGTCCGAGAGGAACTCGGCCAGGTACTTGCGCACCGAGCGCGGCGAAGGATCCGCGGGCGTGCCCAGGTTCACGAGCACGACGCCGACGCGTGGGCGCGAACCGTGGACGAAATCTGGGGCGCCGAGTAAGGTCATTTGAGCAAATCGCGAGAGACGGACCGGGCGGCGAACGATATCACGACGACCGAATTCGGCCGCGCAGAAGCAATGGTTGCCGCCCCGAGGATACGTTCAGGTGACCCGGGCCCGGGCTTCCATGCGGGGCGACAGCCGCAGCACGACCAACTGGAAGAAGGCCGCGCCGGCGCAGAACAGGAGCATTGGTATCGCGGTCGCGGCTCCCACCAGGCCCATGGCCTGCACGCAGGCTGCCGAAATGAACTGGTTCAGGAAGCCGAGCGTGCTCGACCCGACGCCGGTCGCATGCGGTGGGGCCAGGCTCACGGCGATCGCGGTCAGGTGGGGCATGAACAGGCCCTGGCCGAAATAAAGCACGCCCATGGGCACGAAGATCCACAACGGATGCCGGAAACCAGCTGCGGCGAAGACGAGCGCACAGAGCGCGGCCGCCAGCTGCAGGCTGACGCCGAAGACGATCATCCAGTGTTGTCCACGAGCCGAGAACCGGCCCAAGGCCCAGTTGCCGGCGACGTAGCCGAACGAAATCAGCGGGTAGTACAGGCCGTATTCCGTGGCCGGGCGGCCCATGGCCGTCACCATCACGTACGGCGCGAGCGAGATGAAAACCACGAACATCGAGTAGGCGGCCGACGACTGCAATACACAGCTCAGGTAACCGGGTTTGACCAGCAGCGACCGCGCCACGCGAGCCATCTCGCGCACGGCCGGAGGTTGCTTCGTCGCCGGGCGGGTCTCGGGCAGGTGCTTCCAGGTGAGCCAGGCCACCGCCGCGGCCATCACGACCTGGGCCACGAAGACGGCTCGCCAGCCGAACCACGACGTCAGGAAGCCGCCGATGACGGGGGCCGATGCACTCGACACCACCGCGAAGATCGCGAGCTGCGCGAGCATGCTCGCCATGCTGTCCGGGTAAAGATCGCTCACGATGGTGCGCGACACGGCAATGCCCGTGGCCGTGCCGAACGCGAGCACCCCGCGCCCGGCGATCAGCCAGGCCAGGCTCGGCGCGAACAGGCAGACGACCGAGCCCGCCGCCATCAGGCCGACGCCGGCGAGGATCGCCAGGCGCCGCCCGTAGCGGTCCGCGAACGGACCCCAGAACAGCATGCCGATCGCAAACGTCAGCAGCGCGATCGAGAACGTGGCCTGCGCCTGCGCCACGGTCGAGTCGAAGTACTCGCGGACAACCGGCAACGCCGGAATGTAGATGTTGGTGGCGACCGATCCGATCGTGACGATGAACGCCAGCAGGTAGATGAGCGACCGCTGGTTCAACCCTCGATGCCGCCGATGCAGAGGTACTTGAGCTCGGTGTAGTCGAGGATCCCGTACTTCGAGCCCTCGCGGCCGAAGCCCGATTCCTTGACGCCGCCGAACGGCGCAACCTCGGTCGAGATGATGCCCGTGTTGAGACCCACGATGCCGTACTCGAGCGCTTCGGCGACGCGCAGCGAGCGCGCCAGGTCGCGCGTGTAGAAATAGGAGGCCAGGCCGAACTCGGTGTCGTTGGCCATGCGGACTGCTTCCTTCTCGTCCTTGAACGAGAAGATGGGCGCGACCGGGCCGAAGGTTTCCTCGCGCGCGACCATCATCGTCGGCTTCACGCCCGTGATGATCGTCGGCTCGAAGAACGTGCCGCCCAGCGCGTGGCGCTTGCCGCCGAGCACGACCTTGCCGCCCTTGGCCAGCGCATCCGCGACGTGCTCTTCCACCTTTGCCACCGCGCTGTCGTCGATCAGCGGACCCTGTTCCGTCGCGCCCTGCAGGCCGTTGCCGACCCGCAGCTTGCGCACGGCCTCGACCAGCTTCGCGACGAATGCGTCGTAGACGCCTTCCTGCACCAGCAGCCGGTTGGCGCAGACGCAGGTCTGGCCGGTGTTGCGGTACTTGCTCGCGATCGCGCCCTGCACGGCCAGGTCGAGGTCGGCGTCGTCGAAGACGATGAACGGCGCGTTGCCGCCGAGCTCGAGCGAGAGCTTCTTCAGGGTACCGGCGCACTGCACCATCAGTTTCTTGCCGATTTCGGTCGAGCCCGTGAAGGTGACCTTGCGGACGATCGGGTTCGAGGTCATCTCGCCGCCGATGGCGGCGGCCGAGCCGGTGAGGACGCTGAATACGCCCGGCGGAATGCCGGCTCGATGCGCAAGTTCGGCCATGGCAAGCGCGGAGTAGGGCGTCTGCATCGCCGGTTTGCACACGAAGGTGCAACCCGCCGCGAGCGCGGGACCGAGCTTGCGCGTGATCATCGCCGCCGGGAAATTCCAGGGCGTGATCGCCGCGACGACACCGACGGGCTGGCGCAAAACGAAGATGCGCTTGTCGGGCTGATGGCCCGGGATCACGTCGCCGTAGACGCGCTTGGCTTCCTCCGCGAACCACTCGATGAACGAGGCCGCGTAGGTGATCTCGCCTTTGGCTTCGGCGAGCGGCTTGCCCTGCTCGGCGGTCATCAGCGTGGCAAGGTCATCGGCATTGGCCAGCATCAGGTCGTACCAGCGGCGCAGCAGCGTCGCGCGGTCCTTGGCCGTGCGCGCAGCCCAGGCGGGGAAGGCCGCCGCCGCCGCGTCGATCGCCGCGCGCGTTTCGTCGGCGCCCATGAATGGCACCGTGCCGAGCACTGCGCCATTCGCCGGGTTGGTGACCGGTTTGCTGCCGCCGGTGCGCGCGTTCAGCCACTGGCCGTCGATGTAGCACTGCTGCCGCAGCAGGCTGGGATCCTTGAGATTGAGCGTCATGAGTCTTCTCTGTGTCAGCCCAGGTGCTTGCTGAAAAATTCCTTCGTCCGCGCGAAGGCGAGGTGCGCGGCGGCCGCGTCGTGGCTGGCGCGGTCCGTGCAGTTGAATCCATGGCCCGCAACGTACGTGTGGTATTCGCCCTGCGGGAAAGTGGCGCGAATCCTTTCCACGTCGCGCAGGGGGATGTGCGCGTCCTGCTCGCCGAAATGGAACTGCATCGGGCAGCGCGGCACGGGCTCGAGGAAGCGAGCGATGCCCCCGCCGTAGTAGGCCACGCCAGCGGCGATGCTGGTGCGGCTGCCGGCCAGGTAGGTGACGAGTCCGCCCCAGCAGAAGCCGACCATGCCGACGGGGCCGGCGTGGGCCACTGCGTCGATCGCCGCCTGGAGGTCGGTCATGACCAGGCCGAAGTCCGCCCGTTGCATGTAGCCGACGCCTGCCGCAATTCCAGCCTCGTCGTAAGCCAGGTTGACGCCGCGCTCCTGGCGATCGAACAAGGCCGGCGCAATCGCGAGGTAGCCCTCGGCGGCGAACTGGTCGGCCACGCGTTCGATGTGTCCGGTCACGCCGAAGATCTCCTGGACCACGACGATGCTGCCGCGCGCGAGGCCATTCGGCCCGGCCAGGTAGGACGAAAACGTATGGCCGTCGGCCGCTCTCAGCTGCAAGTGGCTCATGGTGCGTTGCGCGCCTCGAAAGGCTGGCTTTTTGCTGGGGGAAGGGGATCAAGGATATCAGGGAGGCGCTTCCCGGGGTGAGGATCGAGCCGTCCAGGGGTACCCTTGACGACTTCCAGGGACAGTCGGGGACGCTCCATGCTCGTCGGAAACACTGCGCGCCGTGTCGCAATCGTCGGCGGCGCCCGGATCCCGTTCGTGCGCTCGATGGGTGCTTATGCGGAGTGCAGCAATCAACAGATGCTGACGGCGGCGCTGCAGGCCCTGACGGACAAGTACCGACTTGCCGGCGAACGCCTGGGCGACGTGGGCGCAGGGGCCGTGCTCAAGCACCCGCGGGACTTCAACCTTACCCGCGAGTCCGTGCTGGGCACGACGCTCGACGCGCACACACCGGCTTTCGACCTGCAGCGCGCCTGTGGCACGAGCCTGGAAACGGCGATCCTGCTCGGCTTGAAAATCGCGGCCGGCCAGATCGACAGCGCGATTGCGGCAGGCGTCGACACGGCGAGCGACGCCCCGATCGGCGTCAACGAGAACCTGCGCAGGATCCTGCTGCGCAGCGCGCGGGGCCGGTCGCTGGGCCAGCGGCTCGCGCCGTGGGCCTCGTTGCGCCCGGGGCATTGGAAGCCGAGCTTCCCCGCGGTCGTCGAACCGCGCACCGGCCTCACCATGGGGCAGGGCACCGAACTGATGGCGCGCCGCTGGGGCATCCGGCGCGAGGCGCAGGATGAACTCGCGCTCGCAAGCCACGCCCGGGCAGCCGCTGCGTATGATGCCGGCTTCTTCGACGACCTCGTGTTCGAATTCAATGGCGTGCGGCGCGACGACAACCTGCGTCGCGACTCGTCGCTGGAAAAGCTGGCCAGGCTGAAGCCAGCCTTCCCGATGGGCGGCAGCGGCACGCTCACCGCGGGCAACTCGACGCCGATGACGGACGGCGCCGCTGCGGTGCTGCTGGCGAGTGAGGACTGGGCCCGTGCCAGGGGACTGCCGGTGCAGGCCTACCTGACGTTTGGCAAGGTGGCGGCCGTCGATTTCCTGCGGGACGAGGGGCTGCTGATGGCGCCGGCCTATGCCGTGCCGCGCATGCTGGACGACGCAGGCCTCACGCTGCAGGACTTCGATTTCTACGAGATTCACGAAGCGTTCGCAGCGCAGGTGCTGTGCACGCTGGCGGCATGGGAGTCGGCGGAGTTCTGCCGGGGCCACGGGCGCGCGCATCGTCGCGACGTTGGCCAAGTTGATCGCGCAGCGCGGCGGCGGCCGTGGGCTCATTTCGATCTGCACGGCGGGTGGCATGGGCGTCACCGCGATCGTCGAGCGCTGAAGACCTTATAATCGCCGACCCGTCGCCGGCATGGATCCGCACTGATGTCTTACCGCACCCACGCCTCGATCCTCGTGTTCGCCGTGACCCTGGCCTTGCAGGGTTGTGTCTCGGCGCCCCAGTCCACCACCGGCGCGAAGGCGCCGGACGCGCCGTCGCCGGCAGCGGCGACCGACAACAGGCAGCGGCTCGATGCGCTCTTCGAGGAATATTTCGAGGACAACCTGCGCGCCAACCCCCTGCTCGCGACCTACATCGGCGATCATCGCTACGACGATCAGTTGCCGAATTCGATCGGTCCGCAGTACCTGGCCGCCTCGCGCGCGCTGAACCAGAAGTACCTTGCGGCGATCCGCGCGCTCGACCCGGATTCGCTCCCGCGTGCGGACCGCATCTCGTACGACATCTTCCTGTACGAGCGGGAACGCGAAGCGCGGGGCGAACGGTTTCCGTTTCACCTGCTGCCGATCAACCAGGCCGGCGGTCTGCTCACCGTGATGCCCGCACTGGGTTCGGGGCACCAACGCGCAACCGTTCGAGACGGTCGCGGACTACGAGCACTGGTTGCAGCGCCTGGACGGGCTGGTCGTCTGGATGGGCCAGGCGGAGGTGAACATGCGGGAGGGGGCGACCAAGGGTGTCGTGCAACCGCGTGCGGTAATGGAGAAGGTGCTCGGTCAGCTCGACGCGATGGTCGTGCCACAGGCGCAGGAGAGTCAGTACTACGCGCCGATCCAGCAGCTTCCGGCGGGTTTCTCCGCGGCCGACCGTGAGCGACTCACTGCCGAGTACACCCGGATGCTCGACGGAAAGCTGTTGCCTGCCTACAAGCGCCTGCGTGATTTCGTGCGCGACGAATACCTGCCGCAATCGCGCAGCAGCGTGGCCTGGACGGCATTGCCCGACGGGCAGGCGTGGTACGCCTACTACGTGCAGGAACACACCACGACGAACCTGACGCCCGACGAGATTCACGCGCTGGGTCTCGGCGAGGTGAAGCGCATCCTGGGCGAAATGGACAAGGTCAGGCAGCAGGTCGGGTTCAAGGGCGACCTCGAAGCGTTCTTCACTTTTCTCGAAACCGATCCACAGTTCTATTTCACCCAGGGCTCGGACTTGCTCGGCGGGTACCGCGAGCTCAAGACGCAGATCGACGCTGCGTTGCCGAAGCTGTTTTCGGTCTTTCCGCGCGCGGACTACGAAGTGCGCGAGGTCGAGGCGTTCCGCGCACAGTCCGCGGCGGGTGCGTACTACCAGCAACCTTCTGCGGACGGCTCGCGTCCCGGCGTCTTTTACGTCAACACGTACAACCTGAAGGCGCAGCCGAAGTTCGGCATGGAGACGCTGTCGCTGCACGAAGCGTCCCCTGGGCACCACTTCCAGGTGTCGATCCAGCAGGAACTGCAGGGCGTGCCGCGATTCCGCCGCTTCGGCGGTGATTACACGGCCTACGTCGAGGGCTGGGCGCTCTACGCGGAGTCGCTTGGCAAGGAACTCGGCCTCTTCACCGACCCTTACCAGTGGTACGGGCGACTGAACGACGAGCAGTTGCGCGCGATGCGCCTCGTCGTCGACTCCGGCCTGCACGCGAAAGGCTGGACCAGGGAACAGGCCATCAAGTTCATGCTCGACAACTCGACGATGGCCGAGTCGGACGTCGTCTCCGAAGTCGAACGCTACATTGCCTGGCCCGGCCAGGCGCTCGGCTACAAAGTGGGAGACCTGCGGATCCAGGGCCTGCGCCACAAAGCGGAGCAGGCGCTTGGGCCGAAGTTCGACCTCCGCGACTTCCACCGTGAAGTCCTGGGCGACGGTGCCGTGCCGATGGACGTACTCGAGGCGAAGATCGACCGCTGGATCGCGGCTCGCCGCTGAAGCCTCGGCGAATGTTGCGAGACCATTTCCTGTTGCCGTCGCTGGTTGCCACGCTGGCATTGACGGCATGCGATTTCGCGCCGGAGCCATCGACCCGACCCGCGGAAAAGCCTTCGGAATTGTCCGCCCCGCTGCGCGCGTCCAACGCCGACGCGGCTGAGCTGTATCGCATCGTCGAAACGTACTTCGACCAGCACCTCGCGCTGAACCCCATTCGTGCCAGCGAGCTCGGCGATCACCGGTTCGACGATCGCTTCGGCGACTACGTCAGCATGAGCTGGATGGCGGATTCGCTCGGTATCGAACAGGAGTCGCTCGAGAAACTGCAGGCGATCGATCCGCAGCGACTCGTCGGCGAGGACCTCGTCACCTATGCGGCTTTCAAGCGCCAGCGGGAGCTGGGCATCGGCGGGTACCGGTATCCGAGCGAACTGCTGGCGATCAACTCGTGCGCAAACTGGCCGGGGGTCTTCGCGCACCTCGGTTCCGGCAAAGGTGCGCATCCGTTCAGGACGACACGCGATTACGACAACTTCCTCGCGCGCATGGATGGCTTCGTCGTCTGGGTGGACCAGGCCATCAACAACCTGCGTGCCGGCGTCACCAAGGGCGTGGTGCTGCCGCAGGACGTGGTCGAGCGCACGCTGCCGCAGCTCGAGGCGTTCGGCCGGCTCGAGGACCCGCGGCAGACCGTGTTCTGGCAGCCGCTGCTGAACTTCCCGGCCGGGCCGAGCGTGGCCGACCGCCGTCGCCTGCTGCAGGCCTACGACGAAAAGCTGCAGACGAAGGTATTGCCCGCCTATAGGCGTCTGCACGATTACCTGGCGCAGGAATACCTGCCCAGGGCGCGCGACACCGTGTCGTGGTCGGACCTGCCGAGCGGGGACCTCTGGTATGCGTACCTCGTGCGGAACTACACCTCGACTGACATGACTCCAGACGACGTGCATGAGCTCGGCCAGCGCGAGGTCGCGCGGTTACGTGCAAGTCTCGTGGGCATGCAGGGAGCGCTTGGCATCGCGGGAGAGTCGCGGGCCGTGTTTGATGCGCTGCGTGCGGATCCGCAGTTCCAGATCGGCGACGCCCAGTCGATGCTCGCGGGTTATGCGGCACTGCACGATCGCGTCGATGCGCGTTTGCCCTCGTTGTTCCTGCGCCGGCCGAAGTCGACTTTCGAAACCCGTCCGATCGAAGGTTTTCGTGCGGCCTCTGCTACCGGTGCGTCGTACTCGCCGCAGAGTGCCAATGGCGGACAAATCGGCGTCCTTTACGTAAATACCAGTGAGCTCGCAGCGCGCCCGTCCTATGCGATGGACGCGCGCTACCTGGGCGAGGCCGTGCCCGGGCACCTCTACCTGGTGGCGATCGCGCGGGAGACACCCGACTTGCCGCGGTTCCGCCGCTTCGGCGACGACGCGGCATTTGTCGCGGGATGGGCCCTGTACGCGCAATCGCTCGGAGCCGAACTGGGGCTGTATGCGGATCCGTACAGCCAGTTCGGCGCACTGAACGTGGAGCTGTGGCGTGCGGCGGCCCTCGTCGTCGACACGGGCCTGCATGCGAAGGGCTGGAGCCGCCAGCGCGCGGGCGAGTACCTGCGCGCGAACACGGCACTCGGCGAGGCGGACATTGCCGCCGAAGTCGACCGCTACATCGCCTGTCCCGGCCAGGCGCTCGCCGACAAGATCGGACAGCTCAAGATTCTCGAGCTGCGCCGTCGCGCCGAGCAGCGTCTCGGCGAACGCTTCGACGTGCGCGAGTTCCACGAACGAGTCATCGGCAGCGGAATACTGCCTTTGTCCGTGCTCGAGACCAGGATCAATCGCTGGATCGGAGCGCGGCGTTGAGCCGCGCGTGGCGCTGCATCAGTAGCCGTAACCGTCGGTGCGGATTTCGTCCAGTTCGTCGCCCACGAAACGCAACTTGCGCAACAACTTGCTCGAGCCGAAATTGTACGTCCACACTTCCACTGGCATCTCGATGACGCCCGGGCCGTAGTAGTTGTACCGGTTGTTACCGTAACCGTACTCGTAGCGGGGGGCGCGACGGATCACGCCCTGGAAGCTGACGCTCGACGGTTCGCCGCACAGGGCGCGAACCTTGTCCTTGCCGTCACTGACGGTGACGAGCTTGCTGCCGCAGCGCATCGAGTCCTCGGCGCGCGCGGGTGCAGCGCCCAGCGTGCCATAGGCCAAGGTCGCAAAAACGAGGAGTCTCACGTAGCACACGGAGCAAGCATAGCTGCTGGCCGTCTGCGCCGCTTGTCGCCGGACCATCGGGGCTTGCATAAATAATTGAATACATTGAATTAAACAGCGATTCAAGAATCATTTTCAGGGACCACTTCCTGCGCATCGACCGGTCAGGCAGGGCTCGCCCCGACCAGCGATCGACGTCTATCGTCATGCCCGGCGCGTGGTCGGGTCCCGCGGACCGTTCTGCTAACCTACCCGGCCTCGTAATGGCGGCTGAGCCCACGATGTCCCTCGACCGAGCCTTCGAAAAGCGCCTCGCCGGCCTCATCAACGTCCGCATGCGTGGCTTGCTGCAAGGTGGACTCAAGGGGGTGGAGCGGGAATCCCTGCGGGTGACGCCGACAGGACGGATCTCGAAGACGCTGCATCCCCGGACCCTGGGGTCGGCGCTCACCAACGAGCACGTCACGACCGATTATTCCGAAGCGCTGATCGAACTGGTCACGCCGCCGTTCGCCCACACCTGGGAACTGGTGCAGTACCTCGCCGACCTGCATCACTTCGTCTACACGAACCTGCCCGACGACGAACTGCTCTGGGCGACGAGCATGCCGTGCGCCATCAAGGGCGAAGCAAGCATTCCGATCGCGCAGTTCGGCTCGTCGAACGTCGGGCGCATGAAAACCGTGTACCGCGAAGGTCTCGGCCGCCGCTACGGCCGCGTGATGCAGGCCATCGCGGGCGTGCACTTCAACTACTCGTTCCCGGAGCACTTCTGGCCGGTGCTGGCGGACGTGCTGCGGCCCCGGGACTCCGGGCAGGCCTTCCGCGACGAGTCTTACTTCTCGCTGTTGCGCAATTACCGGCGGCACGGCTGGATCGTGCTGTACCTGTTCGGGAATTCCCCTGCGTTGTGTCCGTCATTCCTGCAGGGACGCAAGGTCGACGGTCTCGAGCCGCTGGAACCCGACAGCCTGTACGCTCCGTACGCGACCTCGCTGCGCATGAGCGACCTCGGTTACCGCAACAAGAGCCAGGCGGGACTCAACGTCTCGGTCAACAGTCTCGATCACTACGTGCGTGACCTGACGGCCGCGATCAGCACGCCGAATCCCGAGAACGAGAAGATCGGCGTGAAGGTCGATGGCGAATACTTCCAGCTCAACGCCAACATCCTGCAGATCGAGAACGAGTACTACAGCTTCATCCGTCCGAAGCGCATCACCCGGAGTGGCGAGCGCCCGACGAAGGCACTGCAGCGCGCGGGCGTGCAATACGTCGAGATGCGCTCGCTCGACGTGAGCGTCTTCGACCCGGTGGGCGTCAACCAGAACAAGCTGCGGTTCCTCGAGGCATTCGCGGCTTTCTGCGTGCTGCGCGACAGCCGCCCGATCGAGACCTCGGAACAGGAGGAACTCGACGGCAATCACGCAATCGTCGCGCGCGAAGGCCGCCGGCCCGGCCTGCTGCTGCGCCGCGACGGTCGCGAGGTCAGGTTGAGTGACTGGGCCGCCGAGATCATCGATTCGATGCGCGGCCTCTGCGAGCTGCTGGACGAAGGCGACGCGCAACGTCCGTACCGCACTGCACTCGAGTTGCAGGAGGAAAAGATCCGCGATGTCTCACTGACTCCGGCGGCGCGTTCGTTGCACGAAATGCGCACGAACGAGGAATCGTTCTTCAACTTTGCGCTGCGCATGTCGAAAGTCCACCAGTCCTACTTCAGGGACCTGCTCCCCCCTAACTCGTCCAGGCAGGACGAGTTTGCCGCCGAGGCGGCCGCGTCGATCGACCAGCAGGCGCGTATCGAAGCGTCGGACACGCTTTCTTTCGACGAGTATCTCGCCCGCTATTTCTCGGCGTGAGCCAGGTCGCCATTGCAGCGCGACCCGGGCAGGCCGGCTGCGAGCCCCGAGCCATCCTCCGGCCTGAGCCTGCCGCAGCGGGAGCGAGGGTAATCAGAGAATCCCGGTCGTCATCCGACCCTGCGCGTCGATCGAGCCGCGCAGCATTCCACGAGAGTTGAAAGGCAGCGCGATCGTGCCGTCGCGTCCGACGACGATCACGCCGCCTTCGCCCCCCATGTGCCGCAGTTGCTCATGGACCACGATGTCCGCGGCCTCACGCACGCTCTTGCCCGCGTAACGGATCAGCGCCGCGATCTCGTGCGCGACCGTCGCGCGGATGAAGTACTCGCCGTGCCCCGTCGCCGAAACGGCGCAGCAGTCATTGGCCGCGTAGGTGCCTGCGCCGATCACCGGTGAATCACCGACCCGGCCCCAACGCTTGGCGGTCATGCCGCCAGTCGACGTCGCCGCGGCCAGGTCGCCCGCGGCGTCGAGCGCCACGGCGCCGACGGTTCCCATCAGGGATTCACGGAAATCGCCCGCATTCGCATCGAGGGCGGCCGCCAGTTCGCGCTGCCGACGCTCAGTGACGAAGTAGCGGTTCGCCACGGGTTCGAGCCCCTGCTCGAGGGCGAATTCCTCCGCACCCTGGCCGGACAGCATCACGTGCGGTGAATTGTCCATGACCAGCCGGGCGAGGCCGATCGGGCTTTTCACGTGACGCAGACCGGTCACCGCGCCTGCGCGCAGGTCGCGCCCGTCCATGAGCGACGCGTCGAGTTCGCAGATCCCGTTGGCGGCGATCACGGCACCGCGGCCGGCGTTGAAGAGCGGGTTGTCTTCGAGCACCTGCACCGCGGCGACGACGGCGTCGAGACTCGGGCCGCCTGCCTCCAGGATTCGTTGTCCGGCACGCAGCGCCTGCTCCAGTCCAGTGCGGTAGGCCGCTTCCCGTTCGGGCGTGAGTTCGGCGGGCGGGATGTCCCCCGCGCCTCCGTGGACGGCGATCGCTGTCATGTCATTCCTTCGCGGCAGGCCGGTCGAAGGAAACGAACATACCAGAGCGGCGCGCCACGTATTATTTTGGGCGCTAATCGCACCTCCGGACGAACCGGGCAGGCGTCCGTCCACAGGCTCATTTCGATCGAGTTTCCCGACCCTATGCGTCACCACCGCAAGATCAAGACCCTGCTCGTCGCCAACCGCGGCGAGATCTCCATCCGCGTGATGCGCGCCGCGCACGAGCTCGGGATCAAGACCGTTTCGATCTACTCGCAGGAGGACCGCTTTTCGCTGCACCGCATGAAGGCCGACGAGGCCTACCTGGTGGGCGAGGGCAAGGGGCCGGTCGAGGCTTACCTCGGCATCGACGACATCGTGCGCGTGGCGCTCGAATGCGGTGCCGATGCAATTCACCCGGGCTACGGGTTCCTTTCCGAGAACCCGGCGTTCGCCGAAGCCTGCGCGAGTTCGGGCCTGCTGTTCATCGGTCCGACGCCCGGGATCATGCGTCGTCTCGGCAACAAGGTGACCGCACGCGACCTCGCGACGTCAGCCGGTGTGCCGGTGATGCCGGCCACGCCGCCGTTACCGCCCGACGATGCGTCGGTGCTCGCGCTGGCGGCGAAGGTCGGTTATCCCGTCATGCTCAAGGCCAGTTGGGGTGGCGGCGGCCGCGGCATGCGCGCGATCGACGACGCCTCGCAATTGATCGAGATGGTCGCTATCGCACGGCGCGAGGCGAAAGCCGCGTTCGGCAACGACGAGGTCTACCTCGAGAAACTGGTGCGGCGTGCGCGCCACGTCGAAGTGCAGATCCTCGGCGACACGCACGGCAATCTCGTGCACCTGTATGAGCGCGACTGCACGGTGCAGCGTCGCAACCAGAAGGTCGTCGAGCGCGCACCGTCGGTCTTCCTGGACGAGACGCAGCGGCTTGAACTCTGCGAACTCGGTCTGCGCATCGGGCGCGCCGTCGGGTACCTCAATGCCGGCACCGTCGAGTTCCTGCAGGACGCAGACACCGGCCAGTTCTATTTCATCGAAGTCAATCCGCGCATCCAGGTCGAGCATACGGTGACCGAAGTGGTCACCGGCATCGACATCGTCAAGGCGCAGATCCGCATCGCGGAAGGCGCCGCAATCGGGACGCCCGCCAGCGGCGTGCCTGCGCAGGCGGACATCCGCATCACCGGCCACGCGATGCAATGCCGGGTCACGACGGAGGACCCCGAGAACAGTTTCATCCCGGACTACGGCCGCATCACGGCCTATCGCAGTCCGGCGGGCTTCGGCATCCGGCTCGATGCAGGCACGGCGTACTCGGGCGCGTTCATCACCCGTTCGTACGACTCGCTGCTGGTGAAGGTGACCGCCTGGGCGCCATCGTCCGACGAGACGATCGCGCGCATGGACCGCGCGCTGAAAGAGTTCCGGGTGCGCGGCGTCAGCACGAACCTGCGCTTCCTCGAGCAGTTGATCACGCACGAGCACTTCCGTGACGGCTCGTACACGACGAGGTTCATCGACCAGACACCGGAGCTGTTCCGCTATCCGCGCAAGCGCGACCGTGCGACGCGATTGCTGCGCTTCGTCGCGGACGTGATCGTCAACGGCAACCCTGAAGTAACTGGACGCGCCCGTCCGGGCCGCATCGTGGATGCACGACCGCCGAAGCTGCCCGTCGGTGCGCCACCGCCTGGCACGAAGCAGCGACTCGACCAGTTGGGCGCGAGGAAGTTCTCGCAGTGGATGCTCGAGCAGCCGCAGGTGCTGTTCACCGACACGACGTTTCGCGATGCCCACCAGTCGCTGCTGGCGACGCGCTTTCGCACCCGCGACCTGGTGGCCATTGCGCCGGCCTACGCACGGCTCGCACCCGGCCTGTTCTCGGTCGAATGCTGGGGCGGCGCGACCTTCGACGTCGCGATGCGCTTCCTGCGCGAATGCCCGTGGGACCGTCTCATCGCGTTCCGCGACGCGATGCCGAACCTGTTGCTGCAGATGCTGCTGCGATCAGCCAATGCGGTCGGGTACACGAACTATCCCGACAACGTCGTGCGCTACTTCGTGCAGCAGGCCGCGAAGAATGGCGTCGACGTGTTCCGCGTCTTCGATTCGCTGAACTGGGTCGACAACATGCGCGTCGCGATGGACGCGGTCGGCGAGTCCGGCCGGCTCTGCGAAGCCGCCATCTGCTACACGGGCAACCTCAGCGATCCGCGCCAGACCAAGTACGACCTGAAGTACTACGTCGCGATGGCGAAGCAGCTGGAGCAGGCGGGCGCTCACATTCTCGGCATCAAGGACATGGCGGGCCTGTGCCAGCCGCGCGCGGCGCACGCCCTGGTCAAGGCGCTCAAGGACGAGATCGGCATCCCGGTGCACTTCCACACGCATGACACGAGCGGCATCGCGGCTGCCAGCGTGCTTGCGGCAATCGACGCCGGTTGCGATGCCGTGGACGGCGCGCTCGACGCCATGAGTGGACTGACGTCGCAGCCAAACCTGGGTTCGATCGTCGAATCGTTGCGCCACGGGTCGCGGGATTCCGGGCTCGACCCCGACAACCTGCGGCTGCTCTCCAACTACTGGGAGCAGGTCCGGCATGGCTACGCCGCGTTCGAGAGCGACATGCGTGCCGGCGCCTCCGAGGTGTACGTGCACGGCATGCCCGGCGGCCAGTACACGAACCTGCGCGAGCAGGCCCGCTCGCTCGGGATCGACGACACCCGCTGGCACGAAGTGGCGCGCGCCTACGCGCAGGTCAACGAGCTGTTCGGCGACATTGTGAAGGTCACGCCGTCGTCGAAGGTCGTGGGCGACATGGCGATCATGATGGTGACCAGCGGGCTTGCCGCCGAGGATGTCGCCGATCCGCAGACCGATGTCGCATTCCCGGAGTCCGTCGTCTCGCTCTTCCGTGGCGACATCGGGCAGCCGCTCGGTGGATTCCCGCGCGACCTGCAGAGAAAGATACTCGGCAGCGTGCAACCCTCGACCTCACGCCCGGGCGAGCACCTGGCGCCGGTCGATCTCGTGCAGGCTCGCGCGCAGGTCCAGGAGAGGATGCCGCGCGCGATTTCCGACCACGAATTCGCGTCGTGGCTGATGTATCCGAAAGTGTTCTCCAGCTACATGGCGGATCGCACGCATTTCGGTGACGTGAGCGTGCTGCCGACGCGCGCGTTCTTCTACGGCCTGGAAACGGGCGAGGAGATCACGGTCGATCTCGAGAAGGGCAAGCACCTGATCATCCGGTACGTTGCGACCAGCGACGTGCACGACGACGGCACGCGCACCGTGTTCTTCGAACTGAACGGACAGCCGCGGTCGGTCAAGGTGCAGGATCGGAGCCAGGTCGCGAAGCGTCCGGCGCGCCGCAAGGCCGAGCTTGATCACCCCGATGAAGTCGGCGCGCCGATGCCGGGCACGATCGCCACGGTCAACGTGTTGACCGGTCACGCCGTGGCGCGCGGCGACGTGCTCGTGACGATCGAAGCGATGAAAATGGAAACGAGCGTGCGGGCGGAGCGGGACGGCGTGATCGCCGAGATCATCGCGCGCCCGGGCCAGCAGGTGGACGCCAAGGATCTGCTCGTCGTACTCGAACCAGCCGCCGCCTGACCGGACCGATGACGGCCGCCGCTGCCTCGGAAGAACTGCAAGCGCTCTACCCGGCGCTGCACGGGCTCGACCCGGCTGAACTTGCCGAGATGCTTGCGGGGCCCAGCTCGTGGAGCTTCCCGGCGGCACTTCGCTCTTCGGCGCAGGTTCGCCGTGCCAGCAGTTTCCGTTCGTACTCCGCGGCTCGATCCGTGTCTCGAAAGTGGGCGAGGGCCGGGAGCTTCAGCTCTACCGGGTCGGTCCGGGTGAAAGCTGCGTCCTGACGAGCAGCTGCCTCGTCGGCAGCAGCGACTATCCTGCGTCGGGCATCGTCGAATCAGATGCGCGGCTGGTCGTGCTATCGCGCGATGCGTTCGATGCGCTGATGTCACGGCATGCACCGTTCCGCCGCTACGTGTTCAGTCTCTTCGCCGAACGCCTGGCCGATCTCATGGGTCTCGTCGAGGCGGTTGCTTTCCACAGACTCGACCGCCGAATTGCCGCAGCGCTGCTCGGCCGCGGCAAGACGGTTCCGTTGACTCACCAGCAACTGGCCGACGAGGTCGGCAGCGTGCGCGAAATCGTCACGCGCGTGCTGAAGGGTTTCGCCGACGCGGGCTGGGTGCGTCTCGGCCGTGGGTCGATTGACATCTGCGACGCCGGAGCACTCCGCCGGGTGGCGTCGGGCGCCAGCTGACGCCAACCCCTGCCTGGGTGACTTTGGTTACAGACAAGGCCCCCGGGGGCTCCTAGGATGCGCAACAAGGCCGGACCGGGCGCCGCCCCACCGGTGATGGGTCAGGATCGAATCAACCACAATATTGAGGACACAGTCATGACACCGAACGTCGGGGGAATGGACAGGACATTGCGCATCGTCGCGGGCCTGGCATTGCTGTCGCTGTTCTTCCTGCTGG
This sequence comes from Pseudomonadota bacterium, assembly GCA_016713725.1. GTDB lineage: Bacteria > Pseudomonadota > Gammaproteobacteria > Steroidobacterales > Steroidobacteraceae > RPQJ01. Next base: position 22,315 of record JADJOO010000040.1, on the reverse strand, counting down.
AAGGCAACGCGCGCTACTGGGGCCTGATCGGCATCGTGCCCATCCTGACGGGCACGTTCCGTTGGTGCCCGGCGTACCTGCCTTTCGGCATCAGCACCTGTTCGACGAAGAAAGGCTGACCCCTGCGTTAGCCCCCAGCCAGCGCCGCAACGTGGCGGCATCCATCGCGCCGGCTTGCCGCGCCACTTCCTTGCCGTCCCTGAACACCATCAGGGTCGGAATGCTGCGGATACCGTAGCGCGCACCGATGTCCTGGGCCTCGTCCGTGTTGAGCTTGGCGAACCGGGCCGCTGGCTCGGTCTCGGCCGCGACCCGCTCGAAGGCCGGTGCCATCGACCGGCAGGGACCGCACCACGGCGCCCAGAAGTCGACGACCACGGGGACCCCGGAATGCTCGACGTGGCGGGCAAAATTGCCGGCCGTCAGTGTTACGGGTTGCCCCTGGAACAGCGCTTCGTGACAACGCGGGCACTTCGGCTGGTCCCGCATCCGTTCCGTCGGGATGCGCACGATCCCGTCGCAACGCTGGCAGACGACCTGGGTGGTCGCAGGGGCGGCACTTGCAGTAGTCATGTCGATACCGTCTCCGGTGGCATTGACCGGTTCTATGGGGCCGTCTGGGCCGGAAGCAAGCGCAACTCGCGGTCCGCGGGCCTTGCATCGGGGTGCCGCCGCCTCCACATCAGCGGGGCCACGACCGCCGGAGGCAGCGCTGTCCATGCGATTCAAGGATTACTACGCCGTCATGGGTGTGCCGCGGGGCGCGACCCAGGATGAGATCAAGCGCGCATACCGCAAGCTCGCGCGCAAGTTCCACCCGGACGTCAGCAAGGAGAAGGACGCCGAAGAGCGGTTCAAGGAGCTGCAGGAGGCGAACGAAGTCCTCAAGGATGCGGAAAAGCGCGCGGCCTACGACCAGCTCGGGTCCGACTGGCGGCAGGGCCAGGAATTCCGTCCGCCGCCCGACTGGGGCAAAGGCTTCGAGTTCACGCCCGGGCGCGGCGAGCGAGGCGGTCGCGCAGCCGGTCCCGGCGCTGGCGCGGACTTCAGTGACTTCTTTGCCGAACTGTTCGGAGCGCGAAGCCCGTTCGGAGGTGCACACGGTTTCGAGTCCGCCGGCCGCGGCGGCGCAGGGCGTGGCTTTGCAGCCGCCGGCCAGGACCACGTCGCGCGCGTCGAGATCGACCTCGAGGACGCGTACCGCGGTGGAACGCGCACGCTCGAACTGCGCACGCCCGAGATCAGCCCCGACGGCCACGTCACTTCGAGGCCGCGCACCCTGCGCGTCTCGATCCCCGCGGGTGTCGTCGAGGGCCAGCAGATCCGGCTCGCGGGACAGGGCAGCGCGGGCATGGGCGGTGGTCCAGCCGGCGACCTGTACCTGGAGGTGAATCTACGGCCGCACCCGCTGTTCAAGCTCGAGGGCCGCGACGTGACGGTGCAGTTGCCGGTCGCGCCCTGGGAAGCCGCGTTGGGTGAATCGGTTTCGGTGCCGACGCTCGGTGGCCCCGTCGAAATGAAGCTGCCGGCCGGCGCGCGGGCGGGACAGCGGCTGCGATTGCGTGGCCGCGGCTTGCCCGGCCCGACACCCGGTGACCAGTACGTCACGCTGGCGATCATGCTGCCGCCCGACAGCCCGCAGGCGCGTGATTTCTTCGCACGCATGAAGCAGGAGCTGGCCTTCGATCCCCGGGCCGAGCTCACCGCCAGCGCGAGGACTTCCGCATGAGCACCCGCAATGACGACGGCGATGTGCTGCTTGCGCAATTCCTCGACGACGACGACTGGCTGCGCATCGACGAAATCTGCAACCGTCTTCGCGTCGAGCAGCAGTGGATCGTCGAAATGGTGGAACTCGGTGCGCTCGATCCGCGCGGTGGGCTCGAACCGGCGGACTGGGCTTTTCCGCGGCGGCAGTTGCCACGCGTGCTGGCGATGACACGGCTCGTGACGGACCTCGGCGTGAACCTCACCGGCGCTGCGATCATCGTGGAGTTGGTGGAGGAGCGGCGCAGGCTGCAGGCGCAGCTGCACAGCGCGGGATAGGGGATAGGGGAAATTGGGGACGCTCACCTATTACTCGCCCCACTGTCTGTAATAGGTGAGCGTCCCCAATTTCCCCTATCCCCTACTGGATCGCTGCGCCCAGCAGCGATCCAATGAACCACGTCGCGATGCCGGCGCCGCCGCCGATCAGCACCATGCGCAGCCCTCCCGCGAGCGCGCTACGGCCCGTGAACAGGCTCAACGCAGCGCCGACCCCGAACAACGCAACGCCCGCGGTGATCGCGGCGATCATGACCGACCGCTGCAGCTGCAACCCGAACAGGAACGGCACCAGCGGGACGATCGCGCCGAGCGCGAAGGCGAGGAACGAATAGATCGCGGCACCCCACGGCGAGCCGAGGTCGTCCGGATTGAGACCCAGTTCTTCACGCGCCAGCGCGTCGAGCGCGTTCGCCTCGTTCTTCACCAGTTCGCGGGTCACGCGGCGCGCCTCCTCGAGCTGCATGCCGCGCGCCTGGTAGATCAAGGCGAGTTCTTCGGCTTCCTCTTCCGGGTATTCCCGCAGTTCGTCGCGCTCGAGCCCGATCTGGTACTCGAACATCTCGCGCTGCGAGCGCATCGACACGTATTCGCCCGCGGCCATGGAGAGCGCGCCTGCCAGCAATCCCGCCACGCCGCTGGTCAGCACGAAGTCGGCGCCCGCAGCCGCTCCCGCGACGCCCATGATCAGGCTCGTGTTGGAGACGAGACCGTCGTTGATGCCGAACACCGCGGCGCGGAGGTTGCCGCCGCCGTGGCCCTTGTGTCGCGCGCCCACGTCCGACACCGAGGTGGGCATCAGGTGGCCCGCGAGCGAGCGCTGCGAATCGTAGACCGAGAGGCCGCGCACTTTCATCGCGGCGAGCATGTGACGCACTCGCCGGGGGCCGAACGCGCGCGCGAGCCCTGCGGTGATTCGTGCACGCACGGACGGCGCAAATGCGGGTGGCGCAGGCTGCCCTGCGTTGGCGAGCCACTTGTCGGCCTGGAAGTCGGCGGCGGCGGCGAGTGCCCGGAACAGCTCCGCGATCTTCGCGTCGGTTTCACAGGAGGCCAGCGCGCGATAGAGCCACGCGGACTGCTTTTCTTCGTGCCAGCTGTCGAGGGAACTCATGGGCAGTGCGCCCGCGAGCTCAAGCGGGCATCACGCCGCCGCTCTGCCCGCGGATCAGCTTCTGCACCTGCTTCAGGATGGCGACGTTCGCGTACGGGCGCTCGATGAAATCCGTGGCGCCTTCACGCATCGCCGCGACTGCGGTGGGAACGTCCGATTCGTCGGCGAGCAGGATCACCGGCACGTCGTTGCCGTTGCTGCGCAGCCGGCGCAACAGTTCCAGGCCGGACATGCCGGGCAGGAGCAGGTCGACGATGAGGCACGCGAGACTCCGCGACGAGCCCGACAGCAGGTACGACTCCGCGGTGTCGAAGCTCACCACGTCGACGCCGACGGGCTGCAGCAGCGTCTTCAATGCCGCGCGCGCGACCGGGTCGGAGTCGATGACGCCGATGATCGGCGGTGCCTCCTGCGCGGCAGAGATGGCGGGTGACATGATGGAGCGCGCGACCACTAAGCCCGCGCAGCTCACGAGGAGCCGCGGGGACGAGCTGGCGGGGCGGAAAGCGCTGCGTAACCGGGTCGCATGCAGTGCAGTTTTCATGGCCGCCCGGTCCACGGCAATTGCGGGTTTATACGTAAATACGAGCGGTTCGCAACGCCTGTTGCGCCGCAACAGCGCGCCTACTCCTCGGTGCGCTCGACCTCGAGCACCATGCGGACGAGGTGGGCCAGCGAATGCGCTTCCATTTTTTCCATCACGCGCGCACGGTGGATTTCCACGGTGCGCTGGCTCAGGTTGAGGTCTCCCGCGATCACCTTGTTGGCCTTGCCGGCGACCACGAGATCAAGCACTTCTTTCTCGCGCGGCGTCAGCGATTCCAGCCGCTTTCGAATCATGTTGCGCTCGGCCAGCATGCGGCGGCTGCCGGCGTCCTTTTCCAGCGCCTGGTTGATGCGATCGAGCAGGTCCTGGTCGCGGAACGGTTTCTGGATGAAATCGACCGCGCCGGCCTGCATCGCCTCGACCGCCATCGGCACGTCGCCGTGGCCGGTGATGAAGATGATCGGCAGGATCGAGTGGCGCTCGTTGAGTTTCACCTGCAGTTCGAGCCCGCTCATGCCAGGCATGCGGATGTCGAGCACCAGGCAGCCGGGACGGTCGTCACGGTCGGCGTCGAGGAATTCCTGCCCGGATTCGAACACTTCGACCGGCAGGCCAACCGACTTGAGCAGCATCCGTAGTGAGTCGCGGACGGCCGTGTCGTCGTCGACCACGAACACCGTCGGCTTGATTTCCTTGATCACTCGGCTCTACTCCCCTTTGGATACCAGCGTCATGGGCGATGCCGGCAGCGTGAAATGAAATCGTGCGCCGGTTCCCTCATTGGGAGTGTGCCACAGGCGTCCGCCGTGAGCGCGCACGATCGAGCGGCTGATGGCGAGGCCGAGGCCTGTGCCGCCCGATTTAGTCGTAAAAAATGGGTTGAACAGGTGCTCGGCGGCTTCGGGCGCCAGGCCGCTGCCATGGTCCGCCACGATGATTTCGATCTCGCCTTCCGGCAGCTGGCGCGTGCTGAGCAGGACCTCGCGGCGCGTCTCGGGCGCCTCCGACATCGCATCGATCGCGTTGCGGACGAGGTTCAGCACGACCTGCTGCAGCTGGATCGGGTCGGCGTAGACCGTCGGCAGGGCGGGTTCGGCGTCGATCCGCAACCGGACGTTGTGCAGCCTGGCGTCGGTCTCGGCGAGCGTGCGCAGGTCGTCGAGCAGGCGATTGCAGTCGACGGGCTCGCGCTTCACTTCGCGGTTCTTCACGAAATTGCGCAGGCGCCGGATGACCTCGCCAGCCCGCAATGCCTGCGCATTGATCTGTGCGAGCGCCTCGAGTACGTCGGCGTCGTCGCGGTTCGGCGAGCGCATGAAGCGCTGGCAGGCCTGCGCATACGTCGCGATCGCGGTCAGCGGCTGGTTGATCTCATGGGCGAGGCCCGCGGCCATTTCGCCCATCGTCGACAGGCGGCTGAAATGCGTCAGACGTTCCTGCAGCTGCCGGGCCTCGTCCTCGGTTGCGCGACGATCTGACACGTCGTGGATCGTGCCGATGTGCTTGAGCGGGTTGCCCTGCGCGTCGCGCGTGACCTGCGCAATGTGGTGCAGGTACCGCGTCGTGCCATCCTCGAGCACGATGCAGTACTCGCAGTCGAACGCGTTTGCAGGCGATTCCAGCTCACGGCACGCCTCGTCGAATTTTTCGCGGTCGCCCGGGTGCACCCAGCGCTCGAGCAATGCCGTGAGCGGAAGCGCTACTTCGGCAGCGCCGATACCGAGAATGCGGCAGAGCTGCGGCGAGTAGTAATCGGGCTCCGACTGATCGAGGTGGACGACGTAGTTGCCGAGATTCGCGAGCTCCTGCGCCAGCCGCAGTTCGGATTCGCTGCGTCGCAGGCGCTCGTCGGCGAGCTTGCGCGGCGTGATGTCGTGAATGAAGCCGATGAACCGCGGCGGCTCGACGCCCTGCACCTTGCCGACCGCGAGTTCGCACGCGAAGACGGAGCCGTCCTTGCGCCGCGCCTGCACTTCGCGGCCGATCCCGATGATCCTGGCTTCCCCGGTCTGCTAGTACCGATGCATGTACGCGTCATGGTCGGCGCGGTAGGGCGCTGGCATGAGCACGTCGACGTTCTGGCCGATCACCTCGGCCGCGGTGTAACCGAAGATCCGCTCCGCGGAGAGGCTGAACTGTTCGATCCGGCCCCGGTGATCGATGACGATGATCGCGTCGACCGCCGCGTCCAGCAGCGACCGGAACTCGAACTCGGCCTGGTTCGAGCCTCGGGGCGCGGTGCCGGGCGTGGCGTGCTGGGCGGCAGTGGGCTGGCGTTCTTCGTGCAAGATCTGCAGGTGCTGCGGTGAAAGTGCGAATCCTAAAAGAACGCGGGGCGCGGGACTAGGTATTGCTGGAAACCCGGCTAGGCAACGCCGCGAATCGCAGGAACTCAGCCGTGGCGCGACAATGTACACGAGGCCGGCTGCGAGCCGGTCCCCGGGTTTTGTTGGCAAGGGGACACCCAAGGAGGGCGCCATGAGACTGATGAGATGGGAGCCGTTCCGCGAGATGGACGACCTGCTGAAAGGGTTCAGCCCGATGTTTGGCCGGATGTCGACCCTGGCCCGGCCGGCCGATGGCGGCTATGAATTCATGCCGCTGGCGGACGTGATCGAGCGGGAGAAGGAGTACCTGATCAAGGTCGACCTGCCGGACGTGCGCAAGGAGGACGTGACGGTCCTGTTCGACGCAGGCGTACTCACGATCAAGGGTGAACGCAAAGTGGAAAAAGGAGACGAAGGGCGAGACCCTGCATCGCACCGAGCGTTTCTACGGCGCGTTCGAGCGCAGCTTTGCGCTGCCCGACGACGTCGATCCGAAGGGAATCCACGCCGAATCCAAGGATGGCGTGTTGACGGTCAGCCTGCCGCGCGTCGCGGTGGAGAAGCCACGTCCGCTGGCGATCACGATCCAGTGATCGACGGCCAGGCGGCATGGACGACGGGCCGGTCGTCGGCCCGTAAAGCGGCTGGATCAGCCCAGGACGAGTGGTCGAGCGTCCCCGGCCAGGCAGGCCCCGGAGCGTCCCGGCCACTCTTGCCGCGGTGCGCGCGCCCGTCCCGTGCACCAGTTGCACTCATGTCATGGCCCGCGTGTGGGTCGGCAGGGTCATCCATCGAACTCATGTCGTGACCCATGCGGCCACCGTGGGTGTTATGGGCAACCAGGTGGTACAAGGCTGAGCCCGCGGTCCACGCGCCGAACGCGAGCAGCAGCGAACCCGCTACGTTGCGCAGCGTGGCGCGGCTGGCCAGGAGCTTCGCCGCGCGCTCGAAGGCGACCGTGGCCGACACCATCGCCGGCAACGTGCCGACGCCGAACGCAGCCATCACGAGCGCTCCGGTGGGGGCACTGGCCGTGGTGGCGGCAAGCAACAGCATCGAATACGTCAGTCCACAGGGCAGCCAACCCCACGCCAGTCCCAGCCCGATCGCCCCGGACAGGCCCTTTCGCTGTGCAATACGCCCCTTTGCCGGCAGGAACTTGCGCCAGAGACCGGCGCCCGCGGCCTCCAGCGGGTCGAGCAATCGCCAACCGAACAGCAGGCGACCCGCGGCGGCCACCATGATGGCGCCGGCCAGCACGCGAAAGGCGATCGAGAGCGGCGCGACGTCGACCGAGCGCAGCAACGTCTGGCCAAGCAGACCGGCCACCGCGCCTGCAAGCGTGTAACTGGCCACGCGAGCGATGTTATAGGCGATGGCCAGCGCCAGGCGCGAACCCGCACGTTCCGACGTGCTGTTGCGCATCGCCAGGGCGCCCGCGATGCCGCCGCACATGGTCAGGCAATGGCCGCTGCCGGCGAGCCCGGCGATCAACGCGGCACCGAGACTCAGTGAACCGGCGTCCAGGGCATTCATGGTTTGGGTGGTTCCTGTGTTGCGGGCTTCGAGGAGTCGTCGACGGTGCCGTCACCCGAGGTCTTGCGCTTGCGCTCATCGTCGAGCACCGACCAGCCGGGACTGTCGAGATCGTCGAACTGCCCGCTGCCCACGGCCCAGAAGAAGGCCCACACGCCGACTCCGACGAGCGCCAGGCCGAGCGGGACCATCAGGTAGAGGATTTCCATCTATGCCGCTCCTGCCGGTCGTGCATCGGTCCAGCGCGGGGTTGCCAGCGTCGTCGTGCGACGGGCGACACGCGTCGCATTCAGGACCACGAACACCGAACTCAGCGACATGCCGATCGCCGCGAGCCACGCCGGCACGAGGCCAGCCGCAGCAAGTGGCAGCGCAGCCAGGTTGTATGCGATCGCCCAGGCGAGGTTCTGCCTGACGATGCGCTGGGCCTGGCGCGCCATCCGCACGATTTCCGGCAGCTGGTCGAGCGAATCGCGCACCAGGATCAGGTCGGCGCTCGTCTGCGCGAGGGCGGAGCCCCTGCCCATGGCGACAGCGACGTTCGCCGCCTGCAGCAACGGCGCATCGTTGATGCCGTCGCCGACGGCGACGACGACCGCACCCGTGTCCTGCAGCGACCTGAGGCGTGCGACTTTCGCATGGGGCGTCAGCCGCGCCTCGAAGCGCTCGATGCCGCTGCGCGCTGCAATGCGTGCGACGGCCGCTAGAGCGTCGCCGCTCACGATCTCCGAACCGAGGCCGAGCTGAGCGAGTTGCTGCACGCAGCCAGCTGTTTCTGCGCGCAGCGGGTCCGCAAGGCGGAAACCCGCCAGCAGCCCGGATTCATCACCGAGGTAGACCCAGCTTTCCGCAACGGCTGATTCGGTCGTCTCTGCTTGCTCCGCATGCACCGACAGGCCGCGTGCGAAGTCCAGCGTGCCGATGCGCAACCGCCGGCCATCGACGCGGCCCTCGAGGCCCGCACCCGCGGTCACGGCCACGTCCGTTGCGGTGGACGTCGTGGCCCCGGAAGCCAGGAATGCCTTGGCAATCGGGTGCTCGGACATGCGCTCCAGCGCAGCCGCCAGCGCGAGGCTGTGTTCCGGGCTTTCGTCGCGCCACGGCCGGACTTCTTCGACACGCACGAGGCCGTGCGTGAGCGTGCCCGTCTTGTCCCACAGCACGTGCGTGGCCTTCGCCAGCGATTCGAACGCATCGGAGCGTGCCACCAGCACGCCTCGCCGGGCGAGATCCGCGGTGGCTGCCGCAAGCACGGCAGGCGTGGCGAGCGACAGCGCGCAGGGACACGTGACTACCAGCACGGCAAGCGTCGCGGGAACGGCCTGCGATGGATCGACGAACCACCACACGATGAAGACCAGCGCGGAGCCGACGAGGATGCGGCTCAGGAACCACGCGGCGGCGCGATCGGCGGCCTTGGCGAGCCGGGGTCGCTCGGCCTGTGCCCGCTCGAGCAGCGCAACGATGCCGGCCAGCACGGTATTGCCGGCGACGGCCGCCACGCGCACGCGCAGTGGCGCGCCCAGGTTCTGCGTGCCGGCATGCACCAGCGAGCCCAGGCGCTTCGAGATCGCGGTCGATTCGCCCGTGAGCATCGATTCGTCGACGCGGCCGTCAGTCCCTTCGGCAACGACACCGTCGGCGGCAAACACCTCTCCCGTGCGCACGAGCATCTCGTCGCCCGGCCGCAGTTCGCCCGTCTGCACGTCTTCGACCAGGCCGTCCCGCACGCGCCGCGCGGTGACGGGAGCGAGTCGGGCGAGTGCATCGGCGACGCTGCCGGCGCGATGGCGCGCCACCATCTCGACGTAGCGGCCGAGCGAGAGGAAGAACACGAACATCGTGACGGAATCAAAATAGACCTCGCCGTGGCCGGTCAGCGCGTTCCACACGCTCGCCACGAAGGCGATGACGATGCCGAGCGTGACGGGCACGTCCATGCTCACGCTGCGGGCCCGCAGTGCGTGCCAGGCGCCCTGGTAGAACGGCCAGCCCGCGTAGAGCGCGACCGGAATGGACACGAGCATGCTGACGAGCCGGAAGAACTCGCGCATGCCGGGCTCCATGCCCGACGTGTGCGCCACGTAGAGCGGCAGCGCGAACATCATCACCTGCATCATGCCGAAGCCCGCGACCGCGAGGCGCTTCAGCGCGCTGCGTCGTTCGAGCAGTGCGATCTGCTCGGCAGGTTCGCCTGCGAGCGGATGAGGCCGCAGCCCGACGTGCTCGAGCACGCGCAGCAGATCGCCCAGCCTCACCTTCGACGGCTCCCACACCAGCCGTGCGCGGGCAGTGGCCGGATTTACGCTGACGTCGAGCACGCCGCTCTGCAGGTGCAGCGCCTTGTCGGCGAGCCAGCTGCAGGCCGAGCAACGCAGGCCTTCCAGCAACACGGTGATCGAGCGTGCGCCGTTCGCCTCGGCGCGGGTCAGGCGCTCGACGAGTTCGGGTCGGTCGTAGGCGGACCAGCGGTCGGGACGGGGCGACTCGTCCGCCCGCGCCCCTGCGCGGTCGCGGTACTTGTAGTAGTCGTCGAGCCCGGCCCCCGTGATGAACTCTGCGACGGCCTTGCAGCCGTGGCAGCAGACAGGTTCCTCGCGTGTTTCGATGCACGCGGCAATACGCACGCCGGCCGGGATGGGCTCGCCGCAATGGAAGCAAGCAGAGCCCGGCCCCGCCGTCATGGGCTCCGCGGGGCGTCCTCGCCGCAGACGATCGTGACGCCGTCGCGCACGCAGTCCTTGCGGACCAGCACGTCGGGGTGGGAGATCGCGATGTACAGCGTGATAAACCCGCCGATCACGGCGGATGCGGGCAGGGCGATCAGCATCCAGGGATAGAACTGACGGTACCAGGGCCGCTCGGTCTGGTTGCTCATGATTCGAAGCCTATCAGTTCGTGGGAGCGAGGAAACGGGCTTTGCCCGTCGCTTCGAGCGCGCGCTCGTCCTGCGTGCGGATCGTGAACAGGATGTCCGAGCCGCCTTGCAGTTCGCCGCGCGGCACGCGCAGCCGGACCGCCACGCTGCGCACGTCACCGGGCCCGACCTCGACTTCGTCCGCGCCGAAATCGACCTGCAGGCCGGGCAGGCCTTCGGCGCTGATCGTGAACTCGTGCTCGGCCGAGTCCTTGTTCAGGATCTTCACGTTGTACACGTTTTCGATCAGGCCGCCCGGCAGCTCGCGGAAGAGCGCATTGCGGTCGCGAATGACGTCGACGGCGACGACGTTGCGATGCGTGATCGTGTAAGCGAAGCCGGCGACCAGCAGCGTGATCAGAGAGGCATAGACAACCGTGCGCGGCCGCAGCACGTGCTTCGCCTTGCCCTCGAGGCCATGCTGAGTGTCGTAGCGGATCAGGCCCTTTGGGTAGCCGACCTTTTCCATGACCTCGTCGCACGCGTCGATGCAGGCCGCGCATGCGATGCACTCGTACTGCAGGCCCTTGCGGATGTCGATGCCGGTGGGGCAGACCTGCACGCAGACCGTGCAGTCGACGCAGTCGCCGAGGCCGGCCGCCTTGGGGTCCGAGCCCTTCTTGCGCGCCCCGCGCGGTTCACCCCGCTTCTCGTCGTACGTGATGATCAGCGTGTCCCTGTCGAACATCGCGCTCTGGAAGCGCGCGTACGGGCACATGTACTTGCAGACCTGCTCGCGCATGAAGCCGGCGTTGACGTAGGTGGCGCCGCCGTAGAACAGCACCCAGAACGTTTCCCACGGGCCGGTCGAGAAACTCACGATCTTGCCGGCGAGTTCGGTGATCGGCGTGAAGTAGCCGACGAACGTAAAGCCGGTCCACAGCGCGAATGCGAACCAGAGGAAGTACTTCGTGCCCTTGCGCAGGATCTTTTCGCCGCTCAAGGGTGCCCTCGCCAGCTTCATCTGCTGCGTGCGGCTGCCTTCCACCCAGCGTTCGATCCAGACGAAGGTCTCGGTCCAGACCGTCTGCGGGCACGCGAAGCCGCAGAACAGCCGACCGGCGAGCGCGGTGAAAAAGAACAGCGCCAGCGCCGCGATGATCAGCAGCCACGTCAGGAAATAGAAATCCTGCGGCCAGAGTGTCAAGGCAAAAATGTGGAACTTGCGCGCGGGCAGGTCGAACAGCACGGCCTGGCGTTCGCCCCAGCGAATCCACGGCAGCACGTAGTAGAGGCCGAGCAGCGCGAAGACCGCGTAGACGCGGAGCCGCTGGAATCGGCCCTTGATTTCACGGGGATAGACCTTCTGGCGGGCTGCGTACAGCGCGCCTTCGACGGGGGCCTTGACTTCGTTCATTCGGGACTCCGCGTCCCGTCGTCAGTCCCCTCGTCTGCCGGTTCGGGATGCGCCGTTCGCACCAGGTACAGTGTCATCAGGCTCGACAGGGCCGCGACCAGCCAGAAAAAGAAAAAGCCGACCGCGTAGCCCGTCATGCGTGTCTGGAAGGCCGGTGGCGGGTAATCGTCGTTGCCGACCAGCACCGGGTCGATGAACCCGAAGCACACCATCGTCGCCACGCTTGCGACGAGAAACGACGGCCAGGCCACGATGGCCACGTCCTGTCCGAGACGCGGCCACCGCAGTCTGCCCGTGTACTCGTCCGATGCCTTTCGCACTCGTTACTTGCCCGCCGCCAGCTTCGTGACGTAGGCGGCCAGCAGCTTCACGCGCTGCTCGCCGAGCTTGTCGCCCCACGCCGGCATCTGGCCGTTGCGGCCGGCCATGACGGTCTGCTTGATCGCAGCGGCGTCGCCGCCATACAGCCACGCGTCGTCTGTCAGGTCGGGCGCGCCGAGCAGCGGATTGCCCTTGCCGGCCATGCCATGGCACGCGGAACAGAGCGTCTGGAAGTGAACCTGGCCGGCCGCCGCTTTCGCGGCATCGGCCTGCTGGCCGCCCAGCGTCTGCACGTACGCGACGACGTCCTCGACGCCCGGCTCGCCGATCACGGCGGCCCAGGGCGGCATCGCCGCAACGCGCCCGCCTGCAATGGTCGCCACCACGGAGTCCGCGTCGCTGCCCCACTGCCAGTTGGCGTCGCGCAGGTTCGGGAAGCCAACGGCGCCGCCACCGTCCGAGCCGTGGCACTGTGCGCAGTTCTGCTGGAACAGGTTGTGCGCCGCGGACATCGCCTGCTCGTTGTTCACGAGTTCGGCAACGGGCAGCACGGCCAGCGGAGCCAGCAGTGCCGCAGCACGGGCTTCTACGGTGGCCCTTTCCTGCTCGTACTGACCCGCCTGGGTCCAGCCGCCGACGCCGGCGAAGTTACCGAGTCCCGGATAGAACACCAGGTAGAGCAGGCCGAAGACGACGGTGATGTAGAACAGCCAGAGCCACCACTTGGGCAGCGGATTGTTGTACTCGCGCAGGTCCTTGTCCCAGACGTGCCCGGTGTCGGCGCCGCCGCCGATCTTTTCGCTGGCCGTGCGCGGCTTCGACGTCCAGCGCAGCAGCCAGACACAGGCCAGGATATTTGCGATCGTCAGGATGATGACGAACAGGCTCCAACCACTAGTCATGGGGTCTTGCTCCCTGAATCTTTAGCTGGCGGGTCGTCCTCAAGCGGCATGCGCGCCAGCTTGTCGAAGTCCGCCTTACGACGCTTGCTGTAGGCCCAGAACACCAGCGCGAGAAACGCGATGAACAGCGCGGCCGTGATCAATCCGCGTAACGTGCCGATGTCCATGCCTCAGGTTCCCGCCTTGAGGTTCGTGCCAAGGCCCTGCAGGTAGGCGATGAGCGCGTCGAGTTCCGACTTGCCCTCGACCGCTGCCGCAGCGCCGGCGATGTCTGCATCCGTGTACGGCACGCCGATCTTGCGCAGCGCCTCCATCTTCCGCACCGTGAGCGCGCCGTCGATCTTGCCGTCGGCCAGCCACACGAAGCGCGGCATGTTGGATTCCGGCACGACGTCGCGCGGGTTCAGCAGGTGGACGCGGTGCCAATCGTCCGAGTACCGGCCGCCGACGCGAGCGAGGTCGGGCCCCGTGCGCTTCGAGCCGAACTGGAACGGGTGGTCGTACACCGACTCGCCCGGCAGCGAATACGGCCCGTAGCGCTCGGTCTCCGAGCGGAACGGCCGGATCATCTGCGAGTGGCAGAGATAGCAACCCTCGCGGATATAGACGTCGCGGCCCTCGAGCCGCAGCGCCTCGTACGGCATGATCCCCGGGGCCGGTTGGGTAACCGACGCCTGGAAGAAAAGCGGGACGATTTCGACCAGGCCGCCCACGCTGATCACCAGTGCGATCAGCACGCCGAGCAGGCCGACTTTCTTTTCTACTGCATCGTGGTTCATGCGTGATTACCTTCAGGCGGGCTGCACGACGGGCGAATCTGCGGTCGTTGTCCGTGCCGCAATCGTCTTCCAGACGTTCCAGGCCATGAGCAACATGCCCGCGAACACCAGGGTGCCGCCAGCGAGGCGGACCGCGTAGTACGGGTAGGTCGACTTGATCGATTCGATGAACGCGTAGGTGAGCGTGCCGTCGGCGTTGGTCGCACGCCACATCAGGCCCTGCATCACGCCGGCAATCCACATTGAAGTGATGTAGAGCACCACGCCGATGGTCGTCGTCCAGAAGTGCACGTCGATGAGCTTGACGCTGTACATCTGCTCGCGCCCGAATAGCTTCGGAATCAGCGCGTACATCGTGCCGATCGAGATCATCGCGACCCAGCCCAGGGCGCCGGAGTGCACGTGGCCGATCGTCCAGTCGGTGTAGTGCGAGAGCGAGTTGACCGTCTTGATCGACATCATCGGACCCTCGAAGGTCGACATGCCGTAGAACGAGAGCGACACGATCATGAACTTCAGGATCGGGTCGGTGCGCAGCTTATGCCACGCGCCGGAGAGGGTCATGATGCCGTTGATCATGCCGCCCCACGACGGCGCGAGCAGGATCAGCGAGAACACCATGCCGAGCGACTGCGCCCAGTCGGGCAGCGTCGTGTAGTGCAGGTGGTGCGGGCCGGCCCACATGTAGGTGGAGATCAGCGCCCAGAAGTGCACTACGGAGAGCCGGTAGGAGTAAACCGGTCGTCCCGCCTGCTTCGGCACGAAGTAATACATCATGCCGAGGAAGGCCGCGGTCAGGAAGAAGCCCACCGCGTTGTGCCCGTACCACCACTGCACCATGGCATCCACCACGCCGGGGTAGACGCTGTACGACTTCGTAAGGCTGACCGGCATGGCCAGGCTGTTGGTGATGTGCAGTACGGCGATAGTGATGATGTAGGCGGCGAAGAACCAGTTGGCCACGTAGATGTGCTTGACCTTGCGCAGCGCCAGCGTGCCGAAAAACACGACGGCGTAGGCAACCCAGACGATGGCGATCAGGATGTCGATCGGCCACTCGAGTTCGGCGTACTCCTTCGAGGTGGTAATGCCGAGCGGCAACGTGATCGCCGCCGACAGGATCACCAGTTGCCAGCCCCAGAACGTGAACGCCGCGAGCTTGTCCAGGAACAGCCGCACGTGGCAGGTGCGTTGCACGATGTAGTAGGACGTCGCGAACAGCGCGGAGCCGCCGAATGCGAAGATCACGGCGTTGGTGTGCAGGGGGCGCAGCCGCGCATAGGACAGGAACGAGTACGGGGGCAGCAGGTCGGGCCACAGCAGTTGGGCCGCGATCAGGACGCCGACGAGCATGCCGACGATTCCCCAGACCACGGTCATGATCGCGAACTGCCGGACCACCTTGTCGTTGTAGTGAGTGGCCGTCATTTTCTTCGGTCGCCTCGGAGAGGATAGAATGAGTCGCTTCGCCCGGAGCGCGAAACGGCACGCGGATGCTAAAGATCACACACGCGCAGCGGCAGTAGGGACAGGAATCAAACCGCCTACGTACTTTCCGAAGTGACTTCCCCGCATTGCGGGTCGAGTGGCGTCGTCGCACAGTAAATGCGCGGCAACGCGTGCCATCGGGAGGCACCCCATGCAACGCCTCGATCGAATCCTCGCCGTGATCGATCCCACTGTGGATGTGCAGGTAGGTGCTGCGAAGGCGGCGCGACTGGCCCGGTTGAGCGGCGCCGCGCTGGAATTGTTCGCCTGCGACTTCGATCCCGCGCTGACGGGACAGCCGTTCTTCGACACCGACCAGCTGCGCCGGCTGCGCGAGGACTTCATTGCCGATCGGGCGGCGCACCTCGAAGACCTGGCCGACGAACTGCGTGCCAGTGGACTCGATGTCGCGACTCACGTGCACTGGGACAACCCGCTGCACGAGGGCATCCTGCGTCGCGTCGCGGAATTCGAGCCTGACCTGATGGTCAAGGACACGCACTACCATTCCTTCCTCCGTCGCGCACTCTTCACCAACACGGACTGGAACCTGGTCCGGCGCTGTCCGGTGCCGCTGCTGCTGAGCCGGACAGCGGACTGGCCCGCGCGTCCGCGCATCCTTGCGGCGCTCGATCCGGGTCATCACGGCGACAAGCCGGCCGCGCTCGATCACGACATCCTGGACGCCGCGCAGTTCCTGGCCCGACAGCTCGACGGGACCGTCGCGGCTGTCCACGCCTTCTTCCCTGCCGCACTGCTGGCCGCAACCACCGGATTCGCCGGCGTGCCGCTCGCCCAGGACCTGGGCGTCACGGAGCTGCTCGAGTCCGAACGCGCGCGTGTGGCTGTTGCTGCGCGGGAGATCACCAGGGCGCATGGCCTGGCGGAGAAATCCCTGCGCGTGCTGCAAGGGTCGGCCGCCGAAGTGCTGCCGCGCGTCGCGACCGAGGACCAGGTCGACCTCGTCGTGATGGGCGCCGTGTCACGCAGCAGGCTGCGCGAGGTGTTCGTCGGCAGCACGGCCGAGCGCGTGCTGGACCGGCTGCCGTGCGACGTGCTGGTCATCCGCTCGGCGGACTACCGCGAGAAGCTTCCTTTCTAGCGCCGGTTCGCAGTTCCGGGCACACGCCGCTGCTGCAACGCGGCCGGACATCACAGTTCTGGCTCCAGCGGCGGCCGTATACTCGGCGCGTCATGTCCACTGCCACGGTCCTGCTCATCAGTGCCCAGCCTGCCGACAAGGAGCACCTGGCCGAGGCGCTGGCCGCGATCCGCGGTCAGCCGTACCGGCTCGAGGTGGTGTCGTCGCTCGCGGAAGCGCTGAGCCGCATCAAGCACGGCCGCATCGACGCGATCCTGCTGGAACTGACGCTGCCCGACAGCGACGGTCTCACGACCTTCCTCCGCCTCCAGCCGAAGGCGACGCACGTGCCGATCGTGGTACTCATCGGCGCGGGCGAGGAGGAGGTCGGCGCCGAAGCCATTGCGCGCGGAGCGCTCGATTCCATGCAGCGCGACCATCTCAGTGCGACGCTGGTCGAGCGTGTGCTGCGGTACGCGACCGAGCGCACGCACACGATGCTGGCCCTGAAGGCGTCGGAGCAGCGTTATCGCGAACTGTTCCAGAACGTGACCGCCGGCGTGTTCCAGACGACCGCGGACGGCAAGTTCATGGCGGCGAATCCGGCGCTCGTGCGCATGCTCGGCTACGATTCCGAGGACGAACTGCTCGAGCTCGACATCGCCCGCGACATCTACATGGACCCGGAGCATCGCGGCAACTGGACCAGGACGATGCAGGAGACCGGCGAAGTCCGCAACGCCGAACTCGTGTTGAAGCGCAAGGACGGCTCGAAGATCGTGGTCCTGGAGAATTCCCGCGCAGTTTCCGATGCAGACGGCCGCACGCTGTTCTATGAAGGCACCCTCACGGACATCACTGCCTCCCACGAACTCTCGCAGCAGCTGTCGTACGAAGCGAGTCACGACGCACTGACGGGCCTGTCGAACCGCCGTGAATTCGAGTTGCGGCTGCAGCGAGCGCTCGAGATGTCGCAGGCGACGGGGGCGGAGCACGCGATGCTCTACCTCGACCTCGACCGCTTCAAGACGGTGAACGACACCAGCGGCCACGTCGCCGGCGACGAGCTGCTGCGCCAGCTCGGCGAGGTGCTGCAGCAGCGGGTCCGTACGAACGACGTCGTGGCGCGCCTCGGCGGCGACGAGTTCGGCGTGCTGCTGCACAACTGCAAGCTCGAGGACGCACAGCAGGTCGCCAACAACCTGCTGCGGACCGTCGACGAATTCGAGTTCGTCTGGGGCACGAACAGGTTCACGCTCGGCGTCAGCATCGGCCTCGTCGCGATCGACTCGCACTTCAAGCGCCTCACGCAGGTGATGAACGCGGCCGACTCCGCGTGCTACTCGGCCAAGGACTCGGGTCGTCACCGGGTGGCCGTCTACAAGGAAGACGCGCTGCTGCTCGAGCGGCGCCACGGTGAGATGGATTGGGTGGCGCGCGCGAAACGCGCGCTGGTCGAGAATCGGCTGTTTCTGGAAGCGCAGGAGATCCGTCCGCTCAGTCAGCCTGCCGGCGCCGCGCCGCGCCTGCCCCATTACGAGATGCTGCTGCGCATGCGCGACGAGTCCGGCCGCGTCGTACCGCCCGGCGCCTTCCTTCCGGCCGTGGAACGCTACAACCTGTCGGTCCGCTATGACCGCTGGGTGATCGCGACGGCGATTGAATGGGCGCGGACGCACGCCGAGGTCTTCAGTCGCGTGGCGCGGCTCTTCATCAACCTCTCGCGCGACAGCGTGGTCGACCCCGAAACGGGCGAGTTCATCCGGCAGAGCCTTGCGGCGAGCGGCGTGGATCCGCGGTGCATCGGCTTCGAGACCGCCGAGAACATCGCGATCGGCAATCTCGGCAAGGCCAATGCGCTGATCATGGCGCTGCGCCGCATCGGGTGTTCGTTCGCCCTCGACGATTTCGGCAGCGGCGTGTCTTCATTCGCCTACCTCAAGGCGCTGGGCGTCGATTACCTCAAGATCGACGGCATGTTCATCGGCAACATGTCGCAAGACCGCGTCGACTACGCCATGGTCCGCTCGATCAAGGAGATCGGACACGTGATGGGAAAGGTGGTCGTCGCCGAGTCGGTCGAAAGCGAGTCCGCGTTGCAGAACCTGCGCGAGATCGGCGTCGACTATGCGCAGGGCTTCGCCATCGCAGCGCCCAAGGCGCTCGAGGAAATCGGGTCGGTAAGCGTGGCGGATTTGCTGGCGTAGCAAGGGGTGGGGTAGGGTCGGAAGGGGAGGAAGGACGGGAAGGGGAGGAAGGGCGGGAAGGGGAGGAAGAGGGGGAAAGGGGGAAGGGATGAGTGGTCGCGGTGCGGCCATTTTTTGCCTATTGTATTAATCAAATGTTTGATTAATATTGGCTGCGAGCGACTTCGACCATCCGCTTCCCCGGCACCCACTTGCCGCCCTGGCCCGGCCGCCGGCGGGGATGCGGCCGTCCGCGAGTCACTGCTCGGCACTTGTCGCGATCTGCTGCTGCAGCACGGCTTCGGCAACGTCAGCACCCGCCAGATCGCTGCGGCGGCGGGCACCACGCCCGCCATGATCCATTACTACTTCTGCGACAAACGCGGCCTGTACCGAGCGATTATCGAGAGTGCCGTGCAGCCATTGATCGACAGTGTCCGGCGCCTGGAGCCTGCCGCTGGCTCCGGCTCTGGCGAGGAGGCGCCGGGCCTCGAGGCCGTCATGCGTGCGTACATGCGGATGGTTGCCGCCAACCCCTGGTTTCCCGCGCTGATCCTCCGGGAAGTGCTGGACCAGAACGGACGGATGCGGGGTGAGTTCATCGAGCGGTTCGCGGCGAAGACGGCACCAGCGCTGGTCGCGGTGCTGCGCCGCGAACGCGAACGGGGGAAACTGCGCGTCGACATCGATCCGCGGTTTGCCAGACTGGACATGACTAGACTTGTTCCGGCTCGCACTGGCCGTGCCGCTGCTCGTCGCCGGTTGCGCGCAGGAGCGGCCGGTCGAGGTGCACGGCACCGTCGAGCGCGACCGGCTGGAAATCATTGCCGAGTCGAACGAGCGAATCGTCGAAATCGTCGTGCATGAGGGCGATCGAGTGCAGGCCGGAACCGTGCTCGTGCGGCAGGAGGCCGGCATCGCACAACCGCGCATCGACCAGTCGCGAGCCGCAGTGCTCGAGGCGCGGCGCCGTCTCGCGGACCTGGAGCAGGGTCCGCGCCAGCGCGAAATCGCCGAAGCCCGCGCCACGCTCGGTGGCGCAGACAGCGAACTGCAGACGGCGCAGAACGAATTCGAGCGCGTGCAGGCGCTGGTGCAGCGGAAGCTCCTGAGTGCGTCGAACCTGGACCAGGCACAGGCCCGCCGGGATGCCGCACGCGCCGCACGCGACGCCGCACGCGCGCTTACGAACTGCTGCTGCAGGGCACGCGGACCGAGCAGGTGGCTGCAGCCCGCGCCGCCGTCCAGCGCGCGACCGCCGCGCTGGATGAGTCGAAACGGTTGCCTCGCGCCACACGGTGACTGCGCCGCGCGCCGCCCTCGTCGAGGCCTTGCCTTACAAACTGGGTGAGCGCCCCGCCGCCGGCCGACCCGTCGCGAGTCTGCGCGCCGAAGGCGTTCCCTACGCCCGCACCTACGTGCCCGAACCGCTGCGCACGAAGTTCACGGCCGGCGCGCGCGTCGAAGCGACCGTCGATGGACACGCGGAGCGCATCCAGGGCACGGTGCGCTACGTCTCGGCCGAGGCGGCGTTCACGCCGTATTACGCTCTCACGCAGAAGGATCGCTCGCGACTCGCTTACCTCGCCGAGGTTACGCTCGACGATCCAGCCGCGCAGGCACTGCCCGCCGGACTGCCCATCCAGGTGCTCCTGGCCGACCGCAACCATGAGTGCCGTCGCGCCGCAGGTCGCCCCGGCAGGCGACATTGAACACGCCATCCGTGCTCGCGGACTGACGCGGCGCTTCGGCGCGTGTCACCGCGGTGGATGGAATCGACCTCGACATCCCGCGGGCGCGCATCTACGGCTTCCTCGGTCCCAACGGGTCGGGCAAGTCGACCACGATCCGCATGCTGTGCGGCCTGCTGCAACCGAGCGCCGGCACGGTCAACGTACTCGATCACGAAATGCCCCCGCGATGCCGAGCCTTGCGAACACGGCTCGGCCATGACGCAAGTTCTCGCTCTGGGACGACCTCACCGTGAGCGAGAACCTCAGTTATGGGCAGGTCTTCGGGCTGCCTGCGGGCCGGCGCGCGCGAGTTCCGTCGTGGTCGAAGAATTCGACCTGGCGTCCTTGTTCAAGCAGCGCGCCGGTACGCTGAGCGGCGGCCAGCGCCAGCGCCTCGCGCTCGCGGCAGCGACGCTGCATGAGCCCGAACTGCTGCTGCTCGACGAGCCCACCAGCGCAGTGGATCCACAGAGTCGCCGTGACTTCTGGGAGAGTCTCTTCAACCTGGTCGCGCGTGGCGTGACGATCCTCGTGTCGACGCACTACATGGACGAAGCCGAGCGCTGCCACGAACTCGCGATCCTCGCGAGCGGCCGGATCGTCGCGCAGGGCCACCGCAGCAGCGGATGGCGGACATTCCAGCGGCGGTGGTCGAGGTCGAGGCTGCGGACACGGCTGCAGCCAGGCGCGCACTCCTTGCGGACGAGAGCGTGCTCAGTGTTGCGCAACTCGGGACGCGACTGCACGTGCTGATCGACCCGGCGACACCGATCCCGAGGTCGTGTCCTGCAGCGACTGCGCGCCGCGTCGGTCGCAGCGCATTCGACTCTGGTGCGGGCCAGTCTCGAGGACGTCTTCGTCGCCGCCACCGGGTTCGGCCGCGCGGTCGACGCCCGGCGGCAGGACTGAGGCCCGTCATGCTGCTCCGGCTCTTCGCGATCACGTCCAAGGAAGTGCGGCAACTGGCCCGCGACCGGCTCACGTTCGGCATGATCGTCGGCATTCCGCTGATGCAGATACTGCTGTTCGGCTATGCGATCAATTTCGACGTCCGCGACCTGGCTGCGGCCGTCGTCGACGAGGCGCAGACGAGCCACTCGCGTGCGCTCGTCGCGGACCTGCAGGCAACCGGCGTGATCGTCCTGCTCCCGCCGAGCCCTGGCCTGCCGGACCTTCGCCAGCGCATGGAAACGGCGAGATCAGCGTCGGCATCGTGATTCCGCACGATTTCTGAGCGCCGGCGACTGGGCAACGATCGCGCAGTCGCGCAGATCCTGGTCAACGGCTCCGGAACCGATGATCGACGCTGTCGCACGCGGGCTGGCGTCTGTGCCGTTGCCCCTGCGGGCGGGGGACTACGGGTCGCGCACGCCCGTTTTCGAAGTGCGCACGGAATACAATCCTGAACGGCGCACGGCGGTGCAGATCGTGCCGGCCTTGATCGGCGTAATCCTCAACATGACCATGGTGATCTTCACGGCGGCGGCGATCGTGCGCGAACGCGAGCGCGGCAATCTCGAGCTGCTGATCGCGACACCGATCCGTTCCTGGGAGCTGATGGCCGGCAAGCTGATCCCCTACGTACTAATCGGGCTGGTGCAGACCACGCTGATCCTGACGGTGGGCGCGCGGATCTTCGACGTGCCGATCAACGGCAGCCTGCTCGATCTCTACCTCGCCGCGGCGCTGTTCATCGCCGCCACGCTGACGCTCGGCCTCGTCATCTCCACGTTCGCCCGCACGCAATTCCAGGCATTCCAGCTGTCGTTCCTGACGCTGCTGCCGTCGATCCTGCTGTCCGGCTTCATGTTTCCGTTCGACGGCATGCCGCCGCTGGCGCGAATGATCGCGCAGGCGCTGCCGCTCACGCATTTCGTGGAAATAATCCGCGGCATCCTGCTGCGCGGCGCCCGCTTGCGGCGATGCAGGTGCCGGCAATGAAGCTGGGGCGTTCTCGGTCATCGCGCTCTTGATCGCGACA
>JADJOO010000039.1 GCA_016713725.1 Pseudomonadota bacterium | reverse complement strand
CGACGTTGTGTACGGCAACGCACAGTCGGACGGACTTTTCCTCCGGCATGCTCCGAGCGACCGTGGTTCCCGCGGGCGCGGTCCGCCACGGCGCTCAGCCTGCTGGCCGAATGTGCAGGGTTCAGGAGGATGCTCATGAGAATATTCGTGACAGGAGCTACCGGGTTCGTCGGTGGCCATTTTGTGGAGCGGGCCCTGGCCCGCGGGCATCAGATCGTCGGCATCTATAACTCCAGTGGTCCGCAGAAGCAGGCATTTCGCGAGTACCTCAAGTCGCTCGGCGCCGAACTCCATCCAGGCAGCATTCTGGACACGGACTCATTCGCGGGCCTCTTCGCCAATGTGGATTGCGTCTGCCACTTTGCTGCGGCCTTCCGCGAGAGCGGTGTCGACGATGCAAGTATTTCCGCCGTATGAATGTAGACGGCACTGTCAGTGTACTCAAGGGTGCGGCCGCGGCTGGCGTGCGTCGCTTCGTCCTGTCCAGCACGGCAGGTATCTATGGTAGCCGGTGCGCCTCGGTGATCGACGAGAGCATGCCCCGCAACCCTGGAACATCTATGAATCCACCAAGTTGGCAGGCGAGAGGGAGTTGCGCCGTCTGTCGGCCGAACTGGGGACGGAGTACGTCATCCTCAGGCCCACGTCGGTCTATGGCCCGCGTGACGAGAGGTTGCTGAAGATGTTCCGATCGGCAGCCAGGGGACGATTTCCGCTGTTCGGAAGTGGGGACGGCCGGCGACACATGGTGTACGTCACGGACCTGCGGATGCCTTCCTCAAGGCCAGCGTGCATCGCCGCAGGCCGCGTCAGCGGAATTGATCATCGGGGGGACCGGAAGCGGTGCCCTTGCGCGAGTTAGCTCGCAACGTTAGCCGGCGTGCTCAACCCGGAAATCTTGTGGCCCGCGACTTCCGCTCAAGCCCATGCAGGCGCTGGCGGCGGTGACCGAAGACGTCTGCAAGGTCCTGAGGTTCGATCCGCCAATCTATCGGCGCAGGATGGACTTCTACGTGAATGACGCCGAGTTCAGCTCCCGCGCGAGCGCGGAATGTCCTGAACTGGCGACCGGCTGTTGACCTGCGTGCAGGCCTTGCCAATACGCGGGACGCCTATCGCGATCAGGGGGCAAATCTCGAATGAACGTTCGCTTGCCGCAGGTTTCGTCGGCCCCGTCGCTGGATTGGCAGGTGCCAGTGAGTTCCTGTCGAGCACTGCGGTCTTCCTCGTCTGAGTCAGGCGTTCATTCCACTACTGTGACAGCCGCTTTGATCCAGACCTTCATCGTCATACGAAACTGCGCTCGATCGCGCATCGCAAAGGGATGCAGGAACCCAGAGCAGGGCGACCGCCCGCTGCGTCGCCCGTGACTCTCTAATTGCTCCATGACGGAGCATTTTGCAGCGGATTTGTGGCAGAATGATCGTATGCCAACCTGACGGGTCGCCAAATAGTTTACCGCAGCCAAGTTACCCTTATGCGGACTTGGATCCTGCGTCGCATTTTGCAGTAGCACACTTGCTGATCTGCAAAGTTTCCGTTCATGCCTTTGCGCCCTGACATGTGCGTGATTGGCCCCAATCGGACTATTCTGGACATGACTGACGCAGCACTGGCGATGATCGCCGCAACCATCAATGAGGTTCTTGCCGAAGGCGGCCTCCCGACCAGTAACTGGGGGCCGGAAACCAATATCTTGCACGAAACGCCCCTCGATTCGATGGGGCTGGCTATCGTCGTATTGCGCCTCGAGGAAACCCATCGACGGCCGTATTTGACGGAGACCTCTTGCATGAGCTTGCGGCCAGCATCTCCAGGCCGACTGACTCCGGAGTCCGGCCTGATCGTAAGCGCCGCTGATCGACTTGCGTTTGTAGCCGCGATGCTGTCGGGTGAGACAGCGAGGCTGCGAGATTATTGCTGCGCCGTCCTACTGGACGAACACACAACTGCAGGAAGCCATCTCTGTGCCGGCCGCAAGCCCTGCTGCGGACTGATGCAGAGGGTTTCCCCAGCTCGATATCGACGTGCTGTCTGGGTCGGAAACGGCGGAACCGGGTGCAGTGCTGTTCTCCAGTGGCACCACTGGCGTTCCCAAAGGTATTCACCACGCGTGGCACCATCTCCGCTTCCGGACAGTTCGTGCCGGAGACTGCGCGGGCGAACCTGGTATATGGCGTACGAGCCTGCGGATTTGCCGGCCTGCAAGTCTTGTTTTCCGCCAGCAACAGCAATGGTGCCCTGGTTATTCCTCCAGCGGGGGCCGCGTTTCGCGATCACGCGGAACTGCTCGCAAGACATCGTATTGAGGCAATAAGTGCAACGCCGACCTGGTGGCGTATGCTGATTTCCGCGTGGCCGTCCTCTGTCGCAGTTCCGAAACTGCAGCAGGCGACCTTGGGCGGAGAGATCGTTGACCAGCCCACGCTTGATCTCGTGGACCAGTTCTTCAAACCGACCCACCTGACGCACGTCTACGCCACAAGCGAAGCAGGCACCGCGATCGTTGTGTCTGATCGACGGTCCGGTTTCCCCGAGGAATGGTTGCAGGATCGGCAGCGCCCGGTCTTGCTGCGTATCCATGAATACATGCTCGAGGTCAAATCCCCGTTTCGCATGCGTGGCTACGTCAATGCGGCCGAACCGGCTGCCAATGATGGCTGGTTGCCGACTGGGGACATGATTGCAACCCGAGGCGGGCGCTGTTATTTCGTCGGCCGCGCGGACCAGCTGCTCAATATCGGCGGCTCGAAAGTGACGCCCGAAGAAGTCGAGGAAGTCTTGCAGCAGGGCCTGAATTCTCGATTGCCTCGTCTATGGCAGGCGCAATCAATCATGGGCACCCTGCTGGCCGCCGACATCGTACCGGCGCAGCCCGGCAGTTTTGATACTGTCGCCTTGCGCCGAAAAGCTGAGCAGTTCCTTGCCGCCTCACAAGGTTCGCAGCACTTTCGCATCGTGACCGAGATTCCAATTTCTGCCAATGGGAAGAAACGTCGTGCCTGACGCGTTACACGTCGTGATCTCCGGTATCTCCCGTAGCTCGGGGCAGCCACTGCGCGGAGCTGCTGGAAAAAGGGTATGTCGTATCCGGTTTCAGCCGCCGCGGCAGTCCGGAGGTTGACCAGTTGCTATCCGACCATGGAGCCCGCTTCTACTTCGCCACAGCCGACGTTGCGTCTCAACGGACCTGAAGGAGTTTCTGAAGCAGGCCCGTGCCAGCCTGGGACCGGTGTATGGCCCAGGTGAACAACGCCGCGACCGTACAGGAAGGAATCCTGGTAACACTGCAAGAAGTGGACATCGCGCGCATGCTGGATGTGAACCTTGGCGCTGCCATCCGACTTTCGCGCCTGTGCCTGCGAGACATGGTGACCCGGGGGCAAGGGCAGGGTCATCAACGTCAGTTCCATCGTCGGAGCCCGTGGCTACAACGGACTGACAATCTATTCGGCGACCAAGGCAGGCCTCGACGGGTTCACGCGCAGCCTGGCGCGTGAAGCCGGCAAGCGCAATATCACGGTGAACTCGGTTGCGCCCGGTTACATGCGTACGGAGATGTCAGCAGGTCTTGGAGATTCGGAACTCAACCAGATCGCGCGGCGGACACCCCTCGGGCGCCTCGCGGAACTCAGTGACATCGTGCCCCTGATCCGGTTTCTGTTGTCCTCCGAGGCTGCCTTCCTGACCGGGCAGGCGATACTGGTGGATGGCGGATCTCGAACTAACCGGTCGGGCTGGAGAGACGGATAGTGGACGAGTTTGACGAGAGCAAGTTCGTGCGTTCCATGATGTACGAACAGAACGTGCCGAAATGGCGGCAGTACGCGTCGATCGTGATCGGCAATCCGACCATCGGCCGCTTGATTGCCTACGAATTGCGCGTGGCGCTGTTGGGGTCCGTGCAAGGAGCCGTAGGGCTCTTCCTGCGACAAAAGTTCTATCGCAAGATGTTTCGCAAGGTGGGCCGCAATGTAGTCATCGGCCGCGATGTGGTGATTCGTCACGGCGACAATATTTCGCTGGGCGACAACGTCGTGCTGGATGACGGCTGCCTGCTCGATGGACGAGGCGCCGGCGAAGAAGGCGTGGTCGTCGGTAACAACAGCATCATCGGTCGCCGGGCGACCGTACAGAGCAAGGTCGGGTTTCTGCGCATCGGGGCGAACGTCAACATCGGCACCGACACATCGGTCACTTCTCAGGGCGGGCTTGAGATCGGCGACTGGGCGCAGATTGCAGGTGGCTGCAAGATCTCCGGTGGACGATTAAGCTGGAACCCGACATGCCGAACGGAGTCCCGTTCCGGCGCCTGTCGACCGGCCCGGTCATCATCGGCGAATGCTGCTTCATAGGCCCCGGTGTCGTTGTCACCGATGGCGGCAACATCGGGCGCTACAGTGTCATTGGATCGGGGGCCGTAATCATGAACGTCCTTCCGGAGTATTCGGTTTTCATGCCGCGTCCCGGAATGTTCATGGGCTCCACCGTCAAGGAAGCCGCCGCGCCACTGGTCAGTGACGCGGCGGCTCCGGACTAAAGTTTAGTCACTCTAGGTTCGCCTGCGCCGCCTGGTCATCATTGCAGCCAAGCCGAGCGCCAGGCTACCTAAGCCCAAGCTGCCGCCGCCGCCGCCGCCGTTGTTAGCGGGCGGCGGGGGCGGGGGCGGGGGAGGAGGCGCCGCCGGGCCGGTCGACACCACCAGCCCGACCGCCGAACCGGCTACCACGTTCGATCCCGCCGCAGGATTCTGACTGATGGCGCTGCCCGAGGGGACTGTGTCACTTGTTTGTTGGGTCAACGAACCAACCGCCAGCCCGGCAAATGAGATTGCTGTAGTCGCCGCAGCCTGCGTCATGTTGACCACATTCGGACCTCCACCGGACCCGTCGACACAATCAGAGACCGCCGAACCGGCGACCACGCTGGTCCCTGCGTTCGGATTCTGGCTGATCACGCTCCCTGCAGGCACGGTCGTGCTGGATGATTGTGAGATCGTACCGAGCACGAGGCCTGCGCCGTTAATCGCGGTGGTCGCCGCGGCCTGCGGCAAATTCAGCACGCTCGGCACCACAACTGGTCCGGGTGCCGGCACTGGCCCAGTCGAGATGACCGGGTTCACCGCGGAGCCTGCCGCTACACCAACTCCCGATGCCGGGTTCTGGCTGCTCACCCTGCCAACAGCGACCGTGGCACTCGACTGTTGGGTAACCGTACCGACCACCAGTCCTGCACCCGTCAGTGCCGTCGTGGCTGCCGCTTGCGTCAGATTGACCACGTTCGGCACAGTCGTCGGGCCGGTCGTGGCGTCACACCGCGTGAACCTGGTCTCGGTCGTGCCCTGGCCGGCGACCGTCACTGATAGCGTATGCTGATCGCAGTCGGTGATGGACGACACGAAGCTCAGCAGATACCCATTGTCGAGCCGGTTGGAGATCGTCACGTACGCATTGGTGACTTCCGCCTGGCTCGGCGCGGAGATGAAGCTGGCCCCCGTCCTTGCCGCCAGGACGTTCATCACATTGGTTCCACTCGCGCCCGGCGTTCCTGCGGCAATCGTGAACGGCGGGATTCCGAGACTGCTCGCCTTGTCGATGACAAAGCTCTGGGTATTGATCGACGCGTTTGTCGACACCGTCACTGATCACGATCACTGCCTTGGGCCCCGACGGGAGCGTGACGCCAGCTGGCGGTGAGACGAAATGGTCGAGCGCAACATTGATGCCGTCGTATACCGTGCTGAAGCTACCCGTGTAGGGAAGCATTGCCGCGTTGACCAGGCTGTCTTTGCCACCTGCCGCGCCGATCTGCGTGAACGGCTGGACGACCGATGCCCGAGCCGGATTGGTGCCGTTGAACTTGACGATGGCTGCAAGTCGCCATCGCTCATGGTGTTGATGTCGACGACCGCTCCTCCATTGCGGCACGCGGGTCGCCCGTGGTGCTCGGGCTGTAGTCCATTGCGAACACGACCGAAACATTGTTGGCGGGATTCGCGGACGGCGGCAGAGAGAAGTCGGACGGCTGGATCGAGAGCGGAGTGCCATCCAGCGTGAGCGTGAAGTTGCCTGCCGTGAGCCCACCCACGGATTGCCAGCTCCGTCAGTGATGGTCACGTAGGCCTGGATCGGGTCGCTGATAGGCCGTGATTCCACGCGCAGATCGATGGCCGCGCTCGCGGGCCGGCAAAGAAAGCTGTTGCCAACAGGACTAGCCCGCACAACCAGGCCGTCAGCTGCCCCGCACGGGCGCGCATGTCAATTCGACCAATGGCCGGATGACTGGAAGCAGGAAAATACCGAGGCATTGTTGCGCTCATGGCGGGATTGGTACACCTAAGTTGCGTGGATTGATCGGGTAGACGTCGGCTGGTTGAGTTCCGTGCAGCAGCGTACGGAACTCGACGTTGACATTCCGTGAACGCCATCACAGTCTGGCTGGAGTTTGCTCCGACACCCGGAGTCGAACTGGGAGAGGCATTGACTGATAATCAGTCGCAGTCACCAAATGTGGGTCGACCCGCTGCGAGGGTAAGTTGGCCCATCTGGGAGTGGCCACGCGAGCGAGCCGGGGTCCGGCAACGTCGTCCTCCGATTCGAGCCAGATGCGCATCAGGTAGAACTCCGTCGCGCGATTCGCTCGCGCGTGCAATGACGACGGAGTGGACACGCGATATGTCGATTTGCGCCCCGCCCTGTCCGGAGGTCAAGGTAGTCAAAGCAACGGAACTAATTGCGCGTGAGTGCGGCGCCAATTCGATGGAACCCCGAGAGCCGGTGTGGCTACTACGTCCCTGGGAGTTGATCGAAGACCCGCAGTCGCAACGCGAGCGGCTCGTCGGTCGGATTAGCGATATCGAGGTTGAGGTGCGTTACCCGCGCCAATCAGCCACCGGCTCCGACAGCACCAGGGCCCAACCCGTCTTTTCCGTCAAATGCGCGCGTACGCCGATTGATTCTCGCTCGGCGGACCTAAGCTCACGCGGTAGCTCAGACCTTTCCACAGTTGCCGACACGCCCGCGCGAATAAAGCTGGTTGCAAGCGGGAGTCTGAACTCGACCAGCGTGGGAAAGTCGCGCTGGCGTTTCACATAGGCCGCGGCTGTTACTAGCAATGGCGCGAGCATCAGTATGCAGGCGGCGAAGGACACAAAAAAACCTGCACGACGACCTGTCGCCTGCACCCTACGATCGAACGCGAGGAGGCCCCCAGCCACAGCCATCGTGCCGATGGTGTCGGTCCAGAGATCAATCAGGGCCGCGTCGCGGCCCGTGAAGTGCTGCAGCACTTCGATAAGAGCGCCGAGTAGAATCGAGAGCAGGATCGCGATCGAGTATTCGCCGAAAATCGAGAGCTTTTGTGCTGACGGCCGACGCAGGAGCGCAAAGACGACCAGCGTCACGAGTGCGAATGCCGGTCCGTGCGCGGCGTTGCTCAAATCTGAGGCCCAGCGGCCTTGGCCCGGTAGTCGACCGAACAGAACGACGGCGAGCACGGCCAGACCGCCGGCGCCCAGCGCGGCCGCTCTGCCGTGCGTGAGAAGATTCGGTGCGGCTGGCAAAGTGGGTTGACTTGGCAGGACGCGGAAGAGCGCGTGTTAGCGACCCTGCAGGTAAGGGCACGGGGGCGACGATGCGGGAACCCCCGCTTTGAATTGGCTCCGACACCTGGATTCGAACCAGGGACCCGCTGATTAACAGTCAGCTGCTCTACCGCTGAGCTATGTCGGAACGGTCTTGATCAGCCGCCAATTTTGCGATTGGCAGCCCCTTTAGTCAAGGCAAGCCGTGGTCCTCACGCTCCGGCGAGCGCCTTGCCCATGCGCGCCAGCGCCTGTTCCAGCGTCTGCATGCTGACCGCGAACGAGAAGCGGATGTGCCCCGGCGCGCCGAAGCCCGAGCCCGGTACGCCGGCAACCCCGGCCTTTTCCAGCAGGAATTCTGCAAAGGCGTTGTCGTCGGCCAGCCCGCGCGTGCGGATCGCCTCGCCGACGTCACGCCGGCGTAGAACGTGCCGGCCGCCGGCAGGACTTTGAAGCCGGGGCAGGGCATTGAGGCCGGCATTGAAGTAATCGTGCCGCGCCTTGAAATGCTTGTTCATCTCCGCGACACACGCCTGTTCGCCAGTCAATGCCGCGGTGGCCGCTTTCTGCGAGATCGACACCGGGTTCGAGGTGCACTGGCTCTGGATGGTCGACATTGCCGTCACGATCTCGACCGGGCCACCGCAGTAGCCGATGCGCCAGCCGGTCATTGCGTAGCTCTTCGACACGCCGTTGATCGTCACCGTGCGGTCGTAGAGATCCGGGCAGGCCGTAAGGAAACTGCAGAACGGCTCCGGCGCCCAGTAGATGTGCTCGTACATGTCGTCGGTGGCGATGATCACGCGCGGGTGCTTGCGCAGTACCGCTGCGATCGCCTCGAGTTCGGCGCGCGTGTAAGCCGCGCCTGTCGGGTTGCTCGGGCTGTTGAGCATGAAGACACGGGTTTTCGCAGTGATCGCGGCTTCGAGCTGGGCGGGCGTGATCTTGTAGCCCTGTTCGGGGCCCGCGTAGGGCATGACCGGCACGCCGTCGGCGAAAGCAGCGCCATGTCCGGGTACGAGACCAGTGCGGCGCGGGGATCACGACCTCGTCGCCCGGATCGATCACCGCCATGAACAGGTTGTAGATCGTCTGCTTCGCGCCCGTCGAGGCGGATCTGCGGGCGCGTGTAGGTAATGTCGTTGTCACGCTTGAACTTCGCGATGATCGCGTCCTTCAGCTCCGGGATGCCTTCCACCGCCGTGTAGCGCGTGAAGCCGTTGCGGATGGCGTCCACGCCTGCGTCGGCAATGTGCGTCGGGGTGTCGAAGTCCGGTTCGCCAATCCCCAGCCCGATGATGTCGTGCCCCTCGGCTTTGAGTCTGGCCACGCGACCGGTGAGGGCGACGGTCGGGGACGGCTTGACGCGCTTGACGCGCTCGGCGAGTTGGACGGGCACTGTGGATTCCGGGGGATGAAATGGACGGCGCATTTTAGGCTAATCTGCTGGGCCACCCAAGGCAGATGACACCGATCGGCGGCACACACGGATGACCGACGCTCCCCGCGCTTTCAATTGCAGTCTGGCTACCTGCCGGCGGGCGACCAGCCCGAGGCGATCGCGCGCCTGGTCGAAGGTTGCGCAATGGATTGGCGCACCAGACGTTGCTGGGCGTGACCGGGAGCGGGAAGAGCATTGGATACGACGATGAGGTCTATATCGTCGAGCACTGTGAGGGACAGAGCCGGGCTTCACTAGTCCGCGCGGGACCGTTCATCGACCGTCTCATGGCTGAACACGGTGCTGCCAAGGTTGGTGGCGGTGACACGGAGAGCTACGGATGCGTCGATCGGGCCTTCTCGACCCATGCCTTCGACGTACGGCGAGGCGTCGCGGGACTCCACCGCGTTGGTGCGTTTCTTCGACATCGTGCGCCGGATCGGATGTACGAATTGGAGACTCGTTGCGGCCGCGCGGTCACTCTGACGGGAGACCATAACCTCTGGGGCATCAAGGTTTATCAGTTCATTCGGCTCGGTCTGTATCACTCCGGCAGCGCAGATGGCTGGCGCGTCGGCGGCAAGCTCGAGCGCTGCCGTATCCCTGCCGCACTGCCCCTTTCGGACAAAGTACTTCGCTTGTTTGGCTATTACATTGCGGAAGGAATCGCAGCCGCGGTACGTCGTGCTGTCCAACCGTCATCCGGTGCTGCGTCAGCGCATTGAAGAGTCCCTGGCGAGCCCGGGCATCCCGTACCACATCCGTGCGTGCAGCGACTATTCGATTAGCATCCACAGCACTCGCGAAGTTGCTCAGCAAGTCGTGGTTCGAATGCTTTACAAGCGCCTGCCTGACTTCTGGCCCAGCTGGCAGATGCGTCACTGGGGACGATGTTGCGCGCGTACTTCGACGGCGACGGGACGGTCAGCTCCAATGGCGAAGTCATCGCCACGACCGCTAGCCGGGCGCTGGCGTCGGATCTCGCCTACGCGCTGAAGCGGTTTGGTATCCATGCGCGACTGCGTACCACGCAGGAAAAGGGCCACTAATTCAGCGCATTCGGGCGGAACCTGTTTCGACGTCTGCGTATCGGGCGGGGAGGATATCGCACGGTATGCGGACTCGGTCGGATTCGATCATCCGGAGAAGTCATCGAAGCTGGTGGCTTTCTGCAGCGTCAGGCAAATACGAATGTCGATCTGGTGCCCATTGCGCCGGAATCACTCAGGTACTTGCGAGCGTCGCTTGGCTTGACGATGAAGGCGCTGGGTAAGGCGAGCGGTGTCAGCCGCTGTGCGATCAGCATGATTGAGGGTGGCAAGCGCAAGCCGAGTCGGCGTCTGCTGCGCCGTTTGCTTGCCGCGCTCGCCGCCGCGGCCGACAACCAGCCGGTAGCGGATTTCGCCTGGTGGGGCGCATTGAGGCAATTGAACAACCTGTGTGGCGTGCGCTGGACACAGGTCAGTAGCGTGCGGACCGTCGACTATCCACATCCGTATGTGTACGACCTTTCGGTACCCGGACCGGAGACGTTTCTAGCGGGGCACGGAGGTGCGATCGTCCACAATACGTTCAGCATCGCAAACGTGATCCAGCAGGTGCAACGGCCGACGCTGGTGATGGTGCACAACAAGACACTGGCCGCGCAGCTGTACGGTGAGTTCAAGGAGTACTTTCCCAACAACTCGGTCGAGTACTTCGTCAGCTACTACGATTACTACCAGCCGGAGGCGTACGTTCCTTCGTCAGACACGTTCATCGAGAAAGACGCCTCGATCAACGAACACATCGAGCAGATGCGGCTTTCGGCCACCAAGGCACTGCTCGAGCGGCCTGACTCTGATCATCGTCGCGACCGTATCGGCAATCTACGGCCTCGGCGACCCGAAGGCTTACCTGAGCATGGTCCTGCATCTCGTCCGCGGGGAGCGGATCGACCAGCGCAAGCTGCTGCGCCGGCTCACGGACATGCAATACACCAGAAACGAGCTCGACCTCACGCAGGGCACGTACCGCGTGCGCGGTGACGTCATCGACGTCTTTCCGGCCGAATCCGAGCGCGAGGCCGTGCGCATCGAACTGTTCGACGACGAGATCGAGACGCTCAGTCATTTCGATCCGCTCACGGGCGAAGTCCTGCGCAAGGTGCCGCGACTTACCGTGTACCCGTCGTCGCATTACGTGACGCCGCGCGAGCGCGTCGACAGCGCGATCGAGAACATCCGCGAGGAACTGCGCGAGCGGCTCAAGGAACTGCGTGCAGCCGACAAGGGCCTCGAAGCGCAGCGGCTCGAGCAACGCACCACGTTCGACCTCGAGATGATGATGGAGGTTGGCTACTGCTCGGGGATCGAGAACTATTCGCGGTACCTGTCGGGCCGGCAGGCGGGTGAACCGCCACCGACATTGTTCGACTACCTGCCGCCGGGCGCGCTGCTGTTCGTTGACGAAAGCCACGTCACGATCCCACAGATCGGTGGCATGTACCGCGGCGACCGTTCACGCAAGGAAACGCTGGTGCAGTACGGCTTTCGCCTGCCGTCGGCGCTCGACAACCGGCCGCTGCGCTTCGACGAGTGGGAGGCGCTCGCACCGCAGATGATCTTCGTCCTGGCCACGCCCGGCCCGTACGAACTGAGTCACGCGGCCGGCGACATCGTCGAACAGGTCGTGCGTCCGACGGGGCTGGTCGATCCCGAAGTCGAGATCCGTCCGGTCCGCACGCAGGTCGACGACGTGTTGTCCGAGATTCACCGCTGTGTCGCGGCGCAGCAGCGAGTGCTGATCACCACGCTCACCAAGCGCATGGCCGAGGACCTCACCGACTACCTGAACGAGCACGGCGTGAAGGTTCGTTACCTGCACTCGGACATCGAGACGGTCGAACGCGTCGAGATCATCCGCGACCTGCGCCTGGGTAAGTTCGACGTGCTGGTCGGCATTAACCTGCTGCGCGAGGGCCTCGACATGCCGGAGGTTGCGCTGGTCGCGATCCTCGATGCCGACAAAGAGGGGTCCCTGCGGTCCACGGGTGCGCTGATCCAGACGATCGGCCGGGCCGCGCGCAACGTGCATGGCCGCGCGATTCTCTACGCGGACCGCGTGACGGGCTCGATGCAGCGAGCAATTGACGAGACCGATCGCCGCCGGGCGAAACAGGTCGAGTACAACCTGAAGCACGGCATCACGCCGCAGTCGATCGTCAAGGCCGTGCAGGACATCATGGAAGGCGCCCGCGGCGATGGCGAGCGGATGGCCGCCGCGGCCTGGTGGTGGACGAGGGCGACCTGCTGCTCGCGCCGGAGCAGGCCATGAAGCGGATCAAAAAGCTCGAGGCCGAGATGGCCAAGCACGCCCGCAACCTCGAGTTCGAGGAGGCGGCCCGGCTTCGCGACCAGATCGAGAAGCTGCGGCATAAGGCGTTCGGCTTACCCGGCACGATGGCGGGGTAGGGGATAGAGAAATAGGGGACGCTCACCTATTTCTATTTCCAGAAATAGGTGAGCGTCCCCTATTTCCCGCGTAATAGGTGAGCGTCCCCTATTTCCGACTATCCCCCAACCCCTATCCCCTTTCCCCTTCTGTTCCTGTATCCTCCGCGGCTCGTTTGAGGGCGCATAGCTCAGCGGTAGAGCACTACCTGACATGGTAGGGGGTCCGTGGTTCGATCCCACGTGCGCCCACCACGATCCCGGCACCTGGGTCATCGTGAATCTTGACGGGACCAAAGACGATGCCGGTCATCACACTGCCTGACGGCAGCCAACGCAGCTTCGAGCAACCCGTGACCGTGGCAGGTGTTGCCGCGAACATCGGTGCCGGACTCGCCAAGGCTGCGCTCGCCGGCCGTGTCGACGGCAAGCTCGTGGATACCTCGCACGTCATCGATCATGACGCCGCGGTGTCGATCGTTACCGGCAAGGACCCGGACGGGCTCGAAATCATCCGTCACTCCACGGCTCACCTGCTCGCGCAGGCCGTGCAGGCCGTTTACCCCGAAGCGCAGGTCACCATCGGCCCCGTGATCGAGGACGGCTTCTACTACGATTTCGCTTTCAGCCGGCCGTTCACGCCGGAAGACCTCGCGAAGTTCGAAGCGAAGATGCACGAGCTGGCCAAGGCCGACCTCAAGGTCGAGCGCAAGCTCATGCCGCGCGACCAGGCCGTCGAGACGTTCAGGAAACTCGGCGAGCACTACAAGGCCGAGATCATCGCAGCCATCCCTGCGAACGAAGACATCAGCCTGTACGGACAGGGCGACTGGTTCGACCTGTGCCGCGGTCCGCACGTGCCCAGCACGGGCAAGCTCGGCGCGTTCAAGCTCATGAAGGTCGCGGGCGCCTACTGGCGGGGCGACTCGAAGAACGCAATGCTCCAGCGCATCTACGGCACCGCTTGGGCAGACGAGAAAGCGCTGAAGGCCTACCTCCGCGCCTCGAGGAAGCCGAAAGCGCGACCATCGCCGCGTCGGTCGCGACCTCGGCCTGTTCCACACGCAGGAAGAGGCGGTGGGCAGCGTGTTCTGGCACCCGAAGGGACACACCCTCTGGCGCACCGTCGAAACCTACATGCGCAACCGGCTCGAGCAGTCGGGCTACGTCGAGGTCAAGACGCCGCAGCTGCTCGACCGCGTGCTGTGGGAGAAGTCGGGCCACTGGGAAAACTACCGGCCCAACATGTTCATCGCCGAATCCGAGGATCGCGTCCTCGCGGTCAAGCCGATGAACTGCCCGGGCCACGTGCTCATCTATCGCCAGGGCATCAAGTCGTACCGCGACCTGCCGCTGCGCATCGCTGAGTTCGGTTCGTGCCATCGCAACGAGCCTTCGGGTTCGCTGCATGGCCTGATGCGCGTGCGTGCGTTCACGCAGGACGACGCACACATCTTCTGCACCGAAGACCAGGTCAACGCCGAGACGGTCGCGTTCTGCGACCTGCTCATGAGCGTCTACAAGGACTTCGGGTTCGAGGAAGTCAGCGTCAAGTTCTCGGACCGCCCGGCCAAGCGCGCGGGCAGCGACGCCACCTGGGACAAGGCCGAAGCGGCCCTCAAGTCGGCGGTCGAGACCGCGGGCCTCGAATACACCCTGAATCCGGGGGAGGGCGCCTTTTACGGCCCCAAGCTCGAGTTCGTGCTGCGGGACGCCATTGGCCGGGACTGGCAATGCGGCACCCTGCAGGTCGATTTCGTGCTGCCGGAGCGCCTGGGCGCCGAGTACGTCGGCGAGGACGGGGCCGTGCACCGGCCGGTCATGCTGCACCGGGCCATCCTGGGCTCCATGGAGCGTTTCCTGGGGATCCTCATCGAAAATCACGCCGGAAAGTTCCCGACCTGGCTCGCCCCGGTGCAGGCGGTGGTGATGAATATCACGGACGGACAGGCGGAATACGTGCGCAAAGCGACCGAATTCCTGAAAAATCAGGGGCTTCGGGTCGAAATGGATTTGCGAAACGAGAAAGTCGGCTTTAAAATCCGCGAACATACCTTGCAGCGGGTCCCGTACCTGCTGGTCGCGGGCGACCGCGAGTCAGGGTCCAATTCGTTGGCCGTGCGCACGCGCAGCGGCAAGGACCTCGGGTCGATGGGACTGGAAACCCTCGGCGCGAGGCTTGTCGATGAAGTCGTGAGTCGCGGCCGTACTGTTTTAGCTTTAGAGGATTGATCGCATCACTGCTCCAACGACCAAGCGCATCCGGCGCAATCAAGAGATCACGGCCCCCGCAACTTCGCGTCATTGGCGCGGACGGAGAACAAGTCGGGGTGATGACACGCTTCGAGGCGCTCGAACTCGCTGCCTCGCAGGAGCTCGACCTGATCGAAGTTTCGCCGATGGCGGAACCGCCGGTGTGCCGGATCATCGATTTCGGCAAGTTCCAGTTCGAGACGAACAAGAAAGCCGCGATCGCGAAGAAGAAGCAGAAACAGATACAGATCAAGGAAGTGAAGTTTCGACCTGGAACCGACGAAGGCGATTATCAGATCAAGCTCAGGAATCTGATTCGCTTTTTCGAGGAAGGGGACAAAGCCAAGGTGACGTTGCGTTTCCGTGGCCGTGAGATGGCGCACACGGACCTCGGCCGGCAGATGCTGTCGCGGTTGCAGAACGATCTTTCCGCAGTGGCGGTGGTCGAGCAGCATCCGTTGATGGAAGGCCGGCAGATGGTCATGATGCTGGCGCCAAAAAAGAAGTAAGGGCGGCTTCGGCCGCTCCTTCGCCCTCGATCCGTGGCGCAAGCCATGGGGAAATGGGCTATGAAAAATCAGGAGTTGTGATATGCCCAAGTTGAAGACCAACCGGGCCGCGGCCAAGCGTTTTCGCAAGACAGCGAAAGGCTTCAAGCGCGGCCAGTCGCAGAAGCGACACATCCTTACCAAGAAGTCGAGCAAGCGGAAGCGGAATCTGCGTGGCACCACCATGGTCGCCAAGCAGGACCTCGTCCGTCTCGAACAATTGCTGCCCCACGCCTGAGGTGACCCATGGCACGAGTTAAACGTGGCGTCATCGCTGGACGCCGGCACAAGAAAGTCCTCGCCAAGGCGAAGGGTTACTACAACGCACGCCGCAAGGTGTATCGCACGGCGAAGCAGGCGGTCATCAAGGCCGGCCAGTACGCCTACCGCGATCGCAAGGCGAAGAAGCGTGATTTCCGCGCGCTGTGGATCACTCGAATCAATGCGGGTGCCCGCATGTTCGAGATGTCGTACAGCCGGCTGATGGCGGGCCTCAAGGCCGCGGGCCTCGAGATCGACCGCAAGCTCCTCGCGGACCTGGCGGTGCACGACATCGAGGCGTTCGGCAAGATCGTCGAGCAGGCCAAGAAGAGCCTCCCCGCCGCCGAGTAAGGAAATTGGGGAGGCTCCCCTATTTTCCGTAAATAGGGGAGGCTCCCCTATTATCGGAAAATAGGGGAACCTCCCCGAATTTCCGGAGCCTCCCCCAAATTTCACTCCGCCCGATGAGCGACACGACCACGACCCTCAGTCTCGACGGCCTGGCGGCAGACGCCAGGCTACGGGTTGCGGCTTGCGCGAACCTCGTGGACCTCGAAGCGCTCAAGGTCGAACTTTTCGGCAAGAAGGGCGCGATCACCGCGCAATTGAAATCGTTGGGCGCACTGGCGCCGGATGAGCGCAAAACCGCGGGCGCCAGGATCAACGCGGTTCGTGACGAGATCGGCGCCGCCTTCGAGGCGCGCAAGGCAGAACTCGACAGCCTCGAACTCGAGCGCAAGCTCGCCGCGGGACGCATCGACGTCACGCAGCCGGGTCGCGGCCAGCAGCCCGGCGGCCTGCACCCGGTAAGCCGCACGCGCCGCCGGATCGAGACGATTTTCCGTCATGCCGGGTTTTCGGTCGAAGAAGGCCCCGGAAGTCGAAGACGACTGGCACAACTTCGAGGCGCTCAACATCCCCGCGAACCATCCGGCGCGCGCGATGCACGACACGTTTTATTTCCCGGACGGCCGCCTGCTGCGCACCCACACGTCGCCGGTGCAGGTGCGCGCCATGCTGCGCGACAAACCGCCGCTGCGCATGATCATGCCGGGGCGCGTCTACCGCTGCGATTCCGACATGACCCACACGCCGATGTTCCACCAGGTCGAAGGCCTGGTCGTCGACGACGGCGTGAGTTTCGCCAATCTCAAGTCGGTGCTGCACGAATTCATGCAGCAGTATTTCGAGCGCGATCTCGGCATCCGCTTCCGCCCGTCGTATTTCCCGTTCACCGAGCCGTCGGCCGAGGTCGACATCGAGTGCGTGTTCTGCAGCGGCGCGGGTTGCCGAGTCTCTGCAAGCAGACGGGCTGGCTCGAGGTCGCAGGCTGCGGCATGGTGCACCCAACGTGCTGCGCAACGTGGGCATCGATCCCGAGCGCTACACGGGATACGCGTTCGGCATGGGCATCGAGCGCCTGACGATGCTGCGTTACAGCGTCAACGACATCCGCCTCTACTTCGAGAACGACCTGCGCTTCCTGCGGCAGTTCGGTTGACCCGGTAACCGACGATGCGCATCAGTCTGCAATGGTTGAGTGAGTGGATCGGCGGGCCGCTGCCCGCGCCGAAGGAACTCGCTGCTCGCCTGACGATGGCGGGCCTCGAGATCGAGGGCGTCGAAGCGGCCGCGCCGCCGCTGCCGGGCGTGATCGTCGGCGAGATCGTCGAGCGCGTGAAGCACCCGAACGCCGACACGCTGAGCGTGTGCCAGGTGAACACCGGAGCCGAGATCGTGCAGATCGTCTGCGGCGCGCCCAATGCGCGTGCGGGCATGAAGGCGCCGCTCGCCACCGTCGGTGCGAAACTGCCAGGCGGCATGGAAATCAAGAAGGCCAGGCTGCGTGGCGTCGAGTCGTTCGGCATGCTCTGCTCGGGACGCGAACTCACGCTGTCCGAGGAGTCGGGCGGCCTGCTCGAATTGCCGGCGGACACCATGACCGGGGCGTCGCTCATCGACGCGCTGGGTCTCGACGACACGATCCTCGAAGTCAACCTCACGCCGAATCGCGGCGATTGCATGAGCGTCCTCGGCATCGCACGTGAAGTCGCGGCGCTGACCGGGCAGTCACTCACCGGCCCGACCCTGGCGGCCGTGCCTGCCGTATCCAACGAGAGCTTCCCGGTCGAACTGACCGCGGGTGCGGGCTGCGTGCGGTTCGCGTCGCGCGTGATCCGGGGTTTGAATCCGCTGGCGAAGTCGCCCGCGTGGATGCAGGAACGCCTGCGTCGCGCTGGCTTGCGTCCGCTCAGTGCGGCGGTCGACGTCACCAACTACGTGATGCTCGAACTCGGCCAGCCGATGCATGCGTACGACCTGCGCGAACTCGCCGGCGGCATCGTCGTGCGTCGCGCGCGGGCAGGGGAGACGCTGAAACTCCTCGATGGCCGCGAGATTGCGATGGACGAGTCGGTGCTCGTCATCGCCGATCGCGACAAGTCGCTGGGCCTCGCGGGCATCATGGGCGGCGATCACTCAGGTATAGGTGACGACACCACCGACGTCCTGCTCGAAGTCGCGTTCTTCCTGCCCGACGCGATCGCGGGTCGTGGCCGCCGCTATGGGCTGGTCACCGATGCGTCTCAGCGCTTCGAGCGCGGCGTCGATCCCACGCTGCAGGAACGCGCGATCGAGCGTGCAACGGCGCTGCTGTGCGCCTGTGCCGGCGGTACCCCGGGCCCCACGCAGTTGGCCGAACTCACTGGCGAAGTGCCGCAGCCGGCGACCGTCCGGCTGCGCCCGGAGCGTGCGCGCCGCGTCATCGGAGCCGATATTGACGACGCGACGATTGCGTCGATGCTCACGGGCCTCGGCATGAAGCTCGATCGGAGCGACAGCGCGTGGCGCGTGACACCGCCGACGTGGCGCTTCGACATCGCGATCGAGGAAGACCTCATCGAGGAGATCGCACGCACGCACGGTTTCGATCGGATCCCAGAAACGGTCCAGCCCGCACGGCAACCGATTCCCGCGGTCGCGGAGACGCGCATTCATGGCGATGCGGCAGCCGACATGCTCGTCCAGCGCGGCTATTTCGAGGCGATCACGTACAGCTTCATCGAGCCGGGCCAGCAGGAACTGTTCGCTCCCGGTGCGCCGAGCCTCACGCTGAGCAATCCAATCTCCGCCGAGCTCGCAACGATGCGCGCCTCGTTGTGGCCGGGCCTTGCTGCGGCGCTCGCATCGAATCAGCGTCGGCAGCAGCCGCGCGTTCGCCTGTTCGAGGTCGGCCGCAAGTTCGTCATCGCGCGCGAGGACGGCGCACTGCATGAAGTGCCAGTCATCGCGGGTATCGCCGCGGGCTCCGCCGTGCCGGAGCAGTGGGGCGCGCCCAGGACAGCCGTCGATTTCTTCGACGTGCGTGCCGACGTCGACGCACTGCTGCGCGCGACGGGCGCCGTCAACGAATTCCGCTTCGTGCCTGGCCAGCACCCCGCATTGCATCCAGGCCAGACGGCCGAGATTCGCCGTGGTGAAACGCACGCAGGTTGGATCGGCCGACTGCATCCCGACGTCGAGCGCCGACTCGATTTGACATATTCAGCGATCGTTTTCGAACTCGAACTCGAGGCCGCGCTGGCTGCCTCGGTGCCGCATTTCCACGAAGTGTCGCGATTTCCGGCGGTGCGGCGTGACCTTGCCATCGTCGTCGAGGAAGCAGTGCCCGTGCAGAAACTGCTTGACTGCGTCCAGCAGGCCGCGGGGACGGTGCTGCGCGACGCGACGGTGTTCGATATTTACCGCGGGGCGGGCATCGAAAATGGTCGCAAGAGTGTCGCGATAGGCTTGAATTTACAGGATGTTTCGCGCACCCTTACCGACGAAGAGACGGATGCCATCGTGGCCAGGGTCGTCTCCGACCTGGAGCGGAGTGCTCCGCCACGATAAGAGACCGATAAGACAAAGATGGCATTGACCAAGGCAGAAATCGCCGAAGCGCTGTTCGACCAGCTCGGCCTCAACAAGCGTGAGGCGCGCGAACTCGTCGACCTGTTCTTCGAAGAGTTGCGCATGGCGCTCGCCCACGGCGAACAGGTCAAGCTCTCCGGTTTCGGAAATTTCGACCTGCGCAGCAAGAACCAGCGCCCGGGTCGCAACCCGAAGACCGGCGAGGAGATTCCGATCAGCGCGCGTCGTGTCGTGACTTTCCGTCCAGGCCAGAAACTGAAGGCGCGCGTGGAAGCGTATGCTGGAACCCAGCAATAACGACGAACTCCCGGCGATCCCGGGCAAGCGCTACTTCACCATCGGAGAGGTCAGCGAGCTGTGTGGCGTGAAGCCGCACGTGCTGCGTTACTGGGAGCAGGAGTTTCCCCAGCTCAAGCCGGTCAAGCGCCGGGGCAACCGTCGCTATTACCAGCGCCAGGACGTGCTGGTGATTCGCCAGATTCGCGCGCTGCTCTACGACCAGGGCTTCACGATCGGCGGCGCCCGCAATCGGCTCGAGGGCGAGGAAGCCCGCGATGACGTCACCCAGGCCCACCAGCTCGCGCGCCAGCTGCGCGTCGAGCTCGAAGAAGTGATCAAGATCCTGCGGCGGTAGGGGAGCTTCCCTAATTTTCGGTCGAAATTGGGGGGCTTCCCCAGTTATACTCCGCGCCCGGTCGGAGCGTGGCGCAGTCTGGTAGCGCACTTGCATGGGGTGCAAGGGGTCGGAGGTTCGAATCCTCTCGCTCCGACCAATATCACCGCTTTACCGAGAACGTCCGTCAGGGCGTTTTATTGGTTGCCGCGCGGTGACTAAGGGGTAAAGTCCAGGTCCAGATCGAAGGTACCCGACACGACAGCCAGGGCTTCGACCGGCTTCCCGTCATGCAGCGCTGGTTCGTACCGCTGCTGACCGATATACCGCATCATCGTCGAGTCCATGTCCTCGAAGCCGGTCGAACGAATCACCTCGACCAGGCAAACCCAACCACTCCTGTCCAGTGCAACAGCATCGTCGTGCTGCCGTCGATGCCATTGTGGTGAGCCATGACCGGAAAGTCCTTGTTACGGCGCGGCTTGAGTATCGACTTGTTGTCCTTGCCCCAGGCACCATCCAACGACACCACATCACCCGTACAACGGGGGGTGGGCAATGATGCCTGCGACGGGCAATACGCTTCTTTGGTCTGCGTGCCCGCGCAACCGTAAACAACGCGGGGACCGTCTTTCTCTGCGTCTGCTACGATCACTTTTGCCGGACCTGCGTAGGCGATCGATCCAACGCGGTGACTTCGGTGCCGGCTCGAGACGACACGACTCGGCGAACCGAGGCAGCCCACGCAGCGTTCGCTTCCCTGATGATCTGGTCCGTCAGTTGATCCGCCTTGATCGCTTCGGAACCCGTCATGAATTCCTGGAGGCTCAGAACTGCTGCTTTGGCAGCATCCTGCGTGTGGCGCGAGAACGTCTGTCCGTCGTGTCCCTGGGCCGCTACCTGTAGCCAGGCGTAGCCTTTGACCTTGTCCTGGGTCACCAGCTTTCCCTGCATCCAGAGCACGCCCAACATGTATTGCGCACGCGCATCGCCCATCGCGGCGAGCTTCTCAGCGACAGGTACTGCGTCTGGTTTGTGATCTTCATAAAGTTCTACGGCCTTCCCGAACCAGACCGAATCTGCGGCCGGTGCAGCGGCAGTCGCGGCCATTGCAGCAGTTGATATCACTGCCATTGCAACGAACGACAACACGGAAAAGCCGGTCCCTGCGGCACGGCGGGCAAGTGCGGGGACTGGACGCATAACCAACTCCATGGTTGTTGATGTTTATATGGCGGCGGAAAGTACTCAGGTACTCGATGCCGCGCAACGACCGCAATCGTCAATCCTGGATGACGTGCTCCGAGGGTCAATCTTCGGCGCGGCAATTCAGATTGAGAACGCGTCCGTCGCGATTCGGAGCGGTCTTTTCACTTTCAAACCTGTATCTTTTGCTGCATGGAAACCCAGCAGACGAAATCGATACTGACGGTGGCCCTGTTGGCGGCCTTCGCCGACGGGCTTCAAGGACGAACGCGAACGCGAGTCGGTCCGCAAGCTGGCGGAGGCGTTCGGGGCCGAGACCAACGTCGACCTGGCGGCCCTGTATCGCGACGTCCTGCTCGCGCGACCCGATCTCGCAGAGGTCGTGAAGCCGCTCGATACGCAGGGTCTGCGCCAGTACGCCTACGATGGCCGTCGGCGTCGTCAACTCCGACGGTTCGCAGAATGCCGCAGAAGCGGCCTTCCTGGCACGGCTGGCGGCAGCACTGCAGTTACCCACGACGGCAGCAGAGTCCGTCGCGCAGCAGGCCAGCGCGATTGCGGGCGCTGCCGTCGAGCCCAACGGTCCGGCGGCAGCTGCCGCGACCGTGGCGGGTACCGTGCTCGGCAAAGCGAACGTCAGCGACGCCGAGATGGACAAGACCATCCTGAATGCATCGATCACCAACGCGGCGCTCGAATTGCTGCCGGAGTCGATCGCGTCGATGACGATCATCCCGCTGCAACTGCGCCTGGTGTATCGCATCGGCAAGGCGCACGGCTACGAGATGGACAGTTCAAACGCGAAGGATTTCATCGCCACGCTCGGTGTCGGTCTCACCTCGCAGTACGTGGAGCAAATCGGACGCAAACTGCTGGGCGGGCTGCTCGGCAGGCCTCGGCGGCGGCCTGGCGGGTCGCTCGGCCGACAGGCGGCCAGTTCGGGCCTCACGTTTGCCACGACGTACGCGATCGGCCGCGTGGCGCAGCGTTACTACGCGGGTGGTCGCACGCTCGACGCGGCGACACTCAAGCAAACGTTTGCCTCCCTGGTAGCCGAGGCGCGCGGCATGGCCCTGCAATACCAGTCGCGGATCGAGCAGGCCGCGCAGACGATCGACACACGAAACCTCGTGTCGCTGGTGAAGCAGGGGTAGAGAGGGGTTAGGGTTAGGGGATAGGGGTTAGTCGGAGGATCGAGTCGTCTGCAGGTGAATCCCCTTTCCGCGACAGTTCAGCGAAATAGCGGCACCGCACTTGATGCGGTCACGGATCCGACTAACCCTACCCCTAACCCCTATCCCCTATCCCCTAAGAATGCGTGATCGCATCGGCGCGATCGGCGCGCTCGAGATGCGGGATCGCATTGAACGACACCAGCCGCGCGCTGCCCGATG
Source organism: Pseudomonadota bacterium (assembly GCA_016713725.1). GTDB lineage: Bacteria > Pseudomonadota > Gammaproteobacteria > Steroidobacterales > Steroidobacteraceae > RPQJ01. The sequence goes on along the minus strand of JADJOO010000039.1, from coordinate 8,956 downwards.
CCGGGCGGATCACTTCCGTCACGCCGGTGTTGCGGATCTGCAGGTTCAGCTGGATTGCCGCATCCGCACCCGCGTCGAGCACCTCCGACGTGTAACGGCCAATCACGCCCCGGACGTTACGATCAGTACGTTGTCGTCGCGCCCGAGCCCCGCGCACGCCGCGGCAACCCCTGCACGGATGCGGGCACCGAACTCAGCCCAGCTTTCGCCACCCGCCACGAGATCGTCGTGCCGTGACCACTGCTGCATGGCGCTGCGGATCGCCGCGAAGTACTCGCGCCGGTCGCCCGATGCCCTGATGGCCGGCAGACGGTCGCCTTCGAAGAAACCCAGCAGGGACAGGTGGTCGTACTCGTTGAATCGCGCGTCCTGCGTGAAGTCGCGCGGGCCATCGAGTGCATTCATGACGAGTTCGCAGGTCGACACCTGCCGTTGCAGCGTGCCGGCAATTACGCGGGTGAACCGCAGGCCGCGCGCCGCGAAGTGCTCGCCGAGCCAGGTCGACTGGCGCGCGCCGAGGTTGGTGATCGAATCGTAATTGCCGGCGAAGTCGGGCTGGCCGTGGCGCACGAGGTAGAGATAGGGCATAAGCCTCCCAGTTTAGCCCGGAAGACCTCATGCCCAGTGCCGCGCCATCCGCAGCGTTCCAGCCGTCCGGCGTCATCACGCTGACGACGGATTTCGGCCACAAGGACCCTTTTGTTGGCGTGATGAAGGGGCAGGTGCTGCGTCGGTTTCCCGCGGCCCGGCTCGTCGACCTGACGCACGAGGTCCTGGTCCACTGGCCCGCCGAGGCCGGCTTCTGGCTCGGGCGCTCGTTCGCGTACTTCCGCCGGGCACGGTGCACGTGGCCGTCGTGGATCCTGGCGTCGGCAGCTCGCGCGACATTGCCGTGGTCGAAGCCGATGGCCAGCTGTTCCCTGGCGCCCGACAACGGCCTCTCTGGCCGGCGTGCTCCAGCGCCTGGTCTCCACCCCCATCCTGCGGCGGCTCGACGACGGCGTCTTGCGCGAACTCGAAATCGACCGGCCGAGCGCGACCTTCCACGGACGCGACATCTTTGCACCCGTGGCGGCGGAGCTGGCCGCCGGCCGGCTGCGCCCCGAAGCCCTGGGACCGGTGGTGCGGGAGCTCGTGCCGGGCTGGCTGGACGAACCCGTCCTGGCTGGCGGGCAGCTGAGCGGGGTGGTCGTGACGGTGGACCACTTCGGCAACCTGTTGACCAACCTGGACGCCCCGCTCGTCGCCCAGGTGGCGACACCGGTGGTCCGGGCCGGCGGTCATGAAATCCTGCTCCGGCGAACCTATTCCGACGTCCGGCCGGGCGAATACGTCGCCCTGATCAATTCGTTCGGGGTGCTGGAGGTGGCGAGAGCCGAAAAGAGTGCCGCCAAGGGCCTAGGGTCTCGGTCGGGGTGCCCCGATCCTCGTCTCGCCGCGCCGCGCCTAGTCATTGCACCGCAAAACGAATCGGTTGAGAAGCAAACCGATCCGTGTATAGTTCGCAGCCTTGTGCCCACACTGAAGTGGGCAGCGCGTTGATATATCAGGAATTTCTCTCAGGGCCGCGCAATGGAACGAGACGAGGAACACTTCGACTTGGACGAAGAGTTTGTAGCTGGAGCTGAGGAAGAGAATTACGACCGGTTCATCGACAGGGTGGACCGGCGCAAGCAGGCGGCTGCCGTGAAGAAAGGCAGGCGGCCTGGAGCAAGCTCGAAGACGTGCTTGCAGAGAAACGCCTGCAGAAAGAACTCAAGGATTTCTACGAAGACAAGTAGCCCCTCCGGCTCGGCTCCGACCCGCGGCTCCTGACAATGACCAGCCATACCGAATCGAACTGGGTCGTCCTGAAGTTTGGCGGCACCAGCGTTTCGAGCGTCAGTAACTGGAAGAATGTCGCCGGCGTCGTCAAGGCGCGGCTGGTCGAAGGCCTGCACCCCGTCATCGTGCACTCCGCGCTGTCCGGCATCACGGACCGGCTCGAGCAACTGCTGGCAAAGGCGCTGACCGGCGAGTGGGAACCGGTCATGGATCAGATCGAGCGACGGCACCTCGACCTCGCGCGCGATCTTGGTATCCACATCGACGCCGAGTTCGACCGCCATTTCACCGACCTGCGCCGCAGCGCCGAAGGCATCCACCTGATCGGCGAGGTCAGTGACCGCCTGCGCGCGCGCGTGATGGCCAACGGCGAATTGATGGCAACGCGGATCGGTGCCGCGTTCCTGCAGGCCGAAGGCATCGACGTGCAGTGGCTCGACGCCCGCACGCTGCTGCATGCCGAAGTACGGCCCGGCGCCACCGAGCGCGCCAATTACCTGTCGGCGACCTGCAACTTCGAACCCGACACCGCATTCCAGCAGCGGCTCGCATCAGGCGGCAACGCGCTGATCACGCAGGGCTTCATCGCCAGCGACGCGCACGGCGACACCGTGCTGCTCGGTCGCGGCGGCTCCGACACCTCGGGCAGCTATTTCGCCGCCAAGCTCGGCGCGCGTCGCCTCGAGATCTGGACCGACGTGCCCGGCATGTTCACGTCGAATCCCAAGTCGGTGTCGAACCGCGCGGCTGCTCAAGTCGCTCGATTACGACGAGGCACAGGAAATCGCCAGCAGCGGCGCCAAGGTCCTGCACCCGCGCTGCATCCTGCCGGCCAAGCAGTACGCAATCCCGCTGACCGTGCACGCCACGCAGCAGCCCGAGCTCGAAGGCACGGTCGTCACCGCGACGGGCGGCGACGGCGGCGCGCGCGTGAAGGCCGTCTGCATCAAGAAAGGCATCACGCTGCTTTCGCTCGAGACGCTGGGCATGTGGCACCAGGTGGGTTTCCTGGCCGATGCCTTTGCCGTGTTCAGGACCATGGTCTTTCGATCGACCTCGTGTCGACATCCGAGACCAGCGTGACCGTCTCGCTCGATCCCGCGGCCAACTCGCTCGATAGCCGCGCGCTGGAAACATTGGTCACCGCGCTCGCGAAGCTCTGCCGCGTCGAGGTCATCGGCCCGTGCGCTGCGGTGAGCCTCGTCGGGCGAAGCATTCGCGCGACGCTGCACCGCCGGGGCGATGCACTCGAGCTGTTCGAGGAACAACGCATCTACCTGGTCACGCAGGCCGCCAACGACCTCAACATCACGTTCGTCGTGGACGAAGAGCAGGGGGACCGCCTCGTGCGGCGCCTGCACGACGTCATCGTCTGGAACGCACCGTCCGATCACGTGCTGGGCCCGACGTGGGAGCAGATCCACGGCCTCGGTCCGGTGATTCCGGCAGGCGGGCCGCCGTGGTGGCAGGACCACCGCGACGAACTGCAGCGCATTGCCCATGAGCAGGGCAGCGCTTACGTCTACCACCGGGCCTCGTCGGAGCTTGCCGCGAGACAACTGCTCGCGATCCGCGGCGTCGACCGCATCTTCTACGCGATGAAGGCGAACCCGCACCCTGAGCTGCTCAGGATTTTTGCGGGGCTCGGGCTGTCCTTCGAATGCGTCTCGCGCGGCGAATGCGAACACGTAATGAAAGTCGCCGGGAATCGATCCGTCCCGCATCCTGTTCACGCCGAATTTCGCCCCGCGCAGCGAATACGAGTGGGCGCTCGAGCAGGGCGTCAACCTGACGATCGACAACCTCTACGCGCTGCGTGAATGGGGCGAGCTGTTCCGTGACCGCGACGTGCTGATCCGCATCGACACCGGTTTCGGTCGTGGCCACCACGATCACGTGCGCACCGCAGGCGTGCATTCCAAGTTCGGCGTGCCGCTCTTCCGAGATGGACGAGGTCGAGCGCCTCGTGAACCTGGTGGGTGCGCGCGTCGTGGCGTTGCATGCGCACACCGGCAGCGGCGTGTTCGACGTGCGCAACTGGAAGGAAGTGGGCCACATGCTCGGCGGCCTCGCCCAGCGCTTTCCGCACGCACGGGCCATCGACCTCGGAGGCGGGCTCGGCGTGCCCGAGAGAGCCGGGGCAGGTGCCGGTGGACCTCGCTGCGCTGCAGGAGTCATCGACGACATCCGTGCCGGTGGCCGCAGGTCGGCCTCTGGCTTGAACCGGACGGTTCCTCGTGGCACAAGGGGGCGTGCTGGTCGTCGAAGTGACGCAACTGAAGGGCAAGGGCGCGGTGCAGTACGTCGGTGTGTCGACCGGCATGAATTCGCTGATCCGCCCCGCGCTCTACGGCGCGCATCACGACATCATCAACCTCACGCGCTTCGGCGAACCGGGCACCGAGGTCTACAACATCGTGGGTCCGATCTGCGAGTCTGCCGACTACCTCGGGCACGAGCGGCTGCTGCCTGCCACGCAGGAAGGCGACGTCCTGCTGATTGCCGAACACAGGCGCCTACGGGCACGCGATGAGCTCGAACTACAACCTGCGCGAGCCCGCGTGTGAAGTGATCGTCTGAGCGGGCCGAACCTGGCCGGAGTGAGCGTGTGAAGACTGCAATCGTTGGCTGGCGCGGCATGGTGGGTTCGGTGCTCATGCAGCGCATGGCGGTCGAGCGTGATCTCGACCACGTGGACCCGGTCTTTTTCAGCACGTCGCAGGCGGGCGGCGCGGGCCCCGTGATCAACGGCCGTCCGTCCGGGCTGCTGCGAAACGCCAGCGACCTCGAAGCGCTCGCGCAGTGCGACGTGGTCGTGACCTGCCAGGGCGGCGATTACACGAATGAGGTCCATCCGAGGCTGCGTGCCGCCGGCTGGAAGGGTTATTGGATCGACGCGGCGTCCGCGCTGCGCATGAAGGACGATGCCGTCATCATCCGACCCCGTCAATCCGCAACGTCATCGACACAGCGCTTGCGGCCGGCGTGCGGGACTACGTCGGCGGCAACTGCACCGTGTCGCTGATGATGATGGCCCTCGGCGGTCTGTTCCGCGCGGATCTCATCGAGTGGATCACGTCGATGACCTACCAGGCGGCTTCGGGTGCGGGTGCGCAGAACATGCGTGAACTCGTGGAACAGATGGGAAGCGTGCACGCGGCCGCATCGTCGCTGCTCGAGGATCCGGCGAGTGCGATCCTGGAGATCGACCGAGTGGTTACGGCCCAGTTGCGTTCGCCGGAACTGCCGCAGGCGAACTTCGGCGCGGCGCTGGCGGGCAGCTTGATTCCGTGGATCGACAAGGACATGGGCAACGGCGTCAGTCGCGAGGAATGGAAGGGCGGCGCGGAGACCAACAAGATCCTGGGCCGCGCGGACGGCGCTGCGATTCCAGTCGAAGGCATCTGCGTGCGTGTCGGCGCAATGCGTTGCCAAGCCAGGCGATGACCCTCAAGTTGAGGGCGACCTGCCGCTCGCCGAGATCGAACGGCGATCGCCGGCGGCAACGACTGGGTCCGGCCTCGTTCCGAACACGCGCGAGGCTTCGATTGCCGGCCTGACTCCGGCTGCGGTCGGCGGTACGCTCGACATTCCGATCGGTCGCGTGCGCAAGTTGACCATGGGCGGCGAATACCTCACGGCTTTCACCGTCGGCGACCAACTGCTGTGGGGCGCCGCCGAGCCGATCCGCCGCATGCTGCGCATCCTCGCCGAGCGGCAGCGGGGCTGAGCGGCTTTCATGACCGACCGGCGACCAGCCCTCGCTCGACGATCTGGCTGCGCGGCTCGCCGAATTCGCGCGCGAGCGTGACTGGGATCAGTTCCACGCGCCGAAGAACCTCGCGATGGCGCTTGCCGGAGAAGTGGGGGGAATTGCTCGAGCACTTCCAGTGGCTCTCGGAGCAACAGAGCGCGAATCTGCCTGCCGACGTCAAGGACGCGGTGGCGCTCGAGATGGCCGACGTGCTGCTCTTACCTGGTCCGACTGGCGGACAAGCTCGATATCGATCTCAATGCCGCCGCGGTGCGCAAGATCGGCCTGAACGCGGTCAAGTACCCGGTCGACCGGTTTCGCGGCAGCTCGCGCAAGCACGACGACCCGGCATGAAGCAGGAGGCCGCTCGTGAGCAGTGCTGACATGGCCACGGGAATCGTCGGCCTCCGCGGCAGGCGCGTGCTGGTGACACAGGCCAGTGAGTTCATGGGCCCGATGTTGTGTTCGGTGCTGGCCGAAGCGGGCGCCGACGTCGTTGCCGACGATTCTTCATTGATCGACCCGCACCCTTGCCGCAATCGTCGCAAGGGCGGGGCGAGTGGACGTCCTGGTGGCGAACCTGGCGTTTGCCGCGCCGACGACGCGGGCCCGCGACGTGGACGAGGCCGAATGGCAGGCGGTATTTCGTCATCTGGTCGACCCGCTGCCGCGGCTGGTCCGGGCGGTGCTGCCGCAGATGATCGAACGGCGGGCGGGCAAGATCCTGTTGATCGGAAGTGCTGCGGCGCTGCGCGGCATGAAGCGCGCATCGACGTACAGCGCGGCTCGCGGAGCCCAGCTGGCCTACGTCCAGGCCGTCGGCGTCGAAATGGCGCCGCACAACATCCAGGTCAACGCGATTGCGCAGAACTTCGTCGAGAACCCGACGTATTTTCCACCCGAGGTACAGGCCCTGCCGGCCTTTCAGGACCGCCTGCAGCGCGAAGTGCCGTTGGGACGCCTGGTGAGGGCGAGGGAAGACGCATTGTTCGCCGCGTATCTGTGCAGCACCGCTGCCGACTGTTTCGTCGGACAGGTCTTTCCGGTGTGCGGCGGGTGGGTTGCACGCCGGAGAGGCGCCGCCTCCACTCACTTTCGTCGAAGCGAAGGAGTTGGCGCAGAGCTGTTCCATTGATTCGCGTGACGTGGATACTTGTGTCTACATTGGAGGCAAGCGCATGGCTAAGCCACCCGAATCAACAGTGCAGTTGTGGGGCAACAGCCTCGCAGTTCGAATCCCGGCGAGCATCGCTCGCTCCGCCAGAATTCGCGCCGGGCAGCCCGTAGAGCTCACGGTCGGCGACGACGGTATCCACGTGCGACCGAAAGGCGCGCCGCAGACCACGCTTGCGCAGAAGCTCGCTGCGTTCGACGTCGAACTTCGTGGTGGGGAAGCCATGCCGACGATACCGATTGGCCGCGAGATCCTCTAATGGCGCGCCGCCCGGATGGGCACCTGAGCGCCGGGACGTGGTCTGGATCGACTGCAACCCCCAGGCGGGTCGCGAGATGCGCGACGTGCATCCGTTGCTGGTGCTGTCGCCGCGGGAGTTCAACGCGCGGACCGGCATTGTGATCGGACTCCCCATGACCACGGCTGCATACAACGCGACCAACCCATTCGCGATCAGGTTCGAGGGCCCGCGAGGTATCGTCAGGTTTATTCTCGCGCACCAGCCCAGAGTCGTTCGACTGGCGCGCGCGGCACGCCAAGCCTCACCCGTGGCAGCAAGTGTCAGAGAGTGCGTTTGATCAAGCATGCATCACGCTGAACCAGATCGTTTCCCTGTCTAACTGAAGCGATGCTCTTGCGGCGCTTATTCGCCTTTCCGAAATCGGCGGCGCTGCCCCGCACCGTGGTCGTGCTGGGGCTGGTTTCGCTGCTGAATGACGCTTCGAGCGAAATGATTACGCCGCTGCTGCCGATCTTTCTGACGGCAACGCTCGGCGCCGGACCGGCAATCGTCGGCCTGGTCGAGGCCTGGCCGAAAGCCACCTCGAGCGTGCTGAAACTCGTCGCGGGCCGGCTCGCGGATCGCGGCGTGGACGCGAAATCGCTGGTGGTCGCTGGCTATGGCTTGTCGAACGCGACGCGCCCCTGATCGGGCTGGCGGCGGCATGGAGTTCCGTGCTGCTGTTGCGGTTTCTCGACCGCGTCGGCAAAGGATTCCGCACCGCGCCCAGGGACGCATTGATCGCAGGAGCCACGCACGCAGCGGATCGCGGCCGTGCTTTCGGCTTTCACCGCTCGATGGATCACGCGGGTGCCGTCATCGGCCTGTTGATCGCGTTCGGCCTGCTGTCGGTGCAGGTCGACCTCGCCACGTTTTCCTCGCATCGGTCGCCCGGACTGCTCGGTGCTGTTGCTGCTCACGTTCGGCCTGCCGCGAGGGCAGCCATTCGTCGCATCGCCACGCCACGCGTCGTTCTCCTGGCGCCGTTGCGTGGCACGCGCGATGATCCTGGCCGCGGGCTGGCTCGCCGCTCGCAGCCGTGCCGGAAGCCTTGTCGTTGTGGGCACTCGGAGCCGGGCTCGCGGTGCACTGGTGCCGGTCAGGGCCGCCGCAAGTCTCGCCAAGATGGCGATCGCGATGCCGGCAGGGATCGTGTCGGATCGTCTCGGTCGCATACCCGTGCTGTTGGGCGGCTGGACACTGCGTGTCCTGGTGTTGCTGTTGCTGGCGGCACTGCCCGCGCCACCAGCCTGGCAAGTGTGGCTGCTGTTCATTGCTTACGCCGTGACGCTGGCCGTGACCGAACCAGCCGAGCGCTCGGTCATCGGCGATCACGCCTCGGCACCGCTGGCAAAGAGCCGGGCCGTGTAGCTGCCTTCCGGGCTGTCGGCGATGCGCTGCGCAATCGTCGCCTGCAGCGTCGAAAGGAACGCGATGCGCGACGCCTGCGGCTCGCGCGAGTCGGCAAAGCACGTGGGCGTGCCGTTGTGGCAGGTCGGGCCGTCCGGATGGGCGAGCACCAGGATCGAGTCGCGATCGCAATCGGCGCTTACGTGCGTGACGTGCAGGAAATGACCCAGGTTTCACCCTTTGGTCCAGAGCTGGTTGCGACTGCGGCTGAAGAAGGTGACGCGCCCGTCGGACAGCGTGCGCCGCAGCGCTGCCTCGTTCATGTAGCCGAGCATCAGGACGCGGCCATCGACCGCGTGCTGGACGATGGCGGGCAGCAGGCCGCCGCCCTTGTCCCAGTCGAGTCGCGCCAGGTTCAGGTGGTTCAAGGGATCGGATCTCTACGTCGTGCAAAGTGCAGGCTGGCTTTTCAGGTCCGGGATGCCGATGGCGCCGCTGTGAAAGACGCCCGCGGCCAGCGCGCCATCGACGCCGGCCTCGGCGAAGACTGTGGCGAAATGCTCTTATCGTGCCG
>JADJOO010000038.1 GCA_016713725.1 Pseudomonadota bacterium | reverse complement strand
CGACGAAGTGAGACGGATGCCATCGTGGCCAGGTCGTCTCCGGCTCCTGAGCGGGAGCGCTCCGCCAACGATAAGAGACCGATAAGACAAAGATGGCATTGACCAAGGCGGAAATCGCGGGAAGTATTGTTCGACCAGCTCGGCCTCAACAAGCGTGAGTGCCCGTGAGCTCGTGTCGACCTGTTCTTCGAAGAAGTTGCGCATGGCGCTCGCCCATGGCGAATAGGTCGTTTCCGGTTTCGAAATTTCGCACCTGCGCAGTAAGAAGAATCCAGCGCCCGTAGTCGCAACCCGAAGACCGGCGAGGAGATCCTGATCAGCGCGCGTCGTGTCGTGACTTTCCGTCCGCCAGAAACTGGAAGGCGCGCGTGGAAGCGTATGCTGGAAACCTGCAATAACGACGAACTCCCGGCGATCCCGGGCAAGCGCTATTTCACCATCGGTGAGGCAGCGAGCTGTGTGGCGTGAAGCCGCACGTGCTGCGTTACTGGAGCAGGAGCTTCCCCAGCTCGCGGTCAAGCGCCGCAACCGTCGCTATTACCAGCGCCAGGACGCTGGTGATTCGCCAGATTCGCGCGCCGCTCTACGAGACCAGGGCTTCACGATCGGCGGCGCTCGCAATCGGCTCGGCGGTGAGGAAGGCCCGCGATGACGTCACCCAGGCCCACCAGCCTGCGCGCCAGCTGCGCGTCGAGCCTGAAGAAGTGATCAAGATCCCGCGGCGGTAGGGGTGCCTCCCAATTTTCGGTCGAAATTGGGGGCTTCCCCAGTTATACCCGCGCCCGGTCGGAGCGTGGCGCAGTCTGGTAGCGCGCACTTGCATGGCGGCGCAAGGGGTCGGAGGTTCGAACTTCCTGCTCCGACCAATATCACCGCTTTACTGAGAACGTCCGTCAGGGCGTTTTGTTGGTTGCCGCGCGGTGACTAAGGGGTAAAGTCCAGGTCCAGATCGAAGGCACCGACACGACGGCCAGGGCTTCGACCGGCAGCTGTCATGCAGCGCTGGTCTGTACCGCTGCTGACCGATATACTGCATCATCGTCGAGTCCATAACCTTGAAGCCGGTCGAACGAATCACCTCGACCAGGCAAACCCAACCACTCCTGTCCAGGTGCAACAGGATCGTCGTGCTGCCGTCGATGCCATTGTGGTGAGCCATGACCGGAAAGTCCTTGTTACGGCGCGGCTTGAGTATCGACTTGTTGTCCTTGCCCCAGGCACCATCCAACGATACCCAGCCATCACCCGTACAACGGGGTGGGTATGATGCCCGCGACGGGCAATACGCTTCTTTGGTCTGCGTGCCCGCGCAACCGTAAACAACGCGGGGATCACCTTTTCTGCGTCTGCTACGATCACTTTTTGCCGACCTGCGTAGGCGATCGATCCAACGCGGTGACTTCGGTGCCGGCTCGAGATGACACGACTCGGCGAACCGAGGCAGCCCACGCAGCGTTCGCTTCCTGATGATCTGGTCCGTCAGTTGATCCGCCTTGATCGCTTCGGAACCCGTCATGAATTCCCTGGGGCTCAGAACTGCTGCTTTGGCAGCATCCTGCGTGTGGCGCGAGAACGTCTGTCCGTCGTCCCTTGGCCGCTACCTGCAGCCAGGCGTAGCCTGACCTTGTCCTGGGGGACCAGCTTCCTGCATCCAGAGCACGCCCAACATGTATTGCGCACGCGCATCGCCCATCGCGGCGAGCTTCTCAGCGACAGGTACTGCGCCTGGTTTGTGATCTTCATAAAGTTCTACGGCCTTCCGAACCAGACCGAATCTGCGGTCGGTGCAGCGGCAGTCACGGCCATTGCAGCAGTTGATATCACTGCCATTGCAACGAACGACAACACGGAAAAGCCGGTCCCTGCGGCACGGCGGGCAAGTGCGCGGACTGGACGCATAACCAACTCCATGGTTGTTGATGTTTATATGGCGGCGGAAAGTACTCAAGTACTCGATGCCGCGCAACGACCGCAATCGTCAATCCTGGATGACGTGCTCCGAGGGTCAATCTTCGGCGCGGCAATTCAGATTGAGAACGCGTCCGTCGCGATTCGGAGCGGTCTTTTCACTTTCAAATCCTGTATCTTTTGCTGCATGGAAACCCAGCAGACGAAATCGATACTGACGGTGGCCCTGTTGGCGGCCTTCGCCGACGGGCTCAAGGACGAACGCGAACGCGAGTCGGTCCGCAAGCTGGCGGAGGCGTTCGGGGCCGAGACCAACGTCGACCTGGCGGCCCTGTATCGCGACGTCCTGCTCGCGCGACCCGATCTCGCCGAGGTCGTGAAGCCGCTCGATACGCAGGGTCTGCGCCAGTACGCCTACGAGATGGCCGTCGGCGTCGTCAACTCCGACGGTTCGCAGAATGCCGCAGAAGCGGCCTTCCTGGCACGGCTGGCGGCAGCACTGCAGTTACCCACGACGGCAGCAGAGTCCGTCGCGCAGCAGGCCAGCGCGATTGCGGGCGCTGCCGTCGAGCCCAACGGTCCGACCGCACCGGCAGCTGCCGCGACCGTGGCGGGTACCGTGCTCGGCAAAGCGAACGTCAGCGACGCCGAGATGGACAAGACCATCCTGAATGCATCGATCACCAACGCGGCGCTCGAATTGCTGCCGGAGTCGATCGCGTCGATGGCGATCATCCCGCTGCAACTGCGCCTGGTGTATCGCATCGGCAAGGCGCACGGCTACGAGATGGACAGTTCAAACGCGAAGGATTTCATCGCCACGCTCGGTGTCGGTCTCACCTCGCAGTACGTGGAGCAAATCGGACGCAAACTGCTGGGCGGGCTGCTCGGCGGCCTCGGCGGCGGCCTTGGGCGGTCGCTCGGCCGACAGGCGGCCAGTTCGGGCCTCACGTTTGCCACGACGTACGCGATCGGCCGCGTGGCGCAGCGTTACTACGCCGGGTGGTCGCACGCTCGACGCGGCGACACTCAAGCAAACGTTTGCCTCCCTGGTGGCCGAGGCGCGCGCATGGCCCCGCAATACCAGTCGCGGATCGAGCAGGCCGCGCAGACGATCGACACACGAAACCTCGTGTCGCTGGTGAAGCAGGGGTAGAGAAGGGGTTAGGGTTAGGGATAGGGGTTAGTCGGAGGATCGAGTCGTCTGCAGGTGAATCCCCTTTCCGCGACAGTTCAGCGAAATAGCGGCACCGCACTTGATGCGGTCACGGATTCCGACTAACCCCCTATCCCCTATCCCCTATCCCCTATCCCCTAAGAATGCGTGATCGCATCGGCGCGATCGGCGCGCTCGAGATGCGGGATCGCATTGAACGACACCAGCCGCGCGCTGCCCGATGCCGGGCGGATCACTTCCGTCACGCCGGTGTTGCGGATCTGCAGGTTCAGCTGGATTGCCGCATCCGCACCCGCGTCGAGCACCTCCGACGTGTAACGGCCAATCACGCCCCCGGACGTTACGATCAGCACGTTGTCGTCGCGCCCGAGCCCCGCGCACGCCGCGGCAACCCCTGCACGGATGCGGGCACCGAACTCAGCCCAGCTTTCGCCACCCGCCACGAGATCGTCGTGCCGTGACCACTGTTGCATGGCACTGCGGATCGCCGCGAAGTACTCGCGTCGGTCGCCCGATGCCCTGATGGCCGGCAGGCGGTCGCCTTCGAAGAAACCCAGTAGCGACAGGTGGTCGTACTCGTTGAATCGCGCGTCCTGCGTGAAGTCGCGCGGGCCATCGGAGTGCATTCATGACGAGTTCGCAGGTCGACACCTGCCGTTGCAGCGTACCCGCGAGCACGCGGGCGAACCGCAGGCCGCGCGCCGCGAAGTGCTCGCCGAGCCAGGTCGACTGGCGCGCGCCGAGGTCGGTGATCGAATCGTAATTGCCGGCGAAGTCGGGCTGGCCGTGGCGCACGAGATAGAGATAGGGCATAAGCCTCCCAGTTTAGCCCGGAAGACCTCATGCCCAGTGCCGCGCCATCCGCAGCGTTCCAGCCGTCCGGCGTCATCACGCTGACGACGGATTTCGGCCACAAGGACCCTTTTGTTGGCGTGATGAAGGGGCAGGTGCTGCGTCGGTTTCCCGCGGCCCGGCTCGTCGACCTGACGCACGAGGTCCTGGTCCACTGGCCCGCCGAGGCCGGCTTCTGGCTCGGGCGCTCGTTCGCGTACTTCCCGCCGGGCACGGTGCACGTGGCCGTCGTGGATCCTGGCGTCGGCAGCTCGCGCGACATTGCCGTGGTCGAAGCCGAGGGCCAGCTGTTCCTGGCGCCCGACAACGGCCTCCTGGCCGGCGTGCTCGAGCGACTGGTCTCTACCCCCATCCTGCGGCGGTTCGACGACGGCGTCCTGCGCGAGTTGGAAATCCACCGGCCGAGCGCGACCTTCCACGGACGCGACATCTTTGCACCCGTGGCGGCGGAGCTGGCCGCCGGCCGGCTGCGCCCCGAAGCCCTGGGACCGGTGGTGCGGGAGCTCGTGCCGGGCTGGCTGGACGAACCCGTCCTGGCTGGCGGGCAGCTGAGCGGGGTGGTCGTGACGGTGGACCACTTCGGCAACCTGTTGACCAACCTGGACGCCCCGCTCGTCGCCCAGGTGGCGACACCGGTGGTCCGGGCCGGCGGTCAGGAAATCCTGCTCCGGCGAACCTATTCCGACGTCCGGCCAGGCGAATACGTCGCCCTGATCAATTCGTTCGGGGTGCTGGAGGTGGCGAGAGCCGAAAAGAGTGCCGCCAAGGGCCTAGGTCTCGGTCGGGGTGCCCCGATCCTCGTCTCGCCGCGCCGCGCCTAGTCATTGCACCGCAAAACGAATCGGTTGAGAAGCAAACCGATCCGTGTATAGTTCGCAGCCTTGTGCCCACACTGAAGTGGGCAGCGCGTTGATATATCAGGAATTTCTCTCAGGGCCGCGCAATGGAACGAGACGAGGAACACTTCGACTTGGACGAAGAGTTTGTAGCTGGAGCTGAGGAAGAGAATTACGACCGGTTCATCGACAGGGTGGACCGGCGCAAGCAGGCGGCTGCCGTGAAGAAAGGCAAGGCGGCCTGGAGCAAGCTCGAAGACGTGCTTGCAGAGAAACGCCTGCAGAAAGAACTCAAGGATTTCTACGAAGACAAGTAGCCCCTCCGGCTCGGCTCCGACCCGCGGCTCCTGACAATGACCAGCCATACCGAATCGAACTGGGTCGTCCTGAAGTTTGGCGGCACCAGCGTTTCGAGCGTCAGTAACTGGAAGAATGTCGCCGGCGTCGTCAAGGCGCGGCTGGTCGAAGGCCTGCACCCCGTCATCGTGCACTCCGCGCTGTCCGGCATCACGGACCGGCTCGAGCAACTGCTGGCAAAGGCGCTGACCGGTGAGTGGGAACCGGTCATGGATCAGATCGAGCGACGGCACCTCGACCTCGCGCGCGATCTTGGTATCCACATCGACGCCGAGTTCGACCGCCATTTCACCGACCTGCCCGCAGCGCCGAAGGCATCCACCTGATCGGCGAGGTCAGTGACCGCCTGCGCGCGCGTGATGGCCAATGGCGAATTGATGGCAACGCGGATCGGTGCCGCGTTCCTGCAGGCCGAAGGCATCGACGTGCAGTGGCTCGACGCCCGCACGCTGCTGCATGCCGAAGTACGGCCCGGCGCCACCGAGCGCGCCAATTACCTGTCGGCGACCTGCAACTTCGAACCCGACACCGCATTTCAGCAGCGGCTCGCATCAGGCGGCAAGGCGCTGATCACGCAAGGCTTCATCGCCAGCGACGCGCACGGCGACACCGTGCTGCTCGGTCGCGGCGGCTCCGACACCTCGGGCAGCTATTTCGCCGCCAAGCTCGGCGCGCGTCGCCTCGAGATCTGGACCGACGTGCCCGGCATGTTCACGTCGAATCCCAAGTCGGTGTCGAACGCGCGGCTGCTCAAGTCGCTCGATTACGACGAGGCACAGGAAATCGCCAGCAGCGGCGCCAAGGTCCTGCACCCGCGCTGCATCCTGCCGGTGAAGCAGTACGCAATCCCGCTGACCGTGCACGCCACGCAGCAGCCCGAGCTCGAAGGCACGGTCGTCACCGCGACGGGCGGCGACGGCGGCGCGCGCGTGAAGGCCGTCTGCATCAAGAAAGGCATCACGCTGCTTTCGCTCGAGACGCTGGGCATGTGGCACCAGGTGGGTTTCCTGGCCGATGCCTTTGCCGTGTTCAAGGACCATGGTCTTTCGATCGACCTCGTGTCGACATCCGAGACCAGCGTGACCGTCTCGCTCGATCCCGCGGCCAACACGCTCGACAACCGCGCACTGGAGACATTGGTCACCGCGCTCGCGAAGCTCTGCCGAGTCGAGGTCATCGGCCCGTGCGCTGCGGTGAGCCTGGTGGGGCGCAGCATTCGCGCGACGCTGCACCGCCTGGGCGATGCACTCGAGCTGTTCGAGGAACAACGCATCTACCTGGTCACGCAGGCCGCCAACGACCTCAACATCACGTTCGTCGTGGACGAAGAGCAGGGGGACCGCCTCGTGCGGCGCCTGCACGACGTCATCGTCTGGAACGCACCGTCCGATCACGTGCTGGGCCCGACGTGGGAGCAGATCCACGGCCTCGGTCCGGTAATTCCGGCAGGCGGGCCGCCGTGGTGGCAGGACCACCGCGACGAACTGCAGCGCATTGCCCATGAGCAGGGCAGCGCTTACGTCTACCACCGGGCCTCGTCGGAGCTTGCCGCGAGACAACTGCTCGCGATCCGCGGCGTCGATCGCATCTTCTACGCGATGAAGGCGAACCCGCACCCTGAGCTGCTCAGGATTTTTGCGGGGCTCGGGCTGTCCTTCGAATGCGTCTCGCGCGGCGAATGCGAACACGTAATGAAAGTCGTGCCGGGAATCGATCCGTCCCGCATCCTGTTCACGCCGAATTTCGCCCCGCGCAGCGAATACGAGTGGGCGCTCGAGCAGGGCGTCAACCTGACGATCGACAACCTCTACGCGCTGCGTGAATGGGGCGAGCTGTTCCGTGACCGCGACGTGCTGATCCGCATCGACACCGGTTTCGGTCGTGGCCACCACGATCACGTGCGCACCGCGGGCGTGCATTCCAAGTTCGGCGTGCCGCTCTTCGAGATGGACGAGGTCGAGCGCCTCGTGAACCTGGTGGGTGCGCGCGTCGTGGCGTTGCATGCGCACACCGGCAGCGGCGTGTTCGACGTGCGCAACTGGAAGGAAGTGGGCCACATGCTCGGCGGCCTCGCCCAGCGCTTTCCGCACGCACGGGCCATCGACCTCGGAGGCGGGCTCGGCGTGCCCGAGAAGCCGGGGCAGGTGCCGGTGGACCTCGCTGCGCTGCAGGGAGTCATCGACGACATCCGTGCCAGGTGGCCGCAGGTCGGCCTCTGGCTTGAACCGGGACGGTTCCTCGTGGCACAAGGGGGCGTGCTGGTCGTCGAAGTGACGCAACTGAAGGGCAAGGGCGCGGTGCAGTACGTCGGTGTGTCGACCGGCATGAACTCGCTGATCCGCCCCGCGCTCTACGGCGCGCATCACGACATCATCAACCTCACGCGCTTCGGCGAACCGGGCACCGAGGTCTACAACATCGTGGGTCCGATCTGCGAGTCCGCCGACTACCTCGGGCACGAGCGGCTGCTGCCTGCCACGCAGGAAGGCGACGTCCTGCTGATTGCCAACACAGGCGCCTACGGCCACGCGATGAGCTCGAACTACAACCTGCGCGAGCCCGCGTGTGAAGTGATCGTCTGAGCGGGCCGAACCTGGCCGGAGTGAGCGTGTGAAGACTGCAATCGTTGGCTGGCGCGGCATGGTGGGTTCGGTGCTCATGCAGCGCATGGCGGTCGAGCGTGATCTCGGCCACGTGGACCCGGTCTTTTGCAGCACGTCGCAGGCGGGCGGCGCGGGCCCCGTGATCAACGGCCGTCCGTCCGGGCTGCTGCGAAACGCCAGCGACCTCGAGGCGCTCGCGCAGTGCGACGTGGTCGTGACCTGCCAGGGCGGCGATTACACGAATGACGTCCATCCGAGGCTGCGTGCCGCCGGCTGGAAGGGTTATTGGATCGACGCGGCGTCCGCGCTGCGCATGAAGGACGATGCCGTCATCATCCTCGACCCCGTCAATCGCAACGTCATCGACACAGCGCTTGCGGCCGGCGTGCGGGACTACGTCGGCGGCAACTGCACCGTGTCGCTGATGATGATGGCCCTCGGCGGTCTGTTCCGCGCGGATCTCATCGAGTGGATCACGTCGATGACCTACCAGGCGGCTTCGGGTGCGGGTGCGCAGAACATGCGTGAACTCGTGGAACAGATGGGAAGCGTGCACGCGGCCGCATCGTCGCTGCTCGAGGATCCGGCGAGTGCGATCCTGGAGATCGACCGAGTGGTTACGGCCCAGTTGCGTTCGCCGGAACTGCCGCAGGCGAACTTCGGCGCGGCGCTGGCGGGCAGCCTGATTCCGTGGATCGACAAGGACATGGGCAACGGCGTCAGTCGCGAGGAATGGAAGGGCGGCGCGGAGACCAACAAGATCCTGGGCCGCGCGGACGGCGCTGCGATTCCAGTCGAAGGCATCTGCGTGCGTGTCGGCGCAATGCGTTGCCACAGCCAGGCGATGACCCTCAAGTTGAGGCGTGACCTGCCGCTCGCCGAGATCGAACGGCTGATCGCCGGCGGCAACGACTGGGTCCGGCTCGTTCCGAACACGCGCGAGGCTTCGATTGCCGGCCTGACTCCGGCTGCGGTCAGCGGTACGCTCGACATTCCGATCGGTCGCGTGCGCAAGTTAAGCATGGGCGGCGAATACCTCACGGCTTTCACCGTCGGCGACCAGCTGCTGTGGGGCGCGGCCGAGCCGATCCGCCGCATGCTGCGCATCCTCGCCGAGCGGCAGCGGGGCTGAGCGGCGTTCATGACCCAACGGCGCGACCAGCCCTCGCTCGACGAACTGGCTGCGCGGCTCGCCGAATTCGCGCGCGAGCGTCACTGGGATCAGTTCCACGCGCCGAAGAACCTCGCGATGGCGCTTGCCGGAGAAGTGGGGGAATTGCTCGAGCACTTCCAGTGGCTCTCGGAGCAACAGAGCGCGAATCTGCCTGCCGACGTCAAGGACGCGGTGGCGCTCGAGATGGCCGACGTGCTGCTCTACCTGGTCCGACTGGCGGACAAGCTCGATATCGACCTCAATGCCGCCGCGGTGCGCAAGATCGGCCTGAACGCGGTCAAGTACCCGGTCGACCGGTTTCGCGGCAGCTCGCGCAAGTACGACGACCCGGCATGAAGCAGGAGGCCGCTCGTGAGCAGTGCTGACATGGCCACGGGAATCGTCAGCCTCCGCGGCAGGCGCGTGCTGGTGACACAGGCCAGTGAGTTCATGGGCCCGATGTTGTGTTCGGTGCTGGCCGAAGCGGGCGCCGACGTCGTTGCCGACGATTCTTCATTGATCGATCCGGGCGCCCCTGCCGCAATCGTCGAAAGGGCGGGGCGAGTGGACGTCCTGGTGGCGAACCTGGCGTTTGCCGCCCCGTCGACGCGTGCCAGTGACGTGGACGAGGCCGAATGGCAGGCGGTTTTTCGTCATCTGGTCGACCCGCTGCCGCGGCTGGTCCGGGCGGTGCTGCCGCAGATGATCGAGCGGCGGTCGGGCAAGATCCTGTTGATCGGAAGTGCTGCGGCGCTGCGCGGCATGAAGCGCGCATCGACGTACAGCGCGGCTCGCGGAGCCCAGCTGGCCTACGTCCAGGCCGTCGGCGTCGAACTGGCGCCGCACAACATCCAGGTCAACGCGATTGCGCAGAACTTCGTCGAGAACCCGACGTATTTTCCACCGGAGGTACAGGCCCTGCCGGCGTTTCAGGATCGCCTGCAGCGTGAAGTCCCGTTGGGACGCCTGGTGGGGGCGAGGGAAGACGCGTTGTTCGCCGCGTATCTGTGCAGCACTGCTGCCGACTGTTTCGTCGGACAGGTCTTTCCGGTGTGCGGCGGGTGGGTTGCACGCTGAGAGGCGCCGCCTCCACTCACTTCGTCGAAGCGAAGGAGTTGGCGCAGAGCTGTTCCATTGATTCGCGTGACGTGTATACTTGTGTCTACATTGGAGGCAAGCGCATGGCCAAGCCACCCGAATCAACAGTGCAGTTGTGGGGCAACAGCCTCGCAGTTCGAATCCCGGCGAGCATCGCTCGCTCCGCCAGAATTCGCGCCGGGCAGCCCGTAGAGCTCACGGTCGGCGACGACGGTATCCACGTGCGACCGAAAGGCGCGCCGCAGACCACGCTTGCGCAGAAGCTCGCTGCGTTCGACGTCGAACTTCATGGTGGGGAAGCCATGCCGACGATACCGATTGGCCGCGAGATCCTCTAATGGCGCGCCGCCCCGGATGGGCACCTGAGCGCCGGGACGTGGTCTGGATCGACTGCAACCCCCAGGCGGGTCGCGAGATGCGCGACGTGCATCCGTTGCTGGTGCTGTCGCCGCGGGAGTTCAACGCGCGGACCGGCATTGTGATCGGACTCCCCATGACCACGGCTGCATACAACGCGACCAACCCATTCGCGATCAGGTTCGAGGGCCCGCGAGGTATCGTCAGTTATATTCTCGCGCACCAGCCCAAGTCGTTCGACTGGCGCGCGGCACGCCAAGCCTCCCCCGTGGCAGCCAGTCTCAGAGAGTGCCTTTGATCAAGCATGCATCCCGCTGACCCAGATCGTTTCCCTGTCTAACTGAAGCGATGCTCTTGCGGCGTTTATTCGCCTTGCCGAAATCGGCGGCGCTGCCCCGCACAGTGGTCGTGCTGGGGCTGGTTTCGCTGCTGAATGACGCTTCGAGCGAAATGATTACGCCGCTGCTGCCGATCTTTCTGACGGCAACGCTCGGCGCCGGACCGGCAATCGTCGGCCTGGTCGAGGGCCTGGCCGAAGCCACCTCGAGCGTGCTGAAACTCGTCGCGGGCCGGCTCGCGGATCGTGGCGTGGACGCGAAATCGCTGGTGGTCGCTGGCTATGGCTTGTCGAACGCGACGCGCCCCCTGATCGGGCTGGCGGCGGCATGGAGTTCCGTGCTGCTGTTGCGGTTTCTCGACCGCGTCGGCAAAGGATTCCGCACCGCGCCCAGGGACGCATTGATCGCAGGAGCCACGCACGCAGCGGATCGCGGCCGTGCTTTCGGCTTTCACCGCTCGATGGATCACGCGGGTGCCGTCATCGGCCCGTTGATCGCGTTCGGCCTGCTGTCGGTGCAGGTCGACCTCAAGCACGTTTTCCTCGCATCGGTCGTGCCCGGACTGCTCGTGCTGTTGTTGCTCACGTTCGGCCTGCCGCGAGGGCAGCCATTCGTCACATCGCCACGCGCGTCGTTCTCCTGGCGCTCGTTGCACGGCAGGCTGCGCGCGATGATCCTGGCCGCGGGCTGGCTCGCGCTCGCAGCCGTGCCGGAAGCCTTTGTCGTGTTGTGGGCAATCAGTGCCGGGCTCGCGGTGCACTGGGTGCCCCCTGGTCTGGGCCGCCGCAAGTCTCGCCAAGATGGCGATCGCGATGCCGGCAGGGATCGTGTCGGATCGTCTCGGTCGCATACCCGTGCTGCTGGGCGGCTGGACACTGCGTGTCCTGGTGTTGCTGTTGCTGGCGGCACTGCCCGCGCCACCAGCCTGGCAAGTGTGGCTGCTGTTCATTGCTTACGCCGCGACGCTGGCCGTGACCGAACCAGCCGAGCGCTCGGTCATCGGCGATCACGCCTCGGCACACGAGCGTGGCACGGCCTATGGCCTGTACCACCTGGCGAGCGGCCTGCTGGTGCTGCCGGGTGCCGTGCTCTTCGGCGCGATCTGGGAGCGCTTCGGTTCGAGCGCGGCGTTCACCACGGCCGCGATCGTGACTGCACTTGGTGCGGCGTGGATGTCCTGGCTCGCGCATGAGCCCGTCGCGCAAGCGGGCTAGAGGCGCAGCTGCTCCGACTACAGGCTGCCGGGGATGCGGGCACCGTGCCGCGAGGCGAGTTCGCCGACGACCTGCTCGAGCGTCAGGTTGCGGGACTTCAGCAGCACCAGCAGGTGATAGAGCAGGTCGGCGCATTCGCCGACGAGTTCGGGATCGTCGCGGGTCACGGCGGCAAGGGCCGTCTCGACGCCTTCCTCGCCCACTTTCTGCGCGATGCGGCCGACACCGCTGGCAAAGAGCCGGGCCGTGTAGCTGCCTTCCGGGCTGTCGGCGATGCGCTGCGCAATCGTCGCCTGCAGCGTCGAAAGGAACGCGATGCGCGACGCCTGCGGCTCGCGCGAGTCGGCAAAGCACGTGGGCGTGCCGTTGTGGCAGGTCGGGCCGTCCGGATGGGCGAGCACCAGGATCGAGTCGCGATCGCAATCGGCGCTTACGTGCGTGACGTGCAGGAAATGACCCGAGGTTTCACCCTTGGTCCAGAGCTGGTTGCGACTGCGGCTGAAGAAGGTGACGCGCCCGTCGGACAGCGTGCGCCGCAGCGCTGCCTCGTTCATGTAGCCGAGCATCAGGACGCGGCCATCGACCGCGTGCTGGACGATGGCGGGCAGCAGGCCGCCGCCCTTGTCCCAGTCGAGTCGCGCCAGGTTCAGGTCGTTCATGGACGGATCTCCACGCGTCGTGCGCGCAGGCTGGCTTTCAGGTCCGGGATGCCGATGGCGCCGCTGTGAAAGACGCTCGCGGCCAGCGCGCCATCGACGCCGGCCTCGGCGAAGACCGTGGCGAAATGCTCCATCGTGCCGGCGCCCCCGGAAGCAATCAGCGGCACGCGGCAGATACTGCGCACGGCCTGCAGCTGGCGCAAGTCATATCCCTGTCGGACGCCGTCGCTCGCCATGCAGTTGAGGACGATTTCGCCGGCGCCAAGGTCCTGGACTTCACGCACCCAGTCGAGCGTGCGGCGGCGCGTGCTGCACGAGCGGTCCGGATCCCCCGTGAACTGGTAGACCTCGAACTCGTCGCCGACCGTCTGGCTGTCGATGCCGACCACGACGCACTGTGAACCGAAGCGTCGGGCCAATGCGTTCACGAGGCCGGGGTCGACCAGGGCAGGGGAGTTCACCGAGATCTTTTCCGCGCCGGAGTTGAGGACCTCCTCGGCATCGGCAACGGTGCGGATACCGCCGGCCACGCAGAAGGGGATGTCGAGAACGCGGGCGACACGCGTGATCCAGCTGCGGTCGACGGAACGGTTCTCGGGACTTGCCGTGATGTCGTAGAACACCAGCTCGTCCGCGCCTTCGGCGCAGTAGCGCGCGGCAAGGTCGAGGATGTCGCCCACGACCTTGTGATCGCGGAAGCGAACGCCCTTCACGACCTGTCCGTCGCGAACGTCGAGGCAGGGAATTATGCGCTTGGCAAGAATGGGGCGAGCTCCGCGGCCGGGATGCGATTCTCGAGCAGGGCGCGGCCACTGATCACGGCTGCAGCACCCGTGGCTGCAAGCGCCATGAGATCGGCACCGCAGCTCACTCCGCCCGAGGCTTGCCATTGAATCGTCGGAAAGCGTCGCGCCGCCTCGGCGTACAACGCAAGATTGGGTCCGGAGAGGGCGCCGTCACGAGCGACGTCCGTGCACAGCACGTGCAGTGCGCCGTGTGGCAGGTAACCCGCAACCGCGTCCCACAGGCTCGCCTCGGTCTGAGATTCCCACCCGTGCGTCGTGAGGCGCGGCGTGCCGCCTGGGTCGAGGCGGACGTCGAACGCCAGCACGACGCGATCGGGACCGAACTCCCGCAACCACTGCTGGATCTCGGCGGGATTCGTCACGGCCACGCTGCCTACGACGATGCGCTGCACCCCGAGACCGAGCAGTTCCGCCGCGACCTCGCGCGAGCGGACGCCGCCTCCGACCTGGACAGCAGTGTCCTCGAACGCTCGCGCCAGGCTGGCGATTGCCGATCGGTTGCCCTGCGAGCCATCGCGTGCGCCGTCGAGGTCGACGACGTGCACGTATCGCGCACCCAGCGCGCGGTAGCGTTCCAGGATCACACCTGGATCGTTGCCGTAGACGGTTTCGGTGTCGAAGCGTCCCTGCAGCAAACGCACGCACTGACCTCCACGCAGGTCGATGGCTGGCACGAGTTGCATGTCAGGCCAGCGCCAGGAAGTTGGCGAGGATGCGCTGGCCCGCACGGGACGAGCGTTCGGGATGAAACTGCGCGCCGTGAAAGTTCGCATGACGGACGATCGCCGAGAACTCGCCGCCGTAGTCGGTGACGGCCTCTGTCCACGGCCCGACCGGTGCGGCGTAGCTGTGCACGAAATAGACGTAGGAGTCGTCACCGAGCCCACGTGTCAGCGGTGAACCGCTCTGCGGCACGACCTGGTTCCAACCCATGTGCGGCACCGGCAAGCCCTGCCGATCGGGAAACCGGGTAACCCGTGCGGGGAAAATGCCGAGGCACTCCGTGTCCCCTTCCTCGCTGCCTGCGAACAGCAATTGCATGCCGAGGCAAATGCCGAGCACGGGCTGGGTCAGCGTCGGTATCACGGACGCCAGCCCGAGGGATTGCAGTCGTTCCATGGCGTCAGCCGCCGCGCCCACGCCGGGAAGGATGACGCGGGGAGCGCGGCGCAGCTCGTCGACATCGGCGGTCAGGTGCGAGGATGCACCCAGCCGGTCGAGTGCGAAGCGCAGCGACGCGATGTTGGCGCCGCCGTTGGCAATGATCGCGACGTCCGTCATCTCACAGCACGCCCTTGCTGCTGGGCAGTTCGCTCCCCTCGATTCTTGTCGCCTGGCGCAGTGCGCGCCCGTGCACGCGAAGCAGGCCTCGACCATGTGGTGCGCGTTGTCACCCGTCACCTTCACGTGCACCGCGGCCAGCAGGCTGTCGGCGAGTGAACGGAAGAAGTGCGGCACGAGTTCGGTGGGCAGGCCGCCAACGGACTCGCGACCAAACGTACCCTCGAAGACGGCATACGAGCGGCCGGAAAGATCGAGCGCCACCTGCGCCTGGGACTCGTCCATGGGCAGTACGAAGCCGAAGCGCGCGATGCCACGTTTGTCGCCGAGCGCCTCACGCAAGGCCTGGCCGAGCGCCAGCGCACAGTCCTCGACCGTGTGGTGCTCATCGATTTCCAGGTCGCCGGTGCACGTGAGCTCCAGCGCAAAGCCGCCGTGACGCGCAACCTGCTCCAGCATGTGATCGTAGAAGCCGATGCCGGTCGCGATGGCGATGGGGCCGGTGCGGTCGAGGTTGACCCGCACCCGGATGTCGGTTTCCTTCGTCCTGCGCAGCACGGTCGCGGTGCGGGCCGGCCGGCGCAGGCGCTCCACGATCGCAGCCCAGGTGGCGCCGTCACTGCCGTCGGCATGAACCTGCAGTCCCTGGATGCCGAGATTCACCGCCAGTTGCAGGTCGGTCCCGCGATCGCCGATCACGTAGCTGTTGTTCGGATCGATCGGGTTGTCGCGCAGGTAATCGGTCAACAGGCCGGTTTTTGGTTTGCGGCACTCGCAGCCGTCGACAGCCCGGTGCGGGCAGAAGAACTCCGCGTCGAATGTGATTCCCTGCGAGGCAAAGAGGGCGCGGATGAAATCCTGCGGTTCGCGGAACGCGGGTTCCGGGAACGTGTGCGTGCCCAGGCCATCCTGGTTGCTCACGAGCACGAAGCGGTAGCCGGCTTGCTTGAGTTCCAGCAGTGCAGGAATCACGCCCGGCAGCAAGCGGATCTTTGCGAGGCTGTCGACCTGTTCGTCGACTGGCTCCTCCACGAGCGTGCCGTCGCGGTCGATGAACAGGACGCGTGCTCCAGTCATGGCTGCTCCACCGCGGCCAGCAGCCGCTGGTTCTGGTCAGGCGTGCCGATCGAGATGCGCAGGCAATTCGCCAGCCCGGGGTAGGACGAGAAGTCACGCACGATCAGTCCCGCCGACTTTCCGGCGGCGAAGAATCGATCGGCATCGCGGCACTCGATCAACAGGAAGTTGGCATCGGATGGAAAGACCCGCGCGACATTTGTGCAGCGCTGGAGGCGGTCGTGCATGAGCGTGCGTTCGTCGAGCAGCGTGCGGATGCGTGCAGCCGACAGCGCGCGCTGGGGAGCCTCGGTCAGGGCCAGGACTTCGTCCACGGTCGACGCAGGATTGCGTACGGGGGATGATTCGACGCAGCAGTCCGATGACCTCCTCGCTCGCGATCACGGTCCCCAGGCGCGCACCGGCGAGCGCGTATGCCTTCGACAACGTGCGCAGGACGACGAGGTTCGGTAACTCGGCCAGCCGTGCGGTGAGACTCGCCCGGCCGCAGAACTCGACGTAGGCTTCATCCACGACGACCAGGGCCTTGCCGGAGAGTTCCGTGCAGACACGCAGCATCGCAACTTCGTCGAGCAGGTTGCCAGTCGGGTTGTTGGGCGAGCAGAGAAAACACGATTTTCGCGCGCAGGCCGGCGGCAATGACCTGCCCGGCGTCCAGCGCGAAGCCATCGCGCAGCAGCGGAACTTCGAGCACGCCCGCGCCCTGGATGCGAGCCGCGACTTTGTAAAAGCCGAACGTGGGCGGAGTGATCACCACGTAGTCCTGTCCCGCACGGCAGAAGGCTCGCACCAGCAGGTCAATGGCTTCGTCGCTGCCACGGCCGACCAGCAGTTGGCGCGCCGGAACGCCATACAACTGCGCCATGCGTTCTACCAGCGCATGCGGTTGTGGCTCGGGATACCGGTTGAGTCCAGCGATCGAGTTGTCGCCGGAAGCGCGCCATGGCATTTCGTTGGCGTGCATGCGTTCGAGCGACGGGTCCCACGCCGCGTGCTGGTAAGGCTGCAGTTCGAGGATGTCCGGTCGCGCCAGTTGCAGGATCGAACGACTCATGCGTTCCCTGCCTGCGCCAGCGCGTCGAGACGAATCGTGACGGCATTGGCGTGCGCGTCGAGCGACTCGAGCTGCGCCAGAGTGCGTGCCGTCGGGCCAAGGTTACGCAAGCCATCTGCGGTCAGCTCCTGCACGGTGATGCGCTTGACGAAGTCGAACACGCTCAGCCCGCTGTAGGCGCGGGCATGGCCGTACGTGGGCAGCACGTGATTGGTGCCACTGCAGTAGTCGCCCATCGTCTCCGGCGTCCACGCGCCGAGGAAGACGGATCCGGCATTCTGGACCTGCAGCAGCAGCTCGCGCGGGTGGGTGACCTGCAGGATCAGGTGCTCGGGGGCATAACGGTTCGAGACTTCCATTGCGGCCGCGATGGTCGGCACGATGATGACGCGGCTTTCGGCGATCGCCTTGCCCGCGATGTCACGTCGAGGCAGCGCGGCCAGTTGCCTGGCTACCTCGGCCACGCAGCCTTCAGCCACCTTGCGTGAAACCGTTACGAGCACGACCTGTGCGTCCACGCTGTGTTCCGCCTGCGCGAGCAGGTCGGCGGCGACGAACGCGGGGCGCGCGGATTCATCGGCAATGACCAGCACTTCCGACGGCCCGGCAGGCATGTCCAGCGCTGCGCCATCGGCGTCCTGCGCAACGATCTGCTTGGCTGCCGTGACCCACGCGTTGCCTGGCCCGAAGATCTTGACGACCTTGGGCACCGATGCCGTGCCGTACGCCATCGCGGCGACTGCCTGCGCGCCACCGACCTTGAAGATTTTGCGGATCCCGCACAGCCTTGCCGCCACGAGCACGGCAGGATCGGCCGAGCCATCGGGGCGGGGCGGGGTGCACATGACTCGTACCGGACAGCCGGCGATGCTGGCTGGCACGGCCAGCATCAGCGCAGTCGAGGGCAGGGGCGCAGTTACAGCAGGTACGTACAGCCCGACTGACTCGATGGCTACGGTCATGCGCTCGCAGACGACGCCCGGTGCGGTTTCGAGCCGCAGCGGCGGCAGCTTCTGCAGTTCGCGGAAGCGCGTGATCGTGTCGATCGCGGGTTCGAGCGCTGCCCGCTGTACCGGCGTGAGCGCGGTTTCGGCGGCCGCGAACTCGGCGTCCGACACGCCGAACGATTCGAGGTGGACGCCGTCGAGTCTGGCCGTGTACTCGCGCAGCGCTTCGTCGCCACGTGCGCGAACGTCGGCGACGATGGAGCGGGCCTGTTCGAGCAGGCCAGCGGCGTCGCGCTGGACGGGACGACGCAGCACGGCGTCGCGAGTCGCCGCGTCGAGCGAGTCCCAGTCGAGGATGTCGAGCGGACTCTTCATGCGAGCATCTTCTCCACTGGCAGCACCAGGACCGCACTGGCGCCGGCCGCTTTCAGGCTTTCGAGCGTTTCCCAGAAAACGGTTTCACGACAAACCGCGTGCACCGCGACTTTATCGCCGGTGCCATCCAACGGGATGACCGTGGGGGACTCGCTGCCGGGCAGCAGCTTCGCGATCTGCGCCAGGGCCGAGCGTGGGGCGTGCAACATGATGTACTTGCTCTCTCGCACCTGCTGGACGCCGTCGACCCGCACCAGCAGTCGACGCACCCAGTCGGCCTTGACCTCGGGCAGGGCGACCGGAGTGCGCACCAGGCACACCTGGCTTTCGAGCACGACGGCGACTTCGCGCAGATGATTGGCCGTCAGTGTCGAACCGGTGGAAACGAGATCGCAGATCAGGTCGGCCCGGCCGAGGCGGGGTGCGATTTCGACGGCGCCGGACAGCGTGACGATTTCGGCGGTGATGGCGTTTTCCTGCAGGAAGCGAGCCAGCACGTGCGGATACGTGGTGGCGATGCGCTTGCCGGCGATGCTCTGCAGGCCTTCGAACACGAAATCCTGCGGCACGGCGAGCGACAGCCGGCAACGGCCGAAGTCGAGCTTCTGCAGGACTTCGATGCGCGGTGTGGTGCCGCGGGCCAGCATCGCGAGACGCTTTTCCTCGAGCACGTTGAGCCCGACGAGGCCGAGGTCGCAGACGTCTTCCTGGACGAGGTCCGGAATGTCGTCGTCCCGGACGAACAGCACGTCGAGCGGCATGTTCTCGCCGTAGCACATGAGCTGGTCCTTGCCGCGGTTGAACTTCAGTCCGCAGCGGTGGAGCAGGTCCAGCGATTCGTCGGTGAGGCGTCCTGATTTCTGCACGGCGATGCGCAGGCGTTGCTGGCGGTCCATCAGCGTTCTCCGAGGCGGCGCGCCGCCAGTTCGTAGCCGCCGTTGCCGGCACCCAGGTAGCGGGCAACCCGCCCGATGGTCGTCACGCTGACGCCCGTCTGTTTCGCGATCTCGCGGTAGGGGATGCCCGCCTGCAACAACCCGACGACCGTCCAGCGATCGGCGAGGGCCTGCAGTTCCGCCGGAGTGCAGAGGTCGCGCAGGAAATCGCGGCACTCGTCGACGCTGCGCAGCGTCAGGATGGCCTGGCACAGCGCGCGTTCGGCGGCTGCTTCCTGGCGGGGGGAAATTCCACGGTGGTTCTTCACGGGTCTCGATGAGCCGGGGTGTATTAATGTGATAGCACGTTAATACATTGGAACGATCGGCGCAACCGGTAACGCAGTCCAAGCGAAGCAGACGAGGCTAAGCTGTCTGCGCCGACGGCGTTTCCGGTCCGGACGGGCTCCGAAAGCCGTCCGCGACATGGACGTCGCGGCCGGAGCCCCATGGATGGGTTTACGGCGTCTTTCGGGGCCCGTCCGGATCGGGGACGGCTGGCGGCGCCACCAGTTCCTCGACCGATGCTTCCGCGCGGACTGCGTCTCGGTTGCGCCGACGTTCCTTGCGCTAACGTGCTGTCACACCTAAACTTCGCCCCGCTCATCGAGACCGGCTGAGGGAATGGCCCTTTGAAGCCCGGGGCAACCATCGGGCCCAACCCGCCCGAACTGGTGCCAACTCCACGGGGACCTTGCGCGTCGCCGGAAGATGAGTTGCAGCGAGGCTGCCCCGCCCGGTTTCACGACCGACGGGGGTGTTGGTCGCCGCAACCATCCCGCGCGCGCAAGCACTCCCTGCTGTGGT
>JADJOO010000037.1 GCA_016713725.1 Pseudomonadota bacterium | reverse complement strand
GCCGCGCACGACCGCGCAGTGCCCGCCAGCTCAAACTACCGGACTTCAATGCGCTGAGCCAGCCACGCGCTGGCGTCGAGCTGCTGCACGTGCCGCTGGCGGAACCTGCGCGGCCCGGCTGCCTCGCGACTGCGAACGCGCGTTACGTACTCGAGACGCCTGACGTCGCCATCGGCGGCTGCGCAGCGGGGCGTTCCAGGCGATCGTAACTGCACCCGTGCAGAAATCGATCATCAACGAAGCCGGTGTCCCTTTCACCGGGCACACGGAGTACCTCGCTAAACGTACGGGAGTACGCCTGCCCGTGATGCTGCTGGTCGGCGGCGGTTTGCGCGTTGCTCTCGCGACCACGCACCTGCCGTTGCGGAAAGTCAGCGCAGCCATCACGCCGTCGCGCCTCGAAGCCGTGCTGCGCATCGTGGCGGGCGACCTGCGGACGATGTTCGGCCCGCGACGGCCGCGGATCACGGTGCTCCGGCCTCGAACCGCACGCCGGCGAAAGCGGTCACCGGCCGCGAAGAAATCGAGGTGATCGAGCCGACTTTGACTGCCCTGCGCGGCGACGGGCTCGATCTCGTCGGTCCCGTGCCGGCCGACACCGCGTTCGTGCCGCAACGTCTCAAGGGCATCGACGCCGTCGTCGCCATGTTCCACGACCAGGGCTTGCCGGTGCTGAAGCACCTGAGCTTCGGCCACGCCGTCAACGTCACGCTCGGCCTGCCGATCGTGCGCACGTCCGTCGATCACGGCACGGCACTTGACCTTGCCGGTACGCGCAGGCCGATCCCGGCAGCCTGCAAGCCGCGTTTGCGCCAGCGCTCGAGCTGTGCCAGCGCGCGCGGGCGCCGTGCCCCACTGGCGCACCGTCACGCCGAAGCGCTACAGGCGCCACTTGCAGACGACCCGGGGCACGATCGACCGGATCGTGCGCGCCATCGACCCGCGTCCGGGCGATAGCATCGTGGAAGTCGGCCCCGGCCGCGGCGCGATCACGGCACCTGTCCTGGCACTTGCGGGCAGTCTCGACGTCGTCGAGATCGATCGCGACGTCGTGCCACCCCTGCAGGCGCATTGCCAGCCACGCGGCGAGTTGCGCGTGCACCTGGCCGATGCGCTCGAGTTTGACTTTCGTGCGTTGCGTGGCGACGGACCGAAGCTGCGACTGATCGGCAACCTGCCGTACAACGTTTCGACGCCGCTGCTCTTCCATTTCATCTCGCAGCTCGACGCCTTCGCCGACATGCACTTCATGCCAGGAGTGGTCGTGCGCATGGCGGCCGCACCGGTTCCGGCGACTATGGCCGACTCACGGTGATGCTCGCGCCATGTCGAAGTGGGAGCGGCTTTCGACATTGGCGCCGGCGCATTCAAACCGGCACCCGGGTCACCTCCTGACGTTTTTCGCTGACCGGCTGCCGCGCCGCCGTTCGAAATCGCCGACCACGCCGCGTTCGCAGCCTTGGTGGCGGCTGCTTTCTCCAAGCGCCGCAAGACGTTGCGCAATGCGCTGATGGGCCTGCTCGACGTGGAGGGGATCGTGGCCGCGGGCGTGGATCCCGGGGCGCGGGCCGAAACGCTCGCGCCGGCCCGGTTTGCCGCCCTGGCGAGCCAATGGCTCGCCCGAAGCGGGGACACGCCGCGCGTTATTCCGGCAGAATGATTCCGGATTGGTGGCCCCTCCGGCGCCGCCTATAATCTTCCCTGGGCCGCTTTTCGCAACGGAACCACGCGTTCCACGGAGCAAACCATGCGCGAATACAAGAAGATCCTGCTCGCTGTGGACATCGCCGAAGGCAGCGAAAAGATCGCGGAGCGGGCACGGGACGTCGCCGAGCGCTACGGGGCGGAGGTCATCCTGCTGCACGTCGTGGAGTACGTCCCCGTCGAACCGATGGGCGAAGCATTGCTGCCCGCCGTGCAGATCGAAGGCGAGCTGGTCGAGCGCGCCACGCGGCGCATCGCCGAGCTGGCGCAGAAGGCCGGCCTCGAGAAGGCGGAGCGCATCGTGCGGGCCGGCAATATCGGGCCGAGCTCGTGCGTGTCGCCACGGACCGCGGCGTCGACCTGATCGTGCTCGGCAGCCGCGAACGCCACTGGCCTGTCGATCATGTTCAACCAGACCGAGGACACGATCCTGCATGCGGCGCCGTGCGACGTGCTCGCCGTGCGCTGGAAGAAGACATGGCGACGGCCGAGGCGAACCGCATCCGCGTCGACGTCAGCACGAACTACGTCGAGGACCAGTCGAACCCGGGCGAGGGCCGGTTCGTGTTCGCGTACGATCACGATCCGCAACGAAGGGACGTAGGCCGGCCCGCCTCGTGACGCGCCACTGGCTCATCACCGACGCCAACGGCAAGGTGCAGGAAGTGGTCGGCGACGGCGTCGTCGGCGAACAACCGCACCTGCAGCCGGGCGGGGATTCCGGTATTCCAGCGGCGCCATCCTCGAGACGCCGGTCGGCGCGATGCAGGGCAAGTACCACATGGTCGCGGACGACGGCGAGCAGTTCGACGCACCGATCGCGCCATTCCGGCTCGCCATGCCGGGCGTGCTCCACTGACGAAGGTTCGATGGCCGTCTATGCGATCGGCGACGTCCAGGGCTGCAAGGACGAACTGGACACTCTACTCGACCGCATGCGGTTCGACGCATCGTGCGACCGGCTCTGGTTCGTCGGCGACGTGGTCAACCGGGGTCCTCGTTCGCTCGACACGCTACGCTTCGTCAAGTCACTCGGCGATGTCGCCATTACCGTCCTCGGCAATCACGACCTGCACCTGCTCGCGCTCGCGCGCGGCGGCGCGGACTGGCGCGACGGGGATGCAGGACTGCGCCCCATCGTCGACGCGCCGGACGCCGAAGACCTGCTCGACTGGCTGCAGGCGCGTCCACTGCTGCACCACGACGCACACCTCGGCATTTCGCTGCTGCACGCGGGCCTGCCTCCCCAGTGGAACCTGCAGACGGCGGCGACCTGTGCGGACGAGGTTCAGCGCAGGCTGAGCGGCGAGATGGCGGGGCAGCTCTACGAACGCATGTACGGCAACGAGCCGGACACGGCGGGACGACCTCGACGGCTGGGATCGCATCCGCTTTACGATCAACGCATTCACGCGATTGCGCGTGTGCGATGCCGAAACCGGCCGCATGGTGCTCAATTTCAAGGGCGTGCCCGCAAACGCACCAAGGGGCACGCAGCCGTGGTTTCGCGTTCCCTGGCGGAGATCCGCCGGCGAACGACTCGTTTTCGGCCATTGGTCTGCCATGGGCTACGTGGACGAGGATCGCACGCTCGGCCTCGACACGGGATGCGTCTGGGGGGGCGCACTGACCGGGCGGCGCATCGACATGCCCGACGCCCTGCCGGTGCAGGTGGCAAACCACACCGGCGGACGGCCGCTCGAGGACTGAGTCGAGGCCCGGCTTCAGGGTCGGTGGATTCGGCGACCGCTGCCGGCTTCGCGTGGAGCGATTCGAGCTTGAGGTGGACCGAACCGAACTGCGTCGTGCGAGGCATGCACGCCAGCGACGACCCGGGTGCCTCGCGAATTCCCAGCGGCTCCAGCACCTGTGGCAGCAATTGATCGAAGAGTTCGCAGTCGCCGTCGTCGATGCGACCGGGGCGTCGGCCCGTGAACTCGACGATGCGCCGTTCAGCCGGAAACTGCGCCGTCGCCGCGTCAACCGCCATGCCCTTGCCCTGGGTCTTGCCGACCAGTTCACGCTTCGATTTTCCCGCCTCGAGCTGCGCCAGCAGCCCCGGCGTCACCTCGGTGGGAACCGCCAACCTGATACGTGCGGTCGGCATCAGCTGGATGCCGGCGCCGTCGAGACAATTGACCTGTACCCAAGGCTCCGGGCGGGCGCCAAGCTCCGTCAGGATGTACGCGATCTTGTTGTCCAGCCCGCCGCACGAGTAGTAAGTGCCAAGGCCGAAAAAGGTGAACGTGAACTCGTGCTCCGTCCAGACCGCATTGACGGTCGGGGCAGCCACCTCCGGGCTGGCGTCGGCTGCCGTTGTTGCCCCGGCAGGCGCCCCAACCCCCGCCGCGGCGAAAGCCAGCACCAGCGGGACCGGACCGATTCGGAGTCTGCGTTGCGTCATGGAGCCTAATTTATACTCTTGCCATGCAGCCTTTGACACCGTTCAACCTCCGGCAGTGGATCGACGAGCACCGGTCGGACCTGCGCCCACCGTCTGCAACAAACAGGTGTTCGAACAGGGCGAATTCATCATCATGGTGGTCGGCGGTCCAAACGTCGGCCAGGATTACCACGACGACCCGGGCGAGGAATTCTTCAACCAGCTCGAGGGCGACATGCTGCTGCGGACGGTCCAGGACGGGAGGCGCGTGGATATTCCCATCCGCGAAGGCGACGTGCTGCTGCTGCCCGCCCATGTACCGCACTCTCCGCAGCGTTTTGCCGATACCGTCGGGCTCGTCGTGGAGCGCAAGCGCCGCGCCGGCGAAGCCGATGGCTTCCTCTGGTACTGCGACCGCTGCGACGCGCGCCTCTACAGCGAATACCTGCAGATCACCAACATCGAAACGCAACTGCCGCCGGTCTTCGAACGATTCTGGTCGAATCCCGAACACACGGTCTGCCGCGCGTGCGGCGCCTCACTAAGGAAGTGACCACTTGAACTGCCTGGAGTTCACTGCCGGCGGCCGGCGTTGGCGTGCGGACGTCAGCGCGTCTGCGGATCTCGCCATCGAGCTCGAGTTCAATGGCGCACAACCGAGCTTCTTCGTCGCCACGCCTGCCTCGAGCGAACCCCTGCGGATAGGTGGATTCACGGGCAGCGTCGCGACCGGCGCCAGCTGCAATTGCGCCGTGCATTCGCTTGCCCCGCATTGCCACGGCACGCACACCGAATGCGTCGGTCACGTCACGCGCAGTCCGGTCACGATTGCGAGCCTGACACCCGTGGCGCCGTGTGTCGCCATGGTCGTCTCCGTCCGGACGGAGCCGTTGGGTGCGGCGGCAGCTGCCCTGGCGGGCGGACACGCCGCTGCTGAGGACCTCGTGATCCGCCGGGATGCAATTGAAGCCGCAGCGTCGGCATGGCTTGCTGCCCCGTGCACGGCGGTGGTGATTCGCACACTGCCGAACGGCGCCGACAAACGGCACCGCGCCTATTCCGGCTCTCCGAGCCCGGCGCCGTATTTCCTGCCCGAAGCCATGCGGTGGCTGGTCGAGCGTGGGGTCAACTCGCTCGTGGTCGACCTGCCGAGTCTCGACCGCGCCGACGACGGCGGCCGGCTCGCGGCTCATCGCGAATACTGGGGACTGCCTCCGGGTTGCGAGGACGCCGCGCAGGCAACGCGTGGCCAGGCGCTCGTCACCGAACTCGCCTACGTTCCGGACTCGGTACCGGACGGGTTATACCTGCTCGACCTGCAGGTACCTGCCTTTGGCTCGGATGCGGCGCCGAGCCGTCCCGTGCTGTATCCATTGCAGTCGCTTCCTGGAGACGCGACATGAGGCTCGACCGGGAACACGCGCACGCGCTCGATTCCGGGGATGCGCTCGCGGCCGGCACGACCGCTTCATCCTGCCGCGCGAGGCGGCCAGCGGCCGCGAACTCGTCTACCTGTGTGGACACTCGCTGGGCGCGCAACCCGTGCTGGCAACGGAGTACGTCGAGGACGTGATGCGCGACTGGCGCTCGCTCGGGGTCGAAGGACACTTCACCGGTCGTCATCCGTGGCTGTCCTACCACGAGCGGCTCGCGCCTGCGCTGGCCACGCTGGTCGGGGCCGAGCCGACCGAAGTCATCGCCATGAACACGCTGACGGCAAACCTGCACCTGATGCTCGTGAGCTTCTACCGGCCGTCGGGCACGCGCCGCGCGATCCTGATGGAACGCTCGGCGTTTCCCTCCGATCGCCACGCCGTCGAGTCGCAGGTGCGCTTTCACGGCCTCGACCCCGCGACTGACCTGCTCGAGATCGCACCTCGCGACGGCGAAGACCTGCTGCGATCCGAAGACATCATCGCGACGATCGAACGCGAGGGCGCGCGGATCGCCACGATCCTGCTGCCGGGAGTGCAATACCTGACCGGCGGTGCTCGACGTCGAGGCGATCACGGCTGCGGGACACGCAGCGGGCTGCATCGTCGGCTGGGATCTCGCGCATGCCGCCGGCAACGTGCCGGTCTCGCTGCACGACGCCGGTGCCGACTTTGCCGTGTGGTGCAACTACAAGTACCTGAATGGCGGCCCTGGTGCCGTGGGTGGTGCGTTCGTGCACGCCCGCCATGCAACCGACGCGTCTTTGCCGCGCTTCGCCGGCTGGTGGGGCCACGACAAGGCCACGCGCTTCCTGATGGCCCCCGGTTTCAGTCCCACCCCAGGCGCGGAAGGCTGGCAGCTCAGCAATCCGCCGATTCTCGCCATGGCGCCGCTCGCAGCGTCCCTCGAGCACCTTGCCGCGACCGGCCTGCCGGCCCCTGCGCCAGAAGTCGGTCGCCTTGACAGGATATTTCGAACGCCTGGTACAGGCGCGGCTCGAGGGTCGCGTCGAAATCATCACGCCTTCCGATCCGCAAGCGCGTGGCGCCGCGTTGTCGCTGCGACTGGTCGGGCTCACGCGCGATCGTGCCCGCGCTGTCTTCGACGGCCTGCGACGGCGTTCCATCCTGCCTGACTGGCGCGAGCCGGACGTAATCCGAGCCGCGCCGGTGCCCTTCTACAATCGCTTCGACGACGTCTGGCGCTGCGTGGATGCGCTGCACGCGGAACTCGGGGCGTGAAGCGACCCGTCACGATCCTGGGCGCGGGCCTGTCCGGCGCGCTGATGGCCATCTACCTCGCGCGGCAAGGCCGGCAGGTGCTGGTGCTCGAACGCCGCCCGGACCTGCGCAAAGTCGACATGGATGCCGGCCGCTCGATC
Source organism: Pseudomonadota bacterium (assembly GCA_016713725.1). Taxonomy (GTDB): domain Bacteria; phylum Pseudomonadota; class Gammaproteobacteria; order Steroidobacterales; family Steroidobacteraceae; genus RPQJ01. Next base: position 40,655 of record JADJOO010000037.1, on the reverse strand, counting down.
AACCTGGCGCTTGCGGATCGCGGTATCCATGCGCTGCGCGCGGCCGGCGTGTTCGAGGACGTCGAACCGCTGCTGATCCCGATGCGCGGACGCACGCTGCACGCACCTGACGGTTCACTCACGTTCGCGCCCTACGGCCAGCGGCCGCACGAAGTCATTCACTCCGTCTCCCGGCCGGGCCTGAACCGCGCACTGCTCGATCATGCGCAGCGCCATCACGGCATCGAGCCACGCTTCCTGCAGGCGGCACGCACGCTCGATTTCGAGCGCGACGAACTCGTCATGCTCGACGAAGTCTCGGGCGACACGTACACGCAGCCGCTCGCGCCGCTGATCGCCGCAGACGGCGCGGGTTCCGTCGTACGGCGCGCGATGACCGGCCAGCTCGGCGTGCGCGTCGCCGAGGACATGCTCGAGCACGGCTACAAGGAGCTCACGCTGCCGGCCGGCCGGGACGGCTCGCACCGCATCGAGCGCAATGCGCTGCACATCTGGCCGCGCGGCGGCTTCATGCTGATCGCGCTGCCGAACATCGACGGCAGCTTCACCGTCACCCTTTTCCTCGCCCTGAAAGGCGGCACGGAAAGCTTCGCCTTGCTCGACAGCCGCGCGACCGTCGATGCGTTCTTTGCCAGGCATTTCCCCGACGTCGTGCCGTTGATGCCGGGACTCGCCCGCGAGTTCCTCGAGCGTCCAGTCGGCCGCATGGGCACGATCCTTGCGGACGCATGGTCGGCAGGTGAGGCCGCCGTGCTGCTCGGCGATGCGGCGCACGCGATCGTGCCTTTTCACGGCCAGGGCATGAACGCGTGCTTCGAGGACTGCTTCGAGCTCGATCGGCTGCTGCGCTCGGCCGACGACTGGCGGGGCGCATTCGAGCAATTCTTCCGGTTGCGCAAGCCGGATACCGATGCGATCGCCGCGATGGCCCTCGAGAATTTCCTGGAAATGCGCGATACGGTCCGCGATCCCAAGTTCATGTTGCGCAAGGAACTGAGCTTCGAGCTCGAGCGGCGTCACCCGCAGCGCTTTATTCCGCGCTATTCGATGGTGATGTTCCATCACGAAATTCCGTACCGCGTCGCCTTCGAACGCGGGCGAGTGCAGATCGACGTGCTGACACGCCTCACGACCACGGCAGATACAGTGGCGGATATTCCAACTGCACAGATGGACGCGCTGGTGACGGGAATGCTCGATCCGCTGCCGGTTTCGTCCGCTGGGGGGCAATGGATCGAATGATGATGAATACCTGTGGCAGATGGGTCACCGGGGTCGTTACAGCGGTACAGGCTTTGGCGGGCCCCGCATTCGCGTCGGATGTACCTGTCGCGCAAAGGCCGTCGATGGCGGTGCCGCAACCCATTGCATGCCCGGCTGGCACCAGGTCGAACCGCGAATACGAGTTTTACTTGATGGGCAGTCGCGCGGGTTACCAGACTGTCTGCCTGCAGGCCGACGGCACACGCGTCGTCCATTTCGCGTTCAACGATCGTGGCCGCGGCCCGGTGCTGACGTCGAAGATCCAGCTCGATGCGAAGGGCCTCCCCGTGGCCATTGCGACCGATGGCAATGACTACCTGAAGAGCCCGGTGGCCGAACGCTTCACGCGCGTGGCCGGGACCGCCACCTGGCGGAACTCTGTCGAAAGCGGTACCCAGCCTGTCGCAGGTGCGGCGTTTTATGTCAGCCAGTCCGGATCGTTCGAGGAAATCGGCGTGCTGGCGCGCGCTCTGCGCGATGCGCCGGGTCGCAAGCTGCCCTTGTTGCCGCAGGGTGAGGCAGACCTGCAGCAGTTGTCGCAACTGACGTTCAGCAACGGCAGGACTTCCCGCCAGGTCAGCCTGTATTCGATCGGTGGCCTGGGATTCCAGCCCACCAGCCTCTGGCTCGACGAAGACGGCGAATTGTTCGCGACGTTCGACAGCTTTTCGGCGCTCGTGCGGGAAGGCTGGCAGGACTCGCTCACCCCGATGCGCGCGGAGCAGGACGCGCAGGAGGCACGCCGTCGCACGGCGCAGGCACGCGCGCTCCGGCGCGCGCCGACCGGTCCGGTCGTGATCGAGCACGCCAACCTGTTCGATTCCGAGAAAATGACGATGCGTCCAGGCACCACGGTCATTTTCGTGCAGCAACGCATCGTCGCCGTCGGCCCCGATGGCTCCCTGCCGATCCCCGCGGGCGCCGAGCGAATCGATGCCGCGGGCCGCGCGTTGCTGCCCGGGTTGTGGGACCTGCACACGCATCCCGACCTCGACAGTGGGCCACTGTTCCTCGCCGCTGGCGTCACGAGCATCCGTGACATGGCCGCCGAGCCCGAGAAGCCCGGACTGCTGCGCGTATTCGACACCAACGAAGCCCTCGGCCCGCGGGTGGTGTTCGCCGGCATCATCGATGGCCGCGGGCCCTTCCAGGGGCCCACCAAGGTGCTGGTCAGCGACGAAGCCGAAGCCCGCAAAGCCGTGCAGGCCATGAGAGCTGCCGGCTTCGGGCTGGTCAAGATCTACAGCTCAATGGACACGAAGCTGGTGCCCGTCATTGCCGACGAGGCGCACAAGGCAGGGATGCGGGTCGGTGGTCACGTCCCCGCGTTCATGACGGCCGAACAAGCCGTGCTCGCTGGATACGACGAGATCCAGCACATGAACATGGTGTTCCTGAACTTCCTGTACGACAAGGTCCAGGACACGCGGACACCCGCACGATTCACGGCCGTCGCGGAGAATGCGTCCAGCGTCGATCCGCAGTCGCCGCGCGTGCAGGCCTTCCTGCAGCTGCTCAAGCAGCGTCACGTCACGCTGGACCCGACGCTCGTCACGTTCGAGAGCCTCTTCACCGATCGCCCGGGCGTAGTCGGTGCAGGACTGGCAGCCGTGGCCGATCGCTTGCCTCCGCTCGTCAGGCGCAGCCTGCTCGAAGGCGGCCTGCCGGTCCCTGACGGCATGGACGCGACCTACCGGCACGCGCTGACCCAGATGCAACGCATGCTGATGGCCGTGCGCAGCGCGGGCGTACCCTTCGTCGCGGGCACGGATGCGATGCCCGGTTTCATGCTGCCGCGTGAACTCGAACTGTATGTCGAAGCCGGCGTGCCGGCCCCCGAGGTGTTGCGCATCGCCACGCTCGATGCGGCACGACTCGTCGGTCGCGAAGGTGAACTCGGCTCGATCGCGCCGGGCAAGCTGGCCGACATGATTCTCGTCGACGGCGACCCGAGTCGCAACGTCGGCGACGTGCGGCGCCTGCAGCTCGTCATCAAGGACGGTGCGCTGTTCGATCCCGACGCCCTGTGCCGCGCGCTCGGCATCCAGCCCATCGCTGCGGCGGGCCGATGAACATGATTTCACGTACGCGACGCATGCTGCTCGCGTCGTCAGGCTTTGCGCTCGGACTCGCGGTGTTGCCGCGAACGTCGCAGGCGTCGAACGGGAGGTGGGAGCGGTATTCGCGCGCCGTCGTGATCGATGGACTCGGCGGCCCCGGCGGCCACGCCACCGAGGACGGCTCGGAACTGACGACCAGCGAGGTCGATGACATCAGGGCGTCGGGCATGACGTGCCTGCACCTCACCGTCGGCGAAGTGGGCACGATGCCACCCGACGTGGCCTACCAGAAGGCCGTCGAATCGATCGCGCGCTGGGAAACCGAAGTCGACCGCTACCCGGCGACCATGGTCCGCGTGCGGTCGGTCGGCGACATCCACGCAGCGAAAAAAAGCGGGCGCACCGGGCTGATGTACGGCTTCCAGGACGGGGTGTGCTTCGAGACCGACCTCGACAAGCTAGGAACGTTTCATCGACTCGGCATCCGGGTGATCCAGCCGACCTACAACCGGCGCAACCTGCTCGGCGATGGCTGCATGGAGCCGACCGACGCGGGACTCAGCAACGCCGGGCACGAGGCGGTGGAGCGCATGAACGTGCTGGGGATCCTGGTGGACGCAAGCCACTGCGGGCGCGTCACCGCGGCCGACGCTATCCGTCATTCAGCGCGCCCCGTCGCATTCACGCACACGGGATGCGCAGCATTGGCCGATCACCCGCGCAATCGCACCGACGCCGAGCTGCGCGCGGTGGCCGGCAAAGGCGGCGTGTCCGGCATCTACGTGATGCCGTACCTCGCGGGCGGCAGGCAGCCGACCGCAGACGACGTCGTTCGCCACATCGAACACGCGGTGAACATCGCGGGCGAGGAACACGTCTCGATCGGTACGGATGGCACGCTCTCGGCCATTGCGCTGACGCGTGAGTTCGTGCAGTCGTTCACCGCAAACGTTGCTCGCCGCAAGGCGGCAGGCATCGCGGCGCCGCAGGAGTCCGAAGACGGCTACCTGTTCGCGAACGATCTCAACACGCCACGGCGCTTCGAGCAGCTGGCGGACCATCTCAGCCTGCGCGGCCATTCGGACGACAGGATCGAAAAGATCCTGGGCACCAACCTGCTGCGCGTGTTCGGCGCGGCGTGGGACGGCTGATACCCGCCACGATGCTGACCTGCTCCCATCGCCCGCCCTGCCCGGGCTGTCCACGCTTCGGCGAGCCGGGCATTGCTGCCGGGGCATACACGGCGCTGGAATCGCTGGCTCGCACCCACGGCTTGCGGGGTGTTCCCGTGGTGTCGGGTGCGACAACCGGCTTTCGTCTGCGTGCCCGCCTGGCCATTCGAGGCCGGCTCGGAGCACCCAGGCTCGGCATGTTCGAACTCGGCACGCATCGGGTGGTGCACATCCCGAACTGCGTCGTTCAGCATCCACTGATCAATCGGGTCGCCGCCGTGGTGCGACGCGCGCTGGTCGACGCGGACATCGCTCCCTATGCCGAGACCGTCCATCGCGGCCTCGCCCGTTACCTGCAGGTCGTGGTGGAGCGCAGCTCCGACAGCGCGCAGGTGGTGATCGTCGGCAACAGCCCGACGGTCGAGCCCTTCGCCGAGTGTTTCGAACTGATTCGCGATCGGCTCGGCGACGACCTGCAGAGCCTTTGGTACAACGTGCAGTGCGAGCGGACCAACACGATCCTGGGGCGGGAGTTCACGCGCTGGTGCGGTCCGCCGAGCGTCGTCGAACGCTTTGGCGGGGCCGCCGTGCATTACCCACCCGGCGCGTTCGGCCAGAACAATCTCGACATCGCGGAGCGCATCGTCCACCACGTGCGTGAGCAGGTGCCTGCGGGCGCGCGCGTCGCCGAGTTCTATGCGGGCGTTGGCGCGATCGGACTTTCGGTGCTGTCGCGCGTTGCTCATCTCCGCATGAATGAAGTGAGCCTGCATTCACTGCAGGGCCTCGCGCTCGGACTCGATGCATTGGCGCCGGTCGAGCGGGACAAGATCGAGGTGATTGCCGGCTCCGCGGGGACGTTGGCTTCTGCGGCACTGGATGCCGACGTGGTGATCGCGGATCCGCCACGCAAAGGACTGGATCGCGAACTCCTGGAACACCTGGTCGCCGATCCCCCCGCGCGATTCGTATACGTCAGCTGCGGGCTCGACTCGTTTCTCGCGGACACGGCCCGACTGACCGCCAGCGGCGCGATGCGGCTGAGCGAACTGCGGGTGTTCAACCTGATGCCGTACACGGAACACGTCGAGACCGTTGCCTGCTTCGAGCGGGCGTAATGTTGCCCGCATTCGGCCGGAAACCCGGCGCGGGCTTCTTCCTCAGCGCCGGGTGCTTTGCAGGGTAGCCAGCACCTTCTGCTGCGTCACGGCCTGACCCGGCGTGGGCTCGGGCTGCGGCATCGACAGCAACACGAAGAAACTCTGCAGCAGGCGGCGCGCATTCTGCGCCGCGTCCAGCCGTGCGGCGTCCGGCGGAGCCTGCGTCCACACCTGCTGTTCCAGCGTCACGAAGCGCGCCAGCCACGGATCAAGGCTGCTTGAATCGAAGTCCGTTCGCCGCACGACCGACAGCAGGGAGGCGGCCAGTCGCTCTTCCTCGGCGTGCGTCCACACGGGAATCCCTGGCGTCGTCATTTTCGTCCAGGCGGCCTCCAGCAGGCGGCGCTGGTCCGCCGCGGTGAATCGCTCGTCGCGCGCCAGGAACTTGAGCAGGTCCGCGGTGTGTGCTGTAGCGTGAATCCAGCCGATCCCGGGTTCCAGCCCACGCAAGTCCCGCTCTTCGTGCAGGTAGTTGATTGCGTGGTCGAGCAACTGCCGATAGCCGCCGTCATCCAGCACCGGATCGACCAGTTCGAGCGCCGCCAGGATCGACAGGTCGAGTGCCGAGAACGAGCGGACCAGCACGGAGTCGGTCCCGGTCTCGCCAATGCCTTGCCGCAGGTTTGCTGTCAGCGTAGCGATCAGCGAACGCCGCTCGTCAGGCGACAGCCGTCGCGCCTGGTAGACGCAAGCGGCCACCACACCGTATCCGACATCGTCACGCCACTGCGAGTCACGCGAGCCCAGGAGCGACACCGCTTCATTCATCAGGTGCGCCGCCGACTCGCCAGCCGGAATCGCACAGTCCCGCGCCAGTGCCAGCCAGAATGCCTTGCCACGCCGCTCAGCCGCCGACGAATCATTGGCCGATACTTGGGGGGCGGCGATGCTCATGAAGAGCAGACCCGCAAGCAACACCCGATGGGCGAAGGCGGACCCGCCGGCCCGCGGTCCGTACTTCATTCGAGCAGTCAGCGATCCGGTCATGCCCAGAGCAAGCAAATAACTCAACACGGATGCACCCCCCGACTGACCCTGACGACGCAACTACGACTTTACGCCCCGATTCGCCCTCAATCACTCCCTCGCCACGTCAAGGGTCGGCTCGCGCAGCCACCCGAGTTATTCGCATCGCTTGTTTTCGAGATTGCGCGAGAATCCGTCCGTCCATCCTGCGGGGACCTTCATGAACGCAAATGCCTCGCAGTCACGCCGGACGCTACGCCGAGCGTTGCACGACTCGCAAGGCATCCTCAATCCGGGCGTCCTGATCGACCCGATGAATCGACAGATTGGAGCGACGGGGGTGCTTGCCGATTGAACTGCGAATCGCCCGCAGGCCTGCGTCGGCGCAGTTCGACACAGCTATACGCGTACGTGTGCTTCTCGTCCGCGGCGTGATGCTCGATCAGCAGTTCATCCCACTCGTCGGCACGGAACTCCGGGAAATACGTGTCCGCGTCGACAACTGCATGCACACGCGTCAAATGAATGAGTCCGTGCGCGGCAAGGCCAGGCGATAGATCTCCGCGCCGCCGACGATGCAGACTTCGGGCACGTCGCCAGCGACGGTCAACGCGTCATCGAGTGACGCGACGACGGTTGCGCCGGGTAACTCAAGCCCGGCCCGACGCGTGATGACGATGTTGTGCCGCCCAGGCAGTGGCTTGCCGATCGAATCCCACGTCTTGCGACCCATGACGATGGGCTTGCCCATCGTCAGGGCCTTGAAGCGCCTGAGGTCGTCGGGCAGGCGCCACGGCAGTCCACCGTCGCGCCCGATCGCGCCCCGCTCGTCCGTCGCCACGATGATCGAGCCGAGCGGCACGGCGTTTCTCAGGCCTTCTTGCGCTTTGCGACTGCCTTCTTCTTCGCGGCGGCCCGCCTCTCCTTCTTCCTCTTGGCATCGACCGACTCGCGATCGAGCATCGTCCCGCGGCAGTTCGCGGCACCGCAACGGCAGTTATAGAGCGCCAGCTCGTCGGGATCGTCGGTGCTTTCCCAGGTGAGCTGGTAGTCGTACCCCAGTTCCTCGCCCGGCTGGATCGTGCGGATCGCCTCGATGAAAACGCGGCGGCCTTCGATGATCGTCTCGCAGTTCGCGTCGCACTTGTGGTTGATGAAGCGCGCGGGATTGCCGCCGACTCCGGCGTCGATGCAGAGATCGTCGTCGACGACGAAAAGGAAAGTGTGGCCGTCGTCATCGGCCTTCATCTCGTAACGCGAGTCCGCTTCCTCGTGCGAGATGCGGTCGCCCACGTATTCAATGATGCGCGTGCCGCTGCGGATGCGGCGGGCTGCATACACACCGCGACCATGAATCCTCGAGCGCTTCACGACGTACAGCGGATTGCTCTCGGCGGTCGCTGGTTTCGCCGTCTTCTGCGCATGGCGCATGTGCGCGTGATGCGTCACAGCGGTCTTGGACGACCTGGTCACGGGCTTCTTCGGGGAGGTCTTCTTCATACGGCGATGGGTGCCTTGATGGCGGGGTGTGGCTGGTATCCGGCAAACTCGAAGTCCTCGAAGCGGTAATCGAAGATCGAGCCCGGCCGGCGCTTGATGACGAGTTGCGGCAGCGGCAGCGGCTCGCGCGAGAGCTGCAGCCGCGCCTGTTCGAAATGATTGACATAGAGGTGCGTGTCGCCGCCCGTCCAGACGAAATCACCGACGCCGAGGTCGCACTGCTGCGCGACCATGTGCGTGAGCAGCGCGTAGGACGCGATGTTGAACGGCACCCCAAGGAACACATCGGCGCTGCGCTGGTACAGCTGGCACGACAGCTTGCCGCCCGCCACGTAGAACTGGAACAGCGCGTGGCACGGCGTGAGCGCCATGCGCTCGAGCTCGCCCACGTTCCAGGCGTTGACGATGATGCGGCGCGAATCCGGCTCGCGCTTGATCAGGTCGATTGCGCGCGCAATCTGGTCGATCTTCCGACCGTCAGATGCCGTCCATTGGCGCCACTGCGCGCCATAGACCGGGCCAAGTTCGCCATCGGCATCGGCCCATTCATCCCAGATCGTGACGCCGTGTTCGCGCAGGTAGCGCACGTTGGTGTCACCGCTCAGGAACCAGAGCAGTTCGTGCACGATCGACTTCAGGTGCAGCTTCTTCGTCGTCAGCAACGGGAAGCCGTCGTTCAGGTCGAACCGCATCTGCCAGCCGAACACCGAGCGCGTGCCGGTGCCGGTGCGGTCGCCCTTTTCGGCGCCGTGATCGAGGATGTGCTGCAGCAGCGCGTGGTATTGCCGCATGGTCGTCAGGCCGCGTTGAAGTTGCCGGAGGGCTGGCGCTGCCGGTACGCGTACGCCAGCATCACGCAGCCGGCCAGGATCATCGGCAGCGACAGGACCTGGCCCATCGTCACCCAGTCGAACAGCAGGTAGCCGCGGTTCGCATCGGGTACGCGCACGAACTCGATCAGGAAGCGGAACACGCCGTAACAGACCAGGAACAACCCCGAGGGTGCCCAGCGGAACCGCGGCTTCGACGTAAACCACCACAGGACCACGAACAGGACCAGGCCTTCGAGCGCCGCTTCGTACAGCTGCGAGGCGTGCAATGGCACGCCGTCGACCACCACGGCCCAGGGCACGTCCGTCGGCTTGCCCCAGAGTTCACCGTTGATAAAATTACCGATGCGGCCGGCGCCGAAGCCGATGGCCGGCAGCGGCGCAGCGAAATCGAACACGTCGACGAGCTGCTTCCTGCGGCTGCGCGCAAACAAAGCCAGCGCGACGAGCGTGCCGATCAGGCCACCGTGAAACGACATCCCGCCTTCCCAGATGCGGAACACGCTGAGCGGCTCGCTCAGGATCCGCTCGGTGCCGTAGAACAGCATCCAGCCCAGGCGTCCGCCCAGGATGATGCCGACGGCGGCGAAGAAGATGAGATCGTCGACTTCGAGCGGCTTCCAGGTGGACTCGGGTCGTCCCGCCCGGCGACGAGCCAGCCACCAGGCCGACAGGAAGCCCACCAGGTACATGAGGCCGTACCAGCGGACGTGCAGCGGTCCTAGCGACAACGCGATGGGATCGGGGTGCGGAAAGACGAACATCGGCCGCGTATCTTACCTTCCGGAACGATCAGCCGCCCCCCCCCCCCCCCCCCCCCCCCCCCCCCCCCCCCCCCCCCCCCCCCCCCCCCCCCCCCCCCCCCCTCCCCCCCCCCCCCCCCCCCCCCCCCCCGGCGCGCCCCCCCCCCCCCCCCCCCCCCCCCCCCCCCCCCCCCCCCCCCCCCCGCCCCCCCCCCCCCCCCCCCCCCCGCCCCCCCCCCCCGCATTCCCCGCCGGTCATCAGTCCTGCAGGACCCCGGCAGAACAGCGCCCCCGGCTTTCAGGTAGCGCGTCTCGGCGATCGCGGGATGGATCGGGTGATCAGGCGCGTGCCCGCCCACTTCCACAACCTGTGCGAAACGGTCGACGTGGCGCGCCGCCTGCTGGATCGTGACCATGAGGTCGTCCAGGCCCAGATGGTGCGAACACGAGCAGGAGACGAGGAAGCCGTCACGCGCCAGCACCTGCATCGCCAGCTGGTTCAGCTTGCGATAGGCGGCCTGCCCCTTCGGGATGTCCTTGCGCCGCTTGATGAATGCCGGCGGGTCGATGATGACCACGTCGAACCTCTCACCCGTCTCGCGCAGCGCCGCCAGTGCGTCGAATGCATCCGCGCGTTCGATGCGGACGTTATGCAGTCCATTGGCCGCAGCGGAACGCTGCAGCAGTTCGAGCGCTGGCGCCGACGAGTCCACGCACAGCACCTGGCTGGCATCTGCGGCAGCGGCCGCGAGGCCCCACGCACCCAGGTAGCTGAAGACGTCGAGGACGCGCGCACCCTTGACGTACTTGAGCAGCGCCCGCCGGTTGTACGCCTGGTCGTAGAACCAGCCGGTCTTCTGGCCGTGGCCCATCGGCACGAAAAAGCGGACGCCGTTTTCCTCGACGACCGTTTCTTCGATGTCGGGCCCGATCGCCGTCTCGACGTAGCTCGGCAGGCCTTCGAGTTCGCGGGCGCCGGAATCATTCTTCCAGATCAGCGCCTTCGGCCCGAGCACCTTGACGACCGCTTCGGCGATCGCGGGCTTCATCGCTTCCATGCCCGCCGTGCCGATCTGGCCGACGACGATGTCGCCGAAGCGATCGAGCACCAGCCCAGGCAGTCCGTCGGATTCGCCGTAGACGAGGCGGTAAAAAGGCTGCGCATACAACTTTTCGCGCAGCGCCAACGCCACCTGCAGCCGGTGCACGATCAGCGACTTGCCGGGAGCGAATCCCGGATCGCGACCGAGAATGCGCGCGCAGATCAGCGCGTGCGGATTGACGTAGGCGTACCCCAGGAAGCGGTCGTTGCTTGCTACGACGCGACAGTGAGCACCGGTGGCGAACGCCGTGAGCGGTGTGCGTACCGTGTCAACTTCGTTGCTGAAAATCCAGAGGTGCCCGCCTGCAATGCGACGCTCCTCGCGCGGCTTGAGCCGCAGTTCGGGGAGCTCGCTGGACGAAGTCGAGAATGCCGGGGGCGGCGATGACATGCGCGTTTCCGCCGGCGAGCGGCAGCCTTCCGTTATGATTCCCGCATTCTAGCCGACCGAACCCCGTCAGGTTCCGCCATGAATCCGTCCAGTCCCACCGGCTCCAGGAATTCCCTGGCGACCGAAACCAGCCCTTACCTGCGCCAGCACGCCTCGAACCCTGTCGACTGGCACCCCTGGGGGGCGAAGGCACTCGAGCTCGCGCGCCAGCTCGACAAGCCGATCCTGCTGTCGATCGGCTATTCGGCCTGTCACTGGTGTCACGTCATGGCCCACGAATCGTTCGAGGATCCCGCGACCGCCGCGCTCATGAACCAACTGTTCGTGAACATCAAGGTGGATCGCGAGGAACGCCCCGACATCGACCGAATCTACCAGACCGCGCACCAGGTGATGAACCAGGCAGGCGGCGGCTGGCCGCTCACGATGTTCCTGGCGCCGGATTCGCACCGGCCGTTTTTCTCGGGCACGTATTTCCCGCCCGAGCAGCGTTACGGCATGCCGGGCTTCCGCGCCGTGCTCGAGAAAGTGGGCGATTTCTACAAGACGCGCCGTGGCGACCTCAAGGAGTACGGCGACAAGCTGGTCGACGTGCTCGGGCAGTTGCAGCCACCCGCGGATTCGTCGGGCGCAGGGTTATCGAGCGAACCCCTGCTGACGGCCCGTGCGACGCTGCAGCGCGAATTCGACGGCAGTTTCGGCGGCTTCGGCGAAGCCCCCAAGTTCCCGCACCCGGCCAACCTCGAGTTCCTGCTGCGCACCTGGCGCGCATCGGCCGCGGGCGAAGAGCCCGACTTGCAGGCGCTCTTCATGGTGACGCTCACGCTCACGCGCATGGCGGAAGGCGGCCTGTACGACCAGCTCGGTGGCGGTTTCTGTCGCTATTCCGTCGATCCGTACTGGATGATCCCGCACTTCGAGAAGATGCTGTACGACAACGCACAGCTGCTCGGTGTGTACGCGCAGGCTGCCGTCGCCACTGGCGAGCCGCTGTTCCGCCGCGTCACCGCAGAAACGGCCGACTGGCTGCTGCGCGACCTGCGCTCGCCCGAGGGCGGTTTTTACTCGACGCTGGATGCGGACTCCGAAGGCCACGAGGGCAGGTTCTACGTCTGGACTCCCGCCGAGGTGCGGGACCTGCTGGACATCGAGCAGTACGAGCCTTTCGCGCAGCGCTTCGGCCTCGACCGCGACGCGAATTTCGAAGGCCAGTGGCACCTGCACACATTCAAGTCGATCGCCGACATCGCGACCGACCTGAGGCTCGACGAGGCCACCGTCGAAACCCGCATCGACGAGGCGCGGGCGCGGCTGCTGGAGGTGCGAAATACTCGCGTCTGGCCGGGTCGCGACGAGAAGATCCTGACCTCATGGAACGGCATGACGATCGGCGGACTGGCGCGCGCCAGCCGCGCGCTCGAACGTGACGACCTGGCAGGGGCCGCAGTGCAGGCCATGCATTTCCTGCGGGCACGCTGCTGGAAGGATGGACGACTCCTGGCCGTGCACACGGACGGTGAATCGCGCTTTCCCGCCTACCTCGACGACTACGCGATGCTGGCGTGGGGCTTGCTGGAACTGCTGGAAGCGCGCTGGGATGCCGACGCCCTCGCCTGGGCCGTCGAACTCGTCGACGTGATGCTCGAGCATTTCACCGATCACGCGGCCGGCGGATTCTACTTCACGGCCGATGACCACGAGTCGCTGATCCTGCGGCCAAAGACGTTCTCGGACGATGCCACGCCCGCCGGCAATGGCGTAGCTGCCCGTGCTGATCCGGCTGGGTTACCTGCTCGGTGAAACGCGCTATATCGACGCTGCGGAGGCCACGTTGCGTTCGGCGCATGCGGCGATCGAGCGGTATCCGCACGGACACGGCACGCTGCTGATGGCGCTCGAGGAGTACACGTCACCGCCGTGGATCCTGGTGCTGCGCGGCGAGAGTGACGAACTCGATGTGTGGCGCAGCGAAGTCGACAAGCTCTACGATCCGCATCGCACGATCGTCGCCGTGCCGTCCGACGCGAAGAATCTGCCGGCGGCACTGGCCAGCAAGAAAGCACTGGGCGGTGCGGTCGCGTATGTCTGCCGCGGCATGACGTGTTCGCCGCCGGTTCCGACGCTCGCACAGCTCGTGCGCGAATTGCGGGCGAAATAGGGGACGCTCACCTATTTCCTCCCGGAAATAGGTGAGCGTCCCCTATTTTCCCCAGCCAGCGCTCAATATGCCATCAAGGCCTGCCCGCTCCGTGGCGTCACGCTTGCGCCGCCGGGTCCCGCAAACGTGACCGGGACCGACTCGCTGCGCAGTCCGACGTTGTGCAAAACGACGAAGTGCAGGTGCGGCCCGCTCGAAAACCCCGTGTTGCCTGAGTTGGCGATGTATTCGCCACGGGCGACGCGCTGCCCGGGCTTCACCCGCACGGTGTCGAGCTGCAGGTGCGCATAGATCGCGTGCGTGCCATCGTCGTGCAGGATCTGCACGAAGTTGGCCTCGTTCATGTTCTGCAGAGTGAGGCCGGTCTTGAAATGCCGTGCGGCCACGTTGATCACCAGCCCTTCGCGTGCCGCGTGGATGGCCGTACCGACCGGAATGGCAATGTCGACGGCGTTGCGGCTCGACGGCTCGGCGTGAGTGACGGCATCCGGCGGCGCCTGGGTCACCTGGAATCGCTGCGCCAACGCGAATGGCGCGCGATAGGGTTGCACCGGCCGGTGCTGTGCGCCGGGCTCTCCGACAACGTAGCCGTACTCGTAACGAATCTCAGCAGGCCCATCGGCCGCCGCCACGTCGAGCAGCACTCTTTCCGATCGCGGCGGCACCGTCCCGCGCCCCAGCTTCTCGCCGTCAGGCGTCCTGCGCCTTGACCGCAAACTCGACGATGCACTGGCACTGGTTGATCGCCACCAGCGCAACGCCCGCGTCAGTGGAGCGTGGTTCCACGACCATCTTCAGCGGCGCACCATCGCCGCCGCTCAGTGCCACGCTTTGCAAAGTCTGTCCCGGCGGTGGCGGTCGGTCGGTGTAGACCCACTGTCCGCTCGAGTCCCTGTAGCGATAGGCCGCACCTGCTGCGATTCCGCACGTCAGCAGGCCGCAGACCAATGCCCCGAGCCAGCTGAGGATCGTTGGCATGCTCGCGGGGCGACGCGTCGAGTTCATTGCAGAAGGGTAGCGCAACTCAGAATGATAGCCAGAGGCACTACTGTGGAAACGCGGCAGAAATCACGCAATCAGGGTGTGCGCTCGAGCCGCGCGCGGATCGCGAGCAGGAGGTCGCCGTCCGCGTGCGGCTCGAATCGCGGCGCAGCGTTCCAGTCGTAGCCCCACGGGTTGGCCTTGATCAGATCGGCGGGCTCGTCTTCGTAGCGGGGAATCACGTGCGCGTGCAGAGCGGGTTCGACGTTGCCGAAGATCGCATAGTTGATGCGCACCGCGTCCGTGATGTCCTGCACGGCCTGGCCGATCCGCGCCATGTCGACCAGGAACGCCTGCTGCAGGGCCGGCTCCAGCGCGTTCAGGTGCGGCACGACCGGGTCGGGCAGCAGCAGGCAATAGCCGGGCAGCACCTGGGGATCGCCGAGCACGGCCCAGCCGGAGCGCAGCCGCGCGATCATCGTGGGATCCGCGCCGGCGCGGCACGCTGCGACGCGTCGATGAATGGCGGTGTCGGTCACCGGGACGCTCGTCGGGGTGTTCACGGGGTCGGCCATGGTCACTTCCTGAACATGAAATAGACGGCGCCCAGCATGCAGATCGACGCCCAGAGGTAGTCGAGCTTGAGCGGCTGCCGCATGTAGAGGAGCACGAACGGCACGAACACGGCAAGCGAGATGACTTCCTGCACGATCTTGAGCTGCGGCAGCGTCAGCACCGTGTGACCGATGCGATTGGCCGGCACCTGCAGCAGGTATTCGAACAGTGCGATGCCCCAGCTCACGAGCGCCGCCACGTACCAGGCGCGGCCGCTGAGGTTCTTCAGGTGCGCGTACCAGGCGAACGTCATGAACACGTTCGAGGCTGCGAGCAGCAGGATCGTCGTCGGCACGGCAGGCAACGCATGCATGGCGATACCTCGCTCAGGTGAACGGTGCGGGCAGCCTCACGCCAAGGGCCCGGAGTTGCGAGCGCGTGAGGCCCGCGTCCGTATGGTGTATCGCGTGCCAACCGCATTCGCGTGCAGCGTTGACGTTGGGTAGCAGATCGTCGAGGAATACAGTCGCCGCCGGGTCGAGCTCGAACATCGATTCGGCCTTGCGGTAGATGTCGACGTGCGGCTTGATCGCGCCCACGCGGAACGACGCGCACGCACCGTGCACCAGCGAATCCAGCCCGTACAGCGAATCGAGGTGCGCCCAATGCATGTCGCCAATGTTGGACAGCAGGTAGACGCGGTAATCCGCCTTCAGGCCCGACGCAAGCGTGAACATTTCGTCCCAGGGCTCGAACATCGAGAGCCAATTGGCGCGCAGTTCGGCCAGGTTCATCGGCCGCTCGGCCAGGCCCGCGATGCGATCGAGCAGGAGCTCGCCGGGAACGTCGCCGCGCTCGTGGCCTTCGAGGTCGACGGACTTGAGCCAGCCCTGCAGGTCCGACATGTCGATACCGGACTTGACCAGGTAAGCGATGAAGGGCTGGTAGTGCAGCTTGACCAGCACGTTGCCGACGTCGAACACCACGTTGCAAATCATCGTCCGGTCACTCCTGCGGGTGCGTCGTGACTGCAGGCTCGCCGTCGACGTCCTTGTGCGGCGTGTACGGGTGCCATCCCATGACCAGCATGATGGCGGCAAAACCCATGACATAGGCCAGCGCGACGTGCCAACCGCCGCGCAGCCATGCGCCGACCGAGCGTGCCTCAGGGAAGAGGTTCGTGATGGCAACACCCGCCGACGACCCAAACCAGATCATCGAGCCACCGAAGCCGACCGCGTAAGCGAGCACACCCCAGTCGTACCCGCCCTGCTCCAGCGCGAGCTTGGTCAGCGGGATGTTGTCGAACACGGCCGAGACGAACCCGAGGCCGAGCGCCGTGAGCCACGATGCCGCCGGCAGCTGTTCGACAGGCATCATCGATGCCGCGAGCACCAGGCTCAGCAGGAAGGTTGTGCCCCTTAGCGCTGCGGGCAGCACGGACCAGTCCGGCCGGCGCCAGGCAGCCGTCGCGAGAATCGCGACCCAGACAGCGGCGCCCAGAAACGGAAAGCAGTCGGAATATCCAGGGAACCGGACATTGGTCAGGACATTGACGGCGACGGCCGCACACAGGATCGTCGCGACGATACCGACGCGCCCCCAGTCGACCTGCAGGCGATGACCGCCCTGAGGCACGATCGGTGAATACGCGTGCTGTTGCAGCGCTGCCGGAATGCCGCAGACGACGAGGGCGACACCCGCAGCCACGTAGGCATGCAGCACGTCGAGCGGGCTGACCCCGTCGATCCACATCATGGTCGTGGTTGTGTCGCCCACCACGCTGCCCGAGCCGCCGGCGTTGGACGCCGCCACCAGCGCCGCGATGTACCCGATGTGCACCTTGTGGCGGAACACGGTGGCTGCGACGGTGCCGCCAATCAGCGCGGCCGCGATGTTGTCGAGGAAACTCGACAGCACGAACACGATCACCAGCAGCAGGAAAGCGCCGCGCCAGTCGTCCGGCAGGTAGTCCGGCAGCTTGGCCGGCACGTTGCTCTCCTCGAAGTGCCGTGACAGCAGCGCGAACCCCATCAGCAGGCCGAACAGGTTGGCGAGCACCACCCACTCGGCGCCGAGATGCCCGACCAGGCCCGTAAGCCCGGCACCTGCGTGAAAGCCGGCAAAGGCGATCTTGTAGAGCACGATCGATGCCAGGCCGGTGATGGCAACCTGGAACGTGCGGTGATGGAACAGCGCCACGCCGAGCAGTGTCGCTGCGAACAGGAAAAACTCGAACGGGATACCGAAGGGCTGGAAGCCAGCCACCGCAGCGAATGGCTCAGTCACGCCGTCGCCCCGGGCACGTCGATACGCTCGAGTTCGCGCCGGCCGTCCGCGCCTGTGCGCAGGCGCAGCACGAAATCGAAGCGGTCCACCTCGGTGCAGTAATCGAAGTCGGTGATCGGTGCCCAGTCGGCTTCCCTGTCGAAGAACTTCACGGCGGCAGGTGCGTCGCGCAGCCGGTCGCGGGCCTCCGCAGTGGTCGGCGCCTTACCGCCGCTGAACAGCGAAACCAGCGCCTCCGCGCAGAAATCATCCTCGGCACAGCGTTCGCGAGCCTCGTGCCCCATGCGCACGATCGTGACGTATTGCGGGCTGCGTGATTTCACGTAACGGACCAGCGCCGACACGTTGACGAGACTGGCGGCCAGCACTTCGTCGGCATTCGTTGCATTCACCAGGCCTTGCGTGCCCGCGTGCGTCGTGTGGATCACGGGTCGCCCCGCCACACCGATCGCGAGAATCTCCGTCGGCGAATTGCCGGCGTCGAATCCGGGCAGCCGGCGCGCATGCCGTTCACCCACGAGCACGGCGTTCGGCATCGCGTCGCGCAATGCCAGTGCGTCTTCGATCGCACCGACGGGCAGCACGCGGCTCGCACCCGCGGCCATCGCATGCGGCGCAACCGTAAAGGCGCGGAACACGTCGATGACGAGCGCAATGCCGCGTGCGCGGGAGGCGCCTGCCACGTGATCGACCACGTCAATCTGCACGTCGCAACCTCGCCTGTGTGTTGAGCGCGATGATCTTCGCGCGTGGAATGAAGTTGAAGTCCGTGGCCGAGCACGCCGTGTACGCGCCCATCATGCGGCCGACGACCAGGTCGCCGATCTGCAGCTCCGGCAGTGGAATGTCCTCGCGCACCACGTCGATACTGTCGCACGTGGGACCCGCGAGCACGCTGGGATGAGTCGGGCCCCTGCGTCCCGGCACGTCGATCGGATAGCGGGCGTGGTCGTACAGCTGCCCGTTGTACGAGCCGTACAGGCCATCATCGAGGTAGTACCACCAGCGACCCTCGCGCTGGGCACGACCGACGACGGTCGAGATCGCGGTTCCGGACGGCCCGGCGATGAAACGTCCCGGTTCGGCGACCACGCGTACGGCGCGCGGCAACGTCTTCAGGGCATGCCGGATTGGACGGCAGAATTCGCGGATCGGCTGCATCGTGCCGCCATACGCGATGGGGAACCCGCCTCCGATGTCGAGCAGGCCCAGGTCCGCCAGGCCCGAGGCGCCCGAATGCTCGATCAGTTCGGCACAGACCCCGATGGCCTCGACGTATTTCCTGGGCTCCGCGACCTGCGAGCCCACGTGGAACGAGAGGCCCCGGACCGTGACGCCGAGGCTTTGCGCGAGTTCGAGCATCGGCACGACCGCCGCCGGCTCGCAGCCGAATTTGCGCGACAGGTCGACGACTGCCGTCGGATCGCGAAACGACAGGCGCAGCAGCACCTCGGCCCGGGTGCGGTGCTTGTGGAACTTGCGCAGCTCGTCGGGATTGTCGACCACGAAAGTGCGGATGCCAAAGCGCAGCGCAGCGCGGATTTCGGCGTCGGTCTTGATCGGATGCGTGTGGATGCAGCGTTCGGGCGCAACCCCTGCCGCCTTGACGAGCTTGATCTCGCCCGACGTCGCCACGTCGAAGCAACCGCCGAGATCGCGCAGTTCGGCGACCACTGCCGGGTGCGGCAAAGGTTTCAGGGCATAGAACAGTCCCACGCCGGGAAGCGCTGCCCGCAGGCTCTTGTACTGGCGACGCACTACGTCGCAATCCAGCAGGAGCAGCGGCGAGCCGTGTTGCGCGACGAGCGCCTTGAAATCAGGCCCCCGGCTCACGCGGGCTCAGTCCTGGCCCAGGTCGGCGCGCAGCGCCGCGATGTCCGGATCGCCGTAGACGACGTTCTCGGCCGAGGCGGCGCGATGCAGGCGATCGCGCACGGCATCCCAGGCTTCGCCCGCCGGCACTTCCTCGACCAGGATTTCCTTCGCGCCCGACTTGTCGAGCGTCCGCAGGTTCACGTACAGCTCGCGGCCGTAGACGTCGGCGCGACGGCCCGCGTTGATCCACGTCATGTACTTGTTGGCAACGCGCGGCGGGCGCATGGCGAGCACGGCAATTTTCTCGCGATTCTCGGTGAGCTGTCTCACGACGTCCTCGAGCGTGCGGCTCGCGACGATGCTGAGCGACGTGCGGGGAGCGTAATGCTTGGCGTCGCTGCCGGGGACGCGGGGTGCACCGTTGTCCGGACCCGCCTGGAGATCGGGCACCACCGTACGCAATTGGGTCAGCGTGAGCGAGCCTGGCCGCAGAATGCGCGGCACGGAGTCGACGCAGGAGACGATGGTCGATTCCAGGCCGATCTTGCAGTCGCCGCCGTCGAGCACGATCCGCACGTCGTCACCGAACTCGTCGCGTACGTGGTCGGGGCGCGTGGGGCTGATGCGGCCGTACCGGTTGGCGGAAGGTGCCGCGATGCCGCTCCCGAATGCACGGAGCAGCTGCTGGGCCACCGGGTGACCCGGCACGCGAACGGCGACGGTGTCCTGCCCGCCCGTGATGGCGAGATCGACCGCCGGCGCACGGCGCAGGATCAGCGTCAGCGGGCCCGGCCAGAACTTCTCCGCGAGGGCAGCCGCGGCAGGCGGCACGCTGAGCGCCCAGCGCTCGAGCGCCCGCGGGTGCTCGATGTGGACGATCAGCGGATGGGTCGCCGGACGCCCTTTCAATTCGAAAATCTTGCGGACGGCGTCGGGATTCGACGCGTCCGCGCCGAGGCCGTAGACCGTTTCAGTCGGGAACGCAACGACCTCGCCTTCGCGCAGGGCCTCAACGGCCTGGTCGATCTCGTCCTGGGGGAGTCGCGCGGTCACCATAGGACGCGAATGATAGCGTCAAACACCGGGCGCCGCGCAGGCGCGGGCTCAGGGAATCACCCTGCGCTCCCACTCACCTTCCGGGTTGCGACGCAGGTCATACGCCGGCCAGTAATTCTGGTCGAGCTTCATCGTCGTCACGCCCGTGGAGCCGTTCCAGGTGACCGTCTTGAGACGCAATGACGAACGATCGGGCCGGCCGCTCACGGCGGCAATGAACGCGTCGAGGTCGGGCGTCGGCCGGCCGTCCACCTCGACGATGCGACGCCCGGCAAACAAACCATAGCGCGTCGACGGCGAACCGTAGGCGAAGTACGCGACGAACACGCCCTCGGGCGGGATCGCACGCTGGATCGTCATCGCTCGATGCGGCGCATGGATCACGGCGCCCGCCCAGAGCAGCAGGCGATCGATGTCTTCGCCACGGAGCGCCGCGGTCTCGACGTCGACGACCTTCTCGGCGCCGTCACGCAGCACGGTGACCTGCACGCGGGGCGATTGCGTTGCCTCCTCCACTTCGCGGAAGCGGTTGAGCGTCACGCCATTCACGGCCAGCAGCAGGTCGCCTTCCTGCAGCACCCTGGCTGCGCCAGAACCTGCGGCGACTCTCGACACGGCCAGCACCTGGCGGTGCGCCGGGTTGCGCTGTTCCAGCTTCTCGACCCACTGGGCCGTCAACCCGAGCTTGCGCGCAGCAGCGATCGGCAGCGCTTCGAACTCGGTTTCGAGCGAATACAGCGGCTTGTCATCGCGTGCGGCCGCCACGGCCTCGAGCACGACCGACGCCGGCATGCCGCGATTTAGCTGAACCGCATCGCGCGCGCCTTCAGTGGCGAAACTCGACCACAGCGCCCGGACACGGCCGTCCTTGCCGGTGATCACGCCGTCGAAATCCGACGGGGAGTTCACGAGCGAGACGACTTCGAGGTTGGCATCGCGGAACTGCAGCGTGCGGGACAGCGGGAAATTGACGTCGTCCACGGTCGCAACGTACGTCGCAAGCGACCGCAGCCGCGAATCGCCGCCGAGGCCGACGACCGTCACCGGCTCGCCCGGCTCGAGTTCGCGCGTGTCAAATTTAACGGCCCGGATGGGCGTGCCGTCGAGCGCTTTCGGGTCGAACGAGACGACCGCCAGGTTGTGCAGCGGATGCACGTACTCGACATTGCCGGGCACTTCGATCGACCCGCCGATCGTGAGGCGCACGTCGCCTGCCACCACGGGCACCGTGTTGCGGTCGACCACGACGAGGCCGCGCTCGGCGTCGACGATGACGCCAGTGCCGTGGTAGTTACGCTCCGTGATGCCGGCCACGGAAAACGGCATGTCGAACGTCACCAGCACGAGCGAGGCCGCGATCTCGTTCGCGCGCTTGTCGTTGCCGGCAGCGAAGTGGGTGCGGGCAGGTGGCACGGTTGCCGCAGCGGGGGGCGCTGCCAGCTCTTCGCACGGCCACAGGCCGGTCTTGTCGTCGCGACGGCAGACCTTCGCCGCAAACCAAGCGCGGTCCATCCGCATCACTCGAGTCTCGGAACCCTTGGGGTCATCGAGCGTGGAATAACGCAAAGCCGCGCGCGCTCCATGCGGCAGGGCGGCAATGATGTCGCGAAACTCTGCCATGGTGGCGACCGGCTTGCCGTTCACGCTGGATATCACGGCGCCGCGCGGCACGCCCGCCGCGTTCAACACGTAGCCGGGGTTGGCGACGTACACGCCGCTCACGGGCGCATTGAAGTGTCGCGCCATCTGGTACGAAAGCGTGTGCACGACGGAATCACCGAACTCGAAGAATTCCGAGGGCGTGATCGCGTGCAGGTCGCCTACGGGCAGCGTCTGCTGGACCCTTTCACCACCGCGCTCGACGACGATGTCGACCTTGCCGCCGACGGAGTTGTCGAGAATTTCCTCGAGCGGCAGGAACGTGGTCACGAGCTGGCCGTTTACGTGGGTGAGAATGTCGCCGGGTTGCAGCTTGCCATCGGTCGGAGAGCCCGGCAGCACCTCGTCCACCACCAGCATGCCGGTGAGATCGGGGCGCGCCTTGCGTGCAGCTTCCTGCGTGACGGCCCGCAAGCCGAGACGCACGAGTTCGTCGTAAGGCGTGTAGTTGAATACTGTCTTCAGGGTACCGCGAGACACGGGTTCGCCACGCTGGATCAGTTGCAGCGCACGCTGCACGCGATCGAGCGGCAGGTAGAAACTTGATTGCGCCCCGCTGCTGCCGCCAGCGTTCAGCGCGACGACGCGACCCTGGATGTCGATCACCGGCGAACCCGACGAGCCCCCCGACGTGCCGGAAGCGGCCTGCACGTAGAACGTATTGAAGTCGTTGTACTTGCCGACGCCGTACTCGGGAGCTGCGCGGTCGAGCCGAGCCAGGGTGCCCGCCAGGATCGAGAGCTGTTCGCCGGCGTCATTGCCTACGACGCGGATCTCGGTGCCGACACGCGCGCCTTCCGGATAGAGCGGCAGCGCCACGGGCTGCACGTAACGTAACTTGGCCGGGTCGTAGCGATAGATGCCGAAGTCGTGCACCGGGTCGCGATAGACGGCGTGCAGCTCGACTTCCTCGCGGTTCTGGAACACCGCGGTTGCCACCACCGGTCCGGGCGTCACCACGTGCCGGTTGGTCAGGATCAAGCCCCGCACGGCGTCGACCACGAAGCCCGTCGCCTGGCTCGACTGGTTCCACTCCGTGTCGAAGGCGCGGGTCTGGTCGATTTCGATGGTGACGACCGACGGCGCGATGCGTTCGATCGTGCGGTCCCAGGCAGGGCTTTCGGTGGCGGATGCGCCACCGACGAAACCCACGGCCAGCCACGGCAACAGCAGCAACCGGACGAGCCGTCGGCCCGCGCCGCCGCGGGTGTTCGCTGGAAAGGAGGTCACAGTTCGCGGCCGTACGCCGCGCTGAAGCGCTGCTTGAATTCGTTCATGTCGAAGCGGTGGTTCTGCGTGCCGGAGTGCGCGATCTTGATGGAACCCATCAGTGAGGCAATTCGACCCGTGGTTTCCCAGTCGAGTTCATTCATCAGGCCAAAAATAAGTCCGGCGCGGTACGCGTCGCCGCACCCGGTCGGATCCTTGACCGCCTCCGGCTTGACCGTCGGAATTGCGTACTGCCTGCCGCCGGCGTGGATGACGCTGCCCTCAGCGCCCTTGGTGACGATGTAGGCACGGACTCGCTTCGCGATCTCTTCCGGGCCCCAACCCGTCCGCTCCTGCAGCATCTGGCCTTCGTAGTCGTTGACCGCGACCCAGGTGGCCTTGCCGATCAGGTCGCGGAGCGCCTCGCCGTCGAACATCGGCAAGCCCTGGCCGGGGTCGAACAGCCACGGGATGCCCGCGGCCGCGAACTGCAGTGCGTGTGCCACCATGCCGTCGCGACCGTCCGGCGCCACGACGCCGAGCGTGACGCCCGCGGCGGTCGGCACGGCGTTGAGGTGCGACTGTGACATCGCACCCGGGTGGAACGCGGTGATCTGGTTGTCGTCGATGTCCGTCGTGATGAAAGCCTGCGCCGTGAACTCGTCGTCGAGCTCACGCACGTAGTCGAGGCTGACGGCGCAGGCTTTCAGCCAGCGCCGGTACGGCTCGAAGTCGTGACCCACCGTCCCCATCGGCGCGCCCTTCTCGCCCAGCAGCATCAGGTTGTAGGCGATGTTGCCGGCGCAGCCGCCGAAATTGCGCCGCATGCTCGGCACCAGGAACGACACGTTCAGCATGTGGATGCGGTCGGCGAGGATGTGCTCGCGGAAATGACCGGGGAAGACCATGACGGTGTCGAACGCCAGGGAGCCGCAGACTAGTGCTGTCATAGGAAGGGGATAGGGGTTAGGGGATAGGGGTTAGTCGGAGAAGGAGCCGTGCGGCACCTCCACCGCGGGGTCAGAAGAAGCGATCCCAGAGGACCAGCGCCCAGGTCGAGAATAGCAGGACGAGTCCGAACAGGACGGCCGCGGAGCCGACGTCCTTGGCAAACCCGGACAGCGGATGCCGCTCGACCCCGATCCGGTCGACCACGACCTCGATGCCGGTGTTCAGCAACTCGACGATCATGAGCACGAGCACGGCGCCGACCAGCAGCGCCCGCTCGATCCCGTTCTGGCCCAGCCACAGGCCTCGCCGGAACCAGGAGGCAGGCGGCCAGAGCTTCCTGCCGGAAGGCGGCCTCGTTGCGGTAGCAGTTGGCGATGCCCCGCACGAGTTCTGCGTCGCAAGCCAGAGCCTGGTCAGCCCGGTCGGGCGGCCGCCCTCGCGCAAGTCATCGGTCATGCAGCCTTCCAGGTCAGGTCGAGCTGTTTCGCCGCACGGACATCGTCGAGGCGTCGCACCGGCAGGGTCCACGGCGCGCCCTTGAGCTTGTCGGGCTCCGTTTCGGCTTCGCGCCGGATCGCGATCATGGCGTCGACGAAGGCGTCCAGCTCTTCCTTCGATTCGGTCTCGGTCGGCTCGACCAGGAAGCACTCCGGCACCAGCAGCGGGAAGTAGGTGGTCGGCGAGTGGATGCCGAAGTCGAGCAGCCGCTTGGCGAAATCCATCGCGTTCGTGCCCCATTCCCGCGCCTCGCGCCGCAGCGTGACGATGAACTCGTGGCTGGCCCGGCGCTCCGGGTATGCGAGTTCGAATCCTGCGGCGCGAAGTCGCGCCGCCAGGTAATTCGAGTTGAGCGTCGCGAACTCCGACACACGCTGCATGCCGTCACGGCCGAGCATGCGCATGTAGATGTACGCGCGCAGCAGCACGCCCGCATTGCCCATGAAGCCCGACAGCCGGCCGATCGACTGCGGCAGGTCCGCTTCCGACAGCCAGCGATAGCGGTCGCCCTCCTTGCCGACGATCGGGATCGGCAGGAACGGCAGCAGCCGCTCGCTGACGCCCACGGCACCCGCGCCCGGCCCGCCGCCGCCGTGCGGCGTCGAGAAGGTCTTGTGCAGGTTCATGTGGATCACGTCGAAGCCCATGTCGCCGGGCCGCACCTTGCCGAGGATCGCGTTGAGGTTGGCGCCGTCGTAGTACAGCAGGCCGCCGGCTTCATGCACGATCCGGCGCACTTCGTCGATGTGGCGCTCGAACACGCCGAGCGTCGACGGATTGGTCAGCATGATGCCGGCCGTCTGCGGGCCGACCGCCGCCTTGAGCGACTCGAGATCGATGTCGCCGTTCGCCTGCGTCGGGATCTCCCTCACCGTGCAGCCGCACATCGTCGCGGTGGCGGGGTTCGTGCCGTGCGCGGCCTCGGGCACGATGATCTCGATGCGCGCCAGGTCCTTGCGGGCCTTGTGGTACGCGCGGATCATCGCGACGCCGGCGAACTCGCCCTGCGCGCCCGCCATCGGATTCAGCGACACGCCGCGCATGCCGGTCACTTCCTTCAGCATCTCCTGCAGCTCGTACATGCAGGCGAGTAAACCCTGGCCCTGCGATTCCGGCGCCAGCGGATGACGGCCGAGCAGCTCGGGCAGCATCGCGTACTGGTTACAGGCCTTCGGGTTGTACTTCATCGTGCACGACCCGAGCGGGTAGAAGTGCGTGTCGATGGAGAAGTTCAGCTGCGACAGCCGCGTGAAGTGCCGCACGGCCTCGAGTTCGCTGACCTCGGGCAGCAGCGGCGGCGCGGCGCGGCGCAGGCTGCCGGGATCGGCGCGCTCGACGGGCACCTGCGGGTACTGCGCATCGGCGCCGCGGCCGGGCGCGGAGTGCTCGAATATCAGCTTTTCGGTGCATGGCGTTGATTCCTGGGCTCAGGCCGCGGCCGCGAGTTGCCCATCGTTTCAGCGAGCGCACGCGCGTAGGTTTCGCTGTCGGCCAGCGTGCGTGTTTCGGTGGCACACACCAGCAGCGCATTGCCGAGCGACGGGTAGCGCGCGGAAATGTCAGCCCGCCGACGATGCCCTGCGCCGCGAGCGCGCTCCAGCACCGGCCTGACCGGCCGGTCGAGCAGCAGCACGGCCTCGTGGAACCGCGGCCCGTCGAACGCAAGCCGCACGCCCGGCATGCGCGTGAGCGCCGCGACCAGCTCCTGCGTGCGCGCATCGACGTCGGCCACCTGCGCCGAGGCCCTCCGCGCCGAGCAGCGACATGTAGATCGTCGCCGCCGTCACCAGCAGGCCCTGGTTGGTGCAGATGTTCGAGGTCGCCTTGGCGCGGCGGATGTGCTGCTCGCGCGCCTGCAGCGTCAGCGTGAAGCCGCGCTTGCCGTCGAGGTCGACGGTACGGCCGACGATGCGACCCGGCATCGAACGCACATAGTCCATGCGCGTGGTCATGAACCCGAAGTAAGGACCGCCGGACGACAGCGGCACGCCGAGCGGCTGCCCGTCGCCCACCACGATGTCCGCGCCCTTCGTGCCCCATTCACCGGGCGGCTTCAGGATCGCGAGCGAGGTCGGATTCACGACCGCGATCACGAACGCGCCCTGGCTGTGGGCCCAGTCGGTCAGCGCATCCACGTCCTCGAGCACGCCGAAGAAGTTCGGCTGCTGGATCACGAGCGCGGTGATGTCCTGGCCGTTGTAGGGCTCCAGCGCCGAGACCAGCGTCTGCCCGCTTCTGGTCGTACGGCAGCGCCTCGAACGCGATGCCCTGGTTGCCGGCGACCACCTGCGCACCTTGCGGTAGTTCGGGTTCAGCGCCGCGGCACCAGGATGCGCGGCGACTTCGACCTGCGGTTGGCGCGCACCGCCATCAGGCACGCTTCGGCCACGGCCGAGCCGCCGTCGTACAGCGAGGCGTTCGAGACGTGCATGCCGGTCAGGCTCGCGATCATCGTCTGGTATTCGTAGATCAGCTGCAGCGTGCCCTGGCTCGCCTCGGCCTGGTAGGGCGTGTAGGCGCTGTAGAACTCGCCGCGCGTCGTGATCGCCCACACCGCCGCCGGAATGTGGTGCTCGTACGCACCCGCGCCGATGAAGTTCAGCGGCCGGCCGTCCTGCGCGGCGCGCTCGGTCATCAGCCGGCCGATCTCCATCTCGTTGAGCGCCCGGCGGCATGCCCGGCAGGCCGGGAGCGCGCAGGTCCGCCGGGATCTCGTCGAACAGCGCGTCGATGTCCGGCGCGCCGATCACCTTGAGCATCGTGCGGATGTCGTTGGGGGTGTGCGGGATGAATGGCATGGCGCCGCCTCCGTGGTGCTTAGTGCGCTCGGCGGCGAGGGCGGCAGCGTAGGCATGGCGTCGAGCATCGACGCGAACTGGGCCTTGTCGCACGCGCATCATCCAGCCAGCGCCGTACGGGTCCTGGTTGATCAGCTCGGGCTGGCCGCCGCGCTCGGCATTGCCGGCCACGACTTCGCCGGTAATCGGGCTGTAGACGTCCGACGCCGCCTTCACGGACTCGACGACCGCGCAGGCTTCGCCGGCGTTCACGTGACGCCCGGCTTCCGGCGCCTCGACGAACACGAGGTCGCCCAGCGCCTGCTGCGCGTGATCCGAGATGCCGATCTTGACCGTGCCGTCGGCCTCGAGGCGGGCCCATTCGTGCGACTTGAGTATAGCGGAGATCGTGGGGTACCTTGCTCATGACGGAATCCTGGGAAGTCTGAAAGATCAAAGGCAGCGCTGCCGTGGCGCACGAACGGCGGTTTCACCACCCGCGCCGCGACGAGCTTGCCGCGGATGTCGACCTGCAGCGGTCGCCCGTCTTGCCGGCACGCGCGCAAAGCCGATCGAGCGCTCCAGCGTCGGCGAGAACGTGCCGCTGGTGACCCTCGCCTTCACCGACGGCGGCGACCAGCACTTTCTGATGGCCACGCAGCACGCCCCGGTCCTCGAGCAGCAGGCCGACGAGCCTTCGGGTATCGCCGCGCGCGCGGATCGCTGCAAGCGCGGGCCGGCCGATGAACTCGCGGTCCTGCGGCGCCAAGGCGACCGTCCACTTGAGGCCGCATTCGAGCGGCGAGGTGGTCTCGTCCATGTCGTTGCCATAGAGGTTCATGCCGGCCTCGAGCCGCAGCGTATCGCGCGCACCGAGCCCGCATGACGCGACGCCCGCGTTAGCGCAAGCCCGCCACAGCGGGTCGGCCTGCCGCGCAGGCAGCATGATTTCGAAGCCGTCTTCGCCGGTGTAACCGGTGCGCGCGACGAACCAGACGCTCCCGGGCATCGGGCACCGAAGAACGGCCCTCCTGCGCAGGCGGCCGCGACGCTGCGCCAGACGGCAGCAGCGGCTCTGGATGGCGCGCGCCTTCGGCCCCTGCACCGCGATCATCGCGAGATCCGCGCGCTCGGTGATCGTCACGCCGAAGCCCGCGGCCTGGGCACGCATCCAGGCCAGGTCCTGGTCGCGCGTGCCGGCATTGACGACGACGCGGAACCACTGCTCGTGCATGAAATAGACGATGAGGTCGTCGAGCACGCCGCCCGCTTCATTCAGCATGCAGCTGTACAGCGCCTTGCCGGCGACGCGCAGCTTGCCGACATCGTTCGCGATCAGTCGCTCGAGAAAGGCTCGCGCGCCTGCGCCGTGCAGGTCGCTCACGCACATGTGCGAGACATCGAACACGCCCGCGTTCCGGCGCACCGCGTGGTGCTCCTCGATCTGCGAACCGTAATGCACCGGCATGTCCCAGCCGCCGAAGTCGACCATGCGGGCGTTGGGCGCGACATGCGGCATCGCAAAGGGGTGATTCGTCATGGCATGTGGCGGAAACCTCTGGATTCGGCCGACCGATCGCAAACACAAAGGCGGCGGAAAGCCGCCGTCCCCGCCGCCCCTCTGTCCTTGAACCTGAGAGATCGGGCAATGCGCGTACGCACTACCGCTCCCCTTCGGTGGGCGCCGCGATGCGGCACGCCACTCTCCAGAGTTCGCCGTCGATCTGCCGTTCTTTTGCCTGAGCGTTTCGGGCGGGACTTGCGCCTTCGGCGATCCGAAAACAGGGACACTCACCTATTTCTCGTGGTCCCTGTGAATCAAGGACTGGAAATAGGTGAGCGTCCCCTGTTTTCGGATCTCTCGGGCCAGACCTTTGCGATGGGTCCGTGGATTCTACCCCTCCCCACGGAAGTGGGAGAGGGGTGAGGGTGGGTACCCGGTCGTGGTGCCGCACAGCTCGAGTACCCTCACTGGCATGGCGTCATCGCCAAGGCGACAATTCGTCGCTGGCAGTGAATTTGATGCTGCTGGACCGAAGGATGCCTGAATTTGATCCCGAGTAGGAACCGACCCCACAGGACATCTGGGGATGAGTCAACGATGCGACCTGACAACCTGGCCGCCCGATGCAGCGCCCGGGGAACTCCGCACTGGTTGAGAGGCGCGGCCCGATCGCTGAGCACCTCCGCGGCCTCGGTCGACCGTAGACCAAGGCCGCTGGCTCGAATGCGCCTACGGCTCGAGCAACGAAGTTGCCCTGGAGCGTGACAAGGAAACGCGAGCCGTGGATCAGGAGGGCAATCTTCCATCGGACCCGGATGAGTCGGTGGCTTGAATCCTCGGCGGCAGTGATAGTGACAGTACGCGGAGGACGGGATGACCGATCGGTCTGACCACGAAAGTCGCTGGCGACTCGTGCGCGATGTCGTGGTGTTCCAGATCAGCTGGGCATGGAGGCGATTCTGGACCTCACGCTGATCCCGGTTTCGCTCGCGGCGGCAGTCGATTTTCTGCTGGGGAACTGGCGACTACCGCGCTGGTTCCGCGGTGCTGCCGTTCGGCGAGCGCTGCGAGCACCGGATCGACCTGTGGCGCGTCGCACCCCGGTATGGACGTGCCGCAATCGGAGGTCGACGCGTCTTCCACAGCATCGAGACCCTGATCCGCAACCCACGTACTGGACCGGACAAGTGCGCGAGCTCAGGCGCTGGGCCGCGACGAAACTTGAGCCGAGCAGTGACGGCGCGAGGTTCCCGACGGCAGTGATGATCACGGCTCGTCGGGTAACAATAGGTCAGGCCAACCGCAATGGATCTTTGCCTCGCTGACGCCGGTCACCTAGGTCACCGGTAATCAACTCGCCGAAGGATCGCAAGGGATATGCTGCATTTCAAGTCTCCGCGCCTCACTGTTGCGCTGGCTGGCCGCGCTCGCTGCCCTGGCGCCGATGATTGCGCCGGCGGCCGAGAGCGGAGTCGCCGTCCCCTGCCCTCACCGTCGGACTGGGTGCCGCCTGGCAGTTGCGCAACACCGCGCAGGTATCAAACGAGCCGCCGAATACCCGGTTCAAGATTGACGACTTGACCGGCGACGGTCCATACCCGGCCGGACGCGTGGTCCTCGACTGGCCGCTGAACGAGAAGCACCGCCTGCGATTCCTCATCCACCGCTCGGCATCGACGAATCCGGCACGACCTCGCAGCCCATCGTGTTCGGGACACGACGTTTGCGCCTGGCCCAATCGACGTGAAGTACCGCTTCGATTCCTACCGCGCGAGCTATCGATACGTGTTCTACGAGCGCGAGCGATGGACGTGGTCGGTGGCGGCACACGGAATATCCGCGACGCCGAGATCCGTCTGCAGCGAGAGGGTCGCTGACGCGCGTGCGGAACGACGGCCGTGCCAGTGCTGCCTTTCGTAGGACAGTGGCGTTTTGCGACAGGTTGGTACGGCCTGCTCGACATTCGAGGACTCGCCGCACCGCAAGCCCGCGCGATCGACGTGGCGCTGAAGCTGGGCTACGACGTCACGCCGAATATCTCCAGTCTGATGCGGTTACCGCATCTCTACAACGGCGTGGACAACGACGTGTACACATTCCACGATTCGACTCGGCCGTACTCGGGCTGACGTGGAGTTTCCGATAGCCGCCGACTGGTTTTCGACCGCTGACTGACGTGACGCTACGTTCACGACCGCAATCGCGTCGGACTAACGCATTCTGCTCACTCCGCAGCTTCTTCGGCCGCTCCATTTCTCAGGCGGATTACGGCGGCGGCCTTGAACATCAGTGGCCTCGGCACTCGACAGCCCACGGGCCGCCGCTTCACGCACCGCTTTGAGCGAGTGCCGCCTCGAAGCGGATCGTCCTGCGTCGCCCACCGTCGTCTCACGCCCCTGGCTCCTGCAATGCGGAGCACGCCGTCCACGCGTTCCTCGATCAGCCCATCGGCGAGAGCAGGCGCGCATATACGCCGCCCCACGTCCGCCGGTTCGATGGCCAGTTCAGCCGCGACGCGTTCGCTCGTCAGCAACAACGCCCCGCCGGCAGTTGCCCCGCGTCCACGTCTGGCGGATCACCTGCTCAGCCGCTCCGCGGTGACGGCCCCTCAATGACCATCATCGCCGATCGCCAGCGTCCCGTCCGCGTAGCCCGTACTCCTCCATGCCCTGTCACCTCCCGCGAAGCTTGCCCATCGGTCTATCGAACCTCTGCCGACAGCGCTGCTCACGCGAGCGCTCAGTCGCAACTCGCGCATCGTCGTCGGTTCGGTCGGCATGCCCGCGACCGAACCGCGTCGCCGACCGGACCCACGCCTTCACCGCCTCCGCCTCGATCCCGCGGCGTCGATGTCGTCGTCAGTGAGCGTATCAGCACCGTCGCCGACGCCGCGACCTCCGTCACGGCCCGCTGGAACGCCGCCTCGTTGGCCTTGGATGAGCGCGGTGGTCCGCTCAGCTTGCGCACGAATTGCAGCGAGGCCTCACGAATCTCCTGTCCAGACGCCGGCGGATCAAGTTGAACAGCGTCTTGATGTTTCGGCACATGGCGGCTCCCGCATTTCTCGACTGGCGCCCGATTCGCAATGCAGCGATCAAGGGAACAGCGCCGTCACGATTGCGCCCAAGCCACTGCGTACAGCATACAACCGACCCAGCGTTCCAACAGTGAGCGCGTCGCCGCGTCCACGGTGTCTCCGGGCTCAGATCGCCAACAACCGCCGGTTGGTCGGCATGATGCCAAGCGCGGGTGTACGGCCAGTTCGACACCGGTACGACGGCGCCCACGAGCCAGACCCGTCCCCGGTCTTCCCGCAGGCCACGGCGCCCGCCACGCAACTCAACACCGCAAGACTCGCCTGCATGGCGAAGCCGCGCGCATAGCTCGGTTTTTCCACTGTGCAGCAGGGCACCGACCGGCAGCCGAACCGCGCCGGGTGTTCGGCCACGATGATGTAGATCGCCGCACCGCGAACGCCGCGGCAATCAGCAAGACCAGCAGTCCCAGATCATTGCAACCTCCGCCCGCGTGACTCCGTTCCTGTCATTTCCAGAACCATGCAATCACCATGGAGAATAGCGCACGCTCAGGAGGCGCTTCCACCCTTGCCGGCACCCGGGTATATCGCCTACGGGTACGCGACCCCGATCACATACATCGACCGAATCCGCTGGTTGTGTCGGGCCAGCCACTCGGCCGGGTGCAAGGTGTCGAAATTCGTCCGACGATCGTCAGTCAGTATAGCGGGCCGCAACCGCCGTGGGCGGACAACTCCACCTGATCTACCAGAGCACCACGACCTCACCGGGAGCACGATCGTTGCCAGCACGGCCGCAGCGCCGGGCTTTCGCTGCCGGGTCAGCAACGGAATCGCTACGACGCAACCGGCGAACACGGCCCGCACCAAGGTGTTCAGCAACAACCGGTCTGCAAGCGACGCGTGGCTTCGTTCGTCATGCGGTGTGTGATTGTCCACATTCTTCTGCCTGTCGCCAGCAGAACACTCTGGTCGCTCGCCTGACTTCCACGACCGATGGATAATAAACTTGCTGTATCGAAAGGACGGCAAGCGATGACGTCCCGTGCTTTAGCAAGAACGCAGGCACACCGATGGGCTGGGCAGACACAGTTAAATCGACGGCACTGACCGTCTTCGCCGGGCGTACGACACCGACCGGCCGGGTCGCCACCGCTGCGCCGTGGACCTGGAATCCATCCGACGTCTGGTTGTCTCGCGCCAGGTCGACTGGCGAAAGCGCCGCGCAGCCATCAGCGGGCAATTCGGCCACGCCGCGGCTCCGGGACACCGCTGCTCGCGACTGAAATCGATCACGCGCCGAACGGCGATCAACCCGCAGGACGAATGCTCGACGGATCCGCCGGCCGCAGCTCCGGACATGCGTCCGGCTCCACGGTCCACATCGAGTTGGCGACGTGCCATTCGTCGCCGACCTTGATGGCTGAACGTCGATTCCGCAGTGGCTGGTCTTGCCATTGATCCAGAACTCGTGCGGCGCCCAGACCATGGCGATGCTGCCCCGGACCAGTACGGTCGGCGACCAGTATCGCTCGCGGTGCACGTGGCCATCCTTGCGCGCCGGATCCACTCCGGTTGGGCCGGCCCAGGACCTCCATGCCCGCCGCCCGGGAGCGCACGCGCCCGGTAGTTCGTTCCGTCCGGCGTCTGCATCGACGCCATCGTGTCGAGATCCCTCGCGGAGATTGCGGCCAGGTAGCGGTCCATGGCGGCGAGCACTGCTGCTTCATCGTTCGTCGCAGGCACGGTTGCGCCGGGCGCCGGCGCGGTGTCCGCCAACGCGGTGCCGCACACGGCCGGCACCATGCCTCCCAGCATGCCCCCTCGAATCATTTGGCCCTCTCCCGTTCGGCAGACCTGCCTGCCTGCACGGTACCCGTCTGCCTGGTCGCTCCCAAACGATGACCGGCAAATTCCCGGCCGGCACGGGACCCGCAGGTGAATGACTTGCCAAGGCCCGTCCGGCCCGGAACATCGCGTCCTTCTATAGAGAGGTCGCCGCATGCGCCCGGTCCTGTCCACCCTGCTCTGCTGCTCGCCCTGCCCTATCCACGTCCCTGCAGGCTCAGGAAAACTCGAGCCATGTCAATGACTTGCACACGCTCTTCGACGCCGAATGGGAGCGCAGCCTGCGCGAAAACCCGGTCCTGGCGACCTACATCGGCGACCACCGCTTCGACGACAGGTGGCCGGACCACTCCCCGGCCGCCCTGCAGGCCTCCTACGAAGGGCGACAAGGCGGTCATCGCAGCGCTCGACCGGATCGACCCGCAACAACTGACCCCCGCGGACCAGCTGAACCGCGACCTGTTCCGCCGCCAGTACCAGGCAAACATCGACACCCACGACTACGGCTCCGCAGTACACGCCGCTCTCGCAGCGCAGTGGGCCTCGCTTCGATTCACCGCATGGCGGACGTCGTCGTATTCAAGTCGGTCGAGGACTACGAGCAGGCTGAGTCGCATCGGCACCCTCGACAAGCTGGTCGACCAGAACATCGACCTGATGCGCGAAGGCGTAAAGCGGCCACGCCGCCGAAGGTCACCGTGCGGCGGGTACCGCCGCAGCTCGACGCGATCACAACGTCTGGACCCCACGAAGAGCCCGTTCGTCGGCGCTTCATGAAGATGCCGGATTCGATCCCGGCGGCTGAGCGCGCACGCCTGCAGGCTGCTGCGCGCGACGCGATCACGAAGACCGTCGTGCCGTCGTACACGAAGTTGAAGCAGTACGTCGTCGACGACACCTGCCGCAGGCTCGCGGGACAGTTGGGCTGTGGGACACGCCGAAGGGCGAGGCCCGCTATGCCGGGCTCGCGCGCTTTACACCACGACCACGTGACGCCGGACGAAATCCACGAGATCGGCCTCAAGGAAGTCGCGCGTATCCGCGGCGAGATGATGAAGGCTGCGAAGACGG
Organism: Pseudomonadota bacterium; assembly: GCA_016713725.1. Taxonomy (GTDB): domain Bacteria; phylum Pseudomonadota; class Gammaproteobacteria; order Steroidobacterales; family Steroidobacteraceae; genus RPQJ01. The sequence goes on along the minus strand of JADJOO010000037.1, from coordinate 6,060 downwards.
GCTTCAAGGGCAGCTTCGACGAATTCCTGTCCTACTGCGCACGGACCTGAAATTCCGCTTCACGGATTCAAGGAGCTGCTGCAGGCGTACGAGGGGCGATGGCGAAACGCGTGGACCCGAAGCTGCCGCGTACTTCGGCAAGCTGCCGCGCATGCCGTACGGCGTGCGGCAGATCGCGGAGCAGGTCGCGCGGACACCAGCACCGCCTCACCAGGGCCCGGCGATGGACGGCAAGCGCGCGGGGCTACACGTGAACCTCTACAAACCCGAGGAACGCCCAGTACGAGATGCCCGTGCTGACGATTCACGAGGCGGTGCCGGGCCATCACCTGCAGATTGCCCTGGCGCAGGAACTCGGCGAGCCGCCGAAGTTCCGCCGCGACTCGAGCCACCGCGTTCGTCGAAGGCTGGGCGCTCTATTCGAGAGCCTCGGCGGGAGATGGGTTTCTACGAGGACCCCCCTACTGACAAGTTCGGCCAGCTGACTTATGAGATGTGGCGCGCCGTGCGACTCGTCGTCGACACGGGACTGCATCACAACGCACTGGACGCGGCAGCAGGCCATCGACCGTTTCAAGGCGAACGCGGCGAAGACCGAACTCGACATCATCAACGAGATCGACCGCCATCGGCAAGCTCCGGCCAGGCGCTTGCGCACAAGATCGGCGAACTGAAGAATCAAGCAGCTGCGCGAAGCGGAACAGGCCCGGCAGGTGAACAGTTCGATGTCCGCGCCTTCCACGACGTGGTGCTGGGCAGCGGCGCGATACCGTTCGACGTGCTCGAAGCCACCGGTGCATCGCTGGATCGCGAATCGACGAAAGCCGCGCACCCATGAGGGTGCCCCATCGTCCGTCGACACGAGCACGCCGGTCCACATCGGTCCGGTGACGGTCGGCGGCGGTCACCCGGTCGTCGTGCAGTCGATGACCAATACCGACACGGCCGACGTCGAAGGCACGGCGCTGCAGGTGCACGCGCTGGCGCGCGCCGGCTCCGAGCTCGTGCGCGTCACCGTGAACACGGACGAAGCCGCCGCCGCGGTGCCGCGCATCGTCGAACGGCTGCCTCAGCTGGGCGCCGTCGGTGCCGATCGTGGGCGATTTCCACTTCAACGGCCACAAGCTGCTGCGCGACACCTGGCTGTGCCGAGGCGCTGGCGAAGTACCGCATCAACCCGGGCAACGTCGGTCGCGGCGGCGCGTGACCCGCAGTTCGCCGAGATGGTCGAGACGGCCTCGCCGCTACGGCAAGCCCGTGCGCATCGGCGTCAACTGGGGCAGCCTCGACCAGGACCTGTTGACGCGGCTGATGGACGAGAACTCAAAGCGGGGCAGCCGCTCGAGGCGAACGACGTCGTGCGTGAAGCGCTGGTCGTCTCGGCGCTCGAGAGCGCGGCTCGCGCCGAAGAAATCGGCCTGCCGCACGACCGCATCGTGATCCGTGCAAGGTCAGCGGCGTTACGCAGGACCTGATCGGCGTCTACCGCAACCTCGCCGCCGCTGCGACTACGCGCTGCACCTCGGCCTGACCGGAGGCCGGCATGGGTTCCAAGGGCATCGTCGCGTCGACCGCCGGGCATCTCGGTGCTGCCGAGGAAGGCATCGGCGACACCATCCGCGTCTCGCTGACGCCTGAGCCCGGCGGCGACCGCACGCAGGAAGTAATCGTCGCGCAGGAAATCCTGCAGACGATGGGCCTGCGCTCGTTCACGCCGATGGTGATCGCGTGCCCCGGCTGCGGCCGCACGACGTCGACGTATTTCCAGCAGCTCGCGCAGGACATCCAGTCGCTCTGCGGGAGCGCATGCCCGAGTGGCGCAAACGCGATGCCGGGCGTCGAACAGATGACGGTGGCGGTGGCGGCTGCGTCGTGAACGGCCCTGGGCGAGAGCAAGCACGCCAACCTCGGCATCAGCCTGCCCGGACGGGCGAACGTCCCGTGGCGCCCGGTCACATCGACGGCGAGAAAGGCCCGACGCTCAGGGAGCGGCATCGCCGAGGAGTTCCAGCAACTGGTCGAGGACTACATCGAGCGGACCTACGGCCGCACCTGACCGGCGTCATCGACCCGCGACAGGGCAAGCCACCGTTCCCGCAGGCGGCAGCGATCGAGTCAGCGACGCTGCACCCAGATCCAGTCGGCCAGCCAGACTCCTTCGCGGCTGACGTCGGGGCAGTGGGGCCGCAATGTAGGCCTGCTGTCTCGATATCCGACGGGCACTGTGAGCAGTCGGGCGCTGCAGGTTCTGCAGTTTTCTCGCGCCTCCTTGCGGCCCGGACTCAGCGCTTTCGAAACAATCGCTCGCACGCCGTTTCTGCGACGCCAGCACTCGGGCTCCGGCTCATCGCTGCAGTGGTCGCGTCGCGCTCGCGCGCTCAACCGTTCGATTTCCGCTGGACGATCACGATCGTTCAGGGTAGGTCCGGTCGTCGCCGGGCCCGGCTTGAGACCTCCTAGTCGCCTGCCAGCACTCCAGCTGGAACAGCGCGTCGACACAGCGCGCATGGCTGGGCGCCCACCGGGGTTGCACCCCGGGCGGCGGTGCCGCAGCCGGGACGACCGGACAGTTGCGCCGGTTGTGCGTGGGCGGACCGAGGGCGCCGGGCCGCCGGCGAGCGCGGTGTCGCGATGACCCGTAGGCCGTGCCTCGCGGGCGGCGGCGAGTCGGTGAAGTGCACCTGGCCCTGCGGATCGACCCACTTAGGTCACGCCCAGGGGCAGCGGCGCCAACAGGATCGCCGCAAACCTTTCAACGCCCATCGGCCGCGAGCCTTGCGCATGACAGCCCTCCCGGTACGATCCGGACGCAAGCAGTATCCAAGCGGCATGGACGCAGCGCCGCAATACGTTCCGACCGAGGTCCGCGCTGTCGCCGCGCAATTGGAACGGCCCGACGCCGAACAATTTTCATGGCGAATCTGGGTCAGTGCTGTCGGTCCAGAGATCGGCTGCGTTGAAGTGCCTCGGCTCGATGCGAATGATCAATCGCCGGTGCCGAGCGCCGGTTCTACGGGCGGCATGGCACTCGCCATACTCGCGGTTGCCATCCTGGGGGGCAGACAGACGTACTCACCTGCGCCCGAACTTGTTGAAACAGCCAGGCCTGCGCCGCCGGTAATTACGCACCTCGTGCACCTGCATGCGTTCCTGTTCACGGCCTGGGTGGTGCTGCTGTTCATCCAGACGCGCGGCTCGTGGCTGCTGCCCGACGCATCGACCTGCACTTTCGACTTGGCGTCATCGCTATCGGACTTGCGGTCTGATGGTCGTGGTCGGTGCGTTCTCGTCGCATTGCACGCAGTGCTCCGGGGCGTTGCTCCGTTCGGCATGGATCCGGGTATCGAGGCCTGATCGTTCCGCTGGTCGCGATCACGCTGTTTGCCGTGTTCCCTCGGTGCGTAAATTCACGCCCGGCGGCGGGACTCGCAGGCGCACAAGCGCTACATGCTGCTCGGAACGATCGCGTTGCTGCCAATTTCGCGGTGGCGCGGTGGGTCCTGGGTTGCTGACCTCGGCCCACCAATAGTGTTCGCGGTGGCTACGCTGTTCGTGGCCGTTCTTCCTCTGGGACCCCCAGTCCTCGACCTATCCACCCGGTGACGTTATGGGGCAGCCTGGCTACTGCAGGGTCCGGTCCATGCGATTGCTGGTCTCCGGGACCGATGCATGGTCCACAGTCTCGCACTGGCTCGTGAACCTGCGGCGTAGCCGGCTGGAGTGGGCCCGACCGCACGTGATAGAACCCATCAATCAATTCCATCGAATTAAAAAGTCTTTGTTCGCCCGGCGTCGCGAGCACTAGACTGAACCGAACAGCAAATTCACGACTCGTCAGGAGATGGCCGTGACCACTGGAATCAAAGTGCTCTGCCTCGAATGTAATCCGCACACACGTGCAGTGGCAGGGCATCGTAGCGAACGCCGATTGGCAGCTGTGGAATCAACTGAACCTCGGATCCTGTACCAGCATTCCGCCAAGTCTGACCCATTGGGCGAGTGTATCTAACTACGCTGAAGAGTTCAAGATCGGACTCTGGATGCCGGCCGGGCGACCCGTATGCCTTGATGACCGACTCGCAGGAGTGGTGGCCCGCGGATTCGGGGCACTATGGACGGCTTGATCGTCCGCATGGCTTGGCACAGCGCCGGCACTTACCTGGATCGCGGACGGCCGCGGCGCGTGCTGGCACGGGCGAACCAGCGCTTACGCCCTCAACAGCTGGCCGGACAACGTCAACCTCGACAAGGCCCGCCGCCTGCTGTGGCCGGTCAAGCAGAAGTACGGGCGCAAGCTCAGCTGGGCCGATCTGATGATCCTGGCCGGCAACGTCGCGCTGGAGTCGATGGGGTTCAAGACCTTCGGCTTTGCCGGTGGCCGTCCGGACATCTGGGAGCCGAAGAGGACGTCTACTGGGGCCCGGAGACGACCTGGCTGGGCGACAAGCGGCAGCCGTTCGGCGACCGCCAGCTCGAGAACCTGCCCGGCTGCCGTGCAGATGGGCTTGATCTACGTGAACCCGGAAGGCCCGAACGGCAACCCCGATCCGCTGGCCTCGGCACGCGACATCCGCGAAACCTTCGCGCGCATGGCCATGAACGACGAAGAGACCGTGGCGCTGGTCGCCGGCGGCCACACCTTCGGCAAGGCGCACGGCGCGGGCGACCCGGCGCTGGTCGGGCCGGCACCCGAAGCCGCTCCGATCGAGGAGCAGGGCCCGGCTGGTCGAACAGTTTCGGCAGCGGCAAGGGCGTGGACACCACTACCAGCGGGATCGAAGGCGCCTGACCCCAACCCGACCAGATGGGACAACGGCTACTTCGACATGCCTCCGGCTACGAGTGGGAGCTGACGAAGAGCTCCGGCCGGCGCCCACCAGTGAGGGTGCGCCAAGGACGTCCAGCCGGAGCATGATGCCGGACGCGCACGATCCGTCGAAAAAGCATCCGCCGGATGATGACCACGGCCGACCTGTCGCTGCGCATCGACCCGGCCTACGAGAAGATCTCGCGCCGGCTTCCTCCAGAACCCGCAGGAGTTCGCCGACGCTTTCGCGCGCGCCTCTGGTTCAGCTGACCCACCGCGACATGGGTCCGCGGTCCACGCTACTCTCGGCCCGCTCGTGCCGAGGGGAAGTGCTGATCTGGCAGGACCTGATCCCCGCCGTCGATCATCCGCTGGTCGACGAGCAGGACATCGCCACGCTGAAGGCCAAAGTCCTCGCGTCCGGCCTCCATCTCCCAGCTGGTGACTACGGCCTGGGCCGTCGGCGGCGACTCGTTCCGCGGCAGCGACAAGCGCGGGGGGCCAACGGCGCGCGCATCCGCCCGCGCCGCAGAAGGACTGGGAAGTCAACCAGCCGACGGAGCTGGCGCAGGTGCTGGCGAAGCTGGAATCGATCCAGAAGGAGTTCAACGCCGCGCAGACCGGCGGCAAGAAGATCTCTGCGTGGCTGACCTGATCGTCCTGGGCGGCGGCGTGGCCATCGAGGCCGCCGCGAAGAAGGCCGGCCACGACGTGAAGGTGCCCTTCTCGCCGGGGCGGATGGACGCCGCGCAGGCGCAGACCGATGTGGAATCGTTCGCCGCCCTGGAGCCGGTGGCGGACGGGTTCCGCAACTATGTCCGCAAGGGGCTGGAGGGATCTGCCGCCGAGCTGCCGGTGGACAGTGCCAGCTGCTGACGACCGACCGCCCCGGAGATGACGGTGCTGATTTCGGCGGCCTGGCGTCCTCGACGCGAATGCCGGCCAAAGCGCAGCACGGTGTTCACGCAACGTCCCGCAACGCTGACTAACGACTTTTTCGTCAACCTCCTCGACATGAGCACACCAAGTGGCAGAAGTCCGCCGGTTCCGCGGGTGTGTTGGAGGGGCAGCGACGGTGCGACCGGCGCGCTCAAGTGGACGGGAACCGTCGTCGATCTTGTCTTCGCCCTCGAATTCCGGGGCTTCGGGGCGCCCTCGCCGAGGTTCCTGCGTGCAGCGACACGCAGCAGCCGGGTTCGTGCGTGACTTCGTGGCGGCCTGGGAGCAAGGTGATGAACCTCGATCGATTCGAC
>JADJOO010000036.1 GCA_016713725.1 Pseudomonadota bacterium | reverse complement strand
GTCAACGAACCGCTACCGGATTGCGCGCGATACTCAGCGCTAGCGAGATCCGCGCCTGACCTGTCGCCCGCGCTGGCTGCTTCTTGGCCTGGCGGTCCTCGGGCAATTCCCGAAGCGACGCACTCACTGCGGAAAGCCGGTCGGCTGGCATCGGGCCGATGTGCTCGACTGGCTCACGCAGAACATGACTATCGAGGACGCCCGCGCATCCGAGCCAAGAACTTGTCGATCGGCTAGACCGCGTCAAGCGTGCCTGCCACTCGAAGCAAACACGACTCCTCATCCCGTCCGCATTTCACAGCGCCGCCACGCAGCTGGAGGCAAAAGATCGTGACACCAACCTCCCCCACTCCTCCCGTCGACCCGGTCCGACGCTGCCAGCGTGCAGTGCGTCGAAGCGAGCTGCGAAAGATCGTCCCGCTTGCAGATACGACAATCTACGAAATGGAGCGGCGCGGAGAATTCCCTCGGCGCTTCTATCTGACGTCCAAGTGCGTGGTGTGGGATCTCAGCGAAGTGGAACAGTGGCTAACTGCCCGTCGCGAAGCGTGCCATGAAGGGCGGGTTGCCCGCGCTCCGAGACCCAACGTCGAACAACGTAGAATCAGACCGGTCCCGCACCGCCCCTGAGCTTGAAGGGTGCCGGCCGTTGCGACTAGTCGCCCTCCCTTTCTTACTTGACAACCTACCCATAGTGTGTTGACCGAACCTGCACCCCTGTATATAGTATTAGCACTCTCGGCAGCCGAGTGCTAACGGACCTGGCCTGCCACCACTTCCCGGGACTAGCAGGGTGATGGCATTGGCGGACTCGCATCAGGTGATCTTCTATCCGGTCGGCAATGGTGACACGACCCAAATCGTCCTTTCGAAGGGGCGCCGCGTCCTGTTCGACTACTGCCATCGCGGCAAAGCCGAGGACGATGACACGCCGGAAATCGACCTCAAAACGCGCCTCAAAGACGACCTGAAAGCCGCTGGTCGCGACTACTTCGATGTCGTCGCCTTCACACACGCCGACCTCGATCATATTCAGGGCAGCACCGAGTTCTTCGAGCTGCAGCACGCCAAGAAGTATCAGGGTGAAGGTCGTATCAAGATTCGCGAGTTGTGGGTGCCCGCAATGCATGCTGCTCGAAGCGGACAAGGACCACCAGACAGAGGAGTTCGTCCTGCTTCGCCAAGAAGCGCACCGTCTGCTGGAGGCAAGGACATCCTCTGCTTTTCGAAAGCCGCAGGCCCTGGCCGATTGGTTGAGCCACTGCTGAAGGCACGTGGCGAATCGGCATCCGCCCGCGATCACCTCTTCATCGACGCCGGAACGATCGTGCCGGGCTTCACGCTGGCAAGAGATGGCGTCGAGTTCTTCTGCCATTCACCGTTCATCAAACACTGCGATGACGGCGACATCATCCGAAATAGTGCCGCGTTGGTGTTCAACGTGCGCTTCAACGCTGACGGTGCGACTTACGACTACCTTGAAATTGGCGACGCGGAATACGGCGATCTCGAAGACATCGTTAGCACGACGCGCTATCACAAGAACGATGATCGTCTCGCGTGGGACTTGTTCAACATCCCGCACCATTGCAGCTACAGAGCGCTCAATGAAGACAAGGGCAAAAACGAAACCCAACCGACGCCACTGGTGAAAGACTTGCTGTTGATGGGCAAACCGGACGCCTACATCGTCAGTTGCAGCAAGCCAGTGCCGGACGTGAAGGACTCGTATGACCAGGTCCAGCCGCCGCATATCCAGGCCCGAAAGGCTTATGAGCGTTACCTGAAGGAAGTCGGCGGTCGCAAATTTCTGGTCACGATGGAGGAGCCGAACGCGAACAAGCCCGAGCCGATCGTCTTCGAGATCGGCGGTGGCGGCGTCACCTGGAAGCGCTCGGCATCCATCGGTGCTCCCGCCATCCTCACGTCGAGGCCTCCGCGGGCAGGCTGATGGCCGATGTGTACCACGATCTGGCAAATGTCGCAGAGGTCGGAGACGACGACGCACTGACCATTCCGCGTGCGCGCGCACTGCTCGATGCGATTCGGCGCCAACGCGATTATTCGCTGGTCCAGCTTCTGCGACATCCGACGAACGGCGCGTCGACGCTTGAATGCCTCATCGTCGAAGTGGAATGCGACGGTGTACCACCGAAGAATCCCGTCGGCATCCGCTACCGCGAGCGCCTGGCGCTCTGTGTGCCTATCGACCCGAAGAAGCTGATCGAAGTTCTTGCCCTGCGCAAAGATTTCCCGATCCTGATGCACCAAAACCAAGGCGTACTCGACGCGCCGGCGAGCTTGTGCCTGTACTTCGAGCCGCCCGCCGCGGTTATGCGCACTTGGACGCCGGCGGGCTTTCTTCGCCGCATCCAATGGTGGCTGGAAAAAAGTGCTCGCGGCGAATTGCACCCAGCCGACCAACCCGTGGAGCATCTTTTTTTCGCCAGCAAGTACGAGTTGGTCTTACCTTGGAACTTGGCCGAGCTTCGCAAGAACCCAGCACTTCGCTTCGTAGTCTTCCAACGAGACCAGCGTCCTGACGAGGGCTTCACATGCTTTCTCGATGCCATTGCGAAAGGCGCGTCGAAAGCGAAAACAACCGCGCACATCGAGCTGACGCTTCCGGCGATCGTGCACGGATTTGTCGAGCGCGATCCCCTGACGCTCGGCCAATTGGCCGATCTGCTCACGCGTCGCGGAGTGGATCTGTTAGCGGACCTCCGCGCGGCGTTGCAGGAGCGCGTGGGCGAATCAGGCGCTGCTGCCTCTGCTGACGACACGAGCACAGTCCTCCTGCTGCACGTTCCCATCCGCCGCACTGTTGACGCCGAGCCAGACGGGATCTCGCATCGAGCATTTCTGGTGCCGATCGGGGCGCTTGAATTGGGCGTCGCTGTCGGTGCACTTCTCGTACACCAGCAGCGGTACTACAAGGACGTGATGAACCAGCAGCCGTCAACGGCATGGCGGGATCAACCCGTCTTGCCGATGGGCGTGCTGACGCAGAACGATGCCGCCGCGGCCAGGCGGCAATCAGGCATTGCCGAAGAGGGACCCTCGGGCGTTTTGGTCGGCGCAGGTTCGCTTGGCAGTGCCCTGCTCAACCTGTGGGGCCGCAGCGGCTGGGGACGCTGGACGGTCATCGACAAGGATCACATCAAGCCACACAACCTCTCTCGACACGCAGCTTATGCGCACCACATCGGCGAAACGAAAGCGACCGTTGTTGCCGGCCTGCACACCGCAACGATGGAAGGTGCGACAGAGATTGTGCCGATTGTCGCCGACGCGACCGATCTCGCGCAGGAATCGGTCGAACGTGCGCTCAGCGCCGCCACGCTCGTCGTCGATGCTTCGACGACGCTCGAATACCCGCGCACGACGAGCGCAGTCGATGCACTGCCACGCCACTGCTCAGTGTTCGTCACGCCAGATGGCAATGCGGCCGCGCTGCTTGTCGAGGATGCAGAACGCGTGCGCCGCCTGCGCACGCTCGAAGCGCAGTATTACCGAGCATTGATCCAGGCTGACTGGGGCAAGACCCACCTCAGTGGCCACGCAAGTACATTCTGGAGCGGTGCGAGCTGTCGCGACATCTCGGTGGTGATGCCCTACTCGCGCATCATGGGTCACGCAAGCACCCTCGCCGAGCAGGTTCAGGTCGCCGCGGCCCGTGAGGACGCCCTGATTCGCGTCTGGCAGCGCGATCCGGTTCGCGGTGCGGTTGAAGTGCACGATGTCCCGGTTCTGACCGAACGGCGCATCGCACTTCCTGAATTCGATCTGTTCATTGACGACGGTGTCGAGCGGCTGCTGCGGGACCTTCGTCGGCAGGGCTTTCCAACGAAACCGGCGGCGTGCTGCTCGGGTACTACGATTTCAATATCAAGGCCGTCATCATCGTCGCCGGCCTACCTGCCCCGCCTGACAGCAAAGCCAACCCCGATTCATTCGAGCGTGGTGTCGCCGGCCTCGCCGAAACAGTTAAGGATGCCACCGCGCGCACCGCAGGCATGGTCAGCTATATCGGTGAGTGGCATAGCCATCCACCCGGGCACTCCGCCTCACCGAGCCGGCACGATCTCGCGCAGCTAATCCATCTGGCACTCGGCATGTCCGAAGACGGACTGCCCGCGGTACAGATCATCGTCGGCGAACACGACTTGCAAGTCTTGCAGGGCGCGGTGCATTGACGTGCCAGGCGAGATGATTTTGAAGATATGGGACGTGGAGCATGGGGCCTGCGCCATGCTTACACACCGATCGGAGTACGGCGTGGAAGGACGTCTGGCGATGATCGACTCTGGCGACAACAGCACCACGGGTTGGAAGCCGAGCACGTATATCAGGCGTTACCTGAATCGCGGAGTGCTGGACTACCTGTTCGTGACCAACGCAGATCTCGATCACATCAGCGATTTGAACAATCTATGGAGGGAAGGCATCGCAGTCTCCACGTTCATCCGAAATCGTAGCGTTTCCCCAGAGATCATGGCCATCATTAAGGAAGTGAGCGGGGAGTTGACCGATGACATTCGGCGATACTTGGACCTTCACGCTAGCTATATCCATCCCGTCGGTACGCCGTTCGACCAGAATATGGGCGGCATCACGGTCAGGACGTTCTGGAATTCCACACCGCGCTTCTACGACACGAATAACCTGAGTCTGGTGGTGTTCTTTAAGTTTGGCGCGTTCAAAATCCTTTTTCCTGGCGATTTGGAAGAGGATGGTTGGCTGGCCCTCCTCGAGCAGCCCGCATTCCGCGCGGAACTTGCCGACACAACCGTGTTGGTGGCTTCCCATCACGGCCGCGAGAACGGCTACTGCGATGCAGTGTTCGACTTCTGCCAGCCGCGGGCCATCGTGATGTCTGACAAGGCCATAGTGCATGACACTCAGGAAATGACCCAGGCTTACCGCCAACGCGTAAACGATCACTGGCCCAAGGGTGTTCTGGTCGCCACGACTAGCAAGCAACGCCGTGTACTCACGACACGCCGTGACGGGTGGATTCAATTTAATGTCAACGATCGTGGCGATTTCACCATCTATACAGAGTGCTACGGATGAATGACACAAAGGACTACAGCAGCAGGACATTAAAGGGCCGCAATCTCGCGTGGCTGGTGGCAACGCTCGTGCTGGATGTTCTCATCCTCCTGGTGCTAGCTTTTCCGACGGCGATCCAGGAGATGTCGCCAACGGCAATTGCCGCCATCCGAGCCGGTTTGACCGTTCTCCTACCTATTCCAGCGCTCATCTTTTCGTCTCTGCTTTCGGCGGACCAAAAAGCCGTCCTTGTATTCTGGCGCTTAAAGAACCCTCTACCGGGTGCTCGCGCCTTCTCTGTGTACGCCCATGCAGATCATCGCATCGACCTCGTGAATCTAAAGTCTCAGGTCGGAGATTTTCCGGTTGGCGCGCGCGATCAAAACGCAAAATGGTATGGCCTTTATCGGCAGGTCGCATCCGATGCTTCTGTCGCGGATAGCCACAAGAACTATCTTCTCTTCCGTGACATCGCTGCAATGTCGCTGCTGTTAGTGCCCGCGCTTCCGGTGGCGATGTACCTGATTGGCGTGGACAAGACTCGAATTCTGATTTCGGCGACTTGGTTCTTGAGCCAGTATCTCGTCTCCGCTTGGGCCGCGCGAACTACGGGTATCCGCTTTGTCCAGAACGTACTGGCGGTTCACGCGAATCCTCGAGAAGGCGTAGTGCGCAAGTGACTGGGGTTCATGATTGCCTGGCGAGGCCTCCCCCGGAGATCCGAGCGCAAGAAGCGCGTTGACTCGAAGCGCTACGTGAGCGCCTGCGCCGCAATCACCTTCATCGACGGCGGCAGCAGTACCGGCGTGTGCGTCTTACCCGCCACCCACGCGTCGATCATGTCCGCCCATTCCTGCAGCATGTGCCGCCGCTGCTCGGCGTACTGGGCACGGTTGTATGTACCGCGCGACGACTCGTTGCGCTCGTGCGCGAGCGCCTTCTCGATCCAGTCGCGGTTGAAGCCCATCTCGTTGAGGATCGTCGAGCCGGTGCGGCGCAGGTCGTGAACCGTGAACATCTCCAGCGGCAGATTTTCCGCCTTGGCCTTCTCGGCAATCTGCGACGTGACCCGGTTGAGCGTGCTCGCCGCGATGTGAACATCGGCGTCATAACGGGAAGGGAATACGTACGGCGAGCTTCCGGCCATCAGCTTCAGCGCGGTGAAGATCTCCAGCGCCTGGCGCGACAGATAGACGCTGTGCGGCCGGCGAGCCTTCATGCGTTCCTTCGGGATCGTCCAGACGCCTTTGTCGAAGTCGATCTCGCTCCACATCGCCTTCGCCAGCTCGCTCTTACGCACCAGCGTCAACAGGATCATCCGCAGCGCCAGGCGGTGGATATGGGCGAACGACACCTTGTCGATCAGCGTGAACGCGATCCGGATCTCCTCGGGGCTCAGCGCCCGTTCGCGCGGCTTGAACGTGGCGATGGATGTCGGCGCCACCTCGTTGGCCGGGTTCGGCACCTTGTGCCCATGCAGGTTCGCGAAGTTGTAGATGCCCTTCACGATGTCCCGGACGTGGATGGCCGTCGCGGGCGACCCCCGGTTCTTGATCTTGAGGCACAGGATGCGCACGTCGTCCGACGACACCTCCGGCAGCATGCGGTTCGAGAGTTCGGGTTCGACCTCGCGCCGGTAAATGCCTTTGCGCATGGTGCGGGTGCTTTCCGCCATTGGGCCCTCGTCCAGCCACTTCGTGGCGAACTGGCCCAGGGTCTGGGCGGCTGCCAGCTGGCGCTTCTCGCGCTGCTTCACCCGGGCGGGCGAGTGCCCCTGGGCGAGCGTGTTCCGGGCAGCAATGCACTTCTCGCGGGCGGCGGACAGGGATAGCCCCGCCGGACCGTAACGCCCCAGGGTGAGGGTCTCGCGCCGGTTGCTGATCCGGTAGTCGAACCGGAACGTGATCGTCCCGGCCGGGGAGACCGTCACGTACATTCCGTCCCGGTCCGTCACTTTGTACGGCTTTTCCCGGGGTTTGAGCTTCTTCAGGGCGATGTCGGTAAGCATAGCGGGCCCCGTATTGGCGCGACCCTGATTTTACCGTCAGAACCCTATTTCTCTCAATCTGCGCCGCGAAAATCCGGGGTTTCTGCCATTTTTCCCCTGAAATTCTGCGACTTTCTTTGATCGCCTTGCCATCGACCGTATGACGGTAAAAATCAGGTCCGCTTGGGGCTCCAGAAACTCATACCGTCCGTTTTACCGTCAGAGTGTCCCGCTTGGAGCCGATAGATCGCGAATGATGCAGAGAGTTTCTTTGTTGTTAATCAGTGGCTTAGATTCACATTTCGCGGGGTGCCGATAGACCGCGAAAGGCACCTAATCACTCCCACTCGATCGTCGCGGGCGGCTTGCTCGAGATGTCGTAGGTGACCCGCGAGATGCCCGCCACCTCGTTGATGATGCGGCGCGAGCAGAGCTCGAGGAATTCGTACGGCAGCCGCGCCCAGCGCGCCGTCATGAAGTCGACCGTCTCGACGGCGCGCAATGCGATCACGAAATCGTAACGGCGACCGTCGCCCATCACGGCGACCGAGCGCACCGGCAGGAACACCGCGAACGCCTGGCTGGTCACGTCGTAGAGACCGTGCGCGTGCAGTTCGTCGATAAAGATCTTGTCGGCCTTGCGCAGCAGGTCGGCGTACTGTTTCGAGACTTCGCCCAGGATACGGACGCCGAGGCCCGGACCCGGGAACGGATGACGGAACACCATCGAGCGCGGCAGGCCGAGTTCCAGGCCCAACCGGCGCACTTCGTCCTTGAACAGTTCGCGCAGCGGCTCGACCAGCTTGAGCTTCATGTGCTCGGGCAGGCCACCGACGTTGTGATGCGACTTGATCACGTGCGCCTTGCCGGTCTTCGCACCCGCGGACTCGATCACGTCGGGATAGATCGTGCCCTGCGCCAGCCAGCGGACGCCTTCGAGCTTGTTCGACTCCTCGTCGAACACTTCGATGAACATGCGGCCGATGATCTTGCGCTTGCGCTCCGGGTCGGCCTCGCCGCGCAGCGCGTCGAGGAAGCGTTCCTCGGCGTTCACGCGGATGATCTTCACGCCCATGTTCTCGCCGAGCATCTTCATGACCTGGTCGCCCTCGTCGGCGCGCAGCAGGCCGTGGTCGACGAACACGCAGACCAGCTGGTCGCCAATCGCGCGATGCAGCAGCGCTGCGACGACCGCTGAATCGACGCCGCCCGACAGGCCGAGCAGGACCTTGTCGCCGCCGACCTGCTCGCGCACGCGCGCGACCGCGTCGGCAATGATGTTCCCCGCCTCCCAGCGCGCCTCGCAGCCGCAGATCTCGCGCACGAAGCGCTCGAGCATGCGCGCACCCTGCAACGTGTGCGTGACTTCCGGGTGGAACTGCACCGCGTAGTAGTTGCGCGTTTCGTCGGCCATGGCAGCCAGCGGCGCGTTCGGCGACGAGCCCACGGGCACGAAGCCGGCCGGGATTTCCTCGACGCGGTCGCCGTGGCTCATCCAGACGTCGAGCACGGCGCGGCCTTGCGGGTCGCGGTGATCGAACAATTCGTTGAACAGCCGGCACGGCGCGGTCACGGTGACCTGTGCATAGCCGAACTCGCGGTGATCAGAGCCGCTGACGCGGCCGCCGAGCTGCTGCGCCATCGTCTGCATGCCATAGCAGATCCCGAGCACGGGCACGCCCGCCTCGAACACGGCATGCGGCGCCTTGGGCGGCTGCGCATCGGTGACGGACTCGGGGCCGCCGGACAGGATGATGCCGCGCGCGCCGAATGAACGAACCTCGGCGTTGCTCATGTCCCACGGATGGATCTCGCAGTAAACGCCGCTTTCGCGGACGCGCCGCGCGATCAACTGGGTGTACTGGGCCCCGAAATCGAGGATCAGGATGCGGTGCGCGTGAATATCGGCCGGACGCACCGCCGCTGCAGACGCTTGCTCAGCTGACACGGTAATTCGGGGCTTCCTTGGTGATCGTCACGTCGTGAACGTGGCTCTCGCGCACGCCTGCGTTGGTGATCCGCACGAACCTGGGTTGCGTGCGCATCTCGTCGATGTTGGCGCTGCCCGTGTAACCCATCGCCGCGCGCAGGCCGCCAGCAAACTGGTGCAGGATCGCGACGATGCTGCCCTTGTACGGCACGCGGCCTTCGACGCCTTCCGGCACGAGCTTTTCGATCTCGGCCGAGGCGTCCTGGAAGTAGCGGTCGCGCGAGCCGTTGGACTGGGCCATCGCCCCGAGCGAACCCATGCCGCGGTACGACTTGTACGAGGCGCCCTGGTACAACTCGACTTCGCCGGGCGATTCTTCGGTGCCCGCGAACAGGCCGCCCATCATCACGCAGTGCGCCCCCGCAACGATGGCCTTGGCCACGTCACCGGAGAAGCGGATGCCGCCGTCGGCAATCAGCGGAATACCGTGCGGGGCCAGCGCCGCAGCGACATTGGCCACCGCCGTGATCTGCGGGACGCCGACGCCGGCGACGATGCGGGTGGTGCAGATCGAGCCCGGGCCGATACCGACCTTGACGGCGTCCACGCCGGCGTCGATCAGCGCCATCGCTGCCTCGGCCGTGACGATGTTGCCGGCGATGACCTGCTGGTTCGGCCACTTCGCCTTGATGCGCTTGACGGTCTCGATCACGCCGCGGCTGTGGCCGTGGGCCGTGTCGACGACGATGACGTCGACGCCGTTTTCGCGCAGCGCCGCCGCGCGCTCGAGCGTGTCCGCACCCGTGCCGACGGCCGCGCCGACGCGCAACGCGCCGCGCTCGTCCTTGCAGGCGCGCGGGAACTCGGTCGCCTTCTGGAAATCCTTGACCGTGATCATGCCCTTCAGCTGGAAGTCGTCGCCGACGACGAGCACCTTTTCGATGCGGTGCTTGTGCAGCAGCATCAGCACGTCTTCCTTGGGCGCGCCTTCGCGCACGGTGATCAGGCGCTCGCGCGGCGTCATGACCTCGGAGACCGGCGCGTCGTAGCGCGTCTCGAAGCGCAGGTCGCGGTGCGTGACGATGCCGAAGGCCTTGCCGTCGCGCACGACCGGCACCCCCGAAATGTTCTTGGAGCGCGTGAGCTCGAGCACCTCGCGGATGGTCTGCTCGGGCCGGACCGTGATCGGGTCGTGGATGATGCCGCTCTCGAAACGCTTCACGCGCGCGACTTCCCGCGCCTGCGATTCGATGGTCATGTTCTTGTGCAGGATGCCGATACCGCCTTCCTGCGCGATCGAGATCGCGAGGCGATGCTCGGTGACGGTGTCCATGGCGGCCGAGACGACAGGCAGGTTCAGCTTGATGCCGCGCGTCAGTTGCGTGGCCAGGCTGACCTCTGCCGGCAGGACCTGGGAATAGGCCGGCACGAGCAGGACGTCGTCGAAGGTGAGGGCTTCCTCGAGAATTCGCAGCATTGGGCGACCCGGAGCGAAAGGAAGCGCGGCATTGTACCCGCTCGGGGCGCGTTGCGTAAAACGCGAGGTGCGCCCGTCGCTCGCCGGCCATGGCCGTCACTGGTGCGGGCATCGGAGCTCCGGGCTTCCGGGTCGCGGCCGGGGACGCCGTAAACCCTTCCCTGGGGGCTCCGGCCGCCGCGGCCATGCGGCGGACGGCCCCGGCCCGTGATCCGGGAGTCCGGCGCCCTCGGTGCCGGTATCCACCGCTCCAGGCCGCGAACCGACTTGCCGCGCACCCTTCGTTCTGCCACGAGCGCCCGACCGGTAAGATTCACCGATGGCCGATTCCTGGTTCGACGACGACGCAGCGCCCCCGCCGGCGGCACCGGCGCGCGAAATTTTCACGATCTCCCAGCTGAACGCGCAGGCGCGGATGCTGCTCGAGCGCGGACTGGGCTCAGTCTGGCTCGAAGGCGAGATCTCGAACCTGGCGCGCCCCGCCTCAGGCCACTGGTACTTCTCGCTGAAGGACGAATCGGCACAGGTTCGCTGCGCGATGTTCCGCAACCGCAGCATGCTGGTGCGTTTCCCGGTCAAGGACGGCGCCAGGGTACTCGCACGAGGTCGCGTCAGCCTCTACGAGGCCCGTGGCGAGTTCCAGGTCGTCATCGATCACCTCGAGGAGGCGGGCGAAGGCGCCCTGCGTCGCCGGTTCGAAGAACTCAAACGCAAGCTGCTGGCCGAGGGCCTGTTCGAATCCGCACGGAAGAAGCCGCTGCCCACCCTGCCTCGACGCATCGGCGTGATCACGTCGCCGACCGGCGCAGCACTGCGCGACATCCTGCACGTTCTGCAGCGCCGCTTCCCAGCCGTGCCGGTCCTGGTCTATCCCGTTGCGGTGCAGGGTGAGGCGGCACCGCGCGAGATCGTGCAGGCGCTGCAACTCGCCGCTGCACGCAACGAGTGCGACGTGCTGATCCTGGCCCGGGGCGGCGGTTCGCTCGAGGACCTGATGGCATTCAACGAGGAATCCGTGGCGCGCGCGATCCACGCCTGCGGTATTCCGATCATCAGCGGCGTGGGCCACGAGACCGACGTCACGATCGCGGACTTCGTCGCGGATGAGCGCGCACCGACGCCCTCCGGCGCGGCGGAACGCAGCGTGCCGGACAGCGCGGAATACCTGCGCACACTCGGTGCGCTCGAGCGCAACCTGACCCAGGGCCTGCGCCGCAAGTTGTCGTCGCTGCGACAGACGCTGCAGCAATGGGAACGGTCACTCAACCAGCTGTCGCCGCGCGCACGACTGCAGCAGCATGCGCAGCGCCTCGACGAACTCGATCAGCGCATGCAGCGCGCGACCCGTGCCCGGCTCGAACGCGCTCGCGTCCGCCTGTCGAATGCGGATGCGCTCCTCCGTCGCAGCAGTCCGGCGCGTCGTCTAGTGCCGCTGCAGCAACGGCTGGACGTCGCACAGCGCCGCCTCCCGGCTGCAATACAGCGACGACTGCAGGTTGCGCGTGAACGGTTTGAGCGCTCCCTGCGCACGCTCAATGCCGTCAGCCCGCTGGCAACACTGGAGCGCGGCTACGCGATCGTCACGGATGCCGGCGCGCACGTCGTCACCGACGCGTCGACGCTCGCACCGGGTGCACAGATCGAAGCACGCGTGGCTCGTGGTTCCGTTCGTGCGACGGTCACGGACGTGTTCGCAACCGGCGACCAGGCTCGCAGCCGCACCGCGAAAAGAAAGCGAAGCCAGGGCAATGACGAACAGACGAGTCGCATTCGCGCGCCTGGACCGCCACAGCGCGACGGGTTTCACGCTTGGGATTCGGTCGGGCGGGCATGGCCGCGTGCTTGATCCGCCGCTGGTCGTGGCGATGTGCCTCGGCTTCGCCGCTACGCGCGCGCTGCAGACGACGTCTTGCTGCCGCGCGACACGCGCGTGCCCGGCGGGATCGCGATCCTCGACCTCGGCACGAGCACCGATTCGCCTGGCGCCGTTTATTTCGGCGAGTACCGCGCGCCGATCGTTCGCACCCCGGACGGCTGGAAGGCAATTGTCGGTATTCCGCTCGCGACAGAGCCCGGCCGGCAGGTGGTCAAGCTCGTGACACCGTCGGCGAGCGACAGGGATCGCGAGATCGCGTTCAACGTCGAGCCCAAGGCGTACGCCACCCAGAACCTGACGGTCGAAGCACGCAAGGCCGACCCACTGCCCGAGGACCTCAAGCGCATCGACGCCGAGACCGAGCGTACTGAACGCGCTTTGGCCACCTACACCGAGAGCCGGTCACCGACCTGGCGCTGGACCGTACCGGTGCCAGGAGAACGTTCGGATTCGTACGGCAAGCGACGCGTTTTCAACGGTTTGCCGCGCAAGCCGCACAGCGGCATGGACATCGCCGCGCCGACCGGCACCCCGATCCGCAATCCGGCGGCTGGCCGCGTCGTGGAAACCGGGGATTTCTTCTTCAACGGCAACACCGTGTTCGTCGACCACGGCCAGGGCGTGCTCACGATGTATTGCCACCTGAGCCGGATCGACGTGACGTCGGGTGACGTGGTGAAGGAAGGCGACGTGCTGGGACTGGTCGGGGCGACTGGTAGGGTGACGGGCCCGCACCTGCACTGGGGCGTGAGCGTAAACCGGGCGATGGTGGATCCGGCGCTGCTGCTGGAGAAGTGACTAGGGGATAGGGGTTAGGGGTTAGTCGGAGGTCGCCGTTGGCGACGAAGAGAATTCCCGGAGGTGGCTACCCAACCTCCGACTATCCCCTATCCCCTAACCCCTAACCCCTCGCCGACTTTCGCTAGAAAGTTGGCGATCGCCGGCTCGAAACGCGCGTTGTCCACCAGGAACGCGTCGTGACCCTGCGGCGACGGGAACGCGTGGAATTCAACGTCGACACCCGCCTTGCGCAGATGCTCGGCAATCAGCGTTTGCTGGTCGATCGTGTAGAGCATGTCCGTCTGCGCGCCGAGCACCAGCGTCCGCTGCACGCCACTGAACTTCGCAAAGGCCGCATCGAGCGAGCCGGCGCCGTGTTCGGCGAGGTCGAACTGATCCATGGCGCGGGAGAGATAGAGATAGCAGTTGGCGTCAAAGACATCGGCGAACCGCTGACCCTGGTGCTCCAGGTACGATTCGACTTCGAACTGCGCACGGAAGTCGCCAGGCTGGCCCGTGGTTTCCGGCACGCGCCGACGGCCGAAACGCTGGTCCCATTCCTCGTGCGAGCGGTACGTGATCGTGCCGAGCTTGCGCGCCATGCGCATGCCGCCCCGCGGGCCGCGACCGCGCTCATAGTTGCCGCCGCGCCAGGCCGGATCGTTGCGCACGATTTCACGCTGCAGCGAGCGCAGCGAAATGGCGAACGGATTGGCTGCCGTCGCGCCGGAAATAGACATGATGTTGCGCGCCACGCCTGGAAACTGGGCAGCGAAGGCGAGGACGGTCATGCCGCCCATCGAGGGACCGGCGGCGCAGGCCACGGTTCGGATGCCGAGCTGGCGCAACACCTCGTAGCCGCCGCGAGCAACGTCCTCGAGAGAGACTTCCGGGAATGCGATGCCGAACGGCCGACCCGTGCGCGGGTCGATCGAGGTCGGGCTCGATGAGCCGTAGGGACTGCCGATCGAGTTGATGCAGAGCACATAGAACCGGTCGGTGTCGATCGGCTTGCCGGCGCCGATCATCGATTCCCACCAGCCCGGCTTCGGGTCTGCCGGCGAGGAAGCCGCGTGCGCGGAAGGCGAAAGCCCGGTGAACAGCAGCAGCGTGTTGTCCCGCGCAGCGTTCAGCGTGCCCAGGGCCTCATAGGCAATGACCGGGTGTTCGATCACACCCCCCCGATACAGGCGCAACGGCTCGTCCAGCAGGGCCAGCCGGGTGGCCGGCAGGTCGTGGGCGGCAGTTGGCGAGGTTCTGGCGACGGCCATGAGCATGAGTCCAGTCTAGACCGGGCCCGTCGGGCCACTAGCTTGAGAGGATAGCCGGTCAGAACCGGCAGTTATCAGTCCCCTGGGCACCATCGCCGGGGCCGGTCAGCGCTTACCGACCTTCTTGCCGCCCCTGGAACGTGAAATCAGGCGCTTCTTGCTCCGTACCTGGCGTGGGGTCAACTCGTTGCGCCGGCCCTTGAATGGGTTTTCGTCGGTCCGGAACTCGACCCGCATCGGTGTGCCCTTCAGCCGGAAGGTCTCCCGGAAATGGTTCTCGAGGAACCGGCGGTAGGCGTCGGGCACGTGCTGGGTCTGGTTGCCGTGAATGACCACGACCGGTGGATTGCGACCGCCCTGGTGAGCATAGCGCAGCTTGATGCGCCGGCCGCGCACCAGCGGCGGCTGGTGGATCGTGATCGCCTGCTCGAGGGCCCGCGTCAGGTCCTTGGTCGGCAACTCCTTCATGGCCGCGCGGTAGGCCTTGAGGACGGACTCCATCATTTCGCCGACGCCGGTGCCATGGCGCGCGGGAGATGAAGTGCACGTAGGCAAAGCGCAGGAAGTCGAAGCGCAGGTCGAGCCCGTCGCGAATCGTGTCGCGCTGATCCTGCGGGATGCCATCCCACTTGTTGATCGCGAGCACGAGCGCCCTGCCCTGCTCGGCGACGAGACCCATCAGGCTCGCGTCCTGTTCGGCCACGGTGTCGTGCGCGTCGAGGACGCCAATCACGACATTCGCGCGATCGATGGCCTGCAGCGTCTTGACGACGCTGAACTTCTCGACGGTCTCGTTGACCTTCGCCTTGCGCCGCACGCCCGCGGTGTCGATCAGCACGTACGGCAGCCCGTCGCGCTCGAACGGGACTTCGACCGTGTCGCGCGTGGTGCCGGGCTGGTCGAATGCGATCAACCGCTCCTCGCCGAGCAGCCGGTTGATCAGCGTCGACTTGCCGACGTTCGGGCGACCGACCACGGCAACCCGGATCGTGCCTGCGGTGTAACCCAGCACGTCGGGTGCATCGAGCGCGCCTTCGAGGCCCTCGAGCGCGCGCTCGATGAGCGCGTCGAGGCCCTGCTTGTGCGCGGAAGAAATGGCGATCGGCTCGCCGAAGCCGAAGCGATGAAACTCGGCCTGCGCCATGTCGTCGTCGAGGCCTTCGGCCTTGTTGGCGACGACCATGACCGGCTTGCCGCTGCGGCGCAGCAGGTCGGCGACGTGCAGGTCCTGCGGCGTGCAGCCCTGGCGGGAATCGACCACGAAGAGCACGCGGTCTGCTTCCTCGACCGCCTTCAGCGTCTGCTCGGCCATCAGCCGCTCGATGCCGCCGACGATGGACTCGACGAGGCCGCCGGTGTCGATCACGACGCACGAGCGGCCTTCGTGGCGGGCGTAGCCGTACTTGCGGTCGCGGGTCAGCCCCGGCACGTCGGCGACGAGCGCGTCGCGTGTGCGCGTCAGCGCGTTGAAGAGCGTCGACTTGCCGACGTTTGGACGCCCGACCAGGGCGACGACTGGCAGCACATCAACGACCCGCGGGCGCGCCGCTGCGATAGGCGACGACGCGGCCGCCGTCGTCGATCACGAAGGCGCGATCGCCGTCCGTGACCGGAGCCATGCTGATGCGCTCCCCGCCCGGACGCTCGCGGGCGATGAACTTGCCCGAATCGCGGTCGAGCCAGTGCAGGTAGCCGTCGAAGTCGCCGACGATCACCGCGTTGCCGACGACGGCGGGCGCGCTCAGGCCTCGGCGCTTGAGACCGTCCTGCTGCCAGACCACCGCGCCGTCGCGACGACGCAGCGCAACGACGCTGCCGTCCGACGTGGCGACGTAAAGTTGCGTGTCATCGAGCGCGGGTGCGCGGTAGCTGGAAAGGTCGCGGCTCCACCAGACCTGGCCGGAGTCGAGTGCCAGCATGACGACGCGGCCCTGGTAGCCCGTGGCGAAGCCGTCGTTGCCGTCGACCTGCACGGCACTGTCGACGTCGGCGAGACGGGCGAGTTCCGAGCGACCTCCCGGCGTCGTGACCTGCGCCTGCCAGACGATATCGCCCGAGGCGAGCGTAAACGCGACGACCTTGCCCGAATCGAATCCAGCGACGATGTTGTCCTTGGCGAGGACGGGCGATGCCGTGCCGCGCAACGACAGCTTCGGCACCGGCTCCTCACCGGTCCACTGCGATTTGCCTGTCAGCGCATCGAGCGCGTGCACGCGGCCGTCGACCGACCGCACGATCACGCGATCTCCCGTGACGAGCGGAGCGGCGAGCACCTCGCTGCTGACCGACACCTTCCACAGGACCTTGCCGGACGCGACGTCGAGCGCAATCACCTTGCCGTCGCTCGTGCCGACTGCCACGATGCTGGCGCCGACGCCCGGACCCGCGGCCAGGTCGGCCTTCGTATCCTGCGTCCACTTCGCCCGACCCGTGGCCGGATCGAGCGCGATCACTTCACCGTCGCGTGACGCCGTGTAAAGGACGCCGCGATCGAGCGCGAGGCCGAGCGCGAGCCGCAGTTTTTCACCGCCGCCGCCAACGCCCGTGTCCCACAACTTCTGGACCGCGAGCGTCGGCTTCAGGTCCACCAGTTCGGCGGGCGGTTCCACGCCCTTGTCCTTGTCGCACCCGGCGACCAGGACCAGCAGGCCCGCCACGCAGGCGGCCGCGACCAGTGATGGACGCCGGCGTGTCATGGCTTGTCGCCTGCCACCGGGGCAACCGCGGCCGGCTTCGGCACCGCAGCCGGTGCAGCGACAGCACCCGTCGCGGGCAGCGCATCGCGCTTCAACTCCACGAATTCGCGATCGAACGCCTGCGCCTGGACCGAGGTCGTCGCGGCGAGCGCGGCATCGTAGGCCTGGGCGCACCGGCGACGTCGCCCTTGGCCGCGAGCACGTCGCCGCGGATCTCGTGGAAGATCGGCGTGAAGGAACCGGCGTTCGTGACGTCGAGCAACTTGAGCGCGTCGTCGTGCTTGCCCTGCTCGGAGAGCACCCGGGCAAGGCGTGATTGTGCGATCAGGCGCAGCTCGGGATCACGCGAGGACTCTGCCACCGTGCGCAGCCGCTTCGCGGCCTCATCGAGGTCGCGTGTATCCACCGCAAAGCGCGCGAGCGCCAGGTCGGCATGGTCGGCGTACGGCGACTTCGGGTGCAGGCCCCGCAGGTCGCCCGCCCTTTTCGCGGCCGCATCCTTGTCGTTCCTGCTGAGCGATTCGAGCACGGCGACGTAGGACGCCTCGTCCTGCTCGGACGCATTGAGCTTCGACTTCTGCCAGTACTGCCAGCCCGCCAGGCCACCGAGGCCGAGGGCGATGCCGCCCACGATCCAGAGCCAGTTCTCGGCCCAGAAGCGCCGCAGTTGTTCTTCGCGTTCGTTGTCTGAGAGGTCTTCCACTTCACCCACTCCATCTGCCGTCCCGACGGAACGACTCGCTGTGATTAGACCGGCTGCGCCTGCATTTCCCGGCCGAGTTCCGCTGCAAGCTCATCGAATGAAACTTCGCGCTGCGCCGCTGCCTGGCCGCGCAGTGCCTTGACTGCGGCGACCCGGCGCGACGCCTCGTCGTCGCCGACGATGACTGCCATGCGGGCGCCGCTCTTGTCCGCGCGCTTCAGCTGCGACTTGAAGCTGCCGCCGCCGCAGTTCGTTTCCACGCGCAGGCCTGGCGCGCCGTCACGAATGCGCTCCGCGAGCCCGAGCCCCGCCGCTTCCGCCGCCGGGCCGGCCAGCACCAGGTAAACGTCCGGGCTGCCTGCGTCCTGCACGAGACCCTGCAGTCGCATCAGCTCGACGATACGCTCCTCGCCCAGGGCCCAGCCGGTCGCCGGCACGGCTTCGCCGCCAAGCTGTGCGACCAGGCCGTCGTAACGACCGCCCGAACAGACCGCGTCCTGCGAGCCAAGGTCGGTGGTTACCCACTCGAACACCGTGCGCGAATAGTAGTCGAGCCCGCGGACCAGACGCGGGTTGACGACGTATTCGATGCCAGCCCCGGTGAGGTGTGAACAGAGGGTCGCGAAATGCTCTGCCGACTCCGGGTCGAGGTGATCGGTGATCAACGGGGCACCCGCGATGACCGCGACCATCGCCGGATTCTTGCTGTCGAGGATGCGCAGCGGATTGCGCTCGAGGCGGCGCGTGCTGTCGGCGTCGAGCACGGCCGCATGCGCCCGGAAATACTCGACCAGCGTCGCGCGATAGACGACACGTGACGCCGGCGTGCCGAGTGAATTGAGGTGCAGCTTGAGTCCGCGCAGACCGAGCACGCGCCACAGGCGGGCCGTCATCAGGATGAGCTCGACATCGACGTCCGGGCCAGGGTAGCCGAGGGCCTCGACGTCGATCTGGTGGAACTGGCGATACCGGCCTTTCTGTGGCCGCTCGTAGCGGAACATCGGGCCCATCAACCAGACCTTCTGGCGCTGGTTGTGCAGCAGGCCGTTCGATATGCAGGCGCGGACGATGCCCGCGGTCGCTTCGGGCCGCAGCGTGAGCGAATCGTCGCCACGGTCCCGGAACGTGTACATCTCCTTGTCGACGATGTCGGTGAGTTCACCGATCGAGCGCTTGAAGAGTTCGGTGCGCTCGAGCAGCGGCAGCCGGATTTCACGGTAGCCGTACTGCGCGAAGATATCGCGGGCCGCGCGTTCGAGCAGCTGCCACGCCGCCGTCTGGTCGGGCAGCACGTCGTTCATGCCGCGGACGGCCTGCAGGGTTTCACTCATCGTCCCGTCACCGGGTTCAACGCAGCGACCCGTCCGGACCGATGCTGAAACGCGCGAGCGACTGCCCTTGCGCGCGCGGCAGGGCCGGCAGCACACGGCCATTGACCGTCACGGCGACGGCGGCGGCATCGCCGATCCTCACGCTCAGGGGAGCGGTCGCCGTGAGCGTGCGCTCGGTCCCGGCCTTACCGAGATCGTAGAGCACCGCCTTGCCGGAACCGTCGAACACCTCGACCCAGGAATCGGCAGCAAACTTGAATTGCAGGTTGACCTGGCCGGATTGCAGCGCGCTCGATGCCGTTGCAGCAGCTGGGTCGGGCGGAGACCCGGCTGATCCTGCAGTTGCCGGAGTCGATGCCGCAGCGGGGGCGCCTGGGCATGGACGTGGCCTGATGCCTTCCTGCAGGACCGGTGCAGTGGACTGGTCCGGGGTCGTGTCGGCCCACGGCAGTCCGTGTTCAGAGAGGTACGCGACCAGCGCCGACGCGATGAAGAATGTCGCTGCGCCGCCGACGACCCAGGGCCAGCGCGGCTTGCCGCGCACGGGAGCCATTTCCAGCCGCGACTTCGGCACCAGCGAGGGCTCGCCGAGCTGCTGCGTGGAGTGCTCGTACAGCGACACGATCTCGTCCTCGTCGAGTCCGAGCATCGTGGTGTAGCGGCGCAGGTGCCCCTTGACGAAGACCGGCGCGCCGAGCGTGGCAAAGTCGTTCGCTTCGAGGTGCGCCAGCACCATCGTGTCGAGATTCAGCGATTCCGCCGCCTGCTGGTGGCTGATGCCCTGCGCTTCACGCTCACACCGCAGGCGCGCGCCCGGGCTCGAGGGGAGCTCGGTGACATCGGCGTCGGACGGGCTCATGGCTTTGCCCGTTCCGCTTCGAAGAGCCGCGAGGCTTCCTCGGACGTCGGGAACTCATCTTTCAGGCGTTGCGAGTACCGCGCGGCCTGCGCGGCATCGCCAAGGCCGAGTTCGATGTTGCGGCCGAGCCAGAGCGTCGCCGCCGTCACCGGCGCAACGGCGGTGTAGCGCTCCAGGAACGCTCGTGCCTGCAGCCCATTGCCGGCTTCCTGCGCCAGTTCTGCCATCTGCATCAGCGCGTCGGGCTGCTTCGGGTTGCGCGCGAGCGCCTTGCGGAAACTCTGCTCGGCGTCTTTTGGCCGCCCGTCACCGCGGGCGCACCGGCCGGCATTGGTATACGCAACGTCAGGGCGCGCGTTGAGCGGACTCGCCGCCGCCTGCAGCATGTACTGCTCCCCGCGCTTCGGTTCGCCGTTCAGGCAGAAGTACACGGCCGCGTTGGCGACGACGTCGGGATTGTCCTTGCCGCCCAGCTTCACGGCCTGCTCGAAGTGCGACAGGGCCTTCTTCTTGTCGCCAAGCTTGTCGTAGACGAATCCCGCCGCCATCTGCGTATTGGCCGTGCGCGCGTCCTGCTGCAGGGCCTTGTCGATCTTCTCGCGTGCGGCCTTGAGGTTGCCTTCACGCATGTAGGCGAGCGCGAGTTCGGTGTTGACCGCGGCCGCCTGGTCGATCGCCTCGCGGCTGCCCGGCTCGGCAGCGACCACGGCACGCGGCGCGCCAAGCGCCGCGAGCCCGAGCATGCCGGCAGCGACCACGGCGAAATGCGAGCGCAGGCGCATCATCCCTGCACCAGGGTCATGGGAAACATTTTCTGGCCGAGCCGCGTCGTGACGCGGTCGTTGACGCGACCGACGAGCTGGCCGCAGGCCGCGTCGATGTCGTCACCTCGAGTGCGACGGATCGTGGCCATCACGCCGCCCTTGAGCAACAGGTCGCGAAAACGTTCGATCGCCTCCTCGCTCGAGCGCCGGAAAGTCGTGCCCGGAAACGGATTGAACGGGATCAGGTTGACCTTGGCCGGGTGGCCGCGCAGCAGCTGCGCAAGTTCGCGCGCGTGCTGCGGTTTGTCGTTGACGCCGTCGAGCATGACGTACTCGAAGGTGACGCTGCGCGCATTCTGCTTCTCGACGTAGTGCCAGCACGCGTCGAGCAGGTCCTTGATCGGATGCTTGCGGTTGATCGGCACGATCTCGCTGCGCAGCGCGTCGTTCGGCGCATGCAGCGAGACTGCCAGCGCGACGTTGGTTTCGTCCGCGATGCGGAGCATCTGCGGCACCAGGCCCGACGTGCTCACCGTGACCCGGCGGCGCGAGAGGTCGAGACCAAGGTCGTCCATCATGATTTCCGCTGCGGGCACGACGTTGCGGTAATTCGCCAGCGGCTCGCCCATGCCCATGAACACGACGTTGGTGATCACGCGGTCGCCGTCTGGCGAATAGCCCAGTTCGCGGTTGGCGAGCCAAACCTGGCCGACGATTTCGGCGATGTCGAGGTTGCGGTTGAAACCCTGCTGCGCCGTGGAGCAGAAGCCGCAGTCCATCTGGCAGCCGACCTGGCTCGAGATGCACAGCGTGCCGCGGTCGGCCTCCGGGATGAACACCATCTCGAAGGCCTGCGAGGCCTCGAGCTTGAGCAGCCACTTGCGCGTGCCGTCCGCCGACACCTGCGAGAGGTGAATGTCGGGCGTGCGGATCTCGGCGATTTCAGCGAGGCGACGACGGAAATCCTTGCCGAGATCCGTCATCGCGTCGATGTCGCCCTCGGCGCGCTTGTAGATCCACTTGAACAACTGGCGCGCGCGGAAGGGCTTCTCGCCCATCTCGACGACGAACGCCTCCAGCCCAGCCCGGGTGAGCCCTAGCAGGTTGGTGCGTGCCGTCGATGTCGTTGCTTCGCCCATGGGTCGGTGGACCACGCGCCGCAGCGCGAGTTCGCCCGCGCTCAGCGCGGGCAGAGCTCCGTCTCGGCGAAGAAGAACGCGATCTCGCGCGCGGCGTTCTCGGCGCTGTCCGAACCGTGCACGACGTTCTGCTCGA
This sequence comes from Pseudomonadota bacterium, assembly GCA_016713725.1. Classification (GTDB taxonomy): domain Bacteria; phylum Pseudomonadota; class Gammaproteobacteria; order Steroidobacterales; family Steroidobacteraceae; genus RPQJ01. The sequence continues at coordinate 145,233 of JADJOO010000036.1, read as the reverse complement.
TGCTGTCGGCGAGGTCGGCGCGGATCGTGCCCGACGCAGCCTTCTTCGGATCGGTGGCGCCCATGACGTCGCGGTTCCTGGCGACGGCGCCGTCACCCTCGAGCACCTGCACGATGACCGGACCCGAGATCATGTACGAGACCAGGTCCTTGAAGAACGGACGCTCGCGATGGATGCCGTAGAACGCCTCGGCCTGGGCCTGCGTCAGCTGCATCATGCGGGCCGCGACGATGCGCAGCCCCGCCTTTTCAAAGCGATAGTAGACGTCGCCGATAACGTTCTTGCGGACACCGTCCGGCTTGACGATGGAAAGCGTGCGTTCGAGGGACATACTGATCCTTGGAATGATTGCCCGACAGGCCAGCCTGCCGGCTGTGACGAACCGGCCCCAAAAACCTGAAACCCGCGCAAGCGCGGGTCCGGTCGGGGCCAACCTGAAAGCGTAACGGTGCAGTATACCCGGACGGGACCCACCGGCCAAGAAAACATAGCCCCGACGGGCAGTTAGACGTTGAAGCTCTCGCCGCAGCCACACTCGCCCTTGACGTTCGGATTGCGGAACTTGAAGGCTTCGTTGAGCCCCTGGCGCACGAAGTCGATTTCGGTGCCGTCGACGTACTTCAGGCTCTCGGTGTCGACGACGACCTTGACGTCGGCTACCTCGAAGACGACGTCCCTGGCGCCGATCTCATCGGCATAGCTGACGACGTAGGCATAGCCGGAACAGCCCGTCTGCTTCACACCGAGCCGCAAGCCGATGCCCGTGCCTCGGCTGGCCATGAACGTGCGGACGCGTTCGGCGGCAGCAGGAGTCAAGGAGATCGACATGCGGCGGTGTCCTCGGCGGTGGTAACTGGAAAAATTCTACACCGTAGACCGGGTCGCGCCCGGCCAGTTCCGGGCGACAGCACGTATTGCATCCTGCAGTGTGAGCAACCGCCCGAATTTGGCCGCGGGCACTCCAGCACCCGGGCAGCTTCCAGCCAGTCCCAGGCCGCCAGCTGGCCGCAATCCAGGCCCAGCGCAGTTTCGGCCACCCACGAAGCGGCGGCCAGGACGTGCGGACAACCAAATGCCTGGAAGCGGGCCTCAGCGACGCGATTGCGCTCGATCCTCAGTGCAAATGCAACTTCGATTCCCTGCTCCCGGTCGCCCGCGCGACCTTTGGCGACGAACGGCGCGTCCGGCATGTCACCCCAGGCCGGCAAGGCGTGCAGGCGACGCCGAACCTCATCGTTGTACCTCGCGTCCTCCGGCATGTCAGGCATGGCGCCGGCGCGAGGCTCACCGGCCCTGAGCCTGACGATCTCCGCACCGATCCGGGAGCCGGCCTGCTCGACTCTCCCTAGCGGTCGTAAAGCGCCCCAGGCTCAACCGCAACGAGCTTTGTGCCAGGCGATCGCTGCGCCCGAGAGCCCGCAGGACGTAGGAAGGTTCGGCGTGCAGGCTGGCGCAGGCGGAGCCCGAGGACATGGCGAGATCCCCCAGGGCCAGCAGCAAGGCCTCGCCCTCCACGCCGTCGACCGTGACGTTCAGGATCCCAGCCACTCGTCGCACCGGGTCGCCGTTGAGCTCAACGCCGGGAATGTCGGCGAGCGCGCCCCAGAGTTGTTCACGCAGACCGGCGATGCGCGGGATGTCCACGCTCATCGATTCGCGCGCGATGCGATACGCGCTGCCCATACCGACGATCTGGTGCGTCGGCAACGTCCCCGAACGCAGTCCGTGCTCCTGGCCGCCGCCGAACTGCAGCGGCACCAGCCCGAGGCGCGGCTCACGACGAATGCAAAGCGCGCCAATGCCTTTCGGCCCATGGAGCTTGTGCGCGGTGAGCGACAACAGGTCGATCGCGTCGTTCCGTACGTCGATCGGCAGCTTGCCCGCGCTCTGCGCGGCGTCGACGTGGAACAGCACTCCGCTCTTGCGGCAGAGGCGACCGATAGAGCCTATGTCGTTGATCACGCCGATTTCGTTGTTCACGTGCATCAGCGACACGAGCAGCGTGTCCGGACGCAGGGCGGCAGCAACCTGCTCAACTTCGACGATGCCGGAAGGAGCAGGCTTCAGGTACGTAACCACGCACCCTTCGCGTTCGAGCTGGCGGCAGGCGTCGAGCACGGCCGGATGTTCGGTGCGCGACGTCACCAGGTGTCGTGATCGATTGCGGTGGAACCGTGCCGCACCCAGCAATGCGAGGTTGTTCGCTTCAGTGGCGCCCGAGGTGAACAGGATCTGTTCCGGCGCGGCATTCACCAGTGCGGCGACTTCGGCTCGTGCGCGTTCGACGCGTGCGCTGGCCCGCCGGCCGTAGCCGTGATTTACCGAGGACGGATTGGCGAACTCCCCGTCGGCTCCGAGGCACGAATTCATCTCCGCGATCACGCGCGGATCCACGGCCGTGGTCGCCGCGTTGTCGAGGTAGATCGACCGTGAACTCATAACCTCATTCTGCCTTGGGTGCGTGCGGATCGCCTGCGCGGCGGCGCTTGCCCTGCACGGCCGTAAGAATCCCGCGCAATATGTTGCTTTCGTTCTGGTCGAGCACCGTGCGCTGGAACAACCGGCGCAGACGCGCCATCAGGTGGCCCGATCCCGTGCGGTCCTTGAAGTCGATCTCATCGAGCACCTGCTCCAGGTGCGTATAGAACTTCTCCATGTCGGCGGCGCTGGCGAGCGGCACGGGACCCTCCCCGCGCGTCACCGCCGAATCACGGTCGCGCAGCGCGAGGCACACTTCGTACGCTACGACCTGCACCGCCATCGCGAGATTGAGCGATGTGTAGGCCGTGCCGGTCGGAATCGTGAGCAGCGTGTGGCAGAGCTGCAGCTCGTCGTTCTGCAGGCCCGTGCGCTCCGCGCCGAACAGGATGGCCACTTCACTCGCCTGCGAAGCCGCTGCGATCTCGAGCGCTGCTTCACGCGGCTCGACGATGCGCCATGACAGGTGGCGGCCACGGGCCGTCGTGCCGACGACCAGGCCACAATCGGCGATCGCAGTGCGCACGTCGGGCACCACCCGCGCGTTCTGCAGTACATCGTCTGCGCCGGCCGCCATGACGATGGCCTCCGTTGCGGGGAACAGCTCGGGCGCCACGAGGTAGAGCGATTCCAGGCCCATGGTCTTCATGGCGCGAGCCGCGGAACCGATGTTGCCGGGGTGTGACGTGCCGACGAGGACGATGCGAATGGACATGCTCTGGTATTCTAGCGGTCCTTTGGCGGGTGCATTCCTGCCGCTCTTGCCCACCTGCCAACGTCGAGAAGCCGCATGAACATGCAGCCGATGCTCAATATCGCCGTCCGCGCCGCCCGTCGCGCGGGAGACCTGATCGTGCGCAACCTCGACCGGGTGCCTACCAGCAGCATCCAGGCCAAGGGTCGCAACGATTTCGTCACGGAAATCGATCGCATGGCAGAGCGCGACATCATCGAAACGGTGCGCCGCGTCCACCCGGATCATGGCTTCCTTGCCGAGGAATCCGGGCGCAGCGGCGGCGACGAGTTCGTCTGGATCATCGATCCGCTCGACGGCACCACCAATTTCCTGCACAGCTTCCCGGTTTTCGCGGTATCCATCGCCGTCGAGCACCGTGGCCGGCTCGAGCACGCCGTGGTCTACGACCCGATGCGGCAGGAACTCTTCACGGCCTCGCGCGGCGGTGGCGCGCAGGTGGATGGCCGGCGCATCCGCGTCAGCAAGCAAACGACGCTCGAGGGCGCGCTGGTGGCCACCGGCTTCCCGCAGCGCGACAATTCGCGCTGGCTCGACGACTACATGGCGATGCTCAAGGCCATGATGCTGACGACCGCGGGTGTGCGCCGCCCGGGTGCCGCTTCGCTCGACCTCGCCTACGTCGCGGCGGGCCGCGTCGACGGTTTCTGGGAAATCGGGCTGAGCGCGTGGGACACCGCGGCCGGCACGCTCCTGATTACCGAGGCAGGCGGGCGGATCGGCACGCTCACCGGGCAGCCGTACACACAGGGCGGTCATGTCGTCGCGGGCACGCCGAAGGTGTTCGACGAACTCGTCGCCTGTATCGGCCCGTTCGTACCCGCCAACCTGCGCGACGTCTGACCGGAAATTGGGGACACTCACCTATTTCCGGCCGGAAATAGAAATAGGTGAGTGTCCCCAATTTCCAATTTCTCGGGTAGAGTCCGGCGGCATTGCCCGACCGGGCCCCAACACCGAGCGCACGATCCATGCCGCATCGCCTGTTTTCGACCAAACCCATCGGTGAACTGCACGAAGCCGACGAGTCGGGCAACGAACTGAACCGAACGCTCGACGCGCGCGCACTGGTGCTGCTGGGCATAGGCGCCATCATCGGCACCGGCATCTTCGTGCTCACGGGCACCGCCGCCGCAAATCACGCGGGTCCAGCCCTCATCATCTCGTTCCTCATCGCCGGACTCGGCTGCGCGCTGGCAGGCCTCTGCTATGCCGAGTTCTCGGCGATGATCCCGGTCTCCGGCAGCGCGTATTCCTACTCGTACGCCACGCTCGGTGAAGGCGTCGCCTGGTTCATCGGCTGGAACCTGATCCTCGAATACCTGTTCGCGGCGGCCACGGTCGCCGTCGGCTGGTCGGGATACGTGGTCAGCCTGGTCGAACAGCTGGGGTTCCACCTGCCTGACGCGATCACCAACGCGCCGTTCACCAAGGGCGCAGGGCATTTCGAGATCGTGCGCACCGGCGCGATCATCAACCTGCCTGCGGTGCTCGTCATCGCGGCCATCACCTGCCTCTGCTACGTCGGCATCCACCAGTCGGCGCGCTTCAACGCCGTGGTCGTGGCGATCAAGGTCGCGGTGATCATCCTCTTCATCGGCTTCGGCATGTGGGTCATCGACGGCGCCAACTGGCACCCATTTATCCCGCCGAACACCGGCGAATTCGGCAAGTTCGGCTGGAGCGGCGTGTTCCAGGCGGCTGGCATCATCTTCTTCGCCTACATCGGCTTCGACGCGGTTTCGACCGCGGCGCAGGAGGCGAAGAACCCGCAGCGCGACATGCCGATGGGCATCATGGGCAGCCTGGTGGTCTGCACGATCCTGTACGTCATGGTCTCGGCGGTGCTGACGGGCATGGTGCACTACAGCGAGCTCAACACGGCGGCACCGGTCGCCCTGGCGCTCGACCGGCATCCGGAACTCTCGTGGCTCTCGGGCTGGATCAAGCTCGGCGCCATCGCCGGCATGACCTCGGTGATGCTGGTGATGATGCTCGGCCAGCCGCGCATCTTCTACGCGATGTCGCACGACGGGTTGCTGCCGAAGTTCTTCCGCAAGGTGCACCCGACGCACAAGACGCCGTACATCGGCACGCTGATCACGGGCACGCTCGCGGCGTTGATCGGCGGCCTGTTCCCGGTCACGATCCTCGGCGAACTGGTGTCGATCGGCACGCTGCTCGCGTTCACCACGGTCTGCATCGGCGTACTGGTGCTGCGCTATACGCGTCCCGATCTCAAGCGCCCGTTCCGGGTGCGCGCGCCGTGGCTCGTCTGCATCGGCGGTGCGCTGATCTGCTCAGCCATGATGGTCTCGCTGCCGCAGGACACGTGGCTGCGGCTTGGCGTCTGGACCGCGATCGGGTTCCTGATCTACGTGTTCTACGGCTTCCGTAACAGCGCGCTGCGCAGGAGCGGCCACTAGCCCCCCCGAGCCCCCACCGCCAGAGCCAGGGCCGGCGGACCTCGCGTCAGATCGGAGGGTCCCCGCTGCCGTTGAGGGCGTCACGTCGGGTGGCATAGATGGAGGCCAGGATGCCTGCCCCGAGCGTGCCCAGGATGATCGCGAGCGAGACCAGGTTCGGCACGTGGAAGTTCGACACGAGCAGCATCTTCATGCCGACGAACGCGAGGATCAGCACGAGGCTGTAACGCAGGTATCGGAACATCGCCATCAGGCCCGCCACGGCGAAGTAGAGCGAGCGCAGCCCGAGGATCGCGAATGCGTTGGACGTGAAGACCAGGAACGGGTCGCGCGTTACCGCCAGGATCGCAGGGATCGAATCCACCGCGAAGACGACGTCGGTGAGTTCGACCATCACCAACGCGACAAAAAGCGGTGTCGCAAACAGCTTGCCTTCGCGGCGGACGAAGAACCGCGCGCGCTCGAGTTCCGGAGTCACTGGTATGAACCGGCGCACCAGGCGCGCCGGGAAACTGCTGCCCACGTCGTGCGCGTCGTCGCCGCTGCGCAGCATGCGCAGCGCCGATAACAGCAGGATCGCGCCGAAGACGTAGAACATCCAGTCGAAGCGATGCAGCAGCGTGGTGCCGGCTGCGATCATCAGGCCGCGCAGGACGATGGCGCCGACGATGCCCCAGAACAGCACGCGGTACTGGTACTGCGTCGGAATCCTGAGGTAGGCGAAGATCAGCGCGATGACGAAGATGTTGTCGACCGAAAGCGACCACTCGAGCAGGTAGCCGGTCACGTACTGGACGACCGCATCGGCGCCGCCGGCGACCCCCGGACCCGGCTCGAACCCGAGCCAGCGATACTCGTACAGCCCGTAGATGACCCCGGCGTAGGACATCGCCACGCTGACCCAGACGGCCGTCCAGAACAGCGCCTGCTTGACGGAGAGCGTCGTCGACTCGCGATGCAGGATGCTGAGGTCGAGGATCAGCAGCCCGAGGAACAGCGCAAGAAAGCCGAACCAGACGAATTCGACCATCGGTTGCCCTGCCCTGACCCGGATGCGTGGAAGACAGGCCGCTCAGGGCATGTCGTCGACCGCGTCCTTTTCTTTCTGCACGGGCAACAGGTCGCGCGCCGTGAGCTTGAGGTCGAGGGCCATCGCGCTCGCGATGTAGATCGACGAGTAAGTACCCACCACGATGCCGATCGTCAGGGCCGTCGAGAAGCCGCGCAGGATCTCGCCGCCGAAGAACAGCAGCGCAAAGACCGTCAGCATGGTCGTGGCGCTGGTCATGATCGTGCGCGACAGCGTCTCGTTGATCGACGCGTCGATCACCTGCTCGCTTGTTCCCTTGCGCATCGAAACGAAGCGCTCGCGGATGCGGTCGAACACGACGACGGTGTCGTTCAGCGAGTAGCCAATGACCGCCAGGATCGCCGCGAGTGCCGGCAGGTCGAACGTCATCTGGGTCGCCGCGAAGAATCCCAGGATGACGATCGGGTCGTGCAGTGCCCCGGCGATGGCGCCGACGCCGAGCTTCCACTGGAAGCGCGCCCAGACGTACAGCATGATGAAGAAGAACGTGAACAGCACGGCGAGCGCGCCTTTCTCGGCGAGTTCGGCGCCCACCTGCCCGCCCACGACTTCCGTGCGACGCAGTTCGACGCCCGGATTCTCGGACTGGATCGCCGCCAGCACCTTGCGGCCGAGCACGTTGTTGTCCGTGCCCTCCTCGGGGAGCATGCGCACCAGCACGTCGCGCGGGGTGCCGAAGCTCTGCACCACGGCATCGCCGTAACCGGCCTTCTCGAGCGAATTGCGGACCTTCTCCAGGTCGGCCGCCTGCGGGAAGCTCATCTCGAGCACCACGCCGCCGGTGAAGTCGATGCCGAAGTTGATGCCGCGGAAGCCCAGCGCCAGCAGCGAACCAAGGATCAGCGCCGCCGAGACCACGTACCACCGCTTGCGGGTGGCCATGAACGGGTAGCTGGTCTTCTTGTGGAAAAATTCCATGATCAGTACCCCATCCCGATCGAGAGGCGGTCGAGCTTGCGCTTGCGGTCCCAGAGCAGGTAGACGAGCACGCGGCTGACGATCAGCGCGGTAAACATCGAAGTGACGATGCCGAGCGACAGCACGACCGCGAAGCCGCGGACCGGGCCGGTGCCGAACGTGAACAGTACGATGCCCGCGATCAGCGTCGTGACGTTCGAGTCCGCGATCGCGGAGAAGGCTTTCTCGTAGCCCGCATTGATCGCCGCATGAGGACTCATCCCGTTGCGGATTTCTTCGCGCATGCGCTCGTAGATGAGCACGTTGGCATCGACCGCCATGCCCACCGTGAGCACGATGCCCGCGATGCCCGGCAGCGACAGTGACGCCTGCAGCATCGAGAGCAGCGCCGCGAGCAGCACGACGTTGGTCAGCAGCACGACGTTCGCGACCAGTCCGAACCCACGGTAATAGACCGCCATGAAGGCGAACGTCGCCAGCAGGCCGATGATCAGTGCGCGAACGCCGCGTGCGATGTTGTCGGCGCCCAGGCTCGGGCCGACGCTGCGCTGCTCGACGATGTAGAGCGGGGCAGCCAGCGAACCGGCACGCAGCAGCAGCGCGAGTTCACGCGCCTCGTTGGCCATCACGCCCGTAATCTGGAAATTGCTGCCGAACACGCCGCGGATGGTCGCCTGGTTGATGACCTCCTCCTCGGTGCATTCATTGCCCGCACGGGTGCCCTTGCAGGGCTGGCCTTCGGCCACGCGCTTCTTCTCGATGAACACGACTGCCATGGGCTTGCCGAGGTTCTGGCGCGTGGTCTCGAGCATCTTCGACGCGCCGCGCGCATCGAGCGTGACCATGACCGCGGGTTCACCCTGCTGGAAGCCGGAGCTGGCATCCGTGAGTTGCTCACCCGAGACGATCGTTTCGCGCTTGAGCAGGACCGGACGGCCATCGCGCGTGTAGTAGAGCTTCGTGCCGAGCGGCGCACGCTTCGTGCTGGCCGCAAGCAACGGGTCGTTCTGTTCGTCCACGAGCCGGAACTCGAGGGTGGCGGTCGCACCGAGCACGCGCAGCGCTTCGTTGGGATCCTGCACGCCGGGCAGCTGCACGACGATGCGGTCGAGGCCCTGGCGGGCGACGATCGGCTCGGTGACTCCGAGTTCGTCCACGCGATTGCGCAGCGTGGTGATGTTCTGCTGGATCGCGAAGTCCTGGCGCTGCTTGATCTGCGTCGGGCTCAGACTGACCGTGACGGAACCGCCCTCGCCGAGCGTGTCCGTGTCGACCGACAGGTTCGGGTCCTGCTTGCGCAGCAGGCTAGCGAACCTCAGTGCGTCTTCGCCGCTGCGCAAGCCGATCCTGACCTCGTCGACGCCGTCGCTCGCCACGCCGGTGAAGGGGATGCGCTCCTTGCGCAGCATCGTGCGGTAGTCGCTCTCCATGCTCGTGAGCAGCTGCTTCACGGCACCCTGCGCGTCGACTTCGTACATGAAGTAGACACCGCCGCGCAGGTCGAGGCCGAGGCTCATCGGCTTGAGCCCCATCGCGCGCATCCAGCCCGGCGTGCGGGGCACGTCGGACAGCGCCACGAGATACTCGGCTGTGGCGCCCTGCTGCACGACGTCGCGCGCCTTGAGGCGCGTGTTCACGTCGTCGAAGCGCAGGACCAGCCGGTCGCCCTCGAGGTACGAGTTCTCGACCGTCACGCCCTTGGACTGCAGCAACGAAACGACCTGCTGGCGCTGGACGTCGGTGACGGCAGTGCGGTCATTGCGCGAGAGCTGCAGTGCGGGCGCCTCGCCGAACACGTTCGGCAGGGCGAGCACCGTGCCCACGAACAGGACGATGACGACCAGCCAGATCTTCCAGGCCGGGTAACTGTGCATGCGCGAACTCCGGGACGACTGTTCAGGCGCTCTTCAGGGTGCCCTTGGGCAGCACGCTGGTGACCGTGTGGCGCTGGACCTTCACCTGCACGCCGCTCGCGATTTCGACGGTGAGGAAATTGTCGGAGGTCTCGGTGACCTTGCCGAGGATCCCGCCGGCCGTGACGACTTCGTCGCCGACGCCGAGTGCGGCCACCAGGGCCTTGTGCTCCTTCGCCCGCTTGGCCTGGGGCCGGATCAGCAGGAAATAGAACACGACGAAGATGAGCAGCAAGGGCAGCATCTGCAGCAGCGCATTCGGCTGGGCACCCGTGGCCGCCTGGGCGTGGGCGCTCGCGATCAACCAGTCCATCAGGAACTCCTGTTGCCCCTCGACCGAGGGGTCATGCTTGGAAAATGACCGCCGATTATACCCGAGGGTCGGCCGGGGTGGCGGCTGTCACGGGCACGGCTTCCGGGCTGGAGGAATTCCGCCTGGAAGCACCCGAACCGTCCCTCGTCCAGGGCAGCCCGGATCCGGGCCATCAGGGACAGGTAATAGTGCAGGTTGTGGATCGAATTGAGCCTTGCGCCGAGGATTTCGTTGCAACGGTCCAGGTGCCGCAGGTACGCGCGGCTGTAGTTCCGGCAGGTGTAGCAGGCGCACTGCGGGTCCAGGGGCGTTGTGTCTGCCTGGTGCCCGGCATTGCGGATCTTGACCACGCCCTGCGAGGTGAACAGGTGGCCGTTGCGGGCGTTCCGCGTCGGCATGACGCAATCGAACATGTCGATGCCGCGCGCCACCGCCTCGACGATGTCGGCGGGGGTGCCGACGCCCATCAGGTACCGCGGGTCGTTCCCTGGGCAATGCGGGCTCGAGCGCCTCGAGTACGGCGTTGCGTTCGGCCGCGGGCTCGCCCACGGCCAGGCCGCCGACCGCGTACCCGTCGAAACCGATGTCGACCAGCTGGCCGAGTGATTCGTGCCGGAGACCCAGGAACGTGCCACCCTGCACGATGCCGAACAAGGCGTTGGGGTTGGCGAGGCGCGTGAACTCGTCGCGGCTGCGGCGCGCCCAGCGCATCGACAGTTCCATCGAGGTCCGCGCCTGCTGCTCGGTCGCCGGATACGGCGGGCACTCGTCGAACGCCATGACGATGTCGGAGTTGAGCGCGGCCTGCACCTGCATCGAGATTTCGGGGCTCAGAAATACCGCGTCGCCGTTGACCGGCGAGCGGAAATTCACGCCCGCCTCCGTGAGTTTGCGCAGTTCCGCGAGGCTGAAGACCTGGAAGCCGCCCGAGTCGGTGAGGATCGGCCCCGACCAGTGCATGAATCCATGCAACCCGCCATGAGCACGAATGACGTCGGTGCCCGGCCGCAGCATCAGGTGAAACGTGTTGCCGAGGACGATCTGCGCGCCGAGGCCCGTGAGTTCCTCGGGCGTCATCGCCTTGACCGTGCCGTACGTGCCCACAGGCATGAACACGGGCGTCTCGACCGTCCCATGATTCAAATGCAGGCGGCCGCGCCGCGCTGCGCCGGCCGTTCCCAGCAGTTCAAATTTCATGCTGCGCTCCCGCGATCGAGCGCCGCAGGTGCCGGCTCGACGAACATTGCATCACCGTAACTGAAAAGCGGTACTGCCGCGCGACTGCGTGACGGTACGCCTCGAGCACGTGCTCGCGCCCGGCGAAGGCGCTGACGAGCATCAGCAGCGTCGATTCGGGCAGATGGAAGTTGGTCACCATCGCATCGGTCACGCGAAAACGCTCACCGGGTGTGATGAAGAGCCGTGTCTCGCCTGCGTACGGCTCGAGGCGGCCAGACGCCGCCGCGCTCTCGAGCGACCGTACCGCTGTCGTACCTATCGCGATGACGCGACTGCCGCGTGCGCGAGCCGCAGCGACCGCTTCGCAGGTCGCACCGGGCACGTTGCACCACTCGGAATGCATGCGGTGCTCTTCGACGTTATCGACGCGCACGGGCTGAAAAGTACCCGCACCCACGTGCAGCGTGACGTAAGCGAACTCGGCGCCCACCTCGCGACAGGCTTGCAGGACCGCTTCGTCGAAATGCAGGCCCGCGGTCGGCGCGGCAACCGCGCCAGGCTCACGCGCATACACCGTCTGGTAACGCTCGCGATCCTCGAGTTCGGCTGCGCGGGCGACGTACGGCGGCAGCGGCATCTCGCCCAGCCGATCGAAGGTTCCGTGCGCGTCGCTGCTGAATTCGACGCGCCAGAAGTCCTCGTCGCGCTCGACGACGGTGAGCGTGTCGCCGCCGCCGAGGTCGATCAGGGTGCCAGGTCGCGACGGCTTGCTCGCGCGCAACTGCACGATGGCCGTGCGCAAGCCGGTCAGCCGCTCGAGCATGACCTCGACCTTGCCGCCGCTTTCGCGCTTGTGGCCGTACAGCCGCGCGGGAATCACACGCGTGTCGTTGAACACGAGCAGGTCGCCCTGCCGCAGCAGGCCAGGCAGGTCGCGGAACTGACGATCCGTGAGCGCACCCGTCGCGCCTTCGAGGTGGAGCAGCCGGCTGCCACTGCGCTGTGGCGCTGGGTGGCGGGCGATCAGCGCATCGGGCAGGTCGAAATGAAAGTCGGTGCGCCGCATAGGGGCGCGCATGCTAGCAGAGGGACCCGTTCGCACGGACCCCTCCGCAGCGGCTCGTCCAGGTGCCTCAAGACGATATGCCGCCACCCTTCGCGTCGGCCGGCGGTGCGGGTGGCACCGGCGAACCGGGTGCACGCTGGGGCGGACCAGGACGGAATCCAGGATTACTGGAGTCGGCCTCCGGCATCTGGACGTCGAGCGCCAGGGGCTTGCGCTGGCGCAGCACTTCGAACTTGACCTTCTCCTTGGGCTGGTACGACCCGAGGATGCGGAAGGCGTGACGCGGATTTTCCGGAGTGCGTCCGCCGATCGAAAGAATCACGTCGCCCTCTTCCAGGCCCGGGCCTTGCACGGGCGGCGCCTTGACGACGAGCAGGCCCTTGTCCGTGCCGAAGTACTGGCCGAGCTTGGGCGTAATCGGCACCAGTTCGAGCGCACGGAAGCCGCGGCCACCTGGATGCAGCATGGCCTCGAAGTCCGCCGGAATCTGCATGCCCTCGAGCATCGGTATGTGCTCACGCAGCATGCGGACCATCGGCGGTTCGGCGGCAACCGTCGTGACGGTCGTCGACATTTTCTTGCCGTCGCGAAGGTAGTCGACCTTGACCTTCTGCCCAGGCTGCGTGCCGCGCATCTGCTCGACGAGCTGGCGACTCGCGGCGCGGTCGCCGGTCTTCCTGAGCTGCTTGCCATCGATCGCCACGATCACGTCACCCGGCTTCAGGCCGGCGGCGGCAGCCGGTCCAGACGGACTCACGCCCATCACTTCGACGCCTTCGGCAAGGTCGGGACTGCCGCCGACGTTGATGCCGAGCATGGCGCCACGGGTGGGTCCGCCGGGAGCCGGCATCGGCATGCCTTCGAAGTCGTCGCCGTAGAGCTTGCGCGAGAGGTCGGCGACGTCGCGCGCCGCATCGTCGAGCCGGCCACGCGCATCGTCGAGCTGCTGCTGCAGCTGCGCCTTGTCCTGCGTCTCGGCCGCTGCGGCAACCTGCATCGTCGCAGCGAGCGCGATCGCCGAGGCGAACAACGCGCCTAGCCCGCGGTGCGCCAGTGTCTTGATCCGTACGGATTGCATGATCACGTCCTCGTTGTCACATGTCGATGCGCTGCGCTTCGACGTAGCGCAACCGCACCAGGGAGTTCATCGCTCCGACGCGCTTGCGCCAGAGCTGCTCGGCAGAGCCCGGTTCGATTGCACCGTCGACGACGGAAATCTGGTGGTCGATCCACTGCACCTGCGCCTCGAGCGTGTCGATCGGCACGCTCGTACCGGCGCGCTCGACGACCGGACGCTCGCCAATCACCGACAGCATTTCGTCGAGCGCCTGCGACTGCGTCTGCAGCTGCGCGACGCGATCGAGCGCGAGCGCCTGTTCCGCCGTCAGCGGCGTGAGTCCGGCAGACATCGATCCCGGACGCTCGGTCACGACGTCCCCGACGCGCCAGGCGGCCGTCACGGCAATGATCGCAACGGAGGCCGCGGCTGCGAGCTGCAGGCCCAGCCTGCGTCGCGCACGCGCCGTCTTCCTGGCGGCGAGGCGCGACTGCACGTCGGCCCAGCCGTCCCGACGCGGCTCGGCCGTCGGCAACGAACGGAGTTGGTCGGTCAGGCTCATGGCGTGCTCGATACGGGAAAACATGATGCACCGTCTCCTTCGACGTGCAGCAGGTCCCGCAGGCGCTCGTGCGCGCGGGCAAGCTGGGACTTGGAAAAACTGGCCGATGCGCCGAACAGCGCACCGATTTCGGCATGGGTGCACCCCTCGACATCGTGCAGCCACACGACGGCACGCGCTTTGTCGCCGAGTTGCGCCAGTGCGCGCTCGAGGTCGATCGAATCTGCCCGGTCCGCGGTCGCCGCACCCGGCCGGCGCTCGGCCTGCCAGTCCTGGTGCATATCGTCGATCGACCGCGTCGTACCTGCCAGCCAGCGCCGGCCGCGATGCCAGGGCGAACGCAATTGCATGAGGCAGCGTGAAATGGCAATGCTGCGGATCCAGCCCGCGAACGAGCCGCGCCCCTCGAACTGATGCAGCCGGGTGATGACGTCGACGAAGACGTCCTGGGCCACGTCCTCCGCCGCGGAGCGCGGCGTCACGATGCGACGCGCCAGCGTGCGGACCGGAACTTCGTACGCCCGGTAGATTTCGGCCAGCGCGGCTTCGTCACCGGCGCGAGCGCGCTCGAGGGTGGCAGGTTCGAGGACAGTGTCGAGAAATGCGGACATTCGGCAGGTTAGATGCCTGGCCGCGGCAAAAGGTCGCAAGCCGGCGCCACGGCGCCCGGTTGCGTCGTCAGCCCGAGTTCGAAGGCGGCGACGTCGAAGTGACCACCCGTGCCGGTGGCGGCGTCGCACTGGAAATACGGCGACTCGGCGAGCCATTTGCGGTCGGGGTAATAGGCGAACAGCAGCGCGCCGCCCTTCAACGTGTCGATGACGGTGCGAGCGATTTCGGGACGCAGTGCCGGGCAACCCCAGCTGCGGCCGAGCCGGCCAAGTCGTTCGGCGATTGCCTCGCTGACGTACGGTGCACCGTGCATGACGATCGCACGCGCGAGTGCGTTGTCGTTGAAACCGGGATCGAGGCCCGAGAGCCGCAGCGAGTAACCATTGCTGCCGTAGTAGGGCTCCAGCGTCTTGAAGAGCCCGATGCTCGACATGTGGCTGCCTTCGATGTTGGAGAAGCGTTCTGCTTTCGCCTCGCCCGTGTTGCGGCCGTGCGCGACGAGTTCCTGGAACATCAGCCGGCCGCGTTCGAGGTCGAAGACCCAGAGGCGAGGCTGCGTGGATGGCAACGAGTAATCGATGACGGCGAGGTGACGGAAGCCGTCGAGCACGCCCTGCTTGCGCGCGCATTCGGCAGCGCGGGCCGCGAGGGCGAGCACCTTGGGATTGGCCTTGGGGGCCTCGGCCGCCAGCTTGTCAGCCAACACGGATTGCGCTGCAATGGCGACAGGGGCGGCCAGCGCGGTCGTCAGCAGCGCCAGGAAGGCGGCCAGCCGTGGGATAGGCGACGTCGCATGCGTTGGTCGGTCTCCTCGGGAGGGAACGGCCGCCCAAGGGCGACGCGAGTCATAGGACCGTCGACAGTCTACCGAGTTCCGGTCAGTCGGCACGGAAGACGTCGCAGGACAACCTGGAAGTGAAGCTAACTATATGATTATCATATATTTTGCAACCGGCGAGCCCTATCGGGTAAGCTGCGACCCCCCTGCCGGGATGGCGGAACTGGTAGACGCACCGGACTCAAAATCCGGCGAGCTAATCACTCGTGAGGGTTCGATTCCCTCTCCCGGCACCAATGCCAGGGGTTAGGGGATAGGGGTTGGGGGATAGTCGGAAACCCCGGTCAACCTGGGCCCCAGTCTTTACGCTGCTGCCGTAACGATCGACTAGCCCCTATCCCCTAACCCCTAACCCCTAACCCCTATCCCCTGCCTCATGAAGTTCTGCTCAGCCTGCGGCAACCCGGTCTCGCTCCGCACGCCCGCTGGCGACCATCTCGCCCGCCACGTGTGCGATGCCTGCGGTGTCGTCCATTACCAGAACCCCAAGCTGATCGTCGGCTGCGTGCCCGAGCATGACGGCCGGATCCTGCTGTGCCGGCGCGCGATCGAGCCGCGGCTTGGCTTCTGGACGATCCCGGCCGGTTTCATGGAGAACGGCGAGACTACGCAGGAAGGCGCACGGCGCGAGTCCTTCGAAGAAGCGCAGGCCGAGGTGGAGATCGGTTCGCTGCTGGCAGTGGTGCACGTGCTGCACGCGGACCAGGTGCACGTCATGTTTCGCGCAAAGTTGTCCCGACCAAGTTTTGGCCCGAGTCCTGAGAGCCTGGAGGTGGGCCTGTACGGGGAGGACGAGATTCCGTGGCAGGATATCGCCTTCCGCAGTGTGGATTTCGCCCTGCGCAACTATTTCGACGATCGTCGGCGCGGTGTCGAAGACCACCACCTCACCGCGCTCGACTACGGCAGGAGCGGCGGCGTTAAGTAGGATTCATTTTGCGCTGCGGCGGCGCTTTGGCAGAATACGCCGCCCGCCAGTCCGCGCCGCTGCGTACTGTCGTCTTTTTCGTCATCAGCCAACGTCCGGAGTGCCCCGATGACCTTTGTCGTCACGGAAAACTGCATCAAGTGCAAGTACATGGACTGCGTGGAAGTCTGCCCGGTGGACTGCTTCCACGAAGGCCCGAACATGCTGGTGATCGACCCGGACGAGTGCATCGACTGCACGCTGTGCGAGCCGGAGTGCCCGGCGGAGGCAATCTTCTCGGAAGAGGAACTGCCGGACGGCCAGCAGGATTTCCGCAAGCTGAATGCCGAACTCGCCAAGCAATGGCCGGTGATCACCGAGAAGAAGGACGCGCCCGACGATGCCAAGGAATGGGACGGGCGCCCCGGCAAACTGGGATACCTCGAACGCTGAGCGGCTGAAAATCAGCGGGCAGCGACCGCCGCCTTCTGCGACTCCTGGATCGCCTGCACCAGTTCTGCCGGCGTTACGTAGCCGCCGATGTAATCGCCCGTCTGCGTGAAGATCGCCGGCGTGCCTTCCACGCCGAGGTCCGAGCCCAGTTCGTACTGCGACTTGATCGCGGCGTCACCGCAGGTCTTGCCCTTGACCGCGTCACCCTTCTTGGCCCGCGTGAGTGCCTCGCGGCGGTCCGCGGCGCACCAGACCTGTTCGGCCTTGGTCCACGATTCCGTGGCAGGACCGGTGCGCGGAAAGAACATGTAGCGAACACGCACGCCGGCTTTGTTTACATCGGCGATCTGGCTGTGGAATTTGCGGCAGTAGCCGCAGTCGATGTCCGTGAATACCGTGACCGTCATCTTGGCGTTGGCAGGCCCGAACACGATCATGTTGCTTTCGGACGCCGCCGCCAGCGCCTTGGCGCGCGCCGAGTTGCGCCGCGATGCCGTGAGGTTCACCTGGGTATCGAGGTCGTAGACGTTGCCGCTCAGCAGGTATTTGCCGTCGGAGCTGACGTAGACGATCAATCCACCCATCGCCACTTCATAGAGGCCTGGAATCGGTGAAACCGCGACGTCGGACGCTTGCGCCCCCGGCAGTTTCGCGACGATGCGCGCACGCACGTCGGCCGGGATAGCCGCCGGTGCAGTGGGTGCTGCCGGCTTGGCGTTGGCCGCCGGAGTCGGCTTCTGGGCCGTGGCCGCAAGCGTGCTGGAATTCGGCGCGAAGGTGAGCAAGGCCGCGGCGGAAGCGATGAACCCGGCGACGGCAATCGGGCGAGCTGGGGTGCTGCGGCGCATGCGGCGTTCTATCCCTGGAATGGTGGTTCTAGGACAGTCGCCACGGCCGCAGGTTCAGTGACTCCCCGCGCCAGCAACCCGACAGTCCCCTGGGGCGGGCGGAGTCTAGCAGAGCCCTGCGGCGGTCAGCCGCGCGGGTGGTGTTCGGAGTGCAGTTCCTTGAGTCGTTCGCGGGCGACGTGCGTGTAGATCTGCGTCGTCGACAGGTCGCTGTGGCCGAGCAGCATCTGCACCACGCGCAGGTCGGCGCCATGGTTCAACAGGTGGGTGGCGAACGCGTGGCGGAGCGTGTGCGGCGAGAGCTCGCGTTCGATGCCGGCCTTGCGCGCATAGCGCTTGATGATGTGCCAGAAGGCCTGGCGCGTCATACGGTCGCCACGGCGCGTCGGGAACAGGTAATCGGTCTGCCGTTCGAGCAGGATCTCGACACGCGGACCCTGCAGGAACTGCTGCACCCACTGCACCGCCTCCTCGCCAAGCGGGATCAGCCGCTCGCGGTCGCCCTTGCCGACGATGCGCAGCACGCCCTGGTTCAGGTTCACCTGCGCGAGCGAGCAGTTCACCAGTTCGGAGACGCGCAGCCCGGTGGCATACAGCACTTCGAGCATGGTCCGATCGCGATGCCCGAGCGGGTCACTCACGGCAGGAGCGGCCAACAGGGCCTCGACTTCCTCCTCCCTGAGCGACTTCGGCAAAGAACGGCCGACCTTGGGCATCGCGATCTGCGCGGTTGGGTCCTCGCGCAAGGCGCCCTCACGAACCAGGTAACGGTAAAAGCGGCGGAAGCTCGAGAGCTGGCGCGCGGTTGAACGAGGTCGCGCGCCCGCCTGCACTCGCGAAGCCATGAACGAAAGAATGTCGCCGCGTTGCGCGCGCACCAGGTCGCCTGAGTGCTCGTCGAGCCAGCGGTCGAGGGCGGTGAGGTCCGCCCGATAGGCCGCGAGCGTGTTGGGCGACAAGCCGCGCTCCATCCACACGGCATCGAGGAACCGGTCGATCGGACCGGGCCCTTCGGACGCTTCTCCGCCGCTGGTGCGCGATCGGGACAGGAAGCTCGACTTGACTGCAGTGCTCATGGAACCTCGCGGCTTTACGTAGCACGCAGTATGCGAGCCGCCTGCTGACGCCCGTCGTGACCCCTCTCACAGTTCCCTGGGTGCCATTAACATAACTGGAACTGATTCACAGAATGCCGGGGTACCGTCAGACTGACGGCTCGGATCGGTCCACTGCCCACAAGTCTCCCCCATCGCCGCCAGGATTGCCGCGAGTTTGCGCACGAAATCCACTGCCCCTGACGAAAAGTCCGCCGGCACCTCGGTGCTCACGACCGCCAACGCTGTGAGTGGTTTTGCCGCACCGAGATCGGGCGGCGTGCTCGGCTGGCTGTTCCGCTTCGTCTTCGGCGCTTACTCATTGTCTCTGCTCTTGGTGCTAACGGCGTTGGCCGCCCTGCTCGCTTTGCTGTTGCCGTCGCTGCGCTGGCGCCGTTCGTCCACGCGGGGGCTCGCGCGACTATGGCTCGCCCTCGCCGGCCTGCGACTGCGGTTGGACGGCCTCCAGCGCCTGCCAGAGGGTTCGTGCGTGCTGGTGGCGAATCACTCGAGCTACCTCGACGGCGTCGTGATGACGGCAGCGCTGCCGCCGCGATTCAGCTTCGTGATCAAGCGCGAGGCGACGGACATGCCGGTCATGGGATTCCTGTTGCGGCGAATCGGATCGGAATTCGTTGATCGTCACTCCGCCGGCGGCCGGCAGCGGGGCGCGCGGCGGGTGATGCAGCGCGCCGAGCAGGGCCACTCACTCGTGTTCTTCCCCGAGGGCACGTTCGACTCGGCCGTCGGACTCAAGCGGTTTCACATCGGCGCGTTCGTGGCTGCGGCGCGCGGAGGCGTGCCGCTGGTGCCGGCCACCATTCTCGGCACGCGTCGCTCGATGCCGAATGGCGCGATCATGCCGATGCCGGGCACGATCCGCATCGAGATAATGCCGTCGATCGATGGCGCTGGGCGTGAGCCCGACGAACTGCGGGACGCAGCGCGCGACGCGATGCTCGTCCGGCTCGGGGAGCCGGACCTCGCGGTGCTGGCACACGCCCCGCTCGCGGGCGCTAATCGACCCCGGACCCGCATCGCGCGTCGCGAGGTGCGGCATGTCGCCCGCGGCTTCCTTCCTTCGGGTTCCGGGCCGGGACGCGTAAACCCATCCATGGGGCTCCGCCGCGACGTCCATGTCGCGGACGGCCCGGCCCCGGAACCCAAAGGAAGGAAGCGCGGGCACGCTTGGCCGCGCGCATGGCGCGCGGCTCGGAGCCTCGGGGTCCGTGATTCGTTGCGCGGGCCGTCCGCGCCATGGACGGCGCGGCCGGAGCCCCCATGGACGGGTTTACGGCGTCCCGCGGAACGAATCCGGACCCCGAGGCTCCGATCAATGCCGCCTAAATAACGTCGACCAACGCGCCCCGCGCTTACATGCTGCGCCGGTACTGCCCGCCGACCTGGTACAGCGCGTTGGAGATCGAACCGAGCGACGCAACCTTCACTGCCTCCATCAACTCGGCGAACACGTTCCCGCCCGTGGCCGCCTGTTGCTGCAGCCGTGCGAGCGCGGCCGGACGCTGCGCCGCGTTGCGAGCGAGAAAGGCGCGAACCGCGGCTACCTGGTCCTGCTTCTCATCCTCGGTCGAGCGGATCAGCTCGGCGTTGCGGATCTCGTCGTTCGAGCCTTCCTTCGCCAGGTAGGTGTTGACGCCGACGATCGGCAGCGTGCCGTCATGCTTAAGCGTTTCGTAATACAGCGACTCTTCCTGGATCTTGCCGCGCTGGTACATCGTCTCCATCGCGCCGAGCACGCCACCGCGCTCCGAGATCCGGTCGAACTCGCGATAGACGGCCTCTTCCACCAGGTCCGTCAGCTGGTCGATCGCGAACGATCCCTGCCACGGGTTCTGCGTCTTGTTGAGGCCGAGCTCCTTGCCGATGATCAGCTGGATCGCCACCGCACGGCGCACCGACTCTTCCGTCGGCGTCGTGATCGCCTCGTCGTAGGCGTTGGTGTGCAGGCTGTTGCAGTTGTCGAACAGCGCGTAGAGCGCCTGCAGCGTCGTGCGCACGTCGTTGAACTGGATCTCCTGCGCATGCAGGCTGCGGCCCGACGTCTGGATGTGGTACTTCAGCATCTGCGAGCGCGGACCCGCGCGATAGAGGTCCCGCATCGCACGTGCCCAGATGCGGCGAGCCACGCGACCGATCACCGCATACTCCGGGTCCATGCCGTTCGAGAAGAAAAACGACAGGTTCGGCGCGAAGTCGTCGATCTTCATGCCGCGCGCAAGGTAGTACTCGGCGATCGTGAACCCGTTCGCCAGCGTGAACGCGAGCTGTGACACCGGATTCGCGCCCGCTTCGGCAATGTGATAGCCCGAGATCGACACCGAATAGAAATTGCGGACGTCATTGTCAATGAAGAACTGCTGCACGTCCCCCATCATGCGCAGCGCGAACTCGGTCGAGAAGATGCAGGTGTTCTGCGCCTGGTCTTCCTTGAGGATGTCCGCCTGCACGGTGCCGCGCACGAGCGACAGCGTCTCCTTGCGGATCTTCTGGTACGTACCGGCATCGAGCAGCTGATCGCCCGTGACGCCGAGCAGGCCAAGGCCCGAGCCGTCATGGTTAGGCGGCAGCTCGCCCTTGTAGACCGGCCGCGGCCGGTCCTTGAACAGGGCGGCGATCTTCTTCTCCGCCGCCTCCCACTGGCCCGTGGCGCGCAGATGCTTCTCGACCCGCTGGTCGATCGCGGTGTTCATGAACATCGCGAGGATCATCGGCGCCGGACCATTGATCGTCATCGAGACCGATGTCGTCGGTGCGCAGAGATCGAAGCCCGAGTAGAGCTTCTTCATGTCGTCGAGCGTCGCGATCGACACGCCGGAGTTGCCGATGCGGCCGTAGATGTCCGGCCGCTCGTCCGGGTCCTCGCCGTACAGCGTCGTCGAATCGAAGGCCGTCGAGAGGCGCGCGGCGCCATGGCCGCCCGCGACGTAATGGAACCGGCGGTTGGTACGCTCGGGCCCGCCCTCGCCCGCGAACATGCGGGTCGGGTCCTCTTCCTCGCGGCGATACGGATAGACGCCCGCCGTGAAGGGAAACTGACCCGGCAGGTTCTCCTTCATCAGGAACGTCAGTTGTTCGCCCCAGTCACGGAAACGGGGCACCGCGAGCTTGGGCACGCGGTTGTGGCTCAGCGTCGGCACATAGTTGTCGCCGCGGATTTCCTTGCCACGGACCGTGTACGTGAACTGGTCGTCGGTGGCCGACTTCGCCATCGTCGGCCACTGCCGCAGCAGTGCGAGTCCATCGGCACCGACCGCCTCGAGCGCATCGTTGTAGGCTGCCCGCAGTCGAAGCAGTGCGGAATCGGCGCCGCCGTCTGCCAGCGCCGTTGCGCCGTAACGCTCCAGCGGTTCGGGCACGGACGTGTCGCCCAAAGTGCGCAAGGCCTCGTGCAGGCTCTGGGCGCGACTCGCGGCGAGTGAACGGTGCTCGACTGCATCGTGCGCGCGACGGCCATTGGTCGCAATCTCGGCCAGGTACCGTGAACGCGTAGCCGGCACCAGCGCATGCCGTGCGATCAATTCAGTCGGGCCCGGGTCCGTGACGGTCCAGCGCCGGTCCCCGCCTGCCTGTTCATCGAGCCGCGCGCAGAGTGCGGCAAAGAGGCGGTTGACGCCCGGATCGTTGAAGCGGCTCGCGATGGTCGGGAACACCGGCACCTGGTCGTCGGGCCGCTTGAACTCGACACGATTGCGGCGCCACTGCTTGCGCACGTCGCGCAACGCGTCCTCGGCGCCGCGCTTCTCGAACTTGTTCAGCGCGACCAGGTCGGCGAAATCGAGCATGTCGATCTTCTCGAGCTGGCTCGCCGCGCCGTACTCGGGCGTCATCACGTACAGCGGCACGTCGACCAGGTCGACGATCTCGGAGTCGCTCTGGCCGATGCCGGCGGTTTCGACCACAACGAGGTCGACATTCGCCTACCGCATCAGCTTGAGCACATCGGCCAGCACTGCGCTGGTTGCGAGGTTCTGCCGCCGCGTCGCGAGCGAGCGCATGAACACCTGTTCGGCCGCGAGCGAGTTCATGCGGATGCGGTCGCCGAGCAATGCGCCGCCACTGCGGCGGCGCGTCGGATCCATGGCGACGACGGCGATGTTGCGATCAGGGAAATGCCGCACAAATCGCAGCAGCAGTTCGTCGGTCAACGACGACTTGCCCGCACCGCCGGTGCCGGTGATGCCCACCACCGGCGTCCGCTTCGCGCTGCGCGAAACGGCGCGGCGCAGGGTTTCACTGAACGGCGCATCGGCCTCCCCGCGCTCGAGCGCGGAGATCGTGCGTGCGATCTGCTGATGGTCGCGCGGCCCGACCGGCCCGAACTCGAAGCCCGGACGCGCGGCCTTGCGCACGCGCGTGAACACGTCGTCGATCATGCCGTCGAGGCCTAGCCTGCGGCCGTCCTCGGGCGTGTAGATGCGCTCGACGCCATAGGCCTCGAGCTCCTCGATCTCGTGCGGCGCGATCGTGCCGCCGCCGCCCACGATGATGCGGATGTGCGGCGCACCGAGGTCCTTCAGCATGTCGACCATGTACTTGAAATACTCGACGTGGCCGCCCTGGTAGGAACTGCACGCGATGCCGTCCGCGTCTTCCTGCAGGGCCGCGCGCACGATGTCGGCGACGCTGCGGTTGTGCCCCAGGTGCACGACTTCGGCGCCGTGGGCCTGCAGCAACCGTCGGATGATGTTGATTGCGGCGTCGTGACCGTCGAAGAGCGACGCAGCGCTCACGAACCGCAGCGGGGCAGTTTCGGCCGGTGCTCCGGCAGCCTGTTGCGATTCACCTGCATGGCGGACAGTCGAGGATGCGGACATCTGCATTGCTCCAGCCGCCGGGCGGTTCCCGGCCAGAAGTTACTGTTGAGTAGAATCTTACCGAGAAGTATGATTAGGGTCCTACCCGCAGTCAACCGGTCCCGTCATGACCGACACTACTCCAGCGAACCCGAGCGCCGCCGACCCGGCAGCAGCGTGGCGTGGCCGGCGCCGGCGCCGGGACCACGGCACCAAGCGTGACGCGGTGATCCGCACCGCAGCACGGGCGTTCGACGAGCGCGGGTACCACAACACGTCGCTGGACGACATTGCCGCCGCATTGGGCGTCACCAAGCCCACGATCTATTACTACGTCGCGAACAAGGAGCAACTCCTGTTCGAGTGTTTCCTGGCCGGCCTCGAACCGATTCGCGCCGCGCTGCGCCGAGCCGAGCAGACGCCGGGCAGTGGACGTGATCGATTGCGCGAGGTCATCCGCGATTACGCCGTCGCGATCGCGTCCGAGTACGGCTGGTGCATGGTGCGCGCAGAACACCAGGACCTGGGGCCCGAACTCAGCACGCAGGTGCGCTCGCTCAAGTCCGAAATCGACCGCGGCATCCGGCGTCTGCTGCAGTCCGGCATCAACGACGGTTCGATCGCCGTGACCGACCCGAAGCTCGCCGCGTTTGCGATCGCAGGCGCGCTCAACTGGATTGCGCACTGGTATCGCGCCGGCCGCACGCTCTCGTCGGACGAAGTTGCCGCATGCCTTCGTGCAGTTCCTGGAGCACGGCCTCGCGCCGCGCGGAACGAGTGCCGGCAACCCCGTGACGGCGCCGACTCGCGGGCGGCGTACTCGCGTCGCTGGGAAAGCCTGACCAGACCATTCGAGTGTTTATCTTGCGCTGCAAAAAGATCGCGGCGTACACTCCGGCGACCCTGGTTCGCTGCCCGATTCTTCGAGGACGTCCCCCATGCCTGAATCCATCGTCATCGTTGCTGCCCGCCGAACCCCGATCGGCGGCTTCCAGGGTATCTTTTCGCCCGTGTCGGCAACGCAACTGGGTTCCGTCGCTGCAGCGGCCGCACTCGCGGACTCTGGCCTGCCGCCGGATGCGATCGACGAAGTGATCTTCGGCTGCGTGCTGCCGGCTGGCCTTGGCCAGGCCCCCGCGCGGCAGGCGGCTGTCGGTGCCGGCATCGCGATGAGTGTTCCCGCCACAACGGTCAACAAGATGTGCGGCTCGGGCATGAAGGCCGTGATGCTCGCGGCAGACCAGATCCGCGCCGGCTCCGCTCGCGCAATCCTGGCGGGCGGCCTCGAATCGATGACCAACGCGCCGTACCTGATGCTGAAGGCGCGCGCCGGTTATCGCATGGGTCACGCCGAGATCTACGATCACATGTTCTACGACGGCTTGCAGAGTCCCTGGGACGGCAAGGCCATGGGTTGCTTCGCGGACGTGACCGCCGCCAAGTACGGATTTTCGCGCGCTGACCAGGACGCGTTCGCCTCGGAATCCGTGCGTCGCGCGCAACGTGCGTCGAAGGAAGGCGAATTCGTTGCCGAGATAGCGCCCGTGACGATCAAGACGCGCAAGGGCGAGCAGGTCGTCGCGATCGACGAAACGCCCTTCCAGCTCGACATCGACAAGATCCCGACGCTGAAGCCCGCGTTCGGCAAGGACGGCACCGTGACGGCGGCTTCCTCGTCCTCGATTTCCGATGGTGCTGCCGCCATCGTGCTCATGAGCGAATCCGCGGCCAAGGCGGCGGGCATCAAGCCGCTCGCACGCCTGGTCGCGTACGCGAGCCACGCACAGGCTCCCGAATGGTTCACCACGGCGCCTGCCCCTTCGATGCAGAAGGCGCTCGACCGCGCAGGCTGGAAGGTCGCCGACGTCGACCTGTTCGAGATCAACGAGGCCTTCGCCTGCGTGGCGATGGCTGCGATGAAGGACCTCGGCCTGCGTCACGACCAGGTCAACGTGAACGGCGGTGCCTGCGCGCTGGGACACCCGGTCGGCGCCACGGGCGCCCGCATCATCACCACGCTGCTCTATGCGCTGCGCAAGCGCGGCCTGCGTCGAGGCGTCGCCTCGCAGTGCATCGGCGGCGGCGAAGCCTGCGCCGTCGCCATCGAACTTCTCTGATCATCATTCTTCCCGGGGCATTCATGCAGTTGAACGGCAAGGTCGCGGTCGTCACGGGCGGCGCGCGCGGAATCGGCAAGGCCATCGCCCATGCATTCGCCGAACGCGGCGCGACGCTGGCGCTGCTCGACCTCAACCAGGCGGACCTCGATGCGACGCGCGCCGAGTTCGAAGCCCGCGGCGTCAAGGTGAGCGGGCACGCGCTGAACGTCGCGAAGGAAGACGACGTGATCCACGCCCTCGACGAAGTGGTCGCAGCGCATGGCCGGCTCGACGTGCTGGTCAACAACGCCGGCATCATCAAGGACGCCGTGCTGGTGAAGGTCAAGGACGGTGCCGTCGTGAGCAAGATGACGCTTGCGCAGTGGCAGGCCGTCATCGACGTCAACCTGACCGGCGTGTTCCTCTGCGGTCGTGAAGCCGCCGAACGCATGATCAAGCTCGGCCAGGGCGGCGTGATCATCAATATTTCGAGCATCTCGCGCGCCGGCAACGCCGGGCAGAGCAATTACTCCGCCGCCAAGGCGGGCGTGGCCGCGATGGCGACCACGTGGGCGAAGGAACTCGCGCGCTTCGGCATCCGCGCCGGCGCGATCGCTCCGGGCTTCATCAAGACCGACATCCTTTCCGGCATGCCGCCGGAGATGCTGGAGAAGGTGACCGCGCCCGTGCCGCTCAAGCGCCTGGGTCTCGCGGAGGAAATTGCGCATACGGCAGTTTTCATCGTCGAGAACGACTTCTTCACGGGCCGCTGCATCGACGTGGACGGCGGCCTGCGACTGTAAACCTCGACTTGTCCGCAGGAGGACTGTACCGATGCTGATCCAGGACACGCGCGCCATCGTCAGTGGCGGCGCCTCGGGCCTCGGCCTGGCCGTGGCTGAACTCGTGGTTGCTGCGGGTGGCAAGGTCGCCCTGTTCGACGTCAACGATCAGGCCGGCGTTGACGCCGTGCGCAGGCTCGGTCCGGCCGCAAGCTTCCACAAAGGTCGACGTGACTGCGGAAAGCGCTGTTGCCGCGGCCGTGGCTGCGGCGACCACCGCAATGGGTGGGCTCAACCTCGCCGTCAGTTGCGCGGGCGTGGGCTGGCCGAAGCGCATGATCGGCAAGGAAGGCACGATGCCCGGCGATTTCTTTCGCAAGGTCATCGAGATCAACCTGGTCGGCACGCTGCTGCTGTGCAAGGAAGCAGCCGCCGCCATGCAGCAGAACACGCCGACTGCCGCAGGCGAACGTGGTGCCCTGGTGATGACGGCGTCGGTCGCTGCGTTCGACGGCCAGATCGGCCAGGTTGCTTACGCCGCGTCAAAAGGCGGTGTGGTCGGCATGACGCTGCCGATGGCGCGCGAACTGGCGTCCTCCGGCATTCGGGTCGTCACGATCGCGCCGGGTCTCTTCATGACGCCGATGCTGGCGGCCCTGCCGGAAGAAGCGCGCGAGTCCCTCGGCAAGCAGGTGCCGTTCCCGCCGCGTCTCGGCCGGCCGGCGGAATATGCGCAACTGGTGGGTCAGATCGTCGAGAACCCGATGCTGAACGGCGAGACGATCCGCCTCGACGGCGCGATCCGCATGGCGCCAAGATAGTGATTGGGTGTGTGTAGTGTGGAATCGGGGGCCGGCCCAGCCTCGTCCGTGGAAACCGGGCGGAAGTGTCTGGTGCGCAAAGGGGGCAAAAAGCGGACAGTCGCCGACCGCCTGGTGCGGCCACGAGCGGACATGGGCGAGCCGGGGCCCTGGCGCTAGCGCATGGGTGACCGGCTGCGGCGCGGAGGGTTACCGTAGGGGGGCTCGTCGCCGTCCTTCCCTCGCAGCGTCGGGAGTCAGGGGACGGAGAATCGGAACTGTATCCCCGAAGTGCGGCGAACGCACGCGGACGCCCGGCGCGCCGCCGCCTAATCACAATCCTAACACTATCGCCCCTACATGCCCGTGTAGTTCGGACCGCCACCGCCTTCCGGCGTCACCCAGTGGATGTTCTGGCGTGGATCCTTGATGTCGCACGTCTTGCAGTGCACGCAGTTCTGCGCGTTGATCTGCAGCCGCTGGCCGCCGCCTTCTGCGGGCACGAACTCATAGACACCCGCCGGGCAATAGCGGTTCTCGGGACCGTCGTAGCGCGCGAGATTCACCGCGACTGGAATCGACGGATCGCGCAGGCGCAGGTGCACGGGCTGGTCTTCCTCGTGCGCCGTCCCTGACAGGAACACCGACGAGAGCCGGTCGAACGTCAACTTGCCGTCCGGCCGCGGGTAGTCGATCCGCGGCATTTCCGCCGCAGACTTCAGGCACTCGTGGTCGGCCTTGCCATGGCGCAGCGTCCAGCCAGCGAGCGCCCCCAGGCCAAGGTCGTTGAGCCACATGTGGACGCCACCGTGCGCGCTGCCCGCCCAAAGGCCCCACTTCAGGCCCGGCTTCACGTTTCGTACCTTGTGCAGGTCGCGATACGCCCAGGAGTTGCGGAACGCTTCCGGATAGGCCGTCAGCTCGTCGTTCGCGCGACCAGCCACTACGGCCGCAAAGGCTGCTTCGGCCGCGAGCATCCCGGTTTTCATCGCGTTGTGTGAGCCTTTGATGCGCGGCAGGTTGACGAAACCCGCGGTGCAGCCGATCAGCGCGCCGCCCGGGAACGTGAGCTTCGGAATCGACTGCAGGCCGCCTTCGTTGATGGCGCGCGCACCGTAGGCCAGGCGCTTGCCGCCTTCGAAATAGCCGCGGATCGCCGGGTGGGTCTTGAACCGCTGCATCTCCTCGAACGGCGAGAGGTGCGGGTTCGCGTAACTCAAGTGCGTCACGAAACCGACCGAGATCAGGCCGTCGCCAAAGTGATAGAGGAACGAGCCGCCGCCCACGTCGTCCGGCAGCGGCCAACCCTGGCTGTGCACGACGAGTCCGGGCTGGTGATTTTCCTTCGGCACCTGCCAGAGTTCCTTGACGCCAATCCCATACACCTGCGGATCGACACCGTCACGCAGGTTGAACTTCGACATCAACTGTTGCGACAGCGAACCGCGGCAGCCCTCGGCGAACAGGGTGTACTTCGCGTGCAGTTCCATGCCCTGCGCGTACGAGTCCTTCTGCTCGCCATTCTTGCCGATGCCCATGTCACCGGTCGCGACGCCCTTGACCGAGCCGTCCTCGTTGAACAGCACTTCGGCGGCCGCGAAGCCGGGGAACACTTCGACTCCAAGCTCTTCGGCACGCTGGCCGAGCCAGCGGCAGACGTTGCCGAGGCTCGCGATGTACATGCCGTGGTTGTCCATCAGCGGGGGCAGCAGCCAGTTCGGAATGCGGCGCGCCTTGTCCTGCGTCAGGACCAGGAACCGGTCTTCCTGCACGGGGGTCTCGAGCGGCGCGCCGCGTTCCTTCCAGTCGGGAAACAATTCAGTCAGCGCGATCGGATCGATGACCGCGCCCGAAAGAATGTGTGCGCCGACCTCGGAACCCTTTTCGAGCACGCAAACGCCGAGTTCGCTGCCGGCCGCGGCGGCCTGCTGTTTCAGTCGAATCGCGGCGGCGAGACCTGCAGGTCCGGCCCCGACGACGACGACGTCGAACTCCATCGCTTCGCGCTGCATGAACCTTGCCCTCGTGCCGCCGGCGGCGGACTGTGGTGGAATTCCGAATTGTACATCGTGTGTCGGCTCGTGATAGTGCAGCGCAATAGTCCCGTGTCAAACCCGCCGGGCGCAGCTGGAGGTAGCCTTGGGTCCGCTTGGAATCACCGCGCTGCTGCTGGCCGCGTTCGCGGCATTCGCCTGGTTCAGCGCGCGCAAGCTCGCCCTCGTCGCGGCCCTGCAGCCGGAGGTCCGCTGGGACCATCCGTGGCGCCGGCTGCGCACGGTCGTCACCAATGGTCTCCTGCAGCAGCGGATGATCCGCCGCGAGTGGAAGCCCGGGGTGATGCACACGGTCATCTTCCTGGGCTTCGTTTCGCTGCTGGTGCGCAAGCTGCAGCTCGTCGTCATCGGCTTCGATGCCGAGTTCGCGTTGACCGGCTCGCTCGGGGACGCTTTCACCGTCTGGAAGGATTTCGTCGAAGTCGGCGTGCTGCTAGCAGTCAGCTACGCTTTTTACCGCCGGTTACTGCTCAAGCCGGCCCGGCTCGAGCCCAATCGCGAAGGGCTGCTGGTGCTCGGACTCATCACGGTCATCATGGTGACCGATCTCGCGTTCGACGCGTTCCGCTTCGCGCAGCTCGCGGATTCGGTCCCGGCCATCGCGCACGAGCGCGACCACGCCCCGATTGGCGGCTGGCTCGCATCGCTGGTCGCGGGTTGGTCGTCATCTGCGCTCGCGACCGCCGCTGCAGTCTCGTACTGGACGCAGATGATCACCGTCTGCGTCTTCCTGGTCCTGCTGCCGCTCGGCGAACACTTCCACATCGTCACGGCACTGCCCGCGCTCTTCTTCCGTCGCGGCAGGCCGGCCAATGCGGTGCCGACGGTCGACCTGAGCCCGCTCATGGACGACTCGGCCGATGCCAGCGAACTGAAAGTCGGTGCACGCAGCGTGGCCGACCTCCTCTGGAAGGACGCCCTGGACGCGTTCACCTGCACCGAATGCGGCCGTTGCAAAGACGCGTGCCCGGCGTTCCAGACCGGCAAGCCGCTCTCGATGAAGGGAGTCAACGACAGCCTCAAACGCCACCTGCTCGAACAACGCGAGGCCATCCTCGCCGGCGGCGAGGCGAAGGCGAACCTGCCGGCCCTGGTAGGCGACGTCATCAGCGAAGACACGCTCTGGTCGTGCACCACCTGCGGTTACTGCGAAGCTGCCTGCCCCATCGAACTCGAACTGCTGCCGAAGTTCTATCGACTGCGACAGCATCGCGTGATGATGGACGGCGAGTTCCCCGCCGAACTCAAGAACGTGTTCGACGCGTACGAAGTGCAGTCGAACCCGTGGGGCCTGCCCGCGGACACGCGCGGGCGACTGGGCCAGGGGCCTCGACGTGCCGCTCATCCGCAGCGCTACGGACATGGCTACTACGTGGGCTCCGCGGAATCCTTCGACCAGAACGGCCAGCGGATCGCACGCGCGTTCGTCGAGATCCTGCGCGAAGCCGGCGTCCGTTTTGGCATCCTCGGCGCGCAGGAGCCCTCCACCGGCGAGTGCGTGCGACGCGCCGGCAACGAGATGCTGTTCCAGCAGCTCGCGACGACGCTCGTCGAGTCCTTCAATGGCCTGGGCGTCAAGCGGATCGTGACCTGCGACCCGCACGCGTTCAATTCGCTGCGCAACGAGTATCCCGCGTTCGGCGGCCGTTGGGAGATCGAGCACCACACGCAGCTGATTGATCGGCTGCTGGCGGAAAAGCGCATCGAGGTCCGACCGACACACGAACGCGTGCTGCTGCACGACCCCTGCTACCTCGGCCGCCACAACGGTGAATTCGAGGCGCCGCGAGCCGTGCTCGGACGCGTCGCTAAGGACGAGTTGCTCGAGTTCCCCCTGCACCGCGAAAAATCGATGTGTTGCGGCGCCGGCGGCGCGCGCATGTGGATGGAGGAGCACATCGGCACACGCATCAACGTCACGCGCGTCGAGCAAGGCCTGCAACAGCGCCCGAACGTCATTGCGACGGCCTGCCCGTACTGCTCCGTGATGCTCGGTGACGGCCTGAAGGCGAAGAACCTGAATGAGACGATCGTGACGCGCGACGTCGCGGAACTCGTTGCTTCCGCCATGGTGCGCAATCGCGCCAGCGGCTAGCATCCGGGGCATGAACGACGAAACGCCCCACTGGACTCCGTCCGCCGCACGTGTCGCTGCCGCGCGGCTGACGGCATTTCACGCGTTCGCCCGCGAACGCGGCGCACCCGGCGGCAATTACTCCTCACTGTGGCAATGGTCGGTTGACGAACCGGCCGCCTTCTGGAGTGCCGTTTTCGACTTCGCCGGCGTTATCGCTGACCGCTGGCCGGGTCCGGTATTGCGGGACAGCGGGCGCATGCCCGGGGCCACCTGGTTCGAGGGCACCCGGCTGAACTTTGCCGAGAACCTGTTGCGTGGAACCGGCATCGGTCCCGCCATCATCGCGCGGGACGAACGCGGCCGGCGCAGGGAGATGTCCTGGGGCCAGTTACGCGCCGAGGTCGCACGAGTAGCCGATGGACTGCGAGCGTCCGGCATCGTCGCTGGCGATCGTGTCGCAGGCTTCATGCCGAACCTGCCGGAAACGCTCGTCGCGATGCTGTCCACCGCGCGCATCGGCGCAACCTGGTCGTCATGCTCGCCCGACTTCGGCGTCCAGGGCGTGCTCGACCGCTTCGGGCAGATCGAGCCGAAAGTGCTCTTTACGGCCGACGGTTACTGCTACGCCGGCAAGACGCTCGATTCGATCGAGCGCATCGCGGGCATCCTCGCAAGCCTGCCTTCGGTCACGTGCGTGGTCGTAGTGGCGAATGTGAGTCCGCGACCGGACCTCACGCGATTGCCGACGGCAATTCGCTACGACGAGTTCGGTCAACCTGGCGCAACGCTGAACTTCGCACGCCTGCCATTCGATCATCCGCTCTACATTCTGTATTCATCGGGCACCACGGGCGTGCCGAAGTGCATCGTCCACGGTGCGGGCGGCACACTGCTGCAGCACATGAAAGAGCACCAGTTGCACTCGGATGTGCATCCCGGCGAGCGGCTGTTTTTCTTCACGACGTGCGGCTGGATGATGTGGAACTGGCTCGCGAGCGCGCTGGCATCGCAGGCCACCGTCGTGCTGTTCGACGGGTCGCCGTTCCATCCGGACGAAGGCGTGTTGTGGCGACTGGCAAGCGAGGAGCGCGTCGCCCAATTCGGAACGAGCCCGAAGTATCTCGCTGCGCTGGAAAAGAGCAGCTATCGGCCCGTCGACCAGGTCGATCTCGCTCACCTGCGTACCGTCCTGTCGACGGGTTCACCGCTCGCGCACGAGCAGTTCGATTTCGTGCGGGACGCGATCGGCGCCGACATCCAGCTCGCGTCGATCTCGGGTGGCACCGACATCGTGTCCTGCTTCGCGCTGGGCAGTCCCACGCTGCCCGTCTATCGCGGCGAACTGCAATGCCGGGGGCTCGGCATGCGCGTCGAAGTGTTCGACGATGAGGGCCGGCCGCTGCAAGGCCGGCAGGGCGAACTCGTCTGCACCGCGCCCTTCCCGTCGATGCCGATCGGCTTCTGGAACGATCCTGACGGCAGCCGGTACCGGACCGCCTATTTCGAGCGTTTCCCGAACGTCTGGTGTCACGGCGATTTTGCCGTGCTCACGGCGCGCGGCGGACTGGTGATCCTGGGGCGTTCCGACGCCGTCCTCAATCCCGGCGGCGTCCGTATCGGCACCGCGGAAATCTATCGGCAGGTCGAGAAGCTGGACGAGATCCTCGAGAGCATCGCGATCGGCCAGGACTGGGACAATGACGTGCGCGTCGTGCTGTTCGTGCGGCTGCGCGCAGGCGTCGCGCTCGACGCGGCGCTCGAACAGCGCATTCGCGACGTGATCCGGAACAACACTACGCCACGGCATGTGCCGGCCAGGATCGTCGCGGTCCATGACATCCCGCGCACGATCAGCGGCAAGATCGTCGAGCTTGCGGTGCGCGAGGTCGTGCACGGCCGCCCGGTCAGGAACACCGATGCACTGGCGAATCCGGCCGCCCTCGAGGAGTTCCGTGACCGGCCGGAGCTGCGCAGTTGAAGCAACACGCATGAAGCGGCGCGCCGACCTACAGCAGGAATACGAAGCAGCACTCGTTCGTCACGGCTATCGCCCGGACACCGCGCAACAGCATGCGGTCGACCGCCTCTCGGACCTGGTCGTGCGCCTGCGCAGCGCCGAGGATCGCTCAAGAGCGGGAGTCTTCAACCGTTGGCGAACTCTGACCCGCCAACGCCGCAGCAGCGCGGCCGGCGAGCGCGGCGCATACCTCTGGGGCGGCGTCGGCCGCGGCAAGACGTTCCTGATGGACCTCTTCCATGCGCACGTCGGCGTGCCGACGCGACGCGAGCACTTCCACCGCCTGATGAAGGACCTGCATGCGCGTCTCGGTGAACTGCGCGACCGGCCCGGTCCGCTGGAGCACGTGGCGGCTGATATCGCACGCGACACCCGCGTGCTGTGCCTGGACGAACTGTTCGTCAGCGACATCGCCGACGCCATGCTGCTGGGCGGACTCTTCGCAGGACTGTTCGAACACGGCGTCACGCTGGTCTTCACCTCGAATCTGCCGCCGTCGCAACTCTACCGCGATGGACTGCAGCGTCAGCGCTTCCTGCCGGCCATCGCCGCCATCGAGCGTCATTGCGAAGTCATCAACGTCGACGGCGGCGAGGACTACCGCCTGCGCCTGCTCGAAAAAGCACCGCTGTACCTTGATGCGCGACTGCCGGACACGCGCCGGCAGCTCGAGACGCGCTTTGCCGATCTCTGTGGCGGCGACACCTGCACACCGGGAAAGTTGGCCATCGAGGGTCGGGACATCCCCTTCGTCGCGCGAGCGGACGAAGTTGTGTGGTTCGACTTCGACGCCATCTGCGACGGACCACGCTCACAGGCCGATTTCGTCGAAATCGCGCGCGACTTCCACACCGTGCTGATCAGCCGGGTGCCGCAGATGGACCAGGCCCTGGACAACCAGGCGCGCCGGTTCATTGCGCTGGTCGACGAGTTCTACGACCGCGGCGTGAAGCTGGTCCTGGCTGCGCACGCACCAGATCGACGAGCTGTACGTCGGCGACCGTCTCCGTTTTGAGTTCGACCGTACGCGCAGCCGGCTGGCGGAAATGCAGACGCACGAGTACCTCTCGCGGCCGCACCGCCCCTGAACTGGCGCGGCCGTCGCCCAATTCGTTACAATCGAAAACTTCTGCTGCGGACGGTCCCCACGCCTTGACCTCGCCGTTGATCAAACTCGAATCGTTCCTGCCCTACCGGCTCTCGGTGCTCGCCAACGTGACGAGTAACGCGATCGCGGCGGCGTACGAGGAACGCTTCGGACTGACGATCCCCGAATGGCGGGTCATCGCCGTGCTCATGCGCCACCCGGGACTCTCGGCACGCGAAGTCGCCGAGAAGAGCCGCATGGACGCCGTCGCCGTGAGCCGCGCCGTCAATCGCCTGCTGCGCGCTGGCCGTCTGCGTCGCACCGTCGCAGCCGATGACCGGCGCCGCTCCATCCTGCAGGTCTCCGCGGCCGGAGCCGCCGTCTATCGCGGCGTCGCTCCCCTCGCCCTCGAATTCGAGCGCTTGCTGCTCGACACGCTGACGGACGACGAACGCGCAGCGCTCGACCGCCTGCTCGGCGTGCTCACGCAGCGTGCTGAAATTCTCTCCGTGGACCTGCGTGTGCCGAAGCAAGCCGCACGCGGTCCCAGGTCGCGACGCCCACAGACACGTCGCGACCCGGCCCGATGACTACAAAAGAACGACATACCAAGGACGCCCCGCCATGCCAGGAACGATCCCCGCTGCTCGACAGCACCTGATCGACGACATTGCGAAGCTCGCGCGCAAGACGCGCGGAGCTCCGCTGCCGCTGCCAGCGTTCGTGCAGGCCTACTACCGCGGCGTCGGCGAGGAGGACCTGCAGGCGCGCGATGCCGCAGCGTTCGCGGCGTCAGCCGCCGGAACCCTCAGGTTCGGCGCGGTGCGCCCTGCCGGCGAGCCGAGGGTTCGCGTTTTCAACCCGCAGCTGCAACGTGATGGTTGGGAATCGCCCTGCACGATCGTCGAGGTCGTGACCGAGGACATGCCGTTTCTCGTGGACTCGCTTGCCGTCGTGCTCAGCGACTCCCGCCTGCCGATCCAGTTGATGATCCATCCGGTGCTGCGCCTCGCCCGGGACCGTCGTGGCAAGTTGCTGAGCATGGAAGAACCCGACGGTGCGCTCGGCAAGATGGAGTCCTGGCAGCACGTGGCAGTGCCGCGAATCGGCGATCCGGCGCGGCACGAAGCTTTGAGCCAGAACATCCTGCGCATGCTGGAAGACGTGCGGCTTGCGGTTTCCGATTGGCCGGCCATCCGCCAGCGCGCCCTGAACATCGCCAGTGAAGTGAATGCCGGCGTACCAGCCATCCCCCGTCGCGAGGAAAAGAAGCGGTCGAGTTCATCGAATGGCTCGCCGACAACCACTTCACGTTCCTCGGCTACCGCGAATACAAGCTCGAGCGCACCCGCTCGTTCGATCGCCTGGTCCCAGTGCCGCGTTCCGGCCTGGGCCTGCTGCGCACGGGCAAGGGCCGTCCGCAGCCCAAACCGACCGTGCTTACCGGCGAACTACGGCGCAAGGCGCGCGAGGTCGCGCTCCTGATAGTGACCAAGGCCAACTCGGTCTCCACCGTGCACCGCGCGACCTACCTCGATTACGTCGGCATCAAGTCGTTCGACAAGGGCGGTCGCGTCGTCGGCGAGCGACGCTTCATCGGCTTGTTCACGTCGAGCACCTACAGCACCAGTCCGCGCGAGATTCCCCTGCTGCGCCACAAGGTGCAGCGCGTCGTGGACCACATCGGCGTGTCGCCGACGAGTCACGATGGCAAGTCGCTGATGCACGTGCTCGAGACGTATCCCCGCGACGAACTGTTCCAGTCGACGGTGCCGGAACTCGTGCGCACGACGCGTGGCATCGTCAACCTGTACGAACGCCAGCGCGTGCGCCTCTTCGCGCGCCGCGATCCGTACCAGCGGTTCTTCTCGTGCCTGCTGTACGTGCCGCGTGATCGCTATAACACCCAGGTCCGTGAACGGATCGAGCGCATCCTGCTCGAAGACCTCGCGGGCGTGGATCTCGAGTCGCAGGTGCAGATTTCCGAATCGGCGCTCGCACGACTCCACATTCTCGTGCGAACGGACCCTGCACGCAGCGTCGTGGCCGACGTCGAGCGTATCGAGCAACGCATCACTGCCGCGATGCGAACGTGGACGGACCACCTGATAGAGGAACTGCAGGCGCGGCTGCCAGCGGCAGCGGCCGACCAGCTGGCGGCACGCTTCGAGGACGCATTCCCCGTCGCGTACGAGGAAGACGTGCCACCGGCCGAGGCCATTCACGACCTGCAGGAGCTTGCGGCACTGGACGACAGCCCGACGGCACTCGGGATGGAACTGCGCCCCGGCGACGCCGCCAGTGGCGCGCTCCACCTGCGGCTCTATCGCCGCGGCGAACCCGTCGCGATGTCCGACATCCTGCCGCTGCTCGAGAATTTCGA
This sequence comes from Pseudomonadota bacterium, assembly GCA_016713725.1. Lineage (GTDB taxonomy): Bacteria > Pseudomonadota > Gammaproteobacteria > Steroidobacterales > Steroidobacteraceae > RPQJ01. The sequence continues at coordinate 108,612 of JADJOO010000036.1, read as the reverse complement.
CCTGCGCATCCTGAACGAGCGTCCGTACCGCGTGGCGCCGACGGACGGCTCGACGCTGTGGATCCAGGACATCGAAGTCAAGCATGCGGCCGGGCGCACGCTGGACCCGGCGCTGGAAGGGCGCCGCTTCGAGCAGGCGTTCTTCGCCGTGCACCACGGCCAGGCTGAAAGCGACGGCTTCAACCGGCTCATCCTGGCCGCCGGTCTCGACTGGAAACAGGCGCTGATCCTGCGTGCCGTCTGCCGTTACCTGCTGCAGACCGGCATCCCCTTCAGCCAGCGCTACATGGAAGCGGTGCTCGCCCGTAACCCGTCGATCGCGGCCCGCCTTGCCTGGACCTTTGAATCGCGCTTCGACCCCGACCTGAAACCCGCAACGCGTGCTTCGCAGGTTCGAGCGTTTGCCGAAGACATGGACGACGCGCTCGAAAACGTCACGAGCCCCGACGACGACCGCATCCTGCGTTCGTTCCGCGCGGTGATCATGGCCGCATTGCGCACCAACTACTATCAGCGCGGCGCGGACGACCTGCCCAAGCCGTACCTCTCGTTCAAGCTCGACCCGAAGCTGCTGCCCGAACTGCCGAAGCCGCGCCCGATGTACGAGATCTGGGTGTACTCGCCACGCGTCGAAGGCGTGCACCTGCGCATGGGCAAGGTCGCGCGCGGCGGCCTGCGCTGGTCCGACCGGCGCGAGGATTTCCGCACCGAGATCCTCGGCCTCATGAAGGCGCAGAACGTCAAGAACACACTGATCGTGCCGGTCGGCGCCAAGGGCGGCTTCGTGCCGAAGCAGATGCCCGTCGGCGCCACGCGCGAGGACGTGCAGCGCGAGGGCACCGAGTGCTACCGCCTCTTCATCCGCGGCCTGCTCGACATCACCGACAACGTGCGTGGCGAAGAAATCATCCCGCCGGAACGCACCATGCGCTACGACCCTGACGATCCGTACCTGGTCGTTGCAGCGGACAAGGGTACCGCGACATTTTCCGATACGGCGAATGCGCTGGCGGCCGAGTACGGCTTCTGGCTTGGGGATGCCTTCGCCTCCGGCGGGTCCGCGGGCTATGACCACAAGAAGATGGGCATCACCGCCAAGGGCGCGTGGGAGTGCGTCAAGCGGCACTTCCGCGAACTCGGCCTGGACACGCAGTCGCAGGACTTCACGGTCGCCGGCATCGGCGACATGGCGGGCGACGTGTTCGGCAACGGCATGTTGCTCTCGCCACACATCCGGCTGGTGGCCGCCTTCAACCACCAGCACATCTTCCTCGACCCGGAGCCCGACGCGGCCCGCAGCTTCAAGGAGCGCGAGCGCCTCTTCAACCTGCCCCGCTCGTCGTGGACCGACTACGACGTGAAGCTGATTTCGAAGGGTGGCGGCGTGTTCCCGCGCAATGCCAAGGAGATTGCGCTATCGCCGCAGGCCCGCTTGCTGCTTGGCATCGATGCGCCGAAATCGACGCCCGTGGAGATCATCCGCGCCATCCTGACGCTGCCGGTCGACCTGCACTGGAACGGCGGGATCGGCACCTACGTCAAGGCTTCGTGGGAAGCGAATTCCGCCGTGGGTGATCGCACCAACGACGCGGTCCGCGTCGATGGCCGGGACCTGCGCTGCAAGGTCGTGGGCGAAGGCGGCAACCTCGGCTGCTCGCAACTCGGCCGCATCGAGTACGCATTGCACGGCGGTCGCCTGAACACCGACTTCGTCGACAACTCCGGCGGCGTCGACTGCTCCGACCACGAGGTCAACATCAAGATCCAGCTGAAGGCGGTGCAGGAACGCACGCGCATGACGACGGCGGAACGCAACCGGCTGCTCGAGTCGATGACGGAAGACGTCGGCCAGCTCGTGCTGCGCGACAATTACCTGCAGAGCCAGGCGATCAGCCTGCTGCAGGCGGCCGCGCCGGATCGGCTCGGCGAACACGTGCATTTCATCCGTTCACTCGAACTCGATGGCGTGCTGGACCGCGCGCTCGAGTACCTGCCGAGCGCGGAGGAGATCGAAGACCGCCGCCGCGCGGGGCTGGGCCTGGTGCGGCCGGAACTCGCGATGCTGCTGAGCTACGCGAAGATCGCACTCAGCGCGCAGTTGATCCAGTCGGACGTGCCGGAGGATCCGTACCTCAGCCAGGAACTCGACCGGTACTTCCCGCCGCGGCTCGCAAAACGCTGCGGCAAGCTGCTGGACGAACACCGGCTGAAGCGCGAAATCATCGTCACCGCGACGACCAACAGCATCGTCAATCGCATGGGACCGACCTTCGTCGCACGCACCCAGCAGGACACCGGAGCCGACGCCGCCACGGTGGCGCGCGCCTATTCGATTGCTCGCGAAGCGTTCGACGTGCGCGAGCTCTGGACTGCGATCGAGCGCCTGGACAACAAGGTGGCAGCGACCCTGCAGTACGGCATGATGCACGACACCATCGGCCTGATCCGGCAGGCGACCTATTGGCTGATCCAGCGCCACCGCTCGGCTCTCGGGATCGAACAGCAGGTGGCGCGCCTGCGGCCCGGCATCCAGGCACTCACGCGCGCGCCCTTGCAGTGGCTCGACGGCGCTGCGCTGGCGTCCTTCGAAGCCCGTCACGCAGAACTCGCGACGGCCGGCGTACCGGCCGACCTGTCGCGCCGCATCGCGGCCTGCAATGCCCTGCACAGCAGTCCCGACATCGTTGAACTCGCCGAGTCGCGCAAGCTCACCGTGGACGCGGCTGCCAAGGCTTACTTCGCCATCGGCGGGTATTTCAGGCTCGACTGGCTGCGCAAGCACATCGAAGGCCTGGACACGGCAGGCCACTGGCACGCGGTGGCGCGCGGCAGCCTGCGCGAGGCGCTGTTCGAAGTGCACCGCAGCCTGGCGCAGGGTGTGCTCGAATCGTCGCGGGAGAAGGATCCGGTCAGGTCACTCGACAAGTGGCTGGCGCGGAACACAGCGGCCGCGGAACATGCCCGCGCCGTAATCAACGATATCCGCGCACAGACTACCGAGATCGATTTTGCATCGCTGTCGGTTGCGCTGCAGGCGGTGCGTCGCGTCGCTGCGGCCGAGGCCTGATGCGCACGAGCCTCGTCATCGTCACTTACGAGCGGCCCGCGGCGCTCGAGCGGGTGCTGGCCAGCGTCGCGGACACAGACCCGGGCACCGGACGAGGTGATCGTCGCCGACGATGGATCGGGTCCCGCAATGGCCGCCGTGGTGGAAGCGTTCAGGAAGCGCCTGTCGTCGGGCGTGGAGTTCGTGCGCCAGGAGCACTCGGGTTTTCGCGCCGGACGCATGCGCAACCTCGCGATTGCGCACTGCACAGGCGACTACATACTGCTGCTGGACGGCGACATGGTGCTGCATCCGCTGTTCGTGGCTGACCACGCGCGGGCTGCAAGACCGGGCTACTGGACACAGGGCGTGCGCATTCCACTCGACGAGGCTGCGACGCAGCGGCTCCTGCGCAGCCGACGCATTCCGTCGCCGTGGACGACGGGCGTCGACCTCAGGCGTCGCCCCTATGCGCTGCACGCGCCGCGGCTCACGGAGAAGCTCGGCCGGGCTGCCAACGCCTTCGTCGCCATCAAGTCGTGCAACCAGGCGTTCTGGCGCGCGGACCTGCTGCAGGCGAACGGTTTCGACGAAGACTTTGCGGGTTGGGGCTCGGAGGACAAGGAACTCTGCGCCCGCCTCGCCAACGCAGGCATCCGCCGCCAGACCCTGGTTTTTTCGGCGATCGCCTGGCACCTCGCACACCGGCCCGCCTCGCGCGCTGCCGTGCGCGCGAACCAGGAACGCTGGCAGGAAACCGTTCGCAGCGGCCGCACGCGCTGCGCCCGCGGCATCGATCAGCACTTGCCGCACTGAAGCTGCGCACGGGTCCCGTCAGGCGACGTCGGCGCTAGACACGCTCCAGCACGAGAGCGATGCCCTGCCCCACTCCGATGCACATCGTGCAGAGCGCGCGACGCAAACCCCGTCGTTCCAACTCGATGAGCGCGGTCGTAGCCAGCCGTGCGCCGCTCATGCCCAGGGGATGCCCGAGCGCGATGGCACCGCCATTGGGGTTCACATGATCCGCGTCGTCCGGCAATCCCAGGTGACGCAGGACCGCGAGAGCCTGCGACGCAAACGCTTCGTTCAACTCGACTACGTCGATCTGCGCAAGTTGCAGCCCAAGCCGTTGAAGTAACTTCTTTGTCGCCGGCGCCGGACCGAAACCCATGATGGTCGGCTCCACCCCGACGACGACCGTGCCGCAGATTCTCGCGCGCAACGTCAATCCGTGGCGGGCCGCCGCTGCCTCTGACGCGACGACGAGCGCGCAGGCGCCGTCGTTCACGCCGGACGCATTTCCCACCGTCACCGTTCCACCGCCACGAAACGGTGTGGCCAGGCTGGACAGTGCCGCGAGATTCGTCTCGCGCGGATGTTCGTCGCGGTCGACGATCACGGCCGCGCCACGCCGGGCGGAAACCGTCACCGGAACGATTTCCAGCGCGAGTCGCCCCGACGCCTGCGCCGCAAGCGCCCGCTGCTGGCTGCGCAAGGCGAAGGCATCCTGGTCCGCGCGCGCGATGCCGAAGCGTTCGGCGACATTCTCGGCGGTCTCCGGCATCGAATCCACGCCGTACTGTTGCCGGATCAGCGGATTGACGAAGCGCCAGCCGAGCGTCGTATCTGCAAACTGCAGGTCGCGCGTGAATGCGGCATCGGGTTTGGACACCACGTACGGCGCGCGGCTCATGCTTTCCACGCCCCCGGCAATCAGGAACTCCGCCTCGCCGCTGCGAATGGCGCGCGCGGCAGTCGCGATCGCATCGAGTCCGGAACCACACAGCCGGTTGATGGTTGCGCCTGGCACCGTCGCCGGCAGGCCAGAGAGCAGCACCGCCATGCGGGCCACGTTGCGGTTGTCCTCGCCCGCCTGGTTCGCGCAGCCGTAGACGACATCGTCGAGCGCACCCCAATCTGCAGCCGGGTTGCGCGCCATCAGCTGCTTCAGCGGCAGCGCGGCGAGATCGTCGGTACGGACGCTTGACAGCGCGCCGCCATAACGCCCGATCGGGGTCCGGATGGCATCACAGATGAACGCTTCGGCCATGTTGGGTGATTACCCCGGCTCCAATTTGAGTCGCGCATTCTGTGCCCAGCTGTGCCTGTGAATGCAAAGGGCAGTGTTGTGCGGCACCGTCCTGACTTGCGGAAAATACGGTCGCATAGAGCGGCATCGAGGGAGTCGAGCCACGATCATCCGCGTGCTAAGCTGTTGATTAAACGAACATACGCGACGAATTCAGGGGCTTGAGCTCGCGCGCCTCACCACCATAGGCTGATCCCTATATGAGCACCGGCAAGCTTCTGCTCCTGCGCCACGGCCAGAGCATCTGGAACCTCGAAAACCTCTTCACCGGCTGGGTCGACGTCGACCTGTCCGAGCAGGGCCGGCAGGAAGCGCAGGAAGCCGGACGACTGCTCAAGGCCGAAGGCATCGCTTTCGACGTCGCCTTCACGTCGGTCCTCAAGCGCGCCATCCGCACGCTGTGGATGGCGCTCGACGAACTGGACATGATGTGGCTGCCGGTCGAGCGCACGTGGCGGCTGAACGAGCGCCATTACGGCTCGTTGCAGGGACTCAACAAGGCGCAGACGGTCGCCAAGCACGGAGCGGACCAGGTGAAGATCTGGCGCCGCAGCTACGACATCCCACCGCCTCCACTGCCGCAGGCCGATCCCGGCCATCCGCGCTTCGATCGCCGTTACGCTGGCGTGCCTGCGAGTGAACTACCTTCCGCGGAATCGCTCAAGGACACGCTCGCACGCGTAATGCCGTTCTGGAACGCGCGCATCGCGCCGGAATTGCTCACGGGCCGCAACGTGCTGGTCGCCGCTCATGGCAACAGTCTGCGAGCGATCGTGAAGATGCTGGATGGGATGTCGGATACCGACATCGTCGAACTCAACATCCCGACGGGCGTGCCGCTGCTCTACACGCTCGATGCGAACCTGAAGCCGATCTCCAGTCGCTACCTCGGTGATGCCGAGGCCGTGAAGGCACGCGCGGAAGCGGTGGCGAAGCAGACGGAGAAGAAGTAGAGGAAGGGGGGAGGGAAGGGGCTAGGGAAGGCCAAGAAGGTGAAGAAATCCGACCATTGAACCTGCCCCGTGGTAGGGAAGGTGTCAGCCAAGAGGTGACCCCTGCCGCAGCGCTTTCCTTCCCCAACCCCTTCCCCTCCTCCTTCTAGGTCAGAAACCCGCCGTCCACGACGAGATACTCCCCGGTTACGTACGCAGATGCGTCCGAGGCGAGAAACACGGCAGCGCCCGCCAGATCCTGTGGTTCACCGACGCGGGCCAACGGGTTCGTCGCGAGGTAGTGCTCGGTCTGGCTCTTGTCGGCCAGCAGCGCGCCCGCGAACTTCGTGCGGATCAGGCCCGGCAGGATCGCGTTGCAGCGGATGCCGTGCGGACCGCACTCCTTCGCGAACGTCTTCGTCATGTTGAGCACGGCGCCCTTGGTGATCGAGTAGATGCCCTGCTTCGGGCCGGGACGCACCGCATTAACCGACGCGACGTTGATGATCGAGCCCTTGCCCTGGTCGCGCATCATGCGTCCCGCGAGCACGGACGCGAAGAAATAGCCGCGGATGTTGACGTCCACCGTCTTCTGGAAGGCACCGAGGTCGGTGTCGAGCACGTGCCCGTAGTAGGGATTCGCCGCGGCGTTGTTGACCAGCACGTCGAGACGACCGAAGTCCGACCGGACACGCGCAAACAATGCATGCAGCGCATCCATGTCGCCAATGTGGCACGCGATCGCAGTGGCCTTGCCGCCCGCTGCGTTGATCTCCGCCGCCACCTCGTCGCAGGCTTCCTGCTTGCGGCTCGAAACGATCACTTGCGCGCCGTACTGCGCGAAACCCTTGGCCATGGCTTCGCCGATGCCACGGCTGCCGCCGGTAACGAGCGCGACGCGACCCGACAGATCGAATGACACGGACATGATTTTGACCCCGGGTTATGCGATGGCGAGGTGCCGACGGGCCTCGTCGTATTCCTGGACCATGCGCGCAATGACCTCGCGCGCAGGAAGCACGTCGTGGATGTTGCCGACGCCCTGCCCACCGCTCCAGATGTCGCGCCAGGCTTTCTTTTCCATGTTGCCGCCGGAGCCGAAGTTCATCTTCGACTTGTCCGCTTCGGGCAGGTTGTCCGGATCGAGTCCAGTCGCTGCCACGCTTCGCTTCAGGTAGTTGCCCTTCACGCCAGTAAAGAGCGAGGTGTACACGACATCGTCGGACGTCGAGTCGACGAGCATCTGCTTGTACTCGGGCAGGACGTGAGCCTCGGTCGTCGCCAGGAACCGCGTGCCGATGTAGGCCATGTCCGCGCCGATCGCCCGCGCCGCGAGTACGTCCGCTCCGCTCGACATGGCGCCGGCGAGCACCAGCGTGCCGTCGAAAAACTGGCGGATTTCGCGCACGAGCGCAAAGGGACTGCCCATGCCCGCGTGGCCACCGGCGCCGGCGCAGACCACGATGATGCCGTCGACACCCTGCTCCACGGCCTTGCGCGCATGCCGGACGCTGATCACGTCGTGAAACACGAGACCACCGTAGCTGTGCGCCGCCTCGACGATTTCACGCGGTGGACGCAGGCTGGTGATGATGAGCGGCACCTGGTGACGGACACACGCGTCCATGTCGTGCTGCAGCCGGTCGTTGCTCACGTGCGCGATCTGGTTGACGGCGAACGGCGCCACCTTCGCTTGCGGGTTCGCGGCTGCGTAGTCTCCCAGCTCCTTGCGGATACGCTTGAGCCATGCGTCGAGCGCCGATGCCGGGCGCGCGTTCAGCGCCGGGAACGAGCCGATGATGCCGGCCTTGCACTGCTCGATGACCAGTTCCGGCGTCGAGGCGATGAACATCGGCGAACCGATGACAGGAAGACGGAGGCGATCGCGAAACGCAGCCGGCAGCGGCATCCATGGGTCCTCTATGTCAATTTGCCGTAATAGCGCTGCCAGGTGGGCAGCCCCCCCCCCCCCCCCCCCCCCCCCCCCCCCCCCCCCCCCCCCCCCACCCGCAGGCACGTAATACATGAACGACAGGCCGCGCTCACGAAAGCGCCAGCGGCCTTCGCAGCGCTGATACACGTCCTGGTAGCGGATCGCGGCCAGCATCGGCTGCCCCTTGCGCTGCATCTCGGCGTGGGCAAGCACGAGGCCAGTCGCGCGGTCCGGGTCCATGTGGTCGAACTCCACGATCCGGTCGTGGGTGAAGTGGTTGCTGGGACCAAGCACGGTGAACCGTCCCTTGAACATTTCGATTGCTGCCTGTCGTCCACGCGCATCCATGACCCCGTCCGCGGACCAGACCCGCGCATCCGGCGTGAACAAGGACTCGATTGCGTCGACGTCACGGTTGTCCAGGACGAGGCAGTAGCGGGCGATCAACTCGCCGATGGCCACCCGGTCCTCGAGGTGTCGGACGCGTTCTTCGAGCGTCGGTCCAAGTTTCATGCGGACTCCCCCGGCGATTCGAAGGCCGCCTGATCACTCGTCCTGCGCGATCCTGAGCTCGAGGCCGTCGAGCGCCTCGGTGAAGTCCACCTGGCAACTGAGGCGCGAGGTCGGTGCGTCGTAGTGCTCGAGTTCGACCAGCAGTTCCTTCTCGTCGCCCTGCGGCGCCGGCAACTTCGGCATCCATTCGGGCTTGATGAAGATGTGGCACGTGGCGCACGAGCAGAGCCCCGCAGATGGCCGTGACGCCATAATCGTATTCCCGCAGCGTCTCCATCAGCTTGACGCCGACACGTCCCTCGACTTCGTGGACGTTGCCGTCGCGGTCGGTCACCACCATCTTCGCCATGCTCGCACCCGTCAGTCGTTGAGATCGAATCAGTGATTATTGCAGCGCAAGACCCCGGATGCACGCACCTGCAGGTCGCGGTCGATCCGTTCCGCCCGGAGGGCAGCCTCGCTGGCATCGGGCCCTGGCGCCGCGGACGCCACCAGGCCGCGATACCAGAGCCATTGCACGTAGTCGAAGGCCCAGCGGGCGAGATCCAGCCGCGACAGTTCGACCTTCCCGCCCGCGCGGTGGTACTCGTCGCATAGAAGACCGGCGCTTGCTGCAGACAACTCCAGCTGACTGGCGCAGGACGCGAGGTCGAACACCGGGTCGCCCAGGCCAGCGTACTCCCAGTCGACCAGCCAAAGCCGGCCAGCGGGGTCGGCCACGAGGTTCTGCGCGTGGACGTCATGATGGCAGAGCGCAGTCGCGCGACCCGGGCCGAGGCGCGACAGAACCTCCTCAGCGCACGCGGCGAGTGCGGGCCGCACGGCCTCCGCCGGCAGGCCGGTTCCCAACCGGCGCACCTGCACCGCGAAATCGACGACACGCAGGCCCGGTGGCGTCGTCAGTTCGTGCAGCTGGCGCAGCATCGCCGCCACTTGCCGAAGCGTTCCATCACGGCCCGCGGCAGAAAGATCGGTCTTCGCACCGGCAATCCACTGCGTGACCAGCAGCCGTGCCGCCGGATCGCAACGCACGACTCGTGGCGCGAGCCCGGCCTTGGCGACGAGGCGGAGAATCTCTCCTTCTGCGTGCAGGTCGGCCCCAAGCTGTTCACTGCCTGTGCGCGCGAGGCGTACGAACCGATCCTGACCGGGCACCGACACGTGCCAGGCGAAATTGCCGAGGCTGCCTGCAATGGGCTCGAACATCGCCAATGCGAGCGAAGCAGTGTCGGCCTCGGTTGCGAGGGCGGACCGCGCCGCACGCTCAGCCTCCTGTCGCTGTGCCTGCACGATCGTCAACTCTCGTGTGCGACTGCGAGGCGTGCGTCCCTGCGCCATTGCCAGTAGCCGCGTAACGCGAACGCCGCGTACAGCAGGAACAGCAAAGCGGTAGTCGCAAGTCCTTGCCAGGCGGCAAGCAGGGCCGCGGTAGAATCGAGCACCACCCAGTACAGCCAGTTCTCGAGCACCTTGCGTGCAACCATCCACGTCGTAAGCACGCTGCCCCACGCAATGGCCGCGTCGAGATAGGGTACCCACGACGACGCCCCCTGCGTGATCACCCAGCCATTCACCAGCGCAAGGGCGGCGACGGCGGCCCAGGCCACTGCATGTTGCCGCATCGTCCAGCGGCTGACGGCGCGAGGCGCCGTGGATGCGGAGCCGCGCCACGAACGCCAGCCATAGACGGACATGCCGACGTAGAAGACCTGCAGCGCGGCCTGCATGACGAGGCCCGCGCGCGCGAAGACGACGAGATAGAGCACCGCACTGGCAACGGCGAACGCCCAGCACCAGGCGCTCTGCCGGATCGCGAAGCCGAGGTAGCCGAGCGCGAGGCCAGCCGCCCCCCATTCGATGGCGGGTACGGCCGCGAATGCACCCAGCACCGGGTCGAGCAGGGTCAACCTTCGTCCGACGTCGGCGTGCCGCCGAGTACCTTCATGACAAAGACGGCCCGGCGCCCGCCACCGAACGTCCGGCGAGTCTCCTTTTCCAGAGCAGTGAACAGCAGTTCGTGCTCGCCAGCGACCTGAGTGCTCATCGCGTTGGTCACGACGTCGAGATCCGGGTAGGCATTGAGGCGTTCGATGAAGTCCTTGATCGGCGGCACATAGTCCGCGTCGAGGGGATAGAGGCTGATTTCCACTGCCGTGCGCATCTGTGTTACCTCGTGACTGTATGCAGCGCTGTTACCAGCGCCACTGCAAAGTGATTCCCGCAAGCCGCCCATCGCCACGCTGAAAGTACAGCTTGTCGGCATAGTCTGGCGGCTCGAGCCCGAAATAAAACCCGCGGACCGCGTAATTCTCGTTCATGACGTTGCGCACCCAGGCCTCGACCGACCAGGGGCCGCCCGAGTAAGCGGCTTTCAGGTTGAGCAGCGTGTACGGGTCCGAGCGCTGGTCGTGGCTGGTGTCGAAGTAGAACGCATCGACGCCGTTCAGGTCCGCGCGCGCCATCCACCCTTCCCCGTCGCCCCACTGCGCGGACAACGAGTACTGATACCCCGGCGCATGCGCCTGCTCCCGGCCATCGAGACTGCGCGCGCCCTGGCGGTAGCCGACGTATTCGGAGTGCAGCAGCCCCAGCGTCGCGCCGAGATTCAAACGTTCGACGGGCTGCCAGGCAAGCGAGGCCTCGAGTCCGAGGTTGCGGCCTTTGGCGGCATTGTCGGTATAGAAGACGTATGACAACGGATCGCCCGGATCGAGCTGGAACGACGTCGCCACCTGCTGGTCTTCCCGCCACATGTAGAAGAACGCAATATCGCCCTGCACTCCTGCCCCGGCGTTGCCGAAGTGCAAGCCCGACTCTGCGTTCCACAGGTATTCCGGCGTGAACTCGCGCCGTTCGTCCGGCACGAACTGCCCGATGTTGAAGCCGCCCGCCTTGTAGCCGCGGGCCACCGTGGCGTACCACTGGTTCGACTCGCCGAGCGGCCCCTGCAACGAGACCTGGCCACCGACCATCGCGTCGCGCGGATCGAAGCGCGCGCCGTCGGAATCGCTGTAATCGGCCGACCGCGTTTCAACGCGCATTCCGGCGGTGAGCGACAATTGATTTGGCAACGGCCACTCGGCTTCACCGTAGGCCGCAAGGCTCGTCGCTGCGTAACTCGTTTCGAGCAGCGGGCGCAGCAGCTCGCCCGCGAATTCGTCGCGCTGCTGCGAATCCTCATCGAGCCGCAGCGCATAGAGGCCAGCCACCCAGTCGACGACGCCACCCGGGTTGCTCTCGACGCGGAAGTCCTGGCTCAACGTCGAGCGCTCGCGCGCGTAGCGCGAGAAATAGTCGTAGGGCGCGAACTCACCCCAGGACGCATCGTTGCCCCAGTCGCCGTCGAAGCTGTACGTGCTGTCAGACCTCGCATAGGCACTGACGCTGCGCACCGCGTAATCCCCGATCTTGCCCGCAACCTCGGCGGACGCCCCGCGCGTGCGCTGTGCATCGCGACCCGGCTTGTCCGCGAGCATCCTGCGCGAATTGTCAGGGGCTGAAGGCGTCGAACCCGTTGTCAACATCCACGTACAGGGCGGCGAGATCCGCACGCCAGTCCGGCGCCAGTTCCCACCGCAGCTTGCCGCGCAGCGTCGACTCGTCGCGGCCGTTCGTGTCGTCACGACCGAGGTAGGCATTGCGCTGGAACCCGTCACTCGAGAAGGTCTGGCCCGCAATGCGCCACGCCGAGCCTGCGCTGCCGATCGGGCCACCACCCGCCAAGCCAGCCGACCAGGTGTCGTTTTCGGCACCGGTGACTTCCGCGCGAAAATCCGGGATCGTCGCCGCGTCTCGCGTCTTGATCTTGACCAGGCCCGCGAGCGCATTCGCACCATAGCGCGTGCCCTGCGGACCGCGCAGGACTTCGACCTGTTGCGCATCGAACAGCGTGGCTGGCATGCCGACACCGCTCAAGTCGATGTCGTCGATGAGAAAGCCGACCGAAGGGTTCGGCGCGCCCTGGTACTGTTCGAGTTCGCCGATGCCGCGGAGCTGGAAAAACCGGGGCCGCGACGTGCCGCCGGACCAGTTGAGGTTCGGCACCAGGCCGAGCACGTCGCCGAGATGCTGGAGCCCGGCGGACTGCAAGGTCTCCTGGCCAAGCACGGTGATGCTCGCCGGCACTGCCGCAAGGACGCTCCCGCAACGAAGCGGTGACGATGATTTCCTCGAGGGCTGGTGACGGTTGCGCGACGACCGGAATCGCGGCGGTGGCCGGATATGCTGCGAGCAAGACCACGGGCAGCAGGGTGATCCACGCCGCAAGGGCGCGGCCCGGCTGCCGGCATGCAGCGCGCAATGCATACGAATAAACTGGCAGCAGCCCGGGACGCATACCCACTCCCTCCGCCGGTACTAACCGGATCAGGTTCAACGGGTTCGTCGATGTGCGGCGCCATGTTGCGTGGCCGCGGTCGACATCTCAGGCCCTTCAGGCCACCCCAAGGTGACGCGAAGTATAGAGCTCAAACGCGACGCGATGACCCGAAAATGTTGACGGGGCGCAGCAGCTGGGCACTAATGCCCGTTCTCGAAGCTCAGGAAACCCGCCGCCACCATGACTCAGCGCAAATGCCGTCTGTTCCTCGTCGATGCCTTTACGCGGGAGCGTTTCTGCGGCAATCCCGCCGCGGTCGTGCTCGATGCGGACGTGCTCGAGGAGCAGGAGATGCGCCGCATTGCGCGCGAGCTGGCCGGTTTCGAAGTGGCATTCGTGCTCGGTTCCGATTCAACCGACTTCGACGTCGAGCTGCGGTTCTTTTCGCCGCGCCGTGAAGTCGGCTTCGTCGGCCATGCGACCGTCGCCGCGCACTACGTACGTGCGATGGCCGATGGTGTGCCGCGTGGCAAGGTCCGCCAGAAATCGGCGGCCGGCATTGTCGGCGTCGAAGTGAGCGGCAAGGCGCCCAACCTCCGCGTCACGATCGACCAGACACCCGCGACGTTCGGCCCCATCGTGCCGGAAGAACGCCTGGGCCCGGTGCTCGATGCGCTCGGCATCAGTTCGTCGAGCCTGCATCCGGCCTGCCCAGTGCAGGTAATGAGCACCGCGAATTCGCGCCTGCTGATTGGCCTGCAGTCGCCGGGCACGCTCGAATCGCTGCAGCCGAAGATGGACCAGTTGATTCACCTCACGTCGCACGTCGGCGCGGACGGCTTCTTCGTTTTTGCGGTCAAGCCAGGGTCGGGCGCGACCACCACAGAGTCGCGCATGTTCTGCCCGGTCATCGGCGTGCCCGAGGATCCGGTCAGCGGCAACGCACACGGCATGCTTGGCGTGTACCTTTTGCACTATGGGTTGCTGGCCCCGGCGGGCGGCGAAGCTTCGTTCGTGGGGCTGCAGGGCCGCTTCGTCGACAGGCCAGGCCGCGTCGAAGTCACGGTGGCCTGCAGCGGCAAGCGCGCCTCCGGCGTGCGCGTGACCGGCGACGCCGTGATTGTCTGCGAGGCGCCGCTTCCGCTCTGAAGCCCGGCATCGCTGTTTGCCCTCCGCAGCTGCGCGCTCAACGATTTGTGATGACTGGCGCCCGGCCACGCCGGAACGTCAGCACGCGGGTCACGTAGGCCGGCACGTCCTCCTCGTGATGAGTGGCCATCACCACGGTCGCGCCACGGCTCACCGCGCCATCCAGCTTTGCCCGAAACCGCCGCCGCGCCTCGGCATCGAGCCCGTCGAACGGTTCGTCGAGCAGCCACAGGCGGCGCGAACGCACGAACGCGCGTGCGACCAGCACCAGACGCAACTGGCCATACGACAACTCGCGCGCCTGTCGCGCGGCCAGGTTCGTGAGTCCCCACCCGCGCAATTCGCGCCGCACGCGGCGCAACTCCGCTGCGGTCGGCCACTCGTTCAAGCCGATGCTGGCATGGAAGCCGGAGGCGACGATCTGTTCGACAGTGCAGCCCGTCGCGGCATACCGCGCCTGCAACTCCGGCGACACGAGCCCGACCCTCGCCTTCCAGTCATCGACCGCGGACCAGTGACGCTCGAGCCTGCCGCCGTGTGCAGGCCAGAGATCGCCATAGAGCAGTGCCACGAACGTTGACTTGCCCGATCCGTTGGCGCCGCGCAGGCACCAGTGCTGGCCTCGCTCCAGCGTCCAGTCGAACGTGCCGATGACGGACCGCTCCTCCCGGTACACGGCAGCCCGATGTAAATGCAGCAACGTCTTTACGGCGCGCAACCTGCTCCCGCCGACACCCGCACCTTGCGTGTTGCGCCTCGATGCCGGCGTGATCTCCGGTCGCGCCTCGCCTTGCAACGCGGATGGGTCGACGGCGCCGACACGCAGGTCTGTGACGTTTTCAATGCCGCCATGGGCAATGCGCGCGACGTGAGTAAGCCCCGCGGGCGCGTCGCCGCGCCGATGACTCGTCAGCATCCACGCCGTCCGTGGCGACGACGCCAGCCGCAAGGCGCGCAGGAATGCTGCGCGCCCTTTGACGTCGAGGCCATTCAATGCCTCATCGAGCAGCAGCACGTCGGGCTCGCGCACGAAGGCGCGTGCCAGCAGCACGCGGCGGCGCTGACCGTATGAAAGCGACAGGAAGGCTCGCGACGCATAACCGGCCAGGCCTACCTGCTGCAGCACCTGCCGGATGCGTCGCTGTTGAGCAAGTGTTGGTTCTTGCAGCGGCAAGTCGGAATCGTCGTAGCCCGTGAGCACGACCTGCGCGACGTCGAGTTGCGACTCGAGGCGAACGTACCGATCCTGCCGCTCGGGACCGAGGTAGGCCACGCGGTCAGCCGCAAGCAACGGTTGCTCGAGTGTGTCGCCATCGCGCAGCTGATAGCGACGGGATTCGCGTCCCGTGGGTGTCGGCCACACGTCGCCACGCAGCAACTTGAGCAATACGGTCTTGCCGGCGCCATTCGGTCCGAGCAGCAACCAGTGCTCACCGGCACGAATCTCCAGTGAGACATCGCGCAAGGCCCAGTGCCTGCCGAGCCGGACACTCGCGTTGCCGATCCGGATGTGCTCGAGCCTGCGGCCGGCCGGCACGGCACGGCTCACGCCGCGAGCCATGTCCAGCGTTCGCCGTCCTGCGCAACGCGCCGCTCCTCGACCAGCTTCTGCAGGTGAGCGAGCAGCGAATACCGCGCCAGAGGATGCAACGCGACTGGTGTGTCGGCGTACACGATTGGAACCAGTTCGCCGAGTGTGGCGACGCCCCCCATTTCAAGCAGGCCAGCCATCACCTTGCTTTCGCGCTGCAGTCGATGTGCGATCACCCGGTCGATCTCGCCGAGCGGATCCGGCATCACCGCGCCATGCCCAGGCAGCAGCGCCGTGAGTGACAGCATGCGCAGCCGGCGCAACGATTCGAGGTACAGGCGCATGGACCCGTCCGGCGGCAGGATGACGACGGTCGAGCCGCCCATCAGGTGATCGCCGGTCAGCAACCAACCCTCCGCTTCGAGGAGCAGGCAGACGTGGTTCGACGCGTGACCCGGCGTGTGGAGCGCACGAACCGCCGCGCCCGAAACTTCGATGACGTCGCCGTCTTCGAGCGTTCGGTCAGGACGGTACGACTCATCCTGGTATTCGTCGTGCGGGGCCGGCTGCCCCAGCACCATCGCCTCGGTGCGCGCCTTGAGCGCTGCCGCACCAGGCGAATGATCCGGATGCGAATGCGTGCAGAGAACGTGGCTGATGCGGCCGTGCGTCGCCGCGAGGATACGCTCCACGTGCGTCTTATCGTCGGGACCGGGATCGATCACCAGATAAGGCGAGCCGAACCCGACGACATAGGTGTTCGTGCCTGGTCCGGTCAATGGACTGGGATTGGGGGCGACCAGCCGCTGCAGGTTCGGCGCGAGCCGCCGCACCTGGCCGGTCTCGGCGGACGCGAACAAATCGTGCGGTTCAGTCCCGACCGCCACCGCTTCACTCCGCCGGCAGTTTGAAAGCAAGCCCGCCCTTGATCACCACGGCCACATCCTGCAGCCGCGTCACGTCAGCAAGCGGATCGCCCGTGACCGCGATGAGGTCGCCGAAGCGGCCTGGCTGCAGGCTGCCAATGCGATCCGCCCAGCCCATGTGCCGCGCCGCCACCGAAGTCGCCGACTGAATGGCTTCCATCGGCGTCATGCCGCGCTGGACCATGATCGGAAACTGGCGCGCATTGAGGCCATGCGGATACACGGCGGCGTCCGTGCCGTAGACGATGTCGATGCCCGCGGCGTGCGCCCTGGTGAAGCCCTGGCGTTGCGCCTCCGTCGTCTCGACGTTCTTGCGCAGGAATTCCTCGGGCCACTTCTCCTCGCGGCCGACGGTGTCGATCCAGTCGCCGTTGTAGACATCCATCGACAGCGCGGTGCCGTGCGCCTTTGCGAGCCGGATGCCCTCGTCGTCGATCAGCGATGCATGTTCGATCGTATCGGCGCCGGCGAGAATCGCATCCTTGATCGACTGCGCACCGTGTGCGTGCGCTGCGACTGTCCTGCCATGGGCATGCGCCACGTCGACGACGGCCTTGATCTCCTCGGGCAGCATTTCACGCTCCCCCGGCACACCGCCAAACGCAAGCACGGCGCCGGACGCGATGATCTTGAGCACGTCGGCACCGCCTGCGACGGCTTCCTCGGCCTTCTGCCGGAACTGCTCGGGCCCGCGCGCGACGCCCATGCGCACCTGCGGCGGGATCTCCGCCTCGGCATGGCCGGGGATGACGAGGTCGCCGCCGCCGGCAGGAATCGTCAGGTAATAGCCCGCGACCTGCATGCGGGGCCCCACCGCGTCGCCCTGGTTGATTGCGTCGCGCAGGTTGCGATCGACCCAGGCGATGTACGTGCCGACGTCACGTGCCCCGGTGAACCCGGCCAGCAATGTCACGCGGGCGCTTTCCCGTGCAATCGCGCCCTGCTCCACCGGCGTGCGCTTGTAATAGACGCTGAGGTCGGCCGTCTCGTGCCCGCTGTCCGTCAGGTGCGTGTGCATGTCGATCAGGCCGGGCAGGCAGGTGTATTGCTTCAAGTCGACCACGGGCATGCCCGCGGGCGACACCGCACCCGGTTGCACCGAGTCGACGCGACCGCTGCGAATGACGACGGTCGCGAGGCCTTGCGCCTGGGCAGCAACGCCGTCGATCAACCTGCCGCACTGGACCGCCACGGAGCCGGAATCGGCCTTATAGGGGACTGCCGACATGACGGGTATCGGCGTCGCTGCAACAGCCGGCAGGCCAGCCGCAAGCCCGGCCACCACCAGCCAGGAAGCGACGCCCGCCCTGCGCCTCGACGGTGCCTGCGGCGCGTTTCCGCGACATCGTGGTGCAGGAAAAATGTCGTTCGACATCGGTTTGTCGCCTCCAAACAACAGGTGGCCTCGAAACGCCACACGGCGTTTGACTTTGCGGGCGCGGCAGTCTTTCATTCGCCCGCTGTGGTGTCAAAACTCGGGGACTTTGGATGACAAGCGGGCCGGAACCCGTGGGAACACTGGACGTGGCGCTTGCCCACGCCGAAAAGCTGCTCCTGTCCCAGCCAGGCCTGGCCGCCGAGCAGGCGCGCGAAATCCTCGACGCCGTGCCAAACCACCCTGCCGCGACGCTGCTGCTGGCGATGGCCCGGCGACGATCCAACGACGCCGCCGACGCATTGCGCATTATCGAGCCGCTCGTCGCCGCACAACCGCGCTGGGCCGTCGCACAACGTGAACTCGGGCTGGCGCTCGGCGATGCCGGGCGAGGCGACGAAGCCGTCGCGGCGTTGCGTAAGGCCGTGCGCCTGCAGCCCACGATGGCCGATGCCTGGCGCGCGCTGGGCGACCACCTGTATGCGATGGGCGATACCGCGGGCGCCGACCAGGCGTATGCCAATCACATCCGCAATTCGACGCGCGATCCCCGGCTCATGGAGCCGGCGCTGGCACTGGCCGAAGGCCGTATCGCCGTTGCCGAGCCGCTCTTGCGCCGTCACCTGCAGCAGTTTCCGACCGACGTGGCCGCCATCCGCATGCTGGCCGAGATCGCCTCGCGCATTGGGCGCTACGCCGACGCCGAGCACCTGTTGACGCGCTGCCTGGAACTCGCGCCGGTTTCAAGGCCGCGCGCCATAACTATGCCGTGGTCCTGCACCGGAACAACCGGCCGGTCGAGGCCCTGGCGCAGGTCGAACAATTGCTCGCGGACGATCCGCGCAGTCCGAGTTTCCGCAACCTGAAGGCTACGGTGCTGGCGCGTGTCGGCGAATACGACGAGGCCATCCGCCTCTACGAACAATTGCTGTGCGAATACCCGCTGCAGGCGAAGGTCTGGCTGAGCCATGGCCACGCGCTCAAGACCGCGGGACGGCAGGATGATTCGATTGCGGCGTACCGCAAGTCGATCGAACTCGAGCCGCGCCTCGGCGAGGCCTACTGGAGTCTCGCGAACCTGAAGACGTTCCGCTTCACGGAGGCCGACGTCGACGCGATGAGCGCGCAGCTCGATCGCAGCGACCTCACCCAGGAAGATCGCTTCCACTTCCACTTCGCGCTCGGGAAGGCCGCTGAAGATTCGCAGGACTATGCCGGGTCGTTCAGCCATTACACCGCAGGCAATCGACTGCGCAAGGAAGTCGTGCCCTACGACAGCGGCACGGTCACCGAGAACGTGCGCCGTTCACGTGCGTTGTTCACGCCCGGGTTTTTTGCGGCGCGCCGCGGGATGGGGTGCATGGCACCCGATCCGATTTTCGTGGTGGGGCTGCCGCGTTCGGGTTCGACGCTGGTCGAACAGATCCTGTCGAGCCATTCGGCGATCGAGGGCACGATGGAACTGCCGGACGTCGTCGGCATCGTCAAGGAGCTGAGCGGCCGCAACCGGCGCTCGGAGGTCTCGAAGTACCCCGAGGTGCTCGAGTCGCTGGAACCCGACGCCTTGCGCGAACTCGGCGAGCGTTACCTGCAGCAGACCCGCATCCAGCGCAAGACCGACGCGCCTTATTTCATCGACAAGCTGCCGAACAACTGGGCGCACGTCGGGCTCATCCACCTGATGCTGCCGAATGCCAGGATCGTCGACACGCGGCGTCATCCGTTGAGCTGCTGCTTCTCCGGTTTCAAGCAGCACTTCGCGCGCGGCCAGAACTTCAGTTATTCGCTCGATGACATCGGCCGCTACTATGCCGACTACGTCACGCTGATGGCGCACTACGATGCCGTGCTGCCTGGCCGCGTGCATCGCGTGATCTATGAGCGCATGGTCGACGACACCGAAGGCGAGGTGCACCGGCTGCTCGAATACTGCGGCCTGCCGTTCGAGGAGGCCTGCCTTCGCTTCTACGAGAACGACCGTGCAGTCCGCACGGCGAGTTCCGAACAGGTGCGCCAACCCATCTTCCGCGACGCGGTGGACCACTGGCGGCACTACGAACCCTGGCTCGACCCGCTGAAGGCCGCGCTGGGCCCCGTGCTCGACGCCTACCCGGCGGTGCCGCCGCTGGAATGAATGCATTCACGCACCCGCCCACGGGTGCATCACTGAGGGAGTCCGATCCAAAATGACCCGTAGCCGTAAACGCAAACTGCAGCGCCAGCATGGCCGGCCGTCTGCCATCCGTATGCTGGCCGCCAGCGTGCCGACGCTGCTCGCCGGCATGTCCGCCTACGCGCAGACCACGTCCGGTGGCCTCGAGGAAATCGTCGTCACCGCGCAGAAGCGCACGGAAGACCTGCAGTCCGTGCCGCTCAGCATCCAGGCCTTCAGCACGCAGCGGCTCCAGGAGCTGAATATCCAGCGTTTCGATGACTACGTGAGGTTCATGCCCAGCGTCTCGTACCAGACATTTGGCCCTGGCTTCGCAGCCGTGTACATGCGCGGTGTCGCAAGCGGCGGCGACGGCAACCATTCCGGGTCGTTGCCGAGCGTCGGCATCTATCTTGATGAGCAGCCGATCACGACGATCCAGGGCGCACTCGACGTGCACCTCTACGATATCCAGCGCGTTGAAGCGCTGGCCGGTCCGCAGGGCACGTTGTACGGCGCGAGTTCACAGGCGGGCACACTCCGCATCATCACCAACAGGCCGGATGCGTCCGCATTCGACGCCAGCTACGGGCTGGAGGTGAATTCGGTCGATGGCGGCGGCATGGGTTACCTCGCCGAAGGCATGGTGAACCTGCCGATCAACGACCGCACGGCGGTTCGTCTCGTTGGCTGGCATCGCCACGATGCGGGCTACATCGACAACGTCTACCGCGAACGCACGTACCCGACGTCGGGCATCACGGTGAGCAACGCGATATTCGTCGACGACAACTACAACGAAGCCGACACCACCGGCGCCCGCGCGGCACTGCAGCTCGACCTCAACGACAACTGGACCCTCACCCCGCAGGTCATGGCCCAGAAGCAGGAAACCAATGGCAGCTGGGCGTTCGACACTTCGGTCGGAGATTTCAAGCTAGGGCACAACCGTCCGGAACTGTCTGACGACAGCTGGGTGCAGGCCGCACTCACCGTCGAAGGCAAGGTCGCGAACCTCGACCTGGTCTACGCGGGCTCGTACCTCAAGCGCGACGTCGACACGGAATCGGACTACTCCGATTACTCGTACTGGTACGACACGCTCTACGGCTACGGCGCGTACTGGTACGACGACAACGGCGACCTGGTCGACCCGTCGCAGTACATCCAGGGCGAGGATCGCTACAACCGCTATACGCACGAGCTGCGTATCTCGTCCGACGCGAACCAGCGCTACCGCTTCGTCGGCGGTCTTTTTTTCCAGCGGCAGGAACACGACATCCAGCAGCGCTACAAGATCGACAACCTCGGATCGCAGATCAGCGTGTCGGGCTGGGAGGACACGATCTGGCTGACGAAGCAGTTGCGCGTCGACAAGGACTTCGCCGTGTTCGGCGAGTTCACGTTCGACTTCACCGATCAGCTGTCCGGCACGATCGGCGCCCGGTACTTCGAGTCCGACAACTCGCTGGAGGGCTTCTTCGGCTACAACGACGGCTACAGCTCCAGCACCGGCCAGGCGAGGCCTGCCCAGGGTGGCGGCCGCCCGACAGCGCCGGACTTCAACGGCGCGCCGTGCAAGGTCTTCGACAAGACCACGACCGAAGATGGCGTGACGCCGCGCGTGAACCTGACCTACAAGTTCACCGAAGAAGCGATGGTGTACGCGACGTACTCGGAGGGCTTCCGCCCGGGCGGCATCAACCGCCGCGGCACCCTGCCGCCGTACGAAGCTGACTGGCTGACGAACTACGAACTGGGCTGGAAGACCACGTGGTTCGACAACCGCCTGCGCTTCAACGGCGCGCTCTTCAGCCAGGAGTGGGACGACTTCCAGTTTTCGCTGCTCGGCGCCAACGGCCTGACGGAGATCAACAACGCCGGTGCGGCGCAGATCGACGGCATCGAGATGGACGTGAGCTGGGCCGTCACCGACCAGCTCGGGATCTCGGCCGGCCTCGCCTGGCTCGATTCAGAGCTGACGGAGAACTACTGCGGCTTCGTCAACGCCAACGGCAAGCCGGAGACAAGGTCGGACTGCCCGAGCGTCGATGAGGACGGCAATCCAACGACTGCCGTTCCGGAGGCCCGCAAGGGCACGCCGTTGCCGGTCACGCCGGAGTTGAAGGCGAACGCGACCGTGCGTTACGAGTTCCCGGTGGCGACGTTCGACAGCTACGTGCAGGGCTCGGTGGTCTACTCCGACGAGCGGCGGACCGACCTCCGCGCCCTCGAGAACTCCATCATCGGCGACATGCCGAGCTACACCATCGCCGATATCGCGGCGGGCTTCGGCAAGAACGACTGGAGGATCGAGCTGTTCGTGGCGAACGTGTTCGACGAACTCGCGCAGGTCTCGCGCTTCGCGCAGTGCGCCGAGGCAGTCTGCGGCCAGGAGGTATACGTCGTGCCGCAGCGGCCGCGCACGATCGGCATGAAGTTCTCGCAGGAGTTCTAGTGGGCAACGCGCCAGGACGGCGCTGAGCAAGGGGCGGGTCGGCAACGATCCGCCCTTTTTTTTGCTCGACCCGGCTGGCAGCGGGAAGAGGGAGCTGGTGATCAGAGCTTGAACGTGAACCGCGCGCCGTAAGTCCGCGGCGGCTCGATGAAGACGTCGGCGTACGGCCCGAACTGGCCAGTCGTCGCTGCAGCGAGCACCGCTTCGTTCTCGATGTTCTTCACCCAGAGGCCCGCGCTCCAGCGATCGTCGGGCGCGTAGTACGTGACCGATGCATCGGTCTTGAAGTAGTCCTGCTGCTCGGTGCCGCGGAACTGCGCGAACGTGCCCCAGAACGAGTCCTCGTAGCGCGTCTCGAGGCGCGCGAGCAGGCGGCCCGGGCCGATCGGGAACTCGTGCTGGTATCCGGCGGACACCGTCCACTCCGGCGCGTTCTGCAGCGGGTAGCCGCCGAAATCGCGGTTCGGGATACCGATATTCACGTCGTCCGGGACGACGAAATCGTCGTACTCGGCATTGAGGTAACCCACCGACAGGTTCAGCCGGTCGCGACCGGTCGGCGCGAACAGCACGTCGAGCTGGTTGCCCCAGATCGTCGTCTGCGCGGCGTTGAAGGTCGTCAGCAGCGCGGTGTTCAGGTTGAACGACTGCACCAGCAGGTCTTCGTAGTCGTAATAGAAGAGTTCGTTGTTGACCTGCAGGCGATCCTCGAGGAAACGACTCTTGATGCCGGTCGTGTACGCCGTCATCGTCGCCGACTCCACCAGGTTGGACTGCTCGGGCGTGGCCGGAAACGCGTTGTACGTGCCCGGCTGGTAACCCGTCTGGATCGTCGCGTACACCATCGCGTCCGCGCCCAGGTCCATTTCCGCGCCCAGCTTCCAGTCGACGTTGTCGTAATCCTCGTCGGCCGAGAACGGCACGCCGAATGCCGTCTGCCCTTCACCTTCACGCTGGTCCCAGCTGAACCGGCCACCCGCCGTGACGCGCACCGTGTCGGTCAACGAGTACGTCGCCTCGCCAAAGGCCGCATGGCCTTCGAGCCGGTTGCGCGATATCTGCGAGAGCGGAAAGCCGCCAACGATGAAATCGCCGGAGTTCGTGACCTGGTATGCATACAGGCCGCCGAGCCACTGCAGTTTCGAATCCGTGTCGCTCGCGAGGCGCAACTCGTTGGTGACCTGGTTGTAATGCGCCGTTAGCAGCGCCGGGATGTTCTCGAGCCAGTAGTCCGCGGACCAGTCCAGGTAAAAATAGCCGGGGATGTACGTGAGCTTGGCGTCGCCGAGGTCCCAGTCGACCTGCGCACCGAGCACCATGTTCTCGAAATCCTGCGGCGACGCCGTCGGCGCACCCGGGTCGATGCGGTCGTCCCAGGGGTCGCTGGTGTTGAACGCGTTGGGATTGCCGTCGAACGTGCCGTCGTTGAAGCCGCGGCGTACGAGGTTGGGTGACTTGCCGTCCTTCTTCGCGCCGTGCAGCCAGACGTAGATGTCGAGTTCGTCGGTCGGCGCGTAGAGCGCCGAGAGCCGGGCCGCATAGTCCTCCTGGGAATCCGCGCCCGTCCGCAGGTAGCCGTCACGCTCGATGTAGTCGAAGGCTCCGCGCAGCGCGAGATGCTCCGACACCGGCAGGTTCTGCACGATCGTGCCGTGCAGCAGCGAATAGTCCCCCACCTCGAGCACGCCGCTCGTCTCGAGTTCGCGGGTGGGTCGGTTGAACTCGACGTTGACGGCGCCGCCGAGGGCCGCGCGACCGTACAGCGTGCCCTGCGGACCCGGCAGCAACTCGATCGAAGCGATGTCGAACAGGCCGACGCTGGTGCCTTCGCGCGGGATGTAGACGCCGTTGAAGTTGAAAGCGTTGGGTGGCTCGATGTTGGGCAGGTCGAGTGTCGAGCCGACGCCGCGGATGTAGAGTTCGGTCGAGGCGTTCTCGGCCTGGAAGCGGACCAACGGCATCAGGTTCTGGACCGCGCGGATGTCGTAGACACCGGCACTGACCAGGACGTCACCCGAGATCGCCGTGATGGCGGCGCTGGTCTTCTGCAGGTCTTCGTTGACCTTCTGCGCGGTGACCGTAACGACCTCGAGGCTGGTGCCTCGGCGCCAACCCCGGCACCGGCATCGTCGGCAACGGCGAGGGCAGGAATCAGCTGCAGGGCAATGGCTGCCCGCAGGGTCCACGAACGGGTAGAAGACGTGTACATCGTGCGCTCTCGACGGCACGACGCGGGTATGTGCCCCGCCGGCCTGGAAGGTTGTCACTGGGTGGATTGCCTGGCGCGGCCGGAGGGATTCGAACCCCCGACCCTCAGGTTCGAAGCCTGATGCTCTATCCAGCTGAGCTACGGCCGCGCGTAAGGTAGGCGAAGTTTACCGTTACTTCATCGTTGGCATGACGAATTGCGCGCTTTCCCTGCGCGAGGTAGGCCAGCGCGAGGTCACGGTCTTGAGCCGCGTGTAGAAGCGCACGCCGTCTGGCCCATGCACGTGCAGCGCCCCGAACAGCGAGCGCTTCCAGCCGCCGAAGGAGTGAAAGGCCATCGGCACCGGAATCGGCACGTTGATTCCAACCATGCCCGCCTGCACGCCCTGGGTGAACGTTCGCGCCGCTTCGCCGCTCGCGGTAAAGATGGCCGTGCCATTGCCGAACTCGTGCTCGTTGACGAGACGGGTGGCCGTCGCCAGGTCCGGTACGCGCACGACGCACAGTACCGGCCCGAAAATCTCTTCCTTGTAGATCCGCATCTGCGGCTCGACGCCGTCGAACAGGCACGGCCCGATGAAAAACCCGTTCTCGAGCCCGCGCACGCGCAGGCCGCGGCCGTCGACGACGAGCGTCGCGCCTTCCTGCACGCCAAGGTCCACGTAACCGCTGACGCGGTCGCGGTGTTCCCGGGTGACGAGGGGGCCCATTTCGACGCCGTCGTCGAGCCCCGAGCCGACCTTGAGTTGCTTGAGCTGGCGCTGCAGCGCATCGACCAGTGGGTCCGCCGCATCGCCCACTGCAACGGCCACCGAGATCGCCATGCAGCGCTCACCGGCAGAGCCATAGGCCGCGCCAATCAACGCGCTCGCTGTGTTTTCGGTGTCCGCGTCGGGCATCACGACCATGTGGTTCTTCGCGCCGCCGAGCGCCTGCACGCGCTTGCCATGCGTCGAGGCCGTGCGATAGATGTATTCGGCGACCGGCGTCGAGCCGACGAAGCTGACAGCGGCGATCCGCGGATCCGTCAGCAGCGTGTCCACCGCTTCGCGATCGCCGTTGACGACGTTGAACACGCCGTCCGGCAGGCCGGCCTGCTTGAGCAGTTGCGCAACGCGCATGGGGCAGCTTGGATCCTTCTCGGACGGCTTCAGCACGAACGTGTTGCCGCAAGCGATCGCCACCGGGAACATCCACATCGGCACCATCGCCGGAAAGTTGAACGGCGTGATGCCGGCGCAGACGCCGACCGGCTGGCGCTGCGACCAGCTGTCGACATTGGTGCCGACATTCTCGCTGAACTCGCCCTTCAGCATCTGTGGAATGCCGCAGGCGAATTCCACGACCTCGGTCCCGCGGATGACTTCGCCGCGTGCATCCGAAAACACTTTGCCGTGCTCGACCGTGATCAGCCGTGCCAGTTCGTCGGTGTGTTCCTCGAGCAGCGCCTTGAACTTGAACATGATCCGCGCGCGCTGCAGCGGCGGCGTGGCCGACCAGGCTGGCAGCGCAGCCTCGGCAGCGGCAATGGCCGCCCGGGTCTCGTCGGCGTTGGCATAGGCCACTGCGCCCCGGACCTGGCCGCTGGCCGGGTCGTGCACGATCCCCCTGCGACCGGAGGCTCCGGCGACCTCGCGTCCGCCGATGAAATGGCCGCGTTCGAAGGCCTCGGAGGCAGTGGATACGGCAGCAGCGGTAGATTTCCGGGGGGGCATTGGCAGGATTCCAGTCGGGGATCGATTCGGACGGAGCCGGCATTGGACACGAAGCCATACCGCCCTGCCAACCCCGCCGGCAGGGGTTTCCTGCCCGGTCCCGGTCCGGACGGGCTGACGGCTGCGGTATAGTGCCCGTCCGCGATCCGCCGGCCACTGTGGCAGGCTGCGCGACTACTGGCACTTTCGAGGTTCCAACGACATGAAGATGCTGACCGCCCTTGCCGTCGCCCCGGTCCTGCTGGCGTTGAGCGCCGCTGCCGAAGCCGCCACTTGCGTCTATCCCCAGGCCCCGCAGGCGCTGCCGAATGGCGCGTCCGCGACCAAGGAAGAGATGCTGGCGGCGCAGACCCTGGTGAAGGACTACGCGAAGAACGTGCAGGAGACTTACCTGCCCTGCCTCGAGCAGGACCAGACCGAGCAACTGGCGGCGCTGGATCCGGCCGACCCGAAGCTCGCCGAGAAGAAATCCGCTGTCGAGGCGATCCATGCCAAGAAGCACAATTCGGCACTGGACGAACTGCAGGCGCTGGTGGACCGCTGGAACGTCGAGAAGAAGGCGTTCTCGGAGAAGGCTGCCCAGTGAGGCACAGCGTTCGCCCAAGCGCCCTGTCCGCATGACGTCGGGAGCGTCGGCCCTGCCGACTCCGGCCGAAGCGGAGGCGCTTGTGCGCGAACACGTGCTCCCGCTGCCGGTCGAATCGCGTCCGCTGGAATCCCTGGCGGGCGCGGTGCTGGCCCAGTCCGTGCGCTCGGAACGCGACCAGCCCCCGTTCGATCGGGTCACGATGGACGGCATCGCCTTAGCCGCGCAGGCGTGGCGTCAGGGCCAGCGCCGGTTTCGCATCGCCGGCACGCAGGCCGCCGGCTACCCGCCAATGAATCTCGTCGATCCCGCCGAATGCCTCGAAGCAATGACCGGCGCCGTGCT
Organism: Pseudomonadota bacterium; assembly: GCA_016713725.1. GTDB lineage: Bacteria > Pseudomonadota > Gammaproteobacteria > Steroidobacterales > Steroidobacteraceae > RPQJ01. Next base: position 81,333 of record JADJOO010000036.1, on the reverse strand, counting down.
GCCGCAGGGTTGCGACTGCGTCGTGCCGGTCGAACGACTGCGTATCGAGGACGGATTTGCCGTTGTCGACGATGACATGCCGGTCGAACCTTTTCTCGAACGTGCATACGCGCGGACTGGATGCGCGCGAAGGCGACCTGCTGCTGGCGCGCGGCACGCGCCTCGGTGCGCCAGAGCTTGCGGTGCTCGCCTCCGCCGGTCTGCCCCGGGCCGACGTCCGTATCGAGCCCCGCATCCTGATTGTGGCCACGGGCGACGAACTCGTCGCTCCCGACCAGCCGATCGCGGCCTGGCAGGTCCGGCGGTCGAACAGCCATGCCTTGCGCGGGGCCTTGAACCTGCGCGGCCATCTGCGCGTCGCCGAGGACCACCTGCCGGACGACCACGCAGTGCTCGCCGAGCGACTCTCGGCGCACCTCGCTACGCACGACGTGATCGTCCTGACCGGAGGCGTCTCGATGGGGCGCTACGATCACGTGCCGAACGTCCTGCGACAACTCGGCGTGCAGGAAGTGTTGCACAAGGTCGCGCAGCGCCCGGGCAAGCCGATCTGGTTCGGCATCGGACCGACCGGCCAGACCGTGTTCGGACTGCCCGGCAACCCAGTGTCTGCCCTGGTTTGCCTGTTGCGCTACGTGGTGCCTGCGCTCGCCGCGATGGCCGGCGCGGCAGCGCGCGTTGCGGAACACATCCCGTTAGGCTCCGCATTCAAGGTCAAACCTGCTCTCACCTGTTTCCTGCCGGTGGGCGTGGAATACAGTTCGACCATGGGTATGGTCGCCATGCCGCGGCCCACGCGTGGCTCGGGAGATTTCGTTTCATTGCTGGGTACGGATGGATTCGTGGAACTGCCGCCGGGCCCCCGCGAGATTCCGGCGGGTTTCCTCGCGCCGCTGTACCGCTGGTGAACGCACATGACTGATCCACGCAGTTCCACCGGTGTCGTCGTTCCCGGTCCCTTGAGCCCGGTGGTCGACAGGCTCGGCCGGCCGGTGCACGACCTGCGCATCTCGGTCATGGACCGCTGCAATTTCCGTTGCCCGTACTGCATGCCGCAATCGACGTTCGACGAGAAGTACCGCTTCCTCCGTGCGCAGGAGCGGCTGTCGTTCGAGGAGATCGTGCGGCTCGCGCGGGTCGCGGCGCGCCTCGGCGTGCGCAAGGTGCGCCTGACCGGCGGCGAACCCCTGCTGCGCAACGGCTTGCCCGATCTCGTCGCCGAACTGTCGGGCATCGAAGGCATCGAAGACCTGGCGCTCACGACCAATGGCGTCCTGCTCGCGCAGCATGCAGCTGAATTGAAGGGCAACGGCCTGCACCGGGTGACGGTGAGCCTCGACTCGCTCGACGACGCCGTGTTCACGAAGATGAGCGGCGGCTTCGGCGGGCTGCCGCAGGTGCTCGAGGGAATCGAGGCTGCGCTCGCCGCAGGCCTGCGACCGGTGAAGGTCAACACCGTGGTCCAGCGCGGGCTCAATGAACACACGGTGCTCGACCTGCTCGAGCGTTTCCGCGGCACGGGCGTCACCGTGCGGCTGATCGAATACATGGACGTCGGCAACCGCAATGCGTGGGAGCCCGCGCAGGTCGTGCCGTCGGCCGGCATCCTGCGGCAGATCCAGGCGCGCTGGCCCGTGACGGCCGCGGCCGGCCGCTATCGGGGCGAGGTCGCATCCCGCTACACATACGACGATGGCGCCGGTGAGATCGGCTTCGTGTCGTCGGTGAGCGAACCGTTCTGCGGCGACTGCAATCGCGCGCGGCTGTCTTCGGAAGGCGTGTTGTACACCTGCCTGTTCGCCACGCACGGCCTCGACCTGCGCGCGCCATTGCGGGCCGGCGCGTCAGATGCCGAACTGCTCGAGTTGCTGCGCAGCGCGTGGGCACAGCGGGCGGACCGCTACAGCGAGTTGCGCAGCGAACTGCGCGGCAGCGAGGCTCCGCTGCGCAAGGTCGAAATGCACTACATCGGCGGATGACACGATGACCGAACTCACCCACGTCGATGCGCAAGGCCGCCCGGCCATGGTGGACGTGAGCGCCAAGGCAGTCACGTTGCGCACCGCCGTGGCCGAATCACGGGTTCGATTCCCGGCTGCAGTCGCGCGCACGTTGCGCGACGCCGGTTTCGCCACCAGGAAAGGCCCGGTGTTCCACACTGCGATCGTGGCCGGAGTGATGGCCGCCAAGCGCACGCACGAGCTGATTCCCTTCTGTCACCCGCTCGGCCTCGAGCGCTGCGACGTCGTCATCGACATGCACGACGACGAAGCCATCGTGCGCTGCACGGTCGCGCTGCACCACAAGACGGGAGTCGAAATGGAGGCCCTGACCGGCGCCTCGATCGCGGCGCTTACTGTCTACGACATGTGCAAGGCGCTCTCGCACGAGATTGTCATCGCCGAGACGCGATTGATCGAAAGCGCGGCGGCAGGCGCGACGTGCACGAAGGCGTCGCGCGGTGACGCCGCCGCTCGCACCGCTGTACGGCCTGGTGCTGGCGGGGGGCGCCAGCCGGCGCATGGGACAGGACAAGGCTGCCCTCGCCCTGCACGGCCGCCCGCAACTCGACTGGGCGTGCGATACGCTCGCTCGACACTGCAAACGCGTGTTCGTCTCGATACGCGCCGACCAGCAGGACGACCCCATTCGAAGTGGCCGACCCATGATCGTCGACGTGCACGAAGGCGCCGGCCCGATCGCGGGCATCGCCGCGGCGCAAGCGGCGCACCCGGGTAACGCCTGGCTCGTCCTGGCATGCGACCTGCCCTTCGTCGACGACGCCGCCATCAGCCACCTGGTCGGTCGTCGCGACGGACGGCCCGTCGTCGCCTACGCGAGCAGCCACGACGGATTGCCGGAGCCGCTCTGCGCGATCTATGAACCTGCGTCGCGCGAAGGCGTGCTGGCAGCCCTCGCGTCGGGCCGCAACTGCCCACGAAAATTCATTGTCGGCACCGGTGTCGAGCTGATTGTTCAACCCGACCCCACGGCGCTCGACAATGTGAACACCCCGGAAGAACTGCAACGCGCCCGGGGTCACCTGGGCGGGCCGGTGAATCCATGAAGAAGATCACCCTGCAGTATTTTGCCGTGCTGCGTGAGCAGGCCGGCTGCAGCGAGGAACGCCTGGAAACGGCGGCCGCGACCCCTGCCGAGCTGTACGAGGAAGTGCGGGCCAGGCACGGCTTTACCCTGCCGCTCTCGATGCTGCGCGTCGCCGTGAACGAAGAGTTCCGGGACTGGTCGTCGCCGCTCGAAGCCAGCGACCGCGTCGTCTTCATCCCTCCCGTCGCGGGCGGCTGATGCAGCCGTTCGCCTTCAGCACGTTGCCGATCGACACGGCTCGCGGTCGCAAGGCGCTTGCCGATCCGGCGTGCGGCGGCTATGCGACGTTCGAAGGCTGGGTGCGCGACCACAATGAGGGTCGCGCGGTGCGTCATCTCGAATACGAGGCCTATGCCGCGCTGGCAGAGCGCGAGGGCGAGCGTATCGTCGCCGAGGCGGTCGCGAAGTACGGCGTGCAACACGCCGCATGCATCCACCGGATCGGCGACCTCGCGCTCGGCGAAATGGCGGTGTGGGTCGGTGTGAGCTCGCGCCATCGCGCGGAGGCCTTTGCGGCGTGTCGCTACATCATCGACGAGGTCAAGCACCGCGTTCCGATCTGGAAGAAGGAACACTACGTCGACGGCGATTCGGGCTGGGTGAACTGCGAGCGCTGCGCGCAGCCGGGTGAGCACCAGGGCCACGCCGGACGCACGCACGCTCATCCGCACGGTCATGCCGCGATGACACCGTCGCATGCAGCACCGGATTTCTCCCGGCAGATCGCGCTGCCCGAAGTCGGTGCCGCGGGACAGCAGCGTCTACGCGCAGGCTCGGTACTCGTCATCGGCGCCGGCGGTCTCGGCGTACCGGTGCTGCAGTACCTCGCCGCGGCCGGTGTCGGACGCATCGGGATCGTCGACGGCGACGTCGTCGAAGCGAGCAACCTGCACCGGCAACCCCTCTACGGCGTCGCGGACATTGGCAAGGCAAAAGCGGCCGTGGCCGCTGCGCGGCTGCGGGAACTTAACCCCGAGCCGACGTTCGCCGTGCATGCCGAACGCGCCGGCGCCGACAACCTCGTCGACTGGCTTTCGCGGTACGACCTCGTCGTAGATTGCAGCGACAACTTCGCGACCAAGTTCACCGTGAACGATGCTGCGGTGATCCTCGGCAAGCCCGCGGTCTTCGCCAGCGTGTACCAGTACGAAGGCCAGTTGCAGGTCTATCTGCCGCGCGACGACTGGCCCTGCCTGCGCTGTCTCTGGCCCGAGGCGCCGCGTGACGGGCTGGTCGGCAACTGCGCACAGGCCGGCGTGCTCGGCCCGGTCCCGGCGGCGCTCGGTGCAATGCAGGCGATGCAGGCACTGAAGATCCTGCTGGGCCTGCAGGTGGAGAGCGCGCCGGCCCTGCACGTGTTCGACCTGCTTGGCATGCACTGGCGCACGCTGAAGGCGGCGCGCAACCCAGCCTGTGACCATTCACCGCGTGATCTGCAGTCGGACGCGATCGACCCGGCCGTGCTTGAGCTCGAATATGCCAGCCTGGCCGCAGCCCTTGCGTCGGACCTGACACTGGTGGACATCCGTGAGTCCTGGGAGCGCGCCAGAGATGATCCGGCTGGGCAGATCGAATGGCACCTGCCGCTCAGCGAATTCCTGCAGGGATCGACTGCACTACCGCCCGAGGGCCGCTACCTGATCGTGTGCGCGCATGGCGTGCGCAGTCTCGCGCTGGCGGTGCACCTGCGCTCGCTGGGATACGCGGCCGTCTATTCGCTGGCGGGTGGGCTCGCCGCCGTCGACGCCTGAGTCACGACCGAACCTGGCCGCTGCCCCGCACGACGTACTTGTAGCTCGTCAGCTGTTCGACGCCGACCGGACCGCGCGCGTGGAAACGATCGGTGGAAATTCCGATCTCCGCGCCCATCCCGAACTCGCCACCGTCCGCGAACTGCGTGGACGCGTTGTGCAGCACGATCGCGCTGTCGACCCGCGCGAGGAACGTCTCGGCCGTCGCAACGTCGTCCGTGACGATCGAATCCGTGTGGTCCGAGCCGTAACGCGCGATGTGCTCGATCGCGCCTTGTACACCGCCCACGAGCCTCACCGCGATGATCGCGTCGAGGTACTCGGTGTGCCAATCGCCCTCCGTTGCGGCGACCACGCGCGAATCTACGGCGCATGTCGCGGCGTCGCCACGGACTTCGCAGCCCGCATCGAGCAATTCGCGCACCAGCGGCGCCAGGTGTGTGCGTTCGGCCGCGCCATCGACCAGCAACGTCTCGGCTGCACCGCAGACTCCGGTGCGCCGCAACTTTGCGTTCAGGACGATCGATCGCGCCATTTCCAGATTGGCCGCACGGTCGACATACACGTGGCACAGGCCTTCCAGGTGACCGATGACCGGCACCCGCGCTTCCTGCCGCACGCGCGCAATCAGGCTCTTGCCGCCCCTCGGCACGATCACGTCGATGTAGTCGGTCATGCCAGCAAGCATCTCGCCGACGGCAGCGCGATCTGTCGTGGGCACCAGCTGAACGCAGGCAGCCGGCAGTCCCGCGGCACGCAAGCCTTCGGCCAGGCAGGCGTGGATCGCGACACTCGAATGGTAGCTTTCGCTGCCGCCGCGCAGTATCGCCGCATTCGCCGACTTGAGGCACAGCGCGCCGGCATCGCAGGTCACGTTCGGACGGCTCTCGTAGATGATGCCGATGACGCCGAGCGGCACGCGCACGCGCTGGAAGTGCAGTGCGTTCGGGCGTGTCCATTCGGCCAGCACCGTCCCGATCGGATCGGGCAGCGCCGCAATGTCCTCGACCCCGCGTGCCATCGCCTCGATGCGCGCGGCATCCAGTTGCAGGCGATCCAGTGCCGCTCGTCCGAGTCCGGACGCGGTCGCCCCGCTCATGTCGCGTGCGTTGGCCGCGAGAATCCCGGACTGGTTCAGCCGCAGCGACGCAGCAACGGCATGCAGGGCCCGGTTGCGCTGCTCGCCGCTCGAGATCGCGAGCACGCGCTGTGCCGCGACCGCGTCGCGGCCGAGCTGCTGCATGGTATGCGCAATGGCGTTGTCGGTCGTCACGTCAGCACGAGGTCGTCGCGGTGAATCAGTTCGTCCCGGCCACGATACCCGAGAATCGCCTCGAGCTCCTGGCTGCGGCGACCGCTCGCGCGGCGGGCGTCCTCGCTGGAGTAAGCGCTCAGTCCGCGCGCGATCTCGGCGCCGTCCGCGTCGCGCACGATGACCGCGTCGCCCCGGTCGAAGCGACCTTCGACCTGCGTGACCCCGGCCGGCAACAGGCTCTTGCCGCCACGCAAGGCTTTCGCCGCGCCGGCGTCGACGTGCAGCACGCCCGCGGGTTGCAGCAGCCCCGCAATCCATTGCTTGCGTACGGTCTTCGGCGAGGCCTTCGCCACGAACCAGGTGCAGCGGCCACCGGCTTCGATGCGCTGCAGCGGATGCTGCTCGCGACCCGCGGTGATGCACATGTTGCACCCCGCCGCGACCGCAATCTTGCCGGCGAGCACCTTCGTAGCCATGCCGCCGGAACCCATGTCGGATGCCGAACCTCCCGCCATCGCTTCGATCTCGGGTGTGATGCCGGTCACTTCGGGGATGAACTTCGCGTTCGCGTCACGCGCTGGATCGGCCGTGTAGAGACCGTCGACATCGGAGAGGAGCACGAGGCAGTCGGCGCTCGCCATCTGGGCGACGCGCGCGGCAAGCCGGTCGTTGTCGCCGTAGCGGATCTCGGCGGTCGCCACGGTGTCGTTCTCGTTGATGACCGGGACCGCGCCGAGCTTGAGCAGCGTATTGAGCGTGCTGCGCGCGTTCAGGTAGCGACGGCGCTCTTCGGTGTCGCCGAAAGTGAGCAGCATCTGCGCGACTGCGCAGTCGCGCTGCTCGAGCACTTCTTTCCATGCGTGCGCGAGTCGGATCTGGCCAACGGCTGCGGCAGCCTGGCTTTCCTCGAGCTTGAGCTTGCCAGCCGCGAGCCCGAGCTGGCGCCGGCCGAGTGCGATGGCGCCAGACGAGACGATCACGACTTCCTGCCCGCGGGCACGCATCGCAGCGACGTCCGCGGCGAGGGTCTCGAGCCACGCGCGATTGACTCGGCCCGTCGATTTCTCGACGAGCAGCGCCGAACCGATCTTGACGACTATCCGCTTCGCACGGGCGAGGCGGGCCCCGCCGCGTGCAGCCGCGGGTGCGCTCATGCGATCGCGAACTGATCGGCGGTGAGCGCCATCAGTCCGGTGGAGCCGGCCCGCGCGGCGGCCGCATGCGAGTCGACACGCGGCAGGATGCGCGAGAAGTAATGACGTGCCGTCACGAGTTTCGCCGTGTAGAAATCGTCGTTCGGATCCTCGGCGAGTTTCTTCGCGGCAACGCCTGCAGCCACGAGCCAGCACCAGGCGAGGCAGATGTAGCCCGAGACGTGCAGATAGTCGGTCGCAGCAGCGCCGACTTCGTCCGGGTTGCTCTTCGCGGCCAGGCCGAGCTCGGCCGTGAGCCGGCCCCACTGTTCCAGTCGCCTGCCGAGATCCGCGGCTAGCGGCGCGATTTCGGGCATGCCGCCGAACTTCCTGATCGAGTCGACGATCCGCGCGGCAATCATCTGCTGGCTCTTGCCACCCGTGCCGAAGACCTTGCGGCCAAGCAGGTCGAGCGCCTGCACGCCGTTGGTGCCTTCGTAAATCGGCGTGATGCGCGCGTCACGCATCAGCTGCTCGACACCCGTCTGGCGGATGAAGCCGTGGCCGCCATGAATCTGCACGGCGAGGCTCGTCACTTCCATCGCGGCCTCGGTCAGGAATCCCTTCACGATCGGCGTGAGGAATGCGATCAGGTCGTTCGAGGCCTGGCGTGCCTGCGGGTCCGGATTGAGGTGCGCGCTGTCGATCTCGCGCCCGGTCAAAAAGCACAGCACGCGGCCGCCCTCGACGAACGCCTTCTGCGTCAGCAGCATGCGCCGCACGTCGGGGTGGACGATGATCGGGTCCGCCGCCTTGCCGGGCTCCTTCACACCCGACATCGCGCGGCCCTGCAGGCGATCGTTGGCATAGGCAATCGACGCCTGCCACGCGAGTTCCGACAGGCCATGGCCCTGCAGGCCGACGCCGAGGCGCGCCTGGTTCATCATGGTGAACATGCAGGCAAGGCCTGCGTTTGGCTTGCCGAGGAGCCAGCCGGTCGATTCGTTGAAATGCATCACGCACGTCGGCGAGGCGTGGATGCCCATCTTGTGCTCGATCGAACCGCACACCACCCCATTGCGTTCACCGGCATCGCCGTTTGCGTCGGGCTGGAACTTCGGCACGACGAAGAGGCTGATGCCACGGGTGCCCGGCAGGTGCGTCCGGAAGGCGCGCCAGCACCAGATGCACGATGTTCTGCGTCAGGTCGTGCTCGCCGGCGGAGATGAAAATCTTGGTGCCGGTGATCGCGTAGGATCCGTCCGCCTGCGGCTCGGCCCCTGGTTTTCAGGATGCCGAGGTCGGTGCCGCTGTGCGCCTCCGTGAGGCACATCGTGCCCGCCCACTCGCCCGCGATCATCTTCGGCAGGTAGGTGCGCTTCAAGACGTCGTTGCCGTGGGACGCGATCGTGAGCGCCGCGCTCTCGGTGAGACCCGAGTACATGCGCCACGCCATGTTGCCCGACACCAGCATCTCGCCGAAGGCCAGCGAGAAACCGCCCGGCAGGCCCTGGCCACCCCACTCGGGATCGGCCGTCATCGTGATCCAGCCGTCCTTGCAGTAGCGGTCGTACGCTTCCTTGAAGCCTGGCGGGGTCCTGACCTCGCCGTTCTCGAAGACGAGGCCGTGGACGTCGCCCACGCGGTTGGTTGGGGCCAGCACATCCTCGGCGAAGCGTGCGCCTTCCTCCAGGATGCCCTCGAGCAGCTCGCGGTTGAGGTCTTCGCGCCCGTAGGCGCGGTAGTTTTCCTCGAAGTCGAGCACGTCATGGACGACAAATCGGATGTCACGAAGTGGAGCGCGGTACGTGTGCACGATCGAGTCCTCTGGTAAACGCCGGTTTGCCCCGAGTGTACGTGAATTGCGGCAGTGCAGCATCCGGTTGTTCCGGTTGCCTGCCCGGTTGGCGCGACCGTATAGTTGTTCGAATTCGATGCCGTGGTCTTGACGGCGTTGTCGCTGAGGATTTCCCCGTGAGCCGTGATTACGAACCGCAGGCAGGCCAATGGTACGAAGACCTCGACAACGAGGAAGCGTTCCAGGTCCTCTCGGTCGACCCTGACGAGGAAATCATCCGCATCCAGTGGCCGGATCGCGAGATCCGGGAAATCGATCTCGACCAGTGGAACGAGATGGACCTCGAACTCACCGTTCCGCCGGAAGGCTGGGTCGACGACGTCGTGGAGGACGATGAAGAGGAGGACGAGCTCGACGAAGACGACGAGGAAGACGACGATTGGGACGATGACGAGGACGACGACCTCGACGAAGACGACGACGAATATCGCGACCGCGAGTGACGCGACCTCCTACGCCCGCAGCCGTCGCACCTGAGGCCCTCCGGGGCCGCTACCCCCACGAACTCGAACGCACCTGGCAGCCTGCCGGCGCGCCCGCGGTCAGCATCCGCGCGCTCCGCCATGAAGACCTCGCCCTCGAGCGACGGTTCATCAGTGAGTTGTCGCCGCGGACGCTTTACCTGCGCGCCCAGTACGTCGTCACGGCTGCCAGCGAGCGCGACCTCGAACGGTTGCTCGACCTCGACTATTACGACCGACTCGCGATCGCAGGATTTGCACAGGAGGCTGCCGGCGAAACCATCGTCGGCGTGAGCCGCTATGCCCGCGTCGAAGGCACCCGGCGGGCAGAGTGCGCGATCGTCGTGGCCGATGGCTGGCAGGGACGGGGCCTCGGCACGGAACTGATGCGTACGCTGGCTGAAGCGGCAAAAGCGCGCGCCATCGATTGCCTCGAAGGCACCACGCTGGCCGAAAATGCGCGAATCACCGCCTGGGCACGCCGCTTCGGATTCTCGGTCCGAACCGAGCCGAATTCAGGCGGCCTGGTCGTCGTCAGGCTGGACCTTTGAGGTCCCGCTCGATCAGCTTCGTGACGGCGTGGTCCCAGCGCTTGCCGGCCCGTGCCAAGCGTGCGAGCGCCGGATCGAGATTACGGTCCAGCTTGTTCACCCGTCGTTCCAGCGACTGCCGTGCAACGCGACCGCGCGCCGCGCGTTCGGGGTCTGACCGCAACCAATCTGCCGCGGCTTCGGCATCTCGCTGATCACCGAGATTCCGTTGCGCGTCACGCAACCGGCGACGCAGAGCCGCGACGTCTCCTGGATTTATATCCAAAACGATTTCAAGTACATATCGACAAATCTTCAGGCTAATTCGGAGTTCGTGAAGTTCGCGTCGGGTCCGCGGGCGCGGCTCCAGCAGGCGTTGGGCCCGGCGCCACGAACGCCGCGCCCTGCGCAACACGTCGGCATCGGTGATCCCGGCGTGCAGGCCAAGGTCGCCACGGCGTGGGCCGCGGGCAGACAACTCGAGCGCGGACTGATTCGACGGACTTGCCAGCCGACGAGCAAGTCGCTTTACAGCTCGCTGCCGGGCCGACACCAGTTCGCGGGCGGTCTGCTCACCTTGCAGGGGCGGCAGCGCGGCAAGGACATCCAGTGCGCGGATCTCGGTGAGCAGGTCGGCGACCCGCTTGAGTGCTGCCCTGAACCTGAGTACCTGCTCCGCGGAAAAAAATGACCTGTATGACTTGAGCAATGCACGCAGGCGCCGGCAGTCGACACGACACTGGTGGACGTCGCGCTCATTCGCCTCGTGCAGGCGCGAGAGTCGCACCGCGAGCGCAGCCTGACTTTCACGCAGCGCGCGGCGCAGCCGCGCCGAGCCATCAGGCAGAACGGACACGCCTGCGCCCGGCGCGGTCAAGCACGAGCGACAACAGGACACCGACGGTCTTGTGCGATTCGAGCGCGTGCCGCAGCGGCACGTCGAGCTTGAGCCGATAGGAGTTCCGCCGTCCTGCGCGTTCGCGCACGATGACCCCGGCCTCCTCGAGGTCGCTCACGATTTTCTGGACGGCGCGTTCCGTGATGCCGACACTGAGCGCGATGTCGCGCAGGCGCGCGTCCGGGTCCTGGGCCAGGCAGACCAGGACGTGCGCGTGGTTGCTCAGGAACGTCCAGTGCCGGGCGGGGCTTGCGGTCATCTGGGCACCTCGTTGCGGGCGGGACGGAACCGCGGCGAACGGAGGTTGTCTGAACCTCGGTTCCGGTTTTCGGCTTCCTGTTATTATGCGCTCGCGCCGGAACCCGCTGCCACGCCTGGATGCGGCAGGGATTGAAACCCGGAAGATCACCCCAAGCGAATGGGCGTCATGGGATCGCACGCTGGAGACTCGTTAAGATGAAACGGATTCTGTTGTTCCTCGCCACCAACCTCGCGATCATGCTGCTGCTGGGCATCGTGCTGAACCTGCTCGGCATCAATTCGATCCTCGATGCGCAGGGCTCGGACCTCGACCTCGGCAAGCTGCTGGTCCTGTCGGCCGTGGTGGGCTTCACGGGCTCGCTCTTCTCGCTCGCGATCTCCAAGTGGTCAGCCAAGCGCATGATGGGCGTGCGGGTGATCTCGCAACCCGCCAACGCCACCGAAAGCTGGCTGGTCGGCGCCGTGCAGCGCCAGGCGCAGGCCGCCGGCATCGGCATGCCGGAGGTGGGGGTGTTCGATTCGCCCGAGCCGAACGCGTTCGCGACGGGCGCGCGCCGTGATGCCGCGCTGGTCGCGGTGAGCACGGGCCTGCTGCAAAGCATGTCGCAGCAGGAAGCCGAGGCCGTGCTCGCGCACGAGGTGAGCCACGTCGCCAACGGCGACATGGTCACGCTGACGCTGATCCAGGGCGTGGTGAACACCTTCGTGTTCTTCCTCTCGCGCGTCATCGGCCACTTCGTGGACCGCGTGATCTTCAAGACCGAACGCGGCCACGGCCCGGCGTTCTGGATCACCTCGATCATTGCGCAGCTCGTGCTCGGCCTGTTCGCGATGATGATCGTCATGTGGTTCTCGCGGCAGCGCGAGTTCCGCGCCGACGCGGGTGGCGCGACGCTCGCAGGTCGCCAGGCGATGATCGGCGCGCTCGAGCGACTGCAGCAGCGTCATTCCGGCGCGCTGCCCGACAAGATGGCGGCCTTCGGCATCGCCGGTGGTCCGAAGCTGGCGGCTTCAAGCGCATGTTCATGTCGCACCCGCCGCTCGAAGAGCGCATCGCCGCACTCCGCAACTCGGTCGGCTGACCCGACCTGGGCCGCAACAAAGGCCGCGCTCCTCACCGGGCGCGGCTTTTTTGATTGAGGCAAACGCAGCATGAGCGGCACGACCACTCTCGTCTGGTTCCGGCGGGACCTGCGCCTGTCCGACAATCCGGCGCTCGCCGCAGCCGTGGCGGACAGCGGCCGCGTCGTGGCCGTGTACCTGCATGCGCCGGAGGAAGAAAGCCCATGGTCGCCCGGTGCCGCGTCTCGCTGGTGGCTGCACCACAGCCTGGCCGCGCTCGATGCGGCACTGCGCAGGAAGGGAGTTGCACTCACCCTGCGCCGAGGGCCCGCGATGTCTGCGTTGATTGCGCTGGCGCGTGAAGTCGACGCCAGGAAAGTCGTGTGGAATCGTCTTTACGATCCAGCCACCGTCGCGCGTGACATGTCGGTCAAGACCGGCTTGCGCGACCTCGGCTTCGAATGCGCGAGCTACAACGCGAACCTGCTGCACGAGCCGTGGGAAATCCGCACCGGTCAGGGCGGACCGTACCGTGTCTTCACGCCGTTCTGGCGCGCATGCCAGATGCGACTCGATGCACAGCCGGCACCGCTGCCGGCCCCCAGACGCCTGCACGGTCCGTCGCAACCCATCGGCAGCCTGGCGCTCGAACGAGCTCGACCTGCGGCCGAAGATTCCATGGGATGCGGCGTTTTCGCAGAGCTGGTCGCCAGGCGAAAATGGCGCGCACCAGCGGCTGGAGGAATTCTGCGGCGAATGGCTCGGCCGCTACGACGAAGGCCGCAATCGCCCGGACCTGCCCGCGAGTTCACGGCTGTCACCTCACCTGCATTTCGGGGAGATCAGTCCGCGCCAGTGCCTGGTCGCGGCGCGCAACGCGATCGTCGACCAGCCGGTGGCCGCGAAATCCGCCGACAGTTTCATCCGCGAGATCGGCTGGCGCGAATTCGCGTATCACCTGCTGCACCACTACCCGCACACACCCGAGCGTCCGCTCGACGAACGCTTCGAGCGCTTTCCATGGGCGGAGGACCCAGCGCTGCTCCGCGCCTGGCAGCACGGCCGCACCGGCTACCCGATCGTCGACGCCGGCCTGCGCGAGTTGTGGACGACCGGCTTCATGCACAACCGCGTGCGCATGATCGTCGCCTCGCTGCTGACGAAGAACCTGCGGCAGCCGTGGCTCGCCGGCGCCCGCTGGTTCTGGGACACGCTGGTCGACGCGGACCTCGCCGCCAACACGCTCGGCTGGCAATGGACCGCAGGGTGTGGCGCGGACGCAGCCCCGTTCTTCCGCATTTTCAACCCGGTGCTGCAGGCCGAGCGGTACGACCCGGCACGCGCGTACATCCGCCGCTGGCTGCCCGAACTGGCGCAGCTGCCCGACAAGTGGATTCACCGCCCCTGGGAGGCTCCTGCAGAGGTCCTGGCGCATGCCGGTGTTGTACTTGGGCAGACCTACCCTCACCCCATCGTCGCGCTTCCTGCCAGCCGGGACGCTGCCGGCCCCTGCGACGATCCGGGAGCGGGTCCCCTGTGCGCCCTCGCGCGGGCCGTGCTGCCCGACCCCGTGTCCAGCGACCTGACCGTCCAGCAGGCCGCGGGTTTCACCTACTGGCCGGGCGGCTGCGCTGCCCCGACAATCCGCAAGCCAGTCCAACCGTCGCCGGAGCCCGCCATGACACAAGCCGCCATCCTCGAAGGCCTCAGCAAGTCCAAGCTGGCGGTCGAGATGACCGAGGACCAGCGCAAGGCGCTGGCAGCGGTGATGACGCTCCGCGACCTGGCGCAGGGCGAAGTCGTCGTGCGCGAAGGCGACAGCGACGACCACCTCTACGTCGTCGTGAGTGGCGGCATCGCGGTCGTCAAGTCGGCCGGTACCGACAACGAAGTCTCGCTCAGCGTGTTGCGGCCTGGCGACGTCGTCGGTGAACTCTCGTTCCTCGACGGCGCGCTGCGTTACGCCTCGCTCGTTGCCGAGAACGGCACTCGTGTGCTCAGCCTGAGCCGCGGCGACCTCGAAGGGCTGCTCGACAGCAACCCCCACCTGGTCTACCGGGTGATGCGCGCCATCGTTCGCGTCGTGCATGAACTGCAACGCCGGCTGTCGATGCAGACGGCCGAGCTGACGAATTACCTGTACAAGACCCACGGCCGGTACTGATCCATCGGGGCAACACCTGGCGCGCGACTGGCAGGTGTCGCACCAAAATGGGTCGTGAACGGCCCATTGCTGTCCGTGCACTGCTTGGGCGCAGCGTCGCACGAATCGCAGGCGTTTCCGTGTTGGCACGATTCTCGCTAGAGCGAATCGGACTTCCTGCCGAAGCTCAATGGAACCTGCCGCCATCACTGTCGCGCCTTTCGACGAGATGTACACCGCCGACGGGCAGGTGCGCCTGCCCTATTCCGTCTACTCCGACTGGTTGATCCGGGAACCCGAGGACGCACTGCGACAGAAGCGTGCTGAAGCCGACAGCCACTTTCACCGGGTCGGCATCACGTTCGCCGTATACGGCGAGCAGGACGGGAACGAGCGACTGATTCCGTTCGACATCGTGCCGCGCATCCTCTCGGCCGACGAATGGCGCAAGCTCGCGGCGGGGCTGCGCCAGCGCGTGCAGGCGCTTAACGCCTTCGTCGCGGACATCTACCACGGCCAGGACATCCTGCGCGCGGGCGTGCTGGGACCCGCACAGATCTTCTGCAATGACCAGTACCGCCCCGAGATGCAGGGACTCGACGTTCCCGGCGGCATCTACGCGCACATCGCCGGCATCGACGTCGTGCGCGCGGGCCAGGGCGAGTTCTACGTCCTCGAAGACAACCTGCGCGTGCCGTCGGGCGTGTCCTACATGCTCGAAGACCGCAAGATGATGATGCGGCTGTTTCCCGAACTGTTCGCCCTGAACCGCGTCGCACCCGTCGAGCACTACCCGGACCGGTTGCTGGAGAACCTCGCGAGCGTCGCACCCGCCGGAGTCGCCGCACCGGTGGTCGTGGTGCTGACCCCGGGCGCGCACAACAGCGCGTACTTCGAGCATGCGTTCCTGGCGCAGCAGATGGGCGTCGAGCTCGTCGAAGGCCAGGACCTGTTCGTCCGCGGCGGCTTCGTCTACATGCGCACGACGCAGGGCCCGCAGCGCGTCGACGTCATCTATCGCCGCATCGACGACGACTTCCTCGACCCGCTCGTCTTCCGTTCGGACTCGGCACTGGGCGTGCCCGGCCTGATGTCCGCGTATCGGGCCGGCCGCGTCACCATCGCCAACGCGATCGGCACCGGCATCGCGGACGACAAGTCGATCTACCCCTACGTGCCGGACATGGTGCGCTTCTATCTTGGCGAGGAGCCGCTGCTGTCCAACGTGCCGACGCGCATCCTGCGCCAGCCGGACGACCTTGCGTACACGCTTGCGCACCTCGACGAACTGGTAGTGAAGGAAGTGCACGGCGCCGGCGGCTACGGGATGCTGGTCGGGCCGACCGCGTCGCACGCGGAACGCGAGGATTTCCGCCTGCGAATTCTCGCGGCGCCCGAAAAGTACATCGCGCAGCCGACGCTGGCGCTGTCGTCGTGCCCCACCTTCGTCGAGGAGGGCGTGGCTCCGCGCCACATCGACCTGCGGCCGTTCGTGCTGTCGGGCAAGGAGATCACTATCGTTCCGGGCGGGCTGACGCGCGTGGCGCTGCGGGCAGGGTCGCTCGTCGTGAACTCGTCGCAGGGCGGCGGCACGAAAGACACCTGGGTGCTGGAGGACTGACAGCGTGCTGAGCCGCACTGCCGATCACGTCTACTGGCTGGGACGCTATGCCGAGCGCGCGGAGAATCTCGCGCGGACGCTCGACGTGCAGTATCGCTTGTCGCTGCTGCCGCGCAAGAGCACCAGTGAAGGCGTCGGCTGGGGCCTGACGCTATCGACACTGAACTTCGCCGACAGATACGCCACACGCTTCGGCGAGGACTACGAGACCCACCGGGTCATCGAATTCCTGGCATTCGACCGCGAGAACCCGTCGAGCATCCTGAACTGCCTGCGCGCGGCGCGCGAGAACGCCCGGGCTGTTCGCGGCTCGATCTCGAGTGAAATGTGGGAGACCTTCAATGCCACCTGGCTCGAAGCCCGCAGCAATGCGCCCAGTCGATTTTCGGCCCGCAATGTGGCCGAATTCGTCGAGTGGGTGAAGTACCGCGCGCACCTTGCCCGCGGTGTCGTACTTGGCTCGATGCTGCGCGACGAGGGCTACCATTTCATGCAGATGGGCACGTTCCTCGAACGTGCCGACGGCGTCGCGCGGCTGTTGCGCATCCGGCTGGCCTGCGAAGCCACCGACAACGCGGGCGAGCCCGTGACGCACGACTACCTGCCGTGGACCGTTCTGCTAAGGGCGCTTTCGGCCTACGAAATTTTCCGTCGCGTCTCGCGCGACCGCGTCACGCCGATGCACGTCGTCGAGTTCGCGGCGTTCCGGCCCGACGTGCCGCGTTCGCTGCTCCGCTCCGCCGAGCTGGTGTTCGACAACCTGGCCGCCGTCGCGAACACCCAGTCGGGCGAGACGCAGCGCCGCGCCGGCGTGCTGCATTCCATGCTTCGCTTCGGGACGCTCGCCACGCTCGGCGCGGGCGGCGCGGAAGCCCTGCTGCAGGACGTGAGCGAGCGCGTATGGGACCTGAACGACCGCATCGGCCGCGATTTCCTCGGTCATGTCGTTCCCACCTGACGGCCGCAATCCAGGGCACACCATGCAGCTGCACATCCGGCACGAGACCTGCTACGTCTACGAAGAGAACGTGAGTTACAGCATCCAGTCGCTGAAACTCACGCCACGGGCCGAGCGCGGGCAGCGCGTGCTCTCCTGGCGCATCACGTTGCCGGGCGAGCGGCTCGAGCAGATCGACCCATACGGCAACGTCACGCACGTAGTGACGATGGAAACGCCGCACAAGGAGATGCGCATCGTCGTCGAAGGCATCGCCGACATCGCGCCGGACGATGCTGGCAACCGCACGATGCCGCCGCTGGACGGCGAACTGTCGCATCTGGCATTCCTGGCACCGACGGCGCTGACGCGCGCCAGCGGCCGCGTGCGCGAGATCACCGAGCGCTGTCTCGGACGCCATCCGGCGACACGGGCCACCCTGCTCGACCTCGTGACGGGCGTACGCCAAGCCGTGGAATACGAGCCCGGCATCACCGACGTCAGCCATTCGGCGGCGGAAGTACTGGAACTCGGGTTCGGTGTCTGCCAGGACCAGGCGCATGTGTTCGTCGCGTGCTGCCGGGCGGCGGGCATTCCTGCCCGCTACGTGAGCGGCTACTTCTACACCGGGGAGACCGGCGAAGTCGCGAGCCATGCCTGGGTCGATGCCTGGATCGGCGGTGACGAGGGGTGGCTGAGCCTGGACGTCACGCATGGTGAAGCAGCCGGCGCTGCGCATTGCCGGCTGGCAGTCGGGCGCGACTATCTCGACGCGGCGCCGGTGCGCGGCGTGCGCCGGGGCGGGGGCCGCGAGCAATTGAGCGTCGCGGTCAAGCTGGCCGCACTTGGCACGGCCACCACTGCACAGAACGGCTCTCACCAGCAGCAGTGAGCGCCGTCCGCCGGGTTTGCGCTTGGCAGCAACTTCGCTGCGGGCCTACCATTCATGTTTTCACTGCACCACCGGATTCCTCATGACGTATTGCGTAGCGATGCTGCTGGATGCGGGCCTCGTGTTCCTGTCGGATTCGCGCACCAATGCAGGCGTCGACCAGATCAACACGTTCCGCAAGACCACGGTGTTCGAGCGCGCGGGCGACCGCGTGATCGTGCTGCTGTCCGCAGGCAACCTCGCCATCACCCAGGGCGCACTCAACCTGCTGGCCGAGCGCATGAGTTCGCAGAGCGACGCCAACCTGCTCAACTGCCCGAACCTGTTCGAGGCGGCGCGTTGCGTCGGCAGCACGCTGCGCGAGATGCACTTGCGCGACGCCGAGGCGCTGCGGCAGCAGGGCATCGAATTCAACGCATCCTTCATCCTCGGCGGCCAGATCAAGGGCGAGGCCCCCCGCCTCTTCCACATCTATGCCGCGGGCAATTTCGTCGAGGCCACACCCGACACCACCTACTTCCAGATCGGCGAATCGAAGTACGGCAAGCCGATCATCGATCGCGTGACACGTCGCAGCATGCCGCTGAGCGAGGCGGCCAAGTGCGCGCTGATCTCGATGGATTCGACGATCCGCTCCAACCTTTCAGTCGGCCTGCCGCTCGACCTCGTCATCGTCCGCCGCGACGAATGCCGCATCAGCAGCCACGTCGACATCGACTCGACCAACGAGTACTTCCAGCGCATCCGGGAACGCTGGGGCGAGGCGCTGCGCGAGATCTTCAGCGAACTGCCCAATCCAGACTGGCTGATGTCGACGCCACCGGAGGCAGGCAAGCTCGCGTCACCGCCGTCCCGGCTGCAATCGCGCGCCAAGTGACGCGCTCCCGCTATCCGCATCGGTAGAAGAACGGAGCGAGTCGGCCGGCGGTCCCGCTAGAATTCGCGCACCTTCGGAACTACAGGTTTTCACCGCATGTCCGTGATCCGGCTGGCCTGGCTGCTGGTACTGCTCTGTTTTTCCTGCCTGGCCCGGGCAGACGCCGGCGACCCGAGATCCGACGACTTCTGGTACGGCACCGCCGCTGACGGTACGCCCGCCGTCCGGCTGTACTATTTCTTCTCGCCCAGTTGCCCGCATTGCCAGGCGGCCAAACCGTTCATCGCCGAGCTCGAGGCCCGGAATCCGTGGCTCGAGGTGAAGCGCTTCTCGGTCAAGGATCATCGCGGCAATGCCAGGTTCTACTACGAGACGGCGCAGACGCTCGGCGCCGA
This sequence comes from Pseudomonadota bacterium, assembly GCA_016713725.1. Classification (GTDB taxonomy): domain Bacteria; phylum Pseudomonadota; class Gammaproteobacteria; order Steroidobacterales; family Steroidobacteraceae; genus RPQJ01. The sequence goes on along the minus strand of JADJOO010000036.1, from coordinate 62,151 downwards.
GGCGCTATCGGTTCCCGGCTTCGTGTTCTGCCGCCAGATCATCATCGGCTACGACTCGGCCGGGACGACGGGCAAGGAACTCGCCGACGCATTGCAGGCCTGCCGCGACCGGCGGGCTGCAAACCCCGGTGCGCTCGATCCTGCATCGAATGTCGCTGACGCCGGCGGCGCCCGACCCTCGGCGGCCGAGGAGAAGGCAGGTACAACGATTGGCCTGCCGTTTATCGGCTCGGTGGATGCCAAGGCGTTCTCGCTGCCCGTGCTCACGCTCGTGCTCGCGGGCATGGATGCGTTCAATCCCTGCGCTTTCTTCGTGCTGCTGTTCCTGCTGAGCCTGCTGGTCCACGCCAGGAGCCGCACGCGCATGGCGATCGTCGGCGGCACGTTCGTGCTGTTCTCCGGACTCGTCTATTTCGTGTTCATGGCCGCGTGGCTCAACGTATTTTTGATCGCGGGCGAACTGCGCGTCATCACGGCAATCGCGGGGCTGGTCGCGTTGACGGTCGCCGCGCTCAACATCAAGGACTACTTCTGGTTCAAGGCAGGCCCGAGCCTGTCGATCCCGGACGCGGCCAAGCCCGGCCTGTTCAAGCGCATGCGCGAGGTGGTCGCCTCCGGCAGCATGGGCCCGATGATTGTCAGCACGGTGCTGCTCGCGATCGTTGCCAACTCGTACGAACTGCTCTGCACCGCGGGTTTCCCGATGGTGTACACGCGGGCGCTGACGCTCGCGGACCTCGAGTCCTGGCAGTACTATGCGTGGCTTGCGGCCTATAACGTGATCTACGTGCTGCCGCTGCTCGCGATCGTAACGGTGTTCGTGAAGACCATGGGTGCACGCAAGCTGACCGAAGCCGAAGGCCGCCTGCTCAAGCTGATCTCCGGCTTCATGATGCTGGGTTTCGGCCTGCTGCTGCTCGTTGCACCGAACATGCTCACCAACGCGCTCGCCTCGATCCTCGTGCTCGCCGTCGCGGTGGGCGCCTCGCTGGTCGTGGCGAAGTTCGCCGCGCCCCGCCAGGCCTGAGCCTCGCGGTCCCGGATGCAGGCAGCCGTACCCGATTCGCACGCCGACGCACTCCAGCGCATCCGGGCTGTGCTTGGCCCGGGGGGTTGCATCGACACACCGGAACGGACGGCGCGCTTCCTGACGGATTTCCGGGGCCTGTACCGGGGCGCCACGCCCTTCGTTGCGTGTCCGGCGACGACCGCAGAAGTCTCGCAGGTACTCGCGTTCTGCAACTCGGCTCGCATCGCCGTCGTGCCCCAGGGTGGCAACACCGGTTACTGCGGCGGCGCCACGCCGAGCGCGCACGGCGATCAGCTCGTGCTGTCGCTGCACCGGCTGAACCGCATCCGCGCAGTCGACGCCGCCAACTTCTCGCTGATCGCGGAAGCGGGCTGCGTGCTGATGGACGTGCAGGCGGCCGCGCGATCCGTCGACCGGCTGTTTCCGCTGTCGCTCGGCTCGGAAGGCAGTTGCCAGATCGGCGGCAATCTCTCGACCAACGCGGGTGGACTCGCGGCCGTGCGCTATGGCGTGACGAGAGATCTCGCACTCGGTCTCGAGGTCGTGCTGGCCGACGGTCGCGTCATCGACGGCTTGTCGAGCCTGCGCAAGGACAACACGGGGTATGACCTGCGCGACCTCTTCATCGGTGCGGAAGGCACGCTCGGGATCATCACCGCCGCCAGCCTGAAGCTGTTCCCGCAGCCACGCACGATCGAGACCGCGTTCGCCGCGGTGCCCGGCATACAGGCCGCAGTCGATTTGCTCCAGCGCTTGCGCGAAGCCACGGGCGACTGCGTTACGACATTCGAGTACCTGCCACGAATAGCGGTCGAATTCGCGGTCCGCCACATTTCGGGCGTGTCTGACCCGCTGGATGCGCCGTATCCTGCGTACGTGCTGTGCGAAGTGTCGACGGCTCGCCACGATCCACACCTGCGAGGCTTGCTCGAGGACGCGCTCGGTGCCGCCATGAACCGCGGCGACGTCATCGAAGCCACGCTGGCAGAGTCGATCGCCCAGCGCGAGGCAATCTGGCGACTGCGCGAGTCGGTGCCGGAGGCGCAGCGTCACGAGGGTGCCAGCATCAAGCATGACGTTGCGGTGCCGGTCGCCGCGCTACCCGCCTTCCTGCGGAAAGCGAGTGCGGCTGTCGCGCAAGTGGCGCCCTCTGCGCGTCTCGTGGCATACGGCCACGTCGGCGACGGCAACCTGCATTTCAATCTCAGCGAGCCTGCGGGCGGCGGCGACCGCACGGCGTTTCTCGCTATGCAGGAGGACCTCGGCCACGCTGTGCACGCCTGCGTGCAGGAATTCAGGGGCTCGATCAGCGCCGAGCACGGCATCGGCCAGCTAAAGCGCGAGCTGCTCGCACGCCATAAGGACCCGGTTGCGCTCGCAGTCATGCGGTCGATCAAGCAGGCCCTGGACCCGCGCGGAATCCTGAATCCAGGCAAGGTACTGCCGGACTAGCAGGTGCGCTGGCGCGGATGCTGGCGCAGGCCCACGGCGTCTCACGACGGTTGAATCCTTCCTGAGCCACCGCCGGTCTGGTTGCGCTTGTGACCGACCCGCATTCGTGGCTACAGTGCCTGAAAGATAGCAGGTGCACGCGTGGGGAATCTCCTGAAGTCCAGGCTGTTTCGGGTCGCAGCCGTCGTGTTGCTGTTGGCAGGTCTCTATACCCTCCTCGGCTTCTACGCCGCGCCTCGAATCGTGCGCAGCCAGGCGATCGACTTCGTGCGCGAAAAGTACGGGCGCGAGCTCACTCTCGGCGAAATTCGCATCAACCCGTTCAAGCTGCAGGCCGAAATCAAGGACCTGTCGCTGCCCGACACCGATGGCAAGCCGATGTTTGCGTTCCGTCGCTTCTTCGTCGATTTCGAGCTGTCGTCGCTGTGGCGTCGTGCTTACTTTTTCAAGGACGTGCAGCTCGATGCGCCGCTGGCGCGTGCCGTAATCCGGCTCGACGGCTCGGTCAACCTGGCAGACCTCGCATTGCCGGACGAGGCGGACTCGGACGAGCCGCTCCCGGCGATCTGGATCCAGCGGTTCGCGCTGGGTGAAGGCACCCTGCAGTTCGCTGACCTGACCCGGCGCGTGCCGCTCGAGCGCCAGTTCACGCCGGTCAATTTCAAGCTCGACAACTTCAAGACCACGCCGGAAGGCGGCGCGTTTGGCCTGACCGCCAAGACGCAGAACGCCGAATTGCTGGAGTGGCGCGGCAAGTTCGCGCTCGAACCACAGGTCTCGTCGTCGGGCGAACTGGCAGTCACGAGCCTGAACGTGCCCGGCGCACTCGAAGTGGCCGGCGTCGAACTGCCATTCGTCATCCCACAGGGCGAGATGAACCTGCGTGGATCGTACGACGTCGTGCTGAACGAGCCCATGCGGCTCGCCGTGCACCTGCCGCAGATGCAGCTGAACGGCCTGACCGTGCGTGCGCGGGGTCTCGAGCAGGACTACGTCACCCTGCCGGCCATCGTCATCAACGACACGAAGATCGCGATGCCGGCCAATACCGTGTCCTTCGGCACGATTGCGGCTGAAGGCGTCAAGGCCGACATCTGGACGATGCCCGACGGCACGCTGAACATCGATCAGCTGTTCGTCGAAGCACCTGCCGACGGCGCCCCGCCCCGGCCGCCTCGGCGCCACGGCGCCGGCACCCCGCGCCTGCAGGCGGCATGGACCCGTGCCGGTTGCGAACCCGTGAGCGCTGCGCGGTGCTGCGGTGAGTTATGAAGACCGCGCCGTCGAGCCGGTCGCCCGTTTCGAGCTGGCACCCCTCGAAGTGACGGCGACCGGTGCGAGTCTGGACCTGGCCCGGTCGCTGCCGGTGAAGTTCGATGCGACGATCAATGGCACCGCGAAGCTGGCAGGTACTGGCAACGTGGTGCCGGAACCCTTCGCGGCGGACGTTGACATCGACCTCGCCGGGTTGCCGTTGCAGGCGCTGCAACCGTATGCCAACGGCACGACGGACCTCACGATCCGGCAAGGCACGGCAGGCGCCACCGGCAAGTTGTCGCTGGCGCCGGCTGGCGCCGGCCGGCCGGAGCTCCAGTTCGCCGGCAACGCGACCTTCGCGGACTTCGAGTCCATCGACAACGCGCTCGAGCAGGACTTCCTCAATTTCGAGCGGATCGCACTCTCGAAACTGAAGTTTGCACTGGCGCCCGACTCGCTCAGCATCGACCGCGTGCGCGTCGTGAAACCATTTGCCCGGGTGATCGTGAGTTCCGACGCCGTGCTCAACGTCTCCGCGGTGTTCGATCCGCAGGGCACGGCCGCTGCCGTGGCACAGGCGAAAGCCGACCAGGCCGCGCAGGCAGCGGCGCCCGCGCGCAAGAAGTCGCGTGCGCAGATTCGGGCGGAAAAGCAGGCCAAGGAGGCGGCCGCGAGGGCCCGCAAGCTCGCCGCCGCAGCGCCGCCGCCGGAACTCAAGGAATCCGGCATGCCCATCCGCATCCGCGAGGTGCAGATCGCCGGCGGCACGATGGACTTCGCCGATTTCAACGTGCAGCCGAATTTCGCCGCCGCGGTCGAGTCGCTCGACGGCAGCATCACCGGCATGTCGAGTGACCCGAACTCGCGCGCAACGGTCAAGCTCGATGGCAACGTCGGCGAGTTCTCGCCCGTGCTGATCTCCGGCACGACGCAGCCGTTCGCCTACGACCGCTTCACGGACATCACCTTCAAGTTCGAGAATATCTCGCTGCCGGTCTTCAACCCGTATTCGGGCAAGTTCGCGGGTTACAACATCGCGAAGGGCAAGCTGTTCACCGACCTGCATTACCAGATCGACAACCGCAAGCTCGAGGCACAGCACAAGATCCGCATCGACCAGCTCGAGTGGGGCGAAGCCACCGCGAGCAAGGACGAAGCGACCCTGCCCGTGAAATTCGCGACCTCGCTGCTGAAGGACGCAGATGGCGTGATCAACCTCGAAATCCCGGTGAGCGGCACGATCGACGATCCGGCATTCCGCGTCGGCCCGATCGTCTGGCAGATCATCAAGAACATCCTGACGAAAGCGGTGACGGCGCCGTTCAAGGCGCTCGGCGCGCTTTTCAAGGGGGCCGAAGACGCGCAATTCGTCGACTTCGAGCCGGGCTCTGCCGTGCTCGATCCTGCAGCTGCTGCAAACCTGGGCGCGCTGGGCAAGAGCCTGGCGCCGAAGCCGGATTTGCGGCTCGAGGTGCCAATCGGCGCCGAAGCGGCGCTCGACGGAGCGGCGCTGGCCGAGGTGCGTTACCAGCGCGAACTGCAGTCGGCAATGCGCAAGGCATTGCCTGGCAGGAAGCGCGGCGACGAGACGACGCCGGTGCCCGCGTTCGAAACGCTGCCGTACGAGCAAAAAGAGAAAATCCTGGCCACCCTGTACACGCAGCTGTCCGGCGCCGCCCCGTGATCCCCGAGCCGCCCGAACCAGCGGACGATATCACGCGCAAGGAGGCGAAGGCACAAGCCGCGCAGGCGCGACTGGCGTGGCTGGAACAGGAATGTCGCGCGCGTGCAGTCGCCGAACCCAGCGACCTGGAACAACTCGGGCAACAACGCGGCGCGGCCGTGCAGCACGCCCTCGTCACGGACACGGGACTGCCGCCGGAGCGCGTCTTCCTCGCGCGTGACGGCAAGGTCTCGGTCAACGAGCAGCGCGTTCGGTTCGAACTCGCGGTGAAGTAGGACCGCGCTTCAGCCTTCGCTCACCCGCATCAAGCCTTCCTGAGCCGTGCTGGCCACGAGTCGGCCGGCGCGGTCGAAGATGCGCCCGAAGGCCATGCCAATGAGGAACGGACGGTGAAACCACATGCCGTGGTCGAGACTGGCGAGCAGCACGTTGCCCGTGTGGAACGAAAGCCCGTGCGGCAGCGTGGCCGTCTCGAGCAGGTGGAAGTCCGAGACGTAGGCCAGCAGGCAGCGATGCAGCACGGCATCGGCGGGACACCGTCCCGCCAACCGGAACCAGAGATGGCGCACGCCGGGGCGCGGCGTGCCGTCCTGCACCGGCTCAACGGACCGGAACTCGAAGGGACGGTCGCGCTCCCAGAAACGTCGCATCTGTTCGGGCATCTCCAGCAGCCGCTGACGCACCATGGACGTCAGGTCGGGCAGATTCTCCGGTGGCATGACCACTGGCGCGGAGACCTGGTGGTCGGGGCCCTGCTCGTCCCGCTGGAACGACGCGGAAAGGTGGAAAATCTGCTGGCCATGCTGGATCGCGACGACGCGGCGGTTGGTGAAGCTCGCACCGTCGCGGCTGCGATCCACTTCGTAGACGATCGGCGCGTCGAAGTCGCCACGCCGCAGGAAATACGAGTGCAGCGAATGCACCGCGCGATCGGGCTCGACCGTGCGGCTCGCGGCCATCAACGCCTGCCCGAGCACCTGCCCGCCGAACACCTGCGGGCTGCCTATGTCGCGGCTGACACCCCGGAACAGGTTGATCTCCAGCCGCTCGAGGTCGAGCAGCTGGAGCAGGTCGGTGAGCACCGTGCTCATGCGGCGATCACTCGGTGACGCCGAGTCGCTTCTGCATGATCGGGCTGGTCGTCGTGTACTGCAGGTGCACCTTCTTCGCGGGATTCAAGTGCTCCGCGATGGCGAAGGCCGCCAGCGCGGCTTCGTGGAAACCGCTCAGGATGAGCTTCTTCTTGCCCGGGTAGGTGTTGATGTCGCCGATCGCAAAAATCCCGGGAATGCTGGTCTGGAATTTGGCAGTGTCGACCTTGATCGCCTTCTTCTCCAGCTCGAAGCCCCACTCGGCAATCGGGCCGAGCTTCGGATGCAGGCCGAAAAACGCCAGCAGGTGATCCGCCGCAACCTCATGCGCCGTGCCGTCCGAACGCTTGATCGTCACTCCGGTGAGCCGACCGTCCTCGATCGCGATGCCGGAGGCGATGCCCTCGATGTATTCCATCTTGCCGGCCGCAACCAGCTCACGCATGCGCGCGACCGACGCGGGTGCCGCCTTGAACTCGTTGCGGCGATGCACGTGCACGATGCTCTTCGCCTTGCCGTTCAGATCGATGACCCAGTCGAGCGCCGAGTCGCCGCCGCCGAAAATCACGAGCCGCTGGCCGGCGAACTCGGCCGCGCTGCGAACCCGATAGTGCACCTGCCGGTCCTCGAAAGCGTCGCAGCCCTCGACGCCGAGGCGGCGCGGCTGGAACGAGCCGAGGCCGGCGGCGATCACGACCGTCTTCGCCAGGAACTCCGTGCCGGCCGAGGTGCGCAGGAAGAACCGGCCGTCGTCCCGCTTCGTCAGCTCGGCCACTTCTTCGCCGAAATGGAACACGGGGCTCATCGGGGCAATCTGCTGCATCAGCCGCTCGACCAGTTCCTGCGCGCCGCAGACGGGCAACGCAGGGATATCGTAGATCGGCTTGTCGGGGTACAACTCCGCGCACTGGCCGCCCGGGTGCTGCAGGGTGTCGACGACGTGACTCTTGATGCCAAGCAGGCCGAGTTCGAAGACCTGGAACAGGCCGGCGGGGCCGGCACCGACGATCAGGGCATCCGTCTCGATGGGGGTCGCAGGGGTGCTGGGAACGGTCAAGGTGGAAACCTCCGGCAAAACTGCGCGAATTCTAGCGGATCGTCCGCCCGGCCCCACCAGCGGATGGCCCCCTGGGCTGGGGCTGGTCAGGGTTTACCGCAACGGCTGCGGAAGATTCGGCTTGAAAGGTTGGCCCAGCTTAGACAAATTCTCATCCTTGACGCACATCAAGGCAGATGGGCGGGACAGGCAGCAGGCTGACTCCGCTCCCGGCACGCAGGAACGCAGATGAACTCGCACCAGATCCGGTTCGACGAAGACCTAGTCCGCCGCTACGACCGCTCGGGTCCGCGCTATACGTCGTACCCCACCGCGGTGCAGTTCTCGGACCGTTTCGGCGTCAACGAGTACCGGGTTGTCGCCGTGGCCAGCAACCAGGACCCGATCCCGCGCCCGCTGTCGCTGTACGTGCACATCCCGTTCTGCTCGAGCCCGTGCTTCTACTGCGGCTGCACCAAGGTCATCACCCGCAACCACGAAAAGGCCGAGGCGTACCTGTACCGGCTGCATCGCGAAATCGAGATGCAGGGTGATCTCTACGATCGCGACCGTGTCGTGGAACAGCTGCACTTCGGCGGCGGCACACCCACGTTCCTGACGTCGCTCGAAATCGAGCGGCTGGTCGAGAAGATCGGACAGCATTTCCAGCTTTCGTCGGATGCGGGCCGCGAGTATTCGATCGAACTCGACCCGCGCACGATCACCACCGACACCCTGCGCGATCTCTATCGCATCGGCTTCAATCGCTGCAGCCTCGGCATCCAGGACTTCGACCCGGCCGTGCAGGAAGCGGTGAACCGCGTCCAGTCGGTACCCGACACGCTGCGGCTGATCCGCGAAGCGCGCGAGTTCGGCTTCAACTCCGTCAGCGTCGACCTGATCTACGGCCTGCCGAAGCAGTCGGTGCAGGGCTTCGCCAAGACGCTCGACACGGTGCTCGCGGCGCGGCCGAACCGCTTCGCCGTGTATGCCTACGCGCACCTGCCACAGATGTTCAAGCCACAGAAGCAGATCAAGGTCGAGGACCTGGCCACGCCCGAGACGCGCCTGCAGTTGCTCGAGCTCACGATCGACAAGCTCTCGGCGGCCGGCTACATCTACATCGGCATGGATCACTTTGCCCTGCCCGACGACGAACTCGTGCTCGCCCAGGAGTCCGGCACGATGTACCGGAACTTCCAGGGCTACTCGACGCGCGGCTACTGCGATCTCGTGGGACTGGGCGTGAGCTCGATCGGCAAGGTCGGCGACCACTACATCCAGAACCTGAAGACGCTGCCCGAATATTACGGCGCGATCGATCGCGGCGAACTGCCCGTGCACCGCGGCTACACGATGACCGGCGACGACGTCATCCGCCGCGACGTGATCCAGCAGATCATGTGCTACGGCGTGCTCGATTACGACGCCACCGCGAGACGCCACAATATCGACTTCCGCCAGTACTTCGCGAGCGAACTCGCTGCGCTCGAACCGATGGTGGCGGACGGTCTCGCCGAATTCGCGGAGCCGGGACTACGCGTGCTGCCGGCCGGCCGGTTGCTGCTGCGTCATCTCGCGATGGCCTTCGACGCTTACCTGCCGTCCGTGCAGGCGTCCGGGCAGCGGTTCAGCAAGGCGATCTGACCCCTCGCGCTGCGCCGGTTGCACGCGATCGATCCGGGCCCTTCCCCCGAGCCCGGAATGGCAGACGTGCGCTGGTTGAGGGCGGTCGATCCAGTCGTTCTACCCGAGCTTGGAGAGGCAGACACGCGCTCGGGTAGAACGACTGGATCGACCGCCTGATACGCGGCGCCTGAACGACTCGTCGGGCGGTAAAGCATTGATCCCAACCGTCGCGGCCGCCCTGCCCGACGACTCGTACGGCGCAAGTAGCCTGATACGGCCATAGCGGAACAGCGCGTCGGTCAGCGCGCTGACGCCGGCCCCCCCCGACCCCGATTACGCTGATAGTTGGCGCGCCGCGGTTTCGGTCGCCATTCCGTTGCTCGCGCCCCCCGGGGGGCGGGGCGGCGCGTCGACGCCGCGATGCGCCGTGCGATCTTTTCCGCTCTTGCGGAAAAGTCGCCCAGGCGCCGCCTCGCAAGCGGTCGATCCGGTACCTTTCCCCGAGCGCGTGTCTGCCTTTCCAAGCTCGGGGAATGGCGTCGGATCGACCGCTTGCAACCAGCACGATTCGGCTAATACCTAGCGCTCAATCGGTCACGCTTGACCTCGGTCAAGGCGACCAACCTGCCCGCGTCAGACGATGCCACCCATGGAGCGGCCGTCCTGCCGTTGGGAGCTTGCAATGACGAACACGAGTCGATTGTGGAAGGTGCTGGCGGCGCTGATGGTGGTGTCCTTTGGCATCCTCCTGTACTTCGGGCGCGAGATTTACATCGCGGCGCCACCGATTCCCACCGCAGTGAAGACGACGACCGGAGAGACGCTATACACGCGCGAGCAGTACGACATGGGCCGGGAGGTCTGGCAAAGCGTGGGGGGTCACCAGATGGGTTCGATCTGGGGTCACGGCAGCTATGTCGCGCCCGACTGGTCGGCGGACTGGCTGCATCGGGAAGCCACGGCGCTGCTCGAACTCTGGGCGCAACGTGACACCGGCAAGGCCTATGCCGACCTCGATGCCGTGCAGCAGGCAGGCCTGCAGGCACGGCTCCAGCAGACGATGCGCAGGAACACCTACGATCCAGCCACGGGCGTGATCACGGTGGACGAGGACCGCGCACAGGCGATGCGGCAGGTCGATGATCACTACATGCGCCTGTTCGGTCCGGACGTCGAGTTGAACACACTGCGCGCACAGTACGCGATCCAGCAGAGCCCGATTCCGGACGTCAAGCAACGCCAGGCGATGATGGCGTTCTTTTTCTGGACGTCGTGGTCAGCCTCGACGAACCGCCCCGACAATACGATCACCTACACGAGCAACTGGCCGTCGGAACCACTGGTCGGCAACGTGCCCACGACGTCGACGTACCTGTGGACGTTCATCAGCATCTTTGGCCTGCTCGCCGGCGTGGGCGCGCTGGCCTGGTACTACGTCGCGACACATGGCCAGGAGCCCGCACCGCAGGTTCCCGACCGCGATCCACTGAGCGCGCTCAAGCCGACACCGTCGATGAAGGCGACCGCGAAGTACTTCTGGGTGGTCACGGCACTGATCGTGGTGCAGATCGTGCTTGGCGGCATCACCGCGCACTTCGCCGTCGAGGGCCAGGGCTTCTATGGCATTCCTCTCGCCGAGTACCTCCCCTACTCCGTGGCGCGCAGCTGGCACCTGCAACTCGCCGTGCTGTGGATCGCAACCGCCTGGCTCGCCACGGGCCTCTACATCGCACCGGCGATCTCCGGCCACGAGCCGAAGTTCCAACGGTTCGGCGTGAACTTCCTGTTCACCTGCCTGCTGATCATCGTGGTCGGGGCGCTCGGCGGCCAGTGGGCGGCCGTGATGCACAAGATGGGCCTCGAGCTGAATTTCTGGTTCGGCCACCAGGGCTACGAGTTCACGGACATCGGCCGCTTCTGGCAGATCTTCCTCTTCATCGGCCTGATGCTGTGGCTCCTGCTCGTCGGTCGTGCGTTGTGGCCCGCGCTCAAGGCGCGTGACGACAGCCGCTCGATCACGATGCTGCTGTTCCTCTCGACGATCGCGATCGGCTTGTTCTACGGCGCAGGCCTGATGTGGGGCCGCAACACGCACCTCGCCATGGTCGAATACTGGCGCTGGTGGGTGGTACACCTGTGGGTCGAAGGCTTCTTCGAGGTGTTCGCGACGGCGGTCATCGCCTTCCTGTTCACCAAGCTCGGCCTGGTGCGGCCAAAAACTGCGACCAATGCCGTCCTCTTCGCCACGATCGTGTTCCTGAGCGGCGGCGTGCTCGGCACATTCCACCACCTGTACTGGACCGGCACCCCGACGGGCGTGCTCGCGGTCGGCTCGGTCTTCTCGGCCCTCGAAGTGGTGCCGCTGGTGCTGGTCGGTTTCGAGGCGTACGAGAACTACAAGCACAGCTATGCGACACCCTGGGTCGCCGCGTATCGCTGGCCGATCCTGTTCTTCGTCGCCGTGGCGTTCTGGAACCTGGTGGGCGCCGGCCTGTTCGGCTTCCTGATCAACCCGCCACTCGCGCTGTACTACATGCAGGGACTCAATACGACGCCGCTGCACGGCCACACTGCGCTCTTCGGCGTGTACGGCATGCTCGGCATCGGCCTGATGCTGTTCTGCCTGCGAGGCCTGAGCCGCACCGCGTACTGGGACGAGAAGCTGCTCGCGAAGTCGTTCTGGGCATTGAACATCGGCCTCGCGCTGATGGCGCTGCTCTCGCTGTTGCCGATGGGACTGTTACAGGTCCAGGCCGCCGTGTCGCACGGCTTCTGGTACGCGCGGTCGGCCGAGTTCCTGCAGCAGCCGCTGCTGCAGACCATCGTCTGGCTGCGCATGCCGGGCGACGTGATCTTCGCGGCGGGCGCGCTGATGCTCGCGCTCTTCGTCTTCCGCTTCTTCGTCGGCAAGGCGCGTGACATGGTCGGAGCCGTGGTGCAGGCGAAGGCCGGGCAGCCGGCCGGCCTGGGGCGTTAAGCTTCGTCACGACCACAGCGGGCGTCCGCATGGCCGCCCGCTGTCCGCTTGCAGCGACACGGTCGCGTCCAACCGAACCAGGTAGCTCATGCGCGCAGCCGACTCGACCTTCAGCCAGGGAAGTCCGCTGCTGGCCGCACCGCACCGGACGCTGTTCTTCACCGGGCTGGCCAGCCTGCTGGCGGCCAGCGCATGGTGGGGCCTGCACCTGGTGGCCCGCTCCACGGGCGCGCCGGTTTTCGCGCTGTCATTGCAGCCCGCCCCGATCTGGGCGCACGCCTACCTGATGCTGTTCGCCGTTTTCCCGACGATGTTCTTCGGTTTCCTGTTCACGGTGTTCCCGCGCTGGATGAACGGGCCACTGGTCACGCGGACCGAGTACCTGGCGACCGCGTCGCTTTTCGCGGCTGGCACCTTGCTCTGGCTCGCAGGTACGTTCGCGGGACCGGTGTTGCTGCTGCCGGCCTGCCTGGCGACCGGCGCAGGCCTGCTGGTCGGCACGGCCGCATTGTTCCGGGTGCTGCTCGCGGCGCCGCAAGTCGTGTCGCACGCCGTCGTCGTGCTGGTCGGGCTCTGCGTGCAGTGCGTCGCACTGGCAGGCTTTGCCTACGGCCTCGCCGAGTCGAACGATTTCGCACTGCACTTCGCGGTGCGCGCGTCGTTGTGGGGTGGCCTGCTGCCGGTGTTCTTCGCCGTGTGCCACCGCATGGTTCCGTTTTTTTCGCAGGGCGTCATCCCGGGCTACGTGCCATGGCGGCCCACGTGGGTACTCGTGGCGGTGGTGGGCCTGGCCTACCTGCGACTGCTCCTCGGCACGGCAGGCGCGCTCGCAGCGCTGCCGGTCGTCGACCTGCGATCTTCCTGCTGACGGCCTGGTGCGCCCTGCGCTGGACGTCGCTGCACGCGCGGGGCAATCCGTTGCTGTGGACACTGTACGCCGGCTTTGCGTGGCTGCCATTTGCGCTGCTGCTGCAGGCCTTCCGCGACGGCGTCTTCGCGCTGACCGGCGACTGGGTCCTCGGGCGCGCACCGATTCACGCACTGGGCATGGGATTCTTCGGCGGCATGCTGGTTGCGATGGTGACGCGCGTGACGATGGGACATTCCGGCCGGGCGCTGCGCATGGACCGCATCACGCTCGCCTGCTTTGTTGCGTTGCAACTGGGCGCGGCGAGTCGCGTGCTGAGCGAGGTCGTTTCGGTGCCGGCTGCGGTGCGGTGGTTCCTGCTCGGCAGCGTTGCCTTGTGGCTCGGCGCCGTCGCCGTCTGGGTGGGTCGCGTCGGCGGCATCTACCTTGCGCCACGCAGCGACGGAAAGCCGGGCTGATGGCCGAGTATTACCTTGCTTTGCGGCATGCGCACATCGGGTTCGTGATCCTGTCGATCGGACTGTTCGTGCTGCGCGGCGGCCTGATGCTGGCGGATTCGCCGCAGGTGCAGTCCGTGTGGCTCCGCTACCCGACGTACGCAATCGACACCCTGCTGCTGACGGCCGCGCTGATGCTGACGTCGGTCGTCCACCAGTACCCGTTCGGGAACGGCTGGCTGACGATGAAAGTCGCGTTGCTCGTGGCTTACGTGGCGCTCGGCAGCGTCGCGCTCAAGCGCGGGCGGACACGGCGAATACGGATCGCCGCTTTCGCGGCTGCCCTGCTCACCGTCGGATTCCTGGTCACCGTGGCGCGCGCCCACCATCCCTTGGGCATTTTCACCGGCCTGACCAACTGACCTGGCCCCGGAAGACCGAGCCAGGGGTCGCGGCTGGTCGCGCGTCCCGGCATCATGCGCGCTGGTGAACCCGACAGCGCCCGCCGGGCCGCTGCTCACCGGCGGACAGCAAATGACCCTGACCGACACGACCACGCTTGCGGGCATCCGCGCACATCACCTGTTTGCCGGGCTGTCCCCGCCGCAGTTGCAGCGACTGCTTGGGTCGGCAAGCGTCGAGGAGGCCGACGCAGGGCAGCTTCTGTTCGACCGCGGCCAGCCAGCCATGCACTTCTACGTGGTCATCGAGGGGCAGGTGAACCTGGTCCTCTACTCCAAGAACGGCGAGGAGAAGATTGTGGACATCCTCGGTCCTGGACAGAGCTTTGCCGAGGCCGTCATGTTCATGGCGGGCCCCGTGTACCCGGTTTCTGCCATGGCGGCTACGCATGCGCGGATCGCGCGGTTTTCGAGCACCGAGTACGTCGCGATGCTGCGGGAAAGCCCGGAAACCTGTCTCCGCATGCTCGGACACCTGAGCCAGCGCCTGCACATGCGCATCCGCGAGATCGAGTACCTGACGCTCGCAAGCGCCACCCACCGGCTCGTGCGCATGATCGAGAGCCGGTTACCCGTGGACACGGACGGACCGGCCGAGATCCAGCTGCAGGAATCGCGGCAGGAAATCGCGTCACGGTTGTCGATGAAGCCCGAGACATTGTCTCGAATCCTGCGCACCCTGCAGGACAGCGGCGCGATTACGGTCCACGGACGGGTGCTGCAAGTGCCTAGCCGTAACAGGCTCCTGTCACTGCTCGACACTCCCGCGTGACCGTGTCTGGCGGGTCGGCTTGACCCGGATCAAGGCGTGATTGCCGGCCGGCTCCTACAGTCCCTGTCATCGTACGACCGGACAATTCCCGTTATGGGATAAGAACGAGGAGAAAGTCATGTTCAACGCCAGTCGCACCCATGCCGCGCGGGCAGCATGGTGGCTTGCCATCCCGATCAGCGCATCCCTGGGCGCCGGCGCCCTGGCGCAGCAGCCCTCCGCCAGCGGCAGTTCGCCGCAAGTGCATCAGGCTGAGGTCGCCGGGGCAGCAGGGATTTCGGCGCAGATGAAGACCGGTGAAAGCACCTACCAGACGGTTTGCCTCGCCTGTCACCAGGCCGACGGCAAGGGCCTGCCAGGCGCCTTCCCGCCGCTCGCTGGCTCCGACTACCTGCTCGGCGACAAGGACCGCGCGGTCGGCGTGGTCGTGCGCGGCCTCGAGGGTGAAATCGTGGTGAACGGGGTCAAGTTCAACTCCGTGATGCCGGCCATGACGCAGCTGTCGGACCAGGAGATCGCCGACGCGCTGACCTACGCGATGAACTCGTGGGGCAACAAGGGCGGCGCGGTGACGGTTGCTCAGGTCGCAGCCGTGCGTGCCAAGGCGGCCGCGGAGCCCAAGACGGCCTCGTCCCCGACGCAGCACCCGACCACCACCGCCGAACTCAAGTACCAGGGCGCGCCATCGCCCGCCGGTGCCGAAGGCGTCAAAATCCTGGTGACGCCCGGCGCACCGAACATGACGGAGCCCGAGTTCAAGCACGCGCAGGAGATTTATTTCCAGCGCTGCGCCGGCTGCCACGGCGTGCTGCGCAAGGGCGCCACCGGCAAGCCGCTCACGCCCGACATCACCCAGAAGAAAGGCACCGAGTACCTCAAGGTGTTCATCAACCAGGGTTCGCCGGCCGGCATGCCGAGCTGGGGCAAGTCCGGTGAACTCTCGCAGGAGGAAGTCGACATCATGGCGCGCTTCGTCCAGCACGAGCCGCCGCAGCCCCCCGAATTCGGCATGCCCGAAATCAAGGCCAGCTGGAACGTGATCGTGCCGGTGTCCGAGCGGCCGACCAGGCAGCAGTCCAAGTACAACCTGGACAACATCTTCGCGGTCACGCTGCGCGACGCGGGCGAAGTCGCCTTGATCGACGGCGACACCAAGGAAATCATCAACGTCATCCGCACCGGCTACGCCGTGCACATTTCACGCCTGTCGCATTCGGGACGCTACGTGTACACGATCGGCCGCGACGGCCGGATCGACCTGATCGACCTCTACTTCGAGCAGCCCACCAAGGTGGCCGAGATCAAGGTCGGCCTCGAGGCGCGCTCCGTCGAGACCTCGAAGTACAAGGGCTACGAGGACAAGTACGCGATCGCTGGCGCCTACTGGCCGCCGCAGTACACGATCATGGACGGCCTGACCTCGAGCCGCTCAAGGTCGTCTCGACTCGCGGCATGACGGTGGACACCCAGGAGTTCCACCCCGAGCCACGCGTGGCGGCCATCGTCGCCTCGCACGAGCATCCCGAGTTCATCGTCAACGTCAAGGAAACCGGCCAGGTCCTGCTGGTCAACTACGAGGACATCAACAACCTCAAGACCACCACGATCGGCGCCGCGCGCTTCCTGCACGACGGCGGCTGGGACTCCACCAAGCGCTACTTCATGACGGCGGCCAACCAGTCGAACAAGATCGCGGTCATCGATTCGAAGGAGCAGAAGCTCGCCGCGCTGGTGGACGTGGACAAGATCCCGCACCCAGGTCGCGGCGCCAACTTCGTCGATCCGAAATAGGGTCCGGTCTGGGCGACGAGCGCGCTCGGCAACGAGAAGGTGACGATGATCGGCACCGATCCCGTGAAGCACAAGGATAGCGCCTGGAAGGTGGTTCGAGTGCTGAAGGGCCAGGGCGGCGGTTCGCTGTTCGTCAAAACGCATCCGAAATCGACGAACCTCTACGTCGACACCACGCTCAATCCCGACCCGAAGATCAGCCAGAGCGTGGCGGTGTTCGACATCAACAACCTCGAGGCCGGCTACAAGGTGCTGCCGATCGCCGAGTGGGCGAACCTCGGCGAAGGCCCGAAGCGCGTCGTGCAGCCCGAGTACAACGCCGCGGGCGACGAGGTCTGGTTCTCGGTGTGGAACGGCAAGGACCAGAAGTCGGCGATCGTGGTCGTGGACGACAAGACGCTCAAACTCAAGAAGGTCATCGACGATCCGCGCATCGTGACGCCGACCGGCAAGTTCAACGTGCGCAATACGGTGGGCGACGTGTACTGACCTGTTGCATGACTCCCACGCGCAGCGCTGCGCGATCCTGGGCCCCGTCTCGGCTTGAGGCGGGGCCCATTTTCCTGGTGCCGGCGTCAGGGCAATGCAACGCCCGTGGTCGCGACCAGCACCCGATACCAGTCAGCGCGGGTCCACTCGACCTGGTGGGCCGCTGCGGCCTCGCGGATGCGGCTCGCCTGCTGGCTGCCCACGATCGGGATGATTCCGGCCGGATGCGCCATGATCCACGCGTAGGTTGCGGCGGCACGCGAGACGCCGCAGCGCCATGCCTGACTGTCGAGTTCGGCGCAGACTCGCTGCGCACGCTCATCGTTGCCCGGATTGCCGAGGCGTCCACCCGCCAGTGGCGACCACGCGAGCACCGAGATCCGGTGCTGCATGGCGAGATCGAGCGTCCCGTCCACGAGTGGCTCAAGCGCCAGCGGTGAGAACTCGGGCTGGATGCTTGCGAGCGGAATGTGCAGGTGTGCGACGAGTGCAGCCAACTGCGCCGGCGAGTAGTTGGAAACGCCAACCGCCCGGACCTTGCCGCTCGTCACGAGTGCTTCCAGGGCTCGCGCCACTTCCGCCGGATGCGCCAGCACGTCCGGACGGTGCACCTGGAACAGGTCGAGGTGATCGGTGCCGAGCCGATGCAGCGAAGCTTCGCAGGCGGCGACCAGATAACCCGCGGTGGAATCGTAGGGAACGCCCGGGATGATGCCACCCTTGCTTGCGAGCACCATCCTGCGTCGCAAACTCGGATCGGCGGAGAACAGACGACCGAGCAGGATTTCCGCGTCGCCGAACCCGTCACGGCCATTGAAGCCATAAATGTCCGCGGTGTCGAACAGGTTGATGCCCCCTTCGAAGGCCGCATCGACGAGGGAGCGCGCGTGGGCCAGGTCGGCACCCTGGAATCGCCACATGCCCCAGGCAAGACGCGACACGAGCACGTCGGTTGCGCCGAGCGCCACACGATCGAAGACACCATTGCCGTTCATCCGCACATTAAATCACGCCAGGTCGACGGCTGGCCGGGGTGGCCGCCTGCGAACCACGATCGTTGCTGTTCCGAAATCGTGGCACTAGCCTTGCAAAGGGCACGGCCATATTCTCGGCGGAGGGACGGGGGAACAGCGTTGGACGGATCCGCTCGATACAGGGCATTCATCAGCTACAGCCATCGCGACGCGCGGTGGGGCGAGTGGATTCATCGCCGGCTCGAAACGTACCGGTTGCCCAGCGCAATCGTCGGCCGTGCCTCTCCCTTCGGGCCGGTTCCCGATCGCCTCCAACCGATCTTCCGCGACCGCGACGAACTCGGCACAGCCACGGATCTGTCCGCCGAAATCACGTCCGCCCTGCAAAGTTCGCTTTTTCTGGTCGTGATCTGCTCGCCTGCCGCCTCCTCCTCGCGCTGGGTGAACCAGGAGATCAAGTGCTTCAAGCGCCTGCACGGCGAGGATCGCGTGCGTGCGATCATCGTCGAGGGCGACCCGTTCTCGAACGATCCGGCGACAGAGTGTTTTCCCGACGCGCTGCGTTTTCGCACGGGTGCCGACGGGGAATTGTCCGGCGTGCGGGCCGAGCCCATTGCTGCGGACCTGCGACCCGGTGGCGACGGCAAGCGATTCGCAATTTCCAAGCTCGTCGCCGGCCTCACTGGCACGCGACTCGACGAACTCGTTCAGCGCGAGCATCACCGTCGCTCGCGCAAGCTGCGCGCACTTGCCGCTGGCCTCGGCGCGCTCGTTCTCCTTTTCGCAGGCCTTGCGCTCGAGGCCACACGCCAGCGCAATGCCGCGCGCCAGGCACAGATCGAGGCCGAAACTGCGCGCAACGACGCCGAGGGACTCGTTGAGTTCATGCTGACCGATCTGCGCACCCGACTCAACGCGGTCGGGCGACTCGACGTGCTTGACAGCGTCGGCGAGCGCGCCCTCGCCTACTACGACGCGCGCGACCTCGCCCAGGCCGCCCCGGATGCTCTCGGCCGTCGAGCACGGGCGCAGCTTCTCGTCGGCGAAATCGACAACCTTCGTGGCGACCTGGGTTCCGCACTGAACGCGTACCTGGCCGCGGCCGCAACGACCGGGGAGCAGCTCGCGCGCGATCCGCGCAACCCACAGCGTATCTTCGACCACGCACAGTCCGTCTTCTGGGTCGGCTACATCGCCTGGCAGCGTGGCGACGCACTGCAAGCGAAGCAGCGGTTCACCCAGTACCACGACTACGCCCAACAACTGCTGTCCCTCGCTCCGGACAAGGACGAATGGCGGACGGAACTCGATTTCGCCTACAGCAACCTCGGCACACTGGCGCTCGACCAGGGCCAGGCGGCCGCAGCCGAGAATTACTTTCGCAAGTCGCTCGCGGTCTCATCGAGACTCGCCAGCAAGCATCCCGGTGACGTCGACCACATGATCGCCCATGGCCAGTCCTACGCGTGGCTCGCGGATTCGCTGCATCGGCAGGCGAAGGTGGCGGAAGCACGCGCAGCCCGTCTTGCGGAGCTGGCCCTGTATGCCAGTTTCGAGGTGGGTCAGTCGGACAATGCCGTCATCATGAGCCGCAAGGCAACGGCACTGTACAGGCTGGCCCAGATCGAAATTGCGGCCGGCGAACTACAGGAAGCAGCGGCACGAGCCGGCGCTGCCGCGCACTCGTTCGAACGGCTGTCAGCGGACGATCCCGACAACATGGAACCTGCCGACAGAGCCTCGCTCGCGCATGCCGTGCTGGGCGAGGCCTATTTTCACCTTCGAAAATCAGGTCAGGCACGCGCCACGCTGCAGCGGTCCATCGAAATCGCGGAGCGGCTCGTGGCACGTGACGACAGTGTCGCACAGTGGCGGGAACAGAACCTCGCCCTGCCACGACTCACGCTGGCACGGGTTTACGCTGCCGCAGGTGACACGGTCGCGGCGCGAACACTGTTTGCAGCGGTCACGGAAGACCTGCGCCAACCCGCGACGCGGGACAATGCCGACCCACGAACCACGCGCATCTATTGCGCCGCGCTCGCCGGCCTGGCGCGAATCTCCTCGCATTCCGAACCACTCTGGTCAGAGATCGCTTCGACGCTGTCACGAAAGGTTGGCAGGCAAAGCCCCGACGGGCTCGTCCTGCTGGCCGAGGCCGATGCGGTTCTGGGCAGACTGGAGTCCGCGGGCGAAATTACGTCGCAGCTCTCGCTGGCGGGCTATCGGCATCCGGATCTGTTGTCTCTGCTCGAGCGGCACCCGACACTCGGCGACTTCAAAGTCGCGGCAGCACGGCAATAACATGTCGCGATCGACCCGGACTGTCAGTTGCGCGAAGGAGGCGATCGCCGAGTCTTGCGGCGTTCGTTTCCGGTCTTTGTGGAACCAAGCAAGAACCAATCCAAACAGGGAGACATGCATGCACATTCAACCGAAACAGCTCGTGCTCGGGGCTGCCATTGCAATCCTGATGGGCGGCTGCTCGAAGCCCGCCGAGCAGGCGGCCGTCGAGACGGCACCGGCCGCGGCCACGCCTGAAGCAGTAACGCCGATGGTCGCAGCGACGACCGACCCGAACCAGATCGGCACGGCGGACATCGCCGTCGGTTGGCAGAACAACGCACTGGTCTTCGCCAGCGCCGGCGAAGGTTTCTGCGTGACGGGCGGCGGCTGCCAGTCCGGCATAGCGTTGAATACCGGCAACGTGGACCTCTCGTCTTTTCCGCCCGGCGACGTGCTGATCACCGTCACGCTCAATGACGACGCGTACAACGCCGGCTTCCGCTTTCCCGCCGACGGCTACCAGGCGGTGGCGCTTGCCATCGATCCGCCGGGCGATCCGGTCGCCCCGACCCCGGTCTTCGGGCAGGCGAACTGGCCGGCTGGGTTCCTGACGCCGGCCGTGTCCAGCGACCAGAAATCCGTCTCGTGGACCGACCTCGAGTCCGACGAGAATGCGTATGAATATTCGATTGGACTCGACGGGCCGAATGGCCGCGTCGTCATGGACCCCAAGATCACCAACGGGGGTGGTTCCGGCAATAAGTAACGCGCGGCCGGTTCAGAAATCGTAACGCAGGCTGGCCGAAGCGTTGAGGCCGGCACGCGTGTAATAAGGCACCAGCGGATCGTCTGCGACACGACCGCGGACGTCGGACCATTCGATGTAGGCGGTGTTCGTCAGGTTGAACAGCCCCAGGTTCAGCCGCAGCCTGGGGCCCAGGCTGACGTTCGCCAGCCAGTCGAGCGTGGCATAGCCATCGGTGCGGTAAAGATCGGCCCGGCTGCGATCGACTTCGCGCTGCGCCTCGACCGCGGTCAGCGCCAGTTCCGATCCCCAGCGCATCGACGGGGCGTCGTAGCGCATGCTGAGCACCAGACGTGGCGGATCGATCGAATTGAGCGGCACGCCCCGGTGAGGTCTTCGCCGCGGGTCCATGAACCTGCGAGCCGGCCGCTCCATCCTTCCAACCGTGGCGACCACGCGGAAACATCCGCGCGGGCATCGAACTCGGCGCCATGGATCCGCGCCTCCGCGACATTCTGCGACTGGAACAGCGTCACGCCGGTCGCCGGATCGACGCCCAGGTTCACCTTCGACTCGATGAAGTCGCCGTATTCCGTCTGGAATACGCTGGCGGTCAGCGCCACGGGGGAACCCGTCAGCCGCAGGCCCACCTCGAAACCATCGCTCGTCTCGGGCCGCAGGTTCGGGTTTGGGATCGCACGGATGTTGAACAGCGGGACTTCCAGCCCGATGTTGACGTCCTCGGGCGGCGGCGAACGAAAGCCGTGCGCGTACTGGAAAAAGACGCCGACCCGGTCGCTGATCCGATACATCGCACCGAGCTTGGGAGCGAATGAAACCTCGTCGACACCCGCTGGTTCCGTCGCAGGATTGTCCTCGCGATAAACTCGATCCGACTCAGGCACCACATCGTAGTAGTCGACACGCAGCGCCGGCACGAGAGTCCAGTGTGCATCGTCGAGCTGCATCTCGTCCTGCACGAAGGCGCCGACCTCGACCACCGTGGAGAGCGGCAGGTCACGCAGCGGGAACGTCTCGCCCAGGATCGTCGGCGTAGTCGCACCGGTAGTCAGGTCGGTTTGCAGGCCGTTCCGCAGCTCGTCGAGTTCGGAGCGTGTCGCCTCGAAGCCGTACACGACGTGGTGCACGAGCGACCCGGACCCCAGGCTCTTGACTGCCGTGAACTCGATGCCAAACGTGCTCTCGTCGAATTTGAACGTCCGATCGAGCTGCGCAGGTGGCGTGCGTGGCGGCACGGCCCTGCGCACCTCGTAGGTATCCTGCTCGGTCTCGGTGCCCTGCCAATAGGCGCTCCAGTCGGCGGCGTCGAACGCCGCATTCGCCCCGGTCAGTGCCTGCCCCAGACTGACCCGATAGCGGAGCATTTTCGTCGTCGCCCGCGAGCGCGGTCGTGTTCAGGAATCGGCCGACCCCCAGGTATGCATCGACGTCTGTCGCCTGCTGGATTCGTCCCGACTCGGCCGTGAACGTCATCGGACCGCCTGGCGCGGCGCTGGTGAACTTCATCAGCGCCGAATCCTTGGTGTACTCGCTCGGGTTTGGCGTGACGTCGGCCGCCGTGTCGGATTCGTGACCTTCGCGTCGCGAATACCCGACGAGCCATTGCGTGCCGCCGATCGCTCCAGCCGCGAGCGCCGCTGCCCGCCAGCCATCGCTCGCGGAGTCATATCCTGCGTCGGTGCGAACTGCGGGATCACCCCCGCTCCGCGTCAACAGCATCTCGGGAGTGAACGTGGTCATCGCGACCACGCCCCCGATCGCGTCGCTGC
Source organism: Pseudomonadota bacterium (assembly GCA_016713725.1). Taxonomy (GTDB): domain Bacteria; phylum Pseudomonadota; class Gammaproteobacteria; order Steroidobacterales; family Steroidobacteraceae; genus RPQJ01. The sequence continues at coordinate 39,382 of JADJOO010000036.1, read as the reverse complement.
CATACAGAGACGACGCCGGCCCGCGCAGGAACTCGACCCGCTCGACGAATGCCGCGTCCACGTAGGCGCGGCCCGAATCCGCATAGCTGCCCACGGCAAAGCCGCCGGCGGCGGGAATGCCGTCGACCTCAACCGCGACACGGTTTCCGCCAAGCCCACGGACCGAGATCGTGTCGAGACCGAAACGGAACGGATCGTTGCGGACGCTGAGGCCCGGCTCGTACCGCACGAGCTCGCGAATGTCGGTGGCAAGGGTCGTTTCGCTACGCGCCTGGTCGATCACCGTCACCGTGGCTGCCACCCTGGAGACCGGAGTAAGGCGGCGGGCATAAACCATGACGGTCTCGAGGTGGGAATCGTCGGCACCTGTGCTGGACTGGCCAGCGACCGGTACCGCCACTGCACTCACCATTGCAGCAACCACACAGGGCAACGGAGCCGGTAATCGAAAACGGGGGAGCATGGGGTCGGATTCTACTGATGATCGCGCCGCTGGACGGCCCATGGCGGCAGGATGGACCGCGGACGCAGCCCCGGCATTGACCTGGATCAATGGCTCCCGACGGCAGGACGCCCAGACTGCGTGCATCGCTCAGGGTCCACGCACACGGCGCAGAACCCAGCCGGTTGGAGACATGACGACCATGACCAGTACCAAGATCAGAACCAGTTCCATTCTTCTCCTGGCGACCGCTGCCGGGTTCGCCAGTGCCGCGATGGCTGTAGATCCCGTGGCGGCCACCGCAGCCGCAACGGCGACACCAGCCACGTTCGTCGACGCTGTCACGGGCGGCAAGGCCCACCTCGAGTTCCGGTACCGGCTGGAGGCGGTCGACCAGGACCCGTTTGCGGACGACGCTCTCGCTTCCACACTGCGCAGCCGACTCAACTACGTGACGGGTGACTGGCACGGCTTCAGTGCATTCATGGAAGCGGACAATGTCACGGTGCTCGGTGACGACGACACCTACAACAGCACGACCAACGGCATGACCGACCGGCCAGTGGTTGCAGACCCGGAATACACTGAGGTGAACCAGGCGTACCTGCAGTTCAAGTCCGGCACGTTCACGGGCCTGCTCGGTCGCCAGCGCATCGTGCTCGACAACCAGCGGTTCATCGGCAATGTCGGCTGGCGGCAGAATGAGCAGACTTACGACGCGGTGACACTCAAGAGCAGCGCACTGGCGAAGACGCAACTTCACTACTCGTACGTCTCGAATATCAACCGCATCACCGGCCCCGACGAAGGATCGCAACCCGCGAACTATCACGGGGCCACCCACGCGCTGAACGTCAGGGAGGACCTGGGCGCGTTCGGCGCCGTGTCGGGCTTCGCCTACCTCCTCGACCTCGAGAACGCCGCGGCACTCTCGAGCAGCACCTACGGCGTTCACTGGGCGGGAACGTACAAGGTGTCGGAAGCCACGAAGCTCAACTGGCTCGCCTCGTACGCCAGTCAAGGTGACTACGCGGACAACCCCAACGACTACTCCGCCGACTACTACCTGCTCGATGGCGGCGCTACGTTCGGCAAGTTCGGCCTCAAGGCGGGCTACGAGGTGCTGGGAGGCGACGACCAGCCGAACCACGCCTTCCAGACACCGCTCGCGACGCTGCATGCCTTCCAGGGCTGGGCCGACAAGTTCCTGACGATTCCGCGCGGCGGTGTCGAGGACCTGTACCTAGGCGCGACCGCCAACGTTGGCCCGGTAGCACTGCAACTGGCCTGGCACGATTTCCAGGCCGAAGCTTTCAGCCAGGACTACGGCAGCGAGTGGAACGCATCGGCGGCGTACAAGTTCGGCGCGAAGAAAAGCTACGAGGCCATGTTCAAGTTCGCCGACTACCAGGCCGACGAGTTCGCCACTGACACCACCAAGTTCTGGCTGCAGTTCGCCGCGACGTTCTGAGCCGCGGCGTCTGATGTACCATCCGGCGATGGAAAAACCTTCGCCGGATTTCGCGCGCGTGCGCGAACTGAGCCCGCGCCGCAACTCCACGCGCTCCGCGGCCATCCCCGAACTCGTCGACGAGCAGCTCAGGCACTTCTCGATCGACCCGCAGTCCGAATTCGGCCGACGAATGGCCGACTTCGCCACGCACCTGTACGCCGGCAATGCAGCGGCACACCAGCTCTGGGAGGTGACGCTGCGCGAACTCGCGGACCTCGATCCGCGCGACCGCGTGGCGCGCTTCAATGCCAAGCGCTTCCTCTGCTTCCAGCTCGCCAAGATCCTCGACACGCTGCAGAACCCGCTGCGCAAGTCGTACCAGTCGCTGCTGCACGATTCGACGCAGTCGGCGATCAAGGGCCCCTACCCCATCTTCGACAACGTCACCGCAATCTTCAGCGCCACGCCCGTCATCACGCGCACCGCGACGTACCTGTACGCGTGCACCGAATGGGTCGAGGACGCCTTCAAGGGCCGCGAGCCGCTGCACGAAATCTACTCGCGCCTGCTGAACCCGACGTCGATCAGCCTCGCCAATCACATTGTCGACCTCGAGGCCGGCCCGCTCGCGGGCGAATACCTCGCCTGGAACTTCAATTCCGGCATGGCGGCGATCGACGCGACGCTGTCGAACCTCGTCGGCTACAACGACGTCGTGCTGTCGAACCGGAACGTGTACGGCGGCACGTACCAGCTGCTGCACGACTGGTATGCCAAGAAGAGCAACCTCGACGTCGCCGTCGAATGGTTCGACGGCTTTACCGTGGACGACTTCGGCCGTGCGCTGCAGGCCACCTTCACGAAGCACCGCGACCGCCTCGATCGCGGCCGCCACGTCTACGTCTTCCTCGAGTCGCCCTGCAACCCGCATGGGTACGTACTCGACGTGCCGGCGATCTGCCGCGCCGCGCACGAATACGGACTCACGGTCATTTGTGACGCGACCGTCGGCACGCCGATCCTGCAGCCGGTGCTGCAGCGCAAGGACCCGATGGAGCGCCCCGACTTCGTCATCCATTCGTACACCAAGGATCTCGCTGGCACGGGCACCACGACGGCCGGCGTCTGCATCGGCCGCAACGAGCGGATGTTCATTCCCAAGGGCGACAGCGTCACCACGACGACGCCGGACGGCAGGCCGTGCGTCTATCGCTGGGACGAAAGCCTGTTCTGGAACGTGTACTACATCAAGGGCGCATTCCTCGATGCCGACAAGGCATTCGAGGTGATCAACGGCATGCGCACGGTGGAGGTGCGCGTGCTGCTCAAGGCCATCAATACACTGGTGCTGGCTCGCGCGCTCGCTGCTCATCCCGCGATCAACGTGCAGTGCTCGGCGGTCGAAGGCAACGAGAACTACGCGCTGCGTGAGCGCCTGATGTACCTCGGCCTGCCGGCACCGCTCTTCACCATCGACCTCGACACCGAACTCGGTCGCAACATCTCACGGCACGCCTTCCAGCGATTCTTCGACTGCCTCGAACCCGCGTTCGGCCTGCAGGTCACGCTCGGACAGGTGAACACCGTCGTCGTCTGTCCGGCGCTGACGAGCCATTCGGAATTGTCCGGCGACGCATTGCACGAAGCGGGAATATCGCTCACGACGATCCGTATCGCGGTGGGTGACGAGGACCCGCGTGGCTTGCTTGCGCACCTGATGCAGGCAGCCGAGCTGGCGCTGGAGCCGGAGTGCCCGGGGTTCTCGCATCATTTCGGCCAACCGCACGAGATCGACGCGCTCTACGAGTCGATCTACGTCGATGTGCACCGCCGGTACGCGGCCAGCCGACCGCGGATGCAGCAGATGCTGTCCCGGTGATGACTGCAGTGCAGCGCTCGCAGGACACTTCGCATTCACCCCGCCACGGACCAGCCATGACCGCCGCCCGAATTGCGATGCGCCCCCTGTCCCTCCTGGCGCTCAGCGCCCTCACCACACTGGTTGCCGCCTGCGGCGGGGGCGGTGGTGACAGCAGTGGCGGCGGCACGGCCATTCCCTGTGGCGAGATGGCTCGCAAGCAGTGGGTCCTCAACGTCACCCGCGAGTGGTACCTGTTTCCGGACCTGCTCCCACCCTCGGCGGACATCGCCGCCTACCCGACGGCAGAGGACCTGCTCGACGCATTGACCGCAACGGCCCGGGTGCAGGGCAAGGATCGTTTCTTCAGTTACCTGACGACGAAATCTGCCGAGGACTCGCTCCTCGGTGCAGGCCAGTTCGTCGGCTTCGGCTTCCGCTCACGCACCGACACCGGCAATCGTCCGTTCATTCTCGACGTGTTCGAAGACAGCCCGGCGGCGACGGCAGGCCTGCAGCGCGGCGACGAGGTCATCGCCGTCGACCAGGGCGGCGGCTTCGTGCCGGTCGCGCAATCGCTTGCGGACGGTTCCACCTCGTTCACCGACCTGCTTGGAGCGGCTGACTTGGGGCTCCAGCGCGGCCTGCGTGTGCTGCGCGACGGGCAGGCCATGGATATGCAGTTGGTCAAGCGCACGGTGGCGATCGATCCGGTCCCGGATTCGTTCGGGACCCAGGTCCTGCCCGTGGCTGGAACGACCGGCGTGGGTTACCTGCACCTGCGCAGCTACATCAGTACGGCCGACGCGCAATTGCGCACGGCGTTCCAGGCGTTTCGCGCGCAGGACGTCCGCGACTTCATCATCGACCTGCGTTACAACGGCGGCGGTCTGGTCAGCACGGCCGAGCTGTTGGACAACCTGCTCGGCGGCGACCGCACCTCTGCCGACACGCAGTACTCGATCGTGCACAGTTCGAGTAAATCGGGTCAGGACTCGACCGTTCGCTTCCAGCCGCAAGCGCAGTCGGTGCGGACCGTGCGCATCGCATTCCTGACGACCGAGGCGACTGCGTCGGCAAGCGAGATCAACATCAACACCATGCGTGCCTGGGCCGAAGTCGCGATCGTTGGCAGCGACACGTTCGGCAAGCCGGTCGGTCAGCTCGCATTCGACCTCGGCAACGCCTGCACTGACCGGCTGCGCCTCGTCACCTTCAAGACGGTCAATGCAATTGGTGCTGGCGACTACTACGAAGGGCTCGCGTCCAGCATGACTTTTGCGTGCGCGGCGGAAGACACGCTCGGCGCGCCGATGGGCGACCCCGCGGACGGCCTGACACAGGCGGCGCTGCAGTGGATCAATACCGGGGCCTGCGCAAGCGTAATCAGCACGGTCGTCGCCGGTCAGGCAAAGGCCAGCCCGTCGAGCCGCTACCCGCTCTTAGGGCCACCCTCCGCCGTCGAACGTTGGCTACCGGGCGTCCAGTGACCGCCCGAGCGTGAGCAGGGCCAGGCACTCGACGTGATGCGTACCGGGGAAGAAGTCGAACGGTGCGATCGAACGCAACTGGTAACCCGCGGCCTCAAGCACGTTGAGGTCCCGCGCGAGTGTCCCGGCACTGCACGAAAGGTAGGCAATCCGGTCCGGGCGCAAGTCGCGCGCCAGTGCGTCGAGCAGCGCCGGCTCCAGGCCCGAACGCGGCGGGTTCACGTAGCAGGCACGGCGGGAATGTCTGCCGTCGTGCCACCACTCCCGCACCTGCGGCATGCGCTGCTCGCACGTTCCGCGCAGCACGACGGCATCGGGCGCATTGATGCGCGCGCAGTCGACCGCCCCGCCGGCCAGTTCGACGCCGAACCCTGACGCACCTGCCTGCAGCCATTGCCGCAGCGTCGAGCCGATCCCGCAATACAGGTCGAGCACCGCAACGCCAGGGGCTGGATCGAGATGATCGTGGGCCAGCACGGCTGCCTGGGCATGCAGGTCGGGCAGCAGTTGCTGGAACGCAGCCGGCCCGTGCACCAGTCCCGCCGCGTCGAGCGAGGTCGGTGAGCCCCAGGCCAGGTACCAGCCCGAGCGCGCGAACAGCCTGCGGCCGGCCGATGCATGGCAATGAACCCAGAGTCCTTCGATGCCTGTCGCCGACAATCCCGCGCGCAGCGCATCGAGATCGGTGGGCTCGTAGTTCCTCGCCTTGACGATCAGGGTCGCCTGGCCGCCCGCGACATGCAGGTACGCAAGCGGAAAATTCGCGTGGGGAGGCAACGTGGCCCGCAGCAACGCAACGAGCTTGTTGACGCGCGCCGAATGCACGGGACAGTCGTGGATCGGGATCAGTTCGTCGCGCCGCATCATGCCGAACCGCCAGCCAGCCCGTGCATCCCAGCGTGCGTTCAGGGTGACGCGATCACGATAGCCGAAGCGCTGTTCCTCGCGCACCGAACGCACGGGTTGCAGCACGTGTCCCCAGCGTTCCAGGACGCGATGGAGGTACCCCTGCTTCTGCGCCACGCTCGCAACCATGGTCAGCGCGCGATGGCGGCAGCCACGGCACCCGGGCTCACAGCCGGCGGATAATGATTCTTGTACGCTCACGCGTCTATGGTGCGACGATTCGCGCTGCACCGACAGGGGACCCCCGGCCAATGACCCGCATTCCCGTTTTCGACGACGTCCGCGCCGCTGCACGCCGGCTCGAAGGACACGCCCGTCGCACTCCTTTACTGGCTGACACGCCGCTCGACGGACTGACCGGCGGACGCATCCTGCTCAAGCTCGAAACGCTGCAGCACACCGGATCGTTCAAGTTCCGGGGTGCGTGGAACCGGCTGGTGCAATTGAGCGCAGCCGAGCGCGCCGCCGGCGTCGTCGCCTTTTCGTCGGGCAACCACGCCCAGGGAGTGGCCGAGGCCGCCCGGCGTCTCGGCATCCACGCCACGATCGTGATGCCGTCCGATGCCCCGAGGATCAAGTTGCAGAACACGCGGGACATGGGCGCCGAGATAGTCGAGTACGACCGCGTGCGCGAGAGTCGCGAGCAGATCGCGGCCCGGCTCGCCACCGAGCGGGGCGCGACGCTGGTGCCGTCGTACGACGACGCAGACATCATCGCTGGACAGGGCACGACCGGCCTCGAAATCGCCGAGCAGGCGGCCGAACTCGGCCTGACGCTCGATGACGTGGTCGTCTGCTGCAGTGGCGGCGGCCTCACGGCGGGAATCGCGATCGCGATTGCGACGCTGGCACCGCAGGCAGGCAACTGGTCGGCCGAGCCTGAAGCGCACGACGATTACCGTCGTTCGCTCGCCGCAGGGCGGCGCCAGCGCAACGACCCGGGCGCGCCGCCATCGTTTTGCGACGCGCTGCTCGCGCCGATCCCCGGCGAACTGACGTTCGCCATCAACCAGCCCCTGCTGCGCGGCGGGCTCGCCGTGTCCGATGACGAGGTGCGGCAGGCCATCGTGTTCGCAGCCCGCACGCTGAAACTCGTCGTCGAGCCCGGCGGCGCCGTGGCGCTCGCAGCCGTGCTCGCCGGCAGGCTCGACGTTCACGGGCGGACTGTTGCGGTGACGCTGTCCGGTGGCAATATCGAGGACGTGCTGCTCGCCGGACTCTTGGCGACGACCTGACCGCACCTGCAACCGTACCACTCGTCCGCCGCCAACCAGAATCTCCATCGAGGCCATCCGGATGCTCCAGACCTGGCTGCATGCGCTGCCCTTCCTGCTCGGTGCCGGTTTCCTGACCTGGCTCGTGAGCGTCCAGCTTCGCAACGTCACGATCGTCGACACGCTGTGGTCGCTGATGTTCGTGATCGCAGCCTTCAGCTACGCATAGAGCACGCTGCCACCCGGGCCGCGCGCGCAACTGGTACTGGTGCTGGTCACGGTCTGGGGACTGCGGCTGGCGATCTACCTCGGACGGCGCAATTTCGGCCACGAAGAAGACCGGCGCTACCAGAAGATCCGTCGCCGCAACGAACCCGGATTCGCATGGAAGAGCCTGTACCTCGTGTTCGGCTTGCAGGCCGTCCTCGCCTGGGTGATCTCGCTGCCGCTGCTCGGCGCCATTGCTGGTGACGCCAGCCCCCTCGGCTGGCTTGACTACGCAGGCGCCGCGCTCTGCCTGGTCGGCTTGTACTTCGAGGCCGTGGGGGACTGGCAACTCACCCGCTTCAAGGCGAATCCGGCCAATGCCGGGCAGGTGATGGACCAGGGACTGTGGGGCCTCACGCGCCATCCCAATTATTTCGGGGATTTCTGTGTCTGGTGGGGTTTCGGACTCCTGGCGCTCGCGGCGGGTGCCTGGTGGTCATTGATCGGCCCTGCGCTCTGCGGCGTGTTGCTGCTGCGGTCTCCGAGTAACCCTGCTCGGCGCGACATCGGCAAGCGGCGGCCCGGCTACGCCGAGCATCATCCGGCGCACCAACGCCTTTTTCCGGGACCCCGGCGTCCCTGACCCGCGCCCGGCAGAAGTAATTCCTTGTCGCGGCGGCCTCGCGCTGCCTGGAGTTGCACGATGGTCTCGGGCTTCCTGCTCTCGACGCTCGCCATCGGCTACCTGCTGGTGCTGTTCGGCGTCGCGTTCTACGGCGAGCGTCGTTCTGTGTACCCGGGTCACGCGCGCCTGCGGCCGTGGATCTACAGCCTGACCCTCGGCGTCTACTGCACGACGTGGACGTTCTTCGGCGCAGTGGGCACCGCCGTGCGCGACGGCTGGACGGCGTTCCTATCTACCTGGGCCCGGCGCTGGTGCTGCTTTTCGGCATGCCGTTCCTCCAGCGGCTGGTCGCGATCGTCCGCGCCCACAACATCACGTCGATCGCTGACCTGATTTCGTCCCGCTTCGGCAAGAGCCCGACCCTCGCCGCACTCGTCGCCGTGATCGCCCTGACCGCCGGCGTGCCGTACCTCGCGCTGCAGTACAAGGCCGTCGGCACCAGCATCGACGTGCTGACCGGTTCGATGGGCGCGAACCCCGAGTGGTACGCGGATACCGCGCTCTGGGTGGCGCTGATGATGGCGGTGTTCGCCATCCTGTTCGGCACGCGCCGGCTCGACGCCACTGAACACCACGAAGGCGTGATGCTGGCCATCGCGTTCGAGTCGATCGTGAAACTGGTCGCGTTCGCGTCCGTCGGCGTCTTCGCCTTGCTGCACCTCGACGCGGCGCCGGCAATTGCCGCAACGCGACTGGGCAGCCTCGCCCATGCATTCCCCGCCGACTTCTTCATGACGACGGCGCTCGCGGCCGCCGCCATGTTTTGCCTGCCGCGGCAATTCCTCGTCGGTGTGGTCGAATGTGCCGATCCGCAGGATGTGCGCACCGCACGCATCGTGTTCACCGGCTATCTCGCCGTCTTCACCGTGCTGGTGGTGCCGGTGGTGCTGGCCGGCCTGGGCGCGGGACTGGCGCCGGCAGGCAACCCCGATTTCCTGGTGCTCACGCTGCCGATGACGAGCAATGTCCCGTCGCTCGCCATCATCGCCTTCCTTGGTGGCCTGTCGGCTGCCACGGCCATGGTGATCGTGTCGAGTATCGCGCTCGCCACGATGATCACGAACGACCTGGTGATGCCGGTGCTCTGGCGCAGTCGCTGGCTGAAGCCGACGGAAGGCAGCGACATCGGCCGTGGCGTGCTGTGGCTGCGTCGGGTCGCGATCCTGCTGCTGGCGCTGCTCGCATACGCCTATCACCGCAACACAGTCGCACCCGCGAGCCTCGCCTCGATCGGCCTGCTCGCCTTTGCCGCGGTCGCCCAGTTCGCGCCACCGATACTCGCGGGGCTGTACTGGCGGCGCGCCACCCGCAGTGCCGTGTTCTGGGGCCTCGCGACGGGATTCGTGCTGTGGACGTATACCCTGCTGCTGCCGAATTTCAGCCAGGTCGGCGACCGGGCGCGGCGCACTCGGCGCCGGCGTGAGCGGGTGCGCAGCGGCTGGATGATCCCTGCTCGCCCGCAGAGCGGTCACCAGCGGCGCCTGCTCGCGTTCATCGGCAGCGTGGCCGTGCTGGGTGGGGCTGTCGTTGTCAGGCCCACGTCGCTGCGCGACCCGCAGGCCGCCACCCGGTTCGTGCGTCCGGCCTTGCCCGCGCCTGCAACGTCATCCGCGTCGAGTGCACGTGTCGGCGACGTCCTGGCCATCGCGGAACGCATCGTCGGCAACACGGCGGCGGAAGCCTCGCTGCGCGAATACTTCCTGCAGACCTCGCGACCGTTGCCGCGGCACACGGACCCGGCGGACCGCGGCCTGATGCAGCACATGGAGCGCGTGCTCGCCCGGCGCGATCGGCGCATCATCCGCGCGACTCATGTTCACCCACGCTCTGCGTGGCCGTGGTCTCGCCGCCGAGGAGGTCGCGGAACTGCTCGACGAGACCTCGCAGGAACTGCGCTTCAGCCGCCAGCTGCTGCAGGCGACAATGGACAACGTGGCGCAGGGCATCGCCGTGGCCGACGGCGAGGCCCGGCTCGTCGCCTGGAATGGCCGTTACCTGGAGATGTTCGACTATCCGCCGGACCTGATCCGCGTCGGCCGACCGGTCGCCGACCTCATCCGCTGGAACGCGTCGCGGGGCGAGTTCGGCGCCACCGATCCCGAAGCACAGATCCGCAAGCGCATCGACCACATGCGGGCTGGCACACGCTACGTCATCCAGCGCCAGCGCCACAACGGGCGCGTGTACGAGATGCGTGGCCAGCCCATGCCGGACGGCGGCTACGTCACGACCTACACCGACATCACGGAATTCAGCGGACCGAGCGGCAGCTGCTCGAAGCCAAGCAGACGCTCGAGCAGCGCGTCACCGATCGCACGCAGGCGCTGTCGATCGCGCTGCAGGCAGAGGCCGCGGCCAAGCTCGCCGCCGAGCAGGCCAATGCCACCAAGACGCGGTTCGTCGCCGCCGCAAGCCACGACCTGCTGCAGCCGCTGAACGCGGCGCGCCTGTTCGCCTCCGCACTGAGCGCTGCGCCGGCCGATGCCGACTCGGTGCGCGAGATCGCAGGACGCATCGAAGGCTCGCTGCGCGCGGCCGAGGAGGTGCTCGACGACATGCTCGACATCGCCCGCCTCGAAAGTGCAACGCGGCGGCGTGGTCGTCGGCTGCCGGCGACGAGGACGTGTCGAAGTCCAGGTCTGGGACACGGGTCCCGGCATCGCCGAGCAGCATCGCAAGGTGGTCTTCGATGAGTTCCGCGGACTCGACCGGCCTTCGCCCTGGGGCGAGAAAGGACTCGGCCTCGGCCTTTCGATCTGCGACCGCATCGCGCGCGTGCTGCAACTCGACCTGAGCCTGCGCTCGGAGGTGGGCCGGGGCTCGATGTTCAGCGTGCAGCTCGAGGTCACGGCGAAGCCGACGCCGGCGCCGGCGCCGGCGCCGGCGGGAGAGCATGCGCCGGCTTCTCCCGCCAGCCTCGTCGGCGGGTCGGTGCTCTGCGTCGACGACGAGGCGGCGATCCTCGACGGCATGCAGACGCTGCTCGAACGCTGGGGCATGCGGGTACTGCGCGCGAGCACGGCCGAGGAAGCCCGCCGCGCATTCCTGCAGCACTCGCCCGACGTCGTCCTGGCGGACTACCGGCTGGGCGATGACGATTGCGACGGGCTCGAACTGCTGCAGTCACTGCGCGTCGGAGGTGTGTCAGACGCACCGGCCGCACTCCGTGACGGCGGACCACGGCACAGAAGTTGCCGAGCGCGCACGTGTGCTCGGCTACAAGGTACTGCGCAAGCCGGTAAAGCCCGCCGCACTGCGCGGCCTGCTCGGCGCGCTGCTCGCCACGGCGAGTCGCGGTTAGTCGAATTCTTCGGGGGGCGGCTTGATGCTTGCGCGGTCCACAGCGAGTCGCCCGGCCGCGAGCACAGCCTGCGTGCGTGTCGTCACGCCGAGCTTGCGCAGGATGGCCGTAACGTGTGCTTTAACCGTCGCTTCCGAGACGTCGAGGTCGTAGGCGATCTGCTTGTTGAGCAAGCCGGCACAGAGCATGCCGAGCACGCGGAATTGCTGCGGCGTCAGGTCGGCGACGCGGCGCGCGATCTCGAGTTCTTCGCCGGATGTCGGCGTGTAGATTTCGCCGGCCAGCACTGCCTCGATGGCCTTGCCGATCTGACCGGCTTCCGTCGACTTCGGGATGAACCCCTGCGCGCCGAAACGCAGCGACGCGGCGATCGTCTGCGGGTCGTCGTCGGCGGAAACGATGACGACGGGAAGCTCGGGCCGGCTGCCGCGCACGTGCGCGAGCGCGTTGAAGCCGTGCGCACCCGGCATGTTGAGGTCGAGCAGCAGCAGGTCCGCGCCGGGATTCGCTTCCGCGGCGGCGAGCATCGCCGCCACGGAATCCGCCTCGACGAAACCGACACCCCGGTCGAGACGGCCGACCGCAGCCTTCATCGCTTCGCGGAACAGCGGATGGTCGTCGGCGACGATGATCTGACGTGACATTGGCTGTCAGGGTACACGCGAGACACGGTCTATCCAACGGTTCGCCACTGCGACCAAAGGCGAATACCCACGCGTGCCGCAGCGGTTCACGATCGCCGCATCGCACGACTCATCCGGGGGATTCCGTCCATGCCGCACGTCAAGTCACCGCGCCGCCCGGGTTCAGCTCACTGCGCCGCTCGATCGCGGTCGCGCTCGGCGTCGCACTGATCAGCGCATCGACCCTGGCCGGCGCCGAGAGCGCAAAGGAAAAGGAACTCGAAGCGCGCGTCGCGGAACTCGAGAAGCTAGTCCAGCAACTCGTGGCTGAGAAGAAGGCTGCGCCCGCTGCCGTCGGTGGCCCGGCTGCCGCAGGCACGGTCGCGGCCGCACCGGCCGCGGCACCCGCGAAACCCGATCCAAAGGCCATTCAGCCCGGCACGATCCTGCCGAACGCCGCCCCCGGTACCAGCTTCGTGATGACGGGTTACGCCAAGGCCGACGGCATGTGGACCAAACGTCCGACGGCGAACTCGCGGAAAACTCGGCTTCGCGCGACTTCTACGTCCCGGGTGCCACCCCGATCGGCCAGACGGACGAGGGCACGGACTTCGACGCGCATGTGAAGCAGACGCGCATCAACTTCGGCACCGACACCCTCCTCGCCGGCGGCGACAAGCTCTCGACCCGGTTCGAGATCGATTTCTTCGGGACGATCGGCGCCAGCAACCACGCGCACGACCAATCCTACGCGCCGGTCCTGCGCCACGCGTACGTGCAGTGGCGCGAGTGGCTGGTCGGGCAGACGTGGTCGAACTTCCAGGATGTCGCGGCCCTGCCCGATTCCGTGGACTTCATCGGCTCGACGGACGGCACGGTGTTCGTGCGGCAGCCCAGGTCCGCTACACGAAAGGCGGGTTCTCGCTCGCGGTAGAGAATCCGCAGACCACCACTGACGCCGTTCGGCGGCCCAGCGGATCCCAATTCGACGGCCTGGATCGTGAAAACCGACGACAACTCCATCCCGGACCTCACCGCCCGCTACGCCTGGGAAGGGCGCCTGGGGCCACGTCGCCGTCGCAGGCCTTGCGCGCGAACTCAAGTACGAGCGTGCGGCCACCACCACGCTCGCCGCGATCGACGCCAGCACCTGGTCGATGGCCGGCAGCCTGACGGGCAAGTTCATGATCGGCAAGGACGACATCCGCTTCATGCTGCTGGGTGGCAACCTGGGCCGCTACGTCGGACTGAATTTCACGACGGATGCGGTGCTCACCAGCAACACCGGCACGGCCGACCTGGAAACGATCGACGGCTTCGCTGGTTCCATCGCGTATCGCCACGTGTGGTCCGACAAGTGGCGCAGCAGCATCTACTTCGCGCTGAAGGTGACTACGACAACGACGCCGGTTACACCGGTGGCAATGTCAACAAGTCAAGCGAGAGCTGGACGATCAACACCTGGTATACGCCGCTGCCGAAGCTCGACATAGGCGCCGAGTTCCGCCATGCCGTGCGCGAACTCGAGAACGGGAGCGACGGTTCACTCGACCGGCTGCAGTTCACGACCAGGTATTCATTCTGACCGACCCCCCGGGCGCGGCCGTCAGTCCACGTGGCCCTGGACGTGACTGGCGGCCGTGCCCTTCTGCGCCCGGCCGAACCGATACTGGGCGGCATCAACCCTGCGCGTCTCGAGCCAGTAGCGCCACGTCGAGTACGGCCAGATCGTGAAGTTGCGCCCGTCGGCCTGCTGGTACCAGCTGCGGCACCCGGAACTCCAGACCGTGTCCTGCAGTGCGTGCTGGATGCGCGCGTTGAACTGCGCCTGCGCAGCCGGTTGCACGTCGAGGTAGTCCGCGCCGCGTTCGCGCAGCGACCGCAGGCAATCCATGACGTACCGCACCTGCGCCTCGATCATGAAGATGATCGAGTTGTGCCCGAGCGCCGTGTTCGGGCCGACGAGCTGGTGCAGGTTGGGATAACCCGTGACCGAAATTCCGTAGTACGCCTCGGCCCCCGCCTGCCAGTCGCGGGCCAGCTCGTGACCGGGCATTCCCGTGACCGGGAAACCCTGCATATAGATGCGTGGATCGACCACGAATCCCGTGCCGAGAATGATGCAGTCGACGGGACGTTCGACACCGTCCGCGGTCACGATCGAGCGCTCGCGGATTTCGCGGATGTCCGCGGTCACGAGTTCGACGTTCGGCCGGCGGAACATCGGATACCACTCGTTGGAGATCAGCACCCGCTTGCAGCCGATCGTGTAATCGGGCGTCAGCTTGCGTGCGAGCGACTCGTCTCCACGGCGCGACGGATGTTCCAGCGCGCGAGCCGCTGCAACCCGCGGGCCAGGGCGGGATGAAAGATCGGCCAGACCCGTGACTCGTTGGTCCAGTACAGGCGCGAGCGATGCAAGCGCCGCAACAGGTCGAAGCGCCGGAAGCGCTGCTTCGTCGACTCGCCGTAGGTGCGGACATCACGCGGGATTACCCACGCGGGCGTGCGCTGGAAAACGTGCAACTGCGCAGCCGCCGGCGCGATGCGCGGGCAATACTGGATCGCGCTGCCGCCCGTGCCGATCGACGCGATGCGCTTGCCGGCAAGGTCGTAGCCATGGTCCCACTGCGCCGAATGGAAGACCTTCCCGGCGAAGCGCTCGAGACCGGGTAGCCGCGGCAGGTTCGGCACGTGCAGCGGGCCGGTCGCGAGCACGACGTGACGAGCTCGCAGTTCGAGGCCCGACGCCAGGATGACGCGCCAGCGTGCGGTATCCGGCTCGAAGTGGAGCCCGGTCACCTGCTGGTTGAACCGGATGTACGGACGCAGCCC
This sequence comes from Pseudomonadota bacterium, assembly GCA_016713725.1. Classification (GTDB taxonomy): domain Bacteria; phylum Pseudomonadota; class Gammaproteobacteria; order Steroidobacterales; family Steroidobacteraceae; genus RPQJ01. The sequence continues at coordinate 24,368 of JADJOO010000036.1, read as the reverse complement.
AAAGCGCTCCGTGGTGTCCAGGATGTACTGCTGGATCTCCTGCCAGCCCGCGTAGCGCTGGCTCCAGTCGGGCTTGCCCGCGAACGAGTAGGAATAGAGGTGCGACTGCACGTCGCACTCGGCGCCGGGATAGGAGTTGTCACGCCACGTGCCGCCCACCTCGCCGCCCTTCTCGAGGATGGCAAAGCGCCGCTCACCTTGCTCCAGCAGCCGGATAGCCATGCACAGGCCACCGAAGCCGGCGCCGACGATGGCGAGTTCCAGTTCTTCCGGCGCGGCCGACGGGACGTCGGGGAGTGCGGCAGTGCGTTCATGGCGCCGCGCACTGTGCTGCGTTTCGCGTCGGCCGGCAACCGGGAAGACCGCTACTGCATGAACTCCTGCAACGCAGCCTCGGGGATCATCGCTTGTCGCCGCCGCCGTGGTCGCCACGATCAAGGTGGTCGCCGACCTTTTCCCCGTCACCGCCCGGGTTCCGTTGGCCGCCGATACGGGAAGCCTCGCCGCCCTTGCGGCCCGCTGCCGCGGCGCGCTGCGGGTCGTTGGCGAAGTTGCCGCCGGAAACCTCGCCGCCCTTGCGACCGGCCTCGCGTGCGCGCTCCGGGTCCCGGGCAAAGTTGCCCCCCGACGCCGAACCGCCCTTGCTCGCAATCTCCCGCCGCTTACCCTCGTCCATCCCCGCGATCCCACGCCCCGGACCACCACCGCTGCGGCTGCCGTCGCGGCTCAACACGACTGCCTTGACTGGCCATTGTGTCGCCCTCCAGATCAACGTCCCTGAACGCCGCAGGACGGCAACCCACCTGTGCGTCGCCGCCTGTGTGTTCGGACCGCAACGCGGCAGTCGAGTTCACCCGGACGCGATCGCGCGTCCTTGCGGTACGCGGAACAGGGCAGCCGCCCCGCAGCACGGGGCCGCTCGAAGTCCGGTCCGTCGATACGGCCAGGTGTCCGGTTGACAGCGCTGAGGCCCTCCCGTATCTGCTGTCTGGCCCGATAACAAACCAGCACCCCCAGGAGTTCGTTGCATCATGAATTTCCGCACTCTCGGCCAACTCGCCCTGGCTGCCGGCCTCGCACTTTGCTCGATCTCCGCGTTCGCGCAGGAACCCGCGGTCACACCCCCGGCTGCCACGGAAGCCACCGCAGCTCCGGCAGCTCCGCTCAAGCTCTCCAACAAGTGGCGTATCGAAGTGAGCGAGGGCGCGAACAACACGGGTACGCTGCTGTTCCGCGTAACGCCGGACAAGGGCGTTGCGACGGACGTTCTCGTAAACATCAAGAAAAGGCCGCGGCAGAGAACGAGCGTGGCGACCGGACATCAAGAACACGTTCAAAAGGTTCTGGACCCGAAGGTCTATCACGTCGAGACGGACGACGGCGAAGACGTGCTGGTGAAGCCAAGGGCCCGAGTCACTGAAGCTGGTCGTCGATCGACGCTCAAGGGCACCCGCATCGACGTCGAAAGGAATGACCTGCCTGCGCTTGCGCCGCCGGCAGGCGTTCAGCCCGACGTGATGCTCCAGTACCGCCACGAAGTGACAGGCGACGCCCGCCAGCACGAAGACGTGCCAGATGGCATGCGTGTAGGGCCGACTCTTCCAGACATAGAACGCGACCCCGAGCGTATAGCAGAGCCGCCGGGCCACCAGCCAGCTGAGCTCGAACGTCGACAACCTGCGTGAGGGCTTTCGCGGCCACGACCGCGAGAGCCAGCCCATGGCGACATACAGAGCGACCGACGTGCGGTGGAAGCGGAAACCGAGCGCGTCGTCTTGAAGGGATGCCGAGCAGGGCGAGCGTCCAGATGATGGCGGCCAGTGACCATCCCCAGCTGCCGCGCAACGCGCCGAGCGTAAACGGCGTGTAGGTCCCGGCGATCAGCAGGTAGATGGCGGCATGATCCAACCGCCGCAGGCGGAGCCGCGTCTGCGGGTTCTTCGCCGAATGGTAGAGCGAAGAGGTGGAGAACATGAGCAGCGCGCTCCAGGCCGAATGTCAGGCCGCCAACGAGGCAGCCACGGATCTCCCGTCGGAGCGCGGTCGTCGCCAGCACCGGGAGGGCAACCAGGCTCGCGACGACGCCGACGACGTGCACCGCGCAGTTCAGCCATTCTTCCCTTGCCGAATACGTACTGGCGGTCATGCCTTCACGTCCTGACAGGACACCTTCGGCTGCGATTGTCGCATTCTTCGAACCCCCGTCATTGTACTAAGATAGCCGCTCCAGCGACTCTTCCACGGCTGCCATGACTTCGGTCCTGATCCTGTACATGACCCGCGGCGGACACACGGCCCGCATCGCGCGCCGCCTCTGCGAACACATCGGCGCCAGCGGCGGCCGCGCCGAAATGATGCCACTGGTCGAGGCCGCGCACGAAGGCGTGGATTGGAACCGCTACGGCATCGTCGCCCTGGGTGCGCCCGTGCTCTGCGGCAAGTCCGACCAAGCGCGTGATCGAGTTCGTGACACGGCACCGCGGCAGCTAGAGATCAGCCCAACAGCTTCTTCAACATGTCCAGTGGCGCGGGTGCCGGAGAAGTCGACCGTCGAGGGTAACCGATATACGCAGAAATTCCTGCAGCTTTCACCGTGGCGACCGCGCGACCGCGAGTGATCGCCGAAAGTCGACTATCCAGCGTGGCCCTGGCTGGACCGGTTCAGATCCCGTCTCCGTGAAGATGACGCACGGTCGACGTCAACGCCACCGCGGTCATCGACTACACGGATTGGGACGATGTGCGCGCGTGCGCACGCACCTGCTGACGCTGCGCTGACGGGATGAGCACGTCGCGCGCGCCCGTCGCGCTCGTGATCGGCGCAGGCGACGCAACCAGTGGCGCCATTGCGCGCCGGTTCGCCCGCGAGGTTTTGCCGCCTGCGTGACGCGACGTTCGGCCGACAAGCTGCAACCCCTCGTCGATTCCATCCGCGCCGCCGGCGGCGAGGCACACGGCTTCGGTTCCGACGCGCGGAAGGAAGACGAAGTCACGGCGCTGGTCGAGGACATCGAGAACCGCATCGGCGACATCGACGTGTTCGTCTTCAACATCGGCGCGAACGTCCCGTGCAGCGTGCTCGACGAATCTGCGCGCAAGTATTTCAAGATCTGGGAGATGGCCTGTTATGCCGGCTTCCTGACCGGGCAGGCCGTGGCCAGGCGCATGGCGGCGCGTCGGCGCGGCACGATGATTTTTACGGGCGCCACTGCAAGCCTGCGCGGAGCCGCCAATTTCGCGGCGTTTGCCGGTGCCAAGCACGCGTTACGTGCCCTGTCCCAGAGCCTGGCGCGGGAACTCGGGCCAGCCAACGTGCACGTCGCGCACGTGATCATCGATGGCGCGATCGACACCGCGTTCATCCGCGACAACTTTCCTGAGCGCTACGCGCTCAAGAACGAGGACGGCATTCTTGCGCCGGAGCACATCGCCGACACGTACTGGTTCCTGCACCAGCAACCGCGCGACGCATGGACTTTCGAACTGGACCTGCGCCCCTGGTCGGAGCGCTGGTAGCGAAAGGCCCGCTCAGGCCTTCCTCGCCTTCCCGGCCTTCCCCGCCTTCTTCGCCTTCCCGGCCTTCCCGGCCTTCCTCGCCTTCCCCGCCCCTTCCCCACCTTCCCCACCTTCTTGTCCCCGCCACGACCGAGAAACACCTGCTCCAGTTCATCGATCGCCTCTCCCGTGTAGACGGCGAGACGTTGCAGGTGGGGCACCTTGTCGGCGCACCCGGTGAAACCAAAATACAGGCCGCCGGCGTAGCTCAATACCGTGATGTTGAGCGCCTGGCGTGGAAGAGCGCCGAGATCGGGTAGTACGCCTCCATCTCCGAGCCCAGGAAGTACAGCTTGCCGCGCGGTCCGGGCACGTTCGAGATGATGACGTTATAGGTCGGCGGCACGCGCGAACCGATGCCGGGCAGCCGCGTCAGGATCTGTGGCGAACTGATCAGCACCGTGTAATCCATGAGCGTCTTCGTGCTCATCTGCTTGAGGAAGTCGCGTCCGGCGACGCTGCTGCGACGGATGACGTCGAACCGTTCGCGCACGTCCTCGATGTCGGTGCCAAGGCGCACGTTGGCGAAGCTGATCGCATTGCCGCCGGCCTGGCTCGAGTCGCGCGGCAACGCCACTGGAATGGACGTCACCAGTGACTTGCGCGGCAACTCGCCGAGCTCGACAGGAAGCGCCGCATTGCTCCGCTGCTGGCGGCAAGCACCACGTCGTTGATGCTGCCGCCCGCCGCTTCGCCGGTTGCTTTCAGGCGTTCGAGGCTGGTCGCCTGCGTGGCGACCCAGCGCCCGGGGGGTGACGTTGACGTTGAAGATCGTGCGGGGCGCTTCCGCCAGCGACGTGAAGTCGGGATGCGGCTTCACGCCGAACACGGCCTTGACGGTGCCCGCCAGGCCTTGCACCAGGTTCGGCAATTCCTGGCCTGGCTCGCGAAGGCCGCCTGCAGCATGCTGAAGGCGCCGAACAGTCCCGGAATCTTCGGCGTGCGTGTGCCTCGCGGCCGGTCCGCGGCCCAGATCGGCGGCGTCTCGCTGGCGTCGGGATCGGTCGAGAAGTTGAGCAAGCCGACGCCCGACACGCCGTCCGCCAGCGAATGATGGAGCTTGCAGTAAAGGGCGAAGCGTCCGCCCTGCGAGCCTTCGATCAGGTGGATCTCCACAGCGGGCGGTCGAGGTCCATCGGGTTCGAATGCAGGCGGGAAACGAGGATGCCCAGCTCGCGCTCGCCGCCGGGATAGGGCAGTGCCGAATGCCGCAGGTGATACTCCAGGTCGATCTTGTAAGCGACCTCGAACGTGGGGCGCAGACGGCCCGACCCCACGCCGCGCAGCCGGTAATTGAACAGGGCCGCGGTGACCGGAAAACTGCAGCAGGTATTCGTAGACCTTGCGCGGGTAATCGCGCGGCGCGCCAGCCGGCAGCACGAAAGTCTGCAGACCGGCCACATGCATCGGTGTCTGGCGCGTTTCCATGAGCACGAAGCTCAGGTCGAGCAGGTTGAGCAGCTTGCGGTCGGCCATGGGATCCTCCGTTCCCCGGCAATATAGGTGACTGCAAGCTATCGGGCCAGACACTGACGCGCGGGCTGGCGCTCAGGCAGAGCGTCCGACCCGCAATCGTTGCTGCAGAGTCGGGACCCTTACGCCGCCTTGTCCGTGACCCCGGCACTGCCGATCGCCGCCTGTGCGGCGGCGAGCCTCGCAATCGGCACCCGCGGCGCCGAACACGAGACGTAGTCGAGCCCGATCGAATCGCAAAAGACGATCGAGGCCGGGTGACCGCCGTGCTCCCCGCAGATGCCGACCTTGGTCCGGGCCGGCTGCGACGGCCCCATTCCACGGCGAGCGCCGTCAATCGCCCTACGCCCTTCGTCGAGCACCTCGAAGGATTGTCCTGGAGGATTCCCCGCTCGTTGTACATCGGCAGGAACTTGTTCTCGGCATCCTCGCGCGAGAACGAGAACGTCGCCTGGGTGAGGTCGTTGGTGCCGAAGGAGAAGAATTCAGCCACTTCCGCCAGGTTCTCGGCGCGCATGCAAGCGCGCACGACCTCCACCATGGTGCCGAACCTGCACGGGACCTGCACGCCGTAAGTCAGTTCGACCTGCTTCTGCACGGCGGACATGTAGTCGCGCACGAGGTTCAGTTCCTGGGCCGTGCAGACCTGCGGCACCATGATCTCCGGCCGGACCTCGACACCGGAGCGCACGCAGTCGGCGGCCGCCTCGAGCACGGCGCGGATCTGCATCGTGTAGATCTCCGGATACGTGATGCCGAGCCGCACGCCGCGGTGGCCGAGCATCGGGTTCACCTCGCGCAGCGCTCGCGCCTTGCGCAGGATCGCTTCCTTGCGCGCGATGATCGTGTCGATCAGCCGCGTTTCGCCAAAATCACGCAGCGTCGCGGGAATCAGCGTATCGGGAGCGAAGCGCGCGGCCTCCGTCAGCACCTCCATGCCGCGGGCGGCACCCCGGAGGTCGTGCAGTCGCGCGATGTCGTCTTCGAGCTGCCGCTCGGTCGGCAGGAACTCGTGGATCGGCGGATCGAGCAGCCGGATCGTCACCGGGTGCGGCGCCATGCCGCGGAAGATGCCGACGAAGTCGGCCCGCTGGATAGGCAGCAGGCGATCGAGCGCGGCGCGCCGGTCCTCGGCCGTCTCGGCCACGATCGTGTCGACGACGATGGGCAGTCGATCGGCCGCGTTGAACATGCCCGCTCGGTGCGACACAGGCCGATCCCCTTTCGCTCCGTGGCGCAACGCGCGCCGCATCCTGCGGCGTGTCAGCGTTATCGCGCACGCCGAGTCGCGCGTGCTGGTCCGCCCAGCCAAGAAGCTTCACCAGCGCCGAAGAGAAATCGGCCTCGACCGTCGGCACCTCACCGCGGAAGACGCGGCCCGTGCTGCCGTCGATGGTGACGACGTCGCCTTCCTTGATCACCTGGTCGCCGACGAACGCGACGCGCATCGCCACGTCGACGTGGATGCCTTCAGCTCCGGCCACGGGGCGCTCCATGCCCGCGCGACGACGGCCCGCGTGCGAAGTCTTGCCGCCGCGGCTGGTGAGATGCCCTGCGGGCGAAGAACCGTGGATGTCCTCGGGCTTGGTCTCCTCGCGCACCAGGATGACCTTCGTGCCCTGCTTGCCCAGCGTCTCCGCGCGGTCCGCGTCGAAGACCGCGTGGCCGCTGGCCGCTCCGGGCGACGCAGGCAACCCCGTCGCCAGCGGCTGGCTCTTGTGCTGCGGATCGAGACGCGGGAACAGCATCTGCTCGAGGTGCGCGGGTCGACGCGCGTGATGGCTTCTTCTCGGCTCAAGAGCCCTTCCTCGTGCATCTCGACCGCGGTGCGCACCCGCGCGGCGGCGTTCATCTTGCCGTTGCGCGTCTGCAGGCAATAGAGGGTGCCGCGCTCGATCGTGAACTCGAAGTCCTGCACTTCTGCGGTAGTTCCGCTCCAGCCGGTTGCGCAGCTCAGGCCAGCTGCACGTAAAGGCCCGGCATTTCCGTGGCGGGGTCGCCGATGGGCTTGGGCGTACGGATCCCGCGACGACGTCCTCGCCCTGCGCATTCGTCAGGTACTCGCCATACGGCTGGTTCTCGCCCGTCGCCGGTTGCGCGTAAGCCGACTCCGGTGGCGCTGTCGTTACCCATGTTGCCGTAGACCGTGGCAACGACGTTGACAGCCGTGCCGTTCGCCATCGCCGGCGTGATCCTGAACTCGCGCCGGTAGTCGATGGCCCGCTTGCTCCCGTCCACGAGTTGAAGACGGCCTTGATGGCAATCTCGAGCTGCTCATACGGATCGGCCGGGAACGGCTGCCCGGTATGCCGCTGCACCACCTGCGGGAAGCGGCTCGCCGATCTCGCGCAGCTCGTCGCCGCCGAGCATCACGTCCTGCTTGACGCCGACACGGGTCTTCACGACTTCGAACTGCTCGTCGAACAACGCGTCGGGCACACCGAGCGCAACCTTGCCGAACAGCTGGATGAAGCGGCGCCAGGCGTCGAAACCGAAGCGCTCGTTGCCAGTGTGGCGGATGAGCGCGGCGAGCGTCGTCTCGTTGAGACCGAGGTTGAGGATGGTGTCCATCATGCCGGGCATGGACATGGCGGAGCCGGAACGCACGGAGACCAGCAGCGGATCGTCGCCGCCACCGAAGCGCTTGCCGGTCTGGCGCTCGAGGACGCCATTTCGGTGCGCGCGTCAAGCAGACCCGCGGGCAGATTGCGCTGGACGTCGCCGAGGTAGGCGAGACGGGCTTCGGTCGTCATGACGAATCCGGCGGTACGTTCAGTCCGATGCGCGTCATCTCGCGTTGGTTGGCCCCCTTGCCGCCGGCAGCATCTTGTTACGGCCGTCACCTTCTGCAAAAGCGTAAATCCATCGCGGCGCATTGGTGGTCATCGCAAGCCCTCGCCGGCCCGCCATCGGGGCCTTCAAGCGCCACAAATACCGCCACCCCGGCCCTCGAAAAATACGTAGTAGTGGGTGTCCTGCTGCGCATATGCCCAGGCCCCGCGCCGGTCATGACCGACGCGCGTCATGCCGGGCTGCCGTCACTGCACGAAGGTGAAGATGCTCACACCGACGACGAACCAGAGCGCCGCGAAGACGACCAGGTGGCCGAATATTTCGCGAAAGTCGATGCGTGCGATGCCCGCCGCCACCACGACCCAGAACGGCGCGAGCAGGTTACCCATCTGGTCCCCGACCCCGAGCGCCAGCAGACCCTGTTGCGGCGTGGCCCCCAGCGCATTCGCGGAGGTGACGGTGACGAAACCCTGGATGATCCACTGCCCGCCGCTCGACGGCACGAAGATCGCGATGATCGAAGCGCCGACCGCGGTCAGCAGCGGAAACGTCAGCGGCGTCGCCAGGTCAGCGAAGACATGAGCGAACCACGGGCCGACCCGCGTGAACTGCAGCATCCCGTGACTCCGCCGTGGAACTGGTACGGCGATGACCGGCCAGCACGACCGACGGCCTGGCTGCCATCCGCGCGAGAACGCGCCAGGCACCGCTGCATCAGCGGCGCGAACGTCAACAGCACGGTGACCATCGGATTGGGTTCGAGGCCGGACCCTTGTTGATGACATGGTGTAGCAGTACCAGTCAGGCCAGGGCGCGCATTGAGCGGAGGAAACAGGAAGTTACTCGGTCAGCCGGAAAAGGCCGACCGCTTCCCCCTGGTTGCAGGACCCGGCTCGAAGCAGGCAGCGCCAACGCCGCCGCGGCCGGAAGGCCGGATCGGCCGCACCTGCTGCGGCATCAGGTATCGCGCCAGCAGAATCAGCGACAGCGGGAACACGAACGTCACCATGAGCGCGGGCAACGAACCGATCGTCGTGCCGAGCGCCATGACTGCCTCCTGCCACAGGAAATTTCCGGGTGTCGCCGCCAGCAGCGCCGCCGTCGACGACAGCTGAACTGCCAGACGGATCCTGCGGCGAACACTGTCGCGAGAAAAAACGGGAAATCGATGCGCAGCCCTTTGCGTTCCGCGGCTTCGGCGAAGTACACCGCGATCAGCGGTCCCATGGCCAGGCCAAGACCCCAGTACAGGTAACTCAGGATGGAATTCACGCACACCGCCAGCGCGATCACCTGCGTGACTGTCTGCGACAGGTCCGATGCGGCGGATCGCGCGACGGAATGCGGCGGTCCGGCTCAACACCGTGCTGAGCACGAGAATCAGCGTCATCTGCATGCTGAAAGCGACAGCGTCAGAGACCGCGGTAGAACGCGTCGACGTTGGTGAGCAGGTTATCGCCCGGGCGAAGGACGTGCCTGCCGGGGCAAAACGGCATGATGACCCGCGGACGCCGCGGCGTCCGGCACGTAGTTGCCTGCCTTGCGGGCGAAAGCTGCTATCCAGTCCCGCATGGCCGGAGCCCCCCTGCGTGTTTTTGTACGCGGATGGTAGATGGTTGCGGACAGGAAGGCGCCTTCCGTTATGCTTCGCGGCAAGCAGGAGGATGAGCCAGATAATGTTGACAGGGTTCGGCGGGCTACACTGGCCTTCTTCGCCACATGGCAGCGGAGCGGCCCCGAAGCCCTACCCGTCCACCTACCAGCCACCTTCGAGCACCCCGGTGCTGATCCGCAATGCGACGGTCCTCGACGGGACTGGCCGCCGGCTCGACGGCGCGGACGTGCTGATTCGCGACGGCAAGATCGTCGGGGTCGGCACGGCGCTGCCACAGGGTGACGCCACCACGATCGACGCGAAGGGCCGCTGGGTCACGCCCGGGCTGATCGACGTGCACTCACACCTCGGCGTGTACGCAAGCCCCGGCGTCAACGCGACGCAGGATGGCAACGAGATGACCGATCCGGTGACGGCGGGTGTCTGGGCCGAACATTCGGTCTGGCCGCAGGACCCGGGCTTTGCGACCGCACTCGCGGGCGGTGTGGCGGCGACGATCAGATCTCGGGGTCCGGCAGCCTCATCGGCGGCCGGGGCGTCGCTGCGCAACGTCCCCGCCCGACGTACTGGGCGATGAAGTTTCCCGGGGCGCCGCGGGGCGAAGATGGCCTGCTGCGGCGAGTGCAAGGGTCTGGGGCGCAACCCGAGCGCCGTCGACGCGCATGGGTAACGTCGCTGGCTACCGGCAGGCCTTCGCCGACGCCGAGGACTATCAGCAACAGTGGCAGAAGTACGACGCGGACGTCGCTGCCTATGAGAAGAAGAAAGCAAAGGATCGCGATCCGGCCGAGCAGCCCGTGCCGCCGAAGCGCGATCTGCGGCTCGAGACCCTGGTCGCCGCGATGCAGGGGCAAGTGCAGGTGCAAGTGCACTGCTACCGCGCCGACGAGATGGCCGTGATGCTCGACCTGGCGCGGGAATTTCACTTCAGGATCGCGGCGTTTCACCACGGTGTCGAGGCGTCCAAGATCGCGGACCGCCTCGCGCAGGAAAGGCGTCTGCGGTGCACTCTGGAGCCAGACTGGTGGGGCTTATCAACGAAGCCTATGACGGCATCTGGGAGAACCTCGCTTACGTCGATGCGCCGAAGGACGGCTGCGCGATCGTTCATTCGGACTCCGACGAGGGCATCCAGCGGCTGAACCAGGAAGCGGCGAAGGCCATGTCGCGTGGGCAGCGCGTCGGCCTCGACATTCCGCCGGAGCGCGCAATCCGCTGGATCACGTCGAATGCCGCGAAGGCGCTCGGTATCGCCGGCCGGGTTGGCACGCTCGAGCCGGGCAAGATGGCCGACGTCGTGGTCTGGAACCGCGATCCCTTCAGCGTGTATGCGCTGCCGGACCTCGTCTATATCGACGGCGCACTGGCGTTCGACCGGAACCATCCGCCCGCCACGCCCCGATCCGATTTCCTGCTCGGCCAGCCGGGAGCCGCAAGATGAACCGCCAGCGCATCATTGCACTGCTCGCGCTGTCCCTGGTCGCCCAGGCACTGCCCGTACCTGCGCAGGCGCAGGACGTGCTGATCCGCAACGCCAGGGTCCATACCCTGACGACCCAGGGCACACTCGAACGCACCGACGTGCTCGTGCGCGGCGGTCGCGTGGTCGAAGTGGGTAGCAACCTGGCAGCACCAGGCGCCCAGGTGACCGAAGCCAACGGTCGCCCACTGACGCCAGGTCTATTCGGCGGCATTTCGGGACTCGGCATCAGCGAGATCGAGCTGGAATCGTCCACCGTCGACAGGGCGGCCCTCGTTGACAGCGGCGCCTCCGGCCCGGGTTTCGTGCCCCGGCCCGAATTCGACGTCACCCAGGCTTTCAATCCCGATTCGGCCGTCATCGGCGTCAATCGCGCCGAGGGCATCACCTTCGCGATGATTGCACCGATGGCATCCGGCACCTTGTTTGCGGGCCAGGGCGCCGTCGCGCGCCTCGACGGCAGCGACAGTCCCTTCGTCGCGGCGAGCCGCACGCAGTTCCTCGACATGGGTCCGTCCGCGACCGCAGGCGTCGGCTACAGCCGTGGCGCGCAGTTCATGTTGCTCGAACAGGCGACGCGCGAGGCGTTGCCGGGCAAGCCGCTGCAGGCCGGCGACGTGCGCCTGCTGACACCGACGGGACGCGAGGTCTTCGCCCGATACCTCGCCGGCGGACGCATGGCGTTCGCCGTGGATCGCGCGGTGGACATCCGGCAGGTGCTGGAATTCGCAGCCAGGCACGGCGAAACCGGTGATCGTCGGTGGCGCGCAGGCGTCGCAGGTGGCCACGCTGCTCGCCCGGTCGAAAGTACCGGTGGTGCTGGAACCCCTGCTCGCCCTGCCCGGCACGTTCGATCAGCTTGGCGCCTCGATGGAGAACGCGGCGCAACTGCAGCGCGCGGGCGTGCCCGTCATGTTCACGCATCTTTCCGCCGGGACTAACCAGGCGCACAAGGTACGACAAGGCGCAGGCGTTGCCGTCGCGCATGGTCTGCCTTGGGACGCCGCGCTGGCGGCACTGACGTCCACGCCGGCGGACGTGTTCGGCCTTGGCGCTGAAGCGGGCCGCATCATGCCCGGATCGCCTGCGGACCTCGTATTGTGGTCCGGTGATCCGCTCGAAGTGACGTCGGTCGCGGAGCAGGTCTGGATCGGCGGCAAGGCACAGTCGACTCGCTCGCGGCAAACGGAGTTGCGCGACCGTTACCGACCGACCGGCCTCACCAGCGGACCAGCGGCACCCACGCCGTAAAAGTGACGCCGCGGCCGTCGATGATCACGCCTGCCGGCGGAGCCACGGCGACGAACCGCGCACCGTAGGGTCGGTACCAATGGGCGCCGTGGTAGTAGTACGGCTGGCCGCGATAGTAGACGTGGCGGCAGCCGCGCGGCAGTCGATCGACCACGACGTAGCGCCGACCGTCGTAACGGTGCTGGTCATGGCGCTGGGTGCTGCCAACCCGGCGGATAGTGCGGTGGCGAGCCAGCGGACGCCGGAACGGCTTGCGCGAGGCACAGCAACCCGGCCGCGAACACTGCAGCGTATCGTGTCTTTCGAGGGGCACTCATGACGCAACGCTCCTGCATTTGGGGCTCACAGCCAGGACAACGCGCGGCAAGCAGCCCGGTTGACGGCCCGGACGACGGGCAAGGGAGAAGCGATGCGATACCTGGTGTCGGCGAGCCTGGTCCTGGCGGGGATCATCCACCTGCTACCGTTGTCCGGAGCGATGGGAGCCGGCCGGTTGGCAGCGCTCTACGGACTCGATTTCAGCGAACCCAACCTGGCGATCCTCATGCGGCACCGGGCGGTGCTCTTCGGGTTGTTAGGCGCCTTCCTGGTTTTCGCGGCCTTCAAGCCATCACTGCAGGCCATCGCCTTCATCGCCGCCTTCGTCAGCGTGCTGTCGTTCCTGCTGCTGGCATGGTCGAGCGGCGGCTACAACGCGCTGGTCGGTCGCGTGGTGACCGCGGATTTCGTCGCGCTGGTCGCGCTCGTCATCGGTGCTGCCGCGTACGCAATGACCGGTAACCATTGACAAATCAGGCGTTTTTCCGATGGCGCGTTGCGCCTCCGTGACTGCTCTTATTGCTGCCCCGGGCGGCGGCGAGCAAGCTTTCGGCGGATTCAGTTCGCCGGTGAGGTCACGGTCATGTCGACCCCGGGCACGCAACGGCCCGTGCTCCGCGCGCGCGACCTCGGCAAGGTCTACCGCACGGGCGAAGTCGAAGTGCATGCGCTGCGCGGCGTCGACCTTGAACTGTGGCCCGGCGAAATGGTCGTGCTGCTCGGCCCGTCGGGCAGCGGCAAGTCCACCCTGCTCAACATCCTCGGCGGTCTTGATTCAGCAAGCACGGGTGAAGCCTGGTTCGGAGACCACGACCTCACCCACGAGGACGATCGCGACCTCACGCGGTATCGTCGCGAGCACGTCGGTTTCGTCTTCCAGTTCTACAACCTGATCTCGAGCCTGACCGCGCTCGAAAACGTCGCCCTCGTCACCGAAATCGCGACGCGCCCGATGGAGCCCGGGGCCGCACTGCGGCTCGTGGGCCTGGGCGAGCGGCTGCACCATTTTCCGGCCCAGCTGTCGGGTGGCGAGCAACAGCGCGTGGCCATCGCGCGCGCAATCGCCAAGCAACCGGACATCCTGTTGTGCGACGAGCCGACTGGCGCGCTCGACAGCCAGACCGGCGTGCTCGTGCTCGAGGCGATCGAGCGCATTCACCGCGAGCTCGGCACGACCACGGTGCTGATCACGCACAACGCGGTCATCGCCGACATGGCTGATCGCGTGCTGGTGCTCGGCGACGGACGCATCCAGCAGGAACGGCGCAACCCGCAACGCCGCCCGGCGCGCGAGCTGGTGTGGTGACGCCATGAATCTGCATCCGCTCGATCGTAAGCTGGTACGCGACCTCTGGCGCCTGCGCGGCCAGGTGCTCGCGATCGGGCTCGTGATCGCGTCGGGCGTCGGACTCCTCGTGATGTCACTCACGTCGCTCGAAGCGCTGCGCGACACCTCGGCCGCTTATTACGAACGCTACCGGTTCGCCGATGTGTTCGCGCAGGTCAAGCGCGCCCCGGAAAGCCTCGCCTCCAGGATCGCCGCGATTGACGGCGTGCAGACTGTCGAAACCCGCGTCATTCGCAGCGCGGTGCTGGACGTGGAAGGGTTCGCAGAACCCGTCATGGAATCAATTGGTCTCAGTCCCTGAAGACGGAGAACCCCGCCTCAACCGGCTGGCGCTGCGCGAAGGCCGCTACCCACCAGTCCGGTAAGCCCGATGAAGTCGTGCTGTCGGAACCATTCGCGCTTGCGCACAAGCTCGGTCTCGGCGATCACCTGCGCGCGGTCATGGGCGGGCGCTGGCGCAACCTCGTGGTGGTCGGCGTGGCGCTGTCCCCGGAGTACGTCTACACGATAGGGCCGGGAGCACTGATGCCGGATGACCTTCGCTACGGTGTGCTGTGGATGGGCCGCGAGACGCTGCAGGCTGCGTACGACCTGGAGGGCGCCTTCAACGAAGTCTCCGCGAGCCTGTTGCGCGGCGTCAATCGAGCGGGTCGTCGTCGAAATGGACGGTTTGCTCGATCGCTACGGCAGCCACGGCGCCTGCGTGCGCGCCGACCAGGCATCGAACTGGTTCCTGTCCAGTAGGATCGATCAGCTCGAAACCATGGCGCGCTTCCTGCCAGCGTCTTCCTGGTAGTCGCGGCGTTCCTCGCCAACGTGGTGGGCGCCCGGCTGGTGGCGGTCGAGCGTCCGGAGATCGGGCTGCTGAAGGCTTTCGGCTACGGCAACACCGTAATCGCCTGGCATTACGTGAAGCTCGTGCTCGCGATTGGCGTCGTGGGCACTCTGCTCGGCTGGTTCTTCGGCTACTGGCTCGGGCTCTACAGCACGACGATGTACTCCGATTTCTATCGGTTTCCGTTCCTGCTGTTCCGACCGAACGCCAGTCCGTTCCTGCTGGCGGCTGGCGCAAGCGTGGGTGCCGCCCTGCTGGGTGCGATCGGAGCCGTGCGACGAGCCGCAGCACTGTCGCCCGCCGCCGCGATGCAACCACCCGCCCGCCCTGTTCCGGCGCAGCCGCTTTATCTGCCGCGGTTCTTCCCGAGCGGCTCGACCCACCACGCGCATCGTGCTGCGCCAGGCCTCGCGCTGGCCCCTGCGTTCACTCGTCACCAGCCTCGGTATCGCGATGTCGGTTGCGGTGCTGATCGTGTCGATGCAGTGGCTCGACGCCATCCACCGCATCGTCGATGTGTATTTTCTGCAGGCGCAGGGCCAGGATGTCGGTGTGGGACTGGTCGAAGCGCGTTCCAGCGCAGCCGTGCGCGAACTGGCGCGCATGCCTGGCGTGCTCGCGGTCGAGCCGATGCGCACGGTGGCTGCGAAACTGCGCTCTGGTCCGCGCGTGGTGCGGGATGTCGTCCAGGGCGTTCCTGCCCACCAGACGCTCTATCGTGTTTATGACGCGCAAGGCACGGCGCTGGACCTGCCCCCGGAAGGCCTGGTGATCTCCACGGTGCTCGCGGATCGGCTGGCGGTGCGGCCGGGTGATTCCGCATAACCGTCGAGGTCCTCGAGGGTCGCCGGCCCGTGCTGGAGATTCCGGTGACCGCGACTTTCGAAACCTACATCGGCCGGCCTGCCTACATCGACATCGACGCGCTGAACCGCGCGATGCACGAGCCGCCGAGCGTCACGGCAGTGCACCTGCGCGTGGATCCGCTGTCCGCGACCCGCCTGTATCGTGAGCTGAAGCAAATGCCGCAGGTCAGTGCCGTCAACCTGCGGAGCGCCGCGGTGACAACCTTCAACGAGACAATGGCGAAGACCATACTGATCTACGTCGGGTTCTTCATCGTCTTTTCGGTGACGCTGGCGTGCGGGGTGACGTACAACGCCGCCCGCATCGCGCTGACCGAACGCGCGCGCGAATTAGCGACGATGCGTGTGCTCGGGTTCTCACGTCGCGAAGTCGAATACATACTCATCGGTGAAATCGGCCTGCTGACCTTCGTTGCGCTGCCGCTTGGCGCAGGCATCGGCTGGCTGCTCGCGCGCTGGCTGGTGCGCGCGTTCGAAACCGAACTCTACCGCGTGCCGTTCGTCGTCAGGCCGTCAACGCCCGGCTGGGCCATCCTCGGCGGGTTCCTCGCAACCCTCGCCTCGGTGCTGCTGGTCCGCAGGCGGCTCGACCGGCTCGACCTGATCGCCGTGCTCAAGACCGGGAATGATTTATGACACAGGCAAGCTGGCGCAGGCTCTGGTTCTGGCTTCCCGCCTTCATCGCACTCGCGGGCGCGCTGACGTGGCTCTTCCGCCCGCAGCCGGTGGCCGTGGACCTGGCGACGGTCGCGCGCGGCCGCTGCGGGTCAGCGTGAGCGACGACGGCGGAGACGCGAGTGCGCGACATGTTCGTCGTCTCGGCGCCCCTGGCCGGCCGCATGCGACGCATCGAGCTGGAAGCTGGCGACAGCGTCGTCGCGGGCGAGACCATCGTCGCGCGCATCGAGCCATCGGATCCTTCATTCCTCGACCGCCGCAGCGAGGCGGAAGTGCGAGCCGGCATCCGTGCCAGTGAGGCCGCACGCGCGCATGCGGCAGCCGAACTGCGTCGTGCCCAGGCGGAACGCGATTTCGCAATCACGGAACTGAAGCGTTACGAGGGCCTGGCCGCGAGTCGCACGATTTCGCAGAATGATCTCGAATCGGCCCGCCGCCGCGCTTCCGCCACGGCCGAGGCCGCGGTCGACGAGGCCGTGGCGGGACTGCGCGTGAGCGAGTCGGAACTCGAACAGGCGAAAGCCCGCTTGATGGCGCCCGGCAGGAGCGCGGATCGTCCTGCCGACTGTGACTGCATCACCGTCAGGTCGCCAGTCAGTGGCAGTGTCCTGCAGGTGCTCGCGGAGAGCGAAGGCATCGTGGCGTCCGGCACGCCGCTCCTTGAGATCGGCGATCCCGGCAAACTCGAAGTCGTCACAGACCTGCTCTCCACGGAGGCCGTGAAGGTGCGGACGGGGCAACGTGTGCTCATCGAGCGCTGGGGCGGCGACAACGCGCTCGAAGGCGTCGTGCGGCAGGTTGAGCCGTGCGGCTTCACGAAAATCTCGGCCCTTGGGGTCGAGGAGCAGCGCGTGAAGGTCGTGATCGACATCACCGAGTCTGCCGAACAATGGCGCACGCTCGGTCACGGTTACCGTGTCGAGCCGCGAATCCTGCTGTGGGAGTCGCCGGATGTACTGCAGCTGCCATTGTCAGCACTTTTCCGTAACGGCGAGGAATGGGCCGTGTTCGTGAATCGTGACGGAAGGGCTCGACTGCAGACCGTCGCGATCGGTCACATGAACGGGATCGATGCGGAAGTTCTCAAAGGAGTGGCAGCGGGCGACGTGGTCGTCGTTCACCCGAGCGATCGTGTCAGCGACGGCGCGCGAATCCAGCCGCGGTAACGAGCGTCGACTTGCGGCTGCTCGCCGAACGCCGCTCAGGGCCGCGAGAACAGCACCTCACCCTCGTCCGACAAGTCGAACCGGCTGGCCATCGGCACCTTCGGCAGGCCCGGCATGCGCAGGATCTCGCCCGTGATCGGGATGATGAAGCCCGCCCCGGCCGCCAGCTGGATCTCGCGCACCGTGACGAGGAAGTCCTTCGGGCGGCCCAGCAGCGCCGGGTTGTCCGAGAGCGACTGCTGCGTCTTCGCGATGCAGACCGGCAGCTTGCCGAAGCCGGCCTTCTCGAGCTGCAGCCGGTCGCGCTTGCCGCGCGCCGTGTAGTCCACGGCGACGGCGCCGTACATTTCGCGCGCGACGGTCGCGATCTTGTTCTCGATCGAATCGTTCCAGTCGTACAGCGGCGTGAACCCGGCTCGGTCGGGGCGACCAGGTCGCGCACGACTTCGGCCAGCTCGATGCAGCCCTTGCCGCCCTTCGCTGAACGTCTCCGCGACGACGCCCTTGAGCCCGAGCGCCTCGCAGTGCATCTGCGGCTCGACCTCTTCCTTGGCCGTGTCGGTCGGGAACCGGTTGATCGCCACGACGCAGTCCTGCCCGAACTTGTGATGTTCTCGAGGTGCTTCTCCATGTTGGAGAAGCCCGCGAGTCATCGCCTCGACGTCCGGCTTGCTCACCTCGGCGAGCGGCTTGCCGCCGTGCATCTTGAGCGCACGAATGGTGGCCACGAGCACCGTGCACGCCGGCGCGAAGCCGCCGTACTGGCAGTTGATGTCGAAGAACTTCTCGGCGCCCAGCTCGAACGCGAAGCCGGCTTCCGTCACCACGATGTCGGCGTACGCGAGCGCGGCCTTGGTGGCGTTGATCGTGTTGGTGCCGTGCGCGATGTTGGCGAACGGACCGCCGTGCACGAACGCGGGCACGCCCTCGGTCGTCTGCACGAGGTTCGGCTTCACGGCTTCCTTCAGCAGCGCGGCCATGGCGCCCACCGCGCCCAGGTCCTTCGCGGTCACGGGCGTGCCGTCGGTGCGATAGCCCACGACGATGCGGCCGAGACGCGTCTTGAGGTCCTGGATGCCGTCGGCGAGGCAGAGCACGGCCATCACTTCGGAGGCGGCGGTGATGTCGAAGCCGCTCTCGCGCGGGATGCCTTCCGTGCGGCCGCCGAGGCCGATGATGATGTCGCGCAGCGCGCGGTCGTTCATGTCCACGACGCGCTTCCACGTCACGCGGCGCGAATCGATGCCGAGCGCGTTGCCGTGGTGCAGGTGGTTGTCCACCATCGCCGCCAGCAGGTTGTGCGCGCTCGAGACGGCGTGAAAGTCGCCGTTGAAGTGCAGGTTGATGTCCATCATCGGCAGCATTTCCGACGCGCCGCCGCCTGCACCGCCGCCCTTCATGCCGAAGACCGGGCCCCAGGGTGGGCTCGCGCAAGGCCGCGGCGCGGCGCACGCCGATCTTCGTCAGGCCCTGTACCAGGCCGATGGTCGTGGTCGTCTTGCCCTCGCCCGCCGGTGTCGGCGTGATGGCGGAGACCAGCACGAGCTTGCCGCGGTTCGGGCGGCCCACGAAGGCGGACAGCGGCAGCTTGGCCTTGTAGTGGCCGTAAGGCTCGAGCGCCGCGGGATCAATGCCGATTGCGCGCGCGACGTCGCCGATTGGTTTCATCAAGCTTTCCCCCTGGTTTGGGCCAGTCGTCGTCCCCGACCCCGCCCGATGTTGTCGGTGTGTGGCGCGGAGTCTTGCAGTGCCGCCCTAGTGGACTGCGGCCCCTACGGATGGGCGGTCGGCGGAGCGCGGGCCGTCGCGCATGAGCGGCCAGGGTGTCCGTGATTGTTGCAGTGCAACGCGGGTACAGTCACGTTCAGCACTCAGGCCTGGCAACAGCCCCCGGTGGAGGCCGCCATGACAGCGCGTTCCGATCGTCATCCCCGTACCGGGAATCTGCGACTGCTCGTCACGATGCCTGGCCTGTGGCTGGTATCCGCCTGCGTTGGACCGGGCGTCGCTCCCGCTCCGCGGGCGCCGGAGCTCCAATTGCTCGGTGCTGCGGAACTCGCCATGCCACGAGGGTGCGAGGCGACGCCGGGAGCGATGTACCGCACGCACTTCAACGTGCAGCCGGACGGGCGAGTCAGCGACGCCGCTTCCGGGGTCCGGCGATGGCTGCGTAAGAGGCACTGCGCACCTGGGTGACGACTTTCAGCTACGCCGCTCCGTGCGACGACGCCCGTGGCATTCGACTGGATGATCGTGACCGCGACCCGGAAGGCGTTGACGCGCCACTCGCGCGCAGATCAGGACAGCGTGCCGACAGGAAGGTCCCCCGGTGTGTCGATGTCCTGCGCCGCGGACGGCATGGGCACGCCGATGACTCGCTCCGGATAGCGCGACAGCAGCACGCGCGCGCCGCGGTCGCCCGTCAACTCAGCCAGCTCCCGGAACAGGTCGGCGGGGAAGATGGCGGGAACACCGATCGTGTCGTCGTACATCGCGGCGACGATGTGGTCGGGTTGCTGCTCCCAGCGCAAGACGAGTTGCCGCAGGTCGTCGGCCGTCACGGCAACCTGGTCCGCAAGCGCAATCAATGCTCCACGTACATCGAACGGCGCGTGCGCCAACCCAGCGCGGATGGAGCTCGCCATGCCCTGCGCGTGATCCGGATTGAAGGCCACGTGCGCCGACACATTGCGCACCAGCGGCTCGAGGAGCTCGCCGTCCGCGCCGAGCACCACGGTGACAGGGTGCCTTCGTTCCAGCTGCGGCACCGTGTCCAGCGTGCGCGCGAGCATGGGTCGTCCTGCGATGTCGGCCAGTTGCTTGGGCGAGCCGAATCGTGACGAGCTGCCCGCCGCCAGCAGCACCACGTGCAGGCTCGACGCCGCGGTGTTGCGATCGAGTGCCTGCCCGTGCCTCTTGCCATGCAGATGCGCCTGGATCTCCGCGACAATCGCGAGCGCGATGCTCGCCGGGTCGCGCCCGCCGAGCTCGAAGACCGACCGGTGCATGCAGGCGCGCCCCGAATTTCGCCGCTGTCGCCGCCCCGAGATCGACCAGCAGACGTTGGCGACGCGACGCGGGGCCGAGCAATCCGACGTAGGGAATCAGGGTGGCGGCAAGCGTCGCGAGCGCCAGGTGGTCGTCGCGGTGATGGCTCATGACCACGGCGGCATCGAACTGCGCCAGGTCGACGTGCTGCGCCAGTTCCGCCGGCGTGGTCAGCACCGCGTCGTGCCCGCAGGAATCGCACCGTGTCGGCGTACGCCGGCCGATGGTCCCGCCACGGTCACGCGCCAGCCCGGCGCGGCGCCGAATTCCACCACCGGCAGTGCGTCCGGACCGCCGCCGACCAGCAGCACTTCGCGTGGGACGGCCGCCGCGGAGTCAACAACCAGTCGCACAGGGGGACTCGTCGAACTCGACGATCCGCAGTCGCCGCGCCCCGGGCGCCCGTGGCTGCGTTCCCAGCCGGGTGGTCAGCGGCTCAGGGCCCGGCGGACGGGGCGAGACCGCCAGCAATCCAGAGCGTCGTACCGACCGGGCGCCGGCCGGTGCGGCAGATATCGAGCACGAAGGCGCCATTGCAGCTCAGCGTTGTTCGAAACACCGGAATGGGGTGGCGAAGGTTCCCAGTTCGACGCGGGATCAGGACGGACGAGCCAGACGTCCATGCCACCCTCGCAGCCGGCGCGCAGCCCCAAACAGATCGTCGTCCCCACGTTGTCGTACCGAACCAGCTTGGGCGTCGCCCGTTTCGAACACCGACGCGGCGTACGCGGCCGGTTCTCGCTTCGAGGCAGCCGCCGAGAGGATGCCCTCGTGCCGACCGCCGGCGCGATCGACATCTGCGCCCAGGCCTTGCGCAAGTCGAGCCGCGGTGGCGATGACCGTCGCGAAGCACGATGCGCGGCCCTGCTCCGCGCCTGCTCGGCCATCGGCGGCAATTGATGCAATGATCCGTCCATGGGACCATACTAAATTCCAGTCGACCGGCCCGCCGGCAACCTTTAACTGCGCTGGGAGACTTCTGCGTTCCACTTCGCTCAACGGCCAGACCGTGCGGTTGTCCGCCACACCGGATACGCCGCTGTTATAGGCGTTGCGCGACGAACTCGGCTTTACCGGCATCCAGTTCGGCTGTGGCATCGCCGTCTGCGGCGCGTGCACCGTGCCGTCGACGGCAAGCCGACGCGCGCCTGCGAGACCACGATCGCGGCGGTGGCCGGCAAGCCGGTCACCACGATCGAAGCGATGGACTCGACCGCTTGGGCCAGGCCGTGCAGGCCGCGTGGATTCAGACGAGGTGCCGCAATGCGGGTACTGCCAGAAGCGGGCAGATCATGAGCGCCGCCGCGTTGCTGGCGCACAACCCCGCAGCCAGCGACGACCGAAATCGACGCCGCCATGCGGCGCAATCTCTGCCGCTGCGGCACCTACACCACCAGTTCGTGCCGCCATCAGGATGCGGCCGCGGCGCTCGGCGCCTGAGGCACGGAGACAGCCATGAGTAGCAATGACGTTCACCACCCGCCGTGATTTCCTCAGAGGCTCCCAGCCGCCACCGGCGCGCTCGTCATCGGCTTCGCGCTGCCCGTGACGTCCCGATTCGCGCGGAGGCGGCAGCGCCGCGCGGCGAGCCGACCGGCTGCGCCCAATGCGTTCCTGCGCATCGCCGCGGATGGACGGGTCACTGTCGTCTGCGGCCTGTCGAGATGGGCGGGGCGTGCACATGGGCATCGCCTCGCTCGTGGCCGAGGAACTCGACGCCGACTGGAAAGAGCGTGGGTCTCGAGCAGGCGCCGGCGGACCAGGCGTACGTCAACCCGCCGTTCGGCATGCAGGCCACCGGCGGCTCGACCGCGATCCGCGGTCACTGCGGCCGATGCGAAGTGGCGGGCGCGGCCGCCGCGCCATGCTGGTCGCGGCGGCCGCCGGCAATAAGGGATCGCCGGCGCCGCTGCCGCTACACGAGACGGACGCGTCCTCGGTCCGACGGCCGGTCGGCGGGCTACGGCGAACTCGTTGCCTGGCCGCCTCGGCGCTGCCGGTGCCGCAGGACCCGGCGCTCAGGACCCGAAGGATTTCACGCTCCTCTGCACGGGTCTGGCCCGCATCGACACCCCGGCCAAGGTCAACGGCAGGGCCGGCTTCGGCCTCGACGTCAAACTGCCGGGACTGCTGACGGCCGTCATGGCGCACGCCCGTGCCGGGCGCCAGGGTCGTGCGGTCGACGACGCGGCCGCCGAGGCGGTCCGGGCGTCCGGCAGGTGGTGCCCGGATTCCCGGGGCGTCGCGGTGCTGGCCGACGGCTACTGGCCCGCTCAAGGGGCGCGACGCGCTGGTCGTGCAGTGGAACGAAGGCGCGCTCGGCTCGCTGTCGTCTGACGGCGTTTCGCGATCCTGACCGACGCGACCGCGAAGCCCGGGGGCGGTCGCGCGCAACGAAGGCGACGTCGGCGTCGCCGTCCACGGCGAAGACGGTCGAGGCCGTGCAGGAACCCCCTATCTCGCACGCCTGCATGGGCCGATGAACTGCACGGCCTGGGTGCGCGCCGGCGACGCCGAGGTCTGGGCGCCGACGCAGGGGCCGGGTCCGCACCAGGGATCGGTCGCACAGTTGACCGGGCTGCCGCGCAGAAGGTGCAGGTCACCACGACGTGCCTCGGCGGGGGCTTTGGTCGCCGTTTCGCGCCGGACTTCATCGTCGCCACGCTGCTCTCCCAGGCGGCCGGGGCACCGGTCAAGCTCGTCTACACGCGCGAGGACGACATGCGCGTGGTTCTATCGCCCGCGACGGTGGCGCGATTCACCGCGGCCTCGATGCGACAGGCAATCCCGGTGTCCTTCACCGCGCGTCGCGTCGCCGGCATTATCCTGGCCGCCGGTTTCGCGAAGGAACTGCCAAAGGCATCGACGAACCCGCGATAGAGGGCATCCGCGACATGCTCTACGCGTTCCCGAACCTGCGCGTCGAATATGCCGGTCGAGCCGGCATCCCCTTGTGGTTCTGGCGCTCGGTCGGGCACTCGCAGAACGTGTACTTCGTCGAGGCTTTCATCGACGAATTGCCGCGCAGCCGGCCGGGATCCGTCGAGTTCCGCCGCTCGCTGCTGGCCCGGCAACCTCGCATGCTGGCGTGCTGGACCTCGCGGCCAAAAAGCCGGCTGGGGCTCGCCGGTGCCGCCAGGCGTGCATCGCGGCGTGGCCGTGACGACCTGCTTCGGCAGCTTCGTCGCCGAGGTGGCCGAGGTCTCGGTGGAAGCGAGCGGCAAGCCGCGCGTGCACCGGATCGTCGCCGCCGTGGATTGCGGCCGCGCCGTCAATCCGGACGTCGTCCGCCGGCAGGTCGAGGGTGCCATCGCCTGCCGGCCTCAGCGCCGCGCTGTACCAGAGATTCACGTTCAAGGACGGGCGCGTCGAGCAGTCGAACTTCGACGACTACCCGATGCTGCGCATGGACGAGATGCCCAGGGTCGAGGTGCACATCGTGCCGAGCAGCGAGGCCCAGGCGGCATCGGTGAACCCGGCCTGCCGCCGGCGACGCCTGCCGTAGTCAACGCGATCTTCGCCGCCACCGGCCGGCCGTCAGGACGCTGCCGATCCAGGTCTTCTTCAACAGGGACGCCGGTCCGCAAACGGCAGTGCGTCGCGCCCGGCGCACGCGGTCAGGCTCGCGCAGTGTCGTACCACCACGGGTCGACGTGGCGCTGGTGCTCGTTGACGTGACAGTAAAGTTAGAGCGGTTCCCAGTTGCTGCAATCGGTCGGGTTGTGCTCGTGGTCGTGGTTCTTGTGATGCACCGTGAGCTCGTGCAGGTTGGCCTGCTTGAACTCACGGGCGCAGCAACCGCAGATCCACGGGAAGGTTTCAAGAACTGGCGCGCGATACCCCTGCTCCGCGCTGGTCGCGCGCGGCGCGCGTCGGCCACGACGCGGTCGAGCCGGTCGAGGTCGGCGTCACGCGCTTGCGGGTCGTCATGCGCCGATTGTG
>JADJOO010000035.1 GCA_016713725.1 Pseudomonadota bacterium | reverse complement strand
CTGGCTCGCGACCCGGCAGTCGGTCGGTTCGTAGCCCTCAAGGTTCTCGACGCGACGTGCGGCAACGACATCGCGCGGCGGGAGCGGTTCCGGCGCGAGATCGACGCCGTCCTGCGCATCGACCATCCGCACGTCTGTCGGCTGCTGGCGGCCGAGGTCGACCACACTCCGCCCTACGCTGCGATGGAACTCCTGCCAGGTCGCTCACTCGCCGACTTGCTGAGCGCGGACGGCGAGAGCCAGGGGCTGATCGAACCGCGCGGCCGCCTGCAGTGGGTGAAGTTCTCGACCTTCTTCGAGCTGGTGGCGGTCGCCGTGCATGCCGTGCATCAGGTCGGCATCGTGCACCGCGACCTGAAGCCGGCCAACTTGATGGTGACGCCCGAGTGCGAACCGCGGGTATTGGATTTTCCGGATTGGCGAGCAACGCAGAACGCGTCGGCGAACTCACGATGACAGACACGCTGGTTGGCACGTTGCCGTACATGGCGCCCGAGCAACTGGTCGTCGGGAGTGCGATCGATCGACGCGTCGACGTGTTCGCGCTGGGGCTGTTGATGTTGGAGTGCGCGCTGCGCGAACGCGCGTTCGACGGCCGGACGCCCGAGACCCGCCTCGCATCGATCCGCCAGGGCGTGCCGTGGCGCCTATTGGCAATTGCATCCCGATCTGCGGGCGATCGTGGTCAGGTCGCTGGCCACGAGACCCGAAGATCGCTATCCGACATGCGAAGAGTTCGCTGCCGACCTGCGTCGTTGGCGCGAGCGACGCCCGGTCCACGCGCGGAGGACCGGGCGCCTCGTCGTCGCGGGGCGCTGGTGTGCGGCATCCATGGCTCAGTGCGTGGCTGGCGGTGACTGCGTGCGCTGTCGCAGCCACTTGGTTCGGGCTGAGTGCAGCCCGTGAGGAGTTGGCAGAATCCCGCCGGCTGGAGGCAGGGATCACCGACGCCGTGCGATCGATGGACTCGTGGGGACCGAACGGCGCCGCCAACTCGTTCGTGGCCCTCGATGCGCTGCGCAGTGGTTTCGACGCGCGAGGTGCAACACGCCAGCGCTTGGCCCTGCTCGAGAACCCGGCCGCGGCAGGCTCAATCCGCGCGCTCCCCTCGTCGAGCGTCGGGACGGAGAGCCGATGGAAGCGAGGGACGCCGCGTTGCTGTTCGCTTGCGACCTCGTGGCGCGAGAGGACGAGGATTCCGCACTGCCGGCGCTGCCCCCGGTCGATCTGCAGGCGTTCGCCGACCAGCTCGCGGCGATCGCCGGGGAACTCTACCAGCACGCGCGTTGGCAGCCGTTCGACGCGGTCACCGAAGGCGCGCTCCAGTGCTTCCTGACCCCCGACCTGCTGCGCAACCGCTACCGCCTGCCGCTGATTCTGTGGCAAGTGCAGGGCGCGTGCGCGCGACGGAACGCGGGGATGCATTTTTGTTCGACGCGGAGAAACAGCGGTTGGCCAGGCTTCACGGTCACGACAGCGACGAAGTCGCGGAGGCGGAGGAGCGTTTTCTGCAGATTGCCTTCCAGGTCGTGCCTGGAACTTTCCTGCGGGAGTCGCTGCGGTTACGGGCAATGAGCGCCGCTGCGACCGTGCTCGACAAGGAGAGCGATCGATACCTGCGGCGACGCGCGTTCGCCCTTGCCGTCAGTTTGCGTGTCCGCCCAGAGGCCATCGCCGAGCTGGCAGAACTGCGCGAAGAACTGCTGGCGCGAATGGGCGAAGGACATCCGGACGTGATCCGCACGACTTGGCTGTTCGGCCGACAGATCCTCGAGTTCGATCGAGAGCGCGCCGTCGCTCTGCTCGCCGAGGCGTGGTCACGAGCCGAGGGTCTGCCGGCCGGGCACGAGGAGTTGCAGGCGAACGTGCTACGCGATCACGCGGCTTGTCTGGATCGCCAGTTGGACGCCGAGACGGCCACGAAGCTGGGGAGGCAGGTCCTGCGCCTGCACATGCGACTGTGGGGGCTGGGGGATCCACGTACGCACGAGGCCCTCGCCTGTGTTTCCCTGGACCCGGGCCGATTGCCGGACGCGTCGGCCTGGTACGAGCAAGGTCTGGCAAGCATCCCGCGCGATGAGCCAGGCGATGAGCTGCAGTTCCGGATCCTGGAGCGGTTGGGCGCGCACGCCAACACCCCCGGCTACGGCTTGCGAACGGTATGCGCTCGAGTTCTTCCGCGGTGCCGATGATGGCGCGGACCCGCGGGGTCACACGCGAAACCGCATGGGCTTGGCTCGATTGTGGCTCCGAACCCACGACTACAGAAATGGAATGCGGCGAAGCCTGCTCTCCAAGAGTCCATCCGACGCTGGCGGCTCTACCTCGGCGCAGACGGTCCTGGAGACCTGCTTGCAACCGAGATGCTCGCGACCATGGGGGCAGAACGACTCGAGCGAGGCGAGCTTGCGGACGCCGAACCGCTGTTGCAGGCGGCGGCGCACGCGGCGGCGCGCGAGCTGGGGCAGGACGACGCCGATTGGCTCATCGCCGCCGAGTCGCTGCCGACCTCGCAGACACGGTTCCGCGAACTCTGTCTCGCGCTGGCCCGGCTCAGCGGTAGCCTCGGACGTTACGAAGCCTGTTTGCGGCTATGGCGCCGCGTTCTGCCCCGAAAGCACCTACACGAACGGATCGCTGGACGCAGTCCGCACTGGTCAGCTCCGTGAGTTCGCTTGGGCTCTCGTTCGTCACGGCGATCATGCCGAAGCAGGCATCAGCTCGAGCGAGCCCTGATCTCATCCAGCCGAACGCGCGGAATCGGCGGTCGAAGTCGCCCTGACGCGGGGCCCTCTCCTCAACCTCTACGTCGTATCGGACCAGCCGGAGAAGGCGGCTGAGCAACGTCGACTGCTCGCAAGGTGATCATGCGTTCCGTTCCCGACAGCGACGCCGTCATGGCACAGTGTGCTGGGGAGGAAGGCCGCTCCCTCTCCGATCTGCTCGCCAGCTACCCTGGGCACGAGGAGCACGTGACTCGGGTCTGGCTCGCCGCGCATGCGGACCGCGTACCGTCGGAGCCGTTCGCGTCCGCCGATCGGTCGGGACCCTACGAGCGGTTACGCCTGGTGGGCCGCGGCGCACAGGGCGAGGTGTTCCTGGCGCGCGATGTGCGAACGCAGCGGCGCGTAGCGCTGAAGATCTTGTCGGGCTCGCCTGGCCCGCACGCAATCGCGCGGCTGCGTCACGAGGCTCGAGCGATCGCGCGACTGCGCCACCCAGGGATCGCCGAGTTGCTCGACGCCGATCTCGACAGCGAATCGCCATGGCTGGCGTTGCGCTATGTCGAGGGCACTGCGCTGCGCGACGCGCGCACGGACCCCGTGTGTCCGGTGGCACTGTTCGCACTACCGGGGCAGCCGCTGCCCAACGGCTTTCTGCGTTGGTTCGAGCAGCTCGCGCGCGCCGTGCACGTGGCGCAAGGGCCGGCGTGGTGCATGCTGACCTTCATCCAGGCAACGTGATCATCGCGGCACATGGCGACCCGGTGATCCTGGACTTCGGCACCGCCAAGGTCGAGGGCCTGGCCAGCATCACGAGCACGGAGTGGCGCTCGGCAGCGCCCAGTTCGCCGCACCCGAGGTTCTGCGTGGACGACGCCGATCGACGCGCTGACGTGTTCTCGCTCAGCGCCATGATGCGCAATTGTCTCAGCCTCACCGCGGGAGAAGCGTACCAGCCGACGGCGACCGATCCCGTGGTCAAGGGGCTTGGCGCAGTCCTCGGCAAAGCAACGGCAACGGCTGCGACGGACCGCTTCGCCACCGCCCTCGACCTAGCGGCGGAGCTTCGCCGCCTGCGTGTTGGCGAATCCGTTCTCACCGGTAGAGCGGGTCCGATTGCGCGGGCCATGCAACGCATTCTGCGCAACCGCTGGCCGGTGACCGCGGCGGTGTTGCTGACGGCACTGCTTGCGACCGCTCTGATCAGTTGGAGCGACACGTTGCGGGCGCGGCGCCGTTCGGATGCCGCCGCCGAGCGTGGCAGCGCCCTGCTCGCGAACCTTGCGGAAAACTGGGGAACCTCACGCCAAGCGGATCTGACGGCAGCCGGCTCGGTGCGCTCGGACCACGCGACGTCCGAGGGGTTGGCGGCGCGTATCGATCTCGAGGTCGGACGGATCCTGCGGCGGGCCGGCCAGGAGTCGACGCCGCGCGCGAGCGGATCGATCTGGCTGCGCACGACGCGACGACCGCGACCGAGGCCTGTTTGG
>JADJOO010000034.1 GCA_016713725.1 Pseudomonadota bacterium | reverse complement strand
GGTAGACCGGTCGTTCGCCGCGAAATCGGCCACGGGCAGGAATGGGTCGAGACTGCGTGAAAACTCGAGACCGACTTTGCGTACGTTCGGTTCTGCAAGAATGATGTGTCAGAAGCTGCGAAGCATGGGACGTACGGGCCTGAAAAGTGCAGTGCAGGATAGCGCCCGGCGCAACGTCATGCGTTTTCACACAGCCTCGGTCGATTCGAGCTCTTGCCAGCAGCAAAAAACAGAACGTAGTGAGCTTGAACGGTACCTACTACCGCTATTGCGGTGTCACCCCGACGTGGTGTCCGCTTGGCGATCCGCGGAGTCGACGGGTCGGTACTTCAACGCTGCGATCAAGGGCAGCTACGATTGCCGAGCCGCACAATCGAATGAGGCCCTTGGGTTTAAGTGAGGCTCAGCGGCCCACGGCCGCGGCCGCCTCGTTTTCCAGCGTCGTCAGCTGTTCTGCCGGAAGGGCCGCCCGCGCCGCCCGGTAGAAAGCCGCGTGAAAACCCGACAGGCGCTCTTCGCTTCGCCGGCGTCGCAGCTCCTTCAGTTGTGCGGTCGCCCGCGACAGCCGCTCTTTGAGGCGGCCCCGCTGTTCATTGAGAACCCGCTGCTCGTTCTGCAGGATCTCGAATCGTACGTGACCGTCGTTGTTCCGGTGCGCGTAACCGCGGGCGCGCGCCTTCCGCAGTTCCTCGCGAAGATTTCGCACCACCGCATCGCGCTCCGTGAGCTCTGAGCGACGTCGGCTGATCCACTCCTCAAGCCGGTCGAGGTCCATGGTCTCCGGCGCCTCGTCGCCCTCATCCGTTGGGTCGGTCTGCGCCGCCGCGGTCTGCGGAAGGCGGGTCGCCGTCAGCCGCTCTTCCCGCTCTATCCGAACTTGCGCTCCGGCCACGACGCCGAGGTGCACGATCGGCGGACCGTCTTCTGGGATGACGATCTCCAGCACCTCGATCTCGATACCTGCTCCAAACACCGGACCCGCCGGCGCTGATCGATCGACATCGTCGGCGAGCATCAGTGCCAACTTGTTCTCACCCGGCATGTCCGTTCGCCGGATCACGAGTCGCCCCGTCCGTCCCTCAGCGGCGACATCGGTCAATCGCTCGGCACTACTCATCATCGCCTTCTCTTTCGGTTCCACCGCTCATAACCTGGCAGTCAATCGCAGAAAATGCGTTTCAGCGAACCCGTTGCGCATGTACCACCTCTCGATCGTGGCCCATTGGGCGTCGGTGAGCGACCGCGGACAATATCGAGCCGATACCAGCCATTCGAGGTTGGTCAGCTTGCAGAATCCCGCCTGCTCGATCGCCGATTCATGCGCGAACCCAAGCACGCGGCACAACTGGTCGTGGCTCTTGTAGCCGCAGCTGTAGAGCGCACCGTCTGGCGCTAGCCATCCGTTCATGGACAAGCACTCCTCGTCCCGCAGCGGAGGGTCGAGCACCGGTTCAAGCCGCCCCTTGGCCGCACGCATCTCCGCCGTTGGCAGCAGACGCGGGACCCGGGCCTCGACAGATGACCGCAACTCGTCGGCGGGTAACGCCGCCGGTCCGTCCAGCACCGGCACGAACGTGGGGGTCAGGCTTCCAGTGGGCATCCTGTGCGCTCGGGTGTTTCCGACAGTATAGCGATCCGGTCGCACGGCCTTCCCCACACGCCCAACGTCTGAACTGTGAACTGACGCACCGTTCCTGCAGCAATGGTGCGGCGTAAACGTGCTCCTCTCCATAGCCTTTTGAAAACAGCAGGCGTGATCGACTTCCGTGACCCACAACGACCCCACAACGACGTTTCTCTCTCTGCACCTTTGGCCAACTGCTGCTCCAGCGGCACCGGCTGGCAATGACTCTGCACCAGAGCCTGGTTCCTGACGCGCCGCTCTGGGCGTATCAGGCATTCCTTCTCGCCCCGGCCGGCCCCGAAGCGCGGCCGACGATCGACATTCGCCGCGCCTCCCTCGACGATCCGCGTGCGGTCCCGCTGGTGCCGCGCGTGACAGCCATCAAGGCCTTGGCTGCCTTGTTGCGGTTCGCGTACCTCGCCGACCTTCCCATTCACTCCGTCCGCATCCTCCGATCGAGTCTCGCCGGCGGCGGGCTTCACTTGGGCCATTTGGTCGCCTCGCTCGGCGATGGACCCGTGCTGGAGCTGCGACTTGTGGGTGAACCGTCCGGCAGTCTCGTGCTGCTCCAGGGCGGCGGATTTGCCGCGTGGTTCGATCCAGAGCGCTGGACCGCCTTGGCACCGCTCGACCGTGCCGCGCCCGGGCCCGCGCTGCCTTGATGCGCTCCCCTAAGGTCGCGAAAGCCGTGCCCGGCATTGCACGCCCAGTCTCGCGGCCTCCCACGACGCAGCGCCTGGCGCGCACGCCGCCTTGGCCGTCCCTGCCGGGAACTGCGGGCACACATTCCGGTGGTTCCGCGTGGCGAGTTGGGGTCCGATTGACGTGGCCCTGCTGGTTCGGCCCATCGATACGCCGGTCTAGGCATTGAGGCTCAACTAAGCGCGTGAGGCGATGACGCAGAACGGCCTGCGCGACACGCTCAACGCACCAAGAGACCCCGCTTCGGCGGGGTTTCTGTTTCTGGGCAAACACGGCAGATATTCGACAGGACCGCCGCCAGGGCGTCGTGCATCGTTTGGGCATGGACACACCCACGCTGCTTGCGCGCCTAGGCACGATCTTCCTGCACTTGCTTGAGGACTACTACGGGCGGCGGGACCCAGCCGGAAACTGCCGCGAGCGGGGAGGGTGGCCGGACCTGACGCTGCCCCGACTCGCCGCACTTGCGGCAGCGCACCGTGAGCGGGAGGCGATCACAGGCAGCCGCTCTCGAACGGACGCCGACAGCGCGATGGGGCAGCCGTTTTCGGCCACGCGTCGGCCGCGCATTTTTGTACTGAATCGGGTTTAGCGTAAACCTGCCCAAAAAAGGCATACGCAACAGAAATGTCGTTAAGCATGGGTACGTCAAACCGGAGCCGCAGCGGCCTGGGGGGGAACGAGGGGGTAAGAGCGATGACGACGGACACAGTGGCGCGGACGAGAATTCTGGTGGTCGATCCGCAGCCGTCGCTGCTCGCACCGCTGCAGGTCCAGCTCGAGGATGCTGGCTTTGAGCTCGTGCTAACTCATTCGGCGCTGGAAGCGATCGAGCAGACCGAAGCGCTGCCCGCCGGCGCTTGCCGTGCTCGATTTCGATCTGCCGGGTGGTACCTCGGGCCTGCGTCTTGCGGAGACGCTGCGCCGCTTGCACAGCATCCCGGTCCTCTTCTACAGCGCGACGATCGACGAGCAGGCGCTGCGTGCCGCCGAGATGGTCGGCGCGCTTCGTGCTCTCTCCAAGGATATGCACATCGAGGAGGTGGTCGCCGCGATCCGCGAGACGACGCGCCACCTCGAAGACGCCCAACCGACAGCTCAGGAGGCGACACGGGCCCCACACGAGTGGGATGCACGCGCCAGGAAGGAACATCTGATCGGCATCTACGGCGGTTTGGTCCGAGACCCCTGAGCAGGTCAAGTCCTGCCTCAATCGCTTCTCACGCAATCACAACACCTCGCTGGAGCGGATCGCGGAGGAGCAGGCCCAGTATCAGCGCGACATGGCGAGGCTCCACCAGGAGTACCAGTCGAAGCTGGCGGCCCTGCGTCCGCCCGTGTTGCTCGCGCTGCATCGGTTTCATGAGCGTCACGCGCTGGCGGACGGCCCGATGCACGCCGTCGCGACGAGCGCGCCGCGGACCGGCGCGCCGCGGACCGGCGCGCTGCGCCGCCCGGCCTAGCTCGCCGCTTCCCGGATCACGCCTTCAATCACGAGATCGAGCCGCCTCTCGCCGCGGAACTCGTTCAAGAATGCTGCCCGTCGTACCCGTGGTGTAGACCACGTGATGGGCCAGCAGGTCGCGGTTGAACGTGGCCCCTCAGCAGGTCGCGTTTCATGTTGTCGTGCGCGACCAAGGCGATCTTCTTGTCGCGGCCCATTGGGATCTTCACGGCATTCATGCGCGCCTCCTGTGGTCGCCAGCTAGCCGTTCGGTTGGCGTGTTGATCGGGGCTGTATCGCCGTAGATTTCCTTGGGCTACGCCTGGCCGGTAACGTTGGGGCAATGCGCCTGCGCGCGAAGCGACCCGGCGGATCGGCGGCGCGCCTTGCCTCAGGTGAAGATGTCGCCGGTCTCGACCGTAGGGTCGAAACTGCGGGGTGACGATGCCTTCGGAAACGAGTCACTTCCTCGTCCAACCACTCGAAATGCGACGACCGCTTGGTGGCGGAAAGCCGGTCGCCATTTTTGATGCACGACCCGGATGAACAGGGTCGACGCTGTGCGCGGGCCAGTCCGCAATATCCGACAGCGCCCGCCGCGCACGGTCGAAGCCGAGCAGGTAGGAAATTTCCTCGTCGAGATCGTGCTCGACGGTTCGCTCGATCGCTTCGTACGGGAACGAGGCCTCTTCGGTGGCGTCGGAAATAGCGAAAATACGCTGCCTCGTTCCCTGTCGCCGGTGCGGTGGGCACGGCCGGGTCATAGCTGGTGAGCGCATTGACGGGGCGGGAGAACGCCTCGAGCGCGTCCTTGTAACGATCCAGGTTCGCCAGCATCACGGCGGACACCGGCAGGATGATCCCCTTCGGCGTGAACCCGGCGCTCGAGAGCTGCTCATGGATCACACTCGGCGGCGCGCTCGATGTCGAACGAGGAGTGCGTCTCCTTCGGAATACAGAAACGCCGCGGCACGGCTTCACGAGCTGTGGATCGTATTTTCCGACGTCTCGTGGGTGCGCGCTTTCAGGTTCCGCTGGATCATTGCCTCGAGGTGGTCCGTCTTGCGCACCAGCGGACAAAAGGCGGACGTGCCTGGCAGGTTGTCGATGATCTTGAACTTCTCGAACCGGGCGTTCGCCTTGCCCGTCAGTCCGTATTGAAGTTTTCGTCGAGCACGGGCTCGTACCGAAGCTTCTTCTCGAGCGCGCCGACGGGCAGGTCGACACTTCGCCGGTCAACCACTCGAACAGAAACGCGAGGCGGCGGGTCGTGACCGAAACGGGTCGTTCGTGCAGAGCCACTTGCAATGCATCGGGCCCGATCTTCGCAAACAGCAGGCTCAGCACGGCCAGGTTCAACCCCTCGTAGCGCAGCGCGAAACCGAGGTGGCCGAGCACGGTCGGTTCGGGGGCGTAGGATGTCGCAAATTCTTCGATTGATTGGCCGCCGATCTCGCGCGACCGGCGCGCGGGCACGGCCTCGGAGATGCCGCGCTTCACGGGCAGCGGCAGCGCGGGCAGCGCGAAGCGCTCGATCAGGTAGCCGTAGCCGACAGGTGTCGCTGGAATGCCTATAAAAAGCGCCGCTGAACTATAAAAAAAAGCCGCTGGTGTTATTGTACTATAAATAACGCCGCTGCGTTCGTGCGCGGTAATTTTATAGTGAGCGCCCCCCGGAAGCGGCCCATGTTATAGACCGGCGGCGCGATTTATAGGCGCAGTCGGATCCCGGGAAACGCGTCGGTCCTCCTCGAAAGCCGCTAGGGACGACCTGCGTACACGTCACCATACGGCCTGCGTCCCGTCGCAGCCCAGCGCGCCAACCGGCCGCTAAGCGCGAATCTCCGTTCTCGCAGAGAAAACAGGCCCCGGTCCTGAAGGGCCAGGGGCTGAATAACAATAAGCTAACTGAACGGCTAGGGTCGCCAGGACCCGGGGTCAATCAAACCATCGGGCGCACGCGCGGAATCGGCGGGTGTCCGCGGCTACATCGTGGCCTGTATGTGGGTCGCCGCATGATGCAGCGAGGCGAACATCAGGACGGCGCCGACCGCCAAGCTGATCGCGATGGCCAAAGCAAACGCATGATTGGATCGAATGGGGTGCTCTCCAGTACTTTGCGGTGCCGGATTGGGGCCGGCTGCGCTGAAGAGCCTACTCGCGAATTGTTGCAGTGCAGCTAAATAGCGATAAGAGTTCGAATGTTTACATATTATGCGAACTTCAGCATGATCGACGCATTTAGAAGACAATAGCCAAAAATAGCCCCTTGTTATGCCACTGGCAAATAGAAGACGCAAGCTTGGTCGGCCGCCTTTCTGAGTCCCAGCAGGGGTTCTAGCGGGATTCTGGAGTGTGGCCCATAGGAATCCAAATGTATTAAAATCGGACGCATGAAGACCACGGTTGATATTCCTGACCAGGAGCTTAAGGACGTCATGCGGTTCACGCAGGCGACCACGAAGCGTGAGGCCATTGTCACCGCGATCGCCGACTTCAACCGGCGCCGGCGGATGGCGGCGTTGATCGAGCACGCGGGCAAGGCGGACTCGCTCATGAGCCCGGAGGAGCTTCAGGCGCTGCGGCGCCAAGGCTGAGCGGCGTGATCCTTGGTCGACAGCTCCTCGTGGATTCACTTCCTCCGTCCGAACGGGGATCTGCGGTGCGGGCGCGCGTCGAGAGTGCGCTCACGGCCGGCGAGGCGTGCTGGTGTCCGTTGGTGCGGCTGGAACTCTGGAACGGCGCAGCCGGGGAGCGCGATCGCAAGATCCTGCGCGACTTCGAGTCGGTCCTGCCGGAGCTATCGATCGACGATGAGGTGTGGGCGGCCGCCGATGCGCTAGCCCGTCGCGCACGGTCGTCGGGTGTATCGGTGCCGGCGACGGACATCCTGATCGCGGCGTGTGCACGACGGCACGGTGCCGAGCTCGAGACGACGGACGCGGATTTCGCGTTGTTGCGGTCGGTCTGAGTTTTCTCAGGTTGTTGTCCGCACCACTGCTCTGCCGGTCGCTGTCCAATCGCGCGTGATGGTTTCACCGCAGATCTTCGACCACTACGGGCGTGTGCGCTTGTATTGGTATTTTCCACTTAAAAATCAATAACCTGTATATTTCAGGATTCGACGATGGGGTAAATTGGGGTCAGTTTGCCAGGGTATCAGAAGCGTGCCGCATGTGAGGAAACCTCTGCTATATTGCCCGCCTAGCAGAGGAAACCTCACATTGGCGACGACCAGCACCCAGCGCGCCCAGACTCTCAAACTGCTGGGCGCCCGCTCCATGATGCGGCTGAAGGACTTTGCCGCCCACGGCATCGGCCCGGAGACGCTCGCGTCTGGTTCGGGAGGGATCGTCGTGCGTCCGGCACGGGGCCTCTACCAGCTCGCCGATGGGTCGGCCGATGCCCGCCGCGCGCTAGCCGAATCGGCGGCGCTCGTGCCCAAGGGCGTCATCTGCCTGGTGTCGGCGCTGCAGTTCCACGGGCTGACCCTGCAGATGCCGTCGAGCGTCTGGATGGCGATCGAGCGCACCGCCCTCGGCGCCCGCGGGTCCGACTATCCGCCGATCCGCTTCGTGCGCTTCACGGGATCGGCGCTGACCGAAGGCGCGTCGAGCGCCATCGCATCGAGGTATCGAGGTGGCGGTCACCGATCCGGCGCGGACCATCGTCGACTGCTTCCGGTATCGCGCCAAGGTCGGCATCGACGTGGCAATGGAAGGGCTGCGCGAGGGCCTGCGACAGCGCAAGGCGACGAGTGACCAACTGTGGCGATACGGTACGAAGGCCCGCATCTGGTCGACCATGAAACCCTATGTCGAAGCGACAGCCAATGGCACGTGAACCCCTGAGGAACGTCGGTGCCTCGGTGCGTGCCCGACTGCTGCAGCGATCACGCGACAGCGCACCGATTTCAGATTCTGCTGACGCGCTATGCACTGAAAGGTTGCTGTATCCGTTGAGCCAGTCGGACATCGCAACCGATTTATCCTCAAGGGGCGCGATGCTGTTCGTGACGTGGGTTGAGGCGCCGTTTCGGCCCACGCGCGATCTGGATCTGCTCGGCTATGGCGAGAATAGTCCCGAGGCGATTGGCGATACCTTTCGCGCGATCTGCCGTCAGCCGGTCGACGACGACGGCGTGGCCTTCGATGTCGATGGACTCGAAGCCGCGCCGATCCGCGAGGACATTGAGTACGGTGGCGTGCGGATACGCACGCAGGCCATAATCGACGGCGCCCGCATCCCGATCCAGGTCGATGTAGGTTTCGGCGATGCGATCACTCCCGGTCCCATCGAGATCGACTATCCGGTGCTGCTCGATGCGCCGACGCCGCGTGTGCGGGCGTATCCGATCGAGACGGTGGTTGCAGAGAAATTCCATGCCCTGGCGACCCGCGC
>JADJOO010000033.1 GCA_016713725.1 Pseudomonadota bacterium | reverse complement strand
CGAGCGAGAACTTTTCGATCTGATGCAACATCCCGTGGTTCCGTGTGTTTCCGGGCTTCCGTGGTGCCAAGATCGCGTCCGTTTGCAAGCGTAGCGGTGGAACGAGGCTCGCCGATCTCTTCGCGTGGCGCACAGCCGCACAGTTCCGGGCTGTTTCCCGAGTGCGTGATCCGCGTCGTGAGCCATGTCATCAATCATAGCGTTGCATTAGATGCAATAATGATGGGGTGAGTGAGGATGCTGAGGTGTTGCTGCTTCGACAGCCAGGCGTCGTGCCGTTGCACGAGGACGCAGCCGTGTTCAGCGGAATGCTCGATGGGTTCTCCCGTCAGCAGGTGAGTCGCGGTCTGGCCAAGGAGACGATCCAGATGCGCCGCTGGCAGGTGGAGCGGTTTCAGCGGTTCGCGGGGTCGTATCCGTGGGAGTGGTTGCCGGGTGATGTCGAGGACTTCACGACGAACCTGTTCAGCGACCCAAGCCCGTTGGCGCGTTCGACGGTGCGGATCTATCACCTGACGTTGCGCGCGTTTTGCGACTTCATCACCGACCAACGGTATGGGTGGGTGGCAGAGTGTCGGTCTCGGTTCGGGTCGGTGCCGACGCAGGTTTGCTTCGAGTGGAACACGGTCGCGCACACCGTGGATTTCGAGGGCACGCCGGGTCGGCGTCCACTGGATTACGACGAACTGGATGCGCTGTTCGCCGTCGCGGATGCCCGTGTGGAGACGTTGCGGCGGCAGGGGTCGTGGCGGCGCTGGCCGCGCTGCGGGGACGCAGTTGCTGAAGACGATCTACGCGTGGGACTACGCCGCCGCGGGGCACTGAGGCTGGATGTGGTCGATCCCGCACGAACGCGAAGACACCGCAATGGGGCCGGTTCGGGCTGCTGCACGTACGGCACGGGAAGTCCTCGAAAGGGTCGATCCCCAAGCGCCGCTCAGTGCTGTCGCTGCCCGAGTTCGATTGGGCGATCGACGGGCTATGCGTCTACGTCGAACAGGTCCGGGAGAAGTTCACCCCCGGCAACCATCCCGGCTATGGCCGACCGAGCGTGGCACCGAGTCGGTGACCGCTACCTCGACCGGCGGTTCGCGCAGCTCCGCGACGAGGCCGAGTTGTCGAGCGAGCTGACCCTGCACAGCCTGCGACATTCGTACGTGACGCATCTGATCGAACTGGGCTACGCAGAGCAGTTCGTGCAGACCCAGGTCGGGCACGCCTACGCGTCGACGACAGCGATCTACACCTCGGTGACCGACGACTACCGCAACCGCGTCCTGGCGGCGGCGATCGACAAGTTCTACTTCCCGGAAGGAAGCACCTGATGACGACGAAGACGATCACCTGGCGGTTGCGGACGCTGATGGCCGAGCGGGGCATGTTCAAGACCACCGACCTCCTCGAACCGCTGAAAGCCGAAGGCGTCGCGCTTTCCCGCGAGCAGGTCTTCCGGCTGGTGACGCAGACGCCGCAACGCCTGAATGTCGAGGTACTCACCGCGCTCTGCACGATCCTGGATTGCACGCCCAGCGACCTGCTGGTCCTCGAACAAGCCGCCGCACGGTCGGTGGAGGCGACGGGGACGAGCGGGAGGATCGAGGACATCGGCGATCTGCGCCCCGTCCCCGCGCGCATCCAGCGGCCAAAGCCGTGACCACGATCCCGCGTGGCACCCCACAACCGGATGGCGTGTTCGGGCTGCGCGTCGCGGCAGCGCTGAGCGCAAGAGGAAAGCGTACCGCGCAGGAACAGGCCATCGTCGACGCGGCAGAGCGAATCGTCGCACCGTCGCGACGGAACGGAGTGCTCCGTCTGCTGCTGAGCGAGTTCGATCCCACTGACACGCACGCTGAGACCACCGTTGTCGTCCAGGTTCTTCTTGCAAATCTCGCGCGCGAGGGCGCGACGGACATCCGGCTTCCGCTCTGCCAGACGTGTCGCACCAGGAAGGTCGTCAAGACACGTAACGAGCACGGTCAGCGCGAGTGCTTCCGCTGCGCGCAGCGCCGATCGCGTGGCGAGTGCCCCCAGTGCTTGCGGATGAAGAAGCTCACCGCCACCAACGCCGATGGGCAGCGCGTCTGCCAGCGCTGTGGGCCGGACGGCATGCCGACCTTCGCCTGCGAAAGCTGCGGGAAGACCGTCACCACCGTGGGGCGCATCGACGGGAGAAGAGTCTGCCTGAATTGCTATCCCCGGCGACTGCGGCGTTGCGTCTCGTGCGGGCAGCAGAAGAAGATCGCCGCGACCATCCTGCACGGCCCGCACTGCTATGCCTGCCACAACCGTGCTTGCGCACCGCCGCCCCCTGCCCCAGATGCGACGAGAATCGCATCCTCGCGTTCCTCGGTGACGCCGGCCCGTGCTGCGCGGGATGCGCGGGACAGCCCGCCCGCTACGCCTGCCGCCGCTGCGGAAGCGAAGAACACAACTACGGTCGCCTCTGCGGGAAGTGCGTTCTCAGCGACCGCTGCGACGACATCCTCACCGGCCCGGATGGCGCCCAGATCATCAAGTGGTTGCGCATGGGGCCGAGCACCGACGTGCTCCGGGACATCGCCTCCGGGCAGGTTCCGGTCGAGTCGGTCCTCGACGTCCCGCGACCGAGCAAGCCGTTGATCTACCTGCGCACGCTCCTCCTCGACGCCGGCGCTTTGCCGCGTGACGCGGCGGCCACGCGGCAGCTGATGGCCTGGGCCACGCAGACCATCGACGGGGCCCCCGCCGAGCACCGCCAGATGCTGCGCACCTACACCCGGTGGGTGCTGCTGCGCCGCGCCAGCCGAGACTCCTCAGGCGACATCGCTATCGGCGCAGCTCGGCACGTCAAAGCATCACTGCGCGGCCTGGTCACCTTCCTCACCTGGACCGAGGAACAGCAGACGCCCATGAGCACGCTCACTCAGGCACAGATCGAGGAGTTCATCACCTTCCGCACCGCGCGACGATGGCTCCCGCAGTTCCTGACCTGGGCCGCCGAACGCGACATCATGCCGGACCTCGGCATCTCGACGCTCCCGCGCCGAGAGCCCACGATCAGCACGTCCGAAGAGCGCCTCG
This sequence comes from Pseudomonadota bacterium, assembly GCA_016713725.1. GTDB lineage: Bacteria > Pseudomonadota > Gammaproteobacteria > Steroidobacterales > Steroidobacteraceae > RPQJ01. Next base: position 959 of record JADJOO010000033.1, on the reverse strand, counting down.
AACACGTCATCCGCATCCTCGCCACGGATCGTGGCATCGCGCTCGATGCACGGCTCGCGGCACTGCTGATCGCGGTCTACGGGCTCCCGGCCAGCAGGGTTCTCGTCCTGCGCCGCAACCAGCTCCGTGACGAAGACGCCTCGCTCAAACTCCTCATTGGAGAGCGACCCCTCACGCTCCCCGAACCGATCGCGGCCCTCGCCAGAGAACAGCTCGACACCCCCTCGGAGGCAGCGCCCGATAGCTGGCTCTTCCCCGGCCTTCGACCCGGCCAGCCGCGTGACCCGCAGTATCTCAATCGTCGGCTCCGCTTGCTTGGCGTCACCATATCCGAGTTACAGAACACTGCACGATTCCAACTGCAGGAGCAGTCCCGCCAAGGTTCTCGCGCATGCTCGACTTCGCGTCGCCACCTTCGAGAACTACGCCCGCCTCGCAGGCAGCACCCGGGACTACCCAGCCTTACGCACGCATCCGATGCGTTCCCCAGCCTGAACGCGAGGCCTCGCGAGGCTTCGGGATCGCCGCTGAGCCCCGGCTCTTCTCGGTTTCGAGTTTTGCCATAACATGAACAGTGAAAGTCCAATGAAGGAGAGACTATGGACGCCAAGAAGGTCCGTGTTCGTTCACCGTTTCTCCCTGTCGGGGTTGCGATGGTGATGCTCTCGTTTGGTTTCACTTTCAGCGCTGGCGGAGCCGATTGGCTGGCAGTCGCAACCACATATCGCGGTCCTCTTGGCTGTTGTCGGAGCCGTCATGATCGGAACACACGTCGTCCTGCGGGTTCGTCGCAGTTCGCTTCGCTAAGGCGACCTCTCAATCGAACTCGACGCCTTGGCACTCGCCCCTCGGATTCTGTGATCGCGTCGAGGCCGAACGCCCCGATCTCCGTTCCGTGCTCGGTCCAGAGGGGGCAGATCATACGCATATAGTTCGCAACCGAGTAATGCACTTCCACC
>JADJOO010000032.1 GCA_016713725.1 Pseudomonadota bacterium | reverse complement strand
CCCATCGCCACGAGCGCTGAACCGGCGGCTTCCATCTTGCGCACGATGTCGACGGTGGCCACCTGCTGCGGCCCATTGTCGATCAGGTCCCCGACGAAGACAGCCTGGCGCCGAGGATGAGCCCACGCACCGGCGTTTCTCGTGTACCCCATCTGGTCGAGTAGAGCCGCGAGCTTATCAGCGTGGCCGTGAACATCGCGGTCACGTCGAATCCATCGATCAAGTTCGGCGCCTCTGAACGGTCAACGTCTACGCGAACTCGTACCCGAGTGCGACGCGCGATCTTTGACATCGTCCCCATTGCTCGGTGGGTACGAGTCCGGCTGTACTCGCTCGTCCGTCGACGCAGGCCTGAACTGTTCGAGCACGTCGTCAGGCAGGTCGTCAAGCATGCGTTTTCTGAAGGGCGATCAACCACTCGATGTCGGCGCCGTACTCTCCGTGCTGGTACGTGAAGGTTTCGTCGTCCGTGGGGGCCTCAGGTCTTGTGCAGGGCCTTGTGCGAGAGAGCAAGCACGCCGCCACCGCTCTTCGAGAGTTGCGGTACCTTCGTCTACTGCATTGGCTGACTCCACTGCTGCGACGTAGTCCGCTAGGTCTCCCCGAGCGTCGTCATCGATGATCTCGCAGGCCATGTCGAACGGATGACCAGCCCTACGGAAGGCACCCCACGTCGGGGTTTGTTCGATGTCGACGTACGGCTCGTACTGGAGGCGGAGCCTTTCAGCTGTTTCGGTCGACACAATTGCGAAGCCCTGCAGTTCCAGCGGCCACACTTCGAGCTTCGCCATCGCCATTCCCTCTCGCTCACCGGGTATCGCTGGACGGTGACATCTCGGAATCCTCGTACCGTAGTGGTCGGCAGGGACCCCTTAGGGCCAAAGTAGTAGCAGTGCTTTTCGGCGCTGGATGTGGAGTCAATCATCGTGAGTCTGCTTATCATCCGTGGAAACCTGGAGCACGAACGCCAGGCTCGGGAGACATCGATGTCAGCCTCGCCAGGAACGACGGCAAGGTGCTGTACGTTCGCTGGAGTCCGTTCGACAACATCGCTCACATTGTCCGCGCGGCCACGATTGCCGAGGCCGACGCAGCGGACGAAACAACCCGTCCTGGTCGATTTCGGAGATCTACGGAGGTCGGGTGATTTGGACACCCTGGGCGACCGCCTGGAACAACACGGCTACGGCACGCTTGCGGACTATGTGGCGGCGATCGAGCGTTCAGGAAGGAGTTCAGTCTTCCGGCGCCGATCTGGGTGCCGTCTCGCAGCACTCCAACGAGGTCGATTCGAAGGCCTGGACGGGACGGAACCTGGTCTCGACGGTGAGGATTGCTACCTGCCGGCCGACGACGTGGGGTTTCTCAATGAGTGGGGAGGCGGAGGAGGCGCCGGCGGAAGGAGTTCCGCGGTTACATCGTGATCCGTGCTCGCGCCATGTCGAGCGACGCTCCAGTGATCTGTTCGAGGTTTTGCGCTTCCTTGCACGTTGGGTCGCCCGGGTTCGATGGGCGTCAATGACCATGTGGATGCCGTGGGGTTGCCTGCCCTGATTGCCGCGCTCAAGCAGGCTACACCGTGGTGACGGAATGAACCGATTGCCGCCTGGCGACAGCGAGGTTTGCCGAATGACCGTTGCACACGAGCGGCGTGATCGATTTCCCTGGTGAAGCAATCTGCCCAGGAGGCTTCGATTGCAGCGATTCATGAGGCACTGTCGTCGTCGGACGCGTCGAACCCGCTGACTTCCGTACAGATCGATGCCGCGATCGAGAAGGTGACGACGCCGCCACGTGCGTCGAAGTCTTCCGGTGCGAATCGTCCGCCGCGCACCAAGGCCAATGGCAAGAAACTCATCTGTTAGTGCGCTGAGAACTATGCCAGCGTGGCCTGGTACGATGCCATTCAGAACACCTTCACCAAGAAGTGGGGGCCGGATGTGCTCGGCCTCAAGACTGGCGAAGCCGATGGTGTGCTCTGCCCCGGCCAGCCCCGCAAGGGAGCCGGCGACTGGGCAAACCCCGATCTCGTGGTGTTCGCCCATCCTCGCCGGGAGACTGCGCGGCACGCTGCGCGAGAGATTCACTGTTTCGAGATCGAACAACAGAACGGGTTCGGCATCCAGTCCGTCTACCAGTCGTACGAGCAGGCTCGAGGCGCTGAGTACGCATGGCTCTTCGCACGCTGACGGCATCCCCGCACGCATTCGAGTGGCGCAGCGACGGACCTTGGCGTTGGGGTGGTCACGTTTTCAATCCGAACGCAGCATCGCTGTACGACCGCCCAAACCGCAAGGAGTTGTCGCACCGAGCGATCCTTGCTCGGCGCAGGGAAGACCAGTCCGCGCGATCGAGTGGCGTTTCTCGAGCGCGTCGCACTGCAAGATCCAGGCTGATCAGCGGCGCGCCGGATGTTGGTCCGGTCGGCGAATGAGGGTCATTGAAGGGGGTGCTGGTCCGAACCGGTCATCGCCAGCGGCCGACGCAGAACACCTCGGCTTCCCGTTGCAGGATCTCGCCGGCCAGATCGCCGACCGACACGCTGCCCGGTCACGCGAATTTGCAGGCTCGGCAGGAGCCTGCAGGTGCTGGTCCTCACGGCCGCCTGCCGTACTTACCAGACACGGCCGGCAGGGTCACAAGAGGGGAGGCCCCTCAGGTGCCGGGCCAGCGCTGGACTGGCCGTCTGGCGTGTCATCGCGCCGCATGCACCGACGCCGATGGCGAAGCCCTGTAATCCACTGGCTCCGCGCAGCGCAACGGCGGTGACTCCCGGGTGCCCGCCTCTGAACGCTGGCGGTGACAGTTTCGGTGCGTCAATACCCGCAACCCGTCCGGGTCGGGTGGCAACATGCACCCTGTGCAAGTTCGGAGGTTCGGGTGTTGATCGACGAAGCGGCGCTCAGCGGCGCCTCTGCGTGCGCTACTCCCAGGCGTACGAGGCGATCCTGGGCGAGCTCAGACGCCAAGGTGTGTCCAGAACCTCGGACGCACCGGTTGGCCAGTACGCGGAATGGCTCGATGCGAGGTGCTCGGCGCGACGCTGGCGGCCAACGCGACGAAATCCTACGACCTCGAGCTGGCTCGTCGGCTCATACCTCGGGCCAACTGGCCGGCCACCCCCGTGGCCGAAGCCCGACCGGTGACTCAACCAGCGACGTTTTCGGCCAGGCTGGCCCAGGCGACGACGTAAGCTGGGGTGCTCGACCCATTCGCCGCGGAGGTGGAAGGTGAAGTGGCGGCCGCCGACTACGCGAGCAACGTGCTGGCAACACGACACACCTCACGCGGTGGCCGAAGCGGGCGAGGGCCCACATGTGAGGCGTCACCCAAACTCGACGAAGCCGTGCTGGCGCAGGCGAAGCTATGGTCGGGCAGGGATGTCAGGAGAAACGATGCCGAAAGGCCCGACGGGCGGGACTACCGCGCCGCAACGTCAAGAGCTGTTCGCGCCGTTCGGACAAGTACTGCGAACGCTGGCTGGTACCGGCGCGGACAGTGTGCGTTACGAGGTTGACTCGGCCCGCCGTGTTCAGATTTCTCGTCTCGCGATGACAGTGTTCGGGATGTGGGACGTCATCGTGGGTGCGGAAGGGTACGACCTGTCTCGCAGTGCACCCTCGGAGCCGTCGGTGTCGTTGTACGACGACGGAATGCTCTCGTACCAACTGACGAACACGATCTGGTCGTGGAACCGCCTCGAGCAACGCCGCCACCACGATCACGATGACCTTGACGTGGAGATCGCGTTCGTTGGTTCGTTTCCTCGATGTGGCGATCGGGATCAAGTACTACTCGGATGCCCGCAAGCGCTGTGAGGAGGCAATTGCGAATCTGTTGGCCGTGTTTCCTGACCTCTACGACGTGATGTGCGACGAGGCTTCAGGCAGGGCATTCGGGGACGGACTGATCGGCAGCCTTGAGGAAACGCGGAGATGGAGCGACGGCGTCGCCGGGCGCTGTTGAGATCCGCTGTCGGCAGCCGCTGTTCGGCCATATGGACTTCGCACTACTCGCCTTCGGACCTCAGCTCGTTCGAGATTCGGATCAGCCGGGTCAAACGTTCGTCAATGCCTTCGTCTTCCCGGGCGAGCTGCCGTCCATTGGTCCTGCGATCTCGTCGACCTCTGTAACGAACTCGGTCGCGTAGGGGCGGGAAGGCGCTGTACGTGCCGTGGCCTACACCGACGAGATCGTTGGCTGAGCCGTGTCGCCGCCGGAGCGGGTCGACTCGAGCGGCGGGGGCAGCGAGCGGCCTCTTCCACGCTCCGTCGGCCGTGAACAATTTGACGACGGGTAGCTCACGATCCCACCAGACACGCAACTGGCCGTTGGTCTGGTCGGCATCGACGAAAGCGACACGACCGCCTACCCCATCAGCCAATCGGCGGCGCCGAGTGCTTTGATCCGACAGATCGTGCCGGGCGCGTTGACGACCTTGCGGATCCCGTCGTCGAGCGCTGAGCGGTCAACGGTGCGCAACCAGCGCACCTTGCGGGTGTGACGCATCCTGGGTTCGTTCTCGGTAAAGCGGTACTCATAGTCGCCGGTGATCAGGCCGATCGCAGCCCTACGGCCGAGTAGCGGAACGACGACGACATCGCCGGGCTTCATCCGGTTGCGGAAGTCGTCCCAGTAGCGGACGAACATGCCGATCGCTTGCTCGCCTCGATTGTCGGTGCCTGCCCGCAGGCGGCGGCGCAGCTCATCATCGCTCGGCCAGCTCGTCATGTCGCCGATCTCATCGGCGCTCATCGCGATCACCCCTTCGCTCAGAAAGCGTTCCTCGAGGGCGGGTTCGTCCCAAGCTCGCAGCCTCCACACGGTGGTCGCGTCGGTCGCACTGGCAGTTCGGGTGAGTGAGGTGATGGTCATGTTGTTGGGGCCTTTCATGGTGATGGGGTAGCGCCGGCCGTCGATCACCGCAACGATTTCGAGGGCGCGCAACGTTCGCTGCCGACCCGATTCCTTCG
>JADJOO010000031.1 GCA_016713725.1 Pseudomonadota bacterium | reverse complement strand
CCGACTTGAGGGCCGCTTCGGCCTGTCCCAGCGGCGTCGCTGCCCGCGCGCTTGGCCGTGCGGTCCGAGAACTTGACGCTGATTTCCTCGAACCCCGAAGTCCTTTGTAGACGCTCATGAGCAGGTCGCAGAACGCGACAGTCTCGGCGTTGACCTCGTCTTCGGTGCAGAAGATGTGCGCCGTCCTGCGTGAACGCACGCACGCGCATCAGGCCATGCAGCGAACCCGAAGGCTCGTTGGGATGGCACGAACCGAACTCCCGCGATGCGTAGCGGCAGGCCGCGGTACGACTTGATGCCCTGGCGATAGATGAGCACGTGGCCCGGGCAGTTCATCGGCTTGACCGCGAGAATGCGATCCTCGGATTCGGCGATGAACATGTTGGGCCGGTAGTTTTCCCAGCGGCCCGACTCCCACAGCACGCGGTCGAGCAGCTGCGTCGTCTTGACCTCGACGTAGCCCGACTGCTCGAGCCGGTTGCGCATGTAGGTTTCGACTGTGCGCCAGAGGGTGTGTCCCTTCGCGCCAGAACACGCTGCCCACCGCCTCTTCCTGCGTGTGGAACAGGCCGAGGTCGGGACCCGTACGCGGCGATGGTCGCGCTTTTCGGCTTCCTGAGGCGCGTGAGGTAGGCCTTCAGCGCTTTCGTCTGCCCAAGCGGTGCCGTAGATGCGCTGGAGCATTGCGTTCTTCGGGAGTCGCCCCGCCAGTAGTGCCCGCGACCTTCATGAGCTTGAAGGCGTTGAGCTTGCCCGTGCTGGGCACGTGCGGACCGCGGCACAGGTCGAAATCCAGTCGCCCTGTCCGTACAGGCTGATAGTCTTCGTTCGCAGGGATGTTGCGATGATTTCGGCCTTGTAGTGCTCGCCGAGTTTCCTGAACGTCTCGACGGGCCTTGTCGCGCGGTATGAGCTTGCGCTCGACCTTGAGTACGGCCTGGCCAGCTCGCATCTTCGCTTCGAACTGCGAGGTCTTCCGGCGTAACGGCCGGCTGAAAGCGAAATCGCAGTGGAGGAGCCGTCCTCGATCACGGGGCCGATGGACCTGCGCTTCGGGGTAACGGCCCGCAAGGCCTGCGCGAGCAGGTGAGCCGTGGAGTGACGGATGATTTCTGAGCCCGTCGGGATCCCCTTGCCGGTGACGATCGATACCGCGGCGTCATGGTCGACGACGTGCGAGGTATCCACGAGCTTGCCGTCGACCCGGCCGGCGAGCGCAGCCTTGGCGAGTCCGGCACCGATGTTCGCGGCAACGCCTGCCACGGTCACGGGTTGCTCGAAGCTGGCGTTGGCTGCCGTCAGGGCAGTGTGATGACTCGGCATCGCCTTGTAACCGTCGATTCACGATGACCCAGGTGCCGGGATCGTGGTGGGTGCAAGGATCTAAACCACGGACCCCTACCATGTCAAGGTAGTGCCTCTACCGTTGAGCTATGCGCCCTCAAACGAGCCGCGGAGGATACAGGAACAGAAGGGAAAGGGATAGGGGTTGGGGGATAGTCGGAAATAGGGGACGCTCACCTATCAAGAAATAGGGACGCCTGCCTATTTCTGAAATGGAAATAGGTGAGCGTCCCCTATTTCTCTATCCCCTACCCCGCCATCGTGCCGGGTAAGCCGAACGCCTTATGCCGCAGCTTCTCGATCTGGTCGCGAAGCCGGGCCGCCTCCTCGAACTCGAGGTTGCGGGCGTGCTTGTACATCTCGGCCTCGAGCTTTTTGATCCGCTTCATGGCCTGCTCCGGCGCGAGCAGCAGGTCGCCCTCGTCCACCGCCAGGCCGCGGCGGCCATCCCGCTCGCCATCGCCGCGGGCGCCTTCCATGATGTCCTGCACGGCCTTGACGATCGATTGCGGCGTGATGCCGTGCTTCAGGTTGTACTCGACCTGTTTCGCCCGGCGGCGATGCGGGTCGCGTCAATTGCCCGCTGCATCGAGCCCGTCACGCGGTCGGCGTAGAGAATCGCGCGGCCATGCACGTTGCGCGCGGCCCGGCCTGATCGTCTGGATCAGCGCACCTGTGGACCGCAGGAACCCCTCTTTGTCGGCATCGAGGATCGCGACCAGCGCAACCTCCGGCATGTCGAAGTGCCCTCGCGCAGCAGGTTAATGCCGACCAGCACGTCGAACTTTACCCAGGCGCAGGTCGCGGATGATCTCGACGCGTTCGACGTCTCGATGTCCGAGTGCAGGTAACGAACCTTCACGCCGTGCTCGTTCAGGTAGTCGGTGAGGTCCTCGGCCATGCGCTTGGTGAGCGTGGTGATCAGCACTCGCTGCTGCGCCGCGACACAGCGGTGAATCTCGGACAGCACGTCGTCGACCTGCGTGCGCACCGGACGGATCTCGACTTCGGGATCGACCAGCCCCGTCGGACGCACGACCTGTTCGACGATGTCGCCGGCCGCGTGGCTCAGTTCGTACGGGCCGGGCGTGGCCGAGACGAAGATCATCTGCGGTGCGAGCGCCTCCCACTCGTCGAAGCGCAGCGGCCGGTTGTCGAGCGCCGACGGCAGGCGAAAGCCGTACTGCACCAGCGTTTCCTTGCGTGAGCGGTCGCCGCGATACATGCCACCGATCTGTGGGATCGTGACGTGGCTTTCGTCAACGACCAGCAGCGCGCCCGGCGGCAGGTAGTCGAACAATGTCGGTGGCGGTTCACCTCTGTCGTCGAACAGTTCGATGCGCACGGCCTCGCGCTCGGATTCGGCCGGGAAGACGTCGATGACGTCACCGCGCACGCGGTACGTGCCCTGCGTGAGGTCGAGCTCGTTTCTGGTGTATTGCATGTCCGTGAGCCGGCGCAGCAGCTTGCGCTGGTCGATCCGCTCCCCGCGGACGAGATGCAGGACCATGCTCAGGTAAGCCTTCGGGTCGCCGATAGCCGTAGATTGCCGATACGGTCGCGACGATGATCGAGTCAGGCCGCTCGAGCAGTGCCTTGGTGGCCGAAAGCCGCATCTGCTCGATGTGTTCGTTGATCGAGGCGTCTTTCTCGATGAACGTGTCTGACGAAGGAACGTACGCCTCCGGCTGGTAGTAATCGTAGTAGCTGACGAAGTACTCGACCGAGTTGTTGGGAAAGTACTCCTTGAACTCACCGTACAGCTGCGCGGCCAGTGTCTTGTTGTGCACCATCACCAGCGTCGGCCGTTGCACCTGCTGGATCACGTTTGCGATGCTGAACGTATTGTGGACGATCGCACCTCCGTGCCCCGCTAGAAACGTCTCGGTCCGGGTACCGAAAGGTCGTACACATACGGATGTGGATAGTCGACGGTCCGCGCTACTGACCTGTGTCCAGCGCACGCCACAGGTTGTTCAATTGCCTCAATGCGCCCCACCAGGCGAAATCCGCTACCGGCTGGTTGTCGGCCGCGGCGGCGAGCGCGGCAAGCAAACGGCGCAGCAGACGCCGACTCGGCTTGCGCTTGCCACCCTCAATCATGCTGATCGCACAGCGGCTGACACCGCTCGCCTTACCCAGCGCCTTCATCGTCAAGCCAAGCGACGCTCGCAAGTACCTGAGTGATTCCGGCGCAATGGGCACCAGATCGACATTCGTATTTGCCTGACGCTGCAGAAAGCCACTCAGCTTCGATGACTTCTCCGGATGATCGAATCCGACCGAGTCCGCATACCGTGCGATATCCTCCCCGCCCGATACGCAGACGTCGAAATAGGTTCCGCCCGAATGCGCTGAATTAGTGGCCCTTTTCCTGCGTGTACGCAGTCGCGCATGGATACCAAACCGCTTCAGCGCGTAGGCGAGATCCGACGCCAGCGCCCGGCTAGCGGTCGTGGCGATGACTTCGCCATTGGAGCTGACCGTCCCGTCGCCGTAGAAGTACGCGAGCAACATCGTCCCCAGTGACGAATCTGCCAGCTGGGGACAGAAGTCAGGCAGGCGATTGTTGTAAGCATTCGAACCAGACGACTTGCTGAGCAACTTCGCGAGTGCTGTGGATGTAACCGAATAGTCGCTGCACGCACGGATGTGGTACGGGATGCCCAGGCTCGCCAGGGACTTTCAATGCGCTGACGCAGCACCGGATGACGGTTGGACAGCACGACGTACCGCGGCTGCGAATTCCCTTCCGCAATGTAATAGCCAAACAAGCGAAGTACTTTGTCCGAAAGGGGCAGTGCGGCAGGGATACGGCAGCGCTCGAGCTTGCCGCCGACGCGCCAGCCATCTGCGCTGCGGAGTGATACAGACCGAGCCGAATGAACTGATAAACCTTGATGCCCCGACCCCGAATACCGTTGCGAATCGCGAACAGCTTGGCATAAGGATTGAGCCCACTCGCCCGAATGACATCCGCGAATTCGGCCTGCCCGCCGGACGCCACATAAGCGAGGACGGACTCGTCCGCGAATACCGACAACTTCGTGCCGGACAGGTACGGCAACACGTCGAGTACGCGCAGGTCGCCGGTGCTCCCCATGGTCTCGGGCACAGGAACGCAGTCTGTCGCCAAAGCCTCATCGGTGCGAACCAACACGGGCATCCCGTCACGTAGCACCCAGAGGTTATGGTCTCCCGTCAGAGTGACCGCGCGGCCGCAACGAGTCTCCAATTCGTACATCCGATCCGGCGCACGATGTCGAAGAAACGCACCAACGCGGTGGAGTCCCGCGACGCCTCGCCGTACGTCGAAGGCATGGGTCGAGAAGGCCCGATCGACGCATCCGTAGCTCTCCGTGTCACCGCCACCAACCTTGGCAGCACCGTGTTCAGCCATGAGATTTGTCGATGAACGGTCCCGCGCGGACTAGTGAAGCCCGGCTCTGTCCCTCACAGTGCTCGGACGATATAGACCTCATCGTCGTATCCAATGCTCTTCCCGCTCCCGGTCACACCCAGCAACGTCTGGTGCGCCAATCCATTGCGCAACCCTTCGACCAGGCTCGCGATCGCCTCGGGCTGATCGCCCGCCGGCAGGTAGCCAGACTGCAATTGAAAAGCGCGGGGAACGTCGGTCATCCGTGTGTGCCGCCGATCGGTGTCATCTGCCTTGGGTGGTCCAGAAGATTAGCCTAAAATGCGCCGTCCATTTCATCCCCCGGAATCCACAGTGCCCGTCCAACTCGCCGAGCGCGTCAAGCGCGTCAAGCCGTCCCGACCGTCGCCCTCACCGGTCGCGTGGCCAGACTCAAAGCCGAGGGGCACGACATCATCGGGCTGGGATTGGCGAGCCGGACTTCGACACCCTGACGCACATTGCCGACGCAGGCGTGGACGCGATCCGCAACGGCTTCACGCGCTACACGGCGGTGGAAGGCATCCCGGAGCTGAAGGACGCGATCATCGCGAAGTTCAAGCGCGACAACGACATTACCTACACGCGCCCGCAGATCATGGCCTCGACCGGCGCGAAGCAGACGATCTACAACCTGTTCATGGCGGTGATCGATCCGGGCGACGAGGTCGTGATCCCCGCGCCGTACTGGGTCTCGTACCCGGACATGGCGCTGCTCGCCGACGGCGTGCCGGTCATGCCCTACGCGGGCCCCGAACAGGGCTACAAGATCACGCCCGCCCAGCTCGAAGCCGCGATCACTGCGAAAACCCGTGTCTTCATGCTCAACAGCCCGAGCAACCCGACAGGCGCGGCTTACACGCGCGCCGAACTCGAGGCGATCGCAGCGGTATTGCGCAAGCACCCGCGCGTGATCATCGCCACCGACGACATGTACGAGCACATCTACTGGGCGCCGGAGCCGTTCTGCAGTTTCCTTACGGCCTGCCCGGATCTCTACGACAGAACGGTGACGATCAACGGCGTGTCGAAGAGCTACGCAATGACCGGCTGGCGCATTGGCTACTGCGGCGGCCCGGTCGAGATCGTGACGGCAATGTCGACCATCCAGAGCCAGTGCACCTCGAACCCGGTGTCGATCTCGCAGAAAGCGGCCACTGCGGCATTGAATGGCGAACAGGCGTGTGTCGCGGAGATGAACAAGCATTTCAAGGCGCGGCACGATTACTTCAATGCCGGCCTCAATGCCCTGCCCGGCTTCAAAGTCCTGCCGGCGGCCGGCACGTTCTACGCCTGGTGTGACGTCAGCGAAGCGATCCACATGCGCGGCCTGGCCGACGACAACGCGTTCGCGGAATTCCTGCTCGAGCAGGCCGGCGTGGCTGGCGTGCCGGGCTCGGGCTTCGGCGCGCCGGGGCACATCCGCTTCTCGTTCGCGGTGAGCATGCAGACGCTGGAACAGGCGCTGGCGCGCATGGGCAAGGCGCTCGCCGGAGCGTGAGGAGCACGGCTTGCCTTGACTAAAAGGGCTGCCAATCGCAAAATTGGCGGCTCTCTCACAACCGTTCCGACATAGCTCAGCGGTAGAGCAGCTGACTGTTAATCAGCGGGTCCCTGGTTCGAATCCAGGTGTCGGAGCCAACTCCAGACAATTTGTGATGCGGTTCACGGAACAACCACCGGGGAGTTTCGTACGCTCGTGCATGGGTCTCAAACCTGCCGAGATCCGCGCAATCAAACCAAACCATGTATCCAAGGAACGTCTACCCCTCCATGAGCGCAACAATGTCCCCGTTGTTTTCCTTCTTATATTCATCCAGCGACCGGACGACTTGACATGCGCGCTCGTGCGGGCAACTGACCGCCTGGCTGGCTGCGCTGTTGTTGCTGGCTGCAGCGTTCATCGCTGGCCCCGCAAGCGCGGCCGTCGACCTGCGCGTCGAGTCCCGACCATCAGCGATCCGATCCAGGCCTACGTGACCGTCACCGACAGTGCAGGCAATCCTGTGGGTGGGCTCACGGCAAGCAGCTTCACGGTGACGCTGGACGGTACCCTGCTCACGATCCAGCCGTCCGACTTCTCGCTGCCGCCGTCCGAGAATCCGGCCACGAATGTCTCGGTTGTGTTCGTCATGGACTACAGCGCGAGCTTGAATGCCACCGCGCTCGCCGCCATGGAAGGCGCGGTCGTCGATTTCATAAACTCCATGAGCCCGGGCGATTACGCGGCCATCGTCAAGTTCAACCTCGCCAATCCGGCCGGGGCATCGATCGTGCAGCCGTTCACGCTGGTCGACGGGGGAGCGGGTACTGACCAGCTGGTGAATGCGGCAATGCTGCCCTACCCCGGCAGTGCCGCCAATTCATCCAACTTGTACGACGGCATCAACGTCGCGCTGGACCATTTCGTGTCGCCGCCGGCCGGCGTCACCCTGCCGACCGGACCCAAGGCGGTGGTCGCGATCAGTGACGGTCTGGACAACGCTTCGATCAATACCCAGAGTTTCGTCCTCGACAAGGCGAGCAGCCTGGGCATTCCATTGTTCACAATCGCTGTGGGCACGCCCGGCACGACTGGAAGCAACGTGATGAATGCCCTCGCGGCAAGGACTGGCGGCAACTTTATCTCGGCGCCGAGTCCGGCCGAGGTCACCGATGCGTACGTAACGATTTCCAGCCGGCTCGACAACGGCTACCTGCTGAGCTTCGTCTCGTCCATCACCGACTGCAATCAGCACACGCTGTCGGTCACGGTCGCCGGTCAGACGACCGAAACCCGGTTCACGCGTTGTGACGCCACGACCGGTCCAGTGACGGTGCCGAACGTGGTTAACCAGACGCAGGCGGCTGCAACTACGGCGATCACCAGCGCAACCCTCGTGGTCGGCACGGTGACGCAACAGTCGAGCGCAACGGTGCCTGCGGGCCGCGTGAGCAGCCAGAACCCGTCAGCCGGGGTGGGCGTGGCGGCAGGTTCAGCGCTGAACTTGGTGGTCTCGACAGGGCCGGTGCCAACAGCCGGACCGGTAGCGGTGCCGAACGTGCTGAATCTGACGCAGCCGGCGGCGACCACGGCGATCACCAGCGCAGGTCTGGTGCTCGGTACGGTCTCACAATCGTCCAGCGCGACCGTGCCTGCGGGCAGCGTGATCAGCCAGAACCCGAGCGCGGGGACCAACGTGACAGCCGGCTCGGCGGTCTCGCTGATTGTGCCGACGGGCCCGGTGGCCGCACCGAACGTCGTGAGCATGACGCAGGCGGCAGCGACCACGGCGATCTCGTTTGCAGGGCTGGCGATCGGCACGATTTCACAGCAGTCGAGTGCCACGGTGGCTTCGGGCAGCGTGATCAGTCAAAACCCGGCGGCGGGAACGAACGTGGTGGCCGGCTCCGCGGTCGCGCTGGTCGTGTCGACTGGAGCGGCGGCACCGCCCCCGCCGCCCCCGCCCTCGAACAGCGGTGGTGGTGGTGGTGGCGGCAGCCTGGGCTTAGGGAGCCTCGCGCTTGGCCTGGTTGCATTGATGGCCCGGCGGCGCAGACGCGCTTCCATCGGCTGAGTCTGAATACGCGGCCGTCGCGTCACTACCCAGTGATGCGACGGCCGCAGCTTTCGCGACCGCATAAGGCGGGCCCCACAGCAGCGGCATAAGTTAAATCGAATCGCGGCTCGCGACACCCGTCGCCGGTCAAGCTAAGATCACCGGCAATTTGCCGCTGGAACAGTCCGCCGAGTCGGCAGTCGGCGCAGGACTTTGCTCAGGGACCCCTACCATGCACGACCGAGCCCGAACGCGTGATAACAGCCATCCACGGGGCGCGCTCGCTGCCATGAGCGCAGTGTGTGGCCGCAGTTTGCGCGCCCTCGGCATGGCCGTCATGGGCCTGCTCATCGGTGGACAGACCCTGGCAGCATCGAACCCGGATCACCTGTACTTCTCGACGCGCGCCTCGTCGGTCGTGCCCGGGGTACCGAGTCCCTACGACGACGCCGACGTCTACCGATTCGATTTCAAGACCGGTCAATTCGATCGCGCGTTCGACGCCAGCATGGCTGGTCTGCCGTCCGGGGCGGACATCGACGCACTGCACGTCGTCGATCCAGTCACGTTCTATATGTCGTTCGCGGCTGATGCCGGCACAACGGTACCCGGCCTTGGCACGGTCATGGACGAGGACGTGGTGTTGTATCACGCCGGCAAGTTCAGCTGGTTCCTGCGCGGGTCCCAGGTTGGCCTGGGCGAGAGTGCCGCCGAAGACGTGGATGGATTCCATGTGCTGTCGGATTCCAGTGTGCTGGTCTCGACCGTGGGTACTCCGTCGGTCGCTGGAGTCTCGGGCGCCCGGAAACAGGACATCCTGCGCTGTAACGGCACGTTCGGGACGACGGCGACGTGCAGCTGGAGCATGTACTTCGACGGCAGCACGGTCGGCCTGTCCCAGTCCGATGAAAACGTGGACGCGCTGTTCCAGTTTGGCGGCGACATTTATTTCAGTACCCGCGGGTTGTTCAGCGTGTCGGGAGTTGCCGGGAACGGCTCGGACGTTTCGCGCTGTGAGGTCGTGTCGGGCAGTCTCCCCGGTGCGGTGCCTCGCGTTCTCTTCGTTCTTCGACGGCAGCAACTTCGGCCTGGCCGACGACCTGGATGCGGCTTTTTTCGTGCCCGAAGCCGCTGTCGATCCAGATCCTTCCGTGTTTCGGGTGGTCATCCTGGGTTCTTCCACCGCGGTTGGCACGGGCGCAAGTTCGCCGGACACTTCCTGGGTGGGGTTGCTCGACGAGTGGTTGAGCACGGTGACGTCGCGACACGAAGGCGTGAACCTGGCCCTGGGCGGAGCGACCACGGTGCCTTTCCGGCCGGACGGCTCGTCGCCCTTGCCCGATGCCAATCGGAACATCACGCGCGCAAGCGAACTGCACCCGGACCTCATCATCGCCAATTTTCCGTCGAATAACGTGAGCTCGAACATCCCGGTGGCGACGACGATCGCACACTACCGGGAAATGCAAGGTGGCGGCCAGTTGGGAATTCCTTTCTTCCTCACCACGTCGCAGCCGAGGAACTTCGGCGCCACTTCGAAGCGGCTGTTGCTGCAGACGGAGGCGAACGCGGTGCGAGCCGAATTCGCGCCTTTCGTGATCGACATTTACGATGAACTCACCGATTTCAACAACGGGCTGCGGATCAAGGCGGCCTACGATTCCGGTGACGGCACGCACCTCAACGACGCCGGGCACGCCTACATCTTCGGGGACGGCACGCGACGTCATCGCAAGCTACGTGACGCCGTAGCGGGGACGGGTGCGACCCTGACCCTGGCCTGGAATCGAGTCGCCGGTACCGCCCCGCCGTCTGGCCGTCCACAGCGGAGGCCGGCGTGACCGTGAACTGGCGACTTGTCTTCAAACTGGTCGTATCGGTGGGCCTGCTGGTGCTGCTGTTCACGCGGCTCGGCACGGATGCGGCGTGGCATGTCGTGCAATCAGCCAGCATTTGGTTGCCCGTCGTCGCCATCACGCTGATCACCCTGCAGACGGTGCTCAGCGCAGCCAAGTGGTACTTGTTGCTGCGCAACGAAGGCCGGCATCCGCTTCGCCTCATTGCTCAAGACCTACCTGATCGCGAATTTCCTGAACCTGTTCATGCCCGGCGTGATCGGTGGCGATGCGTATCGAGCGATGCGCACCCGCAGGCAAACGGGAGGCATGGCGCAGGCCCTGCCGTCGATCTTGCTGGATCGCATCACCGGCACACTGGCCCTGTTTGCCGTCGGCCTGATGGGGCTCACCGCCTTCCTGGCGCCGCAATACCTGGTGCTGGTCGCCGCAGCAGGGGTGTTGGCGCTGGCGCTTGGCTATGCGCTGGTCCGCGGTCCCGTGCGCCGTCTCTTCGAGCGCGCCAGGCTGGACGCCTGGTTCGGGCTGCCCCGTCTCGCCCGGGGTATCGTTGCGGCGCTCGACCCGACCGCAGCGCTGCTGTGGGTGCTCGTGATCGCCCTCGTGTTCCAGTTCAATACCGTCTTGATCAACTGGTTGTACGGCGTGTTGATCGGCATCGACGTGCCGTTTTCGAAGCTGCTCCTGATCGTCCCGATCGTCTATCTGGCCGAGGCCGTGCCGATCTCGATTGGCGGCCTGGGCGTGCGCGAGGGACGTTCACCGTGATGTTCGTCCAGCTCGGGCTGCCAGCCGAGCAGGGACTCATGCTCGGGCTGACTGTCAGCATGATGCGCTACGTCGCCGGGATCGTGGGCGGAACGATGCTGGCAATCGATACGTTCCGACCGGCGTCCAAGGCGACCGAGGGCTGATTCGACAGCGGTCGAAATCTGCTGCGGGTCCGGTCACCTCGAGCTTTGATTATCCGGTCTCCGCAGTGCCGCACGCTTGATCTTGCCGGAATCCGTCTTGGGCAGCTTGTCGACGAAATGGATCTGGCGCGGCACGGCATACGGCGCCAGGAGACTTCGGAGCCTGCTCAGCAGGCTCGACTCGGTCAGCGTGCTTCCCGGGCTGGGCACGACGTAAAGCACAGGCACTTCGCCGAGCACGCCATCAGGATCCGTTGCGGCCACGCAGGCGCATTCTTCGACTCCCGCGACTGCCACTGCGGAGTTCTCCACCGCCAACGGATAGACCTTGCGGCCACCGACATTGATCAAGTCGTCGTCCCGGCCCTTGAAGTACAGGTAGCCCTGCTCATCGAAGTACCCGAGGTCGCCCGTCCTGAGCCATCCCCCGGCATCGCGGACCGACTGCGTCAGCGCGGGATTCTTCCAGTATTCCGCCATGACTGTCCCGCCTCGAACCTGGATGTATCCGGTGCTGCCGGTCGGCAGAGCGTGCCCTTCGCCGTCGACGATCCGGATCTCGACGTTGGGCGTGGGTTTGCCCACGGATGCGAGCTGGTCGCGGTCGGCGTGGAACTCGATGAAAGCGCTGCGCGCAGGCCTCCGTGAGTCCGTAGTGCATGCAGATGCGCGTCCGTGGCAGCACGCGCATGAGTTCGCGCTTCAGGTGCACATCCATCGGGGCGCTGCCGATCTCCACGTACCGGAGGTGGCACGCCGCGGCGGCAAATTTGTCGCCCATTCGCAGCATCACCGCCGCTCCCGCCGGTACGAAGGCAAGCCCAGTCGCCTGGTAACCCGCAAGCGCCTGCAGAGTCAGTGCGGGGAACGTCAGGCCGGGCACGAGGATGGTCGTGCTGCCTGCCAGTAAATTGCAACGCAATCTGCCCAGTCCGAAAGAATGGCTCAGCGGCAGCGTGACGACTTCGCGATCGTCGGCATCGTTGCCGATGAAGGCGTTGATGTTGGTCGCGGCAGCCATGATGTTCCCGTGGCTGAGCACGACGCCCTTGGGAGTGCCAGTGCTGCCACTTGTGAACATGATGTCGGCCGTGTCGCTCGACTGCAGCGCGACCTGCGGGTGGTCCGTGGTTGCCGGGCCGCTGGCGGATGCCGTCAGGATGGCCGTCAGGTCACCCTGATCGTTGGCGGAAAGGTCGAGGGCCGGGGAAACCGCATCGAGAATCAAGCGGCGCGTCGTCTCGCCGAGTCGATCATCGAGCGGCACCGTGGTCGCACCGGCGAGGTGGGTACCGAGGTAGGTTGCCGCGAACCATGCGCCCTGTGAACCGGCCGACATCACCACCCGATCGCCGGGCCCAATGCCATGGGTCTCCGTCAGCCACCGCTTGACCGCCACCGAACCGCGCCAGAGCTGCGCGTAGCTCAGTGAGTGCTTGCCTGCGATCAATGCTGGCTTGTCGGGCTGCCGCTCGGCGTGAGCTCTTACCCGATCAGTAAGGATGTCCGCCATCGCTGCAACATTGTTCCGTCGACTGAGGGTGGCGCGAACATCACGTGCGCCAATAGATGACCCTGGTGGGCGACCCGAAGACCACCGAGTAGGGAGCGACTTTGCCGGTGACGATGCTACCGACACCGATCACGGCTCCGTCGCCGATCTGGCAGCCATCGACGAGGATCGCGCCGGCGCCGATGAGGACGTCGTTGCCAATACGTATGCCCCGATCAGCGTACCCCTGGTCGACGATGCGCTGATCCTTCTTGCCGTAGATGCGTGTCGTCGCGACGATCGTGACGTGCGGCCCGAGTCTCACGTCGTCGCCAGCGACGATGTCGGCCTGGCCCGCAGCGATGTGGTTGAAGCTGCCGATCGCGCAGTTTCTGCCGAACGTGATCCGTCCACCGCTCGTCTGCATGATTGTGTAAGGCTTGACGACTGAACCCTTGCCGAGGCGCAGGAGTTTGCTTAGCTGTACGTTCGACGACGCGCTGACGAAAGCCCGGTCCCTAAAATAGATGATCAGCGATGCGACCAGGCGGGGGACCAGGTAGCGCCCGAGAGTCCGGTAGATCGAACCCAGGCTCTTTCATTCTCGGCGATGCGTACCGGCTTCAACTCGGCAAATTTCGGCTGCCCTCGATCGTCAGACATCGCTGGCCCTGCTCCTCCCCGCGCGACTCTTGTCGGCCACGAAGATCGAGATCGCACTGATGGAATCGAAGTTTTCCGGCGTCAGTTCCTCCGGCTCGACCGTGATGCCGAAAGTCTTTTCCAGTTCCGGCACCAGGTCCATGAGACGAAGCGAATCGAGCACTCCGGCGTCCATGAGCGACTCGGTTTCCGTGACGCGGGATTCGTCGCCAAGGATGCCGAGAGCGGCAAGCTGCGTTCGGACTCGTTGACTCCACGTTGTCATCGAAAACCATTCCCGTGCATTGCAGGCATCGGAACCTTGGAAAACGACCGCGTTCGCTCGAACCCAGTCGTTTCAATCAATGAGAAATCATGGTTCCTGGCGAGGACCCACTCTGGAACGAAGGACGATATCGGAATTCTATATGAACCGCGCGACTCGTGCGGCTAAAGCGGCAGGATAGTGCGATTGAACTGCGCGACGGCTACCAAAGATTCTGGCCGGAACGCGTCAACCCTACGCGACCGGCAGATATGCCAGAGACTCGTATGCCAGAGACTCAGTCCGACTTAACAACGCCAGGCCGGTCATGAGTCCTCGCGACACGTACCAACGTATCGTTCGCTCGATTCCCTCTCTAACCGAGACGCGGGGGCTGAAACCGAGCAATCGCCTCGCCTTGCCGATGTCGAAATCGCGATTATGGGTAAAAAAGCTTACGCGCCGTCGATGCAGCGGCGGGTCGATGCCCAGCGGCACGCAGAGTTTCTCGCATAGCCAGCCCGCCGCATAAACGGGCCACACTGGGATCTTCGCTCGCGGCGGCGGTATCCTGGCGATATCGGCGACGGTCTCCGTGATCTCCCATAACGTCGGTGCCTCCGCTCCCCCGAGGATGAATACCTCGCCGAGCGCTTCCGGGCGGGAGCCGCAGAGCCGGATACCGTCCACCAGGTCATCGATATGGATCATGTGCAGGCGACACTGCCCGGACCCGATCATGACGAAGCGACGCTGGGCGACCGAACGAAACAACTTGAGGAATCGCAGGTCGCCCTCCCCGTATATTCCGCAGGGCCGGAAAATGGACACGGGTTGCCCGCGCTGGATTGCGGCTGTCGATGCCAGTTCACCCTCGAGCTTCGATCGCTGATAGATGTCTCCCGGTTGGAACCGGTAGTTCTCGTCGGCGGGAGGACCTTCGATATGGCTGTGCACCCCGGCGGTCGAACAGTGCACGACCCGCTCGCACCCCAGGCGTCGCGCTGCTTCAAGGACGTTGACGGTCCCGCCGACATTTACGTCATGGTAGTAGCTGTCAGGATGACCCGCCGTGCGAAAAACTGCTGCGACATGGTAAATCTGGTCACAGCCACTCGCGGCTGCCAGCACGTCGCCTGCGTTTGTCAGCTGGCCCTCGAATAACTCGATGCCCGCCTCGTCAAGATCGCCGACCGCACTGCCCGGCCGGACGAGCGCGCGGACCTGATGCCCTGCCCGTGCGAGCCAGCGCGCAAGGTGACCACCCGTGAATCCTGTCGCCCCTGTGACCAGACATTTCATCGGGTTCTGCCTCCAATTCGCGAGCGTGGTGCAGTCAAGATTGGCAGTCGACGAGTTTCAGGGAAACATTCGCGTGCCCTGTGGCTGCGGCCCAACCTGCGTCTGGTGGAACGCTGCATCATCGTGAGTCGCCATCCGGCACGTCCGTGCGATAACGAACACATGTCCAGCAACAACCGAGGTGTTCAGGCATTTCAGCGAGGTGACCACCCGTGAAACCTGTCGCTCGTGTGACCGGATATTTCACCTTTCTTGGCCCCGAGCGCTCTGTGAGAATAATTATCGATATCGAAAGTCTATATCAATTTCGGCCGCGTAAACAGCCGGGTGCACCGGCTTATTTCGCATCCGTCGGCGACGAAGCCGGACCCTTGCGCGCTTCGGCCATAGCAGCCCGCAGTACCGTTTCGACGTGCCCAGCGGTGTCGGACTGAGTTCGTCGTCGAATATCTCCTTGAACAGCTCCCACAGCCGCGCCTTGCTCAGAATCAGGATCTTCCGTCCTTCGGCCGTGATCTGGTAAACACGACGCCTCTTCTTGCCGACAATCTCGCCCTGGACTGCAGAAAGCCATCCCTCTCCAGTCCGTGAAGGATCGGGTACAGGGTTCCCGGGCTGAGCACGTAGCCGTGGTACGCGAGTTTTTCGATGATGCCGATACCGAATATCGGACCGGAGCTTGCGTGATGCAGGACGTGGAGGCGGACAAATCCACCCATCAGGTCGCGATTGCTCAAGTCGCCTCCTAGTACACACACCTGTGCGCTGAACGGATGTCCCGTACGGTACACAATTGTGATCCAATTCCCGCTCGATCGCCGGGTCCATGTGTTGTGCTGCGAAGCTGGCCCGGCAACGAGAGCCCAGGAGACGAGTAGATGTGCGGTATTGCAGGCATCCTGCCCAACCAGCCCACGGACACGGGTGAGCTGACGCATTGGGTTCGCAGGATGACGGACCGGATCGTGCACCGCGGTCCGGACGACGAAGGATTCCACGTTACGCCACGGGTCGCGCTCGGCATGAGACGCCTGGCGATCATCGACGTCGCTCATGGCCAGCAACCGATGTTCGGTCGGGATGGACGCCGCGCGCTGGTCTTCAACGGCGAAATCTACAACTACCGGACCCTGCGGGCGGAGCTCGAGCTGGCGGGCTGGCCTTTCAAGACCGACAGCGACACGGAAGTTGAAGCTGGCGGCCCCGAACTCTGGGGCCAGGACGGCTTGAAACGCCTGGAGGGCATGTTCGGACTGGCCACATGGGACGACAACACCGGCAAGTTGCTCCTCGCCCGCGACTGGCTCGGCCGGAAATCGATTTATTTCACCAGGTGCGACCTCGGTTTCGCCTTCGCTTCGGAGATCAACCCGCTGCTCGAGCTGCCGGGCGTGCAAAAGGTGCTCAACCTGCAGGCAATGT
>JADJOO010000030.1 GCA_016713725.1 Pseudomonadota bacterium | reverse complement strand
AGGCACGGTCTCGAGCGTCGATTCGCGCGTTGATCCCAACACGCGCTCCGTCATCGTGCGTGCGCTGGTACCGAACGGCGATGGCCTGCTGAAGCCCGGCATGTTCCTCAACGTGCACCTCTCGCGCGGCACGGCCGACGTGCTCGTGGTACCGGAAGAATCGCTGGTGCCGGAGCAGGGTGACGTGTTCGTTTACGTGGTGCAGGACGGCAAGGCGTCGAAGCGCAAGATCCAGACGGGCCAGCGCGCCGTCGGCACCGTGCAGGTCACGGATGGCTTGCAGGCCGGCGAAATCGTGGTCACCGAAGGCACGCAGAAACTGCGGGACGGCGCCAGCGTCAGCGTGACCGAATCCACCGCTGCGCCGAAGCGTGCCGACGCGGCCGGCGCAGGTGGCGGCCCCGCGCGATGAAAATCTCGGAAGTCTCGGTCAAGCGCCCGGTCTTCGCCGCGGTCATCAGCCTGATGCTGGTGATCCTCGGCCTGCTGTCGGCCTCGCGCCTGGCGGTGCGCGAGCTTCCCGACGTCGAGGCCCCGATCGTCTCGATCGACACCAATTACCTCGGGGCGTCGGCCGACGTCGTCGAGACCAAGATCACGCAGGTGATCGAAGAACGCGTGGCCGGCCTCGAGGGCATCACCAAGATCACTTCGCAGAGCACCGACGGCCGCTCGAGCATCAACCTCGAATTCGACCCGGGCCGCTCGGTTGACGAGGCCGCGAACGACGTGCGCGATCGCGTGGCGCGCGTCGCCAACAATCTGCCGCCCGAGGCCGATCCGCCCGAGGTCGGCAAAGTCGACTTCGGTGCCGACCCGATCATCTGGCTGGCGCTGTCGAGCGACACCATGAACGTGCTCGAACTCACCGACTATGCCGAGCGCGAGCTCGTCGATCGCTTCAGCGTCCTGCCCGGGGTCGCGCGCGTGCGCATGGGTGGCGCCCGTCGCTTTGCGATGCGTGTCTGGATCGACCGCGAAGCGCTGGCCGCGCGCCAGCTTACGGTCGCCGACGTCGAAGCTTCGCTACGCCGCGAGAACGTGCAGCTGCCCGCAGGACGCATCGAGTCGTCGCAGCGCGAACTCACGCTGCGTACCGAGACGGGCCTCAACAACGAGCAGGAATTCCGCGAACTCGTGATCGGCCGCGGCGCGGGCGGTTACCTGGTTCGCCTCGGCGAGGTCGCCGACGTGCGTCTCGCTGCCGAAAACGAACGAACCATCTCGCGCACCAACGGCATACCCGGCATCAGCATCGGCATCGAGCAGATCTCCAAGGCAAATACGCTCGAAGTCGCCAGGGCGGTCCGAGCCGAGCGCGAGCGCATCCTCCCCGACCTGCCCGCAGGCACCCGCCTCGAGATCAACCTCGATCGTTCGGTCTACATCGAATCGTCGATGGTGGAGGTCGTCAGGGCGCTGCTGATCGCGATGGCCCTCGTAATCGCCGTCATCTACCTCTTCCTCGGCAACCTGCGGGCCACGCTCGTGCCGGCGGTGACTATCCCGGTTTCGATCACCGCCGCCTTCATCGTCATGGGGGCGCTGGGTTTCTCGATCAACACGCTCACGCTGCTCGGACTGGTGCTTGCCATCGGCCTGGTCGTCGACGATGCGATCGTGGTGCTTGAGAACATCTACCGGCGCATGGAAAACGGCGAGCCCGCCTTGATCGCGTCGGTCGACGGCTCGCGCGAGATCGGCTTCGCCGTGGTGGCGACCACGATGGTGCTCGTCGCGGTGTTCCTGCCGATGTCGTTCCTCTCGGGGAACGTCGGCAAGCTGTTCCGCGAGTTCGGCTTCACCATCGCGGCAGCGGTCGCGTTCTCGTCGCTGGTCGCGCTGACGCTGACGCCGATGATGACGTCGAAGCTGTTTGCCGGCGGCGCGCATCGTTCGCGCATGGCCGTCACGGTCGACGATTTCTTCCAGCGCCTCTCCGCCTGGTACGACCGCAACCTGCGGCGCGCCATGCGCCGGCCATGGCTCGTCGTCGGTGCCACGATCGCGGCGACAGCGATGGCCGCCATGCTGCTCAAGGTGTTGCCGAGCGAACTCGCCCCGGTGGAAGACCGCGGCTTCGTCTTCATCGGCATGAATGGCCCGGAAGGCTCCTCGCTCGAATACATGGATCGCCACCTGCGCATCCTCGAAGGGATGGCGGCGAAGCAGATGGAGACCGGCGACGTGGTGCGCGTCAGCGCGCGCGTGCCGGGCGGCTTCGGTGGTGCCGGCAGCCAGGTGAACGAAGTCACGCGGCTTCCTGCTGCTCGCGCCCTGGGGCGAACGCTCGCGCACCGCCGACCAGATCGCGCAGTCGCTGCGCGGACCGCTCAACGCCGTGCCGGGCGTGCGCGGCTTTGTGACGGTACCGGGCGGGTTCGGCGGCGGCGGCGCGCCGGTGCAGGTCGGTTCCGACCGCACGGGCGAACTCGTCCCGCTGTCGAACCTGGTGCAGCTCAACGAGCTCGCGGGTCCGACGCGTCTAAACCGGTTCGACCGGCTGCGCTCGATCACGGTCAGCGCCGCGCTCACGCCGGGGTACCCGCTCGGCGCCGGCCTGCGGTACGTCGAGAACGTCATCGAGAAGGAGATGCCGCCCTCGGTCAAGCTCGCCTACGACGGCCCGTCGCGTGAGTTCAAGCAGTCGGGTTCTCAGCTGTACTGGATGTTCCTGCTGACGCTGGTCGTCGTGTTCCTGGTGCTGGCCGCCCTGTTCGAAAGCTTCCTGCATCCGTTCATCATCATCACCACCGTGCCGCTCGCCATCATCGGTGCGCTCGTCGGATTGTGGATGTATGGAATGTCGATCAACGTCTACAGCCAGATCGCGGCGATCATGTTGGTGGGACTCGCGGCGAAGAACGGCATCCTCATCGTCGAGTTCGCCAACCAGTTGCGTGATCGGGGCGTGGAGTACACCGAGGCCGTGATTGAGGCCGGGGCAATCCGCCTGCGTCCCGTGCTGATGACCAGCTTCTGCACGGCTTTCGGCGCATTGCCGCTGATGCTCGCGTCCGGCGCGGGCGCCGGCTCGCTGCAGTCGATCGGCGTCGTGGTCTTCTACGGCGTATTGATTTCGGTGCTGATGACGCTGGTCGTGGTCCCGGTGGTCTATGCGCTGGTCGCCCGCAACACCGGGTCCCCGGAGGCGGTGGCGCACCGCCTCGACCAGTTACGTCGTAAGTTCGCCAACAGCGGTCCGGCGGATGAAACGCAACCGGCTGAATAATAAGTAAAAAACAGTATTTTTTCGGGCCCGACCCGGCGGCTTGCTACAATCCTGCCCGACCCCGGGGCAACTCCATCCGCGCATTGCGCGGCCTCTTCGGCAGTCGCGGGGGAGCGGCAGAACGTCCGCGACCGGCCATGGCACAGAGTCCTTACCAGCAACTCGAGCAGGAATTTCGCCGCCTTCACGCGTTCCATGGCGCGGCGAGCCTGCTGCGCTGGGATTCGGCCGTGATGATGCCGCGGGGCAGTGCCGACGTGCGCGGCGAACAGCTCGCCGCGCTCGATTCCGAAGGCCACGCGTTGCTCACGTCACCGAAGGTGTCGCGCCTGATCGAGCGTGCGCAGGCGAACCAGGCGCAGCTGGAGGACTGGCAGCTCGCCAACCTGCGCGAGATGCGCCGCGAACGCGATCACGCGATCGCCACTCCCCTCATGCTGATCACCCGCCTGGCGCGCGCCACGTCGCTCGCTGAAGTGCGCTGGCTCGAAGCGCGCCAGGAGAACAACTTCGAACTCTTCGCCCCGCACCTCGAAGAAGTGGTTGCGCTGACCCGCGACAAGGCCCAGGTGCTGTCGCAGGCACTCGGGCTCGCGCCGTACGACTCGTTGATCGACGGCTTCAGCCCGGGCTTCCTGAGCGCGGACATCGACCAGCTGTTCAAGGTCATGATCCGCCGCCTGCCTAACCTGATCCGCGAGGCAATCGAACTGCAGGCGGAACGCCCGCCGCTGCCGATCGTCGGCAAGGTGAGCATATCGAAGCAACGCGCGCTGGCGCACGAAGTGATGCGCGTCATCGGCTTCCCGTTCGACCGCGGCCGCCTCGACGAAAGCAGTCGAGCATTCACGGAGGGTGTGTGGGGTGACGTGCGCATCGCCACCCGCTACGACGTCAATGATCCGTTCACTGGGCTGATGGGCGTGCTGCACGAAGTCGGCCAGGCAATGTACGACCTCGGCCTGCCAGCCGCATGGCGCGACCAGCCGGTGGGTCGCGACCGCGGCATGGCGCTGGAGGAAAGCCAGTCGTTGCTGCTCGAGATGATCATTGGCCGCAGCCGGTCGTTCCTCACCTGGCTGCGGCCGCTGCTCGAGAAACACCTGGGGTGCACCGGTCCCCAGTGGGACGTCGAGAACCTCTACCGCACGCTCACCCGCGTGCGACGCAGTGCGATCCGCGCCGACGCGGACGAACTCACGTATCCCGTCCACATCATGCTGCGCTACGACCTGGAAAAGCAGATTTTTGACGGGACGATGCCGGTGCGCAACCTGCCCGAGGCGTGGCGCGCCGGATTTGATCGTCGTCTCGGATTGCGCCCGTCGAACGATACCGAGGGTTGCCTGCAGGACCCGCACTGGGCGCTGGGACAGTTCGGGTATTTCCCCTCGTATGCGCTGGGCTCGTTCATTGCCGCGCAGCTGCACGAGACCTTGCGGACGCAGAGCGAGCACTTCGACGCGGAAATCGCGGAAGGCCGCTTCGGCGGGCTGTTCGAGTGGCTGCGGCAGAACGTGCACGGCCGCGGTGCAAGCGTCGGCGCGCAGGAACTGATCAAGGACGCAACGGGCCGCACGCTGTCCGCGGCGCCCTGGCTGCGTTACGCGGAAGCGAAGTACCTCGAGGAGGTCACGTCGTGATCCGGCTCCCTGGTCTCATAAGTTCACGGCTCGCCAACAGTCCGTCGCGTGGTGCCGACTTCGATCTGTGAGGCCTCCAGCTCTGCCGAAATTTCGGCCACCCGACCCTGCGCGAGCGAGGCCGCGCCGCCAGCATCGAGCCAGTCCGCGAATTCGCGGGCCTTGAGCGGTGGCGAGATATATGACCCCTGGACCTCGTCGCAGCCCAGGCAGCACACCATCTCAAGCGACTCCGCGTCCTCGATGCCTTCGGCCACCGAGCGGATCCGCAGGGTCCTCGTCATCGCCAGGACCGCCGCCGCGACCCCCTGGGCACCTACGTCGGTGTACAGGTCGGCCATGAGCGACCGGCCCAGCTTCACGCAGTCCAGGGGCAACCGGCGAATCTGTCCGAACGAGGAATAGCCGGTCCCGAAATCATCCATGGAGATCCGGACGCCCTCGCGCCGGAGCGCCTCGAGCATGCGGCGGGCCTCCGGCGGAGCATGCACGACGCTCGACTCTGTGATCTCGATTTCGAGCGCCTCGGCCGGAAGCCGGTGTTTGTTGAGCGCCGCCTGGATTCGGGTGGCGAAGTTCAGCTGGCGCAGCTGGCGCGCGGCCACGTTGACCGACACGAAGAAGTCGTCCTCGAAGCGGGCGCGCCACGAGGCAACCTGCCGGCAGGCTTCATCGAGGGCCCAGTCGCCGATCTGGTCAATGAGGCCCGTTTCTTCGGCGATCGGCACGAATTCGTCGGGTCCGACCGGGCCAAGTTGCGCATGCTCCCAGCGCAGCAGGCACTCGACGCCCGCGAGTTCGAGCGTGTCACTCGCTACGCGGGGCTGGTATGCGAGGTGCAGTTCGCCAGCAGCGACTGCCCGCCGCAGCGCAGACTCGACCGCCAGTCGCCTGCGCGAGCGAGCCAGCGGCACCGGCGAGAATTGTTCACAGGACCGCGGTTCCCGTGCCTGTTCGGCCGCCGCCTGTGCATTGATCAACAACTGCTCGGCGCCCGTGGTGTCGCCATCGACCAGCGCCAGGCCGGCGCTGACGGCCGGCAGGTACTCGGTCCCGAGATTCGTCGGTTGGCCGCTCACGCGCGCCAACGCCGTGCAGATCAGATTCGACAGGTTTTCGACGGGCTCGTGACTGTGGATCAGCATCGCGAGACCAGCCTCGGAGGTGCGACACACCGTCGCGACGTTGACGTGCCTGAGCAGGGTGGTGCCCCCTCCAGCGCTGGCCTCGGCCAGGTGCTCGCCGATTTGCCGAGCCGCTTCGGACAAGAGTTTGTCCGTGAGTTCCGCGCCATGCGCGTGCACGATGCGGTCGAGTCCATGCACGCGAAAGGCCGCCACGCAGAGGTCAATCCCGGGCTTGCGGTCCTTGAGCGCGATCGACAGCTGTTCGAGGAGGTAGCGGCGGTTCGGCAGGCCCGTGGCGCTGTCGAAATAGGACAGGGTTCGCACGGCGTCTTCAGCCCGGCGCAGGCGGGTGAGGTCCTGCAGCGTGACCAGGACCGTGTGTGCGTGAGCCGAGCCGGCAGCCTGGACGAGTTCCGCTTCCTGATGGATATAGAGATCTTTGCCGGCGGCCGTTCGCAGGCGGTGTTCAGAGCTGAATCCGCTATTGTCGGTGGCACAGGCGATGAAGGCCTGTCGCGCCTGGATCTGCTCGGCAGGGTCGAGCATCGCGACGAATGATTCGTACCGCTCCATGGGCTGCGAGTCGCGTTCGAGGATCTGGCCCACCATCGGCGACATATCCAGGGTCCTGCCATCGAGCGTGAGTTCCCAGTGACCGACCCGCGCGATGCGCTGGGCCAGCAGCAGCTTGGAGCGACTCGACCAGAGATTGTCCTGCATGGCGCGGTCGCGCAGCAGGAATCGCACCCGCTCAACCAGCAGGCGCGGGTTCATGCCCTTCTGGGCGAAGTCACTCGCTCCCGCGGCAAAGGCGTCGCTGATCGACACGATGTCATTGCGGCCGGTCAGCATCAGGATCGGCAGGAGCCGACCGTCCGCGCGCTCGCGGATTCGACGGCAGACTTCGATCCCGGTCATTTTCGGCATATTGACGTCAAGAATCACGCAGTCGGGCTGCGTGGGCTCGAATTGCCGTACCGCCTCTTCGCCGTCGTTGGCGGTGTGCACTACGAACCCCGCACCGCCAAGGGCGGCCTCGGCAAGCAACAGGTGCGACGGGTCGTCGTCCGCGATCAGGATCGTGGTGAGGTGGATCGGATCCATGCGTGCGAAATCTCCATGCGGACTGAGCAATCAGTCTGGTTCATCCAGGTCACGTCCCGGTGCTGCGCTCGACCTGGCCCCTGAGGGCAGATTCGAGTTGCGCGTACGCCTGTTTGAGTCCGGAGGCAGCGCGACGCGCGGCCTGCAGGTCCGCTTGCTCGCGAACTGCGTTCTCCAACACGTCTAGCTGCTCGCCGAGCCGTCGTCCGCCGAGGTTACTTGCGGCAGACTTGAGCGAATGCCGCGGCCCCAGCCGCTTCGAGCTCGCCGGCCTCGAGCGCAGCGTCGATAGTGCGCAGCGCCTCCGGCGCAGACGCGAACAGCATGTCGCACAGGCGCTCTAAGATCTGCGGCCGACCGAGTCCCCGGATCGCGTGCACCTGCTCCTCGTCGAGAACCGGAACGCCGGGTGCGAGGACCTCTTCAAACAAGACGGAGTCGAGCAGCGTGACGGTTGCTGTCGCAGTCAGGTCGGGAGCGTCGTCTGTGGATGCTGCGTCGTACGTGGCTGCTGCGTCGTAGGTGGCTGCACAGGCTTCCGGACCACCGGGCGGTTCGACAATCCCGACGCGGCCAGGCGGCAGCATGGTGCCGCGCGCTTCGGCGACCGGCCGGAGAATCTGCGCGAGCTGCGTCTGCGTGAAAGGCTTGGCCAGGAAGGAATCCATCCCTGCCGCCAGGCACCGCTCGCGGTCCCGCGTCAGCGCGTTGGCGGTCAGTGCGATGATCGTCGTCGGGGATGTTCCACGGGTGCTCTCCTCGCGCCGGATCGCGGCGGTTGCCGCGTAGCCGTCCATGACCGGCATCTGGCAGTCCATGAGGATGACGTCGAAATGGCCGGTTCGTCCGTGCTCGACGGCCGCGCGCCCGTCCTCTGCGATGACGACGCGACAGCGCAGCTGCTCAAGCATGGCGCTGGCCACTTCGCGGTTGATCACGTTGTCGTCGGCGACGAGCACATTGAGTCCCAGACCCGCCAGACACTGGTCGGCCCGCGTGGCGGGCGTCTCGGACGGATCCTGGTCTGCGTCATTCCCGTCGCGCGCCGCGCACACCGTCCGCAGCAGGTTTCGCAGCTGCTGCTGCCGTACGGGCTTTGCGATGCAGACGTCCGGCCGTACCGCCCGGTCGCCGACCTGACGGGGCTCGAAGTCGAACGCACTCAACAGCGCGACATAGGTTTCCGGCGCGGTGGAATCCAGCCGGATTGCCCGCAGCAGGTCCTCGGCCGTGGCGTCAGGCAAGGCGTGATCGAGCAGGATCACGTCGAAGGGAGTCCCGAGCCGCGCCGCGCTGCTGACCAGGTTGTCGATCGCGCGTCCGCTCGTGGCCACGGTGACCTCGACACCCCAGCTGGCGAGCACCTCCTGCAGGGACATGTAGCTCGTCGCCATGTCGTCGACGATGAGCGCACGCAGTCCCCTGAATTCGGTGCTGTCCGCCACGGGAGCGGACTCTGCGATCTCGAACGGCAGTGCGAACGAAAAGGCACTGCCATGTCCGACCTGGCTGTGCAGGTCGATGCGCTCGCCGCCCAGAAGGCGAACCAGGCCGGTCGCGATCGACAGCCCCAGGCCGGTCCCGCCAACCCGGTTCGCGTTCTCGAGCTGGGTGAAGGCCTCGAAGACCGCCGCGTGGTGGCTGGCCTCGATGCCGGGACCCGTATCGGAGACGCGGAAGTGGAGGCGGCATTCGCTCCCGTGTGCAAGGTCATCGACCCCGACGCGGACCTGGATTTCACCGCGCTCGGTGTACTTGACCGCGTTGGACAGCAGGTTGCCAAGCACCTGCCGCAGGCGCAGCGCGTCGCCGACCACGACTGCGGGCACGCCCGGTTCGACCTGGCAGATCAGCTCGACCTTCTTGGTCTCGGCGCGCCCGGCGTAAAGCTGCGCGGCCTGCTCGACGAGGTCGCGGACCTCGAACGGCTCGCACACGAGGTCCATCTTGCCCGCCTCGATTTTCGAGTCGTCGAGGATGTCGTTGATGATCTGCATCATCGTGCCGGCTGCCTCGCGCATCGAGTCGACGAAGCGTCGCTGGCGCTTGTCGAGTGTCGTGTCTGCCAGCAGCTCGGCCATGCCGAGCACGCCATTCATCGGCGTGCGGATTTCGTGGCTCATGTTGGCCAGGAACTGGTCCTTCGACCGCATCACGGACTCGGCCTTGAGCAGTCGCATCTCGATGTCGCGGGTGCGCTCCAGGATCTGCTGGCGCGCCGCGAGACGGACGTTGCGCATCTCGCGCTCGTTCTCGGTGAGCCGGTCCGTAAGCGCGTGGAAGTTATCCGCGAGCCGGGTCAGTTCGTTATCGCGCCGGCCGGCCTGCGACTGAACCCCTTCCCGCAGGCCCTCGATGTGCGTGGCTTTCGCGAGTTGCTCGAGCGGCTCTACCACCTGACGGTTGAGCCGGCGGGCCGCGAGCAGCGCCAGCGCCCAGCCGAATGCCAGTACGAACGGCGCCTGCTGGAGATGTCGTTGGGCCACGCGCCACGTGGACGGTGTGGCAATCAAAAGGCCGAGCTGGGCCGGGGAATCGGCGGCTTGCGGCGCGGCCTTGGCGACGTACGTCAGTGTCTGGTGCAGATTCGCGTCGAGCCGGTGCTGGTCATACCATGTAATCCGGTTCCCGGTGAGCGGCGGCGCGCGGCCGTAAGTGACGACGGCGGCCGGATCGGGTGCGTTCCGATCGAAGGTCCAGAGCACGTCGCCCGTCGGCAGCTGCAATGTCGCTGCAATCACACTGGGCTGCGCCTGCACGCCAGCGAGAATGTCGCTCCTGCCGAGTTCGCCGTCGTGCCCAAGAATCGCGTTCGGGACCTGCGCCACGTGGTCGCGCGCCTGGACGTAGTTCACCACGATCTGGTACGACGCGATTGCGAGCTGGGCGAGCAGGATCGTCAGCGTGACGACAGCAATCACGGCGACCCTGAGCTGGCCCGACAGCGACATGGAATCCCAGGCTTCGCGCCATCTCTGGCTCAGCTGCAGCCGGATCGCGGGCGGGATCGCCCGTGGCGCCGCTGCGGGCTTCACCTGCGGTTTCATGCGGGCAAAGTTCCGTCGCGCAGCGCGGCGGTCGCCTGCGATACCATGCCGGGCGGACCGGAGGAGTAATGCGTGATTTACATGTTACTAACGCTTGCTCGAGATCATCCGTACGCGGTCGGATCGGGCAGTTGACAGAATACGGATCCGCCCATGGTGAAACCGTGAACCGGCACAAGAATCTGGGTCTCAGCCCGTCCGGGCACCCGGTCACACCGGCGCCCGCACGGCAGCCGTCGAAGTCTTTCAAGCGACTGCAGGCGCGCCTGCGTGGTCTCGTGGGCAAGGCCATCGAAGACTTCCGCATGATCGAGGATGGCGACCGCGTGATGGTCTGCCTCTCGGGCGGCAAGGATTCCTACACGCTGCTGGACATGCTGATGTCCCTGCAGCGCAGTGCGCCGGTGCAATTCGAGCTCGTCGCAGTCAACCTCGACCAGAAGCAGCCGGGCTTTCCGCAACACGTGCTGCCCGACTACCTGACCGCGCTCGGCGTGCCATTCCACGTCATCGAGCAGGACACGTATCGCGTGGTGAAGCGCGTGATTCCCGAGGGCCGCACGATGTGCGGACTGTGCTCCCGACTGCGGCGCGGCGCGCTGTATCGCTATGCGTCGGAGAACGGCATCACGAAGGTGGCGCTGGGGCACCATCGCGACGACATCGTCGAGACGCTGTTCCTGAACATGTTCTTCGGCGGCCGCCTGAAGACGATGCCGCCGAAATTGCTCTCGGAAGACGGCAGGCACATCGTGATCCGGCCCATGGCCTACGTGCCGGAGCGCGAAATCGAACGCTACGCGCGCGCCCGGCAGTTTCCGCTCATTCCGTGCACGCTCTGCGGCTCGCAGCAGCACCTGCAGCGCGTCAACGTGAAGAAGATGCTGACGGACTGGGAGCTCGAGTTTCCGGGACGCACCGAGGCGATTTTCTCCGCGCTGGGCAACGTGACAACGTCACACCTCGCCGACCCGAAGTCGTTTGATTTCGCGGGCCTCGAGGCTCGCCGCGCCGCGGCAGCTGCCGCCGAGCAGGTGACATCACTTGCAGGCGCCGACGCGACGGCGACTCCGGTTTCGTCAGGGCGGGAACCCTGGGAAGAGCTCTAGCGCCGCGGTTTTCGCCGTCGTTTTTTTTCCGCTTCTTTTGGGTGGTGGGAGGGACGGCGGGCCTTGCCCCGGGGCCCTTTCCTGTGTTTTTCCCGGCGGGAGGCAGAACGCGCCCGGGAAGAACCACGGGGCGACGCCCGCGCGCGGCGCCTGGGCTCGTCCTCGGCGCGCCGAAAACTGCGCACGGCGCAGTGGTGCGTCGAGATGTGGCAAACCCCAGCGTACGAGTCCGGTGGGCCTCAAAAGCTACGGTCGGCGGCAACCCGCAGCGTTCGCGGCCCCGCAGGATGGAAGTGAATGTCGGGCGACGGGCAGCGATTCGTTCGGCAGCGCGATTCGTAGAAGTAGCTGATGTCGCTGGCCTCGGCATCGAACAGGTTGAAGACCGACGCCATCACGCTCAGGCGTGGCGAGAAGCGGTAACCGGCCTGCGCATTCACCTGTCGAGGTCGAGTGCGAGCGTACGCTGTTGTCCTCGATCAGTGGGCAGGGGCCGAAGTAACGCCAGCGGGCCACCGAACCAGCCCAAGTCGCGTTGGATGCTGAGGCCGACCGACACGACGGTCTCCACGGCACCGGGAATGTAGTCGCCCGCGGGGTCGTACTCGGTGAACCGGGCATGCGACCACGAGTAATCCGCGTCCAGGATCACCGTTTCGAACGGGGTCCAGTACGCGCCGAGTTCGACGCCATAGCGCCGGGTTGCGCGGCTTGGCTCGGTGATGCCGCCGTCACCGACGAACAGCAGTTCCGAGTCGATGTCCAAGTTCCAAAAGGCGGCCGTCAACTGCAGGCCGGGTACGGCCGCGGTGCGGACGCCGATCTCTCGTGCCGGAGGCCGGCACGATAGATCGACAGGTTCGGTCGGGGTGACTCCGTCCGTGGGGTCGACGCGATCGTTGTGCCGCGGGCGTCATTGGTGTGAAAGCCGCGACCCGCGTTCAGGAAGACTCTGTCTCGGCCCACGGCCCCAGCACGACCGTCAGTTTCGGGCTCGCGATCGAATCGGTCTCGCCGCCGGAGTTACCGGGAGATCGCTGTCGACCGGAGAAATCCAGGTAGTCGAAGCGGAGTCCTGCTTCGGTGCGCAACCAGTCCGTCCAGCGCTGGTCATGGATGACGTAGGCGGAGTACTGCGTCTGGCGGACGTCGTCCTTGCGGATCGTCTCGAAGCGCTCGCGGGCGAAGGTCCGGTACAAGGCGACCGGCGCGATGTCGTCCATGCGCAGTTCGGCGCCGGCGCGCAGTGAGCCGTCGAGCCCGTTCAACGAGGCCGGCAGGTCGTACTCGGAAATGACCGCCGTACACCCGGCGACTGTCGTATTGCTCGAACCGGTCGCCGTTGTCCGGGTCGAGCGCGTAGGTGAAGTTCGTGAGATCAGGTCGAGGTGGTAGTCGACGGCGTAGGCCAACGCCGCCCAGCCGCGCCCGCCGTGCCGGGACCACGCGTCGACCGACAGGCTGTAGCGATGAGACCTACCGCCCGTGGTCGGGTCCACGTGCCCGAAGCGCGGAATCAGCCCGGCAGGTCCACCGCCCGGCGTGCGGAGTCTGGTCGGTGCTGTCCCAGCTGCCGTCGTAGCCCATGCCCGTGACGGAGAACCCGGCCTGGTCATTGCCGCGATTGAACTTGATGACCCCGCTGGTCTTCTGGAAATCCTCCGGCAGCGTCCATGGCCCGTCGGTCTGCGACCAGTCGAGGCCCAGGAGCAGCGTCCCGCCCGCCACCTGCGGCGAGGCGCTGGCGAACAGCCGATAGTAGTTGTCCTCGCCGACCGTCAGGCCCAGCGTTGGCGCGCCGCTGTCGCGGATGTAGGAGATGCGCGCCGCGCCGGCCGCCGAGAAGTTTCCTTCGCAAAGTAGGGACCCAGCGGTATTGCACGGTATCCACCAGCTCGTGGACCAGGAAGTTGATGTCGGCATAGCCCCTGGGCCATGAGCGTGTTCGGCATGTTCACCGGCACGCCGTCCACGTAGCTTCGCAAAGTCGGTACCGTGGTCGAGGTTGAAGCCACGCAGGAAATACTGGTTCGCCTGCCGTCGCCACTGTGCTGCGTGACGACCAGCCCGGGTACGACCTCGAGCACTTCACCGGGTCGCAGGATCGGCCGGCCCTGCAGCTGCACGCTCGTGACGATGCCTTCGCTCGCGGGCCCGCGACTCGCCGATGCGCGACCTGGTGCGCGCCGGCCTCGAGCAGTCGACGCTCGATGGCTCAACGGACTCGCAGTGCCTGGGGGCGGCCATCTACGTGTTCGATCACAACGCCAGGGAACTCGCGAGCCGACTCACCCACGCAGCGCACGATCACCACGACCTGTCGATCGCGACTCTGCACGTGCACCTGGATCACGAAAGTTGCATGGAAGTCAACGTCCTGCGCGGCCGAGTCGGAGACGTTCGCCACTACGCCGATCACGTCATTGCGGAGCGTGGTGTCCGGCATGGGCGCCTCGTGCTGGTGCCTGCTGAATTTTCGACGGAAACCCATGCGCATGGCAGCGCGAAGCTCTCGCGACACTCGCATTTGCACGTCAAGCGATCCTAGGCGGGGGCTTCGCCCTCATTGCGGGAATGGCCAGCGATCTCGTCGCTGTGATCAAGCGGGCGGACTGCGGATAACCGCAGGTCGCGGAGCGTGCCCGCTCTGACCTAGACTTTCCTCATGAACGCCCGCTGGACACAAAGTCGCAGGACCCACCTCTGGGTCACGCTGCTGCTGTTACCCGCCTTGGCGTGCCGCATGCTGGTGCCGCCTGGTTTCATGCCGGGCACGGGCGCAGATCATTCGCCCACGATGCAGATGTGCCACGGCGCCGGGCCGCTGCCGCAGGGCGCGCAATCGCCCCCGCAGGATGATGGACAGCGGCCTGAGAGTCCCGCGCATCACGAATCGCCCTGCGTCTTTGCGGCCGCCGGCACGGCCGCGCCACCGCCGATCATGTTGTCGGTTCTCGACGGTCCTGCGACGCCAGACGCCGTTCCGTCGCCACCGGAACCTGCTGTTGTCTATCGGTCACAGCATCGAGCCAACCCGCCCCGGAGCGCCCCCCCTCGTCAGCCCCGGCATAGGCTCGACTGCCCGATTGACGCCGCGCGCCTGCATTGGCGCCCCGGCTTCAGTCCGCCGGGCATCCGCTGCCTGCTCGTAGTCTCATCTTGACCGCTGCACCTATGAGCGCCGGTCGCGGACTGCGTATGGCATCGCGATGAATCGGTGACGGCCGACCGCAACGACGTCGGACGGCGCCGGGAGTCGGCTCAGCGGGGCTTCGGCAGAGCTCCCACGCCCCCTCTTTTTTTCGGAGTCTGAAGACATGCGATCGCGTCCGATTACAGTTGCCGTATTACTGGCCCTCTACGTCGCCCCGGGTGTGGCGGCGGACGATGGCTCCAACCTCGAAGAAATCCTGGTCACGGCTCGCCGAATCCTCACGCCCGGCTTGGGCGCCCTTGGCCTCGACGGCGCCGAGAGATTGCCCGCAAACGCGCCCGCACCAGCGACACTGCCAGTCTGCTCACGGACCTGCCGGGGGTCAGCGCTTATGGCGCCGGAGGCGTCTCCAGCCTGCCGGTCATCCGTGGCCTCGCGGACGACCGCCTGCGCACGCAGGTGGACGGCATGGACCTCGTGGCCGCCTGTCCCAACCACATGAATTCACCCCTGTCCTACATCGACCCCACGGCTGTAGCGAACATCGACGTCTACGCCGGAGTGACGCCGGTCAGCGTGGGCGGCGACAGCATCGGCGGCAGCATCGTGGTGCGCTCTGCGGACCCCGCGTTCGCGCAGCCCGGCGTTCA
Organism: Pseudomonadota bacterium; assembly: GCA_016713725.1. Lineage (GTDB taxonomy): Bacteria > Pseudomonadota > Gammaproteobacteria > Steroidobacterales > Steroidobacteraceae > RPQJ01. The sequence continues at coordinate 1,510 of JADJOO010000030.1, read as the reverse complement.
AGTTCTGCAGGGTGAAGCCGGTACGTTCTATCGCGGCAACGGTGATGGCTGGGGTGGAAATCTCTCCGGCACGTTCGCTACGGAAACCTTCAGCCTCAACTACACCGGCGCCTTCGCCCAGGCCGACAACTACCAGGCTGGCGATAGCTTCAAGCATTACACGCTCACCGGTCGGGCGGGCACACGCTGCCCACCGCCGAAGTCGGATCCACCGCCTACGATTCCCGCAACCAGACAGTCCGGCTTGCCTGGCGGAGTGACGGTCACCTGATTCATTTCAGTTACGGCGTCCGGGTCATCCCGTATGAGGCCTATGCCAACCAGCGCATGGACACGACCGACAACCAGAGCGACCGGTTCAACCTTGCCTACACCGGCCGTCTGGATTGGGGAAACCCGCAGGCGCGGGGTGTACTACCAGCACACCGAGCACGAGATGGATTTCGGCGACGACAAGGATTCTGGTACGGGTCGGGCAACCGCCCACCGGGTCGGGCGGCGATACAGCTTTGAACGGATCACCCCGCCCGCCGATCCGCGGCCCGACGATGGTGAGCGGCCAGATTGACGGTTGCGCCGCCGGGCATGCCGATGATGACTGACGGCAGGAACACCGGGCCCGCCATCAGTGCCGGGATCCCGCTTGCCGGGCAGAGCCTGCGCGTCGGCGGCGAGTACCAGGAGTACTGGCTGGCTGACTGGTGGCCGCTTCCGGCGCGGGCATGCGGTCACGATTTCGAACCCGAACGACGGACAGCGCGGACCGCCACGCTGCTGCGGTAGCCGAGATTGGCAACGAAACGCTGGACGCATATCCCGGGCGCCCGCTTTGAAACCGCCGTGGAACATGAGTGCAGTCCCGGTTCACGGCTACAACCTCGACTCTCGTATCCGACCATGGCGTTGGCGGCATGGCAACCAGACGCAGACGCGGCGCTGTTCAACGCCAGCTCACGCGGCAAGACGGACGACAACTGGGACCCCCATGGATCGGCTGCTTCGTACCGGGCGCGACTCAGGCTTACGAGATCGGTTCGGGTGCAGAAGACATCCGCCTGCCCAACCCTGTAAGTGAGCGCCGCCACCCAGTCCACGTGGCAGATGGCGTGGGCGTTCATGAACAACTCCCGTCGGCGACGGCAACGGCTACGGGGGGACGTGAACCTGATGCCGGAGGTGGCCTGCACAGCGAGCCTCACGGCCAACCGGCACGATGCCTTATTCCTAGCAATGGAGCGCCAAACTGACACCGTACTACACGGACGCAGCAGACTACATCAGACGCGGTGCAATGGGATGCCGTGACGAACACGCGCCGCGCCGTGCCCGTGGTCGGCAACTTTACCGTGCTCCGGTACGCCAAATCCAGTCCGCTCCAACTCTACGGCGCAGACCGGTGCTGCGGACTACCGGCTGACAGACACGACCCATCATGGGAAGTTTTCAGCCCAGCTCGTGGCGAGCTGTCACCCGTGGGCAGGAACGAGGATACGGACGGCAACCTCTACAA
>JADJOO010000029.1 GCA_016713725.1 Pseudomonadota bacterium | reverse complement strand
CCCTCAGGCGCAGGACTCCGTCGTCAATGTTCTCGAACCGCTTGGCCTCGACGTCGGCGATGTCGCGTTCACCGATGCAGTGCCGTGGTTTTTCGTGAAGGACGGTGCGGGAAGCCAAGGCGAAGCGATCCGCGAACGATTCGGCCCGATCGCCGCGAGCATCGGCGCTGCACCGGGCTCGCTACCCAAGCGCCCCACCACACGACAACTCGTTGAGTTGGCCAACGGGCCACTTCGCCGTGACGCCCTTCGAGCCGAGCTCGTCGAGGCGGCGGCACCGTTGGTGATCACCCTCGGCCAGGAAGCGCTCGACGCGATCCGAGCGGTGGCGGATCGGTGTGACGGAGTGCAGGTACGGCTGGCGCCCAGCGACGACTACGGCAGCCGAGGGCACCTCGTCGTCGGTGGCCACCGTATGAGGCTCCTCCCGCTGGTTCACCCTGGGTTCCAACGTCAGACGGCCCGGCAGGATTGGAAGGAGCAGCTCAAGCGGTGGACACATCGGTGCGCAACAAACGCGATTGAGGCACCTATTCTGCCGTGGCCGCAGTTCTTTAGCAAGTCGGTACGCCGCGGCGACGGGCAATCTCTTGTTCGTCGTGTGATCCCTTGAGGTCGGTCCGGAAGAGGTTGGTGACGGTGGCTCACGGCAGGGCAAGCCGCACGCTGGTACCCCAGTGCTGAACTTCGATTCTCAGACTGGTCATCAGGGGCGAGCTGCCGGCTATGCCATTAGGGAAATGCGCCGGAGGTGCTCAGCTTCGCGCAGGCGGTTGGCTGGTTCGCTGTGAATCTTGCGGCCGCTCCGTTCTTCACCTCGACACCCCTGAGAGTGCCAAAGATGTCGCTAACGCGATCGAGCCTGGCACATACCTGTTCGGCGGACCGGAACCTCCCGTTGAGCGATCACCCGGAACCGGAGGCTTCGAGCACATCCGATTTCGCCAGTCCCACCTGCTCGCTTGCTCGGGCAACCCCGACACCAGGATTCGATAGCTGCTGAGTGAGACCGCCGCGCGAAGTAGGTCTGAGCGATTTGCCCCTACGTTACGGCGGTTATTGCTGCAGCGACTGCCAGTACGCCGCCTGCAGCCCAGAGCCCGCACTGGCGAGCTCGTTATTGAGCAGGCTCGCATCGCCGAAACCGTTGAGACGACTGCAGTTTGGGCACTCTCGGCTGCGGTGATGAACACGGCGACGGTTGCGAGCGCATGCACGCTGGGGCATTGGCTGCGCAGGCGACGGCGGCGGGCCGCCCATGTGCCGACGGAGATGATCAGCCGGGCAATCGGGTTGTCGATGACGAACTGGGAGACGTCACTTGCAAGCGACAGCACCCCGCCAACGATGTCGCCAACTGTGTCCTTTGCGCGATCAAGCAAGGAACTGCCGCCGCCTCCTTGGCGGCTGAGCTGCTCAAGAGCACCGCTCGGCGCATCGACGAAGGGTTGAAGGCGGCGAGCTCGCCGTTCTTGGGATTGATGACAGGCAAACGTACGTCGGTGTCGCCATTCACGCGGATGCTCGGTGAGCCTGGCAACCTCGGCGACGAGCATCTGCTCGGCCACCTTCGGCAGGTTGCGCACCCCAATCGGTGTCGTCACCGGCGGCGTCGCATTTCTGACCAGACTGTTGACATCGTCGAGCGGTTGCGGTTCTGGTTGGGTGAGGAGTTCTCTCGTTGCTCCGAGGTCGATACCGCCGAGTTGTTGTCCTTCGTTTGCGGCCGACAGGGGTTGGGAGTGAACTGGGTAGGGGAGTGAGTAGTGCTCCATCGTCCCCGAACATGGTTTCGATGGACTTCTTGTCGCCGTCGATTTGTCGTCCGTCGTCTGTGTAGCTCACGAGTGTCTGGTCGGGTTCCTTGCCAGATCGTGAGGTGAGCACGGAAGCCACGCGCCCGAATTCGTCGTACGACAGCGTCGATGTTGCGTTGTCGGTGATCAGGGTGGCTGGTCGGCCAGCCTGATCGAATCGAATGTCTCCAATCGCGTCCTTGGCGTCGAGGTGCAGCGACTGCAGATATCCGTTGTCTTGGTGGGTGCTGGTGATCGCGATCTCGTCGGACAAGAACGCCGTCAGGTGGCCGTCATCCAATTGATACTGCTGGGCGATGTCGGTTCCCTGTTGCGCAGGTCGAGGACAGTGCTGGTCGACCAGTTGAGATCCACTGCGGTCTTGTCGTCCCACCGCACGGTGGCGAGCCGGCCGTCTGCGCCGGTGGCCAAGCGGAGGGTGTCGCGGTCGTTGGCCTTCACGGATGTGAGGCCGTCGGTGTCCACGATGCCGCAAGGACGTCTTTGGGCCGGTGATCGCCTGCACCCGGCCGTAGGTGTCGTAGTCGAGGGAGAACAGCTCGGAGCTGGCTTGCACGGCCGTGACGTTGCCCTGGCGTCGTAGGTCCACTGCTCCTTTCCTGGAGCTGTCGATTGTCGTCGGCTTTCCAGTGGCGTCGTAGAGGTAGTTGAATTCGCCGGCGGCGGTCTTGCCGTCTGGAGCAGGCGCGGAGTCGTACGCAAAACGGTCGTCTCGGTTGTTGTGGCTTCCGGTTGTGTGGGCACGGACAAGTGCTCCATTGTCGTACTCGTAAGTCGTGAGCGCATCGCCGGGCTCGGCTGCATGGAGGATGCGCCCAGCTTGGTCGTACGCCCACGTCCAGTGGCTGCCGTCGGGTGACCGGTAGTCCATCAGCCGGTCGTTCGGACTCAGGTGAAGGTCGCGACGGCACCGCCGACGGAGCGGTTGATTGGCTGGTCGCCGTCGTCGAATGACCACTTGGTGGTCGTGCCAGCGTCGTTGGTGAACGTCACCGCTCGGGCATCGATGTCGTAGCCGATTCGTGTGGCGTCGTCGTTGTGAGAAGTGACCGTGAGACGGCCAGACTCGTATGCGGCACTCCACACGTCGTCGCGAGTATTCACCGCGAGCAGGCGTCCCGCCTTGTCGTATCGGTAGTCGACCTGTTGCTGATCACTTTGCGCCTTGGACATCTGGCCGGCCTCGTACGTGTAGCGAGTGGTCCCGACGGTGGCTCCGTCGACAGTGTCGGTCGTGGCGGCGATTCGAGCCTGCTCGTCGTAGCTGGTATGCGACTCGAATCTGCTTGCGCCGCGCATCACGATCGTGACCTTGGGGCGTTCGAATTCGAAGGTGTGTTGTTGCGTCTCGACGGCTGTTCCGTCGGCCTCAACCGTTCGACGTTCGAGCTCGCGGCCTGCCGAATCGATCGTTGACACCGTCCCGGTTCCATCCGGCGCTGTGACGGTGACCTTCGATCCGCCGCCGGCCAGACGCTGGGTCGAGGAACGCCAGACACGCTCGCCGGGCATGATCGTCGCGGCGAGTGAACCGGCTTGGTCATATTCGTATCGAGTCGTGAGGCCGTCTGGGCTCGATCTCCTGGGCGAGCCTTCCCGAGCTGTCGTAGGCGAAGTGCGAGGTAACCCCGCCGGGTTGCTGTTGCTCGACGACATGTCCTGCCGCGTCGTACCTGTAGGTCCACCGTCGATGGATCGGGTCCTGTTCACTGAGCAGCGTCGATCGGAGGCCCCACGTCGCAGACCATGTCCGGCCGCTGGGCGCGGTCGTCGAGGTCATGTTGCCTTCCGCGTCGAACTGAGATGTCCATGCTGCTTGATCCCCCGTTGCCCATGAGACGGGGTTGCCCTTGGCGTCGCGCTCGGTGACCGCAATGACGCCCGTCGCATCCACCGCCCTGGTTACGAAGCCGTCGCTGTAGGTGAATGTTTCACGCCCGCGGCCCGGGGTCGTGATTGCATCCGGCAGCGGCGAGTCGTTGCTGTACTCGAACAACACCTGGTCTGTGCCGGTGCTGGACGTGGTCACTCTTCCCGCCTTGTCGTCGTAGGCGAACTCGGTGGTGACCCGTTGCTTGTCTCCTTGACGAGTTGGCCACCCTGAACTCCTGGTCAGTGCGCGCACGTCTTGCTTTCCTGGGTAGGCGTAGTCCGTCGATTCGACAAGCCGTCCGCTGTCATCGAACTGACGGACAGCGAGTTCGTTCTCCCTCAGCGAGGCGGATGAGGCGGCCGCCGTTGTCATGCCGATAGGTGAGGATCCGGTCATCGGTGACCGTTGTGATCGGTCCGTCATAGGTGAGCGCGAACCGATGGCCAGACGCGGTGCTCTGACTTGAAACGGAGCCCGCTTGGTAGCTGATGCTGGTGGTTCCAGATGGGCCGTCGAGCTGCACCATGCGGCCGTCGGAGTTGTAGGCGTATGCGAGATCAAGACCTGGCGCTGCTGCCTTTGACGAGTTGTTCGTTCTGATAGCTGAACTGCACCTCTCGACCGTCGTCGGTGCGCGCAGTTAGTGCTCTGCCCCGCTGGTCTCGAAGACGATGGAAGGACCCTGCGAGGCGGATCGCAACCGGTACACCGTTGCCCGCTCAATCGTCACCCGCTGACCGTAAGGCGCCGTGATCGAGACAAGAGCCCCGTCGACAGCGAACGACCACGTTTCCCGTCGGCCACCAGTTCCGCGCCGCCCGCAGAGCCATCTCGTACCGTGACCGAACCGGCGACATCCCACCCTTGCGGAACTGCCGGCGTCCACATGGGCGTGAGGCCAGCTGGCGCATTGATCACTGGGCCTGCTGAACCCATGCTGAGGGTCGTCTCATACACGGTTGCCCAACCAGTTCCGAACAGCCCGACACCAGGACGGTCCGAACGGTACGAGCGGACCAGATTCAGTCCAAACACCCCGCGCGGGAAGAGCAGATCCTCACTGCTCATGGTGTAGGCCCCGGCCGCCGTATCAACGCCCTCACCCACGCATCCGACCAGATCACACGAGTTGGGCGCGAGCACTGTCACGCTCGGTCGCGATGAGTCGTGGCCACCATCCGAAGAGGAGCACGATGCACCTAACGCCAACACGAGCAGCACGCCAACCCGCTGAAGCCTTCTTCCGCGAGTCCAAGAACGCCGCCCTCCGTCCAGGACAGGCCGAGGTGACAGGCCGGCTCGCTCACGGTTCATCGGGATCCTCCAGGTCGATGCTCGCAGCCAGATCTGGGCGCCAGCACCGAGAGGCGCGCCAAGAACGAGGGAACCACTCCTCAACCAGACGTTGCAGGTCGCCTCCGCATCGCTAACGGACCGTTGCGGCCATCAGCGTGTGTGCAGCTGCCATCGCCTCATCCGAATGCTCCCCTGTCGTTGCTTGCACATCTCTCAGCAGCTGCAGCGCCAGCATCTGCGCAAACGGCGGGTCGAGATCGCGCATTGCATCCGACCACATCTGCACGAACTCCGGCTGCAGCATGCCGCCAGCCGGTTCAATCAGCAGCCGAATCCGACGCATCACCTCAGCCACACCGTCACCGTCGCGCTTCAAGCAAACGCGTTCACCCCCGCAAGCGTCACCGATTGCAACTCCCGCAGAGAAGCACCATCACCGGATTCACGTCGAGCCTGCTGCTCCAGTTGGAAGAACAACTCAGTTCGCTCGATCGCTCTGTCACTCAGGCCGAGGCGGTAAGAACACAAGGCAGTGGTCGACGCCAAGATACGGCGAGTAGTCAAGCTCCGCGTCTCAGCCCCCAGCCGATCGCAAGCCTCCATGGCGGCGCCGAGCTCGGACCTGAGCTGCTCCACGGCAGAGACCGGGATCCAAGTGCACCCACACCTCGAAAGCAGCGCAGGCGTTCTCCGCCAGATCAGCGAGAAGTGTCGCCTCCCACGAGCCAGAGGGACCCTTTCCAACCGAGCGAAGGTGCTCTCGAAGGCGGACACTGATCGGCTCAGGAGAATCCTCGTGGCCCGACGACGCCGTATCGGCGATCTCGGTTAGCTCACCCAGCAGCATGCGAACCTCTCGTTCCAGGGAAGCGTGCATCGATCCCCCGCTAGCACCACAATCCGATCCCACAGCTCATCAAGATCTGCTGGTTCGAGTTCGATCGGGTCCTCGCCGTACTCGACCTCGTCGAGCCACTCCTCGATCTCCATCATCTCGTCGTCGGAGGCATTGGGGAACCACCCAGACACTCGATCGAAGTTCATCACGACAAACCCACTCTCTGCAACGATGAAGATGTTCGTCGGCATCTCGATTGTCCACGAAGGGTGTGACGGGGTTTGGTGCGCGGCGTGAACCTACCTGGGCGTGCCGCCATGAACCGGCCGGAGGAGAAAGACGGGCTGACGAGCTGGCGGCTCGGCCGGCCGGCTCGTGACCGTCGTCGACCTCGGCTTCGCGAGGCCACCACCGTGGTGATCGTGAAGTGCCGGCCGCACCACTACCCGATGAGTCGAGGCGCCAGCGATGATCAGCGAGTCGGCGAACGCTGTTGGCGGCCACCGGAAGCTGCCCGCTGCCCACCGACGGCCATTTGAACGCTGAGAGTGTTCAGTCATCGAGGCAAACGATCGCGGCGGAACGGCACTTCGGGTAGATCGCCCGTCGACCGCGCCGCTCGAGTCTCACGCACTCGGTCCAGGCAGGCCACTCCCGCTCGCGCACCGCCAATTAGCTGCACCGCACTTCGTGCAACACTTCACCAATGATCGAGAGGGTTCGAGCGTTCTGGAACGACGATGAAACCAGCAATGGCCAACGAGTGGCGGTGTCGGTGATAGGAACAGTGCTGGGTAGCCTAATAACTGTGGAGTTCTTCGCCTCCCTGCTGCTCTGTCCGGCTCCGGTGACCGTTCCGGTTCTGACTCAACGGCGGTCGTCAATGGCACCTACGAACCGGACGCTGCGCGACCGACCACGTCCACCGACAAGTTGCGAACCTGGTACCACGGTTTCCACACCTGTGGACTCGACATCGTTCACCGTTGCCGAACTCCCTTCAACTGTCGACGTGTCCACGACCGTCCGGCAACCGCAT
>JADJOO010000028.1 GCA_016713725.1 Pseudomonadota bacterium | reverse complement strand
TTCTTGCGTCGCGGCGCACTCCCTGATCGCCAAGGCGATGGACAAAGGTCGACCCGGCAGTCGTGGCTGCGCTGCGCGAAAGCATCGGCCGATTGCCGATGCGCGGCTCGAAGCGCTGGCAACGTTCACCCGACTGGTGGTTCGCGAGCGCGGCTGGGTCGCCGGCGAAGCCACAGAGCGCTTCCTCTCGGCCGGCTACACGCCGCAGCAGGCCATCGAAGTGGTCCTCGGCGTCACCATGAAAACGCTCAGCAATTACGCCAATCACCTGATGGAGACCAAGGTGAATCCCGAGCTGGGTGCAGAGGCCTGGAGCCCCGCGAAGGCGGCATAATCGCTCGATTGCAAGCACGCAGGCGGCCCTGATCGCGGGGCCGCCTGCCTGTCGATCCACGCACCAGCAGTTCAACGAAGATGCCAGAGGACGAATTCCCGACGCTCGACCGCAGCCAGCTACCGGCCCTTGACGCGGCACAGATGCGCGAGGTCGATGGGCTCATGACGGAGGAGTACTTCGTCGATCTCGAACAGATGATGGAGAACGCCGGCCGCTGTCTTGCGCACCTCGCTCGGCGCCTCTACCCGGCGGCGGGGTCGCCGGGCAGACCGGTGCTGGTGATGGTGGGCGTCGGTGGTAACGGTGGCGGTGCGCTCGCGGCAGCGCGACGACTGGCGAACTGGGGCTACTCGGTCCACGTTGCGCTGGTCGCCGGGCCCGCGCGACTGTCGGGAGTCCGCGCGTCAATTGCAGGATCGCGCAGAGGCTCGGCCTGGCTGGCACAACTGCTGTCGCCGATCCTGACACGTTGCCGACCGATGTCAGTCTCATCATCGACGGGCTGATCGGTTACACGCTGCAGGGTGCGCCGCGTGGCAACTCTGCCCGCATGATTCGCTGGGCAAAAGCCTCCTCGGCGCCGGTGCTCGCGCTCGACGTGCCATCGGGACTCGACGCGTCGTCCGGGCAGGCAATGGATCCGACCGTGCGTGCGACTGCGACCCTGACGTTGGCGCTGCCGAAGGTCGGTTTGCTGACGGACGCAGGGCGCGCGTCTGCCGGTGCGTTGTACCTTGCCGACATCGGCGTGCCCCCGCAGCTCTATGCCGAGCCGACGCTCGGCCTGCGGGTTCAATCACCGTTTTCCAGCGCGGATATTGTCCGGATCCGCTAGCCATCCGCTCTCGCGCTGCTATTGGTACCGACCTCTGCCCGCAACCGGCGCACGAGCAGGTCCGCGACGCGCAGGCTCCAGGCGTAGATCGTCAACGACGGGTTGACGCGGCTCGAGCGCGGCAGAACGCTGCCATCCACCACGTACCAGGGACTGCAGGCCGTGCACGCGCCCGAGCGCATCCACGACCGAACTCGCGGCGTCGGTGCCCGCCGCGAGCGTGCCAGAGCATGCGCCGTGCCGGTCACGCCGATCCGCCGCGCAAAACTCACGAGCCAGCCCCGCAGCAGGGAGCGCCGGAACGCCGCAACGGAAACGTCTGTGCTCGCCGCGGCCGCCGGAGTCCGCGTGCGTCGTAGTCGATCACGGGGGCGATCCGTCGCCGTGGCTGTCGGTGATGCGATTGTCGGGGGTGGGAACCGTCCTCGGTCTGCAGGAAGAAGCCGTAGGCGCGTGAGCCCACAGCTGCGGCGAGCAGGCGTGGCACCGCGCGCGGCACCAGCGTGGCGATCAATTCGGCGTCGAAGCCGAGCGGCTGGACGCTGCTGTGAGGGTGTCCCGCGTGTGTCACCAGCATGGTCTTGCGCAGCAGGTCGGTATTGCGCCTGAGTGATACCGCCACCAGCGCCGTCAGCAGGTGCAGCTTGAGGTGACGGCCGAGCGCTTGCGCGGCCGGCAGGGTGGCGGCGAGTCCGTGCTGCGCGACGTAGCGCTCGAGCAGCCGAGGCGAGTGCAATGCGCCCGCTGCAAGCAGCACGGCACTGCCGCGGTAAACGCGGCCATCGGCCAGCCGGACGCCTGCGATGCGGCGGGTGTCATCCGCATGCGGCAGCAGGGCGACCACCTCCGCGCCGGTCACGATACGGACGTGCGGCGATGCCACGACACGCGCCAGCAAGGCGTTCTCGGCATCCGCCTTCAGGCCGGCAACCGTTGCGAAGCCGTCGAAGTGCGCGGCCTCGCGGTGGTTTTCGGATGCCGGGCGCGAGCGCCGCGGGGAGCGGTGGCCCGCCACGACCGTTCCCCACGCGTGAGCCGGTCGAGGATGTGTGCGAGCGTGGGTTCGCACGGGAACGAGCGGACCGCCAGCAGTGACTCGGCCTCTTCGTAATACGGAGCGAGGTCCTGCTGCGTGATTGGCCATCCGCTGCAATCGTGTCCGGGATCCGCGGCGAACTCGGCGGCCGAAAAGCGCAGCAGTGCGGCGCCATACCACTTGGTCTTGCCGCCCAGGATTGGAAGTGCTCCTCCGGGACGAGGGCCTGGCCGCGTGCGTCGCGCCAAGGCTCGCGGCTCAGGAACTTACCGCGACGCACGACGCGGTCCACATCGAGCGTCGAGCCGTCGCCTGGCAGCGCGTGGCCCTTCTCGAGCAGCAGCACGCGCAGGCCCGCCCGCGCGAGGCGATAAGTGGCGGCGGCACCGCCGGCACCCGAGCCGACCACGATGACGTCGAAGCCTGGCTCAGGAGTCATGCGCTGCGCTCCGGGATGAGGCGATGGGCAGCAGATCGTCGGGCGGCACATGACCGCAGTGGATACAAGGCAGATCGGGGCAATGGTCGAGCTTTGCGCAGCCTCCGCGGTACCGATACGGCAGAAGGACATACAGTCCTGCGGCTACCAGCATGCCGAGGGGTGGCGCGGTGAAATAGATCCACAGGCCCTGCCACAGGTGCGCGGGTGCCGCAGACGCGAGGCTGCGTGCCGGGTTCATGCTCATGCCGGAGAGCGGCGCTTCCAGCGCGACATACAGGGCGATGAGGCCGCCCGCGCACAGGCCGGTCACCCGCGCCAGGCGTGCGTGACCAGACAGGGCCAGCACGGTGATCATGAGGCCGCCGGAGATCAGCGCCTCGGCGATGAAGGCCACGGCGGGTCCGGCGCGGCCAGGCAGCGTGGCGACATAGTTCACCTCGGGAGCGGCGAACGCGGATCCCGCGAGCACCGCCACCGCGAGCACGCCGACCGACGCGCCCACGAACTGCGCGAGCACGTAGAAGGCCGCGTCCCACGGCGCAATCCTGCGAAGCGCCAGGAACGTCAGCGTCACCGCCGGATTCATGTGCGCACCTGAGCGCTGGCCCCACCTGGAATAGATGAGCGCGACCGCAGTCAGACCCATCGCCAGTCCGATGAGCGAGCGCCGCACCACCGGATCCGCAGCGCCGCGCGCAGCGGCGAAGCGACGGATTCGACCAGCAGCGTGACGAGTCCTGCACTTACCATGAACATCCCGGGTGCCCAGGCCTCGATCAGGTACTCCGGCCAGTGGGTCCGCAAAGCGTTCGCAGGCGTCATGCGTGGCACGGACATGGCCCGTCGATGCACCGGCGAGCGGCGCTGTGGTCGATCACGGCGCTCAGCCCCCCGAGGAAAATCCGGGGTAGAGCGTCATTCCGCCATCGACGAACAAGGCTTGCGCCGCTGATGTAATCGGCGAGGTCCGAGGCGAGAAAGGCCGTAACGCGGCCCACGTCCTCGGGTTCGCCGATGCGCTTGTAAGGGATGAGCTTCATGAGTTCCTGGTACGCGCCGGCGGTCTCCCGGGCCGCCGCGTTGATCGGTGTGCGGATGGCGCCCGGGCACACGCTGTTCACGCGGATGCCAAGCGGGGCCACTTCCTGCGCGAGGCTCTTCATCATCAGCATGACGCCACCCTTGGACGCGGCGTAATTCGCGTGCGTCGCCCATGGGATCACCTCATGCACCGACGAAATGCAGATGATCTTGCCGGCCGCAACGGACACCTCCCGGACGATTCCGCGCCGCTTGAACTCGCGCACCGCCTCGCGGGCGCACAGGAACTGACCCGTCAGGTTGACGTTGATCACCAGGTTCCAGTCCGCCAGCGTCATCTCGTCGAACGGGGCGTCACGCTGCAGGCCGGCGTTGTTGACCAGGATATCGAGCGTGCCGAACTCGCTGATGACGCGCGCGAACATCGCCTGTACCTGGGCTTCGTTCGATACGTCGGCCTGCACCGCGAGCGCGCGCACGCCGCTCGCCTGCAGCGACTCGACGACTGCGTTGGCGGCCTCCGGGTCGGTCACGTAATTGACTGCGACGTCGGCGCCGGCCTGCCCCAGCGCGATGGCAATGGCCTTGCCGATGCCGGAATTGGCGCCGGTGACCAGGGCCTTCTGGCCCCGCAGGATTGGCGGTACCGGGGTGCCGGGCGGGAAACGGGCTGGCGGGAAAGTTCATGAAATTCTCCGTGGACGCGGCGGGCGGCGCCCGTGGCCTGGCGGGTCGGGGTTGGTCACAGCTCTTGCCGGCGCGGCATCAGCAGCTTGGCGACCAGCCCGGTCCAGCCGGTCTGGTGCGAGGCGCCGACGCCACGGCCGCTGTCGCCGTGAAAGTACTCGTGGAACAGCACGTGATCACGGAAATGCGGATCGCTCTGCAGCCGGGGGTGGTCGCCGAACACGGGCCTGCGTCCGTCCGGGCCGCGCAGGAACAAGCGCGCGAGGCGCCGCGACAGTTCGGCCGCGACCTCTTCGAGTGTCAGGTACTGTCCGGAGCCGGTCGGGCACTCGACACGGAAGTCACCGCCGTAGTAGTGATGGAATTTCTGCAGCGACTCGATCAGGAGGTAATTCACCGGAAACCACACCGGGCCGCGCCAGTTGGAGTTGCCGCCGAAGAGACCGGAATCGGACTCTGCCGGCTGATAACTGACCGACAGGCGGTGACCGTTCAGCGGCAGGACGTAGGGTTGCTCGGCGTGGACCCGCGACAGCGCGCGCACGCCATGCTCCGACAGGAACTCCGACTCGTCCAGCATCCGGCGCAACAGCTGCTTCATGCGATGGCCGCGCAGCAGCGACAGCAGGCGACGCTTGCCGCGGCCCTCGACATCCCAGTTCGAGACCAGCGCGGCCAGTTCCGGGCGGTACTTCAGGAACCACTCGAGACGGCGCTTGAAGTCCGGCAGCCGCTCGAGCACCTCCGGCTCGAGTGTCTCGACCGCGAACAGCGGAATCAGTCCCACCATCGAGCGCACCTTGAGCTTCAGCTGCCGACCATTCGGCAGGTGCAGAACGTCGTAGAAGAATTCGTCCTCGGTGTCCCACAGTTCGGCGCGGTCGCTGCCCATTGCGTTCATCGCCTCGGCGATGTGCAGGAAATGCTCGAGGAACTTGGTGGCGATGTCCTCGTAGACGGGGTTGTGCTGCGCCAGCTCCAGCGCAATGCGCATCAGGTTCAGCGCATACATTGCCATCCAGCTGGTGCCATCCGACTGGTTGATGTAGCCGCCGGTCGGCAGCGGAGCACTGCGATCGAATACCCCGATGTTGTCGAGGCCGAGGAAGCCGCCCTGAAAGACATTGTGGCCGTCGGCGTCCTTGCGGTTGACCCACCAGGTGAAGTTCAGCATCAGCTTGTGGAAAACGCGCTCAAGGAACGCGAGGTCACCGTGACCGCACTGCTTGCGATCGAGCTGGTAGACGCGCCACGTCGCCCACGCGTGGACCGGCGGGTTGACGTCGCCGAAGGCCCACTCGTACGCGGGCATCTGTCCATTCGGGTGCATGTACCACTCGCGCGTCAACAGCACGAGCTGCTCCTTGGCAAACTCGGCGTCGAGCAGGGCGAGTGGAATGCAGTGGAAGGCCAGATCCCAGGCCGCGTACCAGGGATATTCCCACTTGTCCGGCATCGAGATGATGTCGGCATTGTTGAGGTGATCCCAGTCGGCATTGCGGCCGTGCTGCGCTGTGGGGCTGGCGCAGGCTGCGCCGGGTCCCCGCGCAGCCATTGCGGCACGTCGAAGTAGTAGTACTGCTTGCTCCACAGCATGCCGGCGAAGGCCTGCCGCTGCACCAGGCGCGCATCGGCGTCCGGGACCTCGCGCTGCAACTCGGCGTAGAACTCGTCCGCCTCATGTGCGCGCTGCGCGAGCAACGTGTCGAAGGCCGCAAACGGCTCGGGCAGCGACTGACTGGTCAGGCGCAGTCGAATCTCGACCGAGCCATGCGCCGGCACGAGCTGCCGGTACCAGGCAGCCGCCTTGGTGCCCGTGCGTGCCGCATTGACTGCGCTTTCGTCGCCCCGCACCACGCGATCGTTGATACCGTCCTTGAAATGGCCCGTGGCGTCGGTGGCATTCCACAGTCGCCGGACGTTGGTCTCGTTCTGGCAGAAAAGAGTCGTCGGCGCGCCGTCGGCGTACAGGTAACGGGTACCGAGCTTCGGGTGATGCGCCTCGATCGTCCCCTCGCCGCGAGCGGCGAGGCGTGGACGGTCGCTGTCGTCACGCCAGCTCCAGGTGTTACGGAACCACATCTGCGGCAGCAGGTGCAGCGGCGCGTCCGCGTCACCGCGGTTGTGAGCGGTGATGCGCACCAGGACATCGCCGGGTGAGGCCTGCGCGTATTCGATGAACACGTCGAAATAGCGGTCGTCGTCGAACACGCCGCTGTCGAGCAACCCGAATTCCGGCGCGCCAATTCCGCGCTCGCGATTCTCGGCGACCAGCCGCGCGTAGGGGAAATTCGGCCTGCGGATACTTGTAGAGCATCTTCTGATACGAAGTGGGTCGGCGTGGCGTCGAGATAGTAGTAAAGCTCCTTGACGTCCTCGCCGTGGTTGCCCTCGGCGTTAGTCAGGCCGAACAGCCGTTCCTTCAGAATCGGGTCCTGTTCGTTCCACAGCGCGAGCGATGCGGCACAGTCGCTGGGCATGATCGGAGAATCCCGCGATGCCGTCCTCGCCCCAGCGGTAGGCGCGACTGCGGGCGTGGTCGCGGCAGGTACTCCCAGGCGGTGCCGTTCGCGCTGTAGTCCTCGCGCACCGTGCCCCACTGTCGTTCGCTGAGGTAGGGGCCCCATTTCTTCCGCACGCATTCCCGGTGGCACCATTGGCCTTCAGGCGCGTGCGCTCGGCGGACTCGGGAGGCGTCGATCCGGACTGGTTGCTGTCGGGTCTCATGGCATTTTCCGTAGGGTGAGGGGCGGAATCCGCCAAGATGTGATCAGGGTTGCGCCAGCAGATCGGCATGGCCGTCCGGATCGCGTACGAGCAGCGCTTCGCGTACGCCAAGCGCGCCGTCGAGCGCGACGGGCCCGGGTGACACAGGCGTACCCTGCGCTGTTCGAATACCCTGCCAGGCGCCTTGCAGATCATCCGAGCGCAGCACCACCTGCCACTGCCAATGGTCATTGGCAGCGGTGTCGATCGGCGCCGCGCGTCCCGTGCGTGGAGTGAGGTACTCGAGCAATTCGATACCCGGTCCGTGTGCCGCGCGCAGGGCCGTGATGCGCAGCCGCGCCCCGAACACGTTGTTCAGGTGTTCCTGCTCGGTGCCGTAGTTCTCGCTCGTGCCGACGACGGCGAGTCCAGGAAATCACGGTAGTAGCGCAGGCTCGCTGCCGTGTCCGCTACCACCACCGCGGTGTGGTCGATGCCGAGGAACTCGCGTCCTCCCGCGCGCTGCCATCTCGGGTCACCCTTTCCCGGTGGAAAGTGCAACACTTCGAGGAAGTTGCCGTCCGGGTCGCGGAAATAGAAAGCGCCGATCCCGCCCGCGTTCCGGGTTCCAGGCCGGCAGCACCTGCGGGCTTGGAGGCGTGCTCCGCGCCGCCCACTCGCAGCAACGCGTAGGCGCGGTCGAGGTCGGCCACGACGATGGCAATGTGCTGGAACCACCGGTCGTTGGCCCGCGAGTCCGCGGGCGGCGGACGCCCGCGCGGTGCCAGGAACTGCACCAGCTCGATCGCTTCGTCGCCGAGGCGCAGCCGTACGGCACGGAGCCGCACTCCGAACACGCCGTACAGATGCTCATAGGCATCGCCCGCGACCTCGCGGTCTGCAACGCGCTCGAAGGTCAGGACCTTCGTGTAGAAACGCACGGCGCGGTCCATGTCGGTCACCGGTATCGCCACCGCCTCGACGCTTTGCACCGCTGCGGGCGCCGCGGCGTGCGGCGCAGCGCAGGCGATGAACGCCGTCATCGCGGCGAGAGCAAGGGTACGGCAGGGGTGGCGTCGCGACATCAAGTAGGTTCCTTCGCATACGCACCGCGGCGACGTGCGCGGCTGCTCGGCGGGCGCGGTGCAGGCGTCTTGCCAGTGAGCGCGTCCTCATGGGCTCGGGTCGCCTGCCATGCGCGGAGGATTTCGGCAACGCTCCACGCTTGGGCGAAACAGCCGCGCGCCAGGTGCGGCGCATCGCCGTCGAATATCTCG
Source organism: Pseudomonadota bacterium (assembly GCA_016713725.1). Taxonomy (GTDB): domain Bacteria; phylum Pseudomonadota; class Gammaproteobacteria; order Steroidobacterales; family Steroidobacteraceae; genus RPQJ01. The sequence continues at coordinate 10,169 of JADJOO010000028.1, read as the reverse complement.
CTGACCTGGCCCACGCAGCCGTCGCCGAGGTGCTGCGCGAACGGATCGAGATAGGAGCGCGCGCGAGTCGGGTCCGCGAACGCACGCAGGCGCGCGCGAATGAACGGCCCCAGGAGCCACGGCCAGACGGTACCCTGGTGGTACGCTCCGTCGCGTTCGCGCGGTCCGCCGCGGTAGCGGCCGACGTAGGAAGGGTGGTCGGTGGCGAGCGTGCGCAGGCCGAACGAAGTGACGAGTTTGCGCTCGCACACAGCCAGCGCCTGGCGCGCTTGTGCGTCGTCGAGTACAGGGTAGGGCAGCGAAAGGGCGAGTACCTGGTTCGGTCGCAGCGTTGCATCCGGCTCGGTCGTCCCAGGGACGTCGATGACGTCGTAGAGATACCCGCCGGCCGCGTACCAGAATCGCTCCCGGAACGCGCGCCCCGCATGGTGCGCACGCTTCTCGAGCCGCGCCGCCTCGCCAGGCTCGCCCAGCCGCCGGTTGAGCTGGGCGAGCACCCGCAGGGCGTTGATCCACAACGCGCTGATCTCCACGGGCTTGCCGATTCTCGGCGTGACCACCCAGCCGTCGACCTTGGCGTCCATCCAGGTGAGCTGCACGCCGGGCTCGCCCGCGCGCAGCAGGTCATCCTGCGGATCCACCCCGATGCCATGGCGTGTCCCGCGCAAGTGCCAATCGACGATGTCGTGAAGGGTCGGCAGCAGCTCCCGCGCCAGTGCCAGATCGTCGGTGGCTGCCACGTACTCGTGGATCGCGACAAAGTACCAGAGCGTGGCGTCGACCGTGTTGTACTCCGGCGCCTCGCCGGCGTCCGGAAATCGATTCGGCAGCATGCCTTGGTCGACGTAGCGCGCGAAGGTGCGCAGGATGTCGGCTGCCACCTCATGACGGCCTGTTGCGAGCGCAAGTCCCGGCAGCGCGATCACGGTGTCGCGCCCCAGTCGCCGAACCACGGGTAGCCGGCAATGACGGTGGTGCCGGCAGCGGCGTCCGCTGCAAAGTCATCGCGCCGCTCGACGATGAACTGATCCGCCGCGAGCACCAGTTGCCGCACCCAGTCAGGCCCGACTTCAGGGGCCCGTGCCAGCAGCGAGGCCTCGCGGGCCCGCACGGCCCGTAGCGCCGACACCGGCTCGACCGGTGGCTCCGCTTCGGCCGTCGCGACGACGGTGACGCTCTCGCCAGGCGCGAGCGTGACCGTGAAGCAACCCGGAACGTAGAGATCCTCGTCGGAATCGAGCCCGCGGGCGGCTTCTGCGGCATGATGGATGCGCCGGTGCCAGTCAGGACGATGCGTGAATTCGGCGGTGGCGGAGAGCAGGCGAAAGCGGTCTTCGCCGCGTCCGATCTCACATCCCCCCGCAATCGGTGTCGAAGACATCTCGGCCGTCGCGTGCTGGTGCCAGTGATAATCGCGCCAGGCGCACAGCGGCGTCAGTTGCAGACTGGCTGGACGGCTCCCCCGTGCAATCGAGTACGTCACGTACGTGACGTTTCGCCTGTCGCCCATGTGCACGCGTGCCTCGAGGAGCGCATCGCCGAGCGCCCACGTCCAGGTCGGCACGGTGCCCTCCACGGCAAACGACTGCAGGTGACGGAAGCCATCGGGATGAATGGTCCCGTCGGCGTATTCGTTGGCGCCTAATGCGTAGCGCGCGCCGTCGTAATCGACTTCGACGTCGATTTTCGCCAGGGTGACGATCCTCGCCACGGGTGGCCGCCGCGCCGCCACCAGCAAACCATGGTAGCGCCGGGTCAGTACGCCGCTGACGGTGCCGCTCGCGTAGCCGCCCAGCCCGTTCGTGACCAGCCACTCACGCCGCGCGCCTTCGCGCAGGCATCCACAGATTTCCCGACCGAGCGTCAAGCACTGCATCATTCACCGCGCAGATCGTGTTAGGCCCCCATAAAGCCCCCAGCTCGCGCCAACTTGTGACAAGCTCGATCGGCCGGACGCCCGGTCCACATCCGCGTCGCCGTCGCTTGCGCCGCCGAGCGCACCGCGCGGCGAAATATCCAGCCATTTTGGTCGGTCTACTGTCGTGCGATCCGCGGGTTCACTACACGGTCCGGAGAGTTTCAATGCGCAATCAACGTTGGTCGATGATCTGGGCCGCTCTCTTTGCGCTTGGAATATTCTCCGTGGTGCACGCAGCGGAATCTGGCTGGGTGCCGCCAGGCCCTCCCGTCGGCGCACAGTTCACAAACCCGCTGCACCTGGCAGACTCATCCGGCCGCCTGCGCAAGGTTGACGACCTGATGGGCGCGCGCGGCCTCACCGTGGTGTTCGTCCGGTCGGCGGACTGGTGCCCGTTCTGCAAGCATCAGCTCGTGGAGATCAATCAGCGGGCCACGGAGTTTGCGGCGCTTGGATTCCCGCTGGTGTCGGTCAGCGTCGATGAGGTGCCGCTGGTGCGTGCCTTCGTTGATAGCCAGAACACCCACTTCACCATGCTCGCCGTCCACACCGGCGCGGTCGCCGAGGACATCGGCATCCGGGATGCGCAGTATCCGACCGGCAGCGCGGCGTTTGGCGTGCCACATCCGGGCATCTTCGTGTTGGCACGGGACCGCACCATCCTGGCGAAGTTCTTCGAGCCGGGATACAAGGTTCGGCCGGACCCGGACGTCGTTCTGGCGAGTGTCCGGACCCTGGCAGGGGGCGCGACGGCACCTTGATCAGCGCGCTCCTGCCGCTTCGGCGTCACCCGTCAGCGAGTTGCGAGCAGACGACGACGAACCAGACGCCCGATGATGAGCAGCGTCGCGATGCCGGCCAGTATCAGCAGCGCACGGGTTGACATCGGCGCTGCACCGTTACCCATGCGCGCGAGTTCCCGTCCAGCACTCAAGTACAGCGCGGCAGCAGGCAGCATGCCAAGCTGGCTCACCAGGCAAACCTGCGAACCGGCAAGTCCGTCATTGCAAACAGCAGGTTGACCAGAAAGAACGGCATGCCCGGAAACAGGCGCATTGCCAGCAGCAGCCACGCGCTGTCCTCGCCGGCGCGGCCCTCGATCCACGAGACGAGATCCGGATAGCGGCCGCGAATCCGGGATCGCAGCAGCGCGCGCGCCACGATGAGTGCGACGACGGCGCCCACGGTACTCGAAACGGACACGATGACCAGTCCGACCGGCACGCCAAACACTGCGCCGGCCGTGATCGTCATGGCCGTCGCCCCCGGCAGGTTCAGGCTGCAGACGGCGAGGTATCCGATGACGAAGACGGATACCGCGAGCACGGGATGCTCTGTTACCGCACGTTGCAGGCGTGCGGCCGCGTCAATCATGGCCGGACCGAAGGAGTGCGCCGGCATCGACGCCCACCATGCCGCCACCAGCACCAGTACAACGATGACCGTGGTGACGGCGCCACCGCGCAGCAAGCGATAGCGAGACTGCGCAGGTTCCCGCAACAGCGCAGGCAGCGCGGCGGGCCTCGCCTCTGGCGGTTCGCTGGGCTTTGGCGGGGTGGGCATAAGCCGGCACGATCATGGCACGGGTGGGGCCCACTCGAGGTATCGCTGCGCGCGCCGCACGCCTCCCGCGAGTGCGTGCGACTCGTTCAGTGACGATCGAAGGGCAGTTCGGCGACCGCTACGACGTCGTTTGCGACACGCTGACCGGCACGCATGCCACCGATCACGCGTGCCTTGCCACCCACCACCACCAGGTTGCGCGTGTCCATCGTCGCAACCGGGGTGGCTCGGCGATGCCAGCGATCGGTCTGGAGATCGTAGACGATGGCGCCGGGCTCGGGCTCCGATGGCTGACCGTCATATCCGATGCCGTCGTAGTTGTACGGATTCGCCGCGCCGCCCACGAACAGCAGCGCCGCCCGATCGCCGAGCGCGGTCGCTGCCATGCGGTAGCGCGCCGGCCCAGGGTGCGGGGGAATTTGCGTCCAGGCGATCGTCTCGGTCGCGTCGGCGTCGATGACGCCGCGCCAGCATTCCGCGGAAGGTTCGAAGTGCCGCTTGCCGTGCTGTTCCCTCACTGCCACGCCGTCGCAGACCACGAATACGTTGCCGGCGATCGCGCCGGCGTGGCCGAATACGGGCGTCCCAGGAAATGCAGTGGCAGCGATCCGGTATTCTCGATCACGTCATAGCGCTGCACCAGCGCGACATTACCGTGATCGTGCCAGCCGCTCACGAGGTAGACATAGCGCTCGCGATAGAGCAGGGCGACGGCGTCGTCGACCGGCGTCGGAATGTCCGCGAGCCGCTGGTAGCTGCGCTGGACTACGTCGAGCGAATAGACGTGGGGGGTCGACGTTTCGGTGCCGTCCTCGGCGACGGTGTATCCACCGATGACCAGGATGCGATCGCCAACGGCCACCGCGGCGGCGGCGAGGCGGCCTGCACTATCCGGCACCGACGGCAAGGGCTCCCAGGCCGGCTGCCCGACGCGCAGCACGAACCCGTCGGCACGAATATCGCGCCAGGTCTTGCCGGCACCGAGTCCGAGCAGCGATACGACGTAGTCGTTGCCCTCGACGCGCACGCTGGCGGTGACGTTGTTCGTGACCGGCCTGGGCAGCGGGGGAACGACGTCTTTCGCGTGCGCGCCGAGCGCAACGATGAGCACCGGCAGCAGCGCGAGCCGTGACAGGAAAGTTACGGCGCTATGCTTCCGCACGGCGCCTCAGCAGGGATCTGTCAATGCGTGATCGAGCTGCCGCTCCAGGCGAGTGCGCGAGAACAGTCCGCGCAGAGTGCTCCCCGTATCCTGCGCTGAGCGCTCGACCACCAGCAGGTGCGTGGCGCAAGTGCGGATCAGGGTTTCCGCGATGTCCGCTGTTGCCCGGTGCGAAACCCAGTCGTAGTCGATCAACTGCAGTTCTGCCCACGGCGTCATGATGTCGGCAACGTGAATGTCCTTGTGACGGCACGGGCTTCCCTCGCACAGCGGGTTCTGCAGGAACTTGATCGGGCGTTCGCCCATGATGTCGCTGGCCGTGATCAGGCCGAGCACTTTTCCATCCTCGACGACCAGCAGTGCGCGCACACCGTACGCGATCATGTCCCGCAGGGCATCGTCGATGTGACGCCCAGGCGCCACGATCGCTGGATTGTCATGGGTGAAATCAGTCATCGCCGCGAGTGCAGGGGATTCGCCCTTTAACCGTGGCAGCGCAGATGTCAGGCGCGGCGGCAGCACGGCGGGCGGTGCCCGCGAAGACTGAATCGGTGTCGGGTCAGGCATGGCTGTACTCCTGAGTGTTCTGCGGCGGAGACACGGATGGCGAGGCGGCCGGCGTTCGTGCAGATCGCCTTCCTAGAGCATGACCGTCGCGGCGATGCGGATATTCCCGATGGCTACGGCAATTCGCCTGGGGCCGCGGGCTCGACCGCGATGCATGCGAGGTCGCGGGCGAGCGCGATCTCACCGTCAAACCGCTTGTGTACGATTGACAGGTTGTCGTCGAGCGTTGCTTCGCTGCGCGTCATGAGGTGGGACAACAGGAGATGCCCGACGTTCGCCTGAGATGCGCCATCGCCGATGCGGCTCGGCGTCGCATGCAGCGTGCGGGCGGGACCACCGACGTCTTCGGGAACGGCGAGGTGGGCGACCAGCAGGTCCGCGTCTCGCGAAAAACTCCAGAACGCCGCCGAACTGCCATTCTGGTCGCCGCCAAAGACGATGACCCGATGGTCGATTTGAACGCGATACGCAAGCGCGGGCACCGCACCGTGGGGCACCGCGATGGCATCGATCCGCATGCCTTGCGTCTTGAGAACGGTCGTCGCTTGTTCGCCGTCAGGCGTGACCTCGATGGGTCTCAGCGCGAACTGCCCGCCCGAGCCATCGAGCGCACCTGCGAGGTACCGATAGCTGCCTGCCGTGGACCGGAACTGACCATTGATCCATTCGGTGAGCCCCGGAAACATGCCCCCGGCGCCCGGCCCTGCCACCGGCAGTGCAGTGGCCCGGTCGGTGAAGTAGCCGACCTTGACCAGCGCCGGAAGATCGCCCGCATGGTCGACATGCAGGTGACTGATCGCCACCAGCTCGAGGTCGTCGAGTCGTGCGCCGGTCTCTCCAAAGCGCAACATTGCTCCGGGACCGAGGTCGACGAGGAGCCTCGCCTTGCCCTTGTGCCACAACAGGTACGAGGAACTTGCGCGGCCACCGGCGAGTTCCGGCCCGCCGGAGCCCAGTACCTGCAGGACGACCTCGCCACTCTGGCCGCACTGACTGCCGACACTCGCGGCATCCGCGTCAAGCACGATCAGTGTCGCGCCAAGCAGGATCAGCCCGTTGACCAGGGCCATCGTCGTCTTCATTTGCGCAGTCCCCTTCCCACAGCGATCGTCACCGCGATCGACACGGCCATGGCGGCATAGGCCACCGTGCCGTAAATCGTCAGCCCCGGAATGGCCCACAGCAACAGGATATCGTTGCCACCCGGGATCAATCCCGCACCGGCGCCCATCAGTGCGCCGCCGCACAGGGAGCGCAGCGAATCGCCGAGGTTCATTCGCTGCAGCTGGAATCGTCGTGACGCCCACGCACTCGCCATGGCGCCACCAAACAACGCGATGGGCGCAACGAGCAGTGACCACGTGACCGCGGCTCGATCCGCGTTCGCCAGCGCCTCGATCGCGCTCGCGTAGGTCCAGCCGGGATTGCGCGCAAACATCAGTCCGGCAAGGAGGCCCGTGGCCGACAAGGCCAGCACGCGTGGCCAGCGGCCGCGCAGCGTCAGCCGCCGGTAACCGCTGCTGCGCCAGCCGATCGCGGCGGCACCAGCGCCGATCGCGAGGAAGGATACCCACGCGACCGCGTACGCGATGGACCCCTCGTGCACGTATCGCACGGCTTCCTGGCCGTTGACGGTGGGCGGCGGCGCGACGGACTGCATCAGGCGCAACCCAAGGCCAATGCCGACGAGCGTCGCGAAAAAATTGAGGTTGCCCGAGCCGATGCGCACGATGCTGCCGACAAAGCAGCCACCGTTCAAGGCACTGCCGGCACCCATAACGACGGCGCCCCCGATCAGCAGCCAGGACAGGCCATGTTCGCTGGGCAGCCAGACGGCCTCGGGCCGCATCCATGCGAGCCCCAGCAGGACCACCGGCCCAGCAGATTGCGACGCCGAGGCCGAGCAGGCCGTCCACCCGACGCTGCACGACCAGTCGTTCAATGTTGGCGACCGTGCACATGGACGACCGCTGCAGGACGAAGCCGAGTGCTGCGGCGAGTAGCACACGACGAAGTCGATCATCAGGCAGGGGTCGGCAGGATCGCGGCGAGCCGGGCGCGCAGCTCGGCGGCGATGTCCGGCGGTTGAGTGACCAGTGCGCTAGAAAGAGCCGTATGGGCGATAGAGATGGGCCGTTCGGCACCGAGAATACGGATTGCGGCGGCCGCGATCCGCTGCGCGCTCTGCGCGTTCTTCAGCAGGTTCGCCATCGCGACATCGGCCGTGACCGCGGCCTCGCGTGGGTGCCAGCAGTCGTAGTCGGTGACCATCGCGAGGGGTTGCGTAGGCGATCTGCGCCTCGCGGGCGAGCTTGGCCTCGGGCATGTTGGTCATGCCGATGACGCTCGCGCCCATGCTGCGATACCACTGCGACTCCGCCTGCGTCGAGAATTGCGGGCCTTCGATACAGACGTACGTGCCTCCACGATGCACCCTGACGGGCTCGCGGAGCCCGCTCGCTGCGCGCGCCAGCGCATCGGCGACGTTCGGGCAGACCGGTTGGGCCATCGAGACGTGCGCGACGGCGCCCTGACCGAAGAACGTGCTCGCGCGTTGTCGGGTGAGGTCGATGAACTGCTCGGGCAACACCATGTCGAGCGGGCGCAGTTCTTCACGCAGTGACCCAACCGCCGAAAACGACAGCAGGTACTCGACGCCGAGTGGCGTCAGCGCGTAGAGATTGGCGCGATACGGAACCTCGGACGGCAGCAGGCGGTGCCCGCGCCCGTGACGTGCCAGGAACGCCACCGGGATGCCGTCAACCTGTCCAGTGACGATCACGTCGGACGGGGCCCCAAAGGGCGTATCGACGCGAAGCTCCCGCGGTCACGCAGTGCGTCCATCTGGTAGAGGCCGCTCCCTCCGATGACCCCGATGACTGCCGTCCGCATGCCTGTCGCCTCTGTGCCCTTGGTGCCTGGGGGTAGTCGCCGCCGCCGCGGTGGTTCTTACAGCCTCGAGTGAGGGCCTGTAAGGAATCTCCATCCCGCCGCGACTGATCGTCTGTCACGGCAAATCTGATGGACGGAGCACGTTTCGAATGCGACACCTGGTTCTCGGCGGGGGCGGACACGCGCACCTCGCCGTCCTGAAGGCGCTCGGCCGGGCCAGCCCGACCGATGTCGCCGTCACCTTGGTGACACCGGCGTCGCGCCAGCTGTACTCCGGCATGCTGCCCGGGTGGATCGCGGGCCACTACGCGCGCGAGGACTGCGAGATCGACCTGCAGACGCTGGCCCGCGCGGCAAACGTTCGCCTGCTGCAGGAGACCATCGTTGGCATGGACGCGACCCGGCGCTGCGTGGCGCTGTCGAACGGACGGCACCTCGAATACGATCTTCTGTCGCTTGACGTCGGCAGCGAGACCGACATTTCCTGGCTTGAGCTGCTGGGCGAGCGCCTGCTGCCGGTGCGTCCGCTGGGCGATTTCCTCGACCGCTGGCCCGCCGTCCTCGAGGCGGCCGGCAAACACTCGGGATTCAGGCTCGCCGTGGTCGGTGGCGGCGCGGCGGCAGTGGAAATCGCCTTGGCGGTCCGGCACGCATTTCGCCGTCGGGGCGGTCGCGCCTCGGTCGGTCTGGTCACCGCGGAGGCCGGGATGCTGCCCGGATTCGCCCAAGCCGTTCGTGAAACGGACCCGGGGAGCCGCGATGCAGGCGCGCCTCGACGTCCACCCCGGGCCAGCGGTGGGTTCGGAGGAGGGGCTGTTGCTGCCCGCCGGCACCCTGATTTCGGCAGACTGCGTGATCGCCGCCACCGGCGGCGTGGCCCCGTGCTGGCTGCGGTTGGGCGACCCGCACTTGACGAACGTGGCTTCATCGCCGTGGATCGCACCCACCGCAGCGTCTCGCACCCAATGTGTTTGCGGCGGGCGATGTGTGCGCGCGCCAGGACGCAGGAGCGTGGCGCGCTCTGGCGTGACGCGGTCCATGCCGGGCCGGTGCTGGCCGCCAATCTGCTGGCAACGCTCGCAGGCCAGGCATTGCGTACCTATCGACCGCGACTCCGCTCCCTGTACCTGCTCTCCTGCGGGTCACGGCGAGCGATTGCGTCGTGGGGCCCCTTGAGTGCAGAGGGAAAGTGGGTGTGGCGCTGGAAGGATCGCATCGATCGGCGCTTCATCCGCAGGCACTCACTGGACACCGGTGAGGGGCGAATCCTGGACGCACGCGCATGACGCCGTTGCTGCGCGCCGCGTTGTCGCGTCCGATCGTCAGCAACTCGTTCAAGGTGTCGCTGATCGTCGGGAGCGTCCTCAATGCGATCAACCAGGGATCAACGATCATGGCTGACGGGGACGTCGCCTGGTTTCATCTCGCGCTCAATTACCTGGTCCCGTATTGTGTCGCAAGTTACAGCGGCGCGACCGCGCGGTTGCGGCAGGAGCGCGAGGGATGAACGAGACCGCGGTGAATGAGGGACCTGAGCGGCGTCGCGCTCACGGACCCGGTATTCTGGAGGACTTGCGTCGCCAGATGCTCAAGTTCGCGACCCTGCAGTTGAATGACCCCGACCTGGCCGAGGACGCCGTTCAGGAAGCCCTGATCGGAGCCCTGAAGAACACCGCGTCGTTTCGGGGCGCCGCGGCGCTCAAGACTTGGGTCTTCGCGATCCTGAAGAACAAAATTGCCGACACGCTGCGCCAGCGCCAGCGGTTGGTGTACGCCGGCAGCCTGCTGAAGTCCGGCGACGACGAGGACGAAGAGACCGGGCCATCGCTGTTCGACACCCGCGGCTTCTGGCAGCCGCACGAGCGGCCGCTCGACTGGGGTGACCCGGAAGCGTCGTTCCACCAGTCCGACTTCTGGCGTGTTCAACACCTGCCTCGACGGCCTCGCCGCCACGCCAGGCGGGTGCTGATGACGCGAGTTCATTGAACTCGAACTGCGGAAATCTGCGCAACGGTTGGCATGACGACCAGCAACCTCCACGTCACCCTGCATCGTGCGCGACTGCGG
>JADJOO010000027.1 GCA_016713725.1 Pseudomonadota bacterium | reverse complement strand
CGGACGAGCTCGAGCACTGGCTTCGGACCAGGATCGGATCCTGATGGGTGTGCGCCACAAGAGCCGGCCGATCTGGGGCGTGCAGTTCCACCCGGAATCGATCGGCACCGAGTTTGGCCATCGCCTGCTGGACAACTTCAAGACGCTCACGTGCGAATACCGCCGGCAGAATCCGCCGCGGCGGCGCTGTTCGGACCAGGTTCGCCCACCTCGTTCTCCGGAGTTGTACAACGTCGTCCCCGCGCCGCAGCTCGCCGAAACTACCGGGACAGCCGCGCGTGGAAGCTGCACGGCAAGAACTTTTCGGTGTAGTACCGCCGCTTGCCGTTGCCCCTCGATGCTGAGCAGGTGTTCTGAACCTGTACGCGGACTCCAAGCCCGCATTCTGGCTCGACAGCGCCCTCGTACGTGAATTCTCCCCTTCTCCAACATGGGGGATGCCGGCGGTCCGCACGCGGAGTTCGTGAGCTACGACGTGGGCTTGAAGCAGGTGACAGTCAACCACCACGGCACCACCACAACCTCCAAAGAATCCATCTTCTGCTACCTCGACCGGCAGTTGCGCGAGCGCCACATCGACACTGAAGGCCTGCCGTTTGACTTCAATGGTGGTTATGCGGGTTACCTTGGCTATGAACTCAAGGCCGACTGCGGCGCGAACGATGCGCACCGATCGCCGACCGCCGACGCCGCATTCATCTTTGCCGACCGTCTGATCGCCTTCGACCACGAGGAGGAAATCGCTTACCTCGTCTGTCTCGACGACGAGATAACGAGGCCCGCGCCGGGCAATGGCTGAACGACATGACCGAGCGGCTGCAGCATCTCGAGCCGATTCCGCAATGGAGCCGGGCACCTAGATCCGCAGACAGTGCGACAGACGTGTCTTCGGCACCCGTCGGACCGATACCGGGCCTGATCGCAGAATGCAAGAAGGAGATCAAGAAAGGCGAGAGCTACGAAGTCTGTCTCACCAACATGATCACTAACCACGTAGAGATCGACCCGCTGAACACCTACCGGGCACTGCGTTCGAGAAACCCTGCGCCGTACGCTACCTACCTCAATTTCGATGCGGCCGTGCTGAGTTCTTCGCCCGAGCGGTTCCTGACGATCGATCCCTACGGCGTCATCGACGCCAAGCCGATCAAGGGCACACGCAAGCGCGGCAAGACCATCGCGGAAGACGAAGCCCTGTGAGAGACCTTCGCACGAACGAGAAAGACCGGTCCGAAAACCTCATGATCGTCGACCTGTTGCGCAACGACATCGGCACCGTCTGCAACATCGGCAGCGTGCACGTGTCGAATATCTTTGCAGTCGAGAGCTACAAGACCGTTCACCAACTCGTCAGTTCCATTCGCGGGCGGCTGCGACGGGGGATTTCCGCAGTGCAGGCGGTCCAGGCATCGTTCCCGCCCGGGTCGATGACCGGTACCCCGAAGAAGCGCACGCTCAGAAATTATCGACCGGCTGGAGGCTGGCCCCCGCGGCATCTACTCGGGCTCGATGGGATTCTTTGGCTTGAACGGCAGCGCCGACCTCAGCGTGGTGATTCGCACCATCGTGGTGGCCGACGACGCCGTCACCGTGGGTGTCGGCGGGGCCATCATCGACTTGTCCGACGCGCAGGACGAGCTCGAGGAATGCTGCTCAAGTCGCGTGCCACGGTTGGCGCGCTGTCGGAGAAGCGACCTGACCGTGGCTCCCATGACGGCGGCGGCTGGATGAACACGGGGTACCCATGGATACACTGTTGAACTTCCGACGGGAATTGAATTCCGTCGACGAGCAGATCATCCGGCTGCTTGGCCGCCGGTACGAGATCTGCCGGGCGGTCGGACACTACAAGCGGCAGCACGACATCCCGATGATGCAGCCGGGGCGCGTCGCCGAAGTGAAGGAGCGCTGCGCACGAATGGCTCGCGAGCATCATGTCAATGCAGAATTTGCCGTCCGCCTGTTCGGCATGATCATCGACGAAGCGTGCCGAATGGAAGACGAGATCATCGAACAGGCACGGATCGTCACCACGACTTCAGGCCAGTGACCTGTATCCGGGAAGTCAGCCGCGCCATGGTCGTGGGCGGCAGCGGCGCCGTCGGCGCGCTGCTGGTGCAACGACTCGCCGCCGCGGGCGTGCCTGCGTTGTACGTCGTCGACAGGCGCAGCCCGCGAGAACTACCGCACGTACGGTGGATACAAGACGATATCTGCAATCCGAGCCAACAGACACTGCTCTTGATCGAGTCAGCCGACCTCGTGATCCTCGCCACTCCAGAGGAGGTTGCCGTTGCAAGCCTCGGAGCCGTGCTGCCACGAATGAAGCAAGGTTCGCTGCTGGTGGACACCCTGTCGGTCAAGACCCGCATTGCGCAGGCACTGGCGGGCATCGCCAGCCAGGCGGAACTGCTCGGCATCAATCCGATGTTCGCTCCCAGCCTCGGCTTTGCTGGGCGGAGCGTAGTGGCAGTACCGTATTCCGCAAGGGAACAGGCCGACGCGTTCCTGGAGTTCATTCGCTCGCAGGGGTCCGACGTCGTGCGCCTCAGCGCCGAGGAGCATGACCGAGCCTGTGCCGCGCTGCAGGTCGCCACGCACGCGGCCGTCTTGAGCTTCGGCATCGCGCTGCGGGCCGTGAACTACGACCTCACGAATGCGGCGAGAATCGCACCACCGCCGCACCGAACGCTCGTCGTTGCTGGCACGAATCGTCAGCGGCGACCCCGAGGTTTACCGGGACATTCAGGTCGCCACCCGTTCGCCGCCGAAATGCGCGCGCAGCTGGCACATCGACATCTTGACGATGTCGTCGGTGAAGGCAACGCCGAGTCGTTCAACCAGCTCATCGTCGACCTGCGCTCGATCTTCGCTCGCTCGGACGTCGACTATGCCCGGCTTTGCGCGCGGCTGTTCGAGGTCGACCCGCGACTTCAGTAGGCCTTGCGGTCGCCCAGCACCGTCACGACGGTCTTGAACAGGATCTTGAAGTCGAGCCCAGGCGACCAGTGCCGCAGGTAGTCCAGGTCGTACTCGATGCGCGCCCGCATGTCCTCCAGGCGGTCGTCTCGCCGCGGCAGCCGTTGACCTGCGCCAGACCGGTGATGCCGGGCCGCACCTTGTGCCGCAACATGTAGCCCTTGATGAGCTTGCGGTATTCCTCGTTGTGCGTGACTGCGTGCGGGCGGGGACCCACCAGGCTCATCGTCCCCTGCACGACGTTCATTAGTTGGGCAGTTCGTCGATAGAGTAGCGGCGCAGTACCCGGCCCACCGGAGTGACGCGCGAGTCGTCACGCGTCGCCTGGCGGATGGGGCCGTCGTCCTCGGTCACGGTCATCGTGCGGAACTTGTAGACCTGGATCTCCTTACCGTCCAGGCCGTAGCGCCGTTGCTTGAAGATCACCGGCCCCGGCGAACTCAGTTTCACCGCCGTGGCGACCGCCAGGAACAGCGGGCTCAGCAACAGCATCCCGATCAGCGACAGGGACAGGTCCGTCAGGCGCTTTACCACACCGCGATAACCGGAGAACGGGGTCTCGCACATGGCCACCACGGGCATGCCAAGGATCTCGCCGGTGCGCGACTGGATCAGGTCGAACACGAACACGTCGGGGACGTAGTAGATCGAGGCCGTCGTGTCGCGCAGGTCGTCGAGCAGGTCGAGCACCCGCTGCACGTGCCGCATCGGCAACGCGATGAAGATGACCTCGGTCTTGTGCGCGTTGGCGTAGTCGGCCAGTTCGCTCAGTCGGCCGAGCACCCGCGAGTCGTCCTCGATGCCGAGCCGTTCCGGGCTCCGGTCGTCGAAGAAGCCATCCACTGCGATGCAGATTCCGGGGTTGTCCTTGAGACGTCGTGCCAATGCGACGCTGGCCTCGCTGTAGCCGGCAAACACGGCTGAACGCACGTTGCTCCGTGAGTACATCAGGCGCTGCATCAAGTTGTTGAGTACGAGCAGCACCAGGATGAGCGGCACCGGCGTCACGACCGCCCAGGTCAGGACCACGCGACGGGAGAAGTCCGCGGAAAACTTGGTGACGTAGCCGATGGCCAGAAGAATGGCGAGCAAGGACAGCCAGCGCGCCAGGAGTCCGGCCACCGCCGACACCTTGCCCGTTGCCAGTTGCAACGCGGTCATCTGGGGCGGCTGGATGATGATCGGCGACAGGATGCCGACCAGCACCGAGAGCATCAGGAAATGGTTGCCGAACCCGACGCCGTACGCGTCTGAAATACCGACCAGCATGCCGATCGCGACCACGGCCGGTGCCAGGGACCGCGCGATCGTCAGGAGGGCAATCGGCAAGCTGCGTTTGAAAACGACCGGTTCGGACATCAACTGCTCTGGGTGAGACCTGGCATGGGGCACATCGGCACGACGGCCGGTGTCGAATCATCCCGGATAGACGGGACCAAAAGCGTGACCTGTCTCAAATCGTGATTATGTCCGCTTGCCGCGCGATCTAGAAATTCACTGCCGCCCCACCGTCCACGGCGATGCCGGCGCCCGAGACGAACTTCGCCTCGTCGGTCGCCAGGAACAACGCCGCGGCCGCCACGTCCTCTGGATCGCCGATGCGACCCATCGGCGCCTTGGCCTCCCAGTACTTGACGAAATTCGGGTCGTCGAAGAACGGTTGCGACAGCGCGGTCCAGATCGAACCCGGCTGCAGGTAGTTGACGGTGATCTTGTACTTGCCCAGGTCGACCGCCATCCCCTTCGACAGGCCAGCCACTGCGTGCTTGGTGGTGCCGTAAGCCGCGAGGCTCGGGCCCGCCGTGTTCGACATGATCGAACCGAGGTTGATGATGCGACCACCGCCACGCGCGCGCAGGTGCGGGACCGCAGCCTTTGACAGCCGGAAAATCGCAGTGACGTTGATGCCGAGGATGCGGTCCCACTGCTCGTCCGTGGTTTCCTCGAACTGGGCGCCGATCGCGATGCCCGCGTTGTTCACCAGGATGTCGAGGCCGCCGAACGCTTTCATGCACGCGCCCACGACGTTGTCCGGCGCGTCCCTGGCCGTGACGTCCTGCTCGAGACACATGACCGCTGCCTTGCCCTTGAAGTGCGATTGCCAATCGCGACCCGGCAGGTCGACCACGAGCACGTTCGCGCCATTCGCGATGTACGCGTCGACAATCGCGCGGCCGATGCCACTGCCACCGCCGGTGACGATTGCGACCTTGCCAGACAGCCTGCCGGCCGTGCTCATGAGTTCACGGCTTTCCTGTCGGTCGCGCTGGTGAGTTCGCGCAGCGCCTCGATGACGATACCGAGGCCCTCCTGCACGATCGCGTCCGAAGCCGTGAGTGGCGCGAGAAAGCGGATCACGTTGCCGTACAGCCCGCACGAGAGCAGCACGAGGCCCTTCTCGCCCGCGCGCTTGACCAGCGCCTTGGTGAGGTCGGCGTCGGGCTGGTGCGCATCACCGTTCCTGACCAGTTCCATCGCCACCATGGCCCCGAGTTCGCGCACTTCGCCGATGGCCGGCAGGAATTTCTGCGCGGCGCGCAACGTGCTGGTCATGAGCGAACCGATTGCTTCGGCACGCGCACAGAGATGCTCTTCCTCGATGACCTCCAGCACGGCCAGGGCCGCCGCGCAGGCGATCGGCGAACCGGCGTAGGTTCCGCCGAGGCCACCGCCGCCGGCGCATCCATGATGCTGGCCTTGCCCACGACCGCCGCCAGCGGGAAGCCGCCCGCGAGGCTCTTGGCCATCGTCATGAGGTCGGGTTCGATGCCGGAATGTTCGATCGCGAACATCTTGCCGGTGCGTGCGAAACCGGTCTGGATCTCGTCGACCACGAGCACGATGCCGTGCAGGTCGCACAGCTTGCGCAGTGCCTGCAGGAACTCGGGCGGCGCGATGTAGAAACCGCCCTCGCCCATCACGGGCTCAATGATGATCGCGGCCACGCGCGCCGGTTCGATGTCGTACTTGAAGATGTGCTCGAGCGCGTCGAGGCTGTCCTGCACGCTGACGCCGTGGTAAGCGATCGGGAACGGTGCGTGGTAGACCTCGGCCGGGAAAGGCCCGAAGCCCGCCTTGTACGGAACGACCTTGCCCGTGAGCGCCATCGCCATGAACGTGCGCCCGTGGAAGCCACCGCCGAACGCAATCACGCCGGCGCGTCCGGTGTGGGCGCGCGCGATCTTGATGCAGTTCTCGACCGCCTCGGCCCCCGTCGTCACGAAGATCGCCTTCTTCGGCGTGGGTCCTGGCGCGAGCCGGTTGAGTTTCTCCGCGAGTTCGACGGCGACGCCGTACGGCGTGACCATCAGGCACGTGTGGCTGAACGCATCGAGCTGTTGCGCGACGGCAGCCTGCACCTTCGGGTGCAGGTGCCCGGTGTTGAGCACGGCGATGCCGCTGCCGAAGTCGATGTAGCGGCGACCTTCGACGTCCCAGATCTCGGCATTGCGCGCCGTTTTGACGTACACCGGCAGCTGGTTGCCGAGTCCGCGCGCGAAAGGCAGCGTCACGACGCCGCTGCAGGTCCCTGTTGGTATCAGTCATCAGCGCTCCAGGCCCTCGGCGACCCGCCGCGCCAGGTAGTCGGCGAACTTCCGGCCCAGCTGGGGGTGCTTGAGGGCGAATTCGACCGTGGCCTCGAGGTAGCCGAGCTTCGAGCCGCAGTCGTACCGCTTGCCCTCGAACGCATAGGCGTAGATGGGCTCGTCCGCGAGCAGCGCTTCGATGCCATCGGTCAGCTGGATTTCACCGCCCGCGCCGCGACCGATGGTCTCGAGCTTGCCGTAGATCGCCGGGGTGAGCACGTAACGCCCGACCACCGCAAGGTTGGAAGGCGCGTCCTTCGGCTTGGGCTTCTCGACGATGCGCCTGACGCGAGAAACCTGCGCATCCACCGCTTCGGCCTCGACGATGCCGTACTTGTCGGTTTCCTCGGGTTTCACGGTCTGCACGCCGAGCACGCTGCCGCCGTATCGTTCGAACACCCGCGCCATCTGCCCGAGGCAGGCTTCCTCGGCGTCGATGAGGTCGTCGGCCAGGTGCACGAAAAACGGCTCGTCGCCGACCGCGGGTCGCGAGCAGAGCACCGCGTGACCGAGACCCAGCGGATACGCCTGGCGGATGAAGATGCAGCTGGCGTAGGAAGGAACGATGCCTCGCAGCGTATTGAGCGTGTGCTCACGGCCCTTGGTCGCGAGTTCCTGCTCGAGTTCGTGGTCGGGGTCGAAATGGTCCTCGATCGCCCGCTTCGCCGAGCCGGTGACGAACACGAGCTTTTCGGCGCCGGCCTGCAGCGCCTCTTCGACCGCATACTGGATCAGCGGCTTGTCGACGATCGGCAGCATCTCCTTGGGATTGGCCTTGGTGGCCGGCAGGAACCGGGTGCCGCGTCCTGCCACGGGAAAGACTGCCGTCCTGATCTTCATGCTGCGTATCCCTGCCTGGGCCGACCATCGGCTGAACACGCATGATACTGGATAGCGCAGCGGTCACTCCATGCGCCCTGCCAGCAAAGAGGCGCCGGACGTCTCCGTCCGGGCCCCGCAGGTGCTGACGTCAGTGTCCGGCGGACGCCGGAGCCGGCTTTGATGCCGGCTTGGGCGCGGACTTGCCGGCCGGGGCCGGCGCGGCGCCCGACCCGTTCAGCCGGATGTTGCCGCGATTCTGCTCGAGCACGCGCTCGCCGATGCCGTCGACCTTGAGCAGGTCTTCCGGGCTCTTGAACGGTCCGTTCTTCTGCCGGAACTCGACGATGGCCTGGGCCTTCGCCGGGCCGATGCCATCGAGTTCGCTGGCGAGCGTCGCGGCGTCCGCGCTGTTGAGGTTGACCGGACCCGCCAGGGCAGCGCCCGCCGGCAGCAGGCTGAGGATGAGTCCCTGGACCAGCGTCCGGATGTTCTTGTCTTGCATGATCTACGCCTCCTTGGTTGCTTGCGCACCGCGGCAGGACGCCACGGCCGGGAGCCAAGTTAGCGCTGAGCCTGTCGAGAGGCCCGGCGCGAAACTGGCGGATTTGCGCGGAAAGTCGCGGGAGGCGCCAGATCTGCGCAGATAGAGTCGGCTTACCAAGCCGTGCCCGGGATCAGCAAGAACACCGCCTGCTTGCAGCGTACGTACAATGTCAATACACTCCGGCAGGCGGATCAGATACGAGCTGCAGGGCGTCTCATTCGAATGGGACCCGGAGCCGGGCTACCGGTGAACAACTCCTTTTCGTCGTACACGTGATCCGCCATGAAGAAATCATCCGCCTCGTCTCCGCGCGCGAAGCGACCCGCGACGAGCGCCGCCAGTACGAAAACACGTAGACTGATCGCGCGCCGGCTGCGCACGGATCGACCGATGAGCTCGATTACGTTGCGCATGCCAGAGGACGTGGTGGAAGACCTCAAGCGCGTGGCCCCAACGCTGGGTTATGCGGGCTATCAGCCGTTGATCCGTTCGTACATCGGCAAGGGCCTGCGCGCCGATCTCGCGCGCCTGGACGAAGGGTCCGTACCGCGCCTGATCGCGAGTCTGAAGCGGCGCGGCGTGGCCGAGAGCGTGATAAGACAGGCTCTGGCCGAGACAGGGCAAGTCAGTTAGCCGAAGCGAGGCAACAGAGAAACCGTTGCTTTCTGCGGGAATCTGACGCCAACCCCAAGTCAACCGGCAGAACGAGGCAGCGCGGCTTTCGGCAGGAACTCGAGCGCCGCGACGCCACGCAGAGTGTCCCACGCATGACACGCGGGGCACTGCCAGAGAAACTTCGAACTGTCGAGGCCGCACTGGCTGCAGCGATAACGCGCGTGACGCAGCACCACGTTGCGCAGCGCGCCCGCGATCGCGTGCAGTTGCTCATGCGTGGGTTCCGCGGCAGACGGCAGGAAAGCGGCCGTCATGTCGCGCAGGTCGCTGTCGATCGTCAGCATCTCGCGCACGCAATCGAGAATGACCGGATCGTCGTAGTAGCCGCTCACGATCGCCGCGTAGGCGATCTCGGCAGGGTTGCCGGCACCATTGCGCACCAGCTCCTCGAGCGTCTCGTCAAACTGCTGCGGCTCGCCGGCCTGCTTTGCCGCATCGGCCAGTCGCGGCAGCACGAGCGCAAGCAGATGGAAGTCGCGGCGTACGACGCTGCGATACAACCGGACGGCGAGCCCGGGGTCGCCCTGCCGCCGCGCCAGGTCACCGCGCAGGATCGCACTGCGCCCGAAATCTTGCTGCTCCCGCGTCGCGCTGTCGAGGTGTTCGATCGCGCGCGGGTAGTCCTGCACCGCGATCGCCGCCTCCGCCATCTCGCAGTAGAAATGCGCGATCGCGGCAGGCTGCTCCGGCACGCCGACACTGCGCAGGCGCTTGTGGGCGTCGGCTGCCTGCTGCCATTCGTGCTGGATTTCGTAGATGCGTACCAGGTGCGACAACGCGAGCGCGGGCTCGCGACCGCTGCCCGCCAGGGACAGGAACAACTCCTCGGCGCGGTCGTACAAGCCTGCGCGGAAGTAGTCGCGCGCAAGCTCGGTCAATGCCGAGTCGCGGGTGCCGGCACTCAGGCTGGTGCGGTCGACGATGTGCTGGTGCACGCGGATCGCCCGCTCCACTTCGCCGCGACGCCGGTACAGGCTGCCCAGGGCGAAATGCGTGTCGACGGTTTCGTCGTCAATCTCGGAGAGGCTCAGGAAAACCTCGAGCGCGCGGTCAGGCTTGTCGTCGAGCAGGTAGCGCACGCCTTCGAGGTAGCGCGCACGGCGTTCGTGGCGGCGCTTGCGCCGCACGAGCGAGCGCCAGGTCGTGACGCCCCACCCCAAGGCCAGCGTGCCGGCGAGCGTCCACCAGAACGTCTGCTGGACGTCAGTGGGCATCGGAGGTGGAGGAAGGGGGGGAAGGGGCGGAATCGGAGGGCGCGGTGCCCAGGCGGCGTTCGGCGAGGCGCAACGCCTGCCGCAACCGGCCACGTTCTGCCAGCAACTCGGCGACCCAGCGTGAACGGGCAAACGCACCGGCGAGCAGGCCCGCGGCGAATGCGATCAGCAGCGCCAGACCGGAGGACACCTCGAACCTGGCGAAAGCGATGTCGACGTCGAACCGCTGCTGGTTCAGCGCGGTGAACAACATGGCCAGCAGGATCAGGGACGCGAGAACGATGCCGAAGGCGACTCGTCGCAGCATGGCTTGGTTCAATCGACCGTGCTGGAGCTCGTCGGGGCGGAGGCGCGCGACGATGCCGACGGCGACAGGTCGTCGTCCGGTTCGTTGACGCGTTCGCGCAGGTCCTTGCCGGGCTTGAAGTGCGGCACGTACTTGCCGGCGAGCGCGACGGTCTCGCCGGTCTTGGGATTGCGGCCCTGGCGCGGCGGCCGGAAATGCAGGCTGAAGCTGCCAAATCCGCGAATCTCGATGCGCTGACCCTGGGCCAGCGCGTCGCTCATGATTTCGAGGACCTGCTTGACCGCCAGTTCGACGTCCTTCGCCGGCAGATGGCTCTGCTTCGCGGCGATGAGCTCGATGAGCTCAGACTTCGTCATGCTGCGCTCGCCGTCCACTCGAAAGCTCCCCGGGTCTTATTCGTGTCGAATCTGCGTCGGGACTCCGCGGCGGCGATGCAACCGCCGCGGGTCCGTGCGGGTTTACTCGTCGTCCTGGCCGGAGATCTGCTCCTTGAGCAGGTCGCCGAGACTGGTGCCGGTCGTGGAATCGGAGCGATAACTCTGCATCGCTTCGTGTTCCTCGGCCATGTCCTTCGCCTTGATCGAGAGCGCAACCGTGCGGACCTTGCGATCCACGGCGGTGAACTTGGCCTCGACCTCGTCGCCGACCTTCAGCAGCATACGCGCGTCTTCGACGCGATCACGGGCCAGTTCGGATGCACGCAGGTAGCCGTCGATGCCGCCGCCCAGGTCGACGATGGCGCCCTTGGCTTCGACTTCGCGCACGATGCCGCGGACGATCGTGCCCTTCGGGTGCTGGGCGATCCAGTTCGAGAACGGGTCCTGCGCCAGCTGCTTGACGCTGAGCGAGATGCGCTCGCGCTCCGGGTCGATCGCGACCACGACTGCCTCGACGGTCTGGCCCTTCTGGTAGCCACGCACCGCTTCTTCGCCGGTGATGTCCCAGGAGAGGTCGGACAGGTGCACGAGGCCGTCGATGCCGCCGGCCAGGCCGATGAACAGGCCGAAGTCGGTGATGGAACGGATCTGGCCGCTGACCTTGTCGCCGCGGTTGTAGTTGTCGGCGAACTCACGCCACGGGTTCGGCTGGCACTGCTTGATGCCGAGCGAAATGCGGCGACGCTCTTCGTCGATGTCCAGCACCATGACTTCAGTCTCCTGACCGATGTGCACGACCTTGGACGGGTTGACGTTCTTGTTGGTCCAGTCCATCTCGGACACGTGGACGAGGCCTTCGACGCCCTCTTCGATCTCGACGAAGCAGCCGTAGTCGGCAATGTTCGTGACCTTGCCAAACAGGCGCGTGCCCGCCGGGTAGCGGCGCGCGATGTTCTGCCAGGGATCGGAACCGAGCTGCTTCAGGCCGAGGCTGACGCGCTGGCGTTCGCGGTCGAACTTGAGGATGCGGACTTCGATCTCGTCGCCCACGTTGACGACTTCCGACGGGTGCTTGACGCGCTTCCACGCCATGTCGGTGATGTGCAGCAGGCCGTCGATGCCGCCGAGGTCGACGAACGCGCCGTAATCGGTGAGGTTCTTGACGACGCCCTTGATGACGGCGCCTTCCTGCAGCTTGTCGAGCAGCTCCGTGCGCTCGGCGCTGTATTCCTGTTCCACGACCGCACGTCGCGACACGACGACGTTGTTGCGCTTCTGGTCGAGCTTGATGATCTTGAACTCGTGGACCTTGCCCTCGAGGTAGCTCGGATCGCGCACCGGGCGCACGTCCACGAGCGAACCCGGCAGGAACGCACGGACGAATTCGATCTCGACGGTGAAGCCGCCCTTGACGCGACCGTTGATGAGGCCCTTGACGACCTCCTGCTTCTCGAACGCGGTTTCGAGGCGCTCCCAGGTGCGGGCGCGCTTGGCCTTCTCGCGGGAGAGGCGCGTTTCGCCGGAGCCGTCCTCGACGCTGTCCAGCGCGACTTCGACATCGTCGCCGACGGCGACTTCGATTTCGCCGCGTTCATTCTTGAACTGCGCGACAGGGATGACGGCTTCGGACTTGAGTCCTGCGCTCACCACGACGACGTCGGGACCAACTTCGATCACGCGTCCGGTGAGGATCTGGCCCGGGCGAATCCGCTGACTCGCGAGGCTCTCTTCAAACATCTGGGCAAAACTTTCGACCATGCTCATGCTGTTCACTTCTACCTGGGGGCCTTGGGCCCTTTGCCTTGCGTGCATCCTGCACGCACAGGGTTGATGAGAAGACGCCTGGCATCCTGCCGGGCGCCAACAACAATGCACCGGTCCCGCACTTGCGGGTGCCAGCACGCTCAAGAAATCGCGGGGAGGCGGCTCCGTGCGAGCGCGAGGACCTGATCCACGACCTGTTCGATGGTGAGCCCCGTCGAGTCGAGGATGACCGCGTCCTCCGCCGGGCGCAGTGGCGCCACTGGACGGCTGGAATCGCGCAAATCCCGCTCGCGGATCTCCTGTGAAAGGCCGGCGATGGTAACCGTAAGTCCCTTGTCTTTCAACTGCTTATGGCGCCTCAGGGCACGCTCGTCCGGGCTGGCGGTCAGGTAGATCTTGAGCGGCGACCCGGGGAAAACCACCGTCCCCATGTCCCGGCCGTCGGCGACCAGGCCCGGCGGCTGGGCAAAAGCGTGCTGCCGGCTGAGCAAAGCCGAGCGGACGGGCGGCATTGCGGCCACCCGGGAGGCCTCCGCTCCTGCGGTTTCGGTACGGATGGCGCGGGTGACGTCCGTCCCGGCCAGCAGGATCCGTTCCTCCCCTGCCCCGTCCATGCCGAACTGCACCTCGAGTTCGCGGGCCACCCTGGCATGGCCCGGTTGGTCGTCCGCGGCGACGCCTTGCTGGCTGCCCGCGAGGGCGACCAGCCGGTAAAGGGCCCCGCTGTCGAGCAGATGGAAGCCGAGCGCGGTGGCCACCCGGCGGGCGATGGTGCCCTTGCCGGAGCCGCTGGGGCCGTCGATGGTGAGGACGGGAGTCAAGGGGTTAGGGGTTAGGGGTTGGGGGTTAGTCGGAGGTGCGGTGATGGCATGAAGCCAGCCACTATTATTCAGCATTCGAGGGAACTGGTTGCGACATAGTCGGAAGCGTCAGGGGGGCCGGCCCGACTCCACTGATCGAATTCGATACGCTTGACGTAACGCATACCTCTGACTACAGTCCCCCGCCGCCCGGCCGCGCTACCGTGATAAGCGCACGCGTGACTTTGCCGACGGCAAGCGGGTCAAGGCCTTTGACGGCATTTCACAGAAAGCGTCGATGAAGCTGGATCAGCTGCACGCGGCGATTGCGCTCGACGACTGCCGCCGCCGCACCGCTCGAGGCGCTGAAAGGCGATCGCAAGGCAGACAGCATCCCATCAACGATCAATGGCGGGTGTGCTTCGAGTGGCCGAAAGAATCCAAGGGCCCGCTCAACGTCGAAATTTTGGACTATCACTGAGGTCGTTATGGCACGCACGGCAATTCATCCTGGCGCACACCTGGCCGAGCAGCTCGAGGAACTCGGCATGAGCGCGGCGGAACTCGCCCGCCGGATCAAGGTACCCACCAATCGGGTGACACTGGTCCTGAACGGGCAGCGCGCAATAACCGGTGACACGGCGCTCCGGCTCGGTCACTTTTTCGGCACCAGCGCCGAGTTCTGGCTGAATCTGCAGAAGCTCTTCGAGCTGCGCGTCGCCGAACGTGAATCCGGCAAGGCAGTGAAGGCACTTCCCACGCTGGCGGACGGCCCTGACCGGTCACGCGCCGCCTGACACACCCGCCTGCTGCGGGAGCTGCCCAACTCCCAGCACCCCTGCCACCCCGGGCACCAGAGCCAAAGCTCCAGTCGCTCGCCAGAGGCCGAGTGTCAAGTGGCGGTCAGTCGGACCTTGCCGACGCGACTCAAATCGACTTGCTGCCTTGCCTGCCAGAGATCGTAGCTGTACTGCAAAGCGAGCCAGCTCTCGGGCGAACGCCCCAGACTCTTCGAGAGTCGCAGCGCCATCTCCGGGCTGATCCCGCTCGCGCCGGTCAACACGCGATTCAGGGTGGAGGCCGCCACGCCGAGCTTCGCCGCCAACTCACGGCCGCTGATGCCATTCGGCTCCAGATAAACCGACGAGATGAACTCGCCAGGATGTGGGGGGTTGTGCATCGCCATCGTGGTAGTCCTCATAGTCCAGGATGTACGCGTGACCGTCCCGGAACTCGAATGTCACGCGACAGTTTCCATTCACCCAGATCGACCATCGACCACGTTCTGCACCCTTCAGGAAATTGGGGACGCTCACCTATTACTCCTCACCTATTACTCACCCCACCCTTTGTAATAGTTGTGTAATAGGTGAGCGTCCCCAATTTCAATTTTCAATTTTCGACTAAACCCTCCGACTATCCCCCAACCGTCGGAGGGGCAGTGACGGCATGCAGCCAGTCACTATAATGAGCCATGCCGACGGATTTCCTCAGCCTGTTCGCCGTAATAAATGCAGCACAGGTTCCGTACGTCGTAGTGGGCGGGCTCGCAATGCTGCTACACGGTATCGACCGGGTGACTGGCAATATCGACCTGGTCATCGATCTCGCACCAGGCCCTTCGACTGATCTGGTCACTACGCTGATCAATGCCGGCTACCGTTCATTCGCGCCAGTGGACCCGGCGTTGCTGGCAAATGAGGCCATCCGCGAGCAATGGCGGCTTGAGCGAGGGATGGAAGTCTTCAGCCTGTGGGATTCAACCAACCGCCGACCCACGGTCGACGTACTGCTCGCGTGCCCGATTCCATTCACGAAGCTGCTGAATGATTCCGTCATCGTCACGCTTGGCGCTGTGCAGATTCGCGTTGCATCGGTTGCACACCTCATGGACATGAAGCAGCAAACGGCGCGTCCCCGTGACCTGAAGATGTCGAGCGGCTCCGCTTGCTGCAACAGCGAGGAAGACCCGTGACCGAATTCGATCCACAGTCGATCCCGCAAGCGTGGGGAACGTGACGACGCGGAGCGGCTGCGTCGCTGGGCCTTTTTGCGCAAGACACCTGCCGAGCGCCTGGCGTGGATGGTCGAGATGCTCGAGATTGCCTATGCGACCGGCGCTCGACAGCCTCGGCAACCCATCGGCACGCCAAGGGATCGTTGAGGGACGCCACCTATACCGGGGTGAGCGTCCCCATTTCCCATCCCTGACCCTACCTGCAAGCCAACGCTGTTTGCGAGCAGGTCGAAGCCCGGAAAGCTTGTGGCCACGTTGTCAACGTCGAGGATCTCGATCGGCGCCGTTGCACGCAGGCTCGCGACAGCGAACGCCATCGCGATCCGGTGATCGCCACGACTGTCGATCGTGCCGCCGCGGAACGGGTTGCCGCCCACGATGCGCATGCCGTCGGCCAGCGCTTCATGCTGCACGCCGAGCACCTCGAAGCCACGCGCCATGGCCGCGATGCGATCACTTTCCTTGACGCGCAGTTCTGCGGCGCCGGTGACCAGCGTCTCGCCTTCCGCACACGCAGCGGCGACGAACAGCGCCGGGAACTCGTCGATTGCCAATGGCACGAGCCGCTCGGGGATGCGCGCGCCCTTCAGTCGCGACGGCCGCACTTCGATGTCGGCCACGGGTTCCCGGCCAAAGTTGCGGTGGTTGATCAGGCGCAGGTCCGCACCCATCAGGGCCAGCATTTCCAGGATGCCGGTGCGAGTCGGGTTCACGCCGACGTCGCGGATCGTGAATGGCTCGCGCGCTCCGAGACACGCCGCGACCAGGAAGAATGCCGCAGACGAGATATCGCCCGGTACGCGGACGCTTGCGGCCTGCAGCGACTTCGGTGCCGCGAGAGCCACCACGCCGTCGCGTGCGCGGACCTCGCAACCAAAACTTTGGAGCATGCGCTCGGTGTGATCGCGCGTGACGGCCGGTTCGACCACGGTGGTCTCGCCCTTCGCATACAGCCCTGCAAGCAGCACCGCGGATTTCACCTGCGCGCTGGCGACGGGCATCTCGTAGCGGATGCCTTGCAGCTGCTGCCCGCCGCGAATCCGCACCGGCGGTCTCCCGTCGTGCGTTTCGATGCGGCGCCCATGGCGCGCAGCGGTTTCGCGGCGCGCTCCATCGGACGGCGCATCAATGATTCGTCACCGCTCAGCTCGGAATCGAACGGCTGGGCGCTGAGCAGGCCCATGAAGAGCCGCATTGCCGTGCCTGCGTTCCCCATGTCGAGCGTGGCCGTGGGCGCACGCAAGCCGTGCAGGCCGACGCCATCGACGATGACTTCACCGGCACCGGGTCGTTCGACACGGACGCCAAGATGCGCGACGGCCTTCATGGTGGAGAGGCAGTCTTCGCCCTCAAGGAATCCCGTGACGTGCGTCCGCCCTTCTGCCAGCGCCCCGAACATGACGGCGCGGTGCGAGACCGACTTGTCGCCCGGGACGGTGATCTGCCCGGCGACGCGGTCGGCCGGGTCGACGACGTAGGACGTCATCTCAGAGGATCGCCTTCGGATAGGCGCCGACGACGCGGTACAGCGACGCGCGACGCTTGAGCTCGGCGAGCGCCGTTGCCAGCGGCTCGCGCTCGGCGTGGCCCTCGACGTCGATGAAGAACACGTAGTCCCATTTCTTCTTGCGGGACGGGCGCGATTCGATGCGCGTCAGGCTGATGCCGTGCTGCGCCAGGGGCTCGAGCAGGCGATACAACGCGCCAGGCGCATCGGTTTTCGCGGCCGATACCAGCAGCGTTGTCTTGTCGGCCTCGCCCGGGCTCGCGGCCTTGCGCCCGATCACGAGGAAACGCGTCGTGTTGTCGGGGCGGTCCTCGACTTCCGGCACCAGCAGGTTCAGGCCGTACACTTCGGCGGCGGCCGCGCCGGCAATCGCAGCCGTTCCGTCCTCGTCGCGTGCACGACGCGCGCCTTCGGCATTGCTGCTGACGACGATACGCTCGACGGTGGGCATGTGCTCCTGCAGCCAGCCGCGGCACTGCGCCAGCGACTGCGGGTGACCGCACACCCGGCGGATGTCGCCGAGCATCGTCATGCGACCCATCAGGTTCTGATGGATGCGCAGTTCCACCTCGCCGATGATCTTCAGCGGCGAGGTCAGGAACATGTCGAGCGTGTTGTTTACCGTGCCTTCAGTCGAGTTCTCGATCGGAACCACACCGAAGTCGGCAGCGCCGGACTCCACCTCGTGGAAGACTTCCTCGACCGACGTCAGCGGCAGCGGCCGCACGGAATGGCCGAAATACTTGAGCACCGCCTGCTGCGTGAACGTGCCCTCGGGTCCGAGGTAACCGATCTTGAGCGCGTTCTGCTGCGCGAGGCACGCGGACATGATCTCGCGGAACAGCCGCAGGACCTCTTCGTCCCGCAGTGGCCCGCCCTCGTCCTGGTTGCGCTGCAGGGCGAGGCGCAAGACCTGGGATTCGCGCTCCGGGCGGTAGAAATCGACGGTGTGGCCGGCTGCGTGCTTCGACACGCCTACCCGCTGCGCGAGTCGTGCGCGCTCATTGATCAGCGCGTGCAGCTGCGAGTCGACACTGTCGATGCGCTCGCGTATCTGTTCGAGCGGCAATTTGACAGCACTCGCCGCCGTGACGGCCTGCGCAGCGGGCGGTCCGGTACGTGGCGACGCTGCCGGCGTTTTCGGAGCCCGGCGCTTCTTGCCTGCTGAAAGGGTCCTGGATCGCTTTGTCTTGGCCATGACTCGGGTCGGCACGCTCAGATCAGTCGGGCGCTCAATACGCCGGGAATGGCGCGCAGTTTACCCACAACTTCCGGCCCGATCGGGGCGTCCGTGTCGATCAACGTGTACGCGAGGTCGCCCCGCGACTTGTTGAGCAGGTCGGCGATGTTGAGCCGGGCTTCCGCGAGGCAGGTCGAGATCTGGCCGACCATGTTGGGCACGTTCGCGTTGGCGATGGCCAGGCGGCTGACGCCGGCCCGTGGCAGCACCGCTTCGGGAAAGTTGACCGAATGGCGCACGTTGCCGTTCTCCAGGAACTCGCGCAGCGTTTCCACCACCATGATCGCGCAGTTCTCCTCGGCTTCGCCCGTGGATGCACCAAGGTGCGGCAGCGCCACCACCCTGGCATGCGCGCGCACGGCATTCGTCGGAAAGTCGCAGACGTAGGCGCTCAACTGGCCATTGTCGAGACCGGCGAGCACGGCCACTTCGTCGACGATCTGTCCGCGGGCGAAATTGAGCACCGCGCTGCCCTTGCGCATGAGGCCGATGCGCGACGCATTGACGAGTCCGCGCGTGTGCTCGTTGATCGGCACGTGCACCGTGACGGCGTCGCAGCGTGCGAACAGGTCGTCCAGGCTGAGCGCCTGCTCGACGCCGGACGACAGCTGCCAGGCGCGCTGCACGGTGATCTGCGGGTCGTAACCCAGGACCTTCATGCCGAGATGCAGCGCAGCGTTCGCGACCTCGACGCCGATGGCGCCGAGCCCCACCACCCCGAGCGTGCGCCCCGGCAGTTCGTAGCCGACGAATCTCTTCTTGCCCTGCTCCATCGCCGCTTCGAGCGCGTGATCGTCGCCTTCGAGCCTGCGCACGTAATCCCAGGCCTGGCAGATGTTGCGCGCCGCCAGGAACAGTCCTGCGAGCACAAGCTCCTTGACCGCGTTGGCGTTGGCGCCCGGCGCATTGAAGACCGGGATGCCGCGCTGGCTCAGCTTCGCGACGGGAATGTTGTTGGTGCCCGCGCCCGCCCTGGCCACGGCCAGCACGCTCGCCGGGATCTCGATTGCGTGCACGTCGGCCGAACGGACGAGCAGCATCGGGCCGCACCAGCTCGGACGCGACTTCGATCGCGAGGCAGGCGCTCGAGACCGCGCGGATGTTGTTGAGGTCTGGATCTTGTACAAGGGGTTAGGGGATGGGGTGGGGGTAGTCGGACGCAGTAGGAAAGGGGACGCTCACCTATTACGATTGGGGACGCTCACCTGTTCAATAGGTGAGCGTCCCCCATTCCCGATGAGCGTCCCATTCCCTCCCTCTTCTGCTGGAACTCGCGCATGTACTCGACGAGCGCTTCCACGCCCGCCATCGGCATCGCGTTGTAGATGCTCGCGCGCATGCCGCCAACGGAGCGATGGCCTTCGAGCGCTACCAGGCCCGCCTGCTTCGCGCCGTCCGCGAACGGTTTGTCCAGCGCAGCGTCCGGCAGGGTGAACGGCACGTTCATCCACGAGCGGCACTCGACCGTGACCGGGTTGCGGTAGAAACCCGACGAATCGATCGCGTCGTACAGCTTGCGGGCCTTGGCCTGGTTCAGTCGACCCATGGCCTCGACACCGCCCTGGCGCTTGATCCACTGGAACACGAGACCAGCCACGTACCACGAATAGGTCGCGGGCGTGTTGAGCATCGAGCCGTCGGCGGCCATCGCCTTCCAGTCGAACACCGTGGGTGTGTCGGGCCGGGCCTTGCCGAGCAGGTCTTCACGCACGATGACCACCACGAGACCGGCCGGGCCGATATTCTTCTGCGCGCCGGCATAGATCACGCCGAACCGGCTGACGTCGATCGGGCGCGACAGGATCGTGGACGACAGGTCCGCCACCAGCGGGATGCCGCGGCCCTCGGGCACGAACGGGAACTCGACGCCGTGGATGGTCTCGTTCGGCGTGTAGTGCAGGTACGCGGCCCCAGGCGATCGCTGCCAGCCGGCCTCGGCCGGGACGGTGGTGAACTTCGTCGCGGACGCATCGGCCGCCACGTTCACCTTGCAGTAGCGCTTCGCCTCGGCGATGGCCTTCGTGGACCAGGTGCCCGTGTTGACGTAGTCGACGACAGCGCCCGGAGCCGTGAGGTTGAGCGGGATCGCGGCGAACTGCGCCGTGGCCCCGCCCTGCAGGAACAGCACTTTGTAGTTGGCCGGGACGGCCATCAACTCGCGGAGGTCTGCTTCGGCCTGCTGGGCAATGCCGACATAGGCCTTGCCCCGATGGCTCATCTCCATGACCGACATGCCGTGACCGTGCCAGTCGAGCATCTCGTCGCGGAGTTGTTCGAGCACTTCGACGGGCAGCGCGGCGGGGCCGGCGCTGAAATTGAACACGCGGGTCATGACGGAACGCTCCGGGAGGCTTATCGCACCGCAGTTTAGCAGGCGCGATCCTCGCGGAGCCCGTCAACGCGGCATTAGCTTATGCCGCCGCCTGCCGTGCACCAGGGCGTGGGATCAGGGCGTTGCTTCGGTGCCTTCGTCGGCAGCGGCCGCGTCGCCCGGCGGGGGCTCGCCTTCGACGACTTCCGCATCCGATTCCGGCTCAGGCTCGACCGATTCCACGCCGATCAGGCGCTCGCCTTCGTCGAGTCGAATGAGTCTCACGCCCTGCGTGTTGCGACCGAGCACGGACACTTCCGAGGCCCGGGTGCGCACGAGCGTGCCGCCGGAGCTCATCAGCATCAGTTCGTTCGTCGTCGCAACCTGCGTGGCAGCGACCAGCCTGCCGTTGCGCTCGGTCGTCTGGATCGCGATGACGCCCTGGCCACCACGCCCGTGCACGGGGAATTCCTCGACCGACGTCAGCTTGCCAAAGCCATTCTCGGACGCGATCAGGATCAGTCCCTGCGGATCCGGAATGATCAATGAGATGACACGCTCGTCGTCCGGCAGGCGGATGCCGCGCACGCCCGCGGCGTTGCGGCCCATCGGACGCACGTCTTCCTCGGCGAAGCGGATCGCCTTGCCTTCCGTGGTGAACATCATCACGTCGCGCTTGCCGTCCGTGATGTCGACGCCCACCAGCTGGTCGCCCTCGTCCAGCCCGACCGCGATGATGCCGGCCGTGCGGGGACGCGAGAAGGCGACGAGCGAGGTCTTCTTGACCGTGCCCAGCGCCGTGGCCATGAAGATGTACTTTTCTTCTTCGTACTCGCGAATGGGCAGCACGGCGGTGATGCGTTCGCCTTCCTGCAGCGGCAGCAGGTTCACGATCGGCTTGCCTCGTGACACGCGGCCGGCCATCGGCAGCTGGTACACCTTGAGCCAGTACAACTGGCCGCGGCTCGAGAAGCACAGCAACGTGTCGTGCGTGTTGGCGACAAACAGTTTCTCGACGAAATCCTCGTCCTTCATCGCCGTCGCCGAGCGGCCGCGGCCGCCGCGACCCTGCGCGCGGTATTCGCTCACCGGTTGCGACTTGGCGTACCCGCCGTGCGACAGCGTGACGACCACGTCCTGCGGCGTGATGAGGTCTTCGATCGTGAGATCGGATTCGTCGCGCTCGATGCGGGTGCGACGTTCGTCGCCGTACTGCTCGCGGATTGCGATCAGCTCGTCGCGGATCACCTGCAGCAGGCGTTCGGGGCGCGCGAGGATGTCGCTGAGGTCGCGGATGACGTCGAGCAGCTCGGCATACTCGGCGAGGATCTTGTCCTGCTCGAGGCCGGTGAGTCGGTGCAGGCGCAGGTCGAGGATCGCCTGGGCCTGCGTCTCCGACAGGCGATAGATGGCGCCGTGCAGACCGAGCGCAGCCTCCAGGCCGATCGGGCGCGCACTGACGTCACCCGCGCGCGCGAGCATCTCGGGCACGGCCCCGCCGCGCCATTCGCGGGCAACCAACGCGGCCTTCGCTTCGGGCGGCGTGGGCGACGCCTTGATCAGCGCAATGATTTCGTCGATGTTGGCCAGCGCGACCGCGAGGCCTTCGAGGATGTGGCCACGGTCGCGGGCCTTGCGCAGGTCGAACACCGTCCGGCGCGTCACCACTTCACGGCGGTGACGGACGAACGCCTCGATCATGTCCTTGAGGTTGAGCAGCCGCGGCTGGCCGTCGAGCAGCGCCACCATGTTCACGCCGAACACCGACTCCATCGGCGTCTGCTTGTACAGGTTGTTGAGGACGATCTCGGCGTTCTCGTTGCGCTTGAGCTCGATGACGACACGCATGCCGTCCTTGTCGGACTCGTCGCGCAGCTCGGAAATGCCTTCGAGCAGCTTGCCACGCACGAGGTCCGCGATGCGCTCGAGCAGGCGCGCCTTGTTGACCTGGTACGGCAGCTCGGTGACGATGATGGCCTCGCGGCCGGCGTCGTCGTATTCCTCGATCTCGGCCTTGGCGCGGACGACGATGCGGCCGCGTCCCGTCGTGTAGGCGTTATAGATTTCGCGGGCGCCGTTGATGATGCCCGCCGTCGGGAAATCCGGTCCCGGCACGTGTTCCATCAATTCAGGGATCGTGATCGCGGGGTTGTCGATGTACGCCACGCAGGCGTTCACGATCTCGACCAGGTTGTGCGGCGGGATGTTGGTCGCCATGCCGACGGCAATGCCCGACGAGCCGTTGATCAGCAGGTTCGGCACGCGCGTGGGCAGCACCGAGGGCTCGATCTCGGACCCGTCGTAGTTCGGCACGAACTCGACGGTTTCCTTGTCGATGTCGGCGAGCAGCTCGCCCGCGAGGCGCGACATGCGCACTTCGGTGTAACGCATGGCGGCCGGCGAATCGCCGTCCACCGAGCCGAAGTTGCCCTGCCCGTCCACCAGCAGGTAACGCAACGAGAATGGCTGCGCCATGCGCACCATGGTGTCGTACGCGGCCGTGTCGCCGTGCGGATGGTACTTGCCGATGACGTCGCCGACGACGCGGGCCGACTTCTTGTAGGACTTGTTCCACTCGTTGCCGAGCTCGCGCATGGCAAACAGCACGCGACGATGGACCGGCTTGAGGCCGTCGCGGACGTCCGGCAAGGCGCGTCCCACGATCACGCTCATCGCGTAATCGAGGTACGACTGCTTCATCTCGTCTTCGAGATTGACGTGCAGGAGTTCGCGCGCGATGTCTGCCATGGAATCCGTTTTGCCCAACCAAAATGATCCGAAATGATACCACGACGAGGCCGTTGAACGCCCCCCGCGGACGGTCGCCGCAGGTCATGCCGGGGCTGCGCCCGGTATACTGCCGGCCCCGATCCGCGAGACCCTGAATGGAGCCGGTAGACACGCTCGTTTGCGCCCGCTGGGTGCTGCCCGTCGAACCCGACGGCACCGTGCTCGCCGACCATGCGGTGGCGATGCGCGATGGACGCATCGTCGCCGTGCTGCCCACTGCCGCTGCGCTCGCCAGCTACACGCCGGCCGAACTCGTCGAACGTCCGCACCACGCGATCCTGCCGGGACTGGTCAACGCACACACGCATGCGGCCATGACGCTGCTGCGCGGCCGGGCCGAGAACCTGGCGCTGGCGCCGTGGCTGCAGGACGCAATCGCACCGATCGAACGGCGCTGGGTCGACCCCGAATACGTGCGCGACGGGACGGAACTGGCCATTGCCGAAATGCAGCGCGGCGGCGTCACCTGCTTCGCCGACATGCAGCTCTGGCCAGAGGTGGTTGCACGCGCGGCGGCCGACGCGCACATGCGTGTCAGCGTTGGACTCGTGGTGGAACAGGCCGCTTCGCGCTGGGCTGCCGATCCCAACGAATACATCGAGAAAGGCATGGCGCTGCGGGACGACTACCGCGGCGACGCGCTGGTCGCCACGCACTTCGCACTCGAACCCTCGCATGCGCTGGACGACCCCACCCTGGCCAGGGTGCGGCGGCTTGCCGACGAACTCGAGATTCCAGTGGCCCTGCCCGTGCACGAGTCGGCGTGGGAAGTGGCGGAGAGCCTGGCTCGCCACGGTGCGCGGCCGCTGGACCGGCTGGTGCGGCTCGGATTCGCCAGTCCGCTGCTGGTTGCGGTGCATGGCACCTGTTTGTCGCCGGCAGACATCGATGCGCTTGCGGCCTGTGGCGCCGCCGTCGTGCACTGCCCCGAATCGAACCTCAAGCTCGGCAGTGGTGTCTGCCCTGCCGCGGACCTGCTCAGCCGCGGCGTGCGGGTAGCGCTCGGAACTGACGGAGCCGCATCGAACAACGACCTCGACGTATTGTCCGAGATGCGCACCGCCGGCCTGCTCGCGGCTGGCGTCAGCGCACGGCCCGGCGCGCTGGTCGCTCGCGACCTGCTGCGCATGGCAACGCTCGAGGGCGCGCGCGTGCTCGGACTCGGCGACAGCACGGGCAGCCTCGTGCCGGGCAAGTGGGCGGACCTCTGCTGCATCAATCTGCGCACGGCGGGCAGCTGGCCCGTGCACGACGTCGAGGCCGCGCTGGTCTATGCGTGCAGTTCGCGCCAGGTCACCGACACCTGGGTGGCAGGCCGCCGCGTGTTTGCCGCAGGTTCGTTGCGTTACATCGACGAAGAATCCGTGCTCGAACGGGCCGAAGCGTGGCGTGCCCGCATCGACGCCGCGCACGGCGGGAGTCAGGACTGATGTCGCCAACCCCAGGACACGTGAACGAACACCGCAACGTCGATCCCGCGGAAATCGCCCGCTTCGAAGCGGCCGCCAGCCGCTGGTGGGATCCGCAGGGCGAAATGCGACCGCTGCACGATCTGAACCCGGTGCGGCTGCAGTACGTCGAGCGCGCGGGAAGCCTTGCCGGGCTCAAGGTGCTCGACGTCGGCTGCGGTGGCGGGCTGCTGGCCGAAGCGATGGCGCGCAAGGGCGCGCTGGTCACGGGTCTCGATCTTGCCGATGACCTGCTGCAGGTGGCGAAGTTGCATGCACTCGAGGCCGGCGTCGAGGTGAACTACGTGCTCGAGGCGGCCGAGGTGCATGCCGCAGCTCATCCAGGCGAATACGACGTCGTCACGTGCATGGAGATGCTCGAGCACGTGCCCGATCCCACGTCGGTCATCGATGCGCTCGGGCGCCTGGTGCAACCGGACGGCCACGTGTTCGTGTCGACTCTGAACCGGACGATGAAGGCCTATGCACTGGCGATCCTGGGCGCCGAGTACGTGTTGCGGTTGCTGCCGACCGGCACGCACACCTACGAAAAATTCATCCGCCCGTCCGAACTCAAGCAGTGGTCGCGCGCAGCCGGGCTCACCGTGATCGACATTGCCGGCCTCGATTACGATCCGTTCACTCGCCAGGCACGGCTGACGATGGACGCGAGCGTCAACTACCTCGTGCACCTGCGGCGCGAACGACCGACAGCGTCCGCATGACCCGCGCCCACGCCATTCTCTTCGACCTGGACGGCACACTGCTCGACACGGCGCCGGACATGATTGGCGCGCTCAACCTGCTGCGGCAGGAAGAAGGCGTCGAGCCGCTGCCGTTCACCGCGCTGCGCTCGTCCGTGTCGCACGGCGCGGTGCGCCTGATTACCGTGGGTTTCCCATCGGCACAGGCCGACGAGTTCGAACGGCTGCGCAAGCGGTTCCTCGCCATCTATTCCGAGAACCTCGTCCGGGCACCGGCTGTTCGCGGGCTTCGAGCAGGTGCTGGCGGACTTCGAGGCCGCAGACCTGCCCTGGGGCATCGTGACGAACAAGCCGGGCTGGCTCACCGACCCGCTGCTGGAACAGCTCGGCCTCAGTGGGCGCGCGTGTTGCGTCGTCAGCGGCGACACCGTCAACGAACGCAAGCCCCATCCCCTGCCCCTGCTTCACGCTGCGGCGGTGACCGGGGTGTCGCCGGATCATTGCGTGTACGTCGGCGATGCCGAGCGTGACATCGTTGCGGGACGCGCCGCAGGAATGCAGACGGTGGTCGCCGCCTACGGTTACCTCGCGGAACACGACCATCCGGAAACCTGGAACGCCGACGGCATCATCGAGCGGCCAGAGGACGTGGTGGACTGGCTCACGCTGCGGCACCTCGATGCAATGGTCGCTTCATGATCGAACTCACTTCACAGTCCTTCGTGTTTGCAGCGCTCGGCGTTGCGTTCGGATTGCTCATCGGCTGGCTGGTTGCACGTCGACGTACCCACGCGGCCGAAGTCCGCCTGGCGACCGCCGAGGCATCGCTCAAGTCGGCCGCCGACGTCGCGATCGAACGCGACCAGGCGCTCGACATGGCATTGCAGCGTTTGCGCAGTGGCTTCGACTCGGTGGCCGGCCAGGCGCTGCGCGGCAACAACGAAGTGTTCCTGCAACTCGCGCGCCAGACTCTCGGCCAGCAGCAGGAGGTTGCGCTCCGCAATCTCACGGAGCGCGAGAAGGCCGTCGAATCCCTGCTGTCACCGGTGCGCGAGGCGCTGCAGAAAACCCACGAACAGATCGCCCGTATCGAGAAGGATCGCGCCGAGAGTTTCGGCGCCCTGCGCAGCTCGATCGAGAGCGTCGCGCTCGGCCAGGTCATGCTGCAGCGCGAGACCCGCAACCTGGTCACGGCCCTGCGCCGGCCCGAGGTGCGCGGCCAATGGGGTGAGATGACGCTGCGTCGGCTGGCCGAACTGGCCGGCATGGTCGAGCGCTGCGATTTCTTCGAGCAGGTCCACGTGCCGGGCGAGGACGGCTCGCTGCGCCCCGACATGATCGTGAACATGCCCGACGGCCGGCAGATCGTGGTCGACGTCAAGACCCCGCTCGATGCTTACCTGACGGCCGCGGAGGCCACGACCGACGAGGACCGCGACCTCGCCTTGCGCCGCCATGCACTGGCCGTGCAGGAACGAGTGCGGCAGTTGTCACAGAAGGCCTACTGGTCACAGTTCGAGCAGAGCCCGGACTTCGTCGTGCTGTTCATCCCGGGTGACCAGTTCCTGAGCGCGGCCGTGGCGGAAATGCCGTCGCTGCTCGAAGACGCAATCCGGCAGCACGTGATCATCGCGACGCCGACGAGCTTCGTCGCACTGCTGAAAGCCGTCGCCTATGGCTGGCGCCAGAATGCGCTCGCCGAGAATGCGGCTCGGATCCAGGAACTCGGCGAGGACATGTACAAGCGGCTCGCCACGTTCACCGCGCACATTTCGAAAGTGGGACGGACCCTGGGGCAGAGCGTGGAGGCCTATAACGCGGCGGTCGGTTCGCTCGAGCGCCAGGTGATGCCCGGCGCACGCAAGTTCACCGAACTTGGGCCTGCGGCCTGCGAAGGAGATCGAGGAACTCGCGCCCATCGACAAACTTGCGCGTGCCGTCATGGCCGAGGCACCGGCGGAACCCGGTCCCGCCGAAATCGCACCGCCGGCCGATGATTCAACGCCGATCGCGGACCAGGACGAGACGACCGAGCGATGACGGACGACCCGTTGCAGTGCGGCACTCCACCGGGATCGCTGCGGCATTTCGCCGGCGCGCTCCTTCGAACCACTCCGCACAAACCTTTATCCACCTCTACCTCCCCCCCCCCCCCCCCCCCCCCCAATCACGGCGCACGCGTCATCCTTGGCGCTCGGTCAGGAAACTGGAAAACGTCTACCGACTCGATCGTCGCGCAGGGCGGTCCCCGCCATCGCACCGGTCGACTTCGAGAAGGCAGACGCCGCCGCGTACGACGCCTGCCCGGGGCCATCGGCGGTGAGTTCGGCCGGCTCGACGGCTTCGCCCACGTGGGGGCGATCCTCGGCGACCGCTCGCCGATCGCGCATCGACGTGCCGACGTGGCTCAAGGTGATGCACGTCAACGTCAACGCGCCCGTTCATCCTGACGAAGATCCTGCTGCCGCTGCTCTCGGCAAAGTCGACGGACGCTCGATCGTCTTTACGACCAGCGGCGTGTCGATCAGGGACGCGCGTACTGGGGCGCGTATGCCGTCTCGAAGTTTGCGAACGAGGGAATGATGCAGGTGCTGGCGGATGAGCTGGCGACGGATTCGCCGATCCGCTCGAACAGCGTCAATCCCGGCGCCGTGCGCTCACCGATGCGTGCCAAGGCGTACCCAGCCGAGGACGCCGCGAAACTGGCAACGCCCGAAGCCGTGCTCGCGCCGTTCCTCTACCTGCTGGGCCCCGACAGCCGGGGCGTCACCGGCTGCCGCTTCGACGCGCAGTAGTTTTCTTGCGGCGACGGTCCGGGGCTGGCCGGGGTCGCGGACGCGGCTTGAGACCGGTGTCGCTGCGATCGCGGCCCGCCAGCGCATAGAGAGGATCGAGGTCCACGCCGTCGAGCGCACGCGAACGGCCCGCGACAAATCGCGTGGCAGGGCGATCGGGCCCCACTTCACCAGCATCGTGCGGCTGATCTCAGGCCCGCGGAATCCACGAACAAGGCGCGGATCGCACCGCGCGGCAACGTGCGTTCGCTCGTCACCTTGAACCACATATTGGTGCCGCTGGCACCTGCGGGCTCAACCGCGCTGAACGTGGCCGTCTGGCCTTCGACGTCGACTGCCGTCGGCATCTCGGGCCACGCCTCTTCCTGGCTTGGCCGCAACGCGCGCACGCGGTACTCGACCGGAATCTCGTGATTGTGACGGGCGATCGCCAGCGCAAACTTTCCTTCGCTGGACAGGATCAGCAAGCCGTCCTCGCCGAAGCCGAGGGCGTTGACCGCCACCCAGCGACCGGCATGCAGTGCCGGCAGGTTCATCTCGGCGCTCTCACGATCGTCACCCGCACGGCTGCTGGCATCTCGCCCGCGGGCTTGTGATACAGGATGACCTGCGGCTTGCGGTCTACCGCCGCCAGGCGCGTCACGTCCTTGCCATCCACGACGACGCCCGCCTGCAGCGCATGCCCGATCGCAGCCGGCCGACCGTTGACCAGCGCGCGCTGCCGCGATCAGGCCTCGACCTGGCGGCGCGAACCGCTGCCGTGCTGCGCGAGCAGCTTGTGGGCGTTCGCTCAGCAGGGCTCGTCGCCTTCCGCAGCCGGCTCCGTCCATGGGCCCGCCTCTGCCGTCGCGATTGCGGCCGGCAAGGTCGAGTTGCTCGTGGATGTCTT
>JADJOO010000026.1 GCA_016713725.1 Pseudomonadota bacterium | reverse complement strand
CGATGCCGCACTACAGGCATGCCTGTTGCCCCAGGCAGCCGGGCAGGAAATGATCATTGCCGGTCCCCGCGCCGCGCCGTTGCGCGAAATCCTCGGGGCGCTGGCGTCCACGGTCGGTCGGGACAGCTGCGGCCCGCGGCTTCCGCTGGCGCCCATGCGGCTGCTTGCGGCAGTGACCGAGGATACCTGCAAGTTCGTCGGCGTGGATCCACCGATCTACCGGCGTCGCATGGACTTTTACGTCAATGACGCCGCGTTCGACTGCTCGCGCGCGACGAGCGTCCTCGCCTGGAAACCGGCGGTCGACCTCGAGGAAGGATTCGCACGCACCCTCGAGTCTTACCGTCAATCCGGCCTGGTCTGAGGGACCGCAGAGCGTTGGTAGCCGGACGACATCTCCTGCATTGCCGCCAGCATCGCCGCGACATTCCCGGGCTCATGTTCCGAATATCGCGGGTTCAAATCCTGCTCCGCTGCCTGCAATTAGGTCCAACGCGCTTTCGCCCCCGGAAACGAGGGCGACCTGTGCCGAGGGCGTGGTCTCCAAAATCATCACCCTCCCGCCGTCCGCCGCAGCTTAACTTGGCGGAATACGCGCGCCATCTCGGCCCGCGCCGTGACCGGTTCGCACGCGCGTGCATCCTCGGCAGGCTCCCGGCCATCCTCCACTAGGCCGCTTCCGCCAGCGGCATCAACACGATCACCTGCGCCCCGGAGGTGACGCGGAGTTCGGCGGAGCAGCCACGCAGATGGCGCATTGGCGAAGGTGCGTGCCTGCAGTCTGCGCGCCGTTCCCACGCGCTGGGTTCTATCGCAAGAGTGCGGCGAAGGATCAGTCAACCCTGCGCTCATGTATTTGCGGGATCGCATCGGACTCTTGTCGAATGCTTATGCCCGGAGCATGATCCGAGCCTCCTCGCGTAGCGTGCCGATCGCACTGCTGATCTCACCGCGTCATCGACACAGATAGGACAGACCATGACAATCGTGTCGCGGCTCCGTGCCCCGATGGCCGTCATGATTCTCGGAATGACCGGTTTCCACGGGCTCCCCGCCTTGGCGGGACCCGACACCCGCCAGGCGACGTTCGAGGCATGGATCAATCCGGCGAGCATCTCGAACACGAAATCGCAGGACCGGGTGATTTCAAAGGGCGTCGTTGAGCTCATGGTGTCGTCAGGGGATTCCGGTTGTGCGGCGGGCGCCGGACACGTGCAGTGGCGGGCGACGATCGGCGGAGTCGACCGCCGACTGTGCGGCGGCGCGCTGTCGCTGAACAACTGGCAGCACATCGCCGGTACCTATGATGGTGCGCAGTTTCGCCTATATGTAAACGGCGTCCAGGTAGCAAGCATGGCTCGCAGCGGGACGCTCGCGACCAACAACGCGAACCTCGTGGTCGGTAATGCCGCCGCTATCAGCCGGCCTTTCCACGGGACGATCGAGGAGGTGCGGATCTGGAGCAGGGCGCTGAGCGCGGCGGAATTGCAAGCCAACATGAACGTCGAGTTGCCTGGAGCGCAGGCCGGACTTCTGGCGTACTACCGCTTCAACGAGGGCGACGGACAAACCGTCGGTGACGGCAGCGGTAACGGCCGAGATGCGGTGCTGGGCTCCGACGCGACGGTGCAGGCAACTGATCCGTCATGGGTGCAGACGGTGACGATCTCGACGACCGTGCCGGAGGTTGTAGGTCACCCGCGGGCCACGGCAAGCTCAATGATCTTGGGTGCAGGGCTCACGTTGGGAACGGTGAATGAGACCCCAAGTATCATTGTGCCGACCGCGAGTGTGATCAGTCAGAGCCCGAGTGGCGGGACGAGTGTGCCGGACTGGCTGACTGTAAATCTGTTCGTATCCAGTGGGCCTACGACGGGCGGCGGGAATCCGCGAGAGACGTACCTGATGTTCGATGGGACGGATGACAGGGTTCACGCCGGAAACCTCGCGCAGGCGTCGCGGATCACGTTCGAGGCCTGGATCAATCCGGCGAGCATTTCGAACACGAAAGCGCAGAACCGGGTGATTTCAAAGGGCGCCTTTGAGCTCATGGTGTCGACAGCGAGTACCGGTTGCTCGGCGGGCGCCGGACACGTGCAGTGGCGGGCGAGGATCGGCGGAGTCGACCGCCGACTGTGCGGCGGCGCTGTCGCTGAACAGTTGGCAGCACATCGCCGGCACCTATGATGGTGCGCAGTTTCGCCTGTATGTGGACGGCGTCCAGTGGCCAGCATGCCTCGCGGGACGCTCGCAACCAACAACGCGAACCTCGTGGTCGGCAATGCCGCCGCTATCAGCCGGCCTTTCCACGGGGCGGTCGACGAAGTGCGGATCTGGGCGCAAGCGCTGAGCGCGGAGCGGGTGCAGGCCAACATGAACGTCGAGTTGTCCGGAGCACAGGTCGGACTTCTGGCGTACTACCGCTTCAACGAGGCGACGGACAAACTGTCGGTGACAGCAGCGGCAACGGCCGAGATGCGTGCTGGCCCGACGCGACTGTGCAGGCAACCGATCCAGCGTGGGTCGGAGGTGGGTTGAACCAGGAGCCAGGGCTTCCAACGATCGACGTGTCATCTCCCGGCGTTGGTAGCTGGGTCAGTCGCCATGTCACGATTTCCGCCGCCGCCGAGCATGAGTCCGGGGTCGTGGAAATTACACTTGCGATCGACGGGGCAGTCATTTATTCGCCGACGGCCAATTCCCTCCGGTACGAGTGGGATACGACCGGATACGGCAACGGTCCCCACCAGATAAGTGTGATGGCCAGGGCGGGCGACGGTAACGTCAAGACCGTATTTCGCCAGATTACCGTGGACAACTACTCCGGTTTCACCACGATTCCGTATCCGTACAGCACGGCGATCGTCGGCATCGACATCGCCGCCTGGTCGAGCATGGTGAGCACAGCCGAGGGAAACGACAATTGGCCGATCACGTGGGCAGACGACGGCGAACTCTATACTGCCTACGGCGACGGCTGGGGCTTTCGCAACGAGGTAACGAAGAAACTGAGTCTCGGTTTCGCCAAGGTGACAGGTTCGCCACCCGGCATTGAGGGCCTCAACATACGTTCCCCGTCCGGCGAGCAGGTTGCCGGCAGTGGAGACGCCGGCAGGAAAGGCAGCGGAATGCCGATGGTCGACGGTGTGCTCTCATGTGGGTGAGGAACGCGAACCAGGGCGGTCAGCATTGTCAACTCGCGTGGTCAACGGATCATGCCGCAACGTGGACCCGGAGCGCGTGGCGGTTCGAGGAATTTGGCTACTGCACGTTCCTGAACTTTGGCAGGAACTACGGGCGCGCGCGACGATTTCGTTTACATGTATTCACCCGACTCGCCTAGCGGAACGATTGAAACGGACCGTATCGTGCTCACGCGGGTGCCACGCGGCCAGATCCTCGAAGAGTCGGCGTACGAGTTTTTCGCAGGATTTGATACGGTCGGTGAGCCCGTCTGGTCGCCGCTCATCGGCGATCGTGGGTCCGTATACGAGTTTCCAGGGGGCGCAAATCGGTTGGACGTGGTCTACAGCCCTGGGCTCCGCCGCTACCTGATGACGATGCGCGCGCGGGATTGGGCCGCAGCTGGGAATCCTCGGCACTTCAGCATCTACGACGCGCCGGAGCCTTGGGGCCCGTGGACCACGATCTACTTCACCGAAACGTTTTACGGCGAACCGCTGCCGACGGGAGCCATCCATCACGGCGGCTGGGACGAAGCGCAGCGGCTGCCCTCAAAATGGATCGAAGCGGAGGGTTCCGTACTTCAGCTTCTTTGCTCCTGTTCGGACACCTTCTCGGTCATTCGGGTGCAACTTACTACGCGTAAGTGGAGTACCCGGGAATCAGCGGACTAAGGTCTGTTCACACTTTGTGATTCACCGTGCCGCATGGAAAGCTTCCAATTGACCAGCCTCGCTCCACTGGCCGTCAAGAAGGCGCGTACCTACGCCCGGTTTTCGCGGCTGCCCAGCAGTCGTGAACGCGCGCGTCTACTCGGCATTCACTTCAGGTTCGGATGGACAGCGGCGGGAAGCAGGCGAGACGGTGGCTGAATGTCCACGATCACTTCCTGCTGCCGGTGGTCAATTGACCATCAGACCTGAATAAGTCGCCTTGACTCTGCCGATGAAGGCCCCGCATCGAAAGATGTCTGAGGCCTACTTCGCGCGCGCGATTCCTGTCGACGCGCCGTCTTCCTGACGACGTGCGGCGACTTGTTGCGCGTCGTCGATAGGTGCAGGATCGCGCCTGAGGCCGTCCAAATCTCCAGGCCGTGCGACTGCGGCACCGACGCATGAACCAACCGGCCAGCTTCCGGCTTGAGACCCGCGACCAACGTCAGACCGCCGTGCTGACCGGCGACTGGACGGCCGTGCGCATGGGCTCGGCCAACGAGCTCCTCGGCGCCGCGCTGAAGGGTTCGCGTGACATCGCCATCGACGGGAACGGGATCAACCGCTGCGACACCTCCGGCGCATACGGCATCCTGAAGGCCATCGAACAGGCGGCCGAACAGGGCAAAATCAACGCTCGCGTGGAGATCTTGCGGCTACTCGACCTGGTCGCCAATGCCACCGCGGCACCGAGGACGCCGGTCGTAGAGCGGCGCGCGTTATACGAGCTGTTCGAACGCTTTGGCCGCAGCGTCGTCAGCGTCGGTCGGGATGTCTACGACCTCAACGTCTTCACCGGTAACCTGCTGTTCGCCATCGGTCGAGCTATCCGTCGGCCTGCCAAGGTGCGCTGGGCCGCCGTCTTTGCCCTGG
The DNA here is from genome assembly GCA_016713725.1 of Pseudomonadota bacterium. GTDB lineage: Bacteria > Pseudomonadota > Gammaproteobacteria > Steroidobacterales > Steroidobacteraceae > RPQJ01. The sequence goes on along the minus strand of JADJOO010000026.1, from coordinate 27,801 downwards.
CAGAGCGGGCCGGACTGGATGCGATACCGATCGTCGCCACCACGACGTTCTTCATTGGAGCCGTGGTGGCCTTGCTGGGCGCCAACATACTCAGCGAATTTGGCGCCCAGGTCTTCGTCGTGGACCTCATCGGCATCGCCGTGCTCCGCGAGTTCAATGTCCTGGTCACCGCGCTGCTCCTGGCCGGTCGATCGGCCTCGGCTTTCGCCGCCGAGATCGGGGCGATGAAGATGAAGCAGGAGATCGATGCGATGCAGGTGCTCGGGGTCGATCCCTTCGACGCCCTGGTCCTGCCGCGGTTCATGGCACTGCTGTTCATCACTCCTCTGCTCACGTTCGTCGCTACCCTGGCGGGACTTGCTGGCGGCCTGGTCGTCACCTGGGGGGTGCTGGACCTGGGTCCGACGCTGTTCCTGCAACGCATGATCGACGATGTCGGGGTCATGCACTTCTGGGTCGGCCTCTCGAAAGCACCGGTACTGGCAGGGGTGATCGCCGCCATCGGCTGCCGGCAGGGCATGGAAGTGGGTGGGGATGTCGAGTCCCTTGGCCGCGGCGTCACCTCGGCGGTCGTGCAGGCGATCTTCGCCACCATCCTGATCGATGCGATCTTCGCCCTGATCTACATGAAGCTCGACATATGACGGAATACGACGACGCGCCGCTGGGCAGCGAGGTTCCGCCCATCGAGGTGCGTGGACTGGTCTCGCGCATTGGCGATCGCACGATCCACGACAACCTCGACCTGGTAGTGAACCGGGGCGACGTCGTGGGTGTTGTCGGTGCCTCGGGCACCGGCAAGTCGGTGCTGCTGAACACGATCATCGGCCTGAGAAGCGCCGAAGGCGGATCGGTGATGATCTTTGGCCAGGACATCCGTTATGCCCGGCGGCGGCAATGGACGGCGATCAACCGCCGCTGGGGCGTCCTGTTCCAGCAAGGCGCCCTGTGGTCGAACCTCACGGTCAAGGAGAACGTAGCCGCCCCGCTTTTCGAGCACACTGACATGCTCAAGGACGAAATCGACGAGCTGGCGGACCTGAAGATCGCCCTGGCCGGCCTGCCGCCCGGTGCCGGTGCATTGAAGCCCTCCGAACTTTCCGGAGGCATGATCAAACGGGCCGGTCTCGCGCGCGCCCTGGCGCTGGATCCGGAACTGCTGTTCCTCGACGAACCCACCTCGGGACTCGATCCGATCGGTGCAGCGGCCTTCGATGAACTGATCCGCGATCTTTCGGACAGCCTGGACCTGACCGTGTTCATGATCACCCACGATCTCGACAGCCTCTATACGATCACCGACCAGGTGGCCGTCCTCGCGGACAAGAAGGTGGTTGCCATGGCACCCGTGCGTGAACTCGAAACGTCCGACCATCCCTGGATCCAGGAGTATTTTGGTGGTCCACGCGGACGCATGGCGTCCGGTTTGCGCGCTGCACGAGGAGCACGCTGATGGAGCGCAACGCCAACTACGCCCTCGTGGGTCTCACTTCGACCTTGCTGGTGATCGGCATGGTCGTCTTCAGCGTCTGGCTGGCGGCGTACAAGTTCAACCAGGACTACGACTACTACGACATCGTCTTCGCAGGACCGGTGCGCGGCTTGTCGCAGGGCGGCGAAGTACATTTCAATGGCATCAAGGTCGGGGAGGTGACCCGGATCTCACTCGATACCGTCGATCCCACCCAGGTGATCGCCAGGGCAGAGGTGACGTCCGACGTGCCGGTCCGCGTCGACAGCTTCGCGACGCTGGAGCCGCAGGGCATCACCGGCGTGAACTACGTGCAGATCACCGCAGGAACACCCGCCAATCGGCTGTTGAAACCGGGCGGCCCCCAAGGGCACCGTGCCGCGGATCCGCTCCGAGCGCGGCATGCTCTCCGACTTGCTGGCCAGCGGTGGTAACGTCCTGGCGCGTGCAGTCGAGGCACTCGACCGGGTCAACCGCTTGCTGTCGGAAGACAACATCGAGCGCATCAGCGGCATGCTCGACGATGTCCAGGCCGCGACCGCGGAGCTGCGCGAACGCAAGGCGATCATTGCCGACGCACAACGCGCGTTGCAGAGCGCGGACCATGCGGCACGGCAGATTGGCGAACTGGCCGCGTCGAGCAACGCCCTGGTCAATGGCGATGGCCGTCAAGTGGTGGCAAAGCTGGGTAACGCAGCCACCGACATCGAGGCCGCAGCCAGGGATCTGCGCACGATGATGGGCAGGCTGGAGGGTCCAACAGGCGACTTCGCCACCACCGGCCTGCAGCAGATCACATCGGCCAGTGCCAGCCTGCAGCTGGCAGCCGAAAGTTTCGACCGGGTACTGGGCGAGATGCAACAAAGTCCCCACGGACTGCTCACGAAGCCGCCAGCGCAGGAAATCGAGGTCAAGCCATGATCGCCCCGCGGTCCACGTCTTTGCGGTCCATGACCCGCGGCGCAATGCTGGTCGCTGTGGCGAGCCTGCTGGCTGGCTGCATTTCGCTCTTCCCCGAAGTCGGACCCGGCCCAGCTCTATCGCTTCGGCGCCACGAAGCCGCAGTTGCAGGAGAATGCGTCAGGTGAGCCGGGCTTCGGCGTGCTGCTGATGGCCACGGGCTTCGATCGCGCCGCCGCCGGTGATCGCATCCTGACCGTCACCGGCACGCAAGTGGCCTACATCAAGGACGCGCGCTGGGTGACCTCGTCGGTGGCCCTGTTCGACTCGGTCCTGCAACGCACCTTCGATGCAGACCAGGGCCCCGCCCGCCTTGTCGACCGCGCAGAGATCGCGCGCATCGACTACGTGCTGAAGCTCGACGTGCGGACATTCGAGGCTCGTTACGACCAGGGCCACGCAGCCGCCCCGACGATAGTGGTGGAGGTACGCGCGGCACTGGATCGCACACGTGACCGGATCGTCGTGGGCGACCGAAGCTTCAGGGCTTCCGTCACTGCCAGCGACAATCGTGTGGGCGCCATCGTCCAGGCGTTCGACCAAGCCGTCGCCGAGGTCCTCGGCGAGTTGGTGGCATGGGTGAACGCGCGGGGATAAGGCCGAGTCGTGGCGCGCAGTTCGTGCCGATCCGCATGAAATCCGGTGAGTTGCTGTAACCTCGCGGGACGCATCGAGGGAAACATGACCGCGAGGCTTGTCGTCGAAAGGGCGTTCGCCCGCGAGAGACCACCTGTCCTGCTGCTGGCCGGTCCAGTGCTCGTCCGTACACTCGGAATCGCGGGCATTCCGCTGATCGTTGCGTCGAGCGATGCAACGGCGCCGGCTTTTTTCTCGCGCTACTGCGGTGGGCGCTGTGTCCTCGCATCCAAAGACGATCCGGATGCGTTGCTGTGCGACCTGCTCGAGGTGGGCGATCGCCTGTCGGCGCAGTTCGGCCGACGCATACCGTTCATGTACGGCGATGATTTCTTTCTCGAATTCATCGTCACACACCGTCAACCGCTGGCAGAGCGATTCCTCTTCCTGCTGCCTGACCCGCATACGGCTGACGCCCTTCTTGCGAAGGATCTCTTCCAGGAGTTCGCCCATCAGCGCGGGCTTCCGGTGCCCCGTAGCCTCTCCTGGGAAAACCTGGCCGTCACTGATCTTCCGGTGCTCGCAAAGCCCAGGTCCAAAGCGCGCTGGCGCGACTCCGAGCTGAGAGAGCAGTTCTTCATCGGGGACAGCAAGGCCGTCGTCTTCCCTACCGGCCGCGAGGCCGCCTTGCAGCCACTCTTGGAACGCAATCGGAACCAGCTCACGTTCCAGGAGTACGTTTGCGGGGACGATCGTCAGCTTTGGTCGTACCACGGCTTCGCCAGTGACCAGGGAAAGATTCTCGCGTCATTCGTAGGGCGCAAGCTGCGGACCTCGCCGCCGGTTACGGGTGAGAGTGCCTTCATCGAGCTGATGCACGACGACGAGCGCGCCAGGTTCGGGCAAAAACTGGCCGAGCGAATACCGCTCAAAGGCCCATTCAAGATTGATTTCAAGACAGATTCCCGGACGGGGTGTCACACGCTGCTCGAGATCAACGCGCGGTTCAACCTGTGGCACTATCTTGGCGCGGTGAACGGCATCAATCTGATGCAGATCGCGTACGACTATCTGCTCGACGAGATTGAACCAGGACCGCGTCGCTATTCCACGGGCAAACGGTGGCTCTGCTTACGGAGTGACTTCCGGGCTTACCGTGCCATGTCCGCACTCGGCGAGCTGTCATTCGTCCGCTGGATTGCCTCGATCCTGTCCAGGAACGTTGTCTACAATATTTTTGCGTGGAATGACCCAGTGCCCCTCCTGATGACCTGGCGCAACCGATTTGCGCGCAAGGCGCGCAAGGCATTCGGGCTTGCCAGGCAGGCACTGAAGCGATACTCCTCCATGGAATCCTAGGCCACGCGCAAGTCCTTCGTGAGTTCAGCCGAACATCTCAAGCCATAGCTCGAAGCCGAGCAGCCGGAAGATGGTACGGCTCACGGGCCCCGATCTCGCGCCGTGCTGCTCGTAGGCGGCGAGGTAGTGGTCAACGGCCCCGTTGTCGAGGTAGTCGCGAATTCGGCTGCCGGGATCCTTGAGACGCATCACCTGGGCACGAAGCTGCTCCGACCGATTGAGCCAAAGCGTCATGGGTGCCGCGAGCTGCCGCTTCGCACGGTACGCCAGCTCGTCGCCGAAATGCTCCCTGGCGAGCCCACGCAGTATCGGCTTCGTGTGGCCATCGCGGATCCGCAGTCGCTCTGGCAGTGCAAGTCCGAATTCCAATAGCGCGTTGCTCTGGAACGGATGGAAGCACTCGATGCCATGGATGCTCGCGACCTTCTCCATGCGCTCGATCCAGCAGTGCTGGAACTCCAGGAGGTCGATATAAATGTACTGGGCGGCCGGTGGCCAACCGGAGATCGCCTGCTGGACCGATTCCTGCAGCGCGAGCGGCGGCGGGTGTTGCGACCCACGGACGAGATCGGGGCAGTTCGCGACGTCCCTTTGCACGAAGTCCTCGACGGATTCAGACCGACAATAGCTGGCCAGAGCCCGCAGTCGGCGCGTTCCAGAATGTCGTTGCGACAGCCCGGCGATGAGCGACCTTAATGGCCGGGGCAGGCGCAACATCTGCGCCACGCGCCGCGCCTTCCGGTGTTCGTACTCGCCGAGAGTGCTGTCGCCACCCTCGCCTGTAAGGACGGCGGTGCACGTGCCGACGGCCCTGGGGTAGGTGAGCGCCAGCGCCACGGCGTTCTCGAAACGGGTCGGCTCCTCGAGCTGACGGATGACGATGCGCAGCGCGCCTGCGAGATCATCCTCCGGCCGTACGAACGTGCGCGAAAACGGCATCCCGAGCTGCTGCGCGACTACCTGTGCCTCCGCCGACTCTTCCTGATCCCATTCCGCAGCGCCGAAGCTGATGGCGGGCGCCCGACCTCCAGTCGCCTGCGCGAGCTCGTACGCAAGCAGTGCAGAATCGACACCGCCTGACAGCAGGATTCCTACCCCCGGGCACTCGCGGACGTACTGCGACACTGTCTCGCGAAGATTGCACGAGACGTGTTCCCGGGCCTCTTCGAGTGTCCCCGCGAAGATCCGGGGAGCGGGCGGGCGGTAATAGACACTAGTGCCATACGTGCCACGCTGGTTGGCCTTGAAGATGAATCCCGGCACGCATTTATAGATGCCGTCGAACAGCGTGTCTGGCCCCGGGGTGACCCCGTAACTGATCGCTGCGGGTAACGCAGCCCGATTCAACGCGCTCGAGACGCCTGGGGCTGCCAGTAGTGCCTTGATTTCGGAGCCAGCCCAGATCGTTCCGCGCGCGATGGCGAAATACAGCGGGCGGTGACCAAACCGGTCCCGCACGAGCAGCGCGTCACCGGTGCGGAAATCCGCGAGGAACATGGCGAAGCTGCCATCCAGCTTCTCGAACCAGGCGTCCCCGCACCTTTCGTACCCTGCCAGCATGAGCTCGGCCACGCCTGCTTCGGCCTGAACGCCCGCGCAGCGTCGGAGTTCCGGCAGATTGGTAATGAAGCCGTCCAGCACGATGGCGCGCCGCGCGTCGATGTGTGATTCGACACGGAACCCGGAATCAACGCGGTGCCGGCCAGCGGCGCCGCTGCGATCCGAGAACGACACGAATGATTCGATGTCACCGCGGTGAGCGATGCGCGCGGACATGTCTCGCATGGCCGCTGCGTTAGCCGGATTCGGGTCATCACTGGAGAAAGCTACAAATCCACTCATTGCGTTGTTGCCCGACCCTGAAGTGTCGAATACTACGGGTGATGCACGGACTCGGGGCGGGAACCACGCTCATGTAGCCGGCTCATACGCTCGCTTGTATGCTGCTGCTCTGAGCAATCTGCACAGGGGCGTGCCCAACATGTCGGCCATCCTCGCGTGTCACGTGTTCTCCGGCCAGGCGCCGCACGTCGAATCGTTTCGATCCAGACTCAGAATGCCAGCTGCCAACCCTTGGGTGGCCGACTTGGCGCCGGAGGATCGCTGTGCGCTGGTCGCCAGCGGCGTGGTTACAACCGCGGTCGATGATGAGCGGGCTGGTAATACTGGCAGGGCGCGCCGGCTGGACACCGACAGTTCTGGGGCTGCGGTTGATCGGCCGATCGATGCCCGAGAGCTGGCCGCGATGTGGAAGCGATCAGGTCGCCCGACGGCGCAGCAACTGCAAGGGGACTATGCAGTGTTGCAGTTGGATCGCCGCGCGGGGCGCTGGAACTGCTCGTGGATCGATACGGACAGTCTTCGCTCTTCGTGCGTCGTGTGGGGGAGCAGGTGTGGGTATGTACCGAGCCGTTCCCGTTGTTGGCGAGCGGTCCGCCCCTGTCCGTGGCTGTCGAAGCGCTTCCTGATATTTTTGCGCTTCGCGTACTCACGGGCGCGTTACAGCGTGTGGGACGGTATCCGACAGGTGGTGCCGGGGCAGTGGCTGACTCTTACCCAGGAGGGGCTCAGCGAGTCGGCTCCCGTGCCTTGTCACCGCTTCGAGCCGGACAAGTTGCCGTGGCCAATGGCTGATGCAGCCGCCCAGGTCACGGACGGGACCCGTCGCCGGATCGAGCGCCTGCGGGACGAGGGAGTGGCCGAAGTCGCGGTCCCGCTGAGCGGGGGCGTGGATTCCACCATCATCGCGGCCATTGCCCGCAAGGTTTTCCTTCGTGCCGTGGCTTTACCATGCGCATGGAAGGCTTCTCCAACCCGGGCTTCCACGGGCCGAAGATGTAGCGCGCCGGCTTGGCATCCCGCTCACCATCGTCCCGGTGTCCGCTGCCGACGTCCGCAGCCGGTTCCCTGATGTCATTGCGCGCCTGCAGGAGCCGCCACGGCATTTCAACAACATGCCCATGCTCTGCATGCTCGACGTGATCAGTGACTCTGCATCGGTGGTTCTCGCGGGCGATGGTGTGGAACAGTTTGGAACGGGCAGTCTGGGCTTCAGCCTCAGGCTCGCGGCGCGAAAGCGCTCGCTGGATCGAGTTCCTTCCGCGTTGCGCCCGATCGTCGCAACCTTGCTTCGGGCAGTCGGGGGTGCACGCGGAGCCCGACTGGCTGGAATTCTTCGCAAGAGCCTGCCGGAGCTTGTTCTGCAGATCGAACTGCTCGAAACCACCGCCGCAGCACGTGAAATCCTGGGCGCGCAGGTCGGTCCGGGATTGCCACATCGGACACGCTGGCACGGACTTTTTCCGGAATTGCCCGTCGACGAGATGTTCACGACTTGGGTAACGACCTCATTGGGCCGGGCGATAAATCGTCGGAATACTCGGCTCGGGCAACAGGTCGGTGTGCGATTCGTCTATCCGCTGCTCGACCCGTCGCTGCTCGAGGTGGCCGCCACGCTGCCTCTGGAGATGCGGTTCGACATCGGAGGCGGTCGCTCCAAGCCGGTCCTGCGTCAAGTCTGTGCGAATCTGGTGGGTGGCGATGTGGCGGAGTGGTCGAAGTTCGGTTTCACCACGCCTGAGGTGGAGTGGATTGAGGGGCCGCTGCGCGACGTCTACGAACAGGCATTCAGCGCCGGCAGCAAGGTCGCAGAGCTGTTTGACGTAGAGCGGTTGCGCAAGCTGCCTGTCGCAGCGAACAAGCAAACAGTGTGGACTCTCTTGACACTTGACTCCGTCCTGCGGCAGGCCGCAGCCGTTGCCTGAGGGCGGATGACGTCCAACGCCAGATCGATTCTCCGAGAGGCGAGCGGCGGTTCAGTCATCGTCCACGACGATGACGGTGACCTGTGCGTTGGTTCCGAGCGTTGCGCCAGCGGTTGGGTTTTCGATTACAACGTCGAAGAGTTCGGTTGACTCCTTGACCGCGTCGGAAACGATCGGAATGAGGACCGTCTTGCTCGTCTCACCGGGTCCGATGGACTCCCGTACCGTGCCCCGCGCGGCATAGTCACGTTCCGCAATCGCACTGTCGTCGACGGTTTTCCAACTGAAGGAGACCGTGCCCGTTGCGCCTCCGCGGCGGAACACGCGCAACGGCACCGCCCCTGCAGACTCACTGACCGTGATGGTGTTTGTCGCGAACCCCAGGCGCCCGGGACCCGCGGCCGCCGTCGCGATGAGGGGTGTCGGCGCCACTGTCGCCGCGATGTCCGGTGTCGGCGCCACCGTCGCCGCAATGGCTGTGGCAAAGTCCGCTGGAACAATTTCCTCAGCCGTCACCTGGGAGTCGGTGAGTTCAGGAACGGCGGGTGTCGAATCCAATGAAGTGGAATCGGCTGTTGCGGGCACAGCCCGTGGTTGTTCCTCGTGCGGCGACAGGCGCGCGTTGTCATCACGCGGCATTCCAATGCCATCACGCAGTATTCCAATGATGGTCTCAGGACCGCTGTCGGGGGCGAGTCGTGCCCAGGCGACGTAGAGTCCAACCGCGAGGATGCCGAGGCCAGTGGTAGCCAGCCACCAGCGCGAAATGCCTGGTCGCTCGGCGTGCCGCTTGAACCTCTGGCCGGGCTGGGCGCGCTGCGCCGTTGCCACGAGGCCGAGCCCTTGGAGCAATTCGGTAACGCTGCGCGGCCGATCGCCCCTGTTCCAGGCGAGGCCCTGGCGTAGCGCCCGCCACTCGCTCCGCGACAGGCCGCGTATACGGCGCGGCCGTTGGCCTTGGTCGCGCGCCTCCCGGGCCGAACATCGCCCGAACGGGTGTTCACCACTCAACAGCTCGTATGCCACGCAGGCGAGGCTGAATACATCGTCGCGGAGGTCTGGAGCGGCACCGTCCAACTGCTCGCAGCTCGCGTACGTCGGTGTGGCCGCATGGAACGGGGGCGGGTGATCCGATATCCATGGTTCCGTCACGTGCGGATACGCAAGGCCAAAATCCAGCACGCGCACGTCACCCTGCGACGTGATCATCACGTTGCCGGGTTTCAGATCCATGTGCAGGACTCCGCGCGAGTGCGCGTACGCTACTGCATTGCCGAGGTCGCGCAGGAGGTCGGTCGCCGCCTGGCGAGGCAGCTTGCCGGGCCGGATGCGTTGCATCAGATCGCTCAGCAGCTCGCCCTCAAGCAGCTCCATCGTGATGAAGTACACGTCGCCGTCGCGATCGAAGTCGAAGACGTTGACGATGCCGGGATGCGACAGCGCCTGCGCCTGGTGCGCCTCGCGGCGAAGTGCCTGCAGCGCATCGGGACGATGTGCGAACTCCTCGCGCAGCACCTTGACGGCCACGGGACGATTCGGTGGCGGCAGGTCTTCCTTGTTGCGGTCCAGCGCCCGGTACACGGTGCCCATGCCGCCGCCGCCAAGTTCTCGCTCGAGCACATAGCGCTGACGCAGCACGGTCCCGGGGCCTACGGCAGGCCCTGTGGATGTTCGGGCGGCCTGGTCGAAATGCCACGTCGCCGTCGCCTGGGGCGCCAATGCAGCGCTCGGGGCACGGTCGGTCGGCTCGGCCGGCAACGGACTCGTGATGTCACGGTCCAGTTCGGCCATTGCACTTGTCCCTTTCTTGAATGACTGCAAACCCATGGTGCCGGTGCAATGTGTGCCGTAAAGCAGGAGCGTCTTTGTAGGCCATGAGTCCGTGCAGGTCCAGCAGATATCTCGCCCGGTTCGGGCACGCTCGAGCGCGGTCCTGGAGAGATCTTGCAAGACGGTCGAGTTGTGAGCCGTAAGCCACGGAAAGAACATAACAAACCGCGGCGGCGAGACTTGGCGGCGACCGCAACTCCCTCCCGATGTGACGGCGGTCGCAGTCGTGGGCGGCGAGCGGAACTATGCTTCGCTCGGTTCGAGAGGGTCAGGTCCAGTGCAAGAGCAGAAGAAACCCACGGAAACGAATCGCGACGCACCGGTCGAGCGGCGTGAGCAACCGCGTGGGGACGTGGGTGCCACGGACTGGGGAGACCATCGTGCTCAAGCGGGTCGAGCGCCATGTCGAGTCCCTGTCGGGTGACCCCGTTTCTTGTGTGGACGCGCCGACCCCGTCCGGCTGGGAGGAGGCTGCGCTCCTCGCACTCCGGCGCCGAATTCGCGATCTCAAGGCCGAGTAGGCCGGCGGTCGTCCCACCTCGGTCCTGCGGTCACACCTCGTACTTGAAGGACAGGGAAACCCGCGCCCGGTACGCGACGACCTTGCCATCCTCGACTTTCATGTCGAGCTTGCTGACCTCGGCGACGCGCAGGTCACGTAACGATTTTCCCGCCAATTCCACGGCACTGGTTGCCGCATCCTCCCAGGACACCGTGCTTGTGCCGATGATCTCCGTGACGCGATAGACGCCGCTGTCCGATTTCTTCTTCGCCATGGTGCTCACTCCCCTGTGTAACGACGCGCGGGCCGCAGGAGGTGCGACTCGCTGCCGTCAGCATACGCCCGCAGGAGCGCAGGCGACGGCCTGCGACTTGTTGCGCGCCATCATGGGGAGCAAGATCACGCCTCAGGCCGTTATCGTCGAAAGGGGGGAGCGATCATGGACCTCAGCAAGCAGATTGCGCGCGTCAAGGCCATTCTGGGAACGCCGCGCAACGAGTGGCCCGTCATCGCCTCGGAGCCGGCGACGATCGGAGGCATCTACAAAGACTACGTGCTGGTCCTGGCCGCCATCCCGGCGGTGTTCGGGTTCTTGAAGCACAGCGTCATCGGTATCGATCTGCCGTTCCTCGGGACCTATCGCGCAAGCGTCGGCGCCGGACTCAGCGGGATGGTCATGAGCTACGTGCTCGGGCTTGCATCCGTGTACGTCCTGTCATTGATCGTCGATGCGCTCGCGCCCACGTTCGGTGGTCAGAAGAACCGCGTGCAGGCATTTAAGGTTGTGGTGTACGCCTCGACGGCCAGCTGGATTGCCGGAATTGGCCAGGTCCTGCCATGGGTTTCGATGCTGATCCTGCTGGCCGGTGGGGTCTACAGCATCTACCTGCTCTATCTCGGACTCCCGCAGACGATGAAGTGCCCGTCGGAGAAAGCCGCAGGTTACACCGCGGTCACCTTTGTAATCGCAATCGTCTTGAGCTGGCTGATCAGTTTCGCCGTGGGCGGCATCATCGGCGTCGGCAACATGCGCGGTTCCGGCTTGCCGGGCGTCAGCGATTCTGGGGATGCCGGCGGCTTCGACGCGGACAGCCCCATGGGTAAGCTGGAGTCCATGGCGCGGCAGGCGGAGGAGGCGGGCAAGAAGATGGAAGCCGCGCAGAAGTCCGGCGACGTGAACGCCCAGCGCGACGCTGCAGGGGACATCCTGTCGGCGGTGGCCGGCGGCGGAGACCAGGTCGAGTCACTGGCGCCCGACCGGATCAAGCCCTTTGTGCCGGAGTCCCTTGCGGGTCTGCGGCGGACGGAGATTTCTGCAGCACGCAACAAAGCAATGGGAATGCAGATCACCGAGGCGCGCGGGACATATTCGAACGACGCAGGGCGTTCGCTGCGCCTCGAGATCGTCGACATGGGCAGCATGAAGGGCATGATGGCGTTCGCCGGCTGGGCTGGCGTGGAGCAGGAGCGGGAAACGGACCAGGGCCACGAGAAGACCTACACGCAGGACGGCCGGATGGTCCACGAGGAATGGGATGCCGGGCGGAAGAGCGGCGAATATTCGACCGTGCTGGGCGAGCGCTTCTCGGTCAAGTTGAGCGGCGAGGCCTCCAGCATCACGGAACTCAAGGCAGCCGTTGCAAGTCTCGACCTGGCGGGGCTCGAAGCCCTGAGGAACGAGGGCGTGAAACGTAACTGAAGCTGCTAATTGTTTTTTGCGCCTTGCTCGACCCACTGCCGGATGGTCGCAATCTCCGCCGGCTCGAGTGGCCTGGCATCGCCATGCGGCATTTTCAACGACGGGTCCGCGCGCCCTTCGACCAGCATGACGAGCACGCTCGTCAGCGGATCTCCCGGCAGGACCACTGGCCCGTATTGCGTGCCCTTCATCAACGTCTCGTAGCTCTCCAGTTCGAAGCCGCTCACGACGTAGCCGGCCTGTCCGGCAACGTGGCAGCTCTTGCAGTGCTTGTCGAGAATGGGTGCCACGTCCTTGATGTAGCTGATCTCGGGCGACCGCTGGCAGCCAGCCAACAGCGGCACGGTGACCGCAGCAGCGGCGACAAAACACAGGAATTTCGTGTTCATGAAAACTCCGCCAATGGATCGCTGTTGCACCGGACGTTCCCCCTCAAGTCGGGAGCCGGCAATTCGCTGATCTACCTACAGCCCCACTTCATACGAGCGAACCGGCACCAAGTCGGGTTGATCACCTACCCGGTAAATGCTATCGGTGTGTCGAAGCAAGACTGGTACATGTACGCGGCCGCGACATACGGTCCGGCCGACGAATTCAGCAACCTCCCGGTAATCACCTTCCTGTCATGACCCACTCAGTGGCCAGCCATCGTCCCGTGCTGATGATTGGCCTGGATGCAGCAGAAATCACGTTGATCCAGCAGTGGATTGCCGACGGCTTGCTGCCGAATCTGGCGGCCCTGCAGCGTCGGGGCGTGATGATGGAGCTGCGTTCCACGGCGTACTGGCTAGTCGGCGCGCCGTGGCCGTGTTTCTACGCCAGCAGCACGCCGGACCGAATCGGCATGTACCACTATCTGGTCTGGCGTCCGGAGACGATGACTGGCGAAAGACCGAGACCCGCGTGGATGCCGCTGGAGCCGTTCTGGCGGCAACTCCCAGGCAGTGACCGGGGTGTCATCGTGGTCGACGTCCCTCTCTGTTACGCGCCACCTGCCTACGACGGCATCGAGGTTTCGGGCTGGGCGACCCACGAGCTACTGCAGGGGCGAGGCTCGACACCGCCCGGTCTGCTGGACGAGATACGCCGTGAGTTCGGCGACGCACCGTTCGATGAGGAAACGGCGCACGAACTCAGCGCGGCGGAATGCATCTCGGTACGGGACCAGTGCGTCGAAACCGCGCGGCGAGTCGGCGATCTGGGTCGCACCTTGATGCGGAAGCATCCCTGGGACCTCGCGCTGATCTGCTTTTCCTCGACGCATCGGGGCGGGCATCTGCTGTGGGAGCGAACGATACGCAAGGGTCGCGCAACCGACGCGCAGCTCGAGTCGATCGCGAATGCCCTGCGCGATATCTACGCCGCTTGCGACGCGGCAGTCGGCCGCCTCGTCGAGGAGGCCGGTGGCGACGCGGCGGTGATGGTGTTTGCATTGCACGGCATGGGACCGAACAACGATCGAACGAGCATGCTTCCGGAGATGTTGGCACGCGTCCTTCGTGGTGGCCCGTTCGATGAACGTCCGGTTCGCCGGACCCGGCTGACCGACCGGCTTCGCCAGCTGGTGCCAGGCGAACTGCGCGCGCGCGTCAAGCAGCGGCTGCCACAGGGAATCCAGGACAAGCTGACGCTGCATTGGCGCTCGGGTGGCGTCGATTGGTCGCGAACCGAGGCATTCGTGGCCTTCTGCGACCTCGACGGATACATCCGGATCAACCTGCGTGGGCGCGAACGCGATGGCATCGTGCCGCTGGAGATGTACCGGCCTCTCTGCGAACGGATTGCCGACGGCCTGCGTACGTTCAGGGATGCCGATACAGGGGAGCCGCTCGTGAACGAGATCGGTTTCGCGGAGCAGATTTTCGCCGACGGACCGATGCGAAAGTACCTGCCAGACCTCGTGGTACGCTGGAATCCTGCCGCGGCTGAGTCGCACCGAAGCGTCGCTTCCGACTTGTTCGGTTCGATCGCATGGCCGACGCCCGGACGGCATCCGTTGGGTCGATCCGGCAATCACCGGCGGCGTGGATTCCTGGTCGGGCGGGCGGCCCGTTTGTGGTCCCGCAACACCCGGGAGGGGCCAGTATTCTGGACCTGGCTCCTACCGCGTTGGATCTGCTCGGGGTGCGGCAGCCGGCATCCTTTCAAGGCCGCAGCCTCTTGCGCAGGTCGCGCTAGGAAATGTCGTTCCACGACGCGCGTCGCCTGAATGGTACGGTGATCGATACCGACGTCGCGATCGTAGGTGCCGGGGCGGCGGGCATCGCGTTGGCGATGGAGTTCGCGGCGGGCCACGACAGGGTGGCGCTGATCGAATCGGGCGATTTCGCCCATCGCCATACCACACAGTTTCTTTACCTCGGCGAGAATGTCGGCCGCAGAAATCACTCGACGGTGTTTTCGAGGCTGCGCAGGTTCGGCGGCAGCACGACCCGCTGGGGCGGGCAATGCCGGCCGCTGGACCCAGTGGATTTCGAGAATCGCGAGGGGATCGACGACAGTGGCTGGCCGATCAGCCACGCGCAACTCGAGCCGTACTATCGGCGCGCGCACGGCTTCTGCAAGCTGGGTCGCTACGACTTCGCCCCGGCCGGCTGGCTGGAATCGTTCGGGGGCGCGCTGCGCGTGTCGAGCGACCTGCTACAGACGCGCATCTACCAGTTCAGTCATCCCACCGATCTCGGGCAGGCGTATCGCGAGAACCTGCGAGCCGCCGGCAACATCGACGTCTACCTGAACGCGAACCTGATGGAGATCCAGACCGACCCCGACGCGAGGCGCGTGACCGGTCTTGCCCTGGCCACCTTGAATCGCGCCAAGCTGACGGTACACGCGCGGCACTATGTGCTGGCCTGCGGCGGGATCGAGAACGCCCGGGTGCTGCTGGCCTCGACGGGCGCACGACCGAATGGCCTGGGGAATGACCATGACCTGGTCGGGCGCTACTTCATGGACCACCCGTATTTTTTTCCCGGTTACTATCAGCCCGCGCGCGCGGATTTCGACAAGAGCCTGTACGTCATCGAGGGTTACGAGCAGGTCGGCAGCACGCAGAAAGTTCATGCTGCGATCAGCCTGAGCGATCGGTTGCTGCGGCAGGAACGACTGAATGGGGCATCCGTCTACTTGTTGCGACGGGCGCGCTACAAGGCTGTCGCGGCCTATTCGTCCACCGGCGGGAGTGCCCTGAACCACCTGCTGGAGGTATTGCGGCACCGTGACCATCCGGACGGGCGCCTGGGTCAGGATCTGCGTGATCTCGCCAGCGACGTCACTAACGCAGGCAGGACTGCCTGGGACAGGGTCCGCGGTGTCCTCCGCCGGGACGACGTGCTGGCCCTGCGCGTGGTCCTTGAAACGACGCCATGTCGTGACAGCAGGGTAACGCTTGGCAGGCGCCGGGACTGGCTCGGATTGCCCAGGGTCCGGATCGACTGGCGCATCAACGAGGCGGACAAACACGGTTACGAACGGCTAATGGCGGTCCTTCGCAGCGAGCTGCCACGCCTCGGGCTCGGCCATCTCATCGAACACGGAATGTGCGGCGAGGACGGCTGGCCAAGGTCCATGCTGGGCGGCAAGCATCACATGGGTACCACACGCATGCATTTGGACCCTGCGCGTGGCGTCGTCGACGCCGACTGCAAGGTGCACGGCATGAGCAATCTGCACGTTGCCGGCAGCTCGGTCTTTCCGACCGGCGGCTATGCAAATCCGACCTTGACGATCGCGGCGCTGGCGATACGAATGGCGGATAAGCTCAAGGACCGCCTGCATCAACGGGGCGCCTGAGGCGGAGGCGATGTTCACGGATGCGTGCGTTGCCCGATAGCGCGGCATTGGCATCCAGCAGCATGGTCTTCCTGTACTTCAGCAGGAACACCCGCGACAGAAACGACGGCTTGTCGTAAGCGTGCAGCACGGCATCGACGATGGCCGCTCCCTGGAATACACGGCCGCTGCGCAGGTCGCGCGCGGTCATCTCCAGCAATACGCCAGTGCCGGTCACGGCCTCGACGATTTCGATCCCCGCCGCGTCGAGACGTGCACTTTGGTCGCGAAAGTTCACCGGCCGGCCATCCTGGTCCACGGCTTCCAGATGCTGGTCCCCAAGCAGGCACCAGTGCGTCTCGCCGAAGCGGTCAAGCAGTCGGCGCAAGCCGTGCTCGCCGGGAGCGCCGCTGCAACTGAAAACGTGCAAACGCGACTGCAGCAGGGGAGGGAGGCCCGGAACCACAGCGTGGCCGGAGGTGGCGAGAACAAAGGCCCGATCCACACCTGCGAGGAAGTATGCTTCGAGGGTCCGGCAGAGCCGCTCGTCGATTTGATCGACGGTCATGAACAGGCGTATCTCGGGACTCGTACCACGACGCGCGAGTCCTGGCGTTCCGGAGGTGAGCGCCTTCGGTCTGACCAGTCGATATTCCAGGTTGCGTTGCAGTGCCACGAACGCACGCCGCGCGGCATACGCACGCTTGCGCAGTGCTTTAGCCAGGCCGCCCAGCAGGCGGCGCGCGTGCCCCCCCGTCGGACGCGTGGGTCTCCAACCGGCCCACGGAGTCCGATCCAGGGCAACGAAGAAGGCACTTCTTGCCGCCCAGGCGTAGTCCCAGTGCCATGGTTTCTTCGCGGTCAGGTAATGAACGATGGCTACACGGTCATGCGGCCACTGCTCGGCCCACTGTGACGGCACGTTCCACCACGGGTCGAGTTCGCGATACTCGTCCCTGGCAACCACGTTCAGCGCCTCCTGTTCGTACCAGAGTACGTCGTCACCCAGCACGCGCAGGTAGTTGAATGCACGCAGTGCCAATTGCGATCGCCGCCACCGCACCAGGTTCATCACGAGGACGCCTGAATTGAAGCGGGCGCGGTCTCGCGTCAGGCCGAGTTCGCGATGGAACCGGATGCCGTCCACCAGCCGGGCTTTCACAGCGGACGTGCGGAGTTCATGTGCGGCGACGAATGCCGTCGCCGAAACATCGGTCTCCCAGAGCGATGACAGGTCGTCCCGGACGATCAAGTCGCAGTCGAGGTAAAGCACCTTTTCAACGTCGGTGGGCAGCAGCTCGGGCAGCAGCAGCCGGAAATAGCAGACCGGAGAAATGTGGTCGTAAGCCCGGGTGCCGAATCCCTCCGTGCGCAGTCCCGACGTGTCCACGTCGATACGGTTCCATCGTACGCGACCGTCAGGCACCGACTTCGTCAGACGGTCCCAGACCGAAGCCGGGAGGTCATGTCCGAGCACATGGACGACGAGCCGGCGGTGCGGATCCAGGCTTGCGGTCAGCGACGCAAGCATGGCCGCGAGCGGCATGGCGTAATTTTCGTCGCAGGTGACGGCGACATGAACTGGTTCAAGATCGTCAATCACGCGAACAGTCATCCGGCACCCCGAAGTCGACGCACCAGCAGGTACAGCACAAGCTGCGTCAGGAATCAGGCTGGCGGCGGCCGCCAGGGCCGCGCCGATCAGGCCGAACAGCGAAATCAGGACGAAGCTGAGTACAGCGCTTACCGGCAGTGCCGCCGCATGTATGGAGGCGGCCCAGGCCTGCTGCCCGGTCATGACCAGGGCACTGGTCAGTGGACCCATGGCCGCCGCCATAACGTGCGCGGCCACGAGTACCAGCAGAACGGGATACCCGGCGACGAACTCCGGGCCGAACAGGGCAAGAATCGGCCGTCCGGCCAGTGCCAGCATCAGCCCAATCACGAGTGACACCAGGAACACGCCGCGAGTCGTAGCGGACAGGAACCCGGACAGCTCCCTGTTCGACCGCAACGCATGCAGCGCCGAGATTCTCGGTTGTGCCACTACGCCTGCCACCAACATCACGATTGAAACCAGCGTGGCGGTACGCATCGCGGCGGTGTAGATCGCGACATCCGCGGGCTGCAGCATCAGGCCAACCAACAGTGGGTCGGTGTTCATGCGAATAGTCTGCGAGCCGTTCAACAGCAGCATTCCGGCTGACACCGCGAGCCATTCGGTTGGTTCGGCACGCCGTTCGCCGGCCGGCATACGTGCCTCGACGGCTTTGCGCACGCACAGGTGCTGAACGAGGCTGGCAAGGACGTAGGCCCCCACGCAGGCCACGACGAAGTGCCCGACCTCCGGGTCCATGACCAGAACGACGACCAGGGCTCCGAGCATGATCAGGATCGTCGGGCGGGCGATTTGCTCTGCTATTGCAGACCCTGTCATCCAGTTGAAACCGCGCGCAAAAGCGGCGTCGAGGTTAAGGAAGGCGAGGGCGGGGATGGCGAGGAACGCGAGGCACAGTGCGTCCGCGTAACGCGATTCGCCGGAGAACGCCACGGTCGCTGCCATGGCGAGCGGTGTGACGATCAAACCAGCGAGGAGCGTATTGACGCGAGAGAACCGGAGCAGCCCGCGGAGTCGACTGGGGTCGCCCTCTGCCTCGTACTTGGCGATGAAGCGGACACTCGTACCTGGCATGCCGAGACCCACAAGTGTGGCGAGGATCGCTACGCACGCCCACGCAAAGCTGTAGATTCCGAAATCGTCCGCGCCCATCCAGGACGCAAGCAGCAGCTGGCTCACGAACAGCAAGGCTCCACCGCTTGCCCTGACGATCGATACGCCGCCGACGGCTCGCAGGAAGGACCACTGGATGGCTGTGCCAGATAGCCTTCGCCGGATCGATTGCCGCCAGTTGATTGGTTCTCGCACGCCCGTCCTGCAAATCGTGATTCAATTCCCGTTATCCAGGGTTGATAACTGCAATGGTCAACTGCCGTTGCCGTGGGCGGCGGGACCGAACGAAGGGCCATCTTTTCACAATGCGCCGATATCGTGTTGCGATGCTCGCTGCTTGCCCATTTCCTGCGGCACGTGGCACCCCGATTCGCATCCTGCGCATGGCCGAGGAACTGGCGCGGCGCGGCCACGACGTGGATGTGATTACCTATCATCTGGGAGCCGACGCGCGCGACGCCGCATTTCGCACGCACCGCATCCCCAACATCAGGACATACCAGAGAGAGACGCCGGGTCCTTCCTATCAGAAGCTGCTGGTACTGGATCCCCTGCTTGCGCTCAAACTGGTGCAAAAGGCCCGGCGCAAACGTTACGACGTGATCCACGCCCATCACGTCGAGGGGTTGCTCGCGGCGCTGCCGGCGGCGCGCCTCTATCAGTTGCCAGTCGTCTTCGACGTTCACACCCTGCTTGAGTCCGAGCTGCCGTTCTATCAACTCGGTCTGTCCCGCGCCGTGCTCGCCCGGCTCGGCCGGCTGTTCGACTCACGCCTGCCGCGGCGGGCGGACCATGTAATCGCGGTCTCGGAGGAGATCCGTTCGACAATCGTCAGCAGGTGCGGCGTCGAGCCCTGCAGGGTCTCGCTGATCCCCAACGGTGTCGAGAAGGAGCTGTTTCCGCCGCTGCGTCCGTCGGCACTCGGCATCGCTGTGGACGTGCCCACGGTCGTATACGCCGGCAACATGGCTTCTTACCAGGGAGTGGAACTGCTCTTGGAGGCGTTCGCCGACGCTGCGCGCCAATTGCCAGGACTCCGGCTGCAGATACTCACGGACGGGTCGTTTGAGCCGTACGCGCTGCTGTCCCAGTCCCTGGGCATTGGTGGCCGCATCCAGGTGGAACGTACGAGTCTCGAGCAACTGCCACAAGAGCTCCTGGCCGCGCACGTGGCGGCGAATCCACGCACTGCATGCGATGGCTTGCCGCAGAAGCTCCTGAATTACATGGCGGCCGGGTGCCCGATTGTTTCCTTCGCTGGATCGGCGCGACACCTGGTGCATGAGGAAAATGCATTGATCGTGGACGATGGCGACGTCGCGGCGTTCTCGGCCGCGATCCTGCGTCTCGTCAGGGACAGGGAATTCGCTCGTCGACTGGGTCGGAACGCGCAGAGTCAGGTCCGCAACCACATGACTTGGCAACATGCAGCAACCAGGATCGAGCAGGTCTATGACCGCGTGACTGGCGCGGCGGTGCCGGATTGACAGGTACTTCGCAATCGGGCGTCGAACCGTCGGCCCCCACGGTGGGCGCGGTGGTCGTCAATTACAACGGTGGGCGGCGTGTGCTCCGTGTCGTGCAGGCATTGCTCGAGTCGGGGTCTGCGTTGTCCGACGTCGTCGTCGTCGACAACTCGTCCGATGACGGCAGCGCCGGGCAGATCGGTGAGTTGTTTCCGACGGTTCGACTTGTCGTACTCGGGACGAACGTCGGTCTCTCGGTTGCGCGCAACATCGGACTCAACATGCTTGGCACGGAGCTGGCGTTGCTCCTGGATCACGACATCTACGTCGGGGTGGGGAGCGTTGAGCGCATGGTCGCCGCCTTTCTGACAAACCAGCCGGTGGTGGTCTGTCCGCGGATTCGGCTGGTACCCGAGCGCCACATCGTCCAGGCTGACGGCGCGTCGCTGCATTTCCTGGGTACGCTGTCGCTGCGAAATGCCTACCGTGAAGTCGCGCTGGCAAAACAGGCATCGGGATTCGTGGACGGGGCCATCGGCGCCTGTCTGTTGATGGACCGCGCGAAGGTGATTGCTGCGGGGGGCTTCGACGAGCTGTACTTCTTCTATTTCGAAGATCTCGAATTCGCACTGAGGTTGCGGCTCCGTGGCGAACGCTTCTGGTGCGAGACTGCTGCGGAGGTATTCCATGAACGGGCGGACGGCACGCCTGGCCTGTCGTTCCGTGGGCAGGGGAGCTATCCGAAGCGCCGCGCCTACTTCACGATGCGCAACCGTCTGATCACGGTCTTCATTCATTATCGCTGGCGAACATTGCTGGTCCTGCTGCCGGTGCTGCTTGTGTACGAGCTGGCGTCGTTCGTCCAGTCAGCCCGGATGGGTTGGCTGCGTCAGTGGGGCCAGGCCTGGTCATGGCAGATTCGAAACCTCGAAATACTGGCTGCCCGTCGGCGCGCGGCGCTAGCCAGCAGGGTTCTCGCTGACCGCGACGTCCTCACGGGTGGCATGCCCCCGCTTACGCCTGGCCTGGTGAATTCGCGCTTGGCGAGGTTCCTTCTGACGGCCTTCTCGGTCACCGTGAACGGCTACTGGCGGATGACTCGACGCTGGATCGGCTAGGTGAAACTGCCAGGTGCTGAGGTTGATGGTCTCTGGATGCGCCTGTCAGATGACATAAGCGAGTGGTTGCTGCAGGAGATATGACCATATGTCATCAAGACATTGCGACGCAGGACACAACTGTGATCTAAAGGACTCCTACCAGCCGCCCGCGCGCGTCCAGAATGGCAAGGGATGCAAAGCTCCGACACTCAGTCAATGACCGGCGTCGACAAGCAGCGCCACTTCATACGGGCGATGTGCAAGTCGGCCGACGCCGAGTCCGCAACGCAGGACGAGCGCCTACTGCTGGCAGCCATTCTGGCGGCACTGCTGCGCGGCGAGGATGTCTCCGACCTGATCGGAATCAGGCGCGCCCATGCCCGCCGACCTTCCGACCCGATTCGCATCGCGATTCACTACCTGTGCCTGACGAAACTCATGCACGTGAAGGCTGAGGCGGCGTGGCGCACGGTCGGTGATGCCTGGGGGCTTAAAAAGCGCGAGGTGCAATGGGTCATCGCCGACAACGGGGCGACGGCCCTGGCAATGCTGCCAAAATTTGCGGTTACCCCTGACACGCTGCTGCGCAACTGTGAGAGGCACGCTCGCGGTGTTCGGCCTGACCGACGGCGATCCGGTGCCGATCACCGCAAGGGCTTGGCGCCAAGGGGCAGAGAACCACCGTCCCACAGGTGATTCGGGTCCGGGTAGAAGGTGATCGAGCCACTTTCGCGTCCGAGGGGTTCGTGAAAAAGGACGAACCACCCGCCCGGCACCCTGGCGCGCCGCAGGACGCAGTCCGAGTGCCCTGACAACCCCTGCTGGCTCAGTGTCTCCCAGGTGACCACGGGTTTGGCCGGCATTTTCACTCCGATGGGTTCAAAGGCCCGAGGGCGCACCTGCGGTGGGAATTTGCGCCTTCACGGCAGCAACGCGCAAGCGGCTCAAGGATAATCATCTGTCAACCGGCCCTCGTGCCGGCAATTTCCGCCTGGGCCATGCGTCAGGACTGATGCATGCGTGACGCGTGTCGACTTGCAGGAGGGGTCTCGCTGCTATTTTGGGGCGCTGCGACTGAGAACAAATGACTGTGACGACCCAAGAAGACCGGCCACCCTGGATTTACCGAGTTGTCCCGGCGTTCGATTCGCTGCGCCGGTACAGCCTGCCCGATGCGCGCGCGGACCTGCTGGCCGGCATCACGGTCGCTGCCGTGGCGGTCCCCCAGGCGATGGCCTATGCGCTGGCGGCAGGACTGCCTGCCGAGTACGGCCTCTATACCGCGATCGTCATGACCGCTGTTGGCGCGCTTTTCGCCTCGTCCAGGCAGCTCATCAACGGCCCGACCAACGCGATCTCGATCGCGGTCCTGAGCGTCATCAGTATCGTTCCCAGCGTGGACGAGAAGGTCCAGGCTGCCGTACTGCTTGCGTTCATGGTGGGCATCATCCAGCTCGTCATCACCTCGATGCGTCTCGGCGATCTCACCCGTTATATCTCGCACTCGGTCATCATCGGTTTCACTCTGGGCGCGTCCGCGCTGCTCATCCTTGACCAGATGAAGAACCTGCTGGGCCTGGCATCGATGGGTGGGGTCCACGACACTTTCCTGTATCGTTTCTGGTTGACGATGACGCAGGGCGGGGACGTCAACACGGCTACGCTGTATATCGGCGTTGCCACGATCGCCATGGTGCTCGTGCTGCGCTGGCTGAAGAACCTCCTCGGACTGCGCCTGCTGCCCGAGCTGCTCCTCACGGTACTGACGATGGCAGCCGTGGTCGCATGGCTCGGGCTCGAGGCCAACGGCGTGCGGGTCGTGGGCGAGGTCCCGGCCAAGCTGCCGACACCGACGCTCCCAACGATCGACTACGACTTGATTCGAGAGCTCTCCGGCGGCGCGCTCGCAATTGCCATCCTCGGCCTGCTGGAGGCCATAGCGATGTCCAAGGCGCTTGCCGCGCAGGCACGGCAAAGGGTCGACATGAACCAGCTATGCCTCAGCGAAGGGCTGGCCAACTTCACCGGGAGCTTCTTCCAGTGCATGCCGGGCTCGGGCTCGCTCACGCGTTCGGCGATCAACCAGCAGGCGGGTGCGGTGTCGCAGTGGTCGGGCGTCGTGTCCGCCGTGGTGGTCGCGCTGATCATGGTGGCGTTCGCCCCGTACGCCCGATTGATTCCCCGCGCAGCGCTGGCCGGCATACTGATCGTCTCGGCGTGGAAAATGATCGACTGGCGCGGGCTGTATTACCACCTGCGCGTGACCCGTTTCGACGCGGTGATCGTGGGGGCGACTGCGTTCTCGGCGGTTGCCATCTCGATCGAATTCTGCATCCTGATCGGCGTGGTCATGTCGTCCTTGCTGACGGTGCGGCGCGCGGGTCGAATGTTGCTCACCGAGTTCACCATCACGCCGGACGGCGCGTTACGGGAACGATTTGCCGATGATCTGCGCTGCAATCGCCTGCTGATCTACGGGCTCGAGGGGGAAATGTTCTTCGGTGCATCGGCCGCGCTCGAGAGCCATTTCCAGCGGATCGAGCACAGAATCGACGGGGACACGCGCGTGGTCGTGCTGCGGCTCAAGCGCGCTCGCAATGCGGATGCCGCCGGCATGATCCTGCTCAAGGACTTCGTCGATCGCGTCCAGGCCCGCGGTGTGCATGTCCTGCTGTGCGGTGTGCGTCGAGATCTGGCGCAGAGAATGGAGACCAGCGGGCTCAGCGGCAGCATCCGCACCCGGGTTTTCCACGAAGAGAAGTTCCGCTCACCAGCACGATCCTGGCGATTCGTCACGCGTACCAGCTCATCGGCGATCCCTGCGCGTCCTGCCCGCGCCGGGAGGTCGGCGAGGGCGACGGTTCGCTTCGCTACCTGATCTGACGACCCGAAGTCTCTGGACCAGGGCCGGGGCGGATCCGGGACGGTCGGCCGATCCGGGACCGGCGGCGGCAGCTGACGGGCGTGGACTCGACAAAAGTGTGAACTGTGCACGCTCGCGCTCGTGGGCGACGACCTAGCATGGGCGACGTCCTACAGGAGGTTCCGACGTCACCATGGATCAAGCAGCGCACACCTCAGCGGCCGAATTCCGGTTTTCCGACGCATGTTCGGGCCGCAAATGGGCTGTCGGTCAAGTACGTGCTCCGGGTCCTGCCGGCAGGTGGCCGTGTGCTCGATCTCGGGTGCGGATCCGCGCCTGTTCTCAGCCAGCTCAGGAAGCACGGCGTCTCCTGCACGGGACTCGAGTATTCCGAGGACATGTTGCACCACGCAGCTGCGCGGCTGCGGTCGATGCAACTGGACGTCGGCGACCTGCACCGCGGCGACTGCCGCGAGACTCAATTCGAAGCGGCATCATTCGACGTCGTCGTTTGTCTCGGCGTGATCAGCTACGTCGAGGACTACGCCGTGGTGCTGCGCGAGATCAAGCGCATCCTGAAGCCTGGCGGTCATGCGCTGGTCAGCTTTCGAAACCAGTTCAATCCGATACTCTGGGATCCGGCCTTGGGACTGAAGACCCTCGCTCGTGCCGCTACCGGTAGACTGCAGCCCGAAACTTACAAGATCGGTCGTTTCATGGACTTCCGGGAGTTCCGGCAGAAGATGGACGACGTCGGTTTCGAGTATCGCCAGTTCGTCGGCATCGGCCTCGGCCCGGTCAAGCTCAACCGGCGCGCGCTGCTTCCCGAGCGGCTGTCGATCAGGCTCAGCGATTCCCTGGCGGCTGTCCTGCACCGCCTGGGCTGGCAGGCGCCGCTGCGCTGGCTCGCCGACGTCAGCCTGTGGATCTACAGCAAACCTGCTGCAAAGGCTTGAGCGCCGTCAGCGTCGTCCCCACCGAGTTGCGTTATTGCGCGGTCCGCGGCTGTGGCACCGTCCGCGGACCTCGCGCGATGCGCGACGCGACGTGTGACCGAACCACGTCGCGGTAATGGTGCCACGCGGGACGCCAGTCGTCCCGAGCGTACGCAGCCTCGACTTTGGGGCCGCGCAGGGATCGCAACCACTCGAAGTACGATGACTTGCCGCCGTTGCGGCCCACTTGCTTGACTGCCATGAGGTCCGCGTAGGCGAAACCAGGTCACGCCGTCCCGCCAGGTGGTGACCGGTTCGACGCGATCGCCGACGAGGTCGCGGTAGGCGATGGTAGGGGATGTCGACGCCGCAGGCCGGCGCGAGCCCGATGGTATTGACCGGGCGCGGATTGATCTCGATGAGCTTGTATTCGCCGGTCACTGCGTCGAACTTGTACTCGACGCCGCAGATGCCCGAGAAGCCGATGCCCTGCAGCAGTTGGAGTGACTGGCGGACGACCACGTCGTCGTGGCAGGACACCGTCATCGTGCAATAGCCGAAGTCGACCGGCAGCTGGCGTATCTTGCGTCGCACGCAATACGCGAGCGGGATGCCGTCGTCGTTCAAGTAGGCCAGGAAGGTGAACAGTTGTTCGTCCCGGCCGCCGATGACCTCCTGGAGCATGACGTCCCTGGAGTCGTCACCCATCGCGAGCCATGCGCTGCGCAACTCGTCCGGCGTGCGTACCAGGAGCGCCTTGCGGCCCTGCGAGACCCGTTGCATCGAGGCGAGGCGCCACGTGTGGGCGACCAGCGGCTTGATGATGTACGGATAGTTGCGGATCGTCGCAGCCAGTCGTTCGATGTCGCTGCGACTCTCGGGGAAGTACGTCTCCGGAATCGGAATCCCGAGCCGCTCGGCCTGCTCGTACTGTCGCCGCTTGTTGACGACGTGCTGCATCACCTCGGGGCGTGCGGCGCAGACTCGGAAGGCGTGTTCCAGGACGGGCCGGTGGGCACCGAGAAATTCCGCGCAATCGTCGCTCGCGGGGATCAGGACGCGTTTGCCGGAATACCGGGATGCAAGTTGCAGCAGGTACTCCACGAGCGCAGGTCCCGACTGGTACATGTCGGGGCAAAGGGCGACCTCGCTGCAGTACTTTGAATGCAGGCTGTGGTCGAGGCGGTTCGGGTGAAGGCGAACGACCGGCACGCCCTGGCGCCCAAGCGAGCGTGTCACCGCCAGCGCGATCAGGCTCGTGCTGCTCGTGCGCCGGTTGGGGTCGGGTTCATGGCTGATGACGAATGCGGTGCCGGGAGTTTTCTGCGCGGGGTGAGTCATGGGGCGAGTACTCCGGCCGACACGAATACGTTGCCGTCCATGATGCGACGTGCCGTGCGGTCGATCCGAATCGAGTGGATGGTGGGCCGTCCGGAGTCGAAGCCATGGACGATTTCGGACGCGATCACGCCGGAGGGGTGACCGATCCTGAACACGCCGCGTCCGTCCGTCAGCGGCCGGCGCAAGAGGCCAGCCACGACGGTCCCGGGAATGCTGGCTGCCGCCGTCAGGCACATCGCACCTGTCACTGCGAAAGCCTTGTGCACCCGCTCCGGATTGATGATTCGCGCGACGAGGTCGATGGCGCCGTGCGAAGCGGTCTTGTCAGGCGATGAGGGCTGCGGCATCCGTCGAGCCGACGATTGCGATCTTCAATCGCGCCGCCCGTTTCGCGTTGGCGGGCACGCGACCCTCGCCCTGCAGGTACCTTTCGGCGATCGACTCCCGGATTTCCTCGATTTCCTGCCTCAGGCCCGGGACCAGCTCCAGTTCGCACGGGCCCTCCGAGCCGCTGAGTGCCCAGGTGTCCGCCGGAATGATCGCGTACAGGTTGCCGCAGTCGACGAGTGAGAATCGCACGCGGGTACCGCGGGTCGTCTGAATTTCGTCCTGCGGAGCCCCCGATGGCAGGAGGTGACCCGTGTCGCCGCCCGCAGGGTCGATGAACTCCAGGTTGACCTGGGCATCGGGACTTGGGACGACTGGCATTCGCACGTCGCGGTTGGCCGGCGGCAGGCCAGGGGTACTCGAGACGGTCGCGACGATCTGCTTGCCGTTGTTGACGCAATGAATTCGAACGCGGGCCGGACCTTCTGCGACACGCACCAGCCGCTCGTGGATGGCGTACAGCGCGACAGCCGCGGCCGTGTTGCCGCAACTCACCGCGTAGTTGATGGTTGCAGAGGCGATTCCGACCTGGCCGAAGCAATAGTCGACGTCGATGTCGGGTCGCGCGGATCGCCCGACGATCGCAACCTTGCTGGTCAGGGGGTCTGCGCCGCCGAGCCCATCAATCTGGCGTGGATCCGGACTGCCGAACGCCGCGAGGATCAGCTGGTCCCTCGCACGTGGGTTCTCCGGCAGGTCGGCTGCCGCGAAGACGATGGCCTTGCTGGTGCCACCGCGCATGATCGCGCAATGCACCGCAAGGATCGTTGACATATCGGTGATGGCGAAAGGTGATGCCGACATATTGCGGGGCCTGCAATACGAGTCCTAGCTGTCCGCCGCGGCCGAACCCGGTGTGCGGGCTGGCATATCCGGGCGACGAACATGCGAGCCGGAGGGGCGCAGGTACGACCCCCGCGGCCAGACTCCGATCCGGATCGGAATGCTGCGCAGCCCAGGTGCGAATGCAAGCAGGTCCATCCGGTGCGCTCTACGGCGAGCCAGCGTCGCTTGTGTTCGGAGTGGCCGCCGAGAAAATCGTACTC
>JADJOO010000025.1 GCA_016713725.1 Pseudomonadota bacterium | reverse complement strand
AGGTCGTTTTTCACCGTACAACGGCTGCTTTCGGAACGCACGTCCAGCGCCGGGTGAACGGCCACCCCGTGGCGGCCGCCACCATCAAACATTCCCTAGACGTCGGTCTGCTCGGCTATCTCCAACGCGTCGTCGACCTCGATGCCTAGGTAGCGGACGGTGCTCTCGAGTTTGGTGTGCCCGAGGAGAAGCTGTACCGCCCGCAGGTTCCGGGTGCGCCGGTAGAGCAGCGTCGGCTTTGTCCGGCGCATCGTGTGTGTCCCGTATGCGGTCGCATCAAGCCCGATCGACCGCACCCATGCCTTCAGAATCCGCGCGTACTGCCGAGTTGAGAGGTGCGGCGACGCTGAGACTCGGCTCGGGAAAAGGAACCCCTCGGGACGCAGCTTCGCCTCGCTCAATCACGCACCCACGGCTTCCCTGGTCTGCTCGGTGATCTCAAACTTCACGGAATGGTGCGTCTTCTTCTGCATGACGATCGCACGCGCTACTACTCGATCGCCTTGTGCAACGTCACGGACGCGCAGCGCCACCAGGTCGCAGCCGCGGAGCTTGCTGTCGATCCCCAGGTTGAATAGCACAAGGTCGCGCGTGTGGTGCCCCAGTTGAAGCCTGAAGCGATGGGGGGGGTAAGAGATCCATCTTCCAGCGTGCTCAGGCTGGCTGGTCGTCCACAGGTGCCGGTTGCAAACGGGCGCCGACGGCTGGCCAGATTCACTCCCCACCAGCGTCACACTCTTTTCGCATTGCTACCTGAGCGCACGTCGCCCGCAAACCCCCGGCGGTGACGTTTCTTTGGTCGAGCCGCAAGAAATTTCGTAAGAGAATCAACGTACGGACAAGGTACGATTGATGATCATCGGATACGCCCGCGTCAGCACGCAGGACAAGAACCCGGGACTCCAGCTCGACGCGCTCCGTGACGCCGGCTGCGAGCAGATCCAAATCGTCCGAATCGTGCAAGTTCTGCACAGTCACAGTGGTGATAGTCCGGATAAAAAAACGCCCCGAGGACGGGACACATGGCTTGGGGGCTTCATGGCCTCCTCGATCAACTGCAGCGCGCGGGCGCCGGCTGAAGACGACACGTAAGGGTCTCTCGGCTGTACCGCAGCCGTGACCGCCGCACCCGACGTGCCACCGGTCGCAACTTCTCAACACGCGCACGGGCTGGTCCGGGGCTCCGCTAAGAACGGTGTCGCCCGGGAACATCTCGTTCTCCTTTGCAAAGGCAGCGGCCTGCGCTCCGGAATCGCAGGGCTTCATCGAGCGCATCGGCACGCGATGTGTGTCCGCTGTCGGGCCCATCGAGACGCACGAGTGCGTTTCCGACGGTGGGGTACCACATCACGATGAAGCGACGGATCACGGGATCAAGGACGCTCATCCGACGAGCTCCACAGCCGCGGCGGGCGAACCCAGTTGGCGCGTTGACTTTGCGTGTGGCAGAACTGGATTTGCTTCGGGACCTCGCGATGGGAGAAGTGCGTGAAGGACGACCGCAACGCAATGTCGCCGCGGGCTTCAACGCGCAATGGAATCTGCAACGAATGCATGCGGGCTTCACAGGGTAAGCCCCGATCACGCAGTGCAAAGCCGGTGGGCGTTGCAACGTGATCGGGCGTAGGTGGGGGGCTAGATCAGTCCGAGTTCGGCAAACGAAACAACCTCGTCTGCGGTCACGATCAGATGATCCAGGCAGCGAATGTCGAGAAGCGCGAGCGCATCCGAAAGACGCTTGGTGATCAACTCATCGGCTTGGCTTGGGGTGCCCTGGCCACTGGGGTGGTTGTGCACAAACACCACACACGCGGCCTGGTGTTTGAGGGCTTCCTTGACGACCTCGCGGGCGGGCGGTCGCAAGGATCTCCTCGTCGGAGGCTTGGCGATAGCTCGCGTTGCGATCGGCAACACCGACGGGAACGAAGAGGGCGCTGGGGACAGCGTTGGAACTCGGAGGCTTGCGCCGGCGAGGTGTGCTGGGGTGTGTCATCGAAGGGTCTCCTGGGGAAATGGCCCGATCACGGAGCGCAAAGCCGGGGGGCGTTGCGACGTGATCGGGCATGGGTGGGCGAGTAACGACAGAGCGCCTAAGCGGGCGATGGCGACGGCGTGGTCCGTGCCGGAGAGCGGGAGCGCCGGGCGGTCAGTGCCACGAGTCAGGAAGAACCTCTTCGCGCAGAAGCTCGACGGCTTCTGGAGCGGTGAGGTTTCCGACGACGCACAGCAACCGGTCGAGAAGCTCGAGGCGCTCCCGGGCGTGATGTGCAGGTAGCCGTCACGGGTGCTCAGGTGGACATCGCCTTGCCCCACTTGTTGTGAGACGGGAGGCGTAGCCGAGACCGCGAATGCTGCGACGCACTTCGACGAAGGGCACGCGGTTGTCGCGGGCGCGAGTGGACGTGTTGCGACTGTCCAGTACGGTAGACATGGCTCAGTTCTCCACTCTGTGAACGCTCGTGACGACGTCGCGATGGCTCAGGGGCCCGTGATGCTCGAGGTTGTGCCGGATGGCCTGACTCAAGATTCTCGAAACGGCGACGGGCTGAAGCGAGGTCGCGTGGTGGGTGCGGTCGGCCGAACCCTCTTCCGAATCGTGACGCGCGACGGCCCAAACGAACCGCCGAGGTCTCGGCGTAGAGGGAGAGCGCGCGAACAAATCGGCGTTCGCCTTGGGGTTGCGGGTGACAAGGAACGCGTTGGCGCTCTTGATCTGCTCGCGCGTGAGAGGCTTGCGGGTCCATGCGTTTTGATTCGCAGGATCCGGGCCTTCGAGCGCGAACTGATTCCCGCCATCGGTGGGCACCACGACGAAGACGAGCGATCGGCTCGGTTCGACGATGGCCCACACGCAGGCGAGCGTGATACTGGGCGCAGTAAACATGGGTTTCTCCTGTGCAATGAGTCCCTGCAAGCTCGGCGCCGGAGGGCGTCGGGCGCGGCGGGACGTCGGGATCAGCGGGCGTCGCTGACCGTGGTCGAAGCGTCGATCGGCCTGAGGGGCCGTCGCGCGAACCAGCGATACACACCGTAGAGCGAAACGGCGGTGAAGACGATCTGCATGGTGAAAAGACCCCAGGCAGTCGTCGACACCGCGAACACCAGCCAGCATGCGTTCGACGCGAGATACCAGACAAATCCCCAGCGGGACTGCGCGGTGTTCGCGGCGAGCAGTGCTGAACCGATGACTCCGGTGATGCACCCGAGCCACTCGAAAATGAGCGTGGGGGTCATCTTGACTCTCCTGCAAGAAAAGAGCCTCGAGGGCTTGTCCGTGAATGCGGGTGACCGCGTTCGTGATGAACGAGGTCGGCATTTCGGTACAAGCCGTCGAGAGGATGGTGGGAAAGACCGTAGCGCTCAGCGGATCGAGCTGACGGAGGCGAGCTGCTCGCGGAGGAAACGCTCCGTGGGGCGGCACGCAAGCTCAGCACGAATTCCCGCGGACCCTCTGTTGAGCATCGGCGATGACATCGGGCTCGGTGAACACGGTCATCAACGACGTCTGCAGTTCGAGCAACGTGATCTGCAGTTGCTTGTCGCTGGCGGTCTGCAGGGATCTCTCAAATCCCTGGTGGGCTTCCTTGGTCAACAGGTGCACTCCTTGAAAAACGGGTGCGCACGGACAATGCCCCGGATGGGTGCCTTGAACGAGTGCACCCGGTGGGGTTGAAACAGAGCAATAGAGTTCGACCGCGAAGCACAAAGCCACGCAGACGCATCGATGCCCAAGGGGGACGAGAGGAGGGTGTCTTGCCGCAGCAAGAGGGTCGAGCGAAGTGCTCGACAAGTAAGCTAGGTGAAAATTCCACCTATGAGAAACGCCTCGAATATAAGACCGTGAGCGCGTCCGATCAACTACTTTGCAATGCTCGCCGCAAGCATTGCTCCACGGGAAAATGGTTCGCGAGAAGCGAGGACGATGCTTTCTGACAATTAAAGTTGTCGAAGTACGATTAAAGCTGTCGGAGTTTTTCTGTAACTCTCTGTTTGCGTTGACACCGGACGTACTTTTGACAATTAAAGCTGTCGAAACCGACCGGTGATGGGAGGGACCAGAGTCCGTATGGAATCGACCGAACGCGGAATCCGTACGACCCGTGCATAATGGCGAACGACCGCTTTGTGGTCACATAGAGACCGGCCGGAACCGGCCCCGGGAGCTGCCGGTCATCCAAAATACCAGTAGCAGACATTCGACTCCCCTATCGATTCAATCGAGATGCATCGCGAATTCGACGCCGAATTGCGAACAGCCCGAGTAAGGCCACGGTCGCAAGCGCCGCGCCGCTCAAAAAGGTGCCGTGCGCGCCGATCGTGTCCACAGAATGCCGGCGACGACACTTGCGGCCAGCAGGGCGCCGCCGGTCAGCACGTTGAACATGCCGAAGGCGGTGCCGCGGAGCTCGGGCGGCGAGGTGTCGGCCACCAGGGTCGCGAGCAACCCTTGCGTGAATCCCATGTGAAGTCCCCACAAGGCGACGCCGATCGCGACGCCGCCGAGGCCCGGCGCGAATGCGAGCACCAGATCGGCGAGCACCAGAAATCCGACGCCCACGACCAGCACGCGGTAACGACCGTCGTCATCGGCCAGCACCCCGGCGGGATAGGCGGCGAGGAATAGACGACGTTCATAACCACCAGCACCGCTGGCACGAGCATGACCGGCAGCCCGACCTGGTTGGCGCGCAGCAGCAGAAATGCTTCACTGAAACGTGCAAGCGTGAATACGGTGGCGACGGCGACGACGAGCCAGTAGCCGCGGCCAAGGCGGTTGAGCTCGTCGCGATGCAGTGGAAACTTCACCTTGCGCAGCATCGGCGCACGCTCCGGTTCGTGCACGGAGAACACGATTAGGGCCAGTGACAGAAAGGCCGGCACGACGGCGATCCAGAACACGGTCTTGAAGTGATTTGCCGTCAGCCACATCAACGCGATCGCGAACAGCGGTCCGACGAACGCCCCGACGGTATCGAGCGACTGGCGCAGGCCGAAGCTGGCGCCCGCAGATGACCCGGGGCGATGTCCGCCACCGGGGCATCGCGTGGCGCCCCTCGGATGCCCTTGCCGATCCGGTCGATGAAGCGGGCCGCGAAGAGCCAGCCGACGGTTGGCGCGAGCGGAAACACGGGCTTGGTGATGGCTGCCAGCCCGTACCCCAGGACGGCAAGCAGCTTGCGTTTGCCGATCCAATCGGAGATGGCGCCGGAGAACACTTTGGTGACCGAGGCGGTGGCCTCGGCGATGCCCTCAATCGCACCGACCGTCGTCGCGGAGGCGCCGAGCACCGTCACCAGGTAGATCGGCAGCAGCGCGTGGATCATCTCGGAGGAGATATCCATCAGCATGGATACGAAGCCGAGCGCCCATATGCCCGGCGGGATGGCCCGCAGCGTCGCGGCGTCGAGTCGGGGAGCGGGTTTCACGGTGTCGGTTTGCCCACGATTGAATGTAACGCTTCCGCGCCAGTCGATGAACCTATCGCGCATGTGGTTACCGCGCCGGGTGCGCCGCGCAGGCTGAGCTCGGTGTCGCCGGCGAGCAGCCGCGCCTTGAGCTGCCCCTCGCGCCAGTACCTCCCATGAGTCGCGAGCGCCGCACAGGTCGCCACCCAGCCGGGTCGCCCGCGCGCGGCGCGAACCAGTACGGTCCGCGTCGGGACCGGCAGTGGTGGGACAGCGGCCGCCCGCAGTTGTGCAACCAGTTCGTGAGAGATCGTGTGGGTAGCCAGTGGTCGCATCCGAACGCCCGTGCCGCCGAGTCGCCGGGCGGAAGCTGCTCCCTCTCGCGTGGCGAGTCCACGTCGACCACCATGACGACTCCCACAACGCCACCGCGTAGCCGCCTCAGCCACCCGACGTTGAGCAAGGGCGAGGACAGGTAAGTCCCCGCCCTTTTTTGCGAACTGAGCAATGGCCATAGCACTTGACGAGGCGGTAGCTGCTTCCGCTGAGACCGATGCAATGGACTTCAAAGCGGCCTTCGAGGCGGCTGTGCCGGGCGCGTGGTGCGAACTGGTGAAGGACATGGTCGCCATCGGCAACTCGGGCGGCGGGGCCATCGTGATTGGTGTCGACAGGAACGGAAAAGCGATCGGGGTTTACACTCCAATCGACGCGCGGCGCCTCGGAGGCTGAGCTTCGACAGATTCACGCGAATCCGCGAACCCGGCCGATCGGTGCACTCGGCTGGTGGTCGGCTGCACCCTGTGGACCGCGCACGGCGCGCATCTCCAAGTTCGATCCGTACCAGATTCCCCGGTCGGGCATGTCGTGCACGCGCGGCCCGACTGAATCCAGCAAATCTGCTGGCCGCGACTTGAACCCGGGTCTAACGAAAAACTAACGCACTCCTCACGGGATCGTACGGCTCGCCCGCGCAAGATGCCCGCTAAGGGGTTGCGTCAGTCGCTTGCCCTCATCTGGGGCGAGTTCCGCCGCTCGCACTCACGAGACCGGGCGTCTGACCGTGAGTCGGCGAGCCACCCGGGTTGTTTCAAATCTCACCGGGGTGCCAATGTCTACAGTTCTCAACAGGTCTGCGCGTCGATTTGCCCCCTGGCTATCGCTGGTGGTGGTCTACCTGGTGCTGGGGTTTGCCAGTCGGCTGATTCTCTGGGCGAAATTTGGTCTCGACGCGGACGTGTCGGCACTGAGCCTGCCCTTCCTGATGTTCGCGGGCCTGCTCAACGACTTCGCCGAGAGTCTTTACCTGTTTGCGCCGTTTGCGTTGTACATCCTGCTGTTGCCGGACCGCTGGTTCCGCATGTGGTGGAACCGCGCGGCAATTCATACGGGCACGCTGCTGTGCATCGTCGGTCTGCTGTACCTCTCAGCAACTGAGTACTTCTTCTTCGAGGAGTTCGACGCCCGCTTCAACCTAGTCGCTTTCGACTACCTCGCTTTCCCAGGGGAGGTGTTTACCGATATTTGGGAAGCGTACCCAGTG
This sequence comes from Pseudomonadota bacterium, assembly GCA_016713725.1. Taxonomy (GTDB): domain Bacteria; phylum Pseudomonadota; class Gammaproteobacteria; order Steroidobacterales; family Steroidobacteraceae; genus RPQJ01. The sequence goes on along the minus strand of JADJOO010000025.1, from coordinate 19,938 downwards.
GTACAGGTGCTGCTGGCTGCGATTACGCTCGGCGTGCTCATCACTTACGCCGTGCGTCCTTGGCTCGAGGCCGGATACGCCGAGACGGTTCGGTTTCGCGAGCGGCTCGTGCTGTTCCTGCCGTATTCGGCGCTTCTACTTCTCGCAATCGTGTATTACCCGACCGACGCGCTTTCATTGTCGGCAAACCGCGTCGAGAACGAACTGCTGCAGAACGGCCACAGCAGCTTCTTTCTGGCGGCACGTACCAGCGACATCGACTACGAGTCGTATTACCTGAGTCGCCCTCCCGCGACGAACCGCGCACTGCTGCGTGGGCAGCTCGAGGGTGACGGCGTGCAGTTCACGCGACTCGCAGCCGGTCGCCTAAACCGCAATCACGCTGCCCGGGCAGACGGCTTGGGGCAATTGAACGTGGTCGTGGTGTCAAGCGAGTCGTTCGGCGCCGAGTTCAGCAAGTTGCACGGTTCGGACAAAGACTGGACACCGAATTTCGACGATTATGCGAGACAGGGTCTATGGTTTGCCAATACCTACGCCTCCGGCACCCGCACCGTGCGTGGCCTCGAGGCCATCACCGCCTCGTTCCCACCCATCCCGACTGTCTCGATTCTGCGTCGGCCCGGTAACACCGGCATCGCGACCTGGGGCAGTGTCATGCAGCGACTCGGGTACCACACCAGCTTCCTGTACGGGGGATACGGCTACTTCGACAACATGAGTGCCTTCTACGAGGGCAATGGCTTTCAGGTCATCGACCGATCAGACATTCAGAACGTGCGGTTCGAAAACATCTGGGGCGTCAGCGACGAGGATCTGTTCGACCGCGCGATTGAGCACTTCGGCCAGGAATTCGCTGCCGGCAAGCCGTTTTTCTCGATCGTCATGACAACCTCCAATCACAAGCCGTTCACGTTTCGGCCGGGTCTCGAGAGCGAAGGCATCAAAGCTGAAGGTGGCGGCCGCCAGGCTGGCGTTCGCTATGCCGACTATGCGCTTGGCTACTTCTTGCGCGAGGCCGCCAAACAGCCATGGTTCGATAACACGCTCTTCGTCGTCGTCGCTGATCACGGCGCACGCGTCTACGGCAAAGCTGCGATTCCCCTGGAAACGTACGAGATCCCGCTGATGATCTACGCGCCCAAGCACCTCGCACCGCGCCAGGTCGATACGCTCATGACGCAGATCGACATCGCTCCGACGGTGCTGGGGCTGCTCGGCCTTCCCTACGAAGCGCCGTTCTTTGGCATTGACGTATTGAACCGTCCCGCGGGGCAGCCCCGCATCGCGCTGTTCAGCCACAACCATGATGTAGCGATCCTGCGTGACGAGGACCTTGTCGTCATGAGCCTCGGCAAGACCAGTCAGGCCTACCACTATGACCGCGCGCAAGGGACGTTCACCGCGAAATCGGATGACACCAACCTATTGCCGTTGGGCATTGCCTACTTCCAGACCGCGGCAGAGCTGTTCAAGACGCACGGTTACGAATAATTCCAACTGACAAGGCAGGAGAGGTCGCGAACCATGGCGATCAATTTGGACACGGCTACGGTGAAGGTGCCGGAGATCACTCTGGTCTTCTGGCTGATCAAGATCGCGGCGACGACCCTCGGCGAGACCGCGGGTGACGCGGTTTCGATGTCGATGAACCTCGGCTACCTGGCGGCCACGGGCGTATTCGCCGCTGTCATGGTGGTGGCCGTGGGTGCGCAGGTCCGTGCGCCCCGGTTCAGTCCGCTGCTCTACTGGGCCGCGATTATCGCGACGACGACGCTTGGTACGACCCTGGCCGACTTCGCTGATCGCTCCCTGGGTATTGGATATCTCGGCGGTAGCCTGCTGCTTCTTTCAATGCTGGTCAGCTCACTCGCGCTCTGGCACCGCGTGCTCGGGACAGTCTCCGTTGCCTCGGTGAGCTCTCCCAAGGCAGAGGTCTTCTACTGGGTGACGATCATGTTTTCGCAGACGCTTGGAACCGCGCTGGGTGACTGGACCGCCGACAGCGCGGGTCTGGGTTACGTCGGCGGGATGGTTATCTTCACGGCGCTGATCGCACTTGTCGCGGCCGCGTACCGCTGGACAGACATCTCGCGGACCGCGTTGTTCTGGGCGGCCTTCGTGCTGACGCGACCGCTAGGGGCGGTCGTCGGCGATTTTCTCGACAAGCCGCTCGCGGCCGGTGGGCTCGACTTGAGTCGGTTCGGTGCTTCCGCGGTCTTGATCGCGTTGATTATCGGGTGCGTGATTCTTTTCCCCCAGCGTGCCGCGGCCGCGTCGCCACTGACGAATGCTGTTCCAAATGCTAACGACCATTGACCGGTGGCGAGTAAATATTCTGAGTGGCCTTCGCGCTCATCGGTGCGTACGGCATAGCGCCTGCATACGGCTGCGAGGCACCGGGGTCTTCAGTGAAACTGCCCACGATTGCGGAACTCGAGCAGCGGGGGGCCAAGGTGGGCGCCATCGAGATCAAGGTCGAGGACATCTTTGATCCTACGAAGCCAGGCGAGGATGCGACCCTCTACCGTTGGGCCAACGACCTGCACATGCTCACGCGCGATGATGCTGTCCGCTCCCAGTTGTTGTTCAAGGAGTCCGAGCCGGTTTCCCAGCAGAAGATCGCCGAGACGGAGCGCTTGCTGCGTGGACGACGCTACCTGTACGACGCATGGATCGAGCCCACCTGCTATGACGCCGCCGCACAGACGGTGGACCTGCGCGTACGGGTGCGGGACGTGTGGAGCCTCAATCCAGGCTTCACCTTCAACCGCAAGGGCGGCGCCAACAGGGTGGGCTTTGAACTCGAGGACCAGGACTTTTTTGGACGAGGCGAATTCGTTTCGGCGTCGGTCGGTCGCAACGTCGACCGCGACACGCTCTTGCTCGTCTATGAGGATCCTCAGATACTCGGCACGTGGTGGCGCGGACGGGTGGCCTACGCCAACAATAGCGACGGCGGCGCCGGTGAGTTCGCTGTCGGGCAGCCTTTCTATTCATTGGATACGCGCTGGAGTGCGGGGTTGGGGCTCGCCGCGGGCGATCGCATTAACTCCCGCTACCAACTGGGCCAGGTGCTGGACGCATTCGCCGAGACCACCGACCGCTTCGAGGTGTACGGCGGTCGTTCGCAAGGTTTGCGCGACGGTTGGGCTCGGCGCTGGCTCGCCGGCGTGCGCTACGAAGACAGCAGGTTCAGTGAGACGCGACGAAGAACTCGTCGCGCCCCTTCCGCAGGACCGCAAGCTCGTCTACCCCTGGGTGGGCGTGGAATGGATCGAGGACGATTTCGATACGTCGCACAACCAGGACCAGTTGGTGCGCACGGAGGACCTCCAGTTTGGCCGTTCTATGCGCGCGGAACTCGGCTTAGCTGCACCGGTCTGGGGCTCCGACCGAACGGCTGCGATTGCCAAAGTCAAGGCGGCACCGGCAAGCGCATCGGCGCGGCGCAGTCACTGTTTTTCACTGGGAGTTGCGTGGCCGCGTGGAGGGTGACGGACTGAACGATGCCCTGATGCAAGGCGAAGCCCGTTACTACTATCGGCAAAGCCCAAATCGGTTGTTTTTCGCCAGCGTGCGAGCCGCTGTTGCGGAGCAGCCGGACCTTGATCACCAATTGCTGCTGGGTGGTGACAACGGGTTACGCGGGTACCCGCTCCGTTACCAATCTGGAACCGCCAGCGCGCTGGTCACGGTCGAGGAGCGCTTCTACACGGACTGGTACCCATTTCGCTTGTTCCACATCGGCGCAGCTGCGTTCGTCGACGCCGGACGAACCTGGGGCCGGGACGTTGCGGGGACGAACCCCTTGGCTTGCTGTCGGACGTCGGCGTCGGACTGCGCATTGGCAACGCCCGCAGCGGGCTCGGCAACGTGCTGCACATCGATCTCGCCGTTCCCCTGTCACGTCAGCCGGGCATCGACTCCGTGCAGTTGCTGATCGAAACTCGCCACAGCTTCTAGCAAGACCGTTGCAGACAAACCAAAGTCGGGCGGCCGCGCTAGACTTCGCCCATGAACATATTGTTGGTCGAAGATGACCGGGACCTGGCGGCGAACATAGGTGAATTCTTGGAGTCTGCAGGGCACCGGGTGGACTACTCCACTGACGGCCTGCTTGCACGCAGACTGTGTTCCGAGTGCCACTTCGACGCCATTATCCTCGACGTCGGGCTTCCAGGCATTAACGGCCTCGACCTTTGCCGCTGGCTGCGAACAGTGGCCCGCAAGAACACTCCGGTCCTCATGCTCACCGCAAGGGACCTCGAGACCGACGTCCTCGCCGGATTCGAGGCGGGTGCCGACGACTACCTTCGCAAGCCCTTTTCGCTGAAGGAGCTGGCGGCGCGGCTTGCGGCGATCGGTCGGCGAGGTCGACTGGGTTCGGGAGTCCTCACGGTGGCTGATCTGGAGCTTGACATGGCGACATTGACCGTGGCTCGCGCGGGACTGAAGCGTGCGCTGACACCGTCGGGGCTTCGCATATTGGAGTTGCTCATGCGTACCTCGCCGGCGGTGGTGTCGCGGGAGCAATTGGTGGAGTTGCTTTGGGGCGAGGCACCGCCGGCATCCGACGCAGCATTGCGCGCACATATCCATCTGCTGCGCCAGGCGATTGATCCACCCGGCGTGCCGCATCTGCTGAATACGATTCACGGAGTTGGCTACCGGCTGGCGGGCGGCCTCGATGCGCCCTGAGTTATCTCTTCGCGGCCGATTTCTGTGGGCGGCGACGGCCGTCGTTGTGCTGATGCTGGTGACGTTCGCCCTTGTCATGGGGATGTTCGTTGAGGTGCTTGAGGAAGAACTCGCGGCACGTGTGGTCCGCGTTGAACTCCACGAAATGCCTGGACATGCGACCCACGACCCGAAATCCGTCAGCGATCACACGGGCGGACTACAGCGCTGGATCGTTCCGGTCAACGATCAGCGGGACTTGCCGGACCGTTGCGTCGCATGCGCGAGGGGGTCCGCGAGATCAAGTGGCACGACGGACTCGATGTATTCGCCGGCAAGCTCATCGTCGACGGAGAAGTGTATGCCGTCGTGGCGGATATTCAGAATGTCGAGCGGCTTGAGGTAAAGCTCCTGCGAATCGGCATCGGGGCGACCACGGCCGCTGCCTTGGTTTCATTGTTGATCGCGGCCTGGCTATCGCGCGTTGCAGTACGACCCATCACGACTCTGGTCAACCAACTTGGGCGGCTGGACCCTGCCAACCCACGAACGCTTCACGTCCCGGACCTGAAAACGGCGGAAGCACGCCTGATTGCGGCGGCCGTTGACGGCTACCAGGGAAGACTCTCGCGGCTGCTGGCGCGGGAAAGGGTATTTACCGATGACATTAGTCACGAACTGAGGACACCGACGTCCGTGATCGCCACCGCCGCGGAACTGCTGCTCGACGACCCCACCGTCGTTGGCGTGGCTCGCGAGCGGGTCGAGCGCATCGCACGAGCGGGCCGCAGAACGGGAGCGGTCGTTGAAGCGCTGCTGTTCCTGGGCCGAGACGACTCTCTCAGTGCACCTGTCATTGTGGACCTGCAGACCGTGGTCAACGACACGGTCGAGGTCTACCTGCCGTTGGCACGGGCCAAGGGTCTCGATCTGCTGGTCGAGTGCAGCGGTGAGCAGTTGATCACGGCGCCCCAGGGAACGGCGTCGATAGTGCTGCAGAACCTGGTCGAGAATGCAATTCGGTTCACAGACCACGGGAGCGTGCGTGTGCTCCTGGAACCCGGCCGGCTGGCAGTTGAGGACACGGGGTCGGCCTGGCCGGAGTGGACCGCCAGCGCATTTTGAGCGTGGCTACCGCAGTGATGCAAGCGCCGGCTCCGGGCTTGGTCTCGACCTGATCCGACGCGTCTGCGATCGGGTCGGCTGGCAGGTGTCCGCACAGCAACGCCCGACGGGCGGCTCCAGGTTCGAAGTCATCTTTTCCACGTCAGCCGTTGCATGACCGAGTGGCCCTAACGAATAACTAACGGACTGCTAACGATTCCCCACGCCGTGGCTGCTCATAGTGGCGGCCATGAATAGCGGACCGCGCGCCGCGTGTGCAAGGGAATCTAAGCGATGAAGAGCCCATCGGGTCAGGACCGGGTTTTCGCGGACCAGCGCGAGGCAATTGCGGACTTCCGCTTCGGCGCCGAGGTTGCGCAGGTTTTCGACGACATGCTGTCGAGGTCGGTGCCTTTTATGGCGAGATTCAGCGCATGGTCGCGGAACTCGCCGAGGACATCGTCCAGCCTGGCAGCAACGTCTACGACCTGGGTTGTTCGACTGGAACCACGTTGCTGATGCTTGATCGTGCGCTGCCTGCCGATGTCAATTTCATCGGTGTCGATGACTCTCGCGACATGCTCGTCAAGTGCGAGTCGAAGTTGCGCGAGCACCAAGTCAAGCGAAAGGTCGACCTCGAGTGCACGGATCTCCATCTCGGCGTCGAGATTAAGGACGCCTCACTCGCGCTGATGGTGTTGACGCTGCAATTCCTGCGACCGCTGCATCGCGAACACCTGGTCGCCGACGTATTCAAGGGCCTGCGGGAAAACGGTGGGCTGATCCTGGTCGAGAAGGTGCTGGGCGAGGACTCGCACTTCAACCGCCTGTTCATCAAGCACTACTACGACTTCAAGCGGCGTAACGGCTACTCAGAGACCGAGATCGCGCAGAAGCGCGAGCTCTGGAAAACGTGCTGATTCCGTACAAGCTGCTCGAGAACCGCGAATTGCTGCTGAAGTCAGGCTTCCGCTACGTGGACGTGTTCTTCAAGTGGTACAACTTCTGCGGCATCGTGGCGATCAAGTGAGGCCATGATGCTGGCGAACATCGGCGATTTCCTGTTTCGCTTCCGCAACCTGCTTTTCCCCCTGTCTGCCGCTGGCCTTTCTCCCGGGCCCACGCCTTCTCGATGACGCGCTGGTCGCCGCGGCACTGGGATTTGCAGCGTCGGCGGTCGGGGAATTAGTGCGCGCGAGCACCATTGGCCTGCAGTACATCGTTCGCGGCGGTCGAGACCGTCGCGTTTACGCGAAGGACCTGGTCACCGGCGGACTGTATTCGCACACGCGCAACCCGATGTACGTCGGCAACATGCTGATCCTGATCGGCCTCGCCGTCGCCTCGAATTCCTGGACCTGCGTCGCGGTGGCGATCCCGTTCTATGCGTTCGTGTGCGCCGCGATCGTCGCCGCCGAAGAACGTTATCTTCGCGACCGCTTCGGCGCCGATTTCGATGCCTACTGTCGCGACGTGCCCCGTTGGCTGCCACGCCTGCAGGGCATCGGCGCGACGCTCGCAAATCACAGCTTCAACTGGCGGCGGGTCGTGCTCAAGGAATACGGCACGCCGACCGGTTGGGTCTAACCTGGGGCGTACTCGTGCTTTGGAATCTCTCCCGGTCTGGCGCCGATGCCGCCGCGAATCGACCCGCGGTAGTAGTGGTTGCCACAGTAATGGCCGCCATCCTGGCGTTCTGGATACTCGCACGCATCGTCAAGAAGTCACGGCGGTGGGGGGCGGTATGAACGACGTCACCATGCACGTTGAGCGCCCGCCAAAGTCGATGAATCTGCAGCTCTCCGCACTGCACGCCCTGCGATCAGGATCGACGAGCAGGATCTCAAGATCCTGCGTGCCGTTGAAGAGCGTGGCCGGATTGTCGAGGAGGTCCTGGTCCTGAAGCAGTCGGCGGGCTTTCCGCCGTTCGATGCGATTCGCGAGCGCCAGTTGCTGCAACGTCTGCAGGCGACCTATCACGGGCCCTACCAGTGGCGAGAAGTGGAACTGGTCTTCCGGACGCTGCTGGAGATGTCGCGAACCTTGCCGGGGCCGACGTGCTGACGCTGTGCAGTTAACTGCACGGGAGCGGTCAGGTGTGGGAAAGCCCTGCGGGAAGGTCCTGTCGGTGAAGCCGCGTGCAGAACGAGTTCGATCGTCGTTGCCTGCGTTGCGCTGATTGTCGGGGTGTATGTGGCACAAGAAAAGGAATGGCCCACGCTCGCGCACGGCATCGGCCGGCTTGGATACCAGCACGTCCTGCTCGGCCAACCTTACCAAGGTCGCGTCTTTTTCGCCGTGACACTTCACCGACACTTGGACCGGAAGCAAGGGTGATGGACGAGGTGCTGCACGTCGGATTCGGACTGATCATCACACCACATGGAAGCTGATCGGCTACCTCGGCGTCGCCCTGTTCGCCGGGCGCTGGTTCGTCAGATTTACTTCTCGCGAAAACACGGCCGACCCGTCATGCCGACCGTGTTCTGGTTGATGAGCATCTCCGGGGCAGCCTGTTGCTGTTGTCGTATTTCATCTTCGGCAAGAACGACTCGGTCGGGATTCTCTCGAATCTCTTCCCGGCCAGGGTCGCCGGCTACAACCTCTACCTCGACCTGAGCCACAAGCGCAGCCGCGCGTCAGGAAACGAAATTGAACTCAACCGGTGACGCGAATCGATGGTGGCTTTTGACGATCGGCGGCGTGAGCCTGCTGGCGTTGCTGTCGCTGGCTCTGGCCGCTGTTCCCGGTCGACGAGACTCGCTACATCGCCGTCGCCTGGGAGATGTGGGAGCAGCGTGAGTATCTCGTCCCGCACCTGAATGGCGAGCCATACAGCCACAAACCACCGGCCCTGTTCTGGTTGATTCATGCCGGTTGGGCGATCTTTAGGGTCAACCAGTGGTGGCCACGTTTGATCGCACCGTTGTCGCTGCTGCTCAGCCTGTGGAGCTTGGCGCGCCTCGGCGGGACGCTCTGGCCGGCCACGGTTGGAATCAGCCGATTGGGCAGCCTCATGTTCCTGGCGACATGGTTCATGGCGCCCTACCAGACGATGTTGATGTTCGACATGCCCTTGCTGGCGTGCATCTCGCTGGAGTTGGCTGGCCTTGACCAATGCCGTCCGTTCCGGACAAGCGTGGCTGTGGTTGGGGTTCGGACTGGCACTGGGTTGCGGAATTTTGCTGAAGGGACCAGTCGCACTCGTGTACGCCTTGCCGCCGTTGTTTGCGTGCAAGTGGTGGGCGCCAGCAGGTGCGCCCGCGTTTCGCGTGCTGGACCGCCTCGCGCTGGCACTCGCCGTTATGGTTCCAATAGCGTGGCTGGCGGCTGCCTCGCTTCACGGGTCGCGCGAATACATGTCGACGCTTCTGATCGACCAGACCATGGATCGCATCAGCGGGGAGATGGGTCATCCTCGCCCCTGGTACTGGTACCTGCCCATCATGCTGTTGCTGCCGATGCCGTGGGCGCTGTGGTGGCCCGCAGTGCGGACTACTGCCCGCGAAATGCTGAACAGCGAAGATCGCGGTAATCGATTCGTACTCTCAATACTCATCCCAGGATTGCTGGTTCTCAGCGCGGCCGGTGGCAAACAGGTGCACTACCTCATTCCCCTGCTGGCGGTGCTCATGCTGTTGGTCAGCCGCGGTTTGCACGACCCAGGCGTCAGCACTCGCCGCCGTCATTCGCTCGTGCCTGCGCTTTTGATGTCACCGCTGGTCCTGCCGGGAATCGTCGTGCTGATCGGCACCGCAGGGCCGCAATTCAAGCCTTGGCTGCCAGTCTTTCGGTCTGAAGTCTCTTGGCTCTGGGTCTGGTCGCCATCGTCGCGCTGCGGTCGGGCCGGCGGAAAGCGACGACCGCAGCCAAACACCTGGCCGTCGCGAGCATCGCTTTCTGTGCGGTGTGGCGGCCGTAGCCCTTCCGACCATTCGGTCCCGGGATACGACCTCGGGCGGCTGGCCGGTACATCGGTACACAACAGTCGGCAGGTCGGCCGACGGCGTACGTCGGCAATTACCAAGGCGAATTCACTTTCTTCGGACGACTCCGCGCTCCGGTGACGGAAGCTCAAACCAGCTCAGGCCAAAGATTGGGCGGCGCAGAATCCAAATGGCCTGATCGTCTCTCGCACTTGAAGCGCCTGCTCCTGCTTGGGTCGCCGACGCCCGCTGAGTACCGTCAAGTCTATAAGGGCGATGAGCTGCTGATGTTTCGTGCGCTCGACCTGAGCTCAACCGGCAGTCAGTTCCGCAATCCGCGCGACCCTGAGTGACAGCAAGCTCGTGAACTTCAGCAGCTCGACTGTACGGCGCAGCTCGATAATTGAGGCATTCCATCCGCGTCAAGTTCCTTCCGCGACACCGTGAGCGGAAGCAATGATGCGCGCGCTTTCGATGTTACCCTTGCCAATGCTCTATGCAGCGTTCGGTGTTGCTGCGTGGTTCCTGCGAATCGTCGGCTGGCGGCGAAGGCTCGTGATTGACGCGCTCGAGCGCTGCCTGCCAGCCTTGGGGCCTCCGGAGCGACAGCTGATCCTGCGCGCCTATTACCGCTACCTCGGCGAATTGGCCGCCGAAGTTCTGCATGCAGGACGAATTTCCCGCGAGGATCTCGAGCAACGTCTGCACATCGAGAATCCGGAGGTGGTGCAGCAGGCGCTCCGGGAAGGGCGCCGCGTCATGCTGCTCGCGGCGCATCACTGCAACTGGGAATGGTTGCTGCAGCGTTGCTCGACCGCGTTCGACGCGCCGCTGATGGCTGCCTACAAACCTGCGAGCCGAAAATATGCGGACCGTTCACTACGTTTTGTGCGCACACGTTTCGGCGCTGAGATGATTCCGGCGAAGGAGTTCGTGGCGACGCTCGGGCGCGACGCGGTCGGGTAAGCTTGCTCGCATTGCTGGCTGACCAGTCTCCGGCCGCGGGAAATCAACATCAAGCCTGGCTGAGTTTCTTTGATCGGATACCGCGTTCTTTCTGGGCCGGGTGTGATCGGCGCCAAACTGGGGTACCTACCAGTCTTCATTGCGTTGCGTCGCAAGAGTCGGGGTCAGTATGCCGCGCGACTGATGCCCCTTGTCGCACCTGGGCAGCGAGCGGAACCAGCGCAAATTCTGGCCGCTTACGTCCGGGTACTCGAGGAGCATGTGCGAGAGTTTCCGGAGCAGTATTTCTGGGCCTACAACCGCTGGAAGAGGCAGCGTCGAACGTATGAATGACTCACCGCGGAGGATCATGTCGGCCACGACCTGGGCGCATCGTGCTTCATCAGCCGTCAACGGGCTTAGGCTGCGGAGCGCACAGCCAGCTAATTGCGGATTCTGCACCCGAAAATGACGACCCAAAATCACCGAATTGGCCCGTCGGGTCTCGACGTTTCGGTCGTCATCCCAGTGTGCAACGAGCGGGACAACGTCCTGCCGCTTGCCCGCGAGATCCACGCCGCAATCGAAGGCCGATTCCGCTACGAGACGATCTTCGTGGATGACGGCAGCACCGACGGTACCGCGGAAGCGGTACGCGCGGCACGCCGCGACGGCATGCCCGAGATCCGGCTGGTCCACCACTCGGTGCGTTCCGGCCAGAGCGCCGCCGTGGCCACGGGAGTGCGCGCAGCGCGCGCGCCGTGGATCGCCACGCTCGACGGCGACGGCCAGAACGATCCGGGCGACATTCCGAACCTGCTCGACGCCGCCCGCGCGGCTGCATCCCCGCGTTTGCGGCTGGTCATGGGCAATCGTACGACGCGCCGCGATACATGGCTGCGGCGGCTGTCGTCGCGCGTCGCGAACGGGGTGCGCGGCTGGATGCTGAACGACGGTACGCCGGACACCGGCTGCGGCATCAAGGTCTTCGATCGAGACGTGTTCATGGACATGCCGCGCTTCAACCACATGCACCGTTTCATGCCGGCGCTGTATCAGCGCGAGGGCTGCGAGGTGATGTCGGTGGCGGTCAACCACCGCGAACGCACGCGCGGCAAGTCGAAGTATGGCCTGCACAACCGGCTGTGGGTCGGCATCGTCGACCTGTTCGGGGTGATGTGGTTGATCCGGCGCGCATCGCCGCGCGTTCGCATCGACGAGGACGCCTGAGTGACGCGCGTGGGTGACGCTGCCCCGACGGTGTTCGAGCGGCTGCTGCGGCCGGGCCGGACGTCGTCGCGCGATACACTGCTCGACGTCTGTTTCCTCGTCGGGTTCGCCCTGCTGCTGATGGCCACTGGCCTCGGCCTGCGGGACCCGTGGCCCGCCGACGAGCCGCGCTTCGCGCTCGTAGCGCAGGACAGCTGCGCAGCGGCGACTGGCTGATCCCGCGCGTCGGCGGCGACCTGTACGCCGACAAGCCGCCGTTCTTTTTCTGGACGCTGGCGTCGGCCATCGCCGTCACGGGCTCGATGCGCATCGGCTTCCTGTTGCCGTCGCTGCTCGCGGGCATCGGCGCTACGCTGCTCGTCTACGACCTGCTGCGCCGGGCGCGCGGGCGCGAGGTCGCGCTGTGCGGCGCGTTCGTGCTGCTGCTCACGTTCCAGTTCACGTGGCAGATGCGTCAGGCGCAGATCGACGGTGTGCTCTGTTTCCTGACCACGCTCAGCCTGTACGGACTGCTGCGGCACGCGGTGTTGGGCCGGCGCCCGGCTGGTTCATCGCCGGGTGGGCCGTCGCGGGCCCGGGCGTGATCACGAAGGGCGTGGGATTCCTGCCGCTGCTGGTGCTGGTTCCGTTCGTCGTTCTTGTGCGCCGCGGCTGGCCGGCGCCCGTGCCCGGGGTCGGGCGCCTGTCGCTGGCAGGCGTGGTGGCGATGCTGGTCGCGATCAGCCTGTGGTTCGTCCCGATGATGGTCGCCACGTCGGCCGGCGGCGACCTGCTGGCCTACCGCAACGAGATCCTGTTCCAGCAGACGGTGACGCGCTACGCCGACGCGTGGCACCACCACGAGCCGCTCTGGTATTACTTCGTCAACATCATCCCGCTGTTCTGGTTGCCGCTGACGGCGCTCGTGCCATGGCTCTGGCCACGCTGGCGTTCGGCGCTGCGGGAGCGCGACACCTTCACGACGTTGCTGCTCGCGTGGGTAGTGATCGTGGTGGTGTTCTTCACGTTCAGCACGGGCAAGCGCGGGCTGTACGTCCTGCCGGCGGTGCCGGCATTGGCGATGGCCGCAGCACCGTGGCTGCCGGACCTGCTGCGCGCGAGGGGGACTCGGCGCCTGGCCTTTGGCCTGGGCGCGGTGATGGTCGCGTGCGTGGCGCTGGCGGCTGTCTATTTCGCCGTGGATGGAAAGGCGGCCGCGCATCGTTCGTGATTTCGGCCTCCAGCCGGTGCTGCCGCTCGCGATCGCCGCGGTGCTGGGCAGCGTGGCGCTGGCCTCTGCTGCGTCCCAGGGACGGCTGGCTCGCGTACGGCGGCGTGCTGGTCGCGGTGTTCGTCACAATCGGTTTCGTCGTCTATCCGCGGATCGACAGCGTTCGGTCCGGCCGGGCGCTCATGGAGCGGCTCGAGCAGGCGAGTGCCGGGTTCCCCGAGCTGGGGCTCGCGAGCGCGAAGGAGCAGTACTTGCTCGAATTGCGCAGGCCCAGCTACAACTTCGGCCATGCCCGCTGGCGCGAGCGCGAGGCCGAAGCCGCCGACGCCGCGGCCTGGCTGGCGGATCGCCGGGGGCGCGCGGTGCTGGTCGAGAAGCGCACGCGCGACGCCTGCTTCTCGCAAGCAGAGGCGATCGACCTCGGGCGGGCGAACCGGCAGCGATGGTACCTCGTTTGGGGTACGCCGGATCCGGACTGCGTGCGCCGGGGTGACCGCGGTGCCGCGCGCCGGTACATGCCGCCGAATGCGCCCTGAAAATGCCGCAGGCGTCCGTTTGGGTGCGTGCAGGCAGCGGCGCGACCACTACACTTGGGAGCGAACGCCGATATGGGATTGGCTTTCGAAGAACTTGCGCGCTGGACCTAGAATCGAAATCTCCGTGGACACAGCCGGTCCGGTTGAAATGTCCTGGTTCTTCAGGACGAATGCCCTTCTTTAGCAACGTCCGCTTCTAGCGGCCGGTACCGGCCGCCGATTGGAGTCCTAGGCGGCTTAGACAAACGGACGTTCCGCGACAGGCGTGTGCAAGTTCGACAGCTTTTATTGTCAGCAACCGCCTGCGCCCGACCTAATAGGATCAGGAACTTGGTGATCCGGATCCGACAGGTTTAATTGTCAAAGAGCACGGAGCGGTCGCAACGGCGGTGAGCCGACAGCAGACGTTCAATCGCGCGATGACCGTGGGCGCGGGCACGGTCATCTGGGCGCTGCTGGTCAGTGTGTCAATCGCGCTCGGCGCGGCACACCGTGTCGAGAACATCAGCGAAGTCAGCGGACGCATGACGCCGCGCAGACTGCTGCGGGCCGCGCTCGTGTCACCGGCGTGGCCGTGGCTATAGCAAGCGGCGGTCCACAGAGCCGCAGTGTGTCCGTACCGATGGCAGGGAGCGACTGCTGACACCCGTTGGAGCGGCGTCGCGCACACGATCGCTCGTGATTGCATGGCTCGAGCGAACGAGGCCGCACCGGAAGCAGGACAAGCGCGCGCCGCAGTGGCCAGCGTACCAATGCGCTCAGCACGCAGCGCAGAGCACCCGCAGTTCGCGCTGTAGGGCTGAACGATTGTCAGGCTCGCAGTTGGCAATACATTGGCCGTATCACGGAGCAGCGAGAGACGACCATGAGTGCGCAAAGAATCGATGAGGTGGTGCTGGTCAACACCGAGGGCAGCCATCGCAAGGCGTACCGGGTGTGGCTGAAGCCGAAGGCGCGCTCTTTCACGTCGGGTTCCGGCCTAGGGCGCATCGGCGCAATGCTGCGCGAGGGGCGCAAGACGACAGCGCCAGTGGCGCGCGTGACGGCCGACGCGCTGCGGGCCGAGATCGTCCGTGAGAAGGAGGGCCGCGGCTACGTGCAGAAGCGGGTGACTGCGCCAACGGCTGCGGCGAACGGCCACGCGCTGCCGCCCAAAGGCGCGCCGAAGCCGCGCAGGCCGCACGCCATCGCGAGTGCCCACAAGGCGGCGGTCGCGATTCCCGTGAACCGCTCGGGCCGCACCGTAATTAGCTTCTAAGACGACGCACGACCGCGGGCCGTGCGTGGGCGCGAGCCGACGCGATGCAGGCGTCTGGCCGGCTCGCTTGGGATGACTGCATGGTCTTCGCGTGGGGTTCGGCAGAGGGATTTCGGGCGGCACGATGGCGTGCGGCGGAGCAATCGACGTGACGATGTCCTCGCGCGGGCAGATCGGCGGGGAGCCGTTTGAGTACGTGTTGTACGCGGAGCCGGACGAGCCTCGGCTGCAGTCACTGAGGGCGGCGATGACGCTCGCGGTGGACGTGCTGCAGGCCAACGGGCCGTGGCTGCGCCTGGCGCGCGCATACGTGATGACCGATGCGGCGGGGGACTGCCTGTACGTGCCCCCGGCGTGGCTGCTCGATCTGGACGAGCACGATCGCGGTACCGCGCGGCGGTGGCGCCTGATGCGAGGAACACTCACCGAGCCTGCGAGTGGCCACGAATTCGAGCATGCGTGGATCGAAGGCCACGGGCTGGTGGTGAGCGTGAGCAACCTGCGTAACGGGTATCCAGCCTATTGCATGACCCGCGCGACGTACTACGCGCGCAACGGCGTGCGCGGAGTGCCGCTTGGCTTGTCGGCGCGGAGCTTGCGGGTGAGTGGCTCGCCAGCGCGGCTCAGTCCGGAGCTCGCGCGATGGCTGCACGCACGTGGGTTTTCGCCCGAGCGCGCGTGCTTGTCGGGAAGCGGCGGCGGGTTAGATTGAACGCGCGGTCAGGCAACGTACCGCAACGAGCCGGGCGCAGCGCAAACCAACATCTGCGCCGGTAACTGCAACGAACGTGGAGAAAAGCAATGCGTGGAGTGAACAGGGTCACCATCCTGGGCAATGCGGGGAAGGACGCGGTCGTGCGCTACACGCCGACCGGTACGGCGGTCGCCAATGTCAGCGTGGCGACGTCGGAGAGCTGGAAGGACAAGCAGACGGGCGAGCTGAAAGAACAGACCGAGTGGCACAACATCGTCGCGGGCGGGCCGACTCGCCGAGATTGCCGCGGAGTACCTGCGCAAGGGCTCGCAGGTCTGCTTCGCGGGCGCGCTGCGGACGCGCAAGTGGGAAGACAAGGACGGACGCACGCGCTACACGACGGAGATCGTGGCCAACGAGATGCAGTTGCTCGGTGGTCGAGCGGACGCGGGGGCTGCGATGGCGCGCAACGAAGCGCTCGGCCCGCGCGCCGATGAACGCCGGACGCCGGCGCTGGCGATGGGCGATGACGAGGGCGAGACGGACCCGCCGCCGTTCTGAGTTGAACCGGGTGATCGCCGACTACTGCCACAAAAACGCCTTGCCGGATGGCCGGCGGCGGGTGGCCTGAGGGCCGGGCTTGTCGGCGCGCGAGTCCGTGGGACGCTGAACGTATCCCAACGGAGGGCCACGGCAATGAAGCAGAAACGATTCAGCATGATGGGACGACCCAGACGACTGGGCGAGGCGGAGATCGCGCGGATCCTGGCCTGGCACCGCAATCGAACGACGCTGCAGGCGCTGGCACGCGAACTCAACGTCTGCGCATCGACGGTGCGTAAAGTCATTCGCAGCGAGGGGCGGGACTACAAGCAGCCGCCCCCGGAGCAGCGGGCGGAGGTGCTGCAGGCGCTACGCCGGCAGCGCGAGGAACACGCGATGGAGGGGCGGGCATGACGACCTGCATGGCGACCTGCAGGCTCTGCGGCGAAGTCGAGCTAGCGGGGTACCGTTCGTTGCGCCAACTCAACAAACGCACGGAAAAACTGAAACCGCAATTCGTTATCGTCACCAATACGCTGAAGCACGTCCAGTGCCACATCCGCGATCATGTCGGCTAGCAGTTCATTGTCGGTGAGGTCAGTGTCCATGCGCGAACGGTGACACATGGAGCGGCAGGCGGCACTCCGAATTTCTGTCGGAAGCACGCAGAAATCAGTTCGTCATGCCGCCTCATACGACTCTGCCTCATCAGTCACTTCAATGGATCTCCCGCGTGCCCGCTGGTCCGACGTCAGTGGTGCCACACAGCCTCCGTCTCGATCACCGCAATGAAGCGCTCGGCACTGAACCCGTCCGGATACAGAGTCCGTGGCTCTGCCGTATCGGCGTCACGGACCGGTCCACTCGGTCGTTCCCGGCAAGCAGACCTTCGGGGTCGTTCAAGAGGTGACGATCATCGCGAAGCGCAATCAATAGCTCTTCGACCGAGACCTTCAGAAAGCTGCCGAAGCGCTGGTGATCGCACTCGATGGACGTATCGGCGATCCAGCCATGGCATTGAGTGGGAACCCGATCCTCGGTCAAGCCCAGCAAGGCGCGGAACTCGTGATCCGAGGCGATTGCCAGCGACACCGCTTCGATCTTGCGGCGAAGCTGATGGCCTGCCTTGCGAAGCGTGGTGGTGGCGTGCAGCCATGCCTCCCGCTGCGATCCCCGCATAAACGTCGACTTCACCTCGATGACAAACAGATGGTGGCCGAGGGTGGCAATCAGGTCCACTTCGCCGGGGTCGTCCTCGCCGCGCGGGGGCTGCCAGTTGAGCAGCGTCGTGAATCCACGCGTCTCGAGCAGCCGGGCAAGACCTGCCTCAATCCGTCGCGCCTCGTCCCGCGCATGTTCACGACGAGCGCCGAGTCGCCTCAGGTTGTTGATCGCCGCTGAGCTGTTGTTCTGCAGGCCCACGATCCACGGCAACTGAACCAACGTCGCGCCGAACTTCAGGACCGGTCGCTCGAACAAGTTGGGCTGAAGACCCGGCTCGCTGCGCTGGAGACGTGCTGCCACCGCGACCATGTCGTAGGTCCAGAAGTCCAGGATTGCGGATGCCATTCTGGCGTTGCCTTTGGGTTCGGCTGCCGTGACGGTCCACCCAGTGATGTTGGTCACCTTCGCGTCCCGATCCGACCAGGTGAGCGGGCAACCGGCTCTGATGACCGTCCCGCAGCCCGTCCATGGTCTGGCGCTGCAGCGCTGTCGACCCAGTCCCCGATGCCTCGGCGATCCGCAAAGGCTGCCAGGAAGTCCTGCTGGAAGAAGACCGACATCAAGTTGAGCGACAGCAGCGCCTGGAAGAGATTCACGGTCTGGCGCGACTCGGCGCTCACGTGGTCATCGACCCCGTACGCCTCACGCAAGCGAAGCTGCGCCTGCAGCGCCCGCAGCAGCCGCCAAACCGGTTTCGCGTCTGCGTTCTCCGGTCGACCGATCGCCCACTTGTCCGGATCGGAGGCGACCTGCTTGACGTGTGTCCATCGCACGATGGAACCAGTAGCCATGCAGCCGCTCCAGCCTCTGCCCGTCGCGTTCCCACGCAGCCCTTGCTGCCGGATTCACCTCGACGATCTCGAGCCGATCGCCACGCCGCTCGAACCGAATTCCGTCGTCGTAGCAGAACGCATCCGCCGACCTGGCGGTGAACTCGTTCAACTCGATCTGTGCATCCATCAACGCGTGAAATGCACGCAGATTCCGAAGGGCTCGCGGGCATTCGCGGTACCGATTCGAACAGGGGGGTCGAAGATGCTGAACGATCGACCTCCCGATGCTGTCGTCGGTCAGATTGAGGACGAGCTGCTGGCGCCGGCGAGCTTCCAGGCGAGCAGATCATTGAGCGCATCCCGGCGAGCCGGCAATCAGCGCCCGGGGAAGCGGGTGCCTTTGCCCTGAAGTCCCTTGGCACAGAACCTCGAAGGCGTAGAGGCTTGCGTAGAGCAAGAGGTCCAAGACCGACAACTTCGCCAACTGCGCCTTCTGGCCTCCACGCCCGCGACGCGTTCGCGATGTGCCCGTGCCCAACAGGTCAAGCACGCGCACAATCCCGGTCACGGCTTCGCTTTTCGCCGCGGCTTGGTCCAGTTCAGCTCGTCGTGGAGTGCGGGTTAAGAACGAGCCCGGAGTGTCTGACCGCACGGATCAACGCGTCAGGCGCCTCGCGCGCCACGCGGTCATGAATCCCTCAGCAGCACAGGCTCCTGACCGACGTATCGCGCCCAGCGAGCACCATGCTCGGAATGCCACGACTCTGCTGGGCGGTCCTTCACTACGTTGCTGGACCAGAAGAGGCTGTCGCGCTCCTTCTTCGAGGGCTTCTTCTTGCCGACCGGCAGCGGCTTTCCGTCCAGATAGGCAGTGGCGATCTCGCTCGACGGCGACCGGTAGCGGCACACCGTGATCGCTCGGCCGAGAAACAGGTCGTCGAAGTAGTTCGTAGCCGCCATGCCGTCGGGCGCATTCGTCAAGTTGTCAACAGGTCGTTCAGCTTAGACCAGGCGGCCGGCGGCCCGCTGTTCACCATTGAGGTTCATGGAGCAGTCACAGGGCGCCGGGCCGGTATCTTTCGAGGTCGAGGGCCAGCACGCACCGGCGGGATTGGGCAGCGATCGCTCCAGGCGCATGCTCCAGCGTGAGCAGCCACTGGCGACGAAGCGGGCGACGACGTTCTGGTCGTAGTACAGGGCGAACAATCGTTTCCACCTTTGGGCGGGGCGGAAGTCCCTGACAAGACGCGGAGCTTCGGTGAACCAGAAGTACTGGTGGGCCGGGGCGGAGCGCTCGCCGCGGACACTGCAGGATGTCGGGTTTCTTGAATCGGTCACGGTGTCTCGCGCTGTGCCACTGGAGATCGCTCCACCCGGAGGCCTCAGGATCGGACGGGTCTGATGGATGGTCCAGGTGTGTGGACTGCCAGATGATGATCGGGTCGTCGATGACGCCAGGCGGCACCAGCACTCGCGGGGGCAAGATGGCCCTCCAGAGGCGACGCCGGTTCGGATCAAGTCGGTCCCGGTTACCTGCCGGTGTACTCGGGTCGCACAGGCGATCAGCCGGTGACCCGATGGCTGCGCCGAGCAGTGCGAGCAGCTTGCCATGCGCTTGGGTCGTCGTCCGCCAGCGGCGGTTGCGAGGCTCCGCTCAGGTTCTGGATGTGGGAAGCGGGATCCCGCAGCGTCTCCCAGAGTCCTGCGGCGAGGCAGGTCTAATTTGCAGAGGCGCGTCCTGCCTGCAACGAACTGGTCCCGGCGTGACGGAAGTAATCCTGGCGGACGAAGTTCGCGATTGCCAGACGCGCGGAG
>JADJOO010000024.1 GCA_016713725.1 Pseudomonadota bacterium | reverse complement strand
GGCGATCGCGGACTCATGCAGCACATGGAACGAGTGCTCGCCGGCGCGATCGGTGCGTCATCCGCCCGCCTCATGTTCACGCATGCGTTGCGCGGACGCGGTCTTGCCGCAGAGGAAGTTGCGGAACTGCTCGATGAGACCTCGCAGGAACTGCGCTTCAGCCGCCAGCTGCTGCAGGCAACGATGGAAAACGTGGCGCAGGGCATCTCGGTGGCCGACAGCGAAGCCCGGCTCGTCGCCTGGAACGGCCGTTACCTCGAAATGTTCGACTACCCGCCCGACATGATCCGCATCGGTCGCCCGGTCGCCGACCTGATCCGGTGGAACGCAGCGCGTGGGGAGTTCGGCGCTACCGATCCCGATGAACAGATCAGCAAGCGCATCAACCACATGCGAGCTGGCACACGCTACGTCATCCAGCGCCAGCGCCACAACCCAGGCGCGTGTTGGATGTGGCCAGCCCGTGCCGTATGGCGGCACCGTCCTTCACCGACATCACGGAGTTCAAGCACAACGAGCAGTTGCTGCTCGAGGCCAAGCAGACGCTCGAGCAGCGCGTAACCGAACGCACGCAGGCGCTTTCAATCGCGCTGCAGGCCGAGGCCGCCGCCAAGCTCGCCGCCGAGCAGGCCAATGCCACCAAGACGCGGTTTGTCGCCGCCGCGAGCCACGACCTGCTGCAGCCACTGAACGCCGCCCGCCTGTTTGCTTCCGCGTTGAGCAATGCTCCAACCGACGCGGACTCCGTACGCGAGATCGCGGGACGCATCGAAGGCTCGTTGCGCGCAGCCGAGGAAGTGCTGGACGACATGCTCGACATCGCCCGCCTCGAGAGCGGCTCGACACGGGCCGAGATCACCGTGTTCGCCCTCGACGACGTCTTCACGGACCTCGAAAGGCAGTTCGCCCCGGTCGCGGCGCGACGCAACCTGCGGCTGCACATCCGCCGCACGCGCCTGCACGTGCGCAGTGACCGCGTGCTGCTGCGGCGCCTGCTGCAGAACCTGGTGTCCAACGCCTGCGCCACGCAACGCGGCGGCGTGGTCGTCGGCTGCCGGCGGCACGGGGGGCGTATCGAGGTGCAGGTCTGGGACACCGGTCCCGGCATCGCCGAGCAGCATCGCAAAGTGGTCTTCGACGAGTTCCGCGGGCTCGACCGGCCTTCTCCCTGGGGCGAAAAAGGGCTCGGCCTCGGCCTGTCGATCTGCGACCGAATCGCGCGCGTGCTGCAACTCGACTTGAGCCTGCGCTCGGAAGTGGGCCGAGGCTCGATGTTCAGCGTGCAGCTCGAAGTCACCGCGACGCCGGCGTCTGTGCTCGCGGCTGAACCTGCGCCGGCTTCCCCCGCCAGCCTCGTCGGCGGAACGGTGCTCTGCGTCGACGACGAAAACGCGATCCTCGACGGCATGCAAACGCTGCTCGAACGCTGGGGCCTGCGGGTACTGCGCGCCAGCACGGCCGAGGAAGCCCGCAGCGCATTCATGCAGCACTCGCCTGACGTCGTCCTCGCGGATTACCGGCTGGGCGATGACGATTGCGACGGGTTGGAGCTGCTGCAGTCACTGCGCGCCGGAGGGGTTGCGTACGCGCCAGCCGCGCTCGTGACCGCCGACCACGGCGCAGAGGTCGCGGAACGCGCACGCCTGCTCGGCTACAAGGTTCTGCGCAAACCGGTAAAACCTGCCGCCCTGCGCGGCCTGCTCGGCGCGCTGCTCGCCTCGGCGAGTCGCGGCTAGTCGAATTCTTCGGGGGGCGGCTTGATGCTGGCACGATCCACGGCGAGGCGCCCTGCCGCAAGCACGGCCTGCGTGCGTGTCGCCACACGGAGCTTGCGCAGGATCGCCGTGACGTGCGCTTTCACCGTGGCCTCCGAGACGTCGAGGTCGTAGGCGATCTGCTTGTTGAGCAGGCCCGCGCACAACATGCCGAGCACGCGGAATTGCTGCGGCGTCAGGTCGGCAACGCGGTGCGCAATTTCGAGTTCCTCGGCGGAAGTGGCTGGAGCACGCGGCGGCCGGTAACCCGGCGGCGTGTAGATCTCACCGGCCAGCACTGCCTCGATGGCATTGCCGATCTGGCCAGCTTCCGTCGATTTCGGGATGAACCCCTGGGCGCCGAAACGCAGCGACGCTGCGATCGTCTGCGGGTCGTCGTCGGCGGAAACGATGACGACGGGAAGCTCGGGCCGGCTGCCGCGCACGTGCGCGAGCGCATTGAAGCCGTGCGCACCCGGCATGTTGAGGTCGAGCAGCAGCAGGTCCGCGCCAGGATTCGCTTCCGCGGCAGTGAGCATCGATGCCACGGAATCCGCTTCGACGAAACCGACACTGCGGTCGAGGCGGCTGACCGCGGCCTTCATTGCCTCGCGAAACAGCGGATGGTCGTCGGCGACGATGATCTGACGTGACATCGGCTGCCAGATTACACGCGAGAACCGGTCTATCCAACGGTTCTCCACTGCGACCAAAGGCGAATACCCATGCGCGCTGCAGCGGCCCACGATCGCCGCATCGCACGACTCATCCGGGGGATTCCGTTCATGTCGCACGCCAAGCCAACGCGTCGTCCATCCAACGCGCTGCGCCGCTCGATCGCGGTCGCGCTCAGCGTCGCGCTCATCGGCGCATCCACCTTAGCAGGCGCCGAGACTGCGAAGGAAGAGGAACTCGAAGCCCGCGTCGCGGAACTCGAGAAGCTCGTCCAGCAGCTCGTCGCCGAGAAGAAGTCGGTAACCGCTGCCGGAGGCACGGTTGCCACCGCACCAGCGGCCGCGCCCGCGAAGCCAGATGCGAAGGCCATCCAGTCGGGCACGATCCTGCCAAACGCCGCCCCCGGGACCAGCTTCGTGCTGACGGGCTACGCCAAGGTCGACGGCATGTGGACGGACACGTCCGACGGCGAGCTCGCGGAAAATACGCCGTCCCGCGACTTCTACGTGCCGGGTGCGACGCCAATCGGCCAGCCGGACGAAGGCACGGACTTCGATGCACATGCGAAGCAGACGCGCATCAACTTCGGCACGGACACCGTCCTCGCCGGCGGCGACAAACTTTCGACCCGGTTCGAGATCGACTTCTTCGGTTCGGCCACCGGTAACCAACGAGTCACGAACACCTACGCCCCAGTCCTGCGTCACGCGTACGTGCAGTGGCGCGAGTGGCTGGTCGGACAGACCTGGTCGAACTTCCAGGACGTCGTCGCGCTGCCCGACTCCGTGGACTTCATCGGCACGACGGACGGCACGGTGTTCGTGCGGCAGCCGCAGGTCCGCTACACGAAGGGCGGGTTCTCGCTCGCCGTCGAGAATCCGCAGACCACCATGACGCCTTTCGGCGGGCCGGCGGATCCCAACTCGACGGCCTGGATCGTGGAAACCGACGACAGCGCCATCCCGGACCTCACCGCCCGCTACGCCTGGAAGGGCTCGTGGGGCCACGTCGCCGTCGCAGGCCTCGCGCGCGAACTCAAGTACGAGCGTGTGCCACCCCCACGCTGGCCGGGATCGACGCCAACACCTGGTCGATGGCCGGCAGCCTGTCGGGCAAGTTCATGATCGGGAAGGACGACATCCGCTTCATGCTGCTGGGCGGTAATCTCGGCCGTTACGTCGGCCTGAATTTCACGACGGATGCGGTGCTCACCAGCAACGCTGGCAATGCCGACCTGGAAACGATCGACGGCTTCGCGGGCTCCATCGCGTATCGCCACGTGTGGTCCGATAAATGGCGCAGCAGCGTCTACTTCGCGATGGGCGACTACGACAACGACGCCAGTTACACAGGCGGCAACGTCAACAAGTCGAGCGAGAGCTGGACGATCAACACCTGGTACACGCCGCTGCCCAAGCTCGACATCGGCGCGGAGTTCCGCCACGCCGTGCGCGAACTCGAGAACGGGAACGACGGTTCACTCGATCGACTGCAATTCTCTACGCGGTATTCGTTCTAGCCCGCGAACGACTCGCGGCCTTCAGTCCACGAGACTGGCGGTTGCGCTTTCCCGTGCCCGGCCGAACCGATACTGGGCGGCATCGGCCTTGCGCGTTTCGAGCCAGTAACGCCAGGTCGAGTACGGCCAGATCGTGAAATTGCGACCGTCGGCCTGCTGGTACCAGCTGCGGCACCCGGAACTCCAGACAGTGCCTTGCAGGGCACGCTGGATGCGCTCGTTGAACTGCGCCTGCGCGGCCGGTTGCACGTCGAGATAGTCCATGCCGTATGCGCGCAGCGTGCGCATGCAATCCATGATGTACCGCACCTGCGCCTCGATCATGAAGATGATCGAGTTGTGGCCAAGCGCGGTATTCGGACCGACGAGCTGGTGCAGGTTCGGGTAACCCGTGACCGAAATTCCGTAGTAAGCCTCGGCACCCGCTTGCCAGTCACGGGCAAGCTCATGACCGGGCAATCCCGTGACGGGGAAGCCCTGCATGTAGATGCGCGGGTCGACGACGAATCCCGTCCCGAGGATGATGCAATCAACTGGACGTTCGACACCGTCCGCAGTCACGATCGAATGCTCGCGGATCTCGCGGATGTCCTCGGTCACGAGTTCGACGTTCGGCCGGCGGAACATCGGATACCACTCGTTCGAGATCAGCACCCGCTTGCAGCCGATCGTGTAGTCGGGCGTCAGCTTGCGTGCGAGCGACTCATCACCGACGGCGCGACGGATGTTCCAGCGTGCAAGCCGCTGCAACCCGCGCGCCAGGGCAGGATGAAAGATCGGCCAGACCCGCGACTCGTTGGTCCAGTACAGGCGCGCGCGATGCAGGCGCCGCAACGCGTCGAACCGCCCGAAGCGTTTCTGCGCCGCCGCACTGTAGATGCGGACATCGCGCGGGATCACCCAAGCGGGCGTTCGCTGGAAAACGTGCAGCCGCGACGCTGCCAGCGCGATGCGCGGACAATACTGGATCGCGCTGCCGCCCGTGCCGAGCGACGCGATGCGTGTGCCGGCCGGGGCGTAGCCGTGATCCCACTGCGCCGAATGGAAGACCTTCCCGGCGAAGCGCCCGAGACCGGGCAGCCGCGGCAGGTTCGGAATGTGCAGCGGGCCTGTCACGAGCACGACGTGACGGGCCCGCAACTCCAAACCCGACGCCATGATGACACACCAGCGCGCAATGTCCGGGTCGAAGTGGAGTCCGGTCACCTGTTGGTTGAACCGGATGTACGGACGCACACCAAAGCGTTCAGTGGTCTCCAGGATGTACTGCTGGATTTCCTGCCAGCCCGCGTAGCGCTGGCTCCAGTCGGGCTTGCCCGCGAACGAAAAGGAATAGAGGTGCGACTGCACATCGCACTCGGCGCCGGGATAGGAGTTGTCGCGCCACGTGCCGCCGACTTCCGCACCCTTCTCGAGGATGGCAAAGCGCTCGCCTTCCGCCAGCAACTGGATGGCCATGCACAGGCCCCCGAAGCCGGCACCGACGATGGCGACTTCCAGTTCTTCCGGTGTGGCGGACGGGCGAGGCGGCGATTGCTGCGGCGCATTCATAGCGCCGCGCACTGTGCTGCGTTTCGCGTCGCGCGGCAACCGGGAAGATCGCTATGGCACGAAACCGTGCAACGCAGGTTCGGGGATCAGCGATTGACGCTGCTGCCACCGCGGTCGCCGCCGGTGTTGTCCCGGTCTGCGCCCGGGTTCCTCTGACCGCCGACACGGGAAGCCTCGCCGCCCTTGCGGCCCGCTGCCGCGGCACGCTGCGGATCGTTGGCGAAGTTGCCGCCCGAAACCTCACCGCCCTTGCGGCCGGCTTCGCGTGCGCGCTCTGGGTCCCTGGCAAAGTTGCCACCCGACGCCGAACCACCCTTGCTCGCGATCTTGCGCTGCTTCTCCTGCTCCATCGCGGCGAAGCCGCGCGGCGAACCGACGCTGCTGCCGCCGACGACGGCATCACGATTGCCTGCATTTGCCATGACGGGGACCTCCGTATCAACGTCGCTGAACTGCCTGTCGACAGCGAACCACGCCGCCGCTGCCACCTGTCTGTTCCGACCCTGGCGAGACGCTCAAGTTCACCGTCATACGGATCCTTGCCTTTGAAATCCATGGGAAGCCTCTCATCCCGCACGGCCCCGGACAGCCGGTCGCCCGGCGCCTGCAGACGGTCGGGCGTCCGGTTGACAGCGTTGCGCGCCTCCCGTATCTGCTACTTGGCCTGCTTCCGTATCAGAACAATAAGGAGTTCGTCGAACCATGAATTTCCGCACTCTCGGCATGCTTGGCCTGGCAGCCGGCATCACCCTGTCCTCGGTCTCCGCGTTCGCGCAGGATCCCACCGCCAGTCCCCCGGCGGCCACGGAAGCCACACCAGCTCCGGCAGCCCCGCTCAAGCTCTCGAACAAGTGGCGCATCGAAGTGCACGAGGGCGCGAACAACACGGGCACGCTGCTGTTCCGCGTTACCCCGGACAAGGGCACCGCGACGGACATCGTCGTCAATATAGAAAAGGGTCGCAGCGAGAATGGCGTGGCCATCGACATCAAGGACACACTTAAGAAGGCGCTCGACCCGAAGGTCTACCACGTCGAGCGCGACGACGGCGAAGACGTGCTGGTGAAGAAGCGCAAGGGCCCGAACTTCGAAGTGAAGTTCGTCGAGTCGACGCTCAAGGGCACCCGCATCGACGTCGAAAAGGAATGATCTACCGGCAGTTCAGCGCGCGGGTATCAGCACGGTCCCGCGCGTGAGCTGCGCGATGAGATTGTCGAATGCGACGTCGAGCTTGAGCGGGGTTCCGGGCAGTTCGCCGCGGCGCTCGGACGACAGCACGCGCTGCAGCTCGGCCGTGTCAAAGACCCGTTCAGCGTCAACTGCCTGCGCGATGAACGGCGTATCGCGCAGGACGACCCCTTCCGCACCCGCGCGAACTGGACGACCCACTGCATCCACGAGGACGCCGGTCAGGTGCAGCACTTCCACCGGCTTGTCCTCAGCCGTCAGGAACTTGATCGGCTGGCGGTAGCCCGTCCCCAACGCCACTTCCTTGCGGAACGCGCCCGCATAGCCCTTCGAGTACTGGCTGACGCCGAGATGGATGACGATCGCGTAAGGCACGGCCTTGCGTGCGATCTCCGACGCGACCGCGTCGCGCCACGCTGCGGTAGGCCGTTCCAGGTGCAGGATCATTGGCGAGAAACGATCGTAGGGCAGCCGTTGCGACGCGCCTGCCGCCGGCGCGTACTCCGAATCCGCGATCCCGACGTAGGTGCGCGGCGCACCTGCCGCGAGCGCGTTCGGCACAGGACTGACGCAGCCTGAGACCGACCCGCTTGCAATGCGCGCATTGAGGGCCGCGAGAATGGAGTCGAATTCAACGGCGCGCGTCTCGTAGCCGGCTTGCTGCCGCAGACCCGGATCGAGCGTGATCGGCAGGACGATGGCGCCGCTTCCGGGTGGCTGCGGCGGCGACAGGTCCACGTAGTCCGGAGCATCGTCGAGGCGATGCGTTTCCGCCACCGCGGCGGCATCGAGCGCGGCGCAACCTGGCAGCGCGATGGCAATGCCTGCGCCGGCAATGAACAATGCGAGCGTCGGCCAGTCCTTGCGTGCCATTCCCCACCCTCTCCCTGATCGCAACACCCAACGACAGTGGAGGACCTTACTCATGGCCCCGTTTCGCGGCAAGTGCTCGTCGTGGCAGCGCCGAAACCCCCGGTGATCGGGAACTGCGACCGGCAGGCTCTCAGCCAGACGTGATGCTCAGCACCGTCACGAAGTGACAGGCGACGCCCGCCAGCACGAAGACGTGCCAGATAGCGTGCGTGTAGGGACGGCTCTTCCAGACGTAGAACGCGACCCCCAAGGTGTAGCAGAGACCGCCAGCAACGAGCCAGCTGAGTTCCAACGTCGACAGGTGCTGCATCAATAGCTGCGCGGCAACGACTGCGAGCCACCCCATGGCGACGTACAGCGCGACCGACGTGCGGTGGAAGCGAAAACCGAGCGACGTCGTCTTGAAGATGATGCCGAGCAGAGCGAGCGCCCAGATGATGGCAGCCAGTGACCACCCCCAGCGGCCGCGCAGAGCGCCGAGCGTAAACGGCGTGTAAGTCCCTGCGATAAGCAGGTAGATGGCGGCATGATCGACCCGCCGCAGGCGCAGACGCATTTCCGGGCTCTTCGCGGCATGATAGAGCGACGAAGTCGAGAACATGAGCAGCGCACTCAGGCCGAATGTCAGTCCGCCCAGGAGCAGCCACGGATCTCCCGTACGGAGCGCCGTCGTCACCAGCACCGGGAGGGCAACCAGGCTCGCGACGACGCCGACGACGTGCACCGCGCAGTTCAGCCATTCTTCCCTAGCCGAATACGTACTGGAGGTCATGCCTTCACGTTCTTTCAGGACACCTCGCATGGGATTCTCGCATTCTTCGGGCCCCCGGCATTGTACTAAGATGCCTGCTCCAGCGACTCTTCCACGGCTGCCATGACGTCCGTCCTTATCCTGTACATGAGCCGAGGCGGACACACGGCCCGCATCGCGCGCCGCCTGTGCGAACACATCGTCGCCACCGGCGGCCGCGCCGAGATGATGCCCCTGGTCGAAGCCGAACACGAAGGCGTGGACTGGAGCCGCTACGACGTCGTCGTCCTGGGTGCACCCGTGCTCTACGGCAAGTACGACAAGAGCGTGATCGAGTTCGCCACCCGGCACCGCACGCAACTCGAGGCCAGGCCCAACAGCTTCTTCAATGTTTCAGTCGTGGCCCGCGTGCCGGAGAAGTCGACCGTCGAGGGCAACCGCTACATGCAGAAGTTCCTGCAGCTCTCACCGTGGCAACCGCGCGACCTGAAAGTGATCGCCGGCAAGGTCGATTATCCCGCGTGGCCCTGGCTGGACCGGTTCATGATCCGCCTCATCATGAAGATGACGCACGGCCCGACGGACACCACCGCGGTGATCGACTACACGAACTGGGACGATGTGCGCGCGTACGCCACGCACCTCCTGACGCTGCGCTGACAGGATGAACGCGTCGCAGCGAAAGCCCGTCGTGCTGGTGATCGGCGCAGGCGACGCAACCGGCGGCGCGATTGCGCGCAGGTTCGCCCGCGAGGGTTTTGCCGCCTGCGTGACGCGCCGTTCGGCCGACAAGCTGCAACCCCTGGTCGATTCGATCCGCGCCGCAGGCGGCGAGGCGCACGGCTTCGGCTCCGACGCGCGCAAGGAAGACGAAGTCATCGCACTGGTCGAGGACATCGAGCAACGCATCGGCGACATCGACGTGTTCGTCTTCAACATCGGCGCCAATGTCCCGTCCAGCGTGCTCGACGAATCTGCGCGCAAGTATTTCAAGATCTGGGAAATGGCCTGCTACTCCGGCTTCCTGACCGGGCAGGCCGTGGCGAAGCGCATGGTGGCGCGCGGCCGCGGCACGATGATTTTTACGGGCGCCCCTGCAAGCCTGCCCGGAGCCGCCAATTTCGCGGCGTTTGCCGGTGCCAAGCACGCGCTACGTGCCCTGTCCCAGAGCCTGGCGCGGGAACTCGGGTCGTCGAACGTGCACGTCGCGCACGTGATCATCGACGGCGCGATCGACACCGCATTCATCCGGGACAACTTTCCCGAGCGCCATGCCCTCAAGAGCGTGGACGGCATTCTCGCGCCTGAACACATCGCCGACACGTACTGGTTCCTGCACCAGCAACCGCGCGATGCATGGACCTTCGAACTGGACCTGCGCCCCTGGTCGGAGCGCTGGTAGCGCAAGGCCGGTTCAGGCCTTCTTCGCCTTCTTCGCCTTCTTCGCCTTCTTCGCCTTCTTCGCCTTCTTCGCCTTCCTGACCTTCCTGACCTTCCTCGCCTTCCTCGCCTTCCCCGCCTTCCTGTCGCCACGGCCGAGAAACACCCGCTCCAGTTCGTCGATCGCCTCTCCCGTGTACACGGCGAGACGTTGCAGGTGGGGCACCTTGTCGGCGCACCCGGTGAAACCGAAATACAGGCCACCGGCGTAGCTCAATACCGTGATGTTGAGCGCCTGGCCATGGAAGAGCGCAGAGATCGGGTAATACGCCTCCATCTCCGAGCCCAGGAAATACAGCTTGCCGCGCGGACCGGGCACGTTGGAGATGATGACGTTGTAGGTCGGCGGCACGCGCGATCCGATGCCCGGCAGACGCGTCAGGATCTGCGGCGAACTGATCAGCACCGTGTAATCCATGAGCGTCTTCGTGCTCATCTGCCTGAGGAATTCGCGTCCGGCGGTGCTGCTGCGACGGATGACGTCGAACCGTTCGCGCACGTCCTCGATGTCGGTGCCGAGGCGCACGTTGGCAAAGCTGATCGCGTTGCCGCCGGCCTGGCTCGAGTCGCGTGGCAACGCCACGGGAATCGACGTTACCAGTGACTTGCGCGGTAGCTCGCCGATCTCGAGCAGGAAGCGCCGCACCGCTCCGCTGCTGGCGGCAAGCACCACGTCGTTGATGCTGCCGCCTGCCGCTTCGCCGATCGCCTTCAGCCGTTCGAGGCTGGTCGCCTGCGTGGCGACCCGGCGTTGCGGCGTGACGTTGACGTTGAAGATCGTGCGGGGCGCTTCCGCCAGCGAGGTGAAGTCAGGATGCGGCTTCACGCCGAACACGGCCTTGACCGTGCCCGCGAGCCCCTGCACGAGGTTCGGCAATTCCCTGGCCTGGCTCGCGAAGGCCGCCTGCAACATGCTGAAGGCGCCGAACCGGCCCGGAACCTTCGGCGCGCGCACCTTGCGCGGCCGGTCCGCGGCCCAGATCGGCGGTGTCTCGCTGGCGTGGGGATCGGTCGAGAAGTTGAGCAAGCCGACGCCCGACACGCCGTCTGCCAGGGAATGATGGAGCTTGCAGTAAAGGGCGAAGCGTCCGCCCTGCAGGCCTTCGATCAGGTGAATCTCCCACAGTGGGCGGTCGAGGTCCATCGGGTTCGAATGCAGGCGCGAAACGAGGATGCCCAGTTCGCGCTCGCCGCCAGGATAGGGCAGCGCCGAATGCCGCAGGTGATACTCGAGGTCGATCTTCTCGGCGACCTCGAACGTGGGGCGCAGGCGACCCGACCCCACGCCGCGCAGCCGGTAATTGAACGGGGCAGCGGTGACCGGGAAACTGCGCAGGTATTCGTAGACCTTGCGCGGGTAATCGCGCGGCGCGCCGGCCGGCAGCACGAAAGTCTGCAGACCCGCGACGTGCATCGGCGTCTGGCGCGTTTCCATGAGCACGAAGCTCAGGTCGAGCAGGTTGAGAAGTTTGCTGTCGGCCATGGGACCCTCCGTTCCCCGGCAATATAGGCGACTGCCAGATACGGGGCCAGAAATTGACGTCGTTGACCGCAGCGCTCTCTGCAAATGCCTGAGCGCCACGCCGGCCATCGCCAGCGCGCGTCAAGCCGCGCTGTCGTCACTTCACGAAGGTGAAGATGCTCACACCGACGACGAACCAGAGCATCGCGAACACGAGCAGGTGGCCGAAAATCTCGCGAAAATCGATGCGCGCGATGCCTGCCGCCACCACGACCCAGAATGGCGCCAGCAGGTTACCCATCTGGTCGCCGACTCCGAGCGCGAGCAGACCCTGCTGCGGCGTCGCGCCGAGCGCGTTCGCGGAACTCACGGTGACGAAGCCCTGGATGATCCACTGACCCCGCTCGACGGTACGAAGATCGCAATGATCGATGCGCCGATTGCTGTAAACAGCGGAAACGTCAAGGGAGTCGCGAGGTCGCTGAATGCGTGCGCGAACCAGGTTCCGACCTGCGTGAACTGCAGCACCCCGGCGACGCCGCCATAGAGCTGGTACAGCACGATGACTGGCCAGCACGACACGACGGCCTTGGCCATCGCGCGCGAGAATGCGCCGAAACTGCGCTGCATCAACAGCGCCAGCAACAGCAGCATGGTGACCATGGAATTGAGTTCGAGGCCGAGACCCTTGTTGACAAAATGGTGGTACAGCCAAGCCACAAGCGCGATACCGAGCAGGAAAGGAAACAGGAACGTGCGCTCGGTCCAGCCTGAAAAGCCCGACGCGTCCGCTCCGGCTGCGGGTCCCGGCTCCGGAGCAGGCTGCGCCAACGCGGCCGCGGCCGGAAACGCCGAGATCGGCTTCACCTGCCTGGGCATCAGGTAACGCGCCAGCAGGATCAGTGACAGCGGGAACACAAGCGTAACCATTAGCGCGGGCAACGAACCGATCGTGGTGCCAAGCGCCATGACGCCTGCCTCCCGCTCCAGGAAATGTCCGGGTGTCGCCACCAACAGGGCGGCCGTCGACGACAGCCCGAACTGCCAGACGGATCCGGACGCGAACACCGTCGCCAGCAGGAACGGGAAATCGACACTCAGCCCTTTGCGTTCCGCGGCTTCGGCGAAGTACACCGCGATCAGCGGTCCCATGGCCAGGCCGAGACCCCAGTAGAGATAACTCAGGATGGAATTCACGCACACGGCCAGCGCGATCACCTGCGTGACCGACTGCGGCAGGTCCGCGATGCGGCGGATCGCGCGACGGAATGCCTCGGTCAGACTGAGCACCGTGCTGAGCACGAGGATGAGCGTCATCTGCATGCTGAAGGGCAGCAGCATCCAGAGACCGCGATAGAAGGCGTCGACGTTGGTGAGCAGGCTGTCGCCCAGCGCAAGGGACGTGCCCGCCAGTGCAAACAGCATGATGACAGCGGACGCGGCCGCGTCCGGCACGTAGTTGCCTGCCCTGCGGGCAAAAGCCGCGATCCACTCCCGCATGGCCGTCCCCCCCCTGCTTGTTCTTGTACACGGATGGTAGATGGTTACGGGCACGAAGGCGCATTCCGTTATGCTTCGATGCAAGCAGGAGGATGAGCCAGATGTCGTGGAAACAACTCGGCGGGGCAACGCTCGCCTTCTTCGTGTGGTCGGTCCAGGCGAGCGCCGAACCGTACCCATCCACCTATCAGGCGCAGTCGAGCGCTCCGGTGCTGATCCGCAATGCGACGGTCCTGGACGGGACTGGCCGCCGGCTCGACGGTGCGGACGTGCTGATCCGCGACGGCAAGATCGTCGAGGTCGGCACGGCACTGCTACCGGGTGACGCCACCACGATCGACGCGAATGGCCGCTGGGTCACGCCCGGGCTGATCGACGTCCACTCGCACCTCGGCGTGTACGCGAGCCCCGGCGTCAACGCGACGCAGGACGGCAACGAGATGACCGATCCAGTGACCGCAGGCGTCTGGGCCGAACACTCGGTCTGGCCGCAGGACCCGGGATTTGCCACCGCGCTCGCGGGCGGCGTGACGACGATCCATATCCTTCCAGGTTCCGGCAACCTCATCGGCGGCCGCGGCGTCACGCTGCGCAATGTCCCGGCGGCCACGTACCAGGCGATGAAGTTTCCCGGGGCGGCGCACGGCTTGAAGATGGCCTGTGGCGAAAACCCCAAGCGGGTCTACGGTGAACGCACGCAGGCGCCGTCGACGCGCATGGGTAACGTCGCGGGCTATCGCCAGGCCTTCGCCGACGCCGAGGACTATCAGCACCAGTGGCAGAAGTACGAGGCGGAAATCGCCGCTTACGACAGGAAAAAAGCAAAGGATCGCGATCCGGCCGAGCGGCCCGTGCCGCCGAAACGCGATCTGCGGCTCGAAACCCTCGTCGCGGCAATGCAGGGGCAGGTTCAGGTGCAGGTGCACTGCTACCGCGCCGATGAGATGGCCGTGATGCTCGACCTGGCGCGGGAATTTCACTTCAAGATCGCGGCGTTCCACCACGGTGTCGAGGCTTACAAGATCGCGGACCGTCTCGCGCAGGAGGGTGTCTGCGGTGCGCTGTGGGCCGACTGGTGGGGCTTCAAGCTCGAAGCCTACGATGGCATATGGGAAAACCTCGCCTACGTCGATGCACCGAAGGACGGCTGTGCGATCGTTCATTCGGATTCCGACGAAGGCATCCAGCGACTGAACCAGGAAGCCGCGAAGGCCATGTCGCGCGGGCAGCGCGCGGGCCTCGACATACCACCGGAGCGCGCGATTCGCTGGATCACGTCGAATGCCGCGAAGGCGCTCGGCCTTGCCGGCAGGGTCGGCACGCTCGAGCCTGGCAAGATGGCCGACGTTGTGGTCTGGAACCGCGATCCCTTCAGCGTGTATGCGTTGCCGGACCTCGTCTACATCGACGGCGCACTGGCGTACGACCGTAACCATCCGCCCGCGACGCCTCGCTCCGATTTCCTGCTCGGCCAGCCGGGGGCCGCACGATGAACCGCCTGCACATTTTTTCACTGCTCGCGCTGGTCCCTTATGCCCTGGCTCTGTCCGCGCCTGCGCACTCGCAGAACGTGCTGATCCGTAACGCCAGGGTCCATACCATGGCGGCCCAGGGCACGCTTGAACGCGCCGACGTGCTCGTACGCGGCGGTCGTGTGGTCGAAGTGGGCAGTGGCCTGGCGGCCGCAGGCGCCACTGTGATCGAAGCCAACGGTCGCCCGCTGACGCCCGGCTTGTTCGGTGGCATCACGGCCCTGGGCATCAGCGAGATCGAACAGGAATCGTCCACGGTTGACCGGGCGGCCCTGGTCGACAGCGGGACATCAGGCCCCGGCTTCGTGCCACGGCCGGAATTCGACGTGACGGCGTCCTTCAATGCCGATTCGGCAGTCATCGGCGTCAATCGCGCCGAGGGCATCACGTTCGCGATGATCGCACCGAGCGCATCCGGTACCTTGTTTGCCGGCCAGGGTGCCGTCGCACGCCTCGACGGCGGCGACAGTCCTTTCGTCGCGGCGAGTCGCACGCAATTCCTCGACATGGGTTCATCCGCGACCGACGGCGTCGGCTTCAGCCGTGGCGCGCAGTTCATGTTGCTCGAACAGGCGACGCGTGAGGCGCTGCCGGGCAAGCCGCTGCAGGCTGGCGACATGCGCCTGCTGACGCCGACGGGGCGCGAAGTCCTCGCACGATACCTCGCCGGCGGGCGGATGGCGTTCACTGTGGATCGCGCAGTGGACATCCGGCAGGTGCTGGAATTCTCGGCCAGGCACGGCGTGAAGCCCGTGATCGTCGGTGGCGCGCAGGCTTCGCAGGTGGCCTCGCTGCTTGCCGGGTCGAAAGTACCGGTGGTGCTGGAACCCCTGCTCGCGCTTCCCGGCACGTTCGACCAGCTCGGCGCCTCGATGGAAAACGCGGCGCGTCTGCAGCGCGCGGGCGTGCCCATCATGTTCACGCATTTTTCGGCCGGCACGAACCAGGCGCACAAGGCGCGGCAAGGCGCGGGCGTGGCCGTCGCACACGGCCTGCCGTGGGACGCCGCATTGGCGGCGCTCACGTCAACGCCGGCCGACGTGTTCGGCCTGAGCGCCGAAGCGGGCCGCATCATGCCCGGGTCGCCTGCCGACCTCGTGCTGTGGTCCAGCGATCCGCTCGAAGTGACTTCGATCGCTGAGCAGGTCTGGATCGGAGGCAAGGCGCAGTCGATGCGTTCGCGACAGACGGAACTGCGCGACCGTTATCGACCGACCGGCCTCACCGGCGGACCAGCGGTCCCCGCGCCGCGCGAGTAGGGAGAAGCGATGCGATACCTGGTGTCGGCAAGCCTGGTCGTGGCGGGGATCATCCACCTGCTGCCATTGTCCGGAGCGCTGGGCCCCGGGAGGCTGGCAGCGCTCTACGGCCTCGACTTCAGCGAACCCAACCTGTCGATTCTCATGCAGCACCGGGCGGTGCTCTTCGGGCTGCTCGGCGCATTCCTGGTCTTCGCAGCCTTCAAGCCGTCGTTGCAGGCAATCGCCTTTGTCGCCGCCTTCGTGAGTGTGCTGTCATTCCTGCTGCTGGCGTGGTCGAGCGGCGGCTACAACACGCTGGTCGGTCGTGTGGTCACCGCGGATCTGGTCGCGCTGGTAGCGCTCGTCATCGGGGCGCTGGCCTTGCGTGCGTCGCCCTGAGAGGCCCAGCACGACGGTCGACCCTTGATACATTCTCAGCGCCCGGCACGCCTGCCGATTCAGGGACTGGAGAACAACACCTCGCCATCGTCCGACAAATCGAACCGGCTGGACATAGGCGCTTTCGGCAATCCAGGCATGCGCAGGATCTCACCCGTGATCGGGATGATGAACCCCGCCCCCGCCGCCAGCTGGATCTCGCGCACGGTGACGAGAAAGTCCTTCGGCCGCCCCAGCAAAGCCGGGTTGTCGGAGAGCGACTGCTGGGTCTTCGCAATGCAGATCGGCAGCTTGTCGAAGCCCGCCTTCTGCAACTGCTGGAGGTCGCGCTTCGCGCGTGCCGTGTAGTCCACGGCCTGCGCACCATACATCTCGCGGGCGACGGTCGCGATCTTGTGCTCGACCGTGTCGCTCCAATCGTAGAGTGGCGTGAAGCCCGGCTCAGTGCGCGCGACGAGGTCGCGCACGACCTCGGCGAGTTCGACACAGCCGTTGCCGCCTTTGCTGAAAGGCTCTGCAGCAACGGCCCGTACTCCGAGTCCCGTGCAGTGCTGCTGCAACGCGGCTACTTCCTCGGCCGTGTCGGTCGGAAACCCGTTGATCGCCACGACACAGGCCTGGCCGAACTTGCGGATGCTCTCGATGTGCTTCTCCATGTTGGAGAAACCGCGAGTCATCGCCGCGACGTCCGGCTTGCTCACTTCCGCCAGCGGCTTGCCACCGTGCATCTTGAGGGCACGAATCGTCGTCACCAGCACCGTGCAGGCAGGCGCAAACCCGCCGTATCGGCAATTGATGTCGAAGAACTTCTCCGCGCCGAGTTCGAACGCGAAACCTGCTTCGGTCACGACAATGTCGGCGTACGAGAGCGCCGCACGCGTGGCTGTGATGCTGTTGGTTCCATGAGCGATGTTGGCGAACGGGCCTCCGTGCACGAACGCGGGCGAGCCCTCGGTGGTCTGCACGAGGTTCGGCTTGATCGCCTGGCTCAGCAGTGCGGCCATTGCGCCGACGGCACCCAGCTGGCCGGCCGTGACGGCGACGCCATCGGAGGTGTAGCCCACCACGATGCGGCCCAGGCGCGCCTTGAGATCCGGTATATCGCTGGCAAGGCAAAGGATCGCCATCACTTCGCTCGCGGCAGTGATGTCGAAGCCGCTCTCGCGCGGGATCCCTTCCGAGCGTCCGCCGAGTCCGATGACGATGTCGCGCAGCGCGCGGTCGTTCATGTCGATGACGCGCTTCCAGGTGACATGCCGCGGATCGAGCCGCGACGGGTTGCCGCTGTGCAGCGCGTTGTCGACGAGCGCCGCCAGCAGGTTGTGCGCGCTCGAGACGGCGTGAAAGTCGCCGTTGAAGTGCAGGTTGATGTCCATCATCGGCAGCATTTCCGACGCGCCGCCCCCCGCGCCGCCGCCCTTCATGCCGAAGACCGGGCCGAGACTGGGCTCGCGCAAGGCCGCCGCGCTGCGCACACCGATCTTCGTCAGGCCCTGCACCAGGCCGATGGTCGTGGTGGTCTTGCCCTCGCCCGCCGGCGTCGGCGTGATGGCCGATACCAGCACGAGCTTGCCGCGGTTCGGGCGGCCCTTGAAGGCGGACAGCGGCAGCTTGGCCTTGTAGTGGCCGTACGGTTCGAGCACGGCAGGATCGATGCCAATCGTGCGCGCGACGTCGCCGATGGGTTTCATAACTCATTCCCCCAGGTTCGGGCCGGACGTCGTTCCCGACTTCCGTCCGTTGTTGTTCGTGTCTGTGGCGCGGAATCTTACACAGGGCGCCGGCACAGTGGACTGCGACCCTTACGGATGTGCGATTCCCCGGGCGTAGGCCCTGGTGCACGAGAGGCTGGAGCGACCGGGATTGCTGCAGCGCAACGGGAGTACAGTGACGCGCAGAATCCAGGCCAGGCAACAGCTGCCTGCGGAGTCCGCCATGACAGCCCGCTCAGATCGTCATTCCCGCGCCGGAAGGCCCCGACTGCTCGTGACGTTGCTGGGCCTGTGGCTGGTCTCCGCCTGCGTTGGACCTGCAGTCGTTCCTGGTCCGCCAGCCCCTGCACTGAAATTACTCGGTGCCGCAGAACTCGCCCTGCCACGCGGGTGCGAGGCGACGGCGGGAGCGGTTTACCGCACGCACTTCAACGTCCAGCCGGATGGACATGTCAGCGACGCCGCCGCGGAGTCCGGCGATGGCTGCGTGCAGCAGGCACTGCGCACCTGGGTGACGACGTTCAGCTACGCGCCGCGCCGCGAGACGACGCCCGTGGCATTCGACTGGATGGTCGTGACTGCCGCACGGAACAATTGACGCATCACTCGCGTGCGGATCAGGACAGCGTGCTGACGGGGAGATCCCCGGAGTATCGATGTCCTGCGCCGCGGATGGCATGGGCACGCCGATCACTCGCTCCGGATAACGCGACAACAGTGCGCGCGCGCCGCGATCGCCCTGCAACGCGGCCAGCTCCCGGAACAGATCGGCAGGAAAGATGGCGGGAACTCCGATCGTGTCGTCGTACAGCGCAGCGACGATGCGGTCGGGTTGCTGCTCCCAGCGTGAGACGAGTTGCCGCAAGTCGTCGGCCGTCACGGCAACCTGGTCCGCGAGCGCAATCAATACTCCACGTGCATCAATTGGCGCCTGGGCCAACCCCACGCGAATGGAACTGGCAATGCCCTGCGCGTGATCCGGATTGAAGGCCACGTTCGCGGACGCATTGCGCACCAGCGGCTCGAGACGCTCGGCGTCCGCGCCGAGCACCACGGTCACGGGGTGCCGTCGCTCGAGCTGCAGCACGGTCTCCAGCGTGCGCGAGAGCATGGGTCGTCCTGCGATGTCGGCCAGCTGCTTCGGCGAACCGAATCGCGACGAGCTGCCGGCGGCCAGCAGCATCACGTGCAGGCTCGACGCCGCGGTGTTGCGATCGAGCGCCTGCCCGTGTCCCGTGCCATGCAGATGCGCCTGGATCTCCGCGGTGATTGCGAGCGCGATGCTCGCCGGGTCGCGCCCCCCGAGTTCGAGACCGACCGGTGCATGCAGGCGCGCCCCGAATTTCGCCGCAGTCGCCGCGCCGAGGTCCGCCAACAGCCGTTTTCGACGCGATGCGGGACCGAGCAATCCCACGTAAGGAATCGGCGTGGCGGCCAGTACCTCGAGTGCCGCGAGGTCGGTCGCGATGTGATGGCTCATGACCACGGCGGCATCGAAACGCGTTAGATCCACGTGTTGCGCCAGCTCCGCCGGAGTCGACAGCAACACCCGCCGTGCCCGCGGCAATCGCGCCGTGTCGGCGTAAGCCGGGCGATGGTCCGCCACGGTCACGCGCCAGCCCAGCGCGGCGCCGAACTCCACCACCGGCAGTGCGTCCGGACCGCCGCCGATCAGCAGCAATTCGCGTGGGATAGCCGTGGAGGCAAAAAACAAACGCAACCGGGGACTGTCGAACTCGACGATCCCCGCGGTCGCCGCGCCCCATGCGTCCCTGTCTTGATCGGCCAGCCAGGTGGTCAGCTGTCCAGGCAGTTTGCCGGGCTGGGCCGGACCGCCCGCAAACCAGAGCGTCGCACCGACGGGCGAGTCCGGTGCCGCAGAATCGAGCACGAAGGCATACCTTGCGCGTTCACGCTGTTCGAAACACCGCGACAGGGTGGCGAAAGGCTCCCAGTTTGCTGCGGGATCCAGCCTGACGAGCCAGACGTCCATGCCGCCCTCGCAACCGGCGCCCAAACCCCACAGCAGATCGTCCTCCCCGCGATTGTCGTACCGGACCATTTTTGGGGTGCCCCTGTTGAGCACCGCCTCCGCGTGCGCGGCCAGGTCGCCCTCGAGACAGCCGCCCGAAAGAATGCCCTCGTACCGACCACCGGGGCCGATCAGCATCTGTGCCCCGGCCTTGCGGTAGGTCGAGCCGCGGGTGGCGATGACCGTCGCGAGCACGAGCGGATCCCGCGCCGCACGTGCACGTTCGTACATCGGCAACAATTGATGCAATGATCCTTCCATAGGATCGCTTTATACTAAATTCCACGGGCCGGCCCACCGGCACCTGATCCTGCGCTGGGGCAACGTCATGATTTCACTCTCGCTCAACGGCAAGACCGTCCAGCTCTCCGCTACGCCTGACACTCCGTTGTTGTGGGCATTGCGCGATGAGCTTGGCTACACCGGCACCAAGTTCGGCTGCGGCATCTCTGCCTGCGGCGCCTGCACGGTCCACGTCGACGGCAAGCCGGTGCGCGCCTGCGTGACCGCGCTCGAAGCGGTGGCCGGTAAGCAGGTGACCACGATCGAGGCGATGGGCTCGAACCGCATCGGCCAGGCCCTGCAGGCCGCGTGGATCCGCAACGACGTGCCGCAATGCGGCTACTGCCAGAGCGGGCAGATCATGAGCGCGGCCGCCTTGCTGGCACGCAATCCCAAGCCCAACGACATCGACATCGACGAAGCCATGCGTCGGAACCTCTGCCGCTGCGGCACCTACAATCGAATTCGCGCGGCCATCAAGGATGCGGCCGCGACGCTCGGCGCCTGAGGCACGGAGACAGCCATGAGCACCAACCCATTCACCACGCGCCGCGAATTCCTCAAAGGCTCCGCGGCCACCACCGGCGCGCTCGTCATCGGGTTCACGCTGCCCGTGTCGTCCAGATTCGCGCAGGCCGCGGCCGCCGCAGAGCCAGGCCAGGCAACCGGCTTTGCACCGAACGCGTTCCTGCGCATCGCCCCGGATGGGCAGGTCACGGTCATCTGCGGCCTGTCGGAAATGGGCCAGGGCGTGCACATGGGCATTGCCTCGCTGGTCGCCGAGGAACTCGACGCCGACTGGAAGAGTGTCAAGCTCGAGCAGGCGCCGGTGGACAAGGCGTACAACAATCCTCTGTTCGGCATGCAGGCCACGGGGGGCTCGACCGCGATCCGCGGTCACTACGAACCGATGCGCAAGGCCGGCGCGGCAGCACGCGAAATGCTGGTCGCCGCGGCCGCTGGAAATTGGGGCGTCGACGCCGCGGCGTGCCGCACGCAGGACGGTCGCGTCATGGGACCCGACGGCAAGTCCGCCGGCTACGGCGAGCTCGTTGCGGCCGCCTCGAAACTGCCGGTGCCGCAGAATCCGGGCCTCAAGGACCCGAAGGATTTCCGGATTCTCGGCAAGGGCCTGACCCGCATCGACACGCCGGCCAAGGTCGACGGCAGCGCGGGATTCGGCATCGACGTCAAGGTGCCGGGACTGCTCACGGCGGTCATGGTGCACGCACCGGTGCCCGGCGCGACGATCGTGTCGGTCGACGATGCCGCTGCGAAAGCTATCCCGGGCGTGCGGCGGGTGGTGCAGATTCCGCAAGGCGTCGCGGTGCTGGCGGATGGTTACTGGACCGCACTTAAGGGCCGAGACGCACTGGTCGTGAAATGGAACGACGGCGCGCTTGGTTCGTTGTCTTCCGCAGGCATCTCGAAACTGCTGACCGACGCGACGACCAGGCCGGGCGCAGTTGCACGCAACGAGGGCGACGTGAGCGTCGCCGTCGCGAAGACGATCGAAGCCGTCTACGAAGCTCCCTATCTCGCGCACGCCTGCATGGAGCCCATGAACTGCACGGCCTGGGTGCGCGCAGGAGCCGCCGAAGTGTGGGCGCCGACACAGGGCCCG
This sequence comes from Pseudomonadota bacterium, assembly GCA_016713725.1. Taxonomy (GTDB): domain Bacteria; phylum Pseudomonadota; class Gammaproteobacteria; order Steroidobacterales; family Steroidobacteraceae; genus RPQJ01. Next base: position 23,870 of record JADJOO010000024.1, on the reverse strand, counting down.
GGCCCGCATCAGGGGATCATTGCGCAGTTGACCGGTTTGGCCCCCGAGCAGGTGCAGGTCCACACGACGTACCTGGGCGGTGGCTTCGGTCGCCGCTTCGCGCCGGACTTCGTCATCGCTTCTACGCTGCTGTCCAAGGCGGCCGGGGTACCGGTGAAACTCGTCTATACGCGCGAGGACGACATGCGCGCGTGGTTCTATCGACCGGCGTCGGTCACGCGTTTCACGGCGGGTCTCGATGCGGCCGGCAATCCGGTCTCACTCACCGCACGTGTCGCGTCGCCGGCTTTGTCGATTGCTGCCGGCTTCGCGACCGAGCTGCCGAAAGGAATCGACGAAGCCGCGGTCGAAGGCATCGCCGACATGCTGTACGCATTCCCGAACCTCCGCGTGGAATACGCCCGGGCGGAGCCGGGCATTCCGCCGTGGTTCTGGCGTTCGGTCGGTCATTCGCAGAACGTGTATTTCATCGAAGCGTTTATCGACGAAATCGCGGCGGCGGCCGGCAAGGACCCCGTCGAATTTCGCCGTTCGCTGCTGGCCAGGCAGCCGCGCCTGCGCGGCGTGCTCGATCTCGCGGCGCAAAAGGCCGGCTGGGGCTCGCCCCTGCCGCAAGGCGTGCATCGCGGCGTGGCGATCACGAACTGTTTCGGCAGTTTTGTCGCACAGGTCGCCGAGGTCTCGATGAATGCGAACGGCAAGCCGCGAGTGCAACGGATCGTCGCGGCCGTGGACTGCGGGCGCACGGTGAATCCGGACGTGATCCATCGGCAGGTGGAAGGCGCGGTTGTCTTCGGCCTCAGCGCCGCATTGCACGAGAAGATCACGGTCAGGAACGGGCGCGTCGAGCAGTCGAACTTCAACGACTACCCGATGCTGCGCATGGATGAGATGCCCAGGGTCGAAGTGCACATCGTGCCGAGCACGGAGGCCCCCGGCGGCATCGGCGAACCGGGTCTGCCGCCCGCAACGCCTGCCGTGATCAACGCGATCTTCGCGGCGACCGGCAAGCGGGTCCGGACGTTGCCGATCTAGGACTTCTTCATCAGAGACGCCAGGTCCGCAAACGGTGAGTGGGTCACGCCCGGTGCACGGTCTGCCTCACGCAGCGCAGTGCCACCCTGATCGACATGACGCTGGTGCTCGTTGTCGTGGCAGTAGAGACAGAGCAGCTCCCAGTTGCTGCCATCCGGCGGGTTGTGATCGTGGTCGTGGTTCTTGTGATGGACCGTGAGCTCGTGCAGGTTGGTCTGCGCGAACTCCCGGGCGCAGCGCCCACAGATCCACGGGAAAAGCTTCAAGGCCTGTGCGCGGTAGCCCTGCTCGCGCTGGTCACGCGCGCGGCGCGCATCGGCGACGACGCGATCGAGCCGGCCGATGTCGGGGATTACACGTTTGCGCGTCGTCATGCGGCAATTGTGATCACGCAGGAACAGATAGGAAAGGTCATTTTCCGGCGTCGCCGCCTGCCCGGCTCGACCCAGCCCGGGCAGGGGCTCGATACGATACCGCTCCGACGGGTTAAGCTATGACCGCCGCAGGGGATTTGCGGGGCACCTGGTTCCGAGCATGGCCGATATTTTTGTTTCCTACTCACGCAACGACCGGTCGCGCGTCGCGGCCCTGGTAGCTGCAATAGAAGCGCAGGGCTGGACGGTATGGTGGGATTCGGCGATCAACACGGGCCAGGAATTCGACAGCCAGATCTAGAACGAACTGGAGGCAGCGTCGGCTGCGATCGTCGTATGGACACAAACGTCGGTCACGTCGCGCTGGGTACGCGGAGAGGCGCGCGAAGTGGCTGACCGGGGGATACTGGTGCCGGTGCGATTCGAGGGGGCGAAGCTGCCGATGGACGTGCGCGCCATCCACACGACCGAACTCGATGACTGGAACGAAAACCCGGCCAGCGCGCCGTTCCAGGAACTGCTGCGCGCTCTAGGCTCGATGATCGAGAAACAGCGCGCCGCCCGCTCTGGAACTTCGGCGCCAGTGCAAGCGGGCGCGAATCCGTCCGCCGTCACGCCCGCAAAACCTCGTGTAGCGATTTGCGTCCTGCCCTTCGTCAACATGAGTGGCGACGCCGGGCAGGAGTACTTCAGCGACGGCATCACCGAAGACGTGATTACGGACCTGAGCAAGGTCTCGGCGCTCTCGGTCATCGCGCGCAACACGGTGTTCACGTTCAAGGGAAGGAACGTCGATATCCCATTGCTCGCGCGCCAGCTGAAGGTGAGTCACGTGCTCGAGGGCAGCGTGCGCAAGGCCGGCCAGCGGGTGCGCATCAGCGCGCAGCTGATCGACGGGTCAAGCGGCAGCCACGTCTGGGCCGAGCGCTATGACCGTGACCTGAACGACATCTTCGCCATCCAGGACGAAATTTCCGAAGCGATCGTCGACGCGCTCAAGCTGAAGCTCCTGCCCGAGGAGAAGAAAGCCATCGAGCAGCGTGGCACGACGAATCTTGAGGCATACAACGTCTACCTGATGGCGCGCCGGTACAGCGTCACGGGCAACTACGGCAATGTCCGCCGTTGCGAGGCGATCATCCGCCTGTGCCGCAGCGCCACCGAGATCGATCCCGAATACGCAGCTGCGTGGGCACTGATGGCTGTTTCGCAGGCAGCATTGCGCTTTCATTTCAGCGAACCCGGTGATGGCGGACTCGCGGCTGCGCAAAGGGCGCTGTCGATCGACGCCAACCTTGCCGAGGCGCATGCCGCCATTGCGCGCGTGCTGACGTCTACTTCGCAGTACGACGACGCTCAACGCGAGATCGCGACGGCCTTGCGGCTCGACTCGGAATCGATCGAGGTCAACACGTCTGCCGCGCGACTGAATTACGCACAGGGCCGGTACGAAGACGCCACGAGATTCTACGAGAAAGCCGCGTCGCTCATGGAGAGTGACTTTTCATCGGTGGCGATGCTGATTGCCTGCTACCGGTCGCTGGGCAACAAGGAAGGGCTGCGCCACGCTGCGCAGCGCACGCTGGCGCGAGCCGAGAAAATCGCGGCTCAGGAACCGGACAACGGCATGGCGATGGGTTACGTGGTGGTGGCGCTGATCGCGCTCGACCAGAGTGAGCGCGCGCGGGAACTGGCCAAGCGCGCGATGCTGCTCGATCCCGACAACCTGACGATGCGTTACAACTTCGCCTGCAGCTTCCTTGACCTGAACGACGCCGAGACCGCGTTGAATCTGCTCGAGACGGTGCTCGCAAAGGACACTCTGGAAACGGTCAACTGGGCGAAGGTGGATCCCGACCTGGACACCCTGCGCGATCATCCACGATTCAAGGCGATGATCGAGGGTGCGGGAAAGCGCCTGGCCACCGGGAGCACCTAGGCAGGACGACCCACCGTGGGTGCCAGCACTTGTTTGCGGGTGGTCGTTGACGCTGACTTTACTGGTTTCACTGTCCGCCTCAACGGAGTAAATTCAGCTTGAGGCGCGACCGAAACCGCGCATTTGAGTCAATGTCAGGAGGTAGGACTCATGGATACCAACACCAGTACTGAACGACTCATGGCTGATTTACAGGCTGTCGTCCGCGACACCGAGAATCTGTTGAAGGCCACGGCTGGCGATGCGAGCGAGCGGGCAACCAAGGCACGTGCGCACGCGGAAGAATCCCTGCACAAAGCTCGGGCCCGCCTGAGCGAACTGGAACACGATATCGCGGCCCGCACGCGAGAAGCCGCACAGAAGACCAACGCCTATGTCCATGAGAACCCATGGCCGTCGATCGGGGTGGCGGCGGGTATCGGGCTCCTGGTCGGACTGCTGATCGGCAGGCGCTGATCGCGTTCGACTGCAAGCAAGCACGGCGATGGACGAGTCCGACGCACCCGGAAGATCTGCTGGCGGCCTGTTCGATTCCCTGCGCGCGCTGATTGCAACGCTCGTTGGGATGGCACATACGCGAGTCGAGCTGTTCGGCACCGAGATCGAGGAAGAAGTACGTCGCGTCGTCGCGCTCCTGCTGGGAAGCCTGGTCGTGCTCGCGCTCGCCAGCCTGGCGCTGCTGTTCAGCGGCCTCGTGGTGGTTGCGGCTTACTGGGACACACACCGTCTGGCCGCAACAGTGTGCGTAGCCATCGGCTTCATCGTTCTCACGGTCGCGTCGTATCTTGCAGTACGCGCACGAACGCGGCGGCAGTCCCGCCTGCTTGCGTCGACCCTCGACGAACTTGAACGGGACCTGGAGCTGCTGGACAAGCAGATTTCGCCATGAGCCGGAGACAGGAACTGGCCGCTAAACGAGCCATGCTCGTCGCGCGCAGCGAGCTGCAACGGCGGGATCTCGCGACCAGTACCGACGACGTCGCCTATTCGCTGCGTAAGGTCGATGCGGTCGTCAGTGTCGCGCGACGGGCTGCAACGCATCCGCTGCTGCTCGCTGGCGCAGTCGCCGCCGTCTTCGTCGTCATCCGGCCGCGCCGGCTGTTGCGGGGACTCACCTTGGGACTGTCGGCCGCCGTGGCCGTGCAACGCGCCGCGGCACTGCTGCGCACAGGCGCTTAGGTCACGACGGCGGCTCGAGCCGCTTGCGCAGCGCCCGCAAGGCAAGCAGGCTGAGTGCGGCGCCGATAAGGCCAACGGCCACCAGCCACCCGATGTGGCGATGGGCCACACCGTCGCCGAGCAAGACGGCGCCAGTCGCGAATGGCAGCTCTGCCATGGCCAGCGCAGGGACAAACGTTCGGACTCGCACGCCGAGATAACCGCAAAGGTAGCCAGGAATTTCCGACGGCAAGGCGAGACACAACAGCAAGACCAGCACGAACGTGACGTCACCCGGGGCCCTTTGCAGATAAAAATCGATCTTGCTGGACGACCTGGGCACGTTTCCTCGCGGCCTGCGCAACCCGCGACCGAGCGCATAGGTGCAGATCCCACCCAGCAACCAACCCAGCCACAGCAATGCGAAGGTGACCGTGGTGCCCCAGGTGTACACGGCCGCCGGCAACAGCAGCGCGCTGGAAAAGAAGGCCAGGATGGCCGATAGGGCGGCGAACACGACGAACGCGACGGCGCCAAGCCGGGGATGCGCGGCAATGCTCGGTTCAACGGCGGACAGTGCCCGCTGCAGGCTGTCGTACACCGCATCGAAGGACAACAGGAGCGCGACGGATGCGCAGATCAGCACGACGGCAACGGCACGAGCCCAGCTGCGAGCATGCAGCCCAGGGCGAGCGGTGACATTCGGCGGCTCGGTCATCAGTTCCTGACTGTCGGCACAGGTCGGACTCGGCCAGAACAGTCCCGACCCGAGTCGCCCTCCGCATGGCCTCCTCACGGCCCCACGTTAGCAGGCATGCATGAGGGCGCGGTGCCGGAAGGTGCGTACATGGAATGGATTCAGTGGTCCGGCCTCCCCTGCTTCTGGCCGAATCGCGCCGAATCGCACATCAGTGCCGTGCGCCGGCCTCAAGACTCGCAGCGAGCGCCCGGATGAGGGCCGCACCATCACCACGCCACGCGCTCCCGTGCATGCACGCGAGCGTCTTCGGCATCTCCGCCGCGAGGCGTTCGAGGATCGAGCCGGTACCCGGGGCGTGAGCAAAATAATCCATCGGCGCCCGGAACGCTTCGCTCGGTCCGAGGATGTCTGATTCGGTGAGCGGCGTCGCGCCGGTACCGCCCTGGGTGAAAAGATCGCCGCACAGGAAAGTCCGCGTGGAGGTTTCCATCAGCAGGCCGCAGTCCCAGCCGTGCGGCACGTGCGGCGTATCGAACCAGCGCACTGAGTGCCGGCCGAGGTTCAACACCTCGCCGTCGGCGAGCGCGCGGGCCGGCCGGTCCGCCACGTCGTTGACGGAGACCATCGCGGCGATCTGTCCGCAGAGTGGCTCGGCGTGGCGCGCCGCTGCCAGCCATTCGTTGAGTGCGCCGCATTCGTCGGCTTCAAAATGCGAGAAACCGACGTAGCGCAATCGCTCGACCGGCAGCACGCGGCCGACCGCTTCGTGCACGAACGGGAACAGGCGACGCGGCCCCGTATGGAACAGCAGCGGCGCCTCGTCGACGATGAGGTACTGGTTGAAGTTGAAGCCATCAGGCACACCCGGGAGGGCGACCGGCGTGTTGATGCGATAGATGCCCGCCGCGATCTCGTGGACGTTGGTACCCGCTGCGTGGTTGGTGATCATGGAAGCCTCCGTGGATTGACGGTGGGATGTGTAACGAAACGCCGGGATGTTACACATCCCCTGTGACCGGCGGACACGGCGGTCCGTGTCGCGTGGCGAGGGTCCTGGGCTATGCTTGAGGGGTGGCGTTGCTGGACGAGATGAAGCGGGAGAGCCTGCGGTTGCGCGAACCCCGTCGGCCCCGGCGGCACCGTCAATTGCACGATCAGCGCGTCCGACGATGCCGTGGTGAGCCGATTGCTGGTGAATCTCGCGGGTGCGAGTCGTATCGACCTGGAACTGCTGAGTGAGCTGGGCGCCGGTCGCCTGACCGATATTCCGTTCGATCCGTCCGCGGACGAAGTGCTTCTTCTGTCCGCCAGCCGGGCGCCTGAAGCAGGCGCCGGCCTTCGTACAAGGGATGCGCCTGCTCCCGTGCCCTCCAGGCGAGCCAGGAGCAGCGAGTTCCACGGCCTGACATCAGGCACCGGTCGGGAACCGCCGCTTCCGTGCGGCAGCGTACAGAGAGCATCGTCCCAGGGGCCCATACATGCATACCGGGCCGATCGACGGCCTCTGCCGAAGGGGTGATCGCACCCGCGCCACAGGGAGACGCATTCCTCATGTCCAAGCTCAATATCCATCCTGTAGTCGCATCAATACTCCTGCTCGGTCTGGCCGGCTGTGACCACTGGGCGACCCTGCCGGAGAGCGCCGGTTTCGGCCCGGCGCCAACGTTGCCGCCGCCTCATCCGACACTGATACCGACGGTGCAGATCGCTCCGGCAAAAGGCTGGCCTTCCGGCGCGACGCCGGTGGCGGCGGCCGGACTGGTGGTGAGTCCCTTTGCGGCAGGCCTCGATCACCCCCGCTGGCTGTACGTGCTGCCAAACGGCGACGTTCTCGTTGCGGAAAGCAATGGTCCGACCCGCCCGGATGACGCGCGCGGCGTCAAGGGCTGGGTGGCGAGCCGGATCATGGAGCGGGCCGGCGCCACCGTTCCGAGCGCCAACCGCATCACGTTGCTGCGCGACACCGACGGCGACGGTACTGCGGACTATCGATCCGAATTGCTGAGAGATCTGAATTCACCGTTCGGTATGGCACTCGTCGGCAACAAGCTCTATGTCGCCAACACCGATTCGGTCATGCGTTTTCCCTACGAGGCGGGCGATACGCAGATCAGCGTACCGGGCGAAAAGATAGTCAGTCTGCCTGCGGGCACGATCAATCATCACTGGACCCGCAACATCATTGCCAGCCAGGATGGCTCGCGTCTCTACGTGACGGTCGGCTCGAACAGCAACGTGGGCGAGAACGGCATGGAGAACGAAGCCAATCGAGCCGCGATCCTGGAGGTGATTCCCGCAACCGGCGGCTGGCGCCCGTTCGCCACAGGACTTCGTAACCCGAACGGGTTGGACTGGGAACCGCACTCAGGCGCGCTGTGGACCACCGTCAACGAACGCGATGAACTCGGTAGCGACCTGGTGCCAGATTTCATGACCGAAGTGCAGGATGGTGCCTTCTACGGGTGGCCATACAGCTATTACGGTCCTCACCTCGACACGCGGGTGCAGCCCCAGCGCCCCGACCTGGTCGCTCGTGCCGTCGCGCCGGACTACGCGCTCGGCGCGCATACCGCATCGCTCGGGCTGGCGTTCTATCGCGGCACTCTATTGCCGCAGCACTATTCCGGCGGAGCGTTCATCGGCCAGCACGGCTCCTGGAATCGACAGCCGCGCAGCGGCTACAAAGTCATATTCGTGGCCTTCGACGACGGACATCCCGTTGGAACTCCCGAGGACATCCTGACCGGATTCGTCAATGCCAAGGGCGATGCCCTGGGTCGTCCGGTCGGCGTGGCGGTTGACCGGGCAGGTGCCCTGCTCGTCGCGGACGACGTTGGCAATGTCGTGTGGCGCGTCCAACCGGAGGCGCCGGGGCGACGTCGAGGGTGGCAATGACGGCAAGGGTCTGGATAGCCACGATTGCCGCGCTTCTATCTGCGCTGAGCGTGGGCGGCCTCGCGCACGCGACTGCTCCTGATGCCGACACGCTGCCGTCGTACGTCGCGTCCATTGGCGCGCAACTCGACCCTCGGGTCGAACGGACCCTGGTGCAGCTCGTCGGCACCGGCCGGCAGTTGTTGGCGTTGCGTTCATACCTGCGGAGCGCGCCTCACCTTGCCGAACGCTGGAGTTGGACCCAGGAACAGATCGAAGCCTTCGAAGACTCCCCGCAGCAACGCGACCTGCAACGGGAGATTGAGAAAGTCAGGGTGGTGTTCGTCGCCGCCAGCCCCGGATTCGAGTTGTACGTGAATTCACAGGTGCGGAGCCTCGACGTGCAGGTCGAGAACTGGAACAGCAACGGGTCGGTGGAGGCGGCGGCCAAGGGAATCCTGGCGGCGGCGCAGGCGCTGATCCTGTCGCCTGGCTTCGCCGCGAATCGCCCCGAGCAAGCCCGGGAGTCACTCAAGGCATTCCTGTCCGGATACAAACCAGTGCCGACGCCGACGATCGCGGCTCCCGGTTTGTCGTTGCACGGCCAGATGCGGGCGATCGACTTTCAGGTGCATCAGGACGGGCGGGTCGTCGCAGGCCCTGGCACCGCTTCGATCGCCACTGATTGGGCGGCGGCGGGATGGGCAGCGAGACTCGACGCAGCCGTGCGTGCGGCGAGCGACAAGTTTGTCGGCCCGCAAGCTTCTCCGCCGGCGCCGTGGCACTACACCTACGTGCCTGAAGCGGTGGCCCGCGATTAAGCGGCGGCGGCGCCTGGCGTGCCAGCTGCTACTGGGTGGTCTGTTGTCGCAGGTACTCGCTGCGCTTCATCGCGAAATAGGTCTCGCGGTTAATCTCGCGGAGCTGGCGGGGTAGAGCTCGGTGCCATTGAACCAGCGCTCGAGGCTCTGTTCGAAACGCGCCGGGGCGGGCGTCGAGAGCGCGCCAAGATAGGCGTCGATGGCCAGGTAGTAGCGCATGGTGTTGCGTTCGATCGCACCGCGGACACCGCCGATGAATTCCGGTTGCGAGTCGCTCGATCCCTCGATCAGCGTGAAGCCGACCTTGTCGCTGCCGGATGTCGAGAGGTACATCTCCATCGCCAGGCGACCCGCGAAGCCATAGGTGTAGGAATACCGCAGGTGTACGAACGCCCGCTCGTTCTCCAGTCCCACGGCCTCGAGGGAGATGCGGTAGTTTCCGGTGCCGAGCGGTCCGTGGCGAGCATTCAGCTCGACGTCCACGTAGTCCGGCCGCGACGCTGTAATGCTGTAGACGAAATCGGCTCGATACGTGCTGCTCAGGGGCTGGTCGAAATTCCTGCCAAGTGCGGTTGAGAGCACTGTGTGCCCGTCACGGGAGACGGGACGACAGTATTTCACGTTGAGGTGCAGTATCAGGGCGTCGCACCAGTTCGCCGGGCTTGAGAACGCGTCGCTGACTGTCGCGATCGGGTAGTCGACGACGGCATAGACATCGCCTTGCGAAGCGCCAGTCCCCTCCATGGACTCGACGTGGAGATGCTGCGGGAACGGGCTGTGCTTGAGTTGCCCGCTCAAGGCCGCATATCGAGCACGCAGTGCCGATGCCGGGTCCGTTGCGGGCTTTGCGGCGGCGACCGAAACACACACACAGGCCGACAGAACCGCAAACAGACTGGTCATTCGCAGGCAGGAAGCGCTGAGTGGTCGACGCCTCACGCAAACATCATCCTCCATGCGGACACGTCGTTTCCCGTGCCCTGGCGTACGAACCCGGAAGGCCGCCAGTCTCACACCACGTGAAGACCTAGCCAGGAAGAAAAGCGCCCTCCGAAGAGGGCGCAATCGGGGGGAAACCAGTTGCAATCAACAGGTGCGTCGGGCCTCGTTCACGCGGCGGCCTTGCGGGCGCGGGCGGTCGTCTTGCGGACGGCGCGCTTGGCCTTGCGCCTGGCCTTCTTCACCCCGGGAGCCTTGTCCCCGGTCGCCTTGATTGCGACCTCGTAGGCATGCCTCGCGACATCCCGCAGGTCCCGGCCCGAAACCTTGACGATCTCCACCGCACGGGTTGCGTGATCGACGATGCGATCACGAGTCGCACCGAGCATCTCGGCCTGGTCGAGGACCAGGTCAAAGACGTTTTCAGCCTGCGCGGCCCGCTCGAGACGCATGGCCACGGCGGTCAGCGCCGACGTGATGACCTCCGACTCCAGCTCGATCAGGTTCTGCACGGCGTTCTGCGACACGGTCGCGAGCTTCACGCCCGAGTGCGCGAATGAGCGGACGGGCGTCTTCAGTGACTTGATGCCGTCGGCTGAACTCACGGCGACTTCGCGCATTGTCTCAATCGGTTCATCGCGCAACCTGCGGAACTGCTCAGCCAGGTCCCGCCTCCGCACGCTTCCAGACTCATTGATGTGGGCAATCATTGGCTGCTCCTCGCAATGCATGCTGCAAAACAGCACTTGCTGCTATGCAGCATAGGCTTTGGCGCGCCGCCATCAAATAGGGGAATGTGGCAATCGCGGTTCACATCCTGCGTCGCGTCAGTGCGGAAGCGTACAGATGGCGCCGGCGGCAGCGACTAACCTGCACTCAGATCATCGTCGATGCGCGGACGGCCGCGGCGACCAACGACAGCGAGGTGCAGAGTATGAGCATCGGTACAATTCTCCTGGTCATCCTTGTGCTGGCGCTCCTGGGCGTCATTCCTGTTTGGCCACACGCGCGGAGCTGGGGTACGCTCCGAGCGGCATCGTCGGGGTGCTGCTCGTAATCGTCCTCGTCCTGTTCCTGCTCGGACGTCTGTAAAGCCTGCGGCTCGGCGCCCCGGTGACAGTCTGCTCGCGCATGGCGACGATGTCCTGGCGCGCGAGGTGACCGCTGTCGTCGACGCAATGACCTAACGCTGGGAAATGATGAAGTTACCCACGGCGACCCCGACGTCCCAGCCGCTTCCGGTGCCGCTCAAGGCGAGCGAAACCTCACCCTTGGTGACCACCTGGGCCTTCGCCGATTTCACAGCACCGGCGTGGGCTTCCGCCGAGGCGTAGCTACCGAGCAGTTCGTTGATGTCACTGACGCCAGAAAACTCGCCGCGGCCGTCGTCGATCGTCGACTTGCCGAACGTCAGCCCACCGCCCTTGGCCTGCAACGTCACGGCCATCGACTGGCCGTTCGAGCACTTGATGGTCCCGCTGCCACTCGACTCCTTGTAGAAAACCGACCAACCCGACATCTGAAAGCTGAGTTCGCACGCGACGTCGCCTCCCGCGGTCGCGACCGCAGGCAGGCCAGCCAGCATCGCGCAGGCGCCAAGGATCGTTCCTCTGATGATTCTGTGCACGTGACCTCCTGGTCAAGCGTCGGTCAAGGGGGCACCAATGATGCGCTCAAGCGACGCATCGCGTGACCGGCCGCGGCTCGATGGGCATCGAGCCACCCGTGATTTGCTGCCAGCGTTGCGATCCGATCGGTAGAACTTCAGCAGCATCAACGGGTTGGCTGAGGCGCGCGTTGCGCGAATTGCCACGCGCCCCCGCTGCTACGCTATTGGGCATCTCGCGTCTGGACAGGCACCCGGTTCACCCATGGCCAAAGCGATTGCAATCAAGTTTCTTGCGGCTGTTTGTGTGTTGGCCGCGCTGTGGTTTTGGCGATGCTCCAACCTCCTGGTGGATTGCCGGGTTGATCGTCCTCCGCGTTTTCGTTGATAGCCTGGGGCGTGTTCGACGTCAACAGCTCCCTCTGGGCGCCCACGTTGTGGCAGGTACCGGGTGTCAATGCCGTTGCACTGACGTTCGATGACGGGCCGGACCCCGAATTCACGCCCCGCGTGCTCGAAATTCTGGCACGCGAGAAAGTGACCGCCACTTTCTTCGTCGTGGGCGAGCGCGCCCGCGTCAACCAGGCCGTGCTGCGCGAGATTGACCGACAGGGTCACCTGATTGGCAATCACAGCTTCAGCCATGCATGGAACATCAACTTCGCGCTTCACGCCGGACTCACGCGCGAGATCAACGACTGCAGCGATGTCATTGAAGCCGCGATTGGCAAGCGGCCGCAGTACTACCGTGCCCCGCACGGCTTCAAGAACCCCGTGCTTGGTGACGTGCTGGCGAAACACGCCATGACCTGCGTCGGCTGGCAGGTACGTGGCTTCGATGCCGTGCGCTCGAACGCCGACGCAATCGCCCGTCGCCTGGTGCTCGGGGCCAGGGCGGGCGGGATTCTGCTCCTGCATGACGGTTCCGGACTGCAGGGCACGCAAGACCGCAGCGCCACGCTGGAAGCCCTGCCTGAGATCATCGGTGGTCTGCGCGCGCGCGGCTTCGTGTTCAAGCGCGTGGATGAACTTGCGGCTTCGCCCACGACGACCTGAAGTCGTCACCGCTGGTTGTGCGTCGAATGGGAAGCGTTCATGCTGCCTCAAGCCGGTTTACAGCACCTCCGCCACCGTGACTGCCGACGCACCATCCACGCATTCTGCGACGCTCCGCGTCCCTGCAAAGCACCCAGCGCTGACCGGCCATTTCCCCGGCAATCCGACAGTTCCTGGAGTCATGATCCTGGATGCGGTCATCGACGCCGCGGAAGCCTGGCTGGGCGGCGGGTTCCGCATTCATGGGCTGTCGCACGCAAAGTTCCTCGCTCCGCTGAAGCCGGACGAGACAGCGAGAATAGTGCTCGCGCTCCGCGGACCCCTGCTTGAATTTGCCGTCTATCGCGGCGAAGCCACGATCGCAAAGGGAACGATGAGCGGCACCAGGGTTGCGGCCTCGTGACGGACGCGTGGCTCAGACGTCCAGAGGGTGGCACCAGCCTCGCCTTGCGCCTTCTGGTAGGCGTGGCGCTTGGCCTTGGACGCAAGGTCGCGCGTTTGGTGCTGTATCCGATAACTGCCTACTTCATGATCCGGCGCGGGCCGGAGCGCCGCGCCTCGCGTGCCTATCTGGTGCGGGTGCTCGGCCGCTTCCCGACCTTGCTCGAGGTCGCGCGACATATTCATACATTTGCCGGCGTGACCCTCGATCGCGTGTATTTTCTCAGTGACAGCATGTGGCGCTTCGACGTGCGCCTCATCGGGCTGGAGGAGTTGCACCACGCGATGGACCTCGGCCGGGGCGTGCTGCTGGTAGGCGCCCACGTCGGCAGTTTCGAGGCACTGCGAGCGGCGAGCACGCTTCGCCCGGATGTCACCTCGCGCGTGGTGCTGGATGCGGAGCACAGCCCCGCCCTCTCGGCAATCCTGAAGCAGCTGAACCCGCAGATCGCGTCAGGAATCATCAATCCCCGCAAGGACGGCACGGCCGTCGCGCTGGAAATCGGCGCCGCCCTGAACCAGGGCGCGCTCGTGACCATGCTGGCCGACCGGGGTCGGCCCGGCAACGCGACGGTCAGCGTGGATTTCCTCGGCCAACCTGCTGAGTTTCCGACGGCGCCCTGGCAGATCGCCGCGGCGCTGCACGTTCCCGTCGTCTTATGCGCAGGCTTGTACCGTGGCGGCAAACCGGTAACGATCTGCATTTCGAGCTGATCACGGAGCAACTGCAGATCGACCGCAAGCAGCGTCAGCAACAACTGCGCGAGAGGTGGTACAGGACTTCGCCAACCGGTTTGCGTCCCTGCTGCGCGTCGCACCCTACAACTGGTTCAATTTCTATGAATTCTGGAACGATCGCCCGGCTGGCAATGATCAGCCTGACGCTGGCGTCAGCTCCTGCTGCGCGCGGCTGAACCCGACGTGATACGTTGCTCGCGCACGACTGGCACAACCGGCGCCGGACTCGACAAGCTTCGTGGAGGTCCGCTACTCGAGACTGCTCGAGAAGCCCATCGCGGTTTCCGGTCGCCTCGAACATCGCGAAGATGGCTCGCTCGTGCGACGCGTGGTATGGCCGTACCAGGAAGTGACCATACTGCAAGGCGAGAACGTTTCCGTCGAGCGCGCGGGCAGCAAGCCGCGGCGCTTTACTCTCGACCGGGCTCCGGAGCTGCGCGGAATGCTGGCGAGCTTCGGCGCGATCCTCCAGGGCGATCGCCGGCTGGTCGATCGACACTTCGCCGTCAGCGCGCGGGGTTCCGAGTCCCGCTGGGAAATCACGCTGACGCCGCGAAACGACAAGCTCAAACGGCAACTGTCGCGGATCGTCGTCGTCGGGACCGACAACCGCCCGAAGTGTTTCACGCTCGAGGAGCCGGATGGAGATGGGAGCCTGCTGGCGCTCGGCGTGGCAGGGTTGGGTGATCTTCCCGTGTCGCTCGACCGTGACGTGCTCCACGCCTGGTGCACCGACGGGGACGGGCAATAGGCCGATGACGAGAGCCCGCAGAGGCCTGCTGCTCATCGCCTGGATTGCGACGGTCGCGATCCTCGGTTGGACAGTGAATCGGCATCTCGTGATCGGGACCGACCTGCGACTGTTCATGCCCTCGCCACGGACGTCGCAGGAACGTCTCATCCTGGACGAGATAGGCGAAGGCCCCGCTTCGCGCATGTTGTTGCTCGCCATCTCGGGGCCGGACCCGCAGGCCGCCGCCGACACTTCGCGGGCGCTGGCCGCCACGCTGCGCGCCAGCGACGAGTTTCGCCTGGTCGCGAACGGCGAGTCGAACCTGTTAACGATCCCGGATTCTCTGCTGGCCTATCGGTACCTGCTGTCGCCGACGCTGGATCACTCGGCACTGGACGCTGGTTTCCTCCGGGCACAGCTCGAGGAGCGCGTACGTGACCTCTCATCGCCGGGCGCGGGGCTCCTGGAACCCTGGCTGCCGCGGGATCCGACACTCGAACTGCTGAAACTCGCCGACTCCTGGCTGCCGGCACGGCAACCGCAACTTCTCCACGACGTCTGGTTCGACGCATCGGGGAAAGAGGCCCTGCTCGTCGCTGAGACACGTGCGGCGGGATTCGACCCCCAGAGCCAGCGCAAAGCCGCCGATGTGTTGCAGAGTGCGTTCGAGGATTCACGTACCGACGGCAACCTTCGACTCGAGTCGAGCGGCCCAGGGGCGTTCTCGGTGCTTATGCAGGAGCGCACGCAGGGAGAGGCGCAATGGCTCGGCAGCATCAGTGTCGTCGGCATGGTGATTCTGTTGCTGATGGCTTACCGCAGCTTGCCGGTGCTGGTGCTCGGGCTGCTGCCGCTCATCAGCGCGGGAGTTACCGGGCTGGCCGCGGTTGGCACGATTTTCGGCACCGTGCACGGCATCACCCTTGCCTTTGGTTTCACGTTGATCGGCGTTGCCCAGGACTATCCGATCAATCTAGTCAGTCACCAGCACCGCGGGCTCGATGCCCGATCGAACGCGCGCGCCTTGTGGCCGACGCTTGCCACCGGCGTGGCAAGCACCTGCGTCGCCTACCTGGCGTTCCTGTTTTCAGGGGTCCGCGGCCTGGCCCAGCTTTCCGTATTCACGGTGACCGGCCTCGCGGTGGCGGGACTGACCACACGGTTCCTGCTGCCATTGCTCGTACCGGAAAGCAGCCGGGATGCCGCCGACTCGACACGGTTGGGCCGGCTCTGGCACGCGATCGCGGGACTGCCGCGGCCACTCTGGCTGGGGGTCGCAACCGCGATTGCCTGCGTCGTCTATGTGGCGCTCTCACCGCGACCGCTGTGGGAGAACGACCTTGGCGCATTGACACCCATACCACCCGCTTTGCTCGCGCGCGATTCTGAGTTACGGCAGGAACTCGGTGCACCCGACGTCCGGTACCTGCTCGTCATCGAAGACGTGGACGCCGAGTCCGTGCTACGGAAAGCCACGAACCTCGACCCGAAGCTGCAGACGCTCGTGGCACGCGGCGTGCTGGGAGGGTATGACCAACCGGCCCGCTATCTGCCATCCAGGGCGGTACAGGAGCAGCGTCGTGCCGCATTGCCCGATCCCGACAGGTTGCGGACGGTGCTGAACGAAGCGCTGGACACGACCCCGTTCAAGCCGGGAATCTTCGAGCCTTTCCTGGCTGATGTGGCGACAGCCCGGCAGCTGCCGGCGCTTGGACCTACGGACCTTGCGGGAACACCCGTCGAATCGCGCGTTTCCTCGCTGCTGCTGCAACGGGAGAATCACTGGACGGGGCTCGTGACTCTGACCGGCGTGAACGACGCGGCCGCAGTTGCGCGGATCGCAGGGCAGGCGCCAGGCATCACTTTGCTCGACCTCAAGCAGGCATCCGAGGACCTCGTCTCGCGCCAGCGCGAACGCATCCTGTGGTGCCTGGCTGTTGCGGCGATGCTGCTGGTCATCGTGGTGTTCGCGGCGCTGCGCGACGCGTTGCGCGTGCGTCGCGTACTGGCGCCGATGGCATTGACGACACTGATCGTCGTGGCGCTGCTGCATGCGACAGGAGTGCCGCTCAGCCTGTTCCACCTGATCGCTTTGGTGCTGGCAGCGGGCCTGGGGCTCGACTACGCACTGTTCTTCGAGCACGCCGCAGACGACCCGGCCGAGCAGCGACGCACACTACACGCCGTCGTCGTCTGCTCGGCATCCACGCTGCTGGTGTTCGCGCTGCTTTCGCTCTCTACCCTGCCCGTGCTGCGCGCCATCGGTCTCACGGTGGCCGCAGGCGTGGTGAGCAACTTCGTACTGGCGTTGCTGCTGACACGCCCTTCGGCACGGACTGAAACCTGATGGTCGCCAACGAACGCGTTGCCGCCCTCATCCCCCACGCGGGGAGCATGTGCCTGCTTGAAAGAATCGTGCACTGGGACGACTCCAGCGTGACGCTGGCGACGACAACGCATCGCAACCCGGACAATCCGTTGGCGACGGCGTCGGGCCTGCGCGCGATACACCTGTGCGAATACGGGGCACAGGCGATGGCCGTGCATGGCGGGCTTGCGGCCGAGGCCCGCGGGGAACGGGCGCTGCCAGGGTTGCTGGTGTCGCTGCGGGATGTCGCGCTCAGCTGCGACTTCGTCCAGGACCTCGAGGGTGAGTTGATGGTCGCAGCCCGGCGCCTGAACGAAAGCGACACGGCGTGGCAATATGCGTTCCGCGTGCTGCACGCCGGCGTGCTGCTGGCTCAGGGTCGGGTCACCGTGTCCGTGCCTCCCCGCCTCCTGAATCCCGTCCTTGCCCACGAACAGGGTCAGCAGGGGACCGGTCATGAACGTCGTCAGGATCGCCATGACCATCAACATCGTGAAGAGGTCGTGGCTGATGCGGCTGCCCGAGGCGCCTTAGCAACAGGCTCAGCAGCCGGGCGGTGCCGAGGATGACAACCAGCTGCAGCAGCAACGGCGAGTGCGGCATCGCAGCCAGCTGTCAGGCGGCGGATTCGAGCAGCATGCCGGCGACCGACGTGCGCGACGCCTCGCCGAGCAACGCGAGCACGGCGCTCGCGTCGAGGTCCTCATGTTCGGTGCAGGCCTTCGTGACGATCTCCCGCGCCAGATCCTTGAGCTGCTGCGTCGTCCCGCGGATGCGGGCCTCGAACGCCGCATCGTCGAGTACGTCGCGCAGGCCACGGTTGAGCTCGGTGAACCAGTCGAGCTGCGACTGGTCCAGCAGCCCCGAGGAGGATTGCGGCGTCCGCTGCGGGCCGACCAGGCCCGCAGGAAATCCTGCATCGCGAAATTCAGCGCCTTGCTGCCGTTCAGCTCACCGCCCACCCGGGACAGCATCTTCACGTCAGTAAGCCGGCGCTGGAAGAACAGCTGGCACAGCACGCCCCAGTAGTACGCGTAGTCCCAGGTCACCTTCACCGGCAGCACCTCAGGGTCGCCGAACATCCGGTACTGGTCCCGGTACAGCGACATCGTGCTGTCGTAGAAGGACATGAAAGCTGTTCGTAGATACGGGCGTAGGCATGGACCGGTTGCCGGGCACGATCATGGGCGACGAGTTCAGTGATGTAGGTGTTGGCGATGGCGATGAAGTCGCTGCCGGGCGAATAGAACGGGTCGAGGAACACACCGGCATCGCCGGTCAGCGCCCAGCGGTCGCCCGAGAACACCTGCTTGCAGCCGTACGAGAAATGCTTGAGAGACACGAAGTCCTGCAGCCGCTCGCGCTTCGACTCGAGGTCGTCGGCCAGGCGCGGCTGGAATTGACGCAGCCAGTCGAGCGCGCGCCCGAACGTGTTGATTCGATTCAAGGGATGGATGCGCGCATCTGCCACGATGCCGACGGAATGCGACCCGGACGCCAGCGGGATCAGCCAGACCCAGTAGCCTTCGCCTACCAGGTGATTTGTCGACAGCCAGCGATTCGGCGGATTGCAGCGGCCAAGCCACTGCGGATCGCCGGACCATTCGTTGATGTCGATTTTCGTGCCGATGCGAAACCAGGCACTGTTGACGTCATGATCGTTCTCCTGCGCCAGGCCGAGTTTGCGTTTGAGCAGGCCCGCGCGGCCGGACGCATCGACCAGCCAGCGTGCCTGCACCTCGACCGGCCCAGCGTCGAGCTCGCAGCTCACGCAGTGCTCAGCCTCGTCCTGGCCAAGTTCGATTCCGCGGACAGTGATGCCGTCGATGAACCGTACGCCTGCTCTGCGCGCATGCTGGCCAAGAAAGTTCTCGAAGATACCGCGGTCGATCTGGTAGGTCGGCGTGGTGAAATACGTGCTGGCCCCGAGTTCCAGCACACCGTCGATGTCGCGGCGACCCTCCGAGAAGAAGAAACGGAAGCCGAACTTCTTCAACTGGTGCTGCGTCAGGTGTTCCCCGAGGCCGAGTACCGCCTCAAAGTAATCAGCCGCGATCTCGACCGAGGACTCGCCGACTTTGTGCGCCGCCTCCGGCACTGGGTGGCGACGACGCTCGAGCACCAGGATGTCCAGGTCAGGAAAACGCTGGCGCAACTGCAGCGACAGGGTGAGTCCGGCCAGTCCACCGCCGAGGATGACGACGTCAGCTTTCATCGGCATGTCCGACAGCTGGAAAATCAATGTCCAGTTCGAGCAACAGGGACGGGCTCAACCCGACGCAGACCGTGCGTCGTTCCGCTCGCGCGAGCGCCTCGAAGAAGGGCAGGCATGCCGCCATGGCATTGCCCGCCACGAGTTCGGCATTGGCTTGCAGGGCGACGGTTCTTGCCGTGCCTTGCCGTGTGCGCCAGCGAACGCGCGCCAGTGAGTTGGCCTGCGCATGGGGCGCCACGATCACGCCGGCACCGACAAGACCGCGGCTCGACACTATCGTCGCCAGCGGACCCCGTGCCTCGATGTCGTAGGCTGCCAGCAGCGTGGCGCGGTCGCCGCACGCCGCCTGCGTCAGGGCCTCGAGCAGCCCCTCGCCAAACGTATCGTCGTACGCGGTCAGCGCGGTGTAGGGCTCGTAACAACCGGTGCCGATCGTCCAGTAACCCGCGGCGGCGTTGTGCACGGAGTTATGGAATCGGGTGGGCGATATGAGCGTCGGAGTCCTGACCAGCGTCTCGCTCATGTAGTCGCTGATGGCCAGGTCGCCATGAGTGGACGCGAAGACGCTGGGCAACTGCTTCGGGTCCATGCCGGCGCTCTCGCAGGCGCGGCTCGCCACTTCGAGCGCAATTGCGACGGTGTCCGGCGCTCGGTCGGCCCACGCAGCGTCAGCACCGGCCGCGCGGCCGGCTGCAGCGGGGCCTCGGACTTCGCCACGCAACACCGGTGCCGCAATGTGCCATCCAGGCAGGCGCGGCGCCCAGAACGAAATGCCATTCACATAGGCGGTGAGCATGCCCATGGCGCCATCACGCGTGCCGCGCCCTGGCAAACAGCAGCGAGCAGTTGCTGCCGCCGAACCCGAATGAGGTTACTGAGCGCGAACCCGACATCGGCCGATTCGTTGCGAATGCGGATCTGCGGGCCGCAAGCCGGGTCGAGCTCCTGCGCGTTCAGCGTACCCGGCACCAGCCCCGATTCCAGGGCGAGGAACGTAATGACCGCCTCGACGATACCGGCCGCCCCCAGCGTGTGGCCCGTCCAACCCTTGGTCGAGCTCGCCAGCGTCCGCGCGGGAAAAATTTCGGCCACGAGACGTGCCTCGACCTCGTCGTTCTTCTGGCTTGCCGTGCCGTGCAGGTTGATGTAGTCGATGGCGTCCGGCGTCAATCCGGATCGTGTCAGCGCGCCCTGGATCGCCAGCCGGGCACCGAACCTCCGGGTGCGGCGACGACATGTGGTGCGCATCGCTCGACTCACCGTAGCCGAGCAGCCACGGGCCACTCTCGCCGTCGCGCTCGAGCAGCGCAAAACCGCCCGCTTCGCCGAGACTGATGCCGCGACGCGCGCGATCGAAAGGTCGGCAGGGCTCCGGGGACACGAGTTCGAGCGAGTTGAAGCCGAACAGGACGCTACCGCAGAGTGAGTCCACTCCGCCGACGATCGCCGCGTCAGCCAACCCCAGACGGATGAGCCGCTCCGCCTGGGCGAAGACCTTCGCGCTGGAGGAACACGCAGTCGCCACCGTGACGGCGACACCCTCGAGACCAAGTGCTGCTCGCACGAAATCGCCCAGCGAGTGTGGCGTGTGCACGATAGGACGGCGTAAATCCTCGGATACCGCCCATCCGGAAGTAACCGTCGGTAGGCCTCCTCCGTCGCCCCGATGCTGGACGTCGAAGTGCCCATGACCAGTGCGACACGGTCGACGCCATAGCGGGCACGGGCCGCGGCCGCCGTTTCAAAAAAGCCGTCCGACGTCAGCGCGAGCCACGCGAGGCGGTTGTTGCGGCAGTCCCAGTCGGCTAAGTGCCCGGGCAGAGCGACGGCCTCGACGCCCGGCACGCGGCCAATCCACGTCGGCAGTGGCGATTCGCCGAAATCGTTCGGCCGGAGGCCGCTGCGGCTCTCGCGCAGCGCAGACGCCAACTCTGGCACCCGATGCCAGCGGGGCTCGCGATCGAGTGTCCCGTGATTCGAAGCGGAGTCATCACGGCGCTGAGCCGCGCGCTTCTGCTGCACGTAGTCCGACAGGGCTCGCAGGGACGCAACGATCCGCTTGTTGTCCTCGTCGTCGGCCTTCAGTTGCACGCCGTAGCGCTTGGAGATCTCAAGCGCCCGCTCGAGCGCGTCGATGGAATCGAGACCCAGCCCGGAACCAAAGAGCGCTGAATCCGGATCGATGCTGCGGCTCGATGCCGTCGAGATTCAGCGCTGAGACGATCAGTTCGGCCAGTTCCTGCCGTTCGGCTGTGTGGTGCTGCCATGATGACGCTGGGCGCGTGGGCCCTGAAATCCTGATTTCCGTCGAGTCTATCATGCGACCTGCAGCGAGCCAGTTGAACGAGTCCGTGCCCAGGATCAAGCCACTTTCCGTGGACTACTCGACCCTCAGGACCGAAGAGTCCCTCGGCGACGACGTCCTCGCGGCGGTCGTGTTCGGCAGCAGAACACCCTGCCCGGACGATCCGCAGTGCCTGCGCATCGACCCTCGAGCCGCTGGTCGGTGCGGGCTTGAGCGAAGTCTGGCGCGGCGCGGGCCCGGCCCGGATCGGCACAGCGGGCCCGATTCGCCACGTGGATGACGGACGTTGCCTTGCGGGCTGGATCGAACTCGACGAGGGACGCCTTGGTGGGCTGGTCGAAGCAGCGGAAAAGCGGCCTACCGAGGGTTGCTGCGATTCCAGGCACAGTCGCCTTATCGCCACGTCTGGCGCATCTGGAATTTCATCACGGACATCAACGAGGGCGAAGGCGACGAAGAACGCTACAAGCACTTCTGTCTCGGTCGCGCGCGCGCATTCGCCGCGGTACATGCCAGAGCGCCCGACATTGGTTACCCGGCAGCGAGCGCCGTCGGCAAACCGCGGGGGGGGAGCTCGGTCCGGCAAGCCTCGTCAAGGTTTATCTGCTGTAAGGGACGTCGACGCCGCCGTCATCGAGACCAGGCTTCGCGAGCGGCTCGGCCCGGGGTCCCGTTCCTGGTCCTTGCAGCAGACATCTGTCGCTCCGAATTGCTGCTGGAAATCGAGGTCGTGCAGCGCGGCGGCACAGCACTCAGCGCTTGAGAGCCGCGAGCAGCTGCGCCCGCGGCAACTTGCCGACCTCGTTGCGCGGCAGGCGGGGGACGAGCACCAGCGGGCGCGGCAGGAAGGCAGGATCGACAGCTTGCGCAAGCTCCGCAAGCACGGCCGCTTCCGTCATGCCATTCGCGACGACCAGTGCCGCGAGCCTTCGCACGGTCGCTACGTCGGCATCGTCGGGCTGAAATACCACGGCATCCGAAACACCGGGAATCGACGCGAGGCGGCGCGTCAGGTCTGCGAGCGAAGCTCGCTTGCCGGCCACCTCGACCATGTCCGCGTTGCGGCCTCGCACGGTGAATGCGCCATCGGAACGGATCTCCAGGACATCCTGCAACATCATTGACGTGCTGAACCACGGCGCAGCCACCTCGGTACCGTCGTCTGCGGGTTGCAGCACCACCCCGGGATAGGGATGCCATGCGTCTTCAACGGCCGTACGCCGATGCGGACGATGCATGTTTCTGTCGATCCGAAAACTCCAGCAGCACCGTGCCGAAACGTCGCTCGATCGTTGCCAACTCGGCCGACAGCGGCGCGGTGGCGGAGACGACGGCGCTCGTCTCCGGAATGGCAACGCCTGACTCGAGTAGTGCGCGAATATGCACCGGCGTGCTGACGAGAATGGGGACCCGGAACATCTGTGCAGCAATGCCGACGCGATGTCCGCTGGATACAGCGGTCGCCCACCGTAGATACCCATGCCGCCGAGCAACGGCAGACGGAAAGCTCCATGCCGTGGCATATGCTGTGGCGGCACGGTCGCTACGATCCAGGGCAGAAATTCTCTTCCCCCAGCAGTCGGCCGACGCCGCCCGAGCCCGGATGCGTTCAAGGCAGCAGGCTGCAAACACCCCACGTCTTGGGTTTGGCTCGGGCCGGCCGGTGCTGCCGGACGTGTGTAACCAATCACAACCACGCGGTCTGGGATCAATTTCCGGAATCGGCAGGCTGGGTGAGGCCGAGCCGGTGGTCGCACCTGCTCGACCGCGGTGTCGTCCAGCCCGTAACTGCCGGTAAAGCCTTCCACTCCTTACCGACTACCGCGGAACCCGCGACGCGTTGCAGGAGGCAGACCTGGCCGCGGATGAGCAAGGCAGTGAAGGCGACTATGAAATTGTCGTGCCGCTCGCAGAGGTCCAGCGCCGCTGGCTGGTCGGGGAGTGTCACAACCAGCGACTGCAGGAGCCAGGAATTGCCCGACGCCTTCGCCCGTCCCCCCGGAGACCGGAGAAATGCCTGATCTCGAACCGAACCCTGGAACACTCG
Organism: Pseudomonadota bacterium; assembly: GCA_016713725.1. GTDB lineage: Bacteria > Pseudomonadota > Gammaproteobacteria > Steroidobacterales > Steroidobacteraceae > RPQJ01. Next base: position 521 of record JADJOO010000024.1, on the reverse strand, counting down.
CCCAGCGCCAGCGGTGAAGACGAGCGACGTGTCTGTACGCCGCCGAAAGCAAAGTTGTTGCTCGCGACGAACTGACCTCCAGTCGGCGACCGTCGCCCACGATGTAACCAGTTCGCCGCAGCGCGGGTCGGTTACTTTCAGAGGTTCACGGTCGGGGCGAACCAGCCATTGCATCATCCTGATGCAGAACATCGATTCGCGCACCGGCACGCAACAGCGTGCCTGAGGCGCTCTTCTGCGAACTGAGCGCGGCATGCGGCTCCGAACAGTGCCGACGTCGCGCGAGTTCGGCGATCGCCCTGCTGGTGGCAGCGCGTGTCCACTCACGTAACTGATGGCCATGGGTTCGAGTCCGCCGATCGCAGCGCGCGAGTCTTCCATCACCACCCGCATCGTCGCTTCCTCGGGGCGGGGTGACGTGGGTGCCGTCCGAATTCAGCAAAGCCGAACATCTCCGCAACCGCGCACTGCGGCGGCGCGCTCGAATTCTCGAGCACCAGCATCCCCGCGCACCTCGCCGA
>JADJOO010000023.1 GCA_016713725.1 Pseudomonadota bacterium | reverse complement strand
GAGCTGTAGATCTTGACCAGCCCGAAGCCGGCAGCGCGCATGGCCTGCACGGCAGTGCGGGCTTCGGCTTCGTCGCTGACGAGCATCTTGGTCGGCCCCTGGAACGGCCCGCGACCGTCGATGATGCCGGCGTAGGCCACGCGCGGACCGAGGGCATCGCCGGTGTCGAACACGCGCAACAGCGCGGGTTTGTCGGGTTCGGCCGCCATGTCACGGATGCTCGTGACGCCGGCGGCCAGGAACAGCGGCCCGCTGTCGAGGTCCGGGTGCGTGTGCAGGTCCCACAGACCGGGCAGCAGCGCGCGGCCCGCAGCATCGATGCGCTCGGCATCGGCGGGAATAGGCAGCGAGCCGTCGGGACCGACGGCGACGACGCGCTGCTTGCGCGAAATGACGGTGGTGCCGGGACGCATCGTCATCTGCTCGGCATCGAACAGGCTGGCGTGCTCGATCACGACCGGACCGGTCGGCGCGCGCCGCAGCGTGTGTGCCTGCGCCGTGCGTCGACGAGCTTCCTGCGCGTCCTGCTCCGCGCGCATGACGTTGAGCGAGTCCTGCCAGCCTTCGCGCACGAGGGCCGAGAAGCTGTCGAACGTCGCGAACAGTTCACCGTCCTCGTCGAGCCAGACGCTGCTGGGCTGGAACCCCAGGCCGCCGATCGAATACAGGCTGACCTGGCGGGAAGTTTCGCCATTGCTGACCTGCAATTGCGATAACTGCTGCAGGTCTGCTTCACCCTGCGGCAGCAAGGGCAGCTTGCGGTCCGGTGCATCGCGGAGTGCGCGTGCCAACAGCCCGATTTCCTCGAACGAGCCGGACTGGCTGACGTAAAACGCCGCGCCCGCGACGGGCTGGGTACCGCTTTCGACCTTGTTCTGCCAGGCGGCGGTGCCGGCCTCGCGCATGAAGCGTTCGGCCACCGGGCCCTTGAGGTAGTCATTGCCGTCGGTCGTGATGGCCACCGGGACGTTCTTTTCGCATCGAGCTGGATCTTCGATGTCAGCGCCGGCCCGCGTCCACGATCGTTGAACGCGAAATGGACCACGCGGGTGCCGTCGGCCTGCGGGCAGACCGTCTGGTAACCCGCGCGATTGCCCATCAAGCTGAACGCGTAATCGCGGCTCGAGCGGGTGCCCGTCGGGCAGGCAAGGGGTTGCGGCACCGCGCTCGGCGCCTGCACTGCAACAGTTGGATCTACCGCGAACGCAGGGCCACTCGCGGCCATCGCCGTCGCGATGATCGTGAGGACCGAACCGCCAAATGTTTTCGACATCAAGACTCCGGCCTCGGACGGTCGAGGGCATTATTTCACCGAGGCGCAGAGTCGCAGCCCTGCCGACTATCCCCCAACCCGCATCCCCTAACCCCTAACCCCTAACCCCTAACCCCTAACCCCTAGTAAACGCTGCCTCCCGCCTGCGACGAACTCAGCACGCCGGCTTCGGCCGTGACCGTGTACGTGGTGCCAGCGTTGCCCCTCCAGTCCGCCACGTCGAAGCTGTCGCCTGCGCCTACACGACGGACAGCGACCTTGCGATACGTCAAAGGCAGGCCCGGTGAACAGACTTCCGGCGCGCCCGGCGCCTCGATGAAGTAAGCATTGTGGAGTCCGACGACCGTGCCAACGCCCTCGGTCAATCAGGACGGCGGTTTCTTCGCTGACCGCGATCGCGCGGGGTTGCGCGCTCCAGCCATTCGCATGAATCCGGCAGAGAAAGCTGATGGTGCGTCCCATGCGGTCACGTGCCGAGAAATGCGTGTCGCCAATCGCGCCCTGGGTATGCGCCAGGAACACGAAATCACGCGCAAACGTGTTGTACTTGTTGTAAGGATCCGCCAGTGCTTCGGCCGACGTGATGCCCTGGCTGCCCAATGCCGAGTACACGAACTGCGTCAGCACGGCGAGGCCTGCGCTGGTGCCGCCAATCGGCCGGCCTGCGGCAATGTGCTCGTTCAACGCCTGCTGCACGGGCGTGCCGGTCCATCCGGTGATGTAGTTCGACTGGTCCCCGCCGGCGATCCAGACCACCTCGGCATCGGCGATCGTTGCGCGCACCGACGGCACGTTCGCGGCCTTGGCCGAACCGATGATCAGCGTCGCCACGGAATTGAGGCCGGGGCAGAGTTCCCGCACGTACGGGTTGTAGGCGTCGGTACCCGCGGCGCGGACGACCAGGAAATCACCGCCGCCCGCACGGGCACACAGCCACTGGAAAGCGGCGTCGACGTCGGTGCTGCCGCCCATGAGGACCGTGCCGGCGGTGGTGGTGGCAGTCGCATCGACCGCGCTTCCGACGCGGAAATAGGTCTTCTTGGCCGCCAATGCGGGACCCGGCAAGGCGCAGGCACAGGCGAGGAGAGAGGTGGTCAGGACGGCAAACAGGCGAGGCATGGCGAGACTCCTTATTGTTGTTCGCCGGGAGCATAGTGACGAGGCGTCCGGCGCACAACGCGCGCGTCGCGCCCGGGCAGGGCGGGAGCGTCGCCGCCCCAAATTGAACTTAAGGTTCCCGGGCAGCCGAGACCGGCAGTGGCTCGAGCAGCCGGGTCACCAGCGTGTCCATCTGCGCAATAGGGATATCCGCCACCGCATCTGCCGTGGTCGTGAGGCGTGTCAGTACGTCGGTCTGCGTGCGGCCACGCTCGAAGGCGACGCGGTACGGGATTTCGTGGTGGAACATCACCATCGAATAGCGCGGAATGAAGCGTTCCGGGTGACGCCGCTCGAGTTCGAAGCTCAGTTCCTTGCGCAGCATGAACTTTGGGTCGCGGACCGTATCCCGCATTTCCAGGAAATTCTCGAGGGCCATCGCGGCGATCGCATCGGTGTCCGGCTTGCGCAGCTGGAAGAACTGCTCGAAGGCCGACCGCCAGTCGCTGGCTGAGCGCAGCAGTCGGTCGAGTTCGAAGCAGTCCTCGAAGCACGCGTTCATGCCCTGGCCGTGGAACGGCACGATGGCATGCGCCGCATCGCCGAGCAGCACGGCGGCTTCGCCGGCCGACCACGCATCCGCACGGACCGTGCCCATGCGGCCGACGGGACGCTCGAGGAATTCGCGGGCGAGTCCCGGCATCCGCGGCACGACGTCGGGGAAATGGCTGGCGAAGAATGCATCGACGGCTGCGCGGCTGTCGAGCGCGGCGAAGCTTTCCACACCGCCCTTCAGGGCGAGGAACAGCGTGACGGTGAAGCTGCCGTCGATGTTCGGCAGCGCGATCAGCATGAAGCCGCCGCGCGGCCAGATGTGCAGCGCGTTGCGCTCGATGCGGTGCGAGCCGTCCCGTCCGGCCGGTAGTGTGAGTTCCTTGTAGCCGTGCTCGAGCATGTCTTCGGTGACGCGCACGCCGAGCTGGCCGGTCATCGCGCGCCGCACGACGGAACCCGGCGCCGTCGGCGGCGATCAGCGGCGCGAGCGGCTGCGTGTAGGTGTCGCCCGAGACTTCGTCGAGCATGACGAGTTCGTCGCGCTCGAAGTCGAGCGTGCGCGCCGCCTGCAGGAAGCGTGGTTCGATGCCGTAATGACGCTGTGCATGATCGAGCAGGGCGCGGTTCAGGCCCGGCCGCGAGACGGAATGAATGACTTCGTGCGGTCGCTGGCCATAAGGCACGAACGTCAGGGAACCGTCGGGTGCGTGCAGCGTGCGACCCCGCATCGGGATCAGCAACGGTTCGATGTCCTCGAACACGCCGGCCTCGCGCAGCGCATGGATGCCGCGGTCCGCCAGCGCCAGGTTGATCGAACGGCCTGCATCCATGTCGACCTTGCGCAGGTCCGGACGGCGTTCGAAAACCTGCACCTGCCGGCCTTGCCGCGCGAGGTAAATGGCCATCAGCGCGCCGGACAGGCCCGCGCCCAGGATCGTGACCGCCCGCTTCACGCCCCGAGTTCCGCGTGCAGCGCGTCCACGCAGCGCCAGACGTCGTCGAAGCGGTTGTAGAACGGCACCGGCGCGGCTCGGATTACGTCCAGCTCGCGCCAATCAGGCAGGATGGAACGCCGTCGCAAGCCGTCGAAGACGGCCCGTGCGCGATCGCGCGTGAGCCCGACCAGTCGCAGCGACAACGCGGCGCCACGCGCCTGCGGATCGGCGGGCGTGACGATCTCGACGCGACCCGCGAGCCGCGCCTGCACCAGGCGTTCGAAGTATCCCGTCAAGGCGACCGACTTCTGGCGCAGGGCCGGCAGGCCGGCCGCGGCGAAGTGCTCGAGCGACGCCGCGAGCGGCGCCATGGCGAGTATCGGCGGATTGCTGAGCTGCCAGCCTGCCGCGCCCGGGGTGGGATTGAAGTCCGGCGCCATCAGGAAGCGAGTGGCTATGTCGTGGCCGTACCAGCCGGCGAAGCGCGGCAAGGACGCGTCGGTTGCGTGGCGCGCGTGCACGAACGCACCACCCACGGCACCCGGGCCGCCGTTCAGGTACTTGTAGTTGCACCACACGGCAAAGTCCGCGCCTGCGTCGCGCAGCGCGACCGGCACGTTGCCCACGGCATGTGCCAGGTCCCAGCCGACGACGCAGCCCGCTGCGTCCCGCAGCCGTGATCGCCTCGATGTCGAGCACCTGGCCCGTCAGGTACTGGACGCCCGGCAGCAGGATCGTGGCGATCCGCGCTCCCTCGCGCTCGATCGTCGCGACGATGTCTTCGGTTCGAAGGCAGTTTTCGCCGTCGCGCGGTGCGACCTCGATCAGGTTCTGCGTCGGGTCGAAGCCGTGAAAGCGCACCTGCGATTCGACGGCGTGGCGATCGGAAGGAAAAGCCGAACGTTCCATGAGGATGGCGCGGCGCGCTCCCGCCGGCCGGTAGAAACTCACCAGCATCAAGTGCAGGTTGGCCGTCAGCGCATTCATCGCGATGACTTCGGCCGGCTCAGCCCCGACCAGCGTGGCCAGCTCAGGTGCGAGCCGCTCGTGGTACGTCAGCCACGGATGACGACCGGTGAAGTGTCCTTCGACGCCGAGTGAGCGCCAGTCGTGCATCACGTCCTCGACGTACTCGGTGGCCAGCACGGGTTGCGCGCCCAGCGAGTGCCCGCACAGGTAGACGATTTCGCGGCCACTGTCCGTCTCGCGCGGCAGGATGAAGCGGTCGTGCCAGGCCGCGAGCGCATCCCCGGCATCGAGCGCGTGCGCGTGTTCCCGGTCGAGCCTCATGTCGCGTCTCCAGGAATCGACAGCAATGGATAGAGCACGGGACGGCTCGGCGCTGCGTCGGAGCCGAAGGCGGGTACCTGCAGATCGAGCAGGTACAGTCCGTCCGTCACCGAGTCAGGCACGTAGGCGAGTTCGGTGACCAGCGCCTGGCCACGCGTTGCCCGCGTCGCGTCGTCGGAACCCGGGGGCAGGCCCCAGTATTCGCGATGCGCCGCGAGCCGGCCACCGTCGTCGGCGCGGTCGAGGCTCGGCAGGTCGACCACGAGCGAGGTGACCCCGCGCTCGACCAGCCAGCGCATGGCTTCGGGCAGGAAATACGGCGCCGGGCTCGGTGAGCCGGAATAGGCGCGGTGCCGTTTATCGGTTCCGTTCGGCAGCGTGCGAATCACGACCGCCGTGAACGGGACGGCAAGCCATGCCGAGGCCGCGGCTGTCAGTGCGGCCCGGCGGATCACGAGGTCTCGGCAGGCGGCGTGATCGCCCGGCAGGCCGCCGCTGCCGCGCCCAAGGGCTCCGGCTGGACCGAAGACGACCAGTGCGACACACGGCGCCACGGGTGTCAGGCTCGCGACCGTGACCGGACTGCGCGTGAGGTGCCCGATGCACTCGGTGTGGGTGCCATGGCAGTGCGGAGCGAGCGAATGCACGGCGCAATTGCAGCTGGCGCCCCGTGCGACGCTGCCGGTGAATCCGCCGATCTGCAGGGGCGCGCTCGTGGCCGGCGCGCCGACGAAGAAGCTCGGCTGTGCGCCGTTGAACTCCAGCACGATGGCGAGATCCGCAGGCGCGGTGAGGTCCGCACGCCAGCGCCGGTCGCCGGCAGTGAACTCCAGGCCGTTCAAGGGGTCACTTCCTCAGTGAGTGGCCGCACGTGCGGCAGACCGTGTGCTCGGGGTTCGACCAGAACCGTTCGAAGACCGGCGACAGCTGCGTTTCGATGTCGGTGATCTGCAGGTATTCGCTGTAGAGGCGCGCGTCGCAGCGGTCGCAGAACCACAGGAAACCATCGGCTTCGCCGGCGCGGCGCCTGCGCTCCACGACGAGCCCGACGGTATCGGCGAATCGCTGTGGAGAGTGAGGTACATGGGCGGGCAGCAGCAGCACGTCGCCTGCGTGGAACTGGGAATATCCACACGCCGCCCTTGCTGGACCGTCCGCAGCAGCATGTCGCCTTCGAGCTGGTAGAAGAATTCCTCGCCCGGGTCGTCGTGATAGTCGTGACGGGCGTTCGGGCCGCCAACCACCATGATGATGAACTCGCCCTGTTCGAACACCCGCTTGTTGCACACGGGCGGGCGCAGTTCGGCCCGGTGCGCGTCGATCCACTGCTGGAGGTTGAACGGTGTCAAAGACTGCATGGTCCGAGTATAAATTAGCCACCATGAGCGGACGCAGACTCCGCTTCGGTCCGGCCCTGCTGCTGGCACTTGCCGCGGCGGGTGCTGGAGCGCCTGCGGGGGCACAGACGGCAGCGGATGCCAGCCCGGCGGGGGCTGCCCCGACCGTCAATGCGGTCTGGACGGAGCACGAATTCACGTTCACCTATTTCGGCCGTGGCACCTACTACGCGTGCGGCGGGCTGGACACCAAGATCGCGTACATCCTGTCGGAGCTGGGCGCCCGCCCCGAGCCCTGGGTGCGGGTCAACTGTCTCGACGGGACTGGCGTCCAGCTGATGCCGACGGCGCGCATCAAGGTGGCGGTTCCCACCGAGGCAACACCGGAACTGCTGGCGAAGCTCGAGGCCGAGAGATCGAAGCGCGAGCTGGTCGCGAGGGCCCAGGGCAAGGGACGGCGGTCGACGGGGCGACGGCGCAGTTCCCGGCTGAGCGCCGCATCGTCGAGTTCACGGGCCGGCGCCTCGGTCGCATCGATGACGGCGACTGCGAGCTATTGCAGCAATTGCTGCCGCAGGTCCTGGAGCCGCTGGGGATTCGCGCGGCACCCGACTCCCCCCAGACGCATCCCGTGTCGAGGCCGAGCGCGTGGTCCTAGTCCACGTAACCCATGGCGGACCAGTGGCCGAAGACGAGTCGTTCGCCGGCAGACTTGCCGCCAGGGGAATGCGAAACCACGGCTGCGTGCCCGCTGGTGCGGTTGCAGGCAAGCCCTTGAACTTGAGCACCATGCGACCCGTTGCGGCATCGCACACGCGCAGTCGCGTCAAAGCGTTGATCGTGAAGCGGATGCGATCCCAGCCGTCGAGGTCGTCCCGCCAGGTGTCGGGCTGGTTGCCGTACATGCGCTGGTAAAGCTGCCCGGCCAATTCACCGCCCAGCTGGCTTTGTACCTCGTCAGCACAGGTCGCCGCCGTCTGCAGGGACCACTGCGGCGGCAGGCCCGCGTGCAGCAGCGAGAGGCCGAGGCGTGCGTCGTGGTGCAGCAGTGGTCGCGTCTGCAGCCAGTCAAGCAGCTCGTCGGCGTCCGGCGCGTCGACGACGGGACGCAGTCCCGCATCCCCGTCGCGCCAATCCGCGTCGCCGCGCGCGAGGGCGAGCAGGTGCAGGTCGTGATTGCCGAGGACGGTAATGGCAGCATCGCCCAGTGACTTGACGAAGCGCAGCGTGTCGAGGGACCGCGGACCGCGATTGACCAGGTCGCCGACGAACCAGAGCCGGTCCTGCGACGCGTCGAACTGCAGGCAGTCGAGAAGGGTGTCCAGCTCGTCCTTGCAACCCTGGACGTCGCCGATCGCAAAGACGGCCATTCAGCCCGTCAGTGCAGCACGCCCGGCATGGCGAGCCGGAACGGCGCGATCGGCGCGTCGAACTGCTCGCCGTCGTCCGCGACCATGTGGTACTTGCCCTGCATCGCGCCGACCGGCGTCTCGAGGATGGCGCCGCTGGAATACCGGAATCCCTGGCCCGGCTGCAGGTGCGGCTGTTCGCCGACGACGCCGTCGCCGACCACTTCCTGCACCTTGCCGTTGGCGTCGGTGATGAGCCAATGGCGCGTCACGAGGCGGGCCGGCTTCGTCCCTTCGTTGCGGATCGTGATCGTGTACGCGAACACGAACCGGCCTTCGCCCGGGTTCGACTGGTCCTCTACGTAATTCGTGCTGACGTCGACGCGGATGCGATTCGCCTCGGCCGCCGTCATGTCTTTTTCCAGCGCACGGCGAGCACGTCGCACGGCGCCGAATGCAGGATCGTGTCCTCGGTCTGATTGAACATGATCGACAGGCCGTGGCGTTCGCGGCTGCCGAGCACGATCAGGTCGACGCCGCGGTCGGTTGCTATACGCACGAGTTCCGCCTTGATGTTGCCGGCCTGCACGATGCGCTCCGCCTTCTCGAGGCCGGTCTTCTGCGCCAGTTCGGCGATGCGCCGCGTGGCGCGCTCGATCAGCTCGCCTTCGATCTGCACGGCCGGCAGCAGGGCCTCGCCCATCGGTTCGACGGGGACGTACTCCACGACGTGCAGCAGGATGACCTCGGCCCCGTAACGCTCGGCGACGTCACGCGCCCGCTCGGCGATCTTTTCGCTGCCTTCGGTGACGTCCACAGCCAGCAGGATCTTCTTGTATTCGCGCATGGTGTGCTCCGTGGAACGCGTGGTTCCGGTGCGAAAAGCGGTCCAAGGAAGATTATAGGCGGCGCCGGTAGGGGTACCAATCCGGAATCATTCTGCCGGAATAACGCCGAGCGAGTCGTCTCGCCGGGCGATCCATTGGCTCGCCAGGGCGGCAAACCGGGCCGGAGCGAGCGTTTCCGCCCGCGCCCCGGGATCCACGCCCGCGGCCACGATCCCCTCCACGTCGAGCAGGCCCATCAGCGCATTGCGCAACGTCTTGCGGCGCTTCGAGAACGCGGCCGCCACCAGGGCTGCGAACGCGGTCGGGTCGGCAATTTCGAACGGCGGCGTGGCATGGGGGGTCAGCGCAAAAAACGTCGAGGTGACCTGGGGTGCCGGTTTGAATGCGCCGGCGCCAATGTCGAAAAGCCGCTCCACCTTGACGTGCGGCGCGAGCATCACCGTGAGCCGGCCATAGTCGCCCGAACCGGGCGCGGCCGCCATGCGCACGACCACTTCCTTCTGCAGCATGAAGTGCATGTCGGCGAAGGCATCGAGCTGCGAGATGAAGTGGAACAGCAGCGGCGTCGAAACGTTGTACGGCAGGTTGCCGATCAGGCGTAGCTTCGGTCCGTCGCCGCGCAGCGCGCGAAAGTCGAACTCGAGCGCGTCGGCCAGGTGCACGTGCAGTTCACCAAGCTCCCGGCAATGTGCCTGCAGGGGTGGTACGACGTCGCGATCGATCTCGACCACGTCGAGCCTGCCTGCCAGCGCCAGGACCGGGGCCGTGATCGCGCCGCGGCCGGGGCCGACTTCCACGAGGCGATCGCCCGGACGCGGGTCGATGGCGCGCACGATCCGGTCGATCGTGCCCGGGTCGTGCAGGAAGTGCTGTCCGTAGCGCTTCTTGGCGTGACGGTGCGTCACCAGTGCGATGCCTTGCGCCGCGCGCGCTGGCTCAGTTCGAGTGCAAGCGCAAACGCGGCCAGCAGGCTGCCGGGATCGGCTTTGCGCGTCCCGGCCAGGTCGAGCGCCGTGCCGTGATCGACGGACGTGCGCACGATCGGCAGGCCGAGCGTGACGTTGACGGCGTGGCCGAAGCTCGCGTGCTTCAGCACCGGCAGGCCCTGGTCGTGGAACATCGCGACGACGGCGTCGATGCCCTTGAGCCGTTGCGGCACGAACGCGGTGTCGGCCGGCACGGGACCGACGAGATCGAGTCCGTCGCCGCGCAGGGCCGTCAGTGTCGGCTCGATCACCTCGATTTCTTCGCGGCCGAGGTGACCGCTTTCGCCGGCGTGCGGGTTCAGGCCGAGCACCAGGATCCGCGGCCGTCGCAGGCCGAACATCGTCCGCAGGTCGCCCGCCACGATGCGCAGTACCGCTGCGAGGCGCGCCGGCGTAATGGCGGCGCTCACTTTCCGCAGCGGCAGGTGCGTGGTCGCGAGCGCAACGCGCAACCCACCGCCGACCAGCAGCATCACGGGCAGGCGCACGCCGGTGCGCCTGGCGAGGTACTCCGTGTGCCCGGTAAACGGGACTCCTGCCTCGTTGATGATCGATTTCTGCACGGGCGCGGTCACGATCGCCTGGAACGCACCCGCTGCGCAGCCGCCGACGGCGACGTCGAGCGTCTCCAGCACGTAACGCGCGTTTGCCGTCGCCAGGATGCCGGGCCGTGCCGGTTCCGCCAGCGGCACGTGCAGGAGCTGGACGCCGGCGCGCGGGCGGCTCGTCGCGTCAAAGTCCGGCAGTTTGAGCTTGCGGGCGCTGCGCGGTCGCGCGCGGCCGAACAGGGAGCGGTCACCGATCAGGACGACACGGCAGCCTCGCGGTGCCGTGTCGAGCAGCTCGGTGCAGAGATCCGGGCCGATGCCTGCCGGTTCACCGGTCGTGACGGCGACGGTGCGCAGCGCCGTGGCACGGCGCGATCTGCCCGCGGTGCTCACATGCGGTATTCGACGAACGCTTCGTCGCGCAGCCGGCGCAGCCAGATTTCCGTTTCTTCGTCCGCGCGCGCTTCGCGCAGCTGGCTGACGCAACGGTTGCGCGTCATGTCCTCGGTCGCGTCGTAGGTGCGGCGACCTAGCAACTGCACGATGTGCCAGCCGAACTGCGTGCGGAACGGCGGGCTGATCTCGTTGTCGGCGAGCGCATCGATCTGCTTCTCGAACTCGGGCACGTAGCTGCCGGGTCCGGCCCAGCCGAGGTCTCCGCCCGTTGCGGCCGAACCGGGGTCTTCGGACGTGACCGAGGCGACCGCTTCGAAACTCTCGCCCTTCAGGACGCGGTCGCGGATCTGCGCGAGCTTCTGCCGCACGGTCTCGTCGTCCATCACTTCCGTGGGCTTCATCAGGATGTGCCGGGCGTGCACCTGCGAGACGAGCGCCGGCGCCTGGCCACCGCGGATCTCGAGCACCTTGAAGATGTGCAGGCCGCTCGGTGTGCGGATCGGCTGCGTCACGTCACCGGCCTGCAGGGTGGGGATGATGTCGGCGACGAATGACGGCAACTGGCCCGCCTTGCGCCAGCCGAGCGCGCCGCCTTCGAGCGCTGTGCCGGAATCAGAGTAGGTGATGGCAAGTTGCGCGAAGTCCTCGCTCTTCGTCGCGCGTTCGTACACGGCCTGCGCGCGCGAGGTGCGCTCCGCGATCTGATTTTCGTCCGCCGCACCCGGAATGGCGACGAGGATGTGCGCGAGGTTGAACTCGTTGTCGGCGCCCGGCGACGCTTTGCGCTTTGCGATGCATTGCTCGACTTCGCGCGGCGACACGTACACGCGCGCGAGCACGTCGCGCTGGCGCAGCCCCTGCAGCGTCATCTCGCGGCGGACTTCTTCCCGGTAGTCGCGATAGTTGATGCCCTGGGCCTCGAGCGTGGCCGGCATGTCGCTGAACTTGATGTTGTTGCGTGCGGCGACGTCGGTGAGCGCATTGTTCACCATCTCGTCCGAGATCTTCAGGCCGAGGCGCTCGGCGCGCTGCATCTGCAGCTCCTGCAGCACGAGGCGCTCAAGCACCTGCTGGCGGAGGACGTTGCGCGGCGGCAGCTGCTGGCCCGACTGCTCGATGCGCCCGCTGATCACGGACATCTGCTTTTCGACGTCGCTGCGCAGCACCAGGCCGTCGTTGACGACGGCGGCGACCCGGTCCAGCAGCACGCCGGACGAGCTGAGGTCGGTGGACTGGGCGTGGGCGGTGCCCACGGTGGCGAACAACAGGACGGCTACGCCGAAAAACTGCTTATATTTCAAGGGCATCTCAGAGTCGGGGCGCGGACGCAGGCGAGGAGTATCCCCGAATCGCTTCGCGCAGGAAAGCTTCGTTGTCGACTCCGACACTGGACAAACCCTTCAGTTCCAGCTGCAGGCCGATCGACGTTTCGGCAGCGCCCGAACGGCTGGAGATGAAGCGTCGCCCGATTACGCGCACGGCCCAGCAGCATGACGAATATTCGAGTCCCAGGAACTGGTCGAGCGTCTTCTCTTCCTGCAGCGAGTAGACGAAGCGCGCGAAGCCGCGCCACTGGTTGTTGATCGGCCAGGCGCCAGACACGTCGACCTGCTCGAGCAGGTCGCGCCGGAACCGGTAACCCACGTTGACCACCCGGCCTGGCGTCGGGTTGTACTGCACGAAAGTCTCGGAACGCTCGCCCTGCGTCTCGTCCGGGTTCCACTGGTAGGCAAAGCGCGCGTTCCAGTTCTTGTAAGCGTTGAGCTCGACCTCGGCCACGACGTCCGACGTCGAGCGGTCGCGCACCGGTTCGTCCGGCAGGGCGACGCGCGGGTCCTGGAAGTAAAACGCCTGCCCGAGCGTGGCGCTCAGGTACTGGCGACCGCGGCTCGAGTCGAGCAGGCGGGTGGTCACGCCGACACTGACCTGGTTCGCGTCCCCGATCCGGTCCGGGCCGACGTAGCGGTTGGTGCGGAACAGCTGCACGAGATTCAGGTCGGGAATGCCGGTATCGAACACCGGGAGGTCATCCTGGTTCTTGTAGGGCACGTACAGGTACAGCATCCGTGGCTCGAGCGTCTGGATGCGCGTGCCTTGCGAGCCCGATGCGCGTTCCATGGTGAAACCCGCGTCGAGGCTGGCCGACGGCAGCGAGCGATCCGGCGAATCGTCCGCGCCCGCCGCGGTCTGGTCCAGCAGGTATTGCGTGTAGCGGTAGGCGGCGCCCGCCGCGAAGAACCCGCCATTGCGGTCGACGCGCCATTCGAGCGACGGTTCGGCGTCGAGCCGGACGCCCTGGGGCCCCAGCTCGCGCTGGAAATTGGTCGCTTCGGCGAACAGGGAACCCGACAGGCCACCCGCGAAATCGCGCCAGCGCCCGAGTGCCGAAAGCTGTGGCGCGATGCGGTAGGGCTCGTCCTCCGCAGCCAGCGTGTTGTCGATGACCTGGTAACCCTGCGCTCGGGCATTCAACGTCCAGGCGGCGGTGTCGTGCCGCAATTCGATGTAACGATTGACGAACTGGACGCTCGTGCCCTCGAAGCCGACGCCGAAGTCCTCGAAGTAGTCGTTGTCGCTCACGTCGGTCGCATCGATCAGCAGCCGGGTGCGGGGCGCAAAGCGCGTGACGTGGCGCCAGTCGATGACGCCACGGGCTTCGCCGGTTTCCTGGTCATTGACGAGGTACTCGACGTTGAGCTGGCTGCGGCTGCGGTCACTCAGGTAGCGCAGCTCCGGATCGAGCCGGATGCCGCGCGACGAATACCAGCGCGAGGTGAGCGTGGCGTCGTAGTTCTCGGCCAGGTTCCAGTAGTAGGGCACGGCAATCTGCGTGCCGGTACGGCTGCCGCTGCCGATCGTCGGGAACAGCAGGCCGGATTTGCGCTGGTCGCCGACGGGAAACGAGATCCACGGCGTGTAGAACACCGGCACGCCGAGGAATTCGATGCGCACGTCGCGTCCGGTGCCGATCAGGGCCTTCTGGTCGATCTCGATTGCGCCGGCGGCGAGACTCCAGTCCTCGTTGCCCGGGGGGCAGGCCGTGTAGCGCACGCCCTCCAGGCCAATTAGACCGGACTGTCGTATTCGGGCGTTCGCCGCCGCGCCCCGCACCGACTGCTCGCGCAGTTCGAATTCGGCGCCTTCGAAATTGCCCACGCCGCCTTCCTGGAACGAGCCGCCCTTGCCGCGCACGTGCATCTGCGGGTCGAGGTACTCGATGTCACCGTTCAGTTCGACGCTGCGCTGTTCGGCATTGATCGAAGCCTGGTCGGCTGTAAGCAGGCGCTGGCCCATGCGGATCTGCACGTTGCCGCGCAGTTCGGCATCGCCGGCACGGCCGAGCTCGCCGGTATCGCTCGTGACGTGGATCTGCGGGTCGTCCGGATCAGCCTTGAGCAGTTCTTCGATGCGCGGGTCGATGACGGATTGGACGGCGCACCGGTCGCCGGGTGCAGGTTCGTCGACCGCCGCAGCCTGCGCGGGTGCCGGGTCCGGCGACTGCTCCTGCGCCTGGGCGGACGCGGCTCCGAGCCATGCGCAAGCTGCCGCCCTCCGCAGGGTGGCCTGCAGCACCTGCTGCAGGCGCGGGGAACCAGAGCACGGCGTCGTCATCCGCACGATTATAATTGCGCGCGAATCGCCGCATCCGACTATTGCCCGCCCGTTATCCAGCCCGACCGGGGACCCGCTTGAACGAATCACGCCCGCACTCGCCGGCCACGGGCCAGGACGATCCACGCCTCGACTTGCTGCGCCGGTGGCTCGAACGAGACCTCGGCATGCGCCAGTTCGGCCTTGCGCCGGCATCCGCCGACGCCAGTTTCCGCCGTTATTTCCGCGTGACGCGCGCAGGACAGACTTCGCTGATCGTCATGGATGCACCTCCTGGCAAGGAAGACGTCGGGCCATACCTGCGCGTTGCCGCCATGCTGCAGGACATCGGTGTGCATGCGCCGCGTATCCTGCAACGCTCGGAGCGGGAAGGATTCCTGCTGCTGACCGACCTCGGCACGACAATGTACCTGCCGGAACTCACCAAGCCGGGCCAGGCCGACCCCCTGTATGCCGACGCGCTGGCAGCGCTGGTCCGGATCCAGGCTCGTGGCGCGCGGGCCGCCGCGGAACTGCCACCGTATGGCGAGAAGCTGCTGCGTTTCGAGATGAGCCTCTTTCCCGACTGGTTGCTGCAGCGCCACCTGTCGCTGGAGTTGAGTCCACGCGAAGCGCAGGTGTTGCACGAGGCGATGAATGCGCTGGTCGCCAACGCACTCGAGCAGCCGCAGGTATTCGTGCACCGCGACTATCATTCGCGCAACCTGATGGTCTGCCCCGAAGCCAATCCCGGCATCATCGATTTCCAGGACGCCGTGCACGGCAGCCTCACGTACGACCTCGTCTCCCTGCTGCGCGACAGCTACATCGCCTGGCCGCAGGAGCGCGTAGTCGGATGGGCACTGGAGTTTCGCCGTCTCGCGATAGCAGCCGGGCTGCCGGCAGGCAATGACGAAGCGCAGTTCCTGCGCTGGTTCGACCTCATGGGTGTGCAGCGCCACCTCAAGGTCGGCGGTATCTTCGCGCGACTCTTTCACCGTGATGGCAAGCCCGGGTACCTGGCCGACATTCCACGCACGCTGCAGTACGCGGTGAATTCGTGCGCGCGCCATGCCGATTTCGTCGAGCTCGGCGAGCTGATCGGGACACGAGTCCTGCCTGCGGTGACCGCCAGGCTCGAAGGCAACGCACGTTGAAAGCCATGATCCTCGCGGCGGGGAGGGGCGAGCGCATGCGACCGCTCACGCTCAGCCGTCCGAAGCCACTGCTCGACGTGGGCGGCATGGCGTTGATCGAGCACCACCTCTATGCGTTGGCGACGGCCGGGTTCAGCGAAGTCGTCGTCAACCTGTCGTGGCTCGGCGAACAGATTCCGGCGGCGCTCGGCGACGGTTCGCGCTACGGGCTGAGAATCGACTACAGCCAGGAGGGGCCGGAACCGCTCGAGACCGGCGGCGGCATTTTCCGTGCGTTGCCGTTGCTGTGCCCGATGGGTGTCGAGCCCTTCGTGGTGCTGAACGGCGACGTCTGGATGCAGTACCCCTTGGCGGACCTGCGCGAGAGATACGCGCAGGGACTGCCGGGCAAGGACCAGGCGCACCTCGTGCTGGTGCCGAACCCCGGGCACAACCGCCAGGGCGATTTCGCGTTCGACGCGGGACGCATGGTCGAGCCCGTGCCGGGAACGGCGGCGGACACGTCCGTCGCGAGCAGGATCGCGGCCTTGCCGAAATGCACGTTCTCGGGGCTCGGCGTGTATCAGCCGTCGCTGTTCAATGGCTGCGCGGGTGGCATCTTCAAGCTCGCGCCGCTGCTGCGCACAGCGGCCGTCCACGGGCGTGTCGGCGTGGAGGTGTTCGAGGGCGACTGGCTCGACATCGGCACGCCGGAGCGGCTGGCTGGACTCAACACGCGTCTGGCCCAGCGCCGAATCGACCATGGCAAGTACAATGCGGGCTCATGAGCGAGTTCAAAGGCATTCCGGTCGTCCCGGTCGTCAAGTCCGTTGCCTCGAGCGGTGAAAAATACCATACCGCTCAGGGGTTTACGGCGATCCGTGACGGCATCAAGGCTGTTGCTTCGAGCGCGCCGGTGACGCCCGCAGGGCGCAAGCCCAGCTGGCTGCGGGCACCGATGCCGGCGGGTCGCGGCTTCGAAACGGTCAAGCAGACCGTGCGGGAACACCGCCTCGCCACGGTCTGCGAGGAAGCCAGGTGCCCCAACATCGGCGAGTGCTGGAATGCGGGCACCGCGACGATCATGTTGATGGGCGAGGTCTGCACGCGCGCGTGTCGCTTTTGCGCCGTCGATACCGGCAATCCGCGTGGCTGGCTCGATGCCGACGAACCCGCCAATGCCGCCCGTACCGTGCAGCTGATGCAGCTCAAGTACGTCGTGCTGACGTCGGTGAACCGCGACGACCTGCCCGATGGCGGCGCCGCGCACTTCGCTGCGTGCGTGCGCGAGATCAAGTGCCTCAATCCTGCAACCGCGGTCGAAGCACTGACACCCGACTTTCAGGGCGTGATGACAGACGTCGCGACAGTCGTCGACAGCGGACTGGACGTCTTCGCGCAGAACGTCGAGACCGTGCGTCGCCTGACCCATCCCGTGCGTGATCCGCGCGCGTCCTACGAACAGACGCTGGCCGTGCTCGCGCACGCCAGGCAGCATCGCCGCGAGCAGGGCGATGTGCTGGTGAAGACCAGCCTCATGCTCGGCCTTGGTGAAGCGGACGACGAGATCTTCGAGACGATGCGCGACCTGCGCGCTGCGGGCGTGGACCTGCTCACGCTCGGCCAGTACCTGCGGCCGACGGTGAACCACCTGACGGTCGAACGTTACGTGACGCCCGAGGAATTCGAGCGATACCGCCAGCACGCGCTCGGGCTCGGCTTCGTCGAATGCGTGTCGGGGCCGCTCGTGCGCTCGAGTTACCGCGCCGAACAGGCCCTGGCCCGTAACAATGCGGGCCTCGCCGAAGGCGGGCTCGCCAGGCGTGGCTGAACGCGACGCATCGACGGACGCGCGGCGCGTGCTGCCGGCCGCGTCGACACCGACGCTCAGGTGGCTCGGCTGCGTCGACTACGAGCCGACGTGGCGGGCCATGCAGCGCCACACGGACGAGGCCACGGGCGCAACAGCGGACGAAATCTGGTTTCTGGAGCATCCACCCGTCTTCACGATGGGCATGAACGCCAAGGCAGTGCACCTGCTGGCGCCTGGCGACATTCCCGTCGTCGACATCGATCGCGGCGGGCAGGTCACCTACCACGGGCCCGGCCAACTCGTGGTCTATCCGTTGCTGGCCCTCGCGCGGCTCGGCCTCGGCGTGCGTGCGCTCGTCGAAGGCATCGAGCGTGCCATCGTCGCGACCGTCGCACAGTGGGGCGTACAGGCCCATGGCAGGCGCGACGCACCCGGCGTGTATGTCGGCGAGCGCAAGATTGCGAGCATCGGGTTGCGCATCCGTCGCAATCGTTCGTATCACGGGCTGGCCCTCAATGTCGCGATGGACCTCGAACCGTTCGCGCGCATCAATCCATGTGGCTACGCGGGGCTGCAGATGACGCAGCTCAGCGAGCTGGGCGGCCCGGCCAGCGTACGCGAAGTGAGTGAGGCACTGGCGCCGCAGCTGCTGCGCGCGCTGGGGTTCAAGCCTCTGGCGGCGCGTCAGAGCGCGACGAGCACCTGGCTGCAGGACGTGAGCTCCATGTAGAGCGCGTCGAGCTGGGCCTTGCTGGTGGCGACCACCGTTACCGTGATCGACAGGTACTTGCCGTTGCTGCTGGGGCGCTCTTCGATGCGGTCCGGTTCGAGCGTGCCGAAATGCCGCGTCACGATCCCCATGACGAGGCTGCGGAAATCGTCCGACGCCAGGCCCATGATCTTCACCGGGAAATCGGTGGGAAACCTGAGCAGCGTCTCCTCGGGCTCGGGGGGCGAACCGCTCATGAATCCACCAGTGCCGGCCGTGCGGCGATCGCGTCGAGGTGCTGCTGCAGGCGGGAATACATCGCCAGCCACGTTGCGCCCGGCGCGCCGGTGCCGATGGCCCTGCCGTCCACCGAGGTGACGGGCAGCACGCCGCGACCCGCGGAAGCGATCCAGACTTCGGACGCCGAGCGCAATTCGTCGACGCTGAAAGCGCGGATTTCGACGGGCAGCCAACCCGCCGCGAGTTCGATCACCGCATCGCGCGAGGTGCCCGGCAGGATGCTCTGATCGTTGGGTGACGTGACCAGCTTGCCGTCGCGCACGATGAAGACCGTGCTGGAGGAGCCTTCGGTCACGCGCCCGTCCCGCGTGAGGATGGCTTCGGCGCCGCCCTTGTCCTGCGCCTCCTGGCGCAGCAGCACGTTCGCGAGCAGCGCGACCGACTTGATGTCGCAACGCGCCCAGCGCGTGTCCTCGAGCGTGACGCCGGCGAGCCCGCGCTCGAGCAGCGCCTGCGCCGGTGGCGGGTACGGGCTGACGAAAGCGAATCCCGTTGGTTCGACGGTCGCGGGCGGAAACAGGTGGTTGCGGCCATATTCCATGCCGCGCGTCACCTGCAGGTAGACCAGCAGCTCGGTTGCATTGGCCGCGGCGACGAGCCTGCTCGTCACCTCGACCCAGCCCTCCAGCCGCAGCGGATTGTGGATGCGCAGTTCCTTGAGGCTGCGGTCGAAGCGTTCGAGATGCTGGCGCATCCGGAACGGCCGTCCGCGATGCACCGGCACCACTTCGTAAGCTCCGTCCGCAAACAGGAAACCGCGGTCGAGCGGTGAGATTCTTGCCTCCGTCAGCGGGAGGTACTCGCCGTTAAGCCAGCAGGTGGGATACGGATCGGCCATCGTGTCTGCGTCAGTGGAACAGCAGCCGCAAGCTGTCCCAGGCGCGGCCGAAAAAGCCGGCGGCGGCGACGTCTGCAGTCGGGAAGAGTTCGTACGTTGCGATCGTCTGGCCATCGACGACCACCCTGGCCTTGCCGACCGGCTTGTTCTTCGCGAGTGGTGCGACCAGAGTCTCCGGCAGCTCGAAGTCCGCCTTCACCGAACTCACGTGGCCGCGCTGGTTGGTGACGTAGAGGTCGCGACCCACGGTCAGCCCGACTTCGTCCTGCTTGCCCTTCCAGACGCGCATCGTGGTGAGCGGCTGACCAGGCGCGTAGACGCGCCTGGTCTCGAAGAAGTTGAAGCCATAGTTGAGCAACGCGGAGCTCGCTTCCTCGCGGGCACGCATGGAATCCGTGCCCATCACGGCGGAGATCAGCCGCATGTCGCCGCGCTTCGCGGACGTAACCAGGCAGTAGCCCGCGGACTTCGTGTGGCCGGTCTTGACCCCGTCCACCGTCGGGTCGCGCCACAGGAGCCCGTTGCGGTTTTGCTGCGTGATATCGTTCCAGGTGAACTCCTTCTGCGAGTACCACTTGTAGTACTCCGGGAATTCACGGATCAGCGCGTTCGCAAGCAGCGCCGCGTCCCGCGCCGTGATGTACTGTTCCGGGTTGGGCATGCCCGCGGCATCGGTGAAGTGCGTGCCCGTGAGGCCGAGCCGCTTCGCGAAGGTGTTCATCATCTGCACGAAGGTGGCCTCGTTGCCGGCGACATGCTCGGCGAGCGCCACCGTCGCGTCGTTACCCGACTGCACGATCATGCCCTGCAGCAGGTTCTCGATGGAGACCTGCGTGCCGACCTCGATGTACATGGCTGAGCCGCCGAGCTTCGGCGCCGCCTGCCGCCAGGCGTTCTCGCTCACCGTGACCATGTCCCCGAGCTTGATGCGGCCCTCCTTGAGCGAATGGAACACGACGTAGGCTGTCATCAGCTTGGTCAGGCTCGCCGGTTCCTGGCGTGAATCGGGTTCGAGCGCCGCGAGCACGCGACCGCTCTCGTGATCGATGACGATGAAACTGCGGGCGTTGAGCTGTGGTGGAGGTGGCAGCGCCGTGGCAGGCGGTGCGGCAGGTGCAGGAGCCACTGCCGTTGCAGCGTCACTGGCGGCATCCGGGGCGGCGGCGTCGTTCCTGTCGGAACCGCAACCGGCAAGAGCGAGGCCGGCGACGAGCGCCAGGGCAAACAGGGTCGGCTTGAGCTTCATTTCTGCGTGGAAACCATAGGTTTAGGGTGGAGCGGTAGGTTCAGGTTCAGGTGCCGGATGTCGTCGTCGACCACCCGCTCGATGGCGCCGGCGGCTTCGTCGGTGCGGGGACGACGTGCCCGGCGCCGGCTGGCAACGGCAGCCCTGAGCGTTTGGCGCCGATGGCGTCCGCCAGGTCGCTGACAGCGCTCGCATACATGTGACTGCGGTTGTAGCGCGTGATCGCGTAGAAATTGGTGAAGCCGACGCGGTACTCGATCCCGCCAGCCACCTTGAGCGCGACCAGCATCGCCGGTGCGTCCGCCGGCAGGCTCGTCTCGAACCTGACGCCGCGCGCTCGCAAGGATCCCACTGTTTCGGTAAGCGCCAGTTTTTCGCCCAGGCCCTCCAGGCTGGCGCTGCTGGCGTCGGCCGCCGCCATGACCGGTTCGTCCGCGCGCCAGCCGTGCACCTTGAGGTAGTTGCCCACGCTCGAGAAGACGTCGGCCCAGTCGTTCCAGAGGTCGCGCTTGCCGTCCGCGTCGCCATCGACCGCATAGCTGCGGAAGCTGCTGGGCATGAACTGCGGCAGTCCCATGGCGCCCGCGTACGAGCCGACCGGCGCGAGCGGGTCGAGACCTTCCTCGCGGGCCATCACGAGGTACTGTTCGAGTTCGCTGCGGAAGAATGCCTGGCGGGGCGGGTAATCGAACGCGAGCGTCGAGAGTGCGTCGACCACGCGGTACTTGCCGACGTTTTCGCCGAAGAACGTCTCGACGCCGACGATGCCGAGCAGGATGTCCACGGGGACGCCACTTGCGGCCTCGGCCCGTTCGAGTTCGGCCAGCTTCTGGCCATGGACCTCGGCGCCACGCGTGATTCGACGTTCGATCAGGAACTTGGGCCGGTACTCGTCCCAACCCAGCGTGCGCTCGGCCGGCTTCGCGATCGCCTGCAGGATCGCAGGCTTCGATTCGACCTGTGCGAACAGCGCGACGAGGGGCCCTGCCTCGAAGCCGTGCTTGTTGCCGACGTTGGCGATGAAGGCGTCGATGTCGGCGCGCGTGGGATCGAATGCCTGGGCATTCGCGGGCTGCGCCTGGCAGAGCGCAAGCGCGAGCGCAACCGCGAAGGGGCGGGCGATGCAGCGGAGCGGGCCGGAGGCCCGCCGGGCGAGAGGTTGCCGTGTCACGTTGAGACCAGTTTGCGGCGGGAGTGGACCGCCATGAGGATACCGAACCCTGCCATGAGGGTCACCAACGACGTGCCGCCGTAGCTCACGAGCGGCAGCGGCACGCCAACGACCGGCAACAGTCCCGCGACCATGCCGCTGTTGACGAAAGCGTATACCGAGAACAGCAGCGTGAGACTGCCAGCCGTCAGGCGGGTGAACGAGTCCTGTGCCTGTGTCGCGATGTAGAGCCCGCGACCGATGACTAGAAGATACAATGCCATCAGCACGATGCAGCCGACGAGGCCCCATTCCTCGCCGATCACGGCGAAGATGAAGTCGGTCGAGCGTTCAGGCAGGAACTCGAGCTGTGCCTGGCTGCCGTTCATGAAGCCCTTGCCGAAGATTCCGCCCGAGCCGATCGCGATCTGCGACTGGATCGTGTGGTAGCCGGCTCCAAGCGGGTCGTTCTGCGGATTCAGGAACGTCAGCACGCGCTGGCGCTGGTAGTCGTGCAGCAGGAACTTCCAGACGACCGGGATGGCTGCCGCGATCACGGCGCCCAATCCCAGGATGTATCGCAGTTGCAGTCCCGCGAGCAGGATGACGAGCCCGCCGCCTGCCGTCACCAGCAGCGCGGTGCCGAGGTCGGGCTGCTCGGCGATCAGCAGCGTCGGCACGAGCACGATCAGCGCCACGATGACCAGCGTCGTGAAGTCGGGCGGCAGCGGCCGCTGGTGCAGGTACCAGGCGCAACAGAGCGGTACCGCGATCTTCATGATCTCGGACGGCTGGAACCGGATGAAACCGAGGTCGAGCCAGCGTTGCGCACCCATCGCGACGTCGCCGACCAGGGCGACGGCGATCAGCAGCAGCAGGCCCAGGCCATAGAGGAACGGCGCGCCGATCCGCATCACCCGCGGTGGAATCTGCGCGACGATCGTCAGCACGCCGAGGCCGAGTCCGACGCGTGCCGCCTGGCCGAGGAAGATGCGCACGTCCTCGCCCGCCGCGCTGTAGAGCACGATCAGGCCAACGGCACAGACGGCCAGCACGCTCAGCAGCAGCGGCCCGTCGATGTGCAGGGCGTCCAGCAGGCGGCCGGTCAGCGTGAACGTGCGCTGGGCGCGGCTCGAGTGCCCGGGTCCGGCAATTTCTGTCCTCATTCGTCCATGCCTCCTGCGGGCGGCGCGGCCGGTGGTGTAGTTGGAACCGCTGCCTGAGCCGCCTCGCGCGGCAGCAGGTAGGCGTCGAACACCGCTCGTGCAATGGGTCCCGCCGTGCTGCCGCCGTGACGGCCGTTCTCGACCAGCACGGCGATCGCGATCTTCGGGTCGTCGACGGGTGCGAAAGCAATGAACAGCGCGTGGTCACGCAGTCGTTCCGACACCTGCGATTCGTTGTACTTCTCGTTCTGGCCGATGGAGAAGACCTGAGCGGTGCCGGTCTTGCCAGCGACCTTGTATGGCGCGCCGGCCTGCACGCGGACCGCGGTGCCACCTGGGTTCACCACGCCGATCATGCCGTTGATGATGGTGTCCCAGTGCCTGGGATCGTCGACTTTCACGTCGGGCAGCGGGTGGGGCGGCAACGTCGCGACTGCTCCAGTGCGGGAGTCGCGCACAGCGCGCACGAGGCGAGGCTGGAACCCCTTGCCGCGCATCGCGAGCGTCGCAGTAGCGTGCGCGAGTTGCAGCGGCGTCGTCAGCATGTATCCCTGGCCGATGCCCGCGATGACCGTCTCGCCCGGGAACCACACCTGCAG
The DNA here is from genome assembly GCA_016713725.1 of Pseudomonadota bacterium. GTDB lineage: Bacteria > Pseudomonadota > Gammaproteobacteria > Steroidobacterales > Steroidobacteraceae > RPQJ01. The sequence continues at coordinate 53,825 of JADJOO010000023.1, read as the reverse complement.
CTCCTTCTTCTTGAAGGCTTTCTTCTTCCATGCCTGCGAGGGGACCAGGCCTGAGCGTTCACCCAGCACGTCGATCCCCGTCTTCCCGTTGAACCCGAACCGGACCAGGAAGTCGTGCAGGCGGTCGATGCCGATCTTGTCTGAGACGCCGTAAAAATACGTGTCGCACGACTGCGCGATGGCCTTGTGCATGTCGACCGTGCCGTGGCCCTGCTTCTTCCAGTCACGGAACTTGCGGCTCGAATTCGGGAACTGCCAGACACCGCGGCAGTAGTGCGTGTCCTCGGCCGCCATGACGCCGTACTGCAGCGCGGCCAGGGCGACGAACGGCTTGATCGTGGAACCCGGTGGGTAGACGCCGCGCAGCGCACGGTCGATCAGGGGCTTGTCGAGGTTGTCCGCGAGTGCACGGTATTCCGGCACGGTGAGGCCGCGCGCGAAACCGTTGGGGTCGAACGTCGGTGTGCTGACGAAGGCAAGGACGTCGCCATTGCGTGGGTCGATTGCGACCACCGCCGCCCGCTGCGTGCCGAGCGCCGTCTCGGCCACCTGCTGCAGACGGTGGTCGATCGTGAGGTAGAGGTCGTTGCCGGCGATCGGCTCCTTGCGTTGCAGGTCCGGCGCCGTGACGCCGACACGGTCGACGCGCCGACCCTGCGCATTGACCAGGAGCTGCTGGTAGCCGGTTTCGCCGTGCAGCAGTTCCTCGTAGTTGCGTTCGATGCCAAGCTTGCCGATCAGCGTCGTGCCCGCGTACTTCGAGACGTCGATGCGTTCCTGGTCCTGTTCGCTGATCGCAGCGACGTAACCGAGCGCGTGCACGCCCACGCCCGCGTGCGGATACAGCCGCGTGAGCCGTGGACGGATCTCTACGCCCGGGAAGTCGGGTCGATGCACTGCGAAGCGCGCGAGTTCCTCTTCGGCCAGCTGCAGGCGGACTGGCACGGCGTCGAACGCGCGCCGCGCCATGATCGCGCGCCTGGTCCGCACCACGTCTTCGGCCGGCAGCAGGCCGAGCGCCACGAGCCGGGCCAGCGTGTCGTCGACGTCGGGGGTCTGCTCGCGCGTGAGCTCCAGCTGGTACGCCGGTCGATTGAGCGCGAGGGGTTCGCCTGCGCGATCGAGGAGGAGGCCGCGCGGGGGCGGGATCGGTTCGATGCGGATACGGTTGCCCTGCGACAGTTCGCTGAAGTAGTCGTACTTGACCACCTGCAGGTAGAAGAGGCGGGCAAAGAGCGCTCCTAGCAGCACCATGATGACGAACGAGGCGGCGACAACGCGCCGGCCGAACATGCGCTGTTCGGCGTGATGATCCTTGAGCCGGGAGTTGCGGGTCATCGCGCTCCTGCGGTCAGGACGAGCGACGCGTGAGCGAATCGCCCAGCGCAACCACCAGCGGCCATAGCAAAGCGCCCGACAGCACCGGCAGCCAGCGGACCCACCCGGTGAAACCGTGGCCGGTGAGGCCGTCGATCCAGAACATCAGGAAGTGGTACAGGCCGAGCAGCAGCAAGACGATCACCGCCTGCTGCACGATCGGGAACATGCGCATGCGCAATTGCAGCTTGTGCGTGAGGTAACCCACGACGAGGAAACCGAGCGCGTGCTGTCCGAGCACCATCCCGCGCAGCACGTCGAGGAGAAGCCCCGACAGCCACGCGTAGCCCAGTCCGGCGATACGCGGATTGGTGAGTACGAAATAAATCATCGCGAGCAGCGCGAGATCGGGCCGGAACGGATCGAGCCAGCCCGGCAGCGGCACGATCGCGAGGACGAGACCGGCGGCCATGCTGATCCAGTACAGCAACCGGCGGGCGAACATGCTCATCGGCCTCATTCGCCACCTGCCTGCGCCGGTGGCGCGGCGGCTGCAGTGTCGTCAACCGGAATGCTCGAAGGCGTGGGGCGCGCATCTCCTGCAACGGGGACGGGCTCGGCCGGCGGCGGCTGAACCAGACCAGCAGCACTTCGCGCGCCTGGTCCAGCCTTGCCGTGGGCTTGGCTTCGACGAGCGCGAAGGTGCTGCCGGCGCGCTTAACCTTCGATACCTGTGCCACCGGGTAGCCCGGCGGGAACACGCCGCCCATGCCGGTGGAGAGCAGGAGGTCGCCCGGCTGCAGGTCGGATTCGACGGTGACGAACGGCAACGACAGCTTGTTCTGGTCGCCGGTACCGACGGCAATCGTGCGTACGCCGCTGCGGTTGGACTGTACCGGGATCGCGTGTTCGGCGTCGCTGATCAGGATGACCTCGGCCGTGGAGGCATTGACCTTGGAAACCTGGCCGAAGATGCCGTCCCCGTCGAGCACGGCCTGGTCCTTGAAAACGCCATCGGCCGCGCCTTTGTCGAGCAGCACGCGGTGCCGGAAAGGATCGAGGTCGACATTGAGGATGGAGGCGACCAGCACTTTCTCGGCGACGCCCGCGCTGTTCGCGCGCATTTCGCGCAGGCGCCGGTTTTCTTCCTCCAGCACCGCGAATCGCTGCAGCTGCAGGTTGGCCAGGCGCAGCCGGGCGGTGAGCGCGAGGTTTTCCTGTCGCAACCGGCTGCGGTCAGCGAAGGAACCCGTGACCCAGTCCGTCGCGCGGAAGGGGAAATCGACTGCACGCTGCATCGGGTAGATGACCCTGCTCAGCGACTCTCGAATGCGGTCGATCTGGTGGTAGCGCTGGTCTGCCACCATCAGCCCGACCGAGATCGCCGTCAGCGCGAGGAAATACGCGGTCAGCGGCGGTCCGCGGCCGATGATCGGGCGGGAGTCGTGGGACAGCTCGACCACGGGGGCCGGGAGGGGTCGCGATCAATCCAGGCCGAACAGGCCCGGACCGTGCTCGTCGATCAGCTCCAGCATCTTGCCGCCGCCGCGCGCCACGCAGGTGAGCGGATCTTCGGCGACCACCACCGGCAGGCCGGTTTCCTCCATGAGCAGCTTGTCGATGTCACGCAGCAGCGCGCCGCCGCCCGTGAGAACGATGCCGCGTTCGGCGACGTCCGAACCAAGTTCAGGCGGGGTCTGCTCGAGCGCGGCCTTGACCGCGCCGACGATGCCCTGCAGCGGTTCCTGCAGTGCCTCGAGGATTTCGTTGGAGTTGAGCGTAAAGCTGCGCGGGACGCCCTCGGAGAGGTTGCGGCCCTTGACCGAGATTTCCTTGACGTGCTGGCCGGGGTAAGCCGAGCCGATCTCGATCTTGATGCGCTCGGAGGTGGCTTCGCCGATCAGGATGCCGTAGTTGCGGCGCACGTAGTTGATGATGGCTTCGTCGAAACGGTCGCCGCCGATGCGGACCGAGGCCGCATAGACGATGCCGTTCAGCGAAATGACCGCCACCTCGGACGTGCCGCCGCCGATGTCGAGCACCATCGAGCCACGGGCCTCGTGCACCGGCATGCCGGCGCCGACGGCCGCCGCCATGGGTTCTTCGATCAGGCGCACCCAGCGGGCGCCCGCACCCTCGGCGGATTCCTGGATCGCCCGGCGCTCGACCTGCGTCGAGCCATACGGCACGCACACCAGCACGCGCGGGCTGGGGCGGATCATGCGATTGCCGTGCACCTTCTCGATGAAGAACTGCAGCATCTTCTCGGTGATGGTGAAGTCGGCGATGACGCCGTCCTTCATCGGGCGGATGGCCGTGATGTTGCCCGGCGTGCGGCCGAGCATGTTCTTGGCCTCCGTGCCGACGGCCTCGATTTTCTTGCCACCGCGGGAGGGTTCCTCGCGGATGGCCACGACGGACGGCTCGTTCAGCACGATGCCTTTGCCGCGGACATAGATCAGCGTATTGGCGGTGCCAAGGTCGATCGAAAGGTCGTTGGAGAAGTAGCCCCGGAGTTTCTTGAACATTTAGGATTCGCGGAAGAAGGAGGGGAGCGCTGCCTTGCGCTAAATCGCGGCAATTTAACCATAGTCACGACATTCCACAAGGTCGCGTGTATGATTTGTGACTGTTTTTTCCAGTCCTTTCGAGCATTTCCAGATGAGCCTGACACGCACCCAGGTCGAGGGGATCGCCCACCTCGCACGCCTCGAGATCACCGAGGCGCAGATGCCCGTGTACGTCGACAGCCTCTCGCGCATCATCGATTTCGTCGAGCAGCTCGCCGCGGCCGACACGGCTGGCATCGAGCCGATGGCGCACCCGCTTGCCGACCAGGTCCAGCGTTTGCGCCCCGACGCGGTCTCAGAGACCGATCAGCGCGAGAAGTTCCAGCAGAACGCGCCGAGCGTTGCCGCTGGACTCTACCTTGTGCCCAAGGTGATCGAGTGACGACGCGACCGTGATGGTGTCACTTCCCGGAAAGTTGAAAATGGGGACGATCACCTGTTTCGCCCACCTGTTGCGTGACAGACCGCACGAAATGGGCGAAATCGGTGAGCGAAACAGGTGAGCGTCCCCATTTTTCCTTCGCCGTAGACGACCCATGCACACACTGACCGTTTCGAAAGTTCTCGAGCCTCGACCTGACGCTGCATTTCCTCGGCCGCATCGAACGCCTCGGGCCCGAGCTCAACGCATTTGTCACGGTGACCGCTGATCGCGCCCTGGCCGATGCCCGGGCCGCGGACGAGGTGCTGGCAAAGGGCGAGGGCGGCCCGCTCACGGGTGTGCCGGTCGCGCACAAGGACATCTTCTGCACCGACGGCATCCGCACGACGTGCTCGTCGAAGATGCTGTCCAATTTCGTCGCGCCGTACGACGCGACGGTCGTCAGGCGCTGGCGTGCCGCGGGCACCGTGCTGCTCGGCAAGACCAACATGGACGAGTTCGCGATGGGTTCGTCGAACGAGACGAGCTACTTCGGCCCGGTCAGGAACCCGTGGGACCTCAGGCGCGTGCCGGGCGGCTCTTCGGGTGGTTCTGCGGCCGCGGTGGCGGCCTGCATCGCGCCGGTGGCCACGGGCACCGATACCGGCGGATCGATCCGCCAGCCGGCGGCGCTCACCAACCTCACGGGCATCAAGCCGACGTACGGCCGCGTGTCGCGCTACGGCATGATCGCGTTCGCCTCGAGCCTCGACCAGGCCGGCGTGCTGGCGCGTTCGGCAGAGGACGCCGCGTTGCTGCTCGAAGCCATGTCGGGCTTCGATCCCAACGACTCCACCAGCGTCGATCGCCCGGTGCCGAACTACGCGGCCGAACTCAACCAGCCGCTCAACGGGTTGCGCGTCGGCATCATTCGCGAATTCTTCGGCGCCGGCCTCGATCCAGCGGTCGAGAAGTGCGTGCGCGCGGCAATCGAACAGCTGCAGAAGGAAGGCGCCGTCATCAAGGACGTGAGCCTGCCGAGCCTGCCGCTCTCCGTGCCAACGTACTACGTCGTGGCGCCGGCCGAGTGCTCGTCGAACCTGTCGCGCTTCGACGGCGTGCGCTTCGGCCATCGCTGCGAGCAGCCGAAAGACCTGCTCGACCTGTACAAGCGATCGCGCGGCGAGGGCTTTGGCGCCGAAGTGAAGCGCCGCATCATGACCGGCACGTACGTGCTGTCGGCCGGCTATTACGATGCGTACTACCTGCAGGCGCAGAAGTGCCGCGCGTTGATCGCCGACGATTTCGCGCGCCTTCAATGACGTGGACGTCGTGCTGAGCCCGACGGCGCCAACCGCCGCGTTCGAACTCGGCGCCAAGACCAGCGATCCGATTGCGATGTACCTCAACGACATCTACTCGATCGCAGCGAACCTGGCGGGCCTGCCGGGAATCTCGATCCCCTGCGGTTTCGTCACCGAAGGCGGGAAGGACCTGCCCGTGGGCCTGCAACTCGTCGGTCCGCACTTCGGCGAATCGCGGCTGCTCGCGGTGTCGCACCAGTACCAGCAGCACACCGACTGGCACCGGCGCGTCGCGCCTGGCTACGCCTGAAGGAAGTGATTAGTGATTCGTGATTAGTGATTAGTCGGAGAAGCGGCATTGAGATTTGCATCACTGGTCGAGAACGCAACGAGTACGGCGGGACCCTCGGTGCCGACCGATCACTATTCACTAATCACTAATCACTAATCACTAATCACTAATCACTAATCACCAATCACTAATCACTAATCACTAATCACTTCTTATGAGCTGGGAAACCGTCATCGGCCTCGAGATCCACGCGCAGCTCGCCACGCGCAGCAAGATCTTTTCGGGATCCGCCACCGCCTACGGCGCGGATCCGAACACGCAGGCCAACCTCGTCGACCTGGGTTACCCGGGCGTGTTGCCGGTGCTGAACGGCGACGCCGTGCGCATGGCGATCCGCTTCGGCGTCGCGACGGGTTCGAGGATCTCGCGCCGTTCAATCTTCGCGCGCAAGAATTACTTCTACCCCGACCTGCCTAAGGGCTACCAGATCAGTCAGTACGAGCGGCCGGTCGTCGAGGACGGCTCGCTCGAGATCGTGCTCGAAGATGGCACTCGCAAAACGATCGGGATCACGCGCGCGCACCTCGAAGAAGACGCGGGCAAGTCGCTGCACGAGGACTTCCACGGCCTGTCGGGCATCGACCTGAACCGCGCCGGCACGCCGCTGCTCGAGATTGTTTCCGAGCCGGACATGCGCTCGGCCAGGGAAGCGATCGCGTACCTGAAGAAGATCCACACGCTGGTCCGCTACCTCGAGATCTGCGATGGCAACATGCAGGAAGGCTCGTTCCGCTGTGACGCGAATGTGTCCGTGCGTCCTGTCGGCCAGGCCGAGTTCGGCACCCGTGCCGAGATCAAGAACGTCAACTCGTTCCGTTTTGTCGAACGCGCCATCAATTACGAAGTCGAGCGCCAGATCGAACTGCTCGAGGGCGGCGGCAAGGTCAGGCAGGAAACGCGTCTTTACGACGCCGACAAGGGCGAAACGCGCTCGATGCGCTCGAAGGAGGAGGCGAACGACTACCGCTACTTCCCGGATCCTGACCTGCTGCCACTCGTGATCGACGAAGCGACGATCGAGCAGGTGCGGGCCACGATGCCCGAGCTGCCGGATGAAAAGGCGGCGAGGTTCGTGCGCGATCACGGCCTCTCCGAGTACGACGCAGGCGTGCTGACATCGAGCCGCGAACTCGCGGGCTACTACGAGACAGTCGTGCGCAAGCTCGGAGGCCAACCCAAGCTCGCGGCCAACTGGGTGATGGGCGATCTCGCGGGCGCGCTCAACAAGGACGCCCTCGACATCGTGCAGAGTCGTGTCAGTGCCGACTCGCTCGCCGGCCTGCTCTCACGCATCCAGGACAACACCATCTCCGGCAAGATCGCCAAGGAAGTCTTCGAGGCGATGTGGTCGGACGGCAAGGGCGCCGACGAGATCATCGAGGCCAAGGGCCTGCGGCAGATCACCGACACGTCGGCGATCGAGTCGGCCATCGACGACGTCATGGCGAAGAACCCCGGGCAGCTTGCAGACTACCGTTCGGGCAAGGACAAGCTGTTTGGCTTCTTCGTCGGCCAGGTCATGAAGGCGACCGGTGGCAAGGCCAACCCCGCGCAGCTCAACGACCTGCTCAAGCGCAAGCTCTCTGGCTGATCGACGGCGCAACGCGCTTCCGACTATCCCCTAACCCCCATCCCCTAACCCCTGGTTCTGCAGCCATGACCGTAATTCGCGAGGACGACTTCATCCAGAGCGTCGCCGACGCGCTGCAGTTCATTTCCTATTACCATCCACTCGATTACATCGAGCATCTCGGGCGCGCCTATGAGCGCGAGCAGTCGCCGGCGGCCAAGGATGCGATCGCGCAGATCCTGACGAACTCGCGCATGTGCGCCGAGGGCAAGCGCCCGCTCTGCCAGGACACCGGCATCGTCAACATGTTCCTGAAGGTGGGCATGGACGTGCGCTGGGCCACCAAGCGCAGCCTGGCCGACATGATCAACGAAGGCGTTCGCCGCGCGTACAACCACCCCGACAACAAGCTGCGCGCATCGGTCGTCGACGACCCGCTGTTCGCGCGCAAGAACACGAAGGACAACTCACCCGCCGTGTTCCACGTCGAACTGGTCCCGGGCGACGAGGTCGAAGTGACTGTCGCGGCGAAGGGCGGCGGTTCGGAGAACAAGTCCAAGTTCGTGATGCTCAACCCGAGCGACTCGATCGTCGACTGGGTGCTCAAGACGGTGCCCACGATGGGCGCCGGCTGGTGCCCGCCCGGCATGCTGGGCATCGGCGTGGGCGGCACGGCTGAAAAGGCCATGCTGCTGGCGAAGGAAGCGCTGATGGAGCCACTCGACATGCACGAGCTGCTCGCGCGTGGCCCGCAGAGCAAGGCCGACGAGCTGCGCATCGAGCTGTATGAGAAGGTCAACGCGCTCGGCATCGGCGCGCAGGGTCTCGGCGGGCTCACGACCGTGCTCGACGTGAAGCTCAAGCTGTTCCCGACGCACGCGGCGTCGAAGCCCGTCGCGATGATCCCGAACTGCGCCGCCACGCGCCATGTGCACTTTGTGCTCGATGGCAGCGGCCCCGCGGCGCTCGAGCCGCCGTCGCTCGACCAGTGGCCGACGGTCACGTGGACCGCTGGAGGCAACTCGAAGCGGGTCGATCTCGACACGCTCACGCGCGCCGAAGTTGCGAGCTGGCAGCCGGGCGAAACGCTGCTGCTGAACGGCAAGATGCTCACCGGGCGGGACGCGGCGCACAAGCGCATCGCCGACCTGTTCGCGAGCGGGCAGGGCCTGCCGCCGGGCGTCGACTTCACGAACCGAGCGATCTACTACGTCGGTCCGGTCGATCCGGTGCGCGACGAAGTCGTGGGTCCCGCGGGTCCGACGACCGCGACGCGCATGGACAAGTTCACGGACATGATGCTCGAGAAAACCGGCCTGATCGTCATGATCGGCAAGTCCGAGCGCGGCCCTGTCGCGATCGAATCGATCAAGAAGCACAAGGCGGCCTACCTGATGGCGGTGGGCGGCGCGGCCTACCTGGTGTCGAAGGCGATCCGTACGTCGCGAGTGGTCGCATTCGAAGAACTGGGCATGGAAGCGATCTACGAGTTCGACGTGAAGGACATGCCTGTCACCGTCGCGGTCGACGCGCAGGGCACGTCGGTGCACAACACCGCGCCGGCCGAATGGTCGGAGAAGATCCGCACGTTGAAGATCCCGGTTCGCGTGGCCTGATCGCTCGATGGCGGAAGTCGACACGCTGCGTCGGTTCGTCTTCGAGCGGTATCCGTTCCGCGGGCAGCTCGTGCATCTCGGGCCGGCGTGGAAGGCCATGATGGAGCACCACGACTACCCCTGAGCGGGTGCGCAACACCCTCGGCGAGGCAGTCGCGGCAGCGGCATTGCTTGCGTCGACGCTCAAGTTCCACGGGTTGCTGACGCTGCAACTGCGCGGCGCGGGCCCCATGCACCTCCTGGTCGTCGAGTGCACGGATGGGCTCGCCCTGCGTGCCGTTGCGCGGTTCCGTGAGCCGCCCGCTACCGGGGATCTCCGCGAATTGTCGGGTGACGGCACGCTGACGGTGACGATCGAGAACGAAGGCGCGGCGAATCGCTACCAGGGTGTCGTGCCGCTCGCCGGCGCTTCGATGAGCGAATGCCTGCGTGAATACTTCGAAAGCTCCGAGCAGTTGCCCACGCGACTCTGGCTGCATGCGGATGGCGAGAACGTCAGCGGGCTGCTGCTGCAACGATTGCCGGTCACGGCCAGGCCGACGGGAGTGCTGGAGTCGGGTGCCGGCACCGTGTCGGAGGACGAGGTGGAAGATGCATGGCGTCGTGTGCAGCTGGTGGCGGACACGGTCACCGGCGAGGAACTCGCCGAACTCGACGACGAGAAGCTGCTGCATCGGCTGTTCAGTGAAGACGACGTGCGGATGTTCGAGTCGGCCCCGGTGTTCTTCCGCTGCCGCTGCTCGCGCGAACGCGTCGAGAACATGCTGCGGGCGCTGGGCCGCGACGAAGTCGACTCGATGGTCGAGGAGTTCGGCCTGGTCGAGGTGCGCTGCGAATTCTGCAGCCGCGCGTACCGCCTGGATGCAGTCGACTGCGTTGCGCTTTTCGCGGGCCCCGGTCCAGCGGCAACTGGCGTGCACTGACGGGCTTGGCGCCCGACGCTGCGGCAGGGAGGGGACTTTGCGATGCAAAGCATGGAAAATGGCGGCTGCGACTCCAGGAACAGATATCGCCATGATGGCCACGACTGTGGATAAAGCCGTCTCCCGAGGCGCGCCTGCCGTTTCGTTCGAGTTCTTCCCGCCCAACGACGATGGAATGGAACAACTGCTCTGGGAGTCGATCCAGCGACTCGCGCCGCTGAAGCCGCGGTTCGTTTCGGTGACCTACGGCGCCGACGGGTCCACGCGCGAACGCACCCACAATGTCGTTGCGCGCATCCTCCGCGAGACGGCGTTGACCCCGTCGCCGCATCTCACTTGCGTCGGCGCGCCCGCTGGCGAGATTCTCGACATTGCACGCGGCTACTGGGACATGGGGGTGCGCCACCTCGTGGCGCTGCGCGGCGACATGCCGCCCGGCCAGACGACGTACCGCCCGCATCCGGAGGGCTTCGCGTACGCGGTCGACCTGGTGCGTGGGTTGCACAGCGTCGGCAATTTCGACATCTCGGTGGCGGCGTACCCGGAGGTGCACCCGGAAGCGCCGGGCGCGACATTCGATCTCGACAACCTGCGCGCGAAGATCGACGCGGGCGCCAATCGCGCGATCACCCAGTTTTTCTTCGACACCGACATCTTCCTGCGCTTCCGCGACCAGTGCGCGGCGGCTGGCATCGATGCCGAGATCGTGCCGGGCATCCTGCCGATCACGCGTTTCCCGCACATGCTCAGGTTCGCCAAGCGCTGCGGCACCAGCGTGCCGGACTGGCTCGTGCACCGCTTCGACGGACTCGAGGACGACCCGGAAACGCGCCGGCTGATTGCGGCCAGCTGCGCGATCGAGCAGGTCAAGCGCCTGCAGCAGAACGGGGTGACGGAATTCCACTTCTACACGTTGAACCGCGCCGAGCTGACCGTGGCCATCTGCCACGCGCTTGGCGTTCGTGCGCCGGCCGGCCGCGCCGCCGCGATGGGAGTCTGAACTCGATTTGCAGCCTGCCCGCAACTGTCCGTTTCTGCCGTCCGTTCCCGGGGAACTCAATGAACACCAGGCGTCGATTTCCGGTCATGTCCGCCCTTGCCTGTTCGGTGGTACTGGCGGGTTGCGCAGGCTCGCCTCGACCCACCCCGGCAGCGATGACGCCAGCGCAGTCTGCGGACACCTACGACCTCATCGTCCGCAATGGCACGCTCTACGATGGCTCCGGCATGCCGGGCCGGTACGCCGATGTCGGCATTCGTGGCGACCGTGTCGCCTCGGTCGGTGACCTCTCCGGTGCCAGGGCGTCGACCGAGATCGACGCGAGCGGCAGGGCTGTCGCACCTGGCATCATCAACGTGCTGTCGTGGGCCAACCTGTCACTGATCGCGGACGGCCGGGGCATGAGCGACCTCAAGCAGGGGGTCACGCTCGAGATCATGGGCGAAGGCGAATCAGGAGGTCCGCTCAACGACGCGATGAAGGCCGACATCCTCCAGCACCAGGGCGATATCAAGTACCCCATCGACTGGACGACGCTCGGCGAGTATCTCGACTCACTCGTGCGTCGTGGCATCTCGCTGAACGTAGCTTCCTTCGTCGGCGCGACGAGCGTGCGCGTTTACGTGCTCGGCGAGGATGATCGCGATCCAACGCCCACCGAACTGCTGCAAATGCAGGAACTCGTGCGGCAGGCCATGCGCGAGGGCGCGCTGGGCGTCGGCAGTTCGCTTATCTATGCGCCGGCATTCTTTGCCGAGACGCCCGAACTGATCGCGCTGGCGCAGGCGGCCGCGGAATCGGGCGGCGGGTACGTCTCGCACGTGCGCAACGAAAGCCACCGGCTGGAGACTGCGATCGACGAGCTGATCGAGATCACCCGCGCGTCCGGCGGTCACGGCGAGGCGTATCACTTGAAGGCAGCTGGCGAGGCCAACTGGGGCAACATGGCGCGCGCGATCGCGAAGATCGAGGAGGCTCGCCGGCAGGGCGTGGCCGTCAGCGCAAACATGTACACCTACACCGCGGGATCGACCGGCTTCGATGCCGCGATGCCGTTGTGGGTGCAGGCAGGCGGACTCGATGCCTGGATTGCGCGGCTGAAGGACCCGCAACAGCGTGCGCGCGTGATCGAGAAATCCGCAACCCACCCGCTGGGGAGGAGAACCTCTTCCGCACGGCGGGGTCGCCGGACCGCGTCCTGCTCGTCGGCTTCAAGAACCCTGCGCTCAAGCCGCTCACCGGCAAGACGCTGGCAGACGTGATGAAGATGCGCGGCACGAGCGCCGAGGACACGATCGTGGATCTCGTGATCGAGGACAACTCACGCGTGCAGGTGATCTATTTCCTGATGAGCGAGGACAACGTCAAGCTCGGGCTCTCGCAGCCTTGGGTCAGCCTCGGTTCCGATGCCGAAGCGCTGGCGCCGGAAGGCGTGTTCATGAAGTCGAGCACGCACCCGCGCGCCTATGGCAACTTCGCGCGCCTGCTGGGCAAGTACTCGCGCGACGAAAAACTGATGCCGCTGGAGGAGGCGATCCGCCGCCTCACGCGGCTGCCGGCGTCCACCTGGAAGCTGCAGGACCGTGGTTGCCTCGACGTGAATTGCTTTGCGGACGTCGTCGTCTTCGACCCCGCGACCATTGCGGACAAGGCGACATTCGACGCGCCAAAACAGTATGCAGTCGGTGTGGAGCACGTCGTCGTCAATGGCGTGCCCGTGCTCCGCAATGGCGGGCACACGGGTGCAAAGCCGGGACGAGTCGTGCGGGGTCCGGGGTATCTGCCCTGAGGCTTGATTGCGATTTGCCGACGGACCCTGAGTTGAACACCGTGGATTGACGTTTCAGTTTGAGCGTCAAGTCGCTGGGAACGTCGCTGACTGGGCCAGGCTCCGGTCTGCTCGACGATCTCCGGTGCATCGACTGCATCGATCTCTCCCGATCCAGGCATTGCCTTGCGGAAACTGCGAACATCATTTCGCCATATGACGAAATACAATTCCCGGCATGCCCCCGAAAGCTGGTCCAACCGCGCCTGACGTCGTCTTCAAGGCGTTGGGCAGTCCGGCACGCCTGACCCTGGTACGCACCCTCACCGCCGGCGAGCGCTGCGTCTGCGATCTCGTCGAGGCCTGTGGCCTCGGCTGGTCCACCACCTCGAAGCACCTCGATGTGCTGCGTGAAGCGGGCGTGGTCTCGAGCGACAAGCGCGGGCAGAAGATCTTCTATCGCCTCGAACTCGCCTGCGTCGCGGAGCTCGTCCGCTGCCTCGACGCCGCATGTGCCGGCAAGCCGGCGCAACGCGTCGCTTGCTGCGCCTGAGGAGTCGGCATGTCCAGCCTTACGCTCAATCCCGCAATCCGCCACGAACTGAAGATTTTCGGACTCCTCGCCGCCGTGTTTGCGGCGGTGTATTTCCTTCCGGTTGGAACGCCCCGTTTCGACGGCGCGGTGAGCGAAGCTCTCGAACTTACGAAGTGGTACGCGCGCGAGCACGTCGTGCTCTGCCTGCTGCCGGCGTTCTGGATCGCCGGCGCAATCGCCGCGTTTGTTTCGCAGGCGTCGGTCATGCGCTTTCTCGGACCTACCGCACCCAAGCCGCTCGCCTACGGCGTCGGATCCGTCTCGGGAACCATTCTGGCCGTGTGTTCGTGCACGGTGCTGCCGCTGTTCTCGGGCATCTACCGCATGGGTGCAGGGCTCGGCCCGGCGACGGCGTTCCTCTACTCGGGCCCGGCGATCAACGTGCTGGCGATCGTGTTGACCGCCAAGGTCCTGGGCGTCCAGCTCGGCCTTGCGCGAGCGGCGGGTGCCGTGGGTTTCAGCGTGGTCATCGGCTTGCTGATGGCGTTGATTTTCCGCCACGAGGAACGACAGAAGGCCGCCGTCGCAGTTGCGTCGCCTGAGCCTGAGGGCGGACGTCCTCTTTCGCAAACGTCCGCATTCTTCGCGGTGCTGGTCGGCATCCTGGTTTTTGCGAATTGGGGCGCTGCGTCGCAGACCACGGGCTTCTTCGCTGCCGTCTACTCAACCAAGTGGCTGGTCACCTCGCTGCTCGGCGCAGTGCTCGCGACCATGCTGTGGCGCTGGTTCAAGTTCGAGTCGATGCGCATTGCGGCTGTCGCCGTGGCAACTGTCATCACTGCAATCGCCCTGCCCGGGCACCCGACCTGGCCGTTCCTCGTCGCCGTGCTCGGTCTCGCCTGGCTCACGGCGGGTCGCGAAGGCGAGGCCGGCGAGTGGTTCAACCAGGCCTGGGATTACACCAAGCAGATCGTGCCGCTGTTGCTCGGCGGCGTGCTCGTGGCCGGTTTCCTGCTCGGACGCCCGGGACACGAAGGAATGATCCCCTCTGAATGGATCAGCAGCCTGGTAGGCGGTAACTCGATCGCGTCCAACCTGTTCGCCGCGGTTTCAGGCGCGTTCATGTACTTCGCCACGCTGACCGAGGTCCCTATCGTGCAAGGGCTCGTCGGCAGTGGCATGGGCGCAGGCCCTTCACTTGCACTGTTGCTCGCGGGCCCGGCCCTGAGTCTGCCGGCCATGCTGGTGCTCAACTCGATTGTCGGCCCCAAGAAGACCGGCACGCTACATGTTGGTCGTCATCGTGATGGCGACGATCACGGGCTGGGGTTACGGCCCCTTGCTGAACTGAGGCGGGGTCACCCCGCAGGAGATGACCATGAGAATCCAGATCCTCGGTTCCGGCTGCGCCAAATGCCGCGCGCTCACGGCGGTCGCTGAACAGGCTGCGCACGACATGGGCCTGACCTATGAACTCGAAAAGGTCACTGACGTAAAGCGTTTCGCCGACTTCGGCGTGATGTTCACGCCAGCGCTGGTCGTTGATGGCACCGTGAAAGTCAGCGGCAAGGTGCCATCGCTCGATGAAGCGAAGAAGCTGTTGATCTGAGCTTGAAAGAGCGCTTCCCCCAGGTCCGCGTTGGTTGCTCTCGATGGCCCCGGCAACGGGCACTTCCTGCAGGGATTCTTGTCAGGCGGCCTCAGGAACCGAATGCTCCGGGCACGTATCGGAAGACGAAGCCGGCGGCCAGGTAGGTGACGAGCACGAGTCCGGCGACGATGCGTTGCGCAGGGACGCCAGCGAGAGTGGCGCCCGCGACGTATAACCCGACCGTCCATATCTGAATCGGACGATATCCCGACCAGAATGACTCCACACCCACAATCCATCCGTCGAACGCCACGACGATCGAGAACGCGGCCATCACGACCATGAACGGAACCCTGATCCGATCGAACTCCGACCGCAGGTTAGCTCCGGGTGCGACAGCGTCTGTCGACACAAGCAGGCTTGCTGCGACGTGCAGGAGCGTTGGGGCAAGGAGCAGGTAGAAGAAGTGGTGGAAGCGCCAATCGGCGCTGCGAAAATCCTGCTGGGACCATCCTTGGTGACCTGCCGCAACATGGCAGTGTTCTTGGCGGCCCAGCCGAGCGGGAGGCACAGCTCCCGCTTTCGGAGCCTTGAGCGGTACCGCCCCGCAGCCGTGTGGAGGCTGGCAAGCGGCAGCGCAGCGCTGAGATGGGTAACGCCAATGGCGAGGCACCAACGAGACCAGCTCGAGAATGAAACTGAAGATGGTCGGTGATTGCTCTGCGCCATGGGCGGTTCTCGAACCCGAGTCGAACTACCTCCGTTGCGCGACGGACGAGTCCCGCACCGCCTTGAACTCACTGCCCGGGTTCCACTGCGGCCACTCGCGCGAATTCGCGAGTTGGCCGGCCATCTGGTAGACAAGCGTGACGTCCTGGGCTGCACCGGCCAGGTCCCAGCTCGCGCTCCAGCGGTCGCAGGCCTGGTGATAGCACTGCGCCGTGAACTCGGAGACCCAGCGATCACCCGCTTCGCGCCCGCCGTTGACGAGGTCGTGGCCACCGCCGATACCCATCAACAGCAACGTGGGCACGCCACGTTTGGCGAACGGGAAGTGATCGGCACGGAAGGCGAGGCCGCGCTCGGGCTTTGCGTCCGGCGTAACGACGCGGCCCTGGCCGGCGGCCCTGTGAGTCAGCAGTGTTTCAAGTTCGTTCTGGCCGGCACCGACCAGCACGATGTCGCGCGCGAGGCCGTTCGGCTGCAGCACGTCCATCGTGAAATTGGCAACGGTGGTCTCGAGGGGCAGCCATGGGTGGTCCGCGTAGTACTCGGATCCCAGCAATCCGCGTTCCTCGGCGGTCCACGCCGAG
The DNA here is from genome assembly GCA_016713725.1 of Pseudomonadota bacterium. Lineage (GTDB taxonomy): Bacteria > Pseudomonadota > Gammaproteobacteria > Steroidobacterales > Steroidobacteraceae > RPQJ01. Next base: position 37,605 of record JADJOO010000023.1, on the reverse strand, counting down.
AACACGATAGTGCGGCCTGGACGCGGACCCCGCTTGAATGCGCGTGCGATTTCGATCGCGCCGGCCATGCCGATCGCATCGTCGAGCGCGCCAGCACGGAATCGCAGGCCGTTGGCGTCGGGCTCGCCGATGCCGTACGCGTCCCAGTGTCCGCCGACCATGATGCTTTCGTTCGGATACCGCCTGCCGGTGATCTTGCCGAGCACGTTGTGGCTGTCGATGCGAGCGTGGGCGAGCGGGAAATCCGCTGCGAACGTCGAGTCCCGCAACTGGATGGGTTGGAATGCCTTGCCGCGCGCGCTCTTCTTCAGCGCCTCGAAATCGAGGCCGGCGCCGCGCAGAATCTCGACCGCCGCATCCCGATGCAGCCACGACTGCAGCAGCAGCTTTTCCTTCGCGGGATCGGCTCGCACGATGTCGTAGCCTTCGCCGTTCGGCGCGATGGCCGTGTTCCAGCCGTACGCCGCGGGCTCCGTCTCGTGCACGATCAGTGCGGCGATCGCCCCGCGGCGCGCTGCCTCCTCGTACTTGTACGTCCATCGCGCGTAATAAGTTGCCGCCCTGCCGCCGAACCTGCCGTACGCGTCCTCTCCTGGAATTGCTTCGAAGTCCGGGTCGTTGACGAGGTACACGGCAACCTTGCCACGCAGGTCGACGTCCTTGTAGTCGTCCCAGCCGCGTTCCGGGGCGCTGACGCCATAACCGACGAACACCAGCGGCGCACCTGCAATCTGGACCCGGTCGACGGGGCGCAGTGCGAGCGCGGCCATGTCCTGTTGCTGCACCAGCGGGCGCCGCTTGCCGGCCTCGGTGACGCTCATGGACGCATCGGCCGGCACCTGAGTGCGCACCAGCGGCACGACCTGGACATAGGAGCCATCCGGACCGGCCGGCTCAAGACCCGCGGCTTTGAATTGGTCGACGAGGTACGCGATGGTTCTGGTTTCGCCTGCCGAGCCCGGCGCGCGCCCTTCGAACTCGTCGGACGACAGAGTGCGCGTGATGTCCGACAGGCGCTGCGGGTCGATCACACCCTTCGCTGGCACATCCTTCCTGGCATCCGCTGGCGCGGCCTTCCGGCATCGCGGCCTGCGCGACGGTCGGTGCCAGCAGCGGCAAGCTCAGCAGCGCCACGGTCAAGCGCAATGCAACCTTCGTCATGTGTCGTAATCCTCGAGCTTCGCCTCGCGCAGCAGGCGCTGGTAGCGGATGGTGCTGTGCGGCCAGTTGTTGGTGATGGTGCCGTCTGCGAGCTTGTACCAGCTGGCGCCGGTGGCGGCCCACACGGACCTGGCGAGGTCCTGCTGCAAGCTGCGATTGTAGGCCTCCAGCACGTCGCGTTTGACGTCGATGCGCTTGACGCCCCGGGTCTTCATCTTCGCGAGGGCGTCCAGGATGTAACCCACCTGCGCCTCGATCATGACCAGGATGCTGTTGTGACCGAGGTTGGTATTGGGGCCGTACAGCATGAAGAAGTTCGGGAAGCCGGTGACCGTGACACCGAGGTACGCACGCGCGCCCTTCGCCCATTCGCGCTTCAGGTCGCGCCCGCCGCGACCGGTGATCTGCATCGGCGCGAGGAAGTCCGTGCTCTTGAAGCCCGTCGCGTAGACGATGACGTCCGCGGCATGCAGTTCGCCCGTCCGTGAGCGCACGCCCTCGGGCTCGATGCGATCGATGGCGTCGGTCACCAGTTCGACATTCGGACGCGACAGCGCCGGGTAGTAGTCGTCGTTGAACAGCACGCGCTTGGCGCCGATGGGAAAGTCCGGCACGAGCTTCGCGCGCAGCGCGGGATCCTTCACCTGGCGCCGCAAGTGCGCCAGCGACTTCCAGCGCGCGAGCGCTTGCACTGGCTTCACCTGCTTCATCAGCGGCGTGAGCTGCATCTCGCCGAAGAAGAACCACTGTGCGTCGTGGTACAGCCGGGCGAGACCGGGGAACCGCGTGAGCAATCGCTGCGTGCGCGGTGCATAGAGGCGGTCCTTGCGCGGCATGAGCCAGTTGGCCGAGCGCTGGAAAATCGTAAGCTTCGAAGCGAGTGGTGCGATCTGCGGCACGAACTGGACCGCGCTCGCGGCGTTGCCAATCACGGCGATGCGCCTGCCGGCGAGTTCCGCGGCATGGTTCCACTGCGCCGAATGAAACTGCGTGCCGGCGAAGGTCGACTGGCCGGCAATTGCCGGGGTCGACGGCCGATTGAGCTGGCCGACGCCCGCAATCACGAAGTCTGCGACGATCCGCGTGCCGTCCGCGCAGGCCAGCGTCCACGTGCTGGCGGCCTCGTCATAGGCGATCCGAGTGACTTCTGCCTTGAAGCGGCAGTGCGGCAGCAAGCCGTGCTTGATGGCGAGTTCGGTCGAGTAACCGAGCAGCTCCGACTGCCATGCGAATCGCCGGCTCCAGTCGGTCTTCTGCGCGAACGAAAAGCTGTAAAGGAACGAGGGCGCGTCACAGGACGCACCGGGATAGGTGTTGTCGCGCCACGTGCCACCGAGCGTGGCGGCCTTTTCGAGGATCACGAAATCGTGCAGGCCGGCCTGCTTGAGGCGCATACCCATGCACAAGCCGGAATGCCCGGCTCCAATGACCGCGATGTTGGCGCGACGGGCGTCCGTTGCCTTGGCTCATGCGGTGTCCCTGGCTGGCGACGTTCGTGCTGGCCGCCCAAGCTTGCCGCGATCAGCGCAGCTTCGCCAGATAGGACGTTCCGCCGAGCGCGCGCATCTGCCGCTCGATCCACGCCTGTCGCTGCTGGACGTAGTGCGTCGGGGCGTTGCCTTGAAACGCGTGGGAGCAGGCAGGACCGCGGCGAGCAGCGCGGCCTCCGAACGAGTTAGCTGCGCCGCGTCCTTGTGGAAAAGCGGCGGCTGGCAGCCTGCACGCCGTACGTCCCACGCCCGAACTCCGCGATGTTCAGGTAGACCTCGAGGATGCGCTGTTTGCTCCAGAAGGTTTCGATCAGCACGGTAATGCCGGCTTCGAGACCCTTGCGGAACCAGCTCTGCCCGCGCCACAGGAAGATGTTCTTGGCGACCTGCTGCGAAATCGTGCTGGCGCCGCGCACGCGGCGGCCGCGCTCCCTGTCCGCGAGCGCCTTGTCGATCTGCTTGAAGTCGAACCCGCGGTGGTGGGGGAATTTCTGGTCCTCGGCAGCGATCACCGCAACGGCTGCGTACTTCGAGATCTGGTCCCAGTCGACCCAGTCGTGGCTGAAATCGTAGCCCTTCTCGCGCGAGAGCAACGCGCCCGCACGGTCCGTGAGCATGAAGCTCGTGAACGGTGGATCGATCCAGCGGAACGCGACCACGGTGACCAGCGTCAGTACCGCCCAGGCGAGACCTGCGAGCAGCAGTCCGCGCAGGATCCGGCCCGCCAGCCCGCGCCGACGTTTCGCCATGTGGGTTTGCCCCGGAAAAGGCCGCGGATTGCTGCGTGGATTACTGTGCTGCGGCGACGCGCTTCGCGCTGATGACCTTGATCGGCTCGACCGGCACGTCGTCGTGCATGCCGCGCCGGCCCGTCTTGACCTTGGCCATTGCGTCGATCACCGACATCCCTCGGAGACGCAGCCGAACACCGCGTAACCTGCACCGCCGCGACCCGGGTCGAGGCTGGAGTTGTCGACCAGGTTGATGAAGAACTGCGAGGTGGCGCTGTGCGGATCGTTGGTGCGCGCCATCGACAGCGTGCCGCGCCGGTTCTTGACGCCGTTGTCGGCCTCGTTCTTGATCGGGGCTCGAGTCGACTTCTGCTTCATGTCCTCGGTCATGCCGCCGCCCTGCACGACGAAGCCCGGGATCACGCGATGGAAGACGGTACCGTCGAAATGGCCGGCGTCGACGTAATCGAGGAAGTTCTGCACCGTGACGGGCGCGTCCTTCTCGAAGAGTTCGATCGTGAAAGCGCCGAGCGAAGTTTCGAATCGGATCATGGCTGCGTGACCTGCCTGCGAAAAGTGGAATGAAAGTGGGTGCGCATAGTGAACGCGCGGGCGCGCGATGTCACGTGCCGGGGGTGCCAGGCCAGCGGCCTTCGGTGCAGCGGTCCAGGCCGGCCAGGTCCTGATGGGTCTTGACGTCGGCGAACCCCTCCGCACGCAGCAGTTCGCGCACGGCAAGGACCCTGGCGGTCGCCATGCTCGACGACCAGCCAGCCTCCTGGCGACAGGTGACCGGCCGCCGTGCCGGCGATCACCCGCAGTGCCTCGAGTCCGTCCGTTCCCCGAACAACGCAGCGTGCGGTTCAAAGCGGCGTACGGCTGGTTCGACGCGATCGTCGGTTTCGGCGATGTACGGAGGATTGCTGGCGATCAGGTCGAACCGTTCGTCCGCGACCGGATCGAACCAGTTGCCCGTCCGGAACCGGACGTTGGCGAGGCCGAGTCGTTGCGCATTGCGACGCGCCACGGCGATGGCTGCCGCCGAGATGTCCGTGCCAACAACGGTGGTGCGCGGCAGTTCCCGGGCAAGGGCCAGTGCGATCGCACCGCTGCCCGCGGCGAGGTCGAGCACCCGTGCTTCCTGGTCGAGCGGAAGGTGGGTCAAGGCAAGCTCGACGACCAGTTCGGTCTCGGGCCGTGGAACGATCACGTCCGGCGTGACCTCGAGCGGCAGCGACCAGAATTCCTTCTCGCCCAGCACGTAGGCCACCGGTTCGCCGTGCGAGCGCCGCGTGACCCAGGCCTCGTAGCGGTCCGTGGCTTCGCAGTCGAGGATGCGTTCTTCGGGGTGGGCGATGATCCAGGCGCGCGACCTGCCGAGCGCGGCGGCGAGCAGGATCTCGGCCTCATGACTCGGCTGGTCCGTCACGCGCTGCAAACGCAAGCGGCCTTCCGCGATCAGCTGGGAAACCTCGGTAGCCATGCGGTAGGTGGCGGGTGACCCGTGATTATGCGCCGCGCGCCGCCCCGGCGCCCCGCCCCCCCCCCCCCCCCCCCCCCCCCCCCCACCCCCCCCCCCCTCACCACCCTCCCCCCCCAGCTGCGCCAGCTGCTCCGCCTGCCATTCCTGCTGCAGCGGGCCGATCACGTCGGCGAGAGCGCCTTCCATGACCGAGGGCAGCTGGTACAGCGTCAGGTTGATGCGGTGGTCCGTAACGCGCCCCTGCGGATAGTTGTAGGTGCGGATCCGCTCGGAGCGGTCGCCCGTGCCCACCTGCAACTTGCGCTCCTGCGCCTGCTGCGCCGTCTGCTTCTGTCGTTGCGCTTCAAGCAGGCGCGCCCGCAGCAGCGACATCGCGCGCGAGCGGTTCTTGTGCTGCGAGCGTTCGTCCTGGCACTCCACGACGACGCCCGTCGGGAGGTGGGTGATGCGGATGGCCGAATCGGTCTTGTTGACGTGCTGGCCGCCGGCGCCCGAGGCGCGGAACGTATCGACGCGCAGCTCGGCGGGATTGATCGGCAGGTCCTCGATCTCGTCGAGTTCCGGCAGGATCGCGACCGTGCACGCGGAGGTGTGGATGCGGCCTTGCGCTTCCGTCGCCGGCACGCGCTGCACGCGGTGTGCGCCCGATTCGAACTTGAGCTTCGAGTACGCACCGCGGCCCACGACGCGGCTGATGATTTCCTTGTAGCCGCCGTGCTCGCCCGCGCTTTCGCTCAGCACTTCGACCTTCCAGCCCTGCCGCTCGGCATAGCGCGAATACATGCGGAACAAATCGCCGGCGAAAATCGCGGCTTCGTCCCCGCCGGTGCCGGCGCGGATTTCCAGGAATATGTTGGAGTCGTCGCGCGGATCCTTCGGGACCAGCAGGTGCGTGAGTTCGAGGCCTTCCGCGTCGATCCGCTCGCGCAGTTCACGCGCTTCGTCCGCGGCCAGCTCGCGCATCTCGATTTCGGCGCCTGAGGCCATTTCTTCGGCGGCACGCAGTTCGCCTTCGAGGCGGGAAAATTCCCTGAACCGCTGCGCGACAGACTCGAGCCTCGAATACTCCATCGAGAGATCGCGGAACTGGCCCTGTTTCGCGATCACGTCGGGGTCGGCGAGCAGCGCGCCCACCTCCTCGAAACGCTCGACCGTCCTTTCGAGACGGCGTCGGATCGACTCTTTCATCAATCGTGCGGCTGATCGAGCCGGTAGATGTCGGCGATCGTCTCGATGACCTCGCCGTCGCCGGTCTCCGCCGCGTCGCGCAGCCGCTGGCTGGGAGCGTGGATGAGCCTGTTGGTGAGCGTGCTGGCCAGGAAACTCAGGACTTCGTCCTGGCTCTTGCCGTGGGCCAGCATCAGGCGGGCCTGTTCGAGCGTGCGCTGGCGCGTGCGGTCCGCGTCGTCGCGCAGGCGGCGGATGAGTGGCGCGGCGTCGCGCGTGCGCAGCAGGTGCGCGAAGCGCTCGACCTCGGCTTCGATCAGTGCGCCGGCTTCCCGGGCAGCCTGGCGGCGTCCCTCGAGGTTTTCGTTGACGACCGACTGCAGGTCGTCGACCGTGAAAAGGTAGACGTCCTCGAGTTCGGCTACGTCGGGGTCGATGTCGCGCGGCACCGCGATGTCCACCATGAACATCGGGCGGCGCTTGCGGGCGCGCAGGGCTTGCTCGGTCATGTGCCGCGTGATGATCGAGTGCGGGGCAGCCGTTGAAGCGACGACGATGTCGGCTTCCTTCAGGTGGTTCGCAATCTCGTCGAGGCCGATCGCGAAGCCGTGGAATTCGGCGGCCAGTTCGCGCGCGCGGTCAACGCTGCGATTGGCAATGATCATCCGGCGCATGCCGTCGGCGTACAGGTGTCGCGCCGCGAGCGCGACCGTCTCGCCTGCGCCTACCAGGAGTGCCGTCCGGTTGTCGAAGCTCGCAAAAACGGTGCGCGCCATCGCCACGGCGGCCGAGGCAACGGATACGGCATTGGCGCCGATCTTGGTTTCGGTGCGCACTCGCTTCGCTACCGAGAACGCGGACTGGAACAGTCGGTTCAGCACCGGGCCGGTGGTACCCGCTTCCTGCGCGAGCCGGTAGGCGTCCTTGAGCTGGCCGAGGATCTGCGGCTCGCCGATCACCATCGAGTCGAGGCCTGACGCAACCGAGAACGCGTGGGTGACGGCCTTGTTCTCGTCATGGTGATAGAGACTGTGGTGCAACGGCACGCCGAGTCCGTGGTACCGCTGCAGCCAGTCCCCGAGTTCGGCCCGGCCAAGGTTCTCGGCGACGCAATAGAGCTCGGTCCGGTTGCACGTCGAGACGATGACGGTCTCGTGGACGTCCGGCAGGTTTCGCAGTTGTTGCAACGCTTCCGGGATGCGAGCCGGCTCGAAGACCACTCGCTCGCGAACTTCGACGGGAGCGGTGCGGTGGTTGATGCCGACGACGACGAGAGACATCCGGGACCTGGTCTGGAAAGTCGCGAAATTCTGGGTGAACGGACCCCGCAACACAAGCTGCAGTGAGCTTCGGCTATAGTGCCGATCCCATGCCAATCCGCATTATCCGTGTCTGCCGTAGCGCCCTTGGCGCGATCTTCCTCGGTTTACTCGTGGCTTGCGCCGCGACGAACCCGGCCAGCCCCGGTGACACGGGCGATGCAACTTTGCCCGAGGCCCGGCTCGCCGAAGCGGAAGCGGCGTTCGAGCGTGGCGAGTATCCGGCCGGCGCCCGGCTGTACCGCGAGGCAGCCCAGCGCTCCGACGACGAGATGATCGCCGAGCAGGCCACGCGCGCAGCGTTCGATCACACCCAGCTGCGGGAGGCTGCGCTGGCCGCCGACCGCTGGCTGGAGATCAACCCGACCAGCGAGAACGCGCATCGCTACGCAGGCATTACCGCGCTCAAGCTGCATCGAATCGATGACGCGGAAGCACAGTTCGGTTACCTGCTCGACACGGTTTACGTCAGCCCGGCCGCGGGGTTCCTGGCATTGCTGCCCGTGATCGGCGATGAAGGCGTCGCGACCGACGTCATGGAACTCTTCCGGCGCCTCTCGGCCCGGCACCCCAGCGTCGGTGAAGGACATTACGCGTACGGCAGCGCGGCCCTGCGGGCCGATAACTTCGCGGTGGCCGAAAAATCGGCTGAGACAGCCGTGGCCAAGGCGCCGTTCTGGAAGCCCGCGAAGATGCTGCTCGCGCGCACGCGGATCGCGACCGGCAAGGACGACGAGGGTCTCGCCATCGCGCGCGATCTCGTCACCGCACCCGATTCCGACGTCGGTACGCACCTCGAGTACGCGCTGCTGCTGTCGGCGACGGGCCGCGACCAGGAGGCGAGGGCAATGCTGACGCCCTACACCACCGGCAAGACCGTGGTGCCGGGGGCGATTCGCGCGCTAGGTGCAATGGAACTCGATGCCGACAATCTCGATGCGGCGACGGCGCAGTTCGAGAACCTGTTGGCCACCGGCGCCCAGTCGCATGAAGCATTGTATTTCCTCGGCGTGATTGCCGAGCGGCGCAAGGACACAGACCGTGCCTTGCGCTATTACTCGCGCGTTGCCGGCGGCGACTACAATCTCGCCGCGCAGCAGCGGGTGGCGCGCCTCCGGGCCGAACAGTCGGGCACCGACGCCGGCGTCACTCACCTCGACGAACTCGCCCGTACGCAGCCGCAGCTGGCGCCGGCCGTCATTTCGGCGAAAGCAGGCCTGCTGGAGTATCGCGGCGACACACGTCGCGCTGCGCAGGTGTTCGAGGAAGGCCTCGCGCGGTATCCAGACGCGCTCGAACTGCGGCTGAACCGCGTGTTTTTCCTCGAGCGCACGGGCAAGGAAGACGCCGCCATCCGCGACCTGCGCGCGTTGCTTGCCGAACGACCTGGCGATGCGCACGTGCAAAACGCGCTCGGCTATACGCTGGCCGACAACGGCAAGAACCTGCCCGAGGCGCGCGAGCTGCTGACGGCGGCACTGGCCCAGTCGCCTGACAATGCAGCCACGCTCGATAGCATGGGTTGGCTGCTGTACAAGGAAGGCAATTACCCCGCAGCGCTCGACCACCTGCGGCGTGCCAGCGAGTCCGGCGCCGACCCTGAGATCGATCTGCACATTGGCGAGGTGCAATGGGCGATGGGCGACGAAAAGGCGGCCCGCGCTACGTGGAAGGCGGCGCTCGCAAAAGCGCCCACGAACGAGAAACTGCGCACGCGCATTGAACGCGCCGGTCCGTGAGTCACGGGCAGGCACATGTTCCGCATGCGTCCGTCGTTCGCCACCCTGGCTTGTGCACTGCTCGTGACAGGGTGTGCGACGACCCGCGTCGGCAGCCCGCCCGGGTCGCGCCCGGCCGACCCCGAGCAACTCACGCAATGGATGGCCAAAGGACGCATCGCCCTGGCTGCGCGCGGGGAAGGCGGCAGCGGCAGTTTCGTCTGGCAGCAGCGCTCCGAGCGCACCGAGCTCACGTTGCGCGGGCCGTTGGGTGCGGGTGGATTGGCGTTGGTTACAGACGGGACAACGTTCGAACTGTCGGATGGCGCGGGACAGCCCCTCAATGGCGAGGCCGCAAAGACCGAACTCGAGCGCCGGCTCGGCGTGAAGCTGCCGCTGGCCGAGCTGCGTTACTGGATGCTCGGTGCGCCGGCGCCCGTGCGTGCGGGCGGCGGTCCTGTGCAGACCAGCTCGGGTTCGGTGCCCGGGTTCGTCCAGGGCGGCTGGGTCGTCAGCTATGAAGAACTGACCTCCCAGGCGGGTTGGAGCCTGCCCGCGCGCCTGACGGCAACGACCAACGGGGCGCGCGTGCGGATCATCGTCGACGACTGGATCCTGCCGGCCCCATGAGCTGCTCGCTGGGACACCCCGCACCGTGGCCCGCGCCGGGCAAACTGAACCTGTTCCTCCACGTCGTGGGGCGCCGGCCGGACGGCTATCACGAGCTGCAGACCGCGTTTCAGTTCATCGACCTGTGGGACTCGATTCGCTTTTACCAGCGCCCGCCCGGCGTCATTGAAAGATTGGGCGCTCTCCCCGGGGTCGCAGCCGAGGATGACCTTGTCGTGCGAGCCGCCCGTTGTCTGGCCGCCGCCGCGGCGGAAACCGGGATGCCTATGAGGCAGGGAGTGGCGATCGAGGTTGAAAAACGACTGCCGATTGGCGCTGGGGTGGGTGGCGGAAGCTCCGACGCGGCTACAGTCCTCCGGTCTACCTGCTGCTGCAGCCCGACGTCGCCATCAGCACGGCTGACGTGTTCAAAGCCCCTGAATTGACAAGGGATTCTCCGGTCATCACAATTGTCGGCTTCCTGCAGACCGGCGGTCGGAACGATTGCGAACCCGTGGTCCGGCGTCGGTACCCGGTCGTCGCCGACGCCCTCGAGTGGCTCGGTCGCCATGGACCCGCACGACTCACGGGCACCGGCTCTTGTGTCTTCGCACCGATGACTGATGCGACGCATGCGGCCGCGGTGCTCGCAGACAAGCCAGACGAATGGCGGGGTTGGATTGCGCACGGCCTCAACCAGTCGCCGCTCACTGCACGATTGCAGTTCGAGCGCCAGTTCGGGCCGGGATGATGCGGTTGGTGACGGCTTGAGGGCGGTACGACGACGGGCTTGAGCAACGATCGCGTTGGGGTGTCGCCAAGTGGTAAGGCAGCGGGTTTTGATCCCGCCATTCGGAGGTTCGAATCCTTCCACCCCAGCCAACCGAGATGACGGGAGAGGCACGTAGATGGACGGCCCCATGATGGCGGTATTTACGGGCAACGCGAACCCGCAGCTCGCGCAGGACATTGCGCGATACCTGCAGGTGCCGCTGGGTCGTGCCCACGTTGGTCGTTTCAGTGACGGCGAAGTCACGGTCGAGCTGATGGAGAACGTGCGCGGGCGCGACGTCTTCATCCTGCAGTCGACGTGCCCGCCGGCGAACGACCACTTGATGGAACTGCTGTTGATGGTGGATGCGTGCCGGCGCGCTTCGGCCGCCCGCATCACCGCGGTGATGCCGTATTTCGGCTACGCCCGCCAGGATCGACGCCCGCGCGCCACGCGCGTCGCGATCACGGCAAAGGTGGTGGCCAACATGGTCGCCGGCGTGGGCGTGCATCGGATGCTGACGGTCGACCTGCACGCGGACCAGATCCAGGGGTTCTTCGACATCCCCGTGGACAACGTGTACTCGTCGCCGGTGCTGCTCGGCGAGGTGTGGCGGCAGAAGTACGACGACCTCGTGGTCGTGTCGCCGGACGTCGGCGGCGTGGTGCGCGCACGAGCAATCGCAAAGCGCCTCGACGACGCGGACCTCGCGATCATCGACAAGCGCCGCGCGCGGGCCAACGTGTCGGAAGTGATGAACATCATCGGTGAGGTCGAGGGCAAGAGCTGCGTCCTCGTTGACGACATGGTGGATACCGCGGGCACGCTGTGCCACGCGGCGAAGGCGTTGAAGGACCACGGCGCGAAGCGCGTCGTGGCCTATATCACCCACCCGGTGCTTTCGGGCCCCGCGGTGGATCGCATCGAGGCTTCGGCGCTCGACGAGCTGGTGGTGACGGACACGATCCCGCTGCGTGAGAACGCGCTGGCGTGCCGCAAGATCCGCCAGTTGTCGGTGGCGGGCCTGCTGGCCGAGACGATGCGTCGCATCCGGGACGAGGAGTCGGTAAGTTCGCTGTACCTGGATTGAAAGGGGTTAGGGGATGGGGGTTGGGGGATAGTCGGAACGCGCAGTGCGCGCAGAATGCTCACGCGAGGCGGCGCAGCCGCTCCTGGGTTCGACTATCCCCCAACCCCCATCCCCGAGCCCCTTTCTGGAGCCGCCGCATTCTGGTCGCGGATGCAGCGGCATTTTCTGTGCAACTGGAGTTTACAAATGAAGACTGCATTCGAACTCGTCGCCGAGTTCCGTGACGCGCAGGGCAAAGGTGCGAGCCGCCGCCTGCGTCACGCGAACAAGGTCCCGGCCATCCTCTACGGTGGCCACCGTGATCCGCGCGCGCTGTCGCTCGATCACACCAAACTGTTGCTGCTGCTCGACAACGAGCGCTTCTACTCGACGATCATCAACCTGAAGGTCGGCGAGCTGAACCAGGCGGCGATCCTCAAGGACGTGCAGCGCCACCCGGCGAAGAACGCGATCGTCCACATCGACCTGCAGCGCGTGCTCGACGACGAGAAGATTCGCATCACGATCCCGCTGCATTTCAAGGGCGAGGCCGGTTCGCCGGGCGTCAAGAAGGGCGGCGTTGTTTCGCACCTGCGCAACGAAGTCGAGATCACCTGCTTCCCGAAGGATCTGCCGGAGTTCGTCGAGGTCGACCTGTCGGCCGTCGACCTGAACCAGATGCTGTACCTCACCGACCTCAAGGTGCCGGCAGGCGTCGAGATCCCCGAGTTGACGCACGGTCGCAACGCGCCGATCGTTTCGATCCATCACGCGCGCGCGGCCGAGGAACCGGAAGCGGTGGCGGGTGCCGAGGCGGCAGCGGGTGTTGCGGCGGCAACTCCAGCGGCGGGCGCAGCGGCGGCGGCAGCGGCCAAGCCGGCCGAAGCCAAGAAGGACGCCAAGAAGTAACGCGAACGCTCCGACCGCAGTGTATGCGGCCGGAGAGAGCGGGCCGCCCTGCACGGGGCGGCCCGATTTTCGTTTTTTCCAGGCGGAACGATCAACATGGCCGGCACACCGTTGCAGATCGTGGTCGGGCTCGGCAATCCAGGGCCCGAACACCGGCTCACGCGTCACAACGCGGGATTCTGGTTCGTCGACGCGCTTGCCTACCGGCACGGCGTGCAGTTCCGTGCGCACGCGCGCTACCAGGGCGAGATCGCCAGGGTCGTCGTCGAAGGCACGGAACTGGTGCTGTTGAAGCCGCAGACCTACATGAACCGCAGCGGCCTGTCGATCCGCGCGCTGATGGATTACATCAAGGCGCCCGTGTCGGCCATGCTCGTGGTGCACGACGATCTCGACCTGCAGTGCGGCATCGCAAGGCTCAAGCTCGGCGGCGGTCACGGCGGCCACAACGGCCTGCGCGACACCATAACGCACTGTGGAGCTGAATTCTGGCGGTTGAGGCTCGGGGTCGGACATCCGGGTGACAAGTCACAAGTCATCGATTACGTGCTGCAGCGCGCGCGGCCGGCCGAGGAGAACGCCATCGTCGACGCAATCGATGCCGGTCTCGACGCGCTCGTCGTGCTGCTGCGCGAAGGCGCCGAAAAGGCGATGAACCGCTTGCATACAAGAGTGATCAGTGAACAGTGAATAGTGAATAGTGAATAGTGAATAGTGATTGGTGAGTGGTGAAGTTGCGCTGCCTATTCGTTCCGGCTGCGCGCTCGACGTCAACCAGCACTGCCATTCAGCAATCACTAGTCACTATTCACCAATCACCAATCACCAATCACCAACCACTAATCACTAATCACTAATCACTAATCACCTCCTATGGGCATCAAGTGCGGCATCGTCGGACTTCCCAACGTGGGCAAGTCGACGCTCTTCAACGCGGTCACGCAGGCGCAGAACGCTGCGGCTGCGAACTATCCGTTCTGCACGATCGACCCGAACGTGGGTGTCGTGCCGGTGCCGGACCTGCGCCTGCAGGCGCTCGCCGGGATCGTCAGACCTGAAAGGATCCTTCCCACGACGGTCGAGTTCGTCGACATCGCGGGCCTCGTGGCCGGCGCCTCGAAGGGTGAAGGACTCGGCAACAAATTCCTCGCGCACATCCGCGAGACCGATGCCATCGCGCACGTGGTGCGCTGCTTCGTCAACGACGACATCGTGCACGTCGCCGGCCGGATCGACCCGCTCAGCGACATCGACGTCATCAACACCGAACTCGCGCTCGCCGACCTGGACACCGTCGAGCGTGCGCACCGCCGCGCTGAGAAGGACGCCAAGACGGGCGACAAGGACGCCTTGCGCCTGCGCGACGTGCTGAAGCGAATGCAGGATCACCTCGACGCGGGCAAGCCGGCGCGCACGCTGCCGCTGGATCCGATTGCGGAGCGACCGCTGCTGCGCGAATACCACCTGATCACGATCAAGCCGCTGATGTACGTTGCCAACGTGGCCGAAGGCGGCTTCGAAAACAATCCGTACCTGGAGGTCGTGCGTGAGCGCGCCGCAACCGAAGGCGCGGACGTCGTCCCCGTGTGCGCGGCGATCGAAGCGGAGATCGCGCAGCTCGACGAAGGCGATCGCCTCGCGTTTCTTGAAGAACTCGGGCTGCATGAGCCGGGCCTCGACCGCGTGATCCGCGCGGCGTACCACCTGCTCGGCCTGCTGACGTTCTTCACCGCGGGCGTCAAGGAAGTACGTGCCTGGACGACGCACCTCGGTGCGCTGGCGCCGCAGGCGGCCGGCGAAATCCACACGGATTTCGAGAAGGGCTTCATCCGCGCCGAAGTGATCGCCTACAACGACTTCATCGCCTGCAAGGGCGAGCAGGGCGCGAAGGAGGCCGGCAAGATGCGGCTCGAGGGCAAGGAGTACGTCGTCCGCGAAGGTGACGTCATGCACTTCCGCTTCAACGTCTAGTCCAGGTCGCTCGTCGCGGCAACCAGGCTTTCAATCCGGCATGTCCTGTCGCGCTTGGAAAGGCAGACACGCGCGCGCCAGGACATACCGGATCGTGCGCCATGGCTGCCGCGCGTCCGGCCGCGCCTCAATGCGGCACGGCGTCCTTCACCGCATCCAGCGCGTCTTTCAGTCCAAACTTTTTTTTCTTCTTCGGCTGCTCGGTCGACGTGCCATCACTCGACGAGCCTTCACCACCGGCGGCAGACCCGTCCTCGGTCGCGCCACCGCCGTCCATCGCAGGCATGCCCAGCATCGTGAAACTCACGGATTTCACGCGCACCTTGAGCGCCCATTCGGGCTCGTAGGCAATCTTCGGGTCCGTCGGGCGCGGCGGATGGGCCAGGTTGAGTTCCGTGCCATACGCAATCATGCGTAGCATCGCGCCCGCTGCTTCCTCGCCATCGCCGAAGATGCCCTTCGGCACGTCGCAGCGGGTCGTCGCCGGCGCCAGCAGCACCTTCTCCTTCAGCCACTGATCGACCGACTTGTTGGTCTGGTAGTCGACCAGGCCGAAGCCGGAGTCCGGCAGTTCGCTCGACGTCCACAGCGTCATTTCGGCTCCGTCGCCGGATTCGTCGCCCTTGCCACCCATTGCAGCGATGAAGTAGCCGCGGGCCGTAGGCAGCGCCTGCCAGCTGAGCTGCGTCACGCCGTCCGCCTGTGCCTGCTGCAGGGCGATCGGCGGCATGATGTCCTGCGCCGGTGGCAGTGTGAACTTGAAGCTTTCCGGCACGCCCTGGCCGCTGAAGACATGCTCTCCCGTGAGCGACGCGCCTGCCGGCACGAGTCGATTGTCGGTCGGATTGGGCCACACCGGTCGTCCCGGTGCAGAGTGAGTGCCGCGCTGAGTGGCGCGCCTGCCTTTGAAGATGTCTCCGAACTCCTTGATCGTGCTCGTCTGGAAGTCGACGACCTTGGGCTGCCCCGGACGGATGGCCGCGCCACAACCCCAGTACAGCTTGATCTTGCCCTTGGGCTGCTCGGTCGGCTCCTCGATCGAATCGTCCCCACGATCGGTGGGCACCGGTTTGGACTGGGCCAGTACCTTGAGCTGCAGCGTCGGCGCGAGCTTGCTGCCCGCGGGCACGGCCTGCAGCGCCTCGGCGAGGCTCGGGTTGCGACTGGTGCGCAGCGTGACGTCGACGTAGCTGCCGCTGCCGCCCGCGCGCGTCAGCCCGAACTGGTTGCCCTGCTTCTTGCCGCCGAACAGTGCTGACATCGGCGTGTCGCCCCCGCCGCCGCCCATCATCATGCCGGCCATGGCACCCATGCCGCCGGGCGATGCAAAGGTCGCGATGTCGATCCAGCCCTGGGCTATCGGGGGCTTGTCGGGCGGCCGGACCGGCGCGGGCTGTTGGGCCCGCACGGCAGGCGCAACCGCTGCTGACAGGAGGGCGCTGGTCACAACGAAACGCTGCATGCTGGTCGAGGGGTGCTTCACGGCGGTGTCCTCCGGACGATTGGCCCTTGGCTGTGTGCCTAAGTCTCGCACGATGCCTCGCGTCCGGCACCTGCCGAAACTCATCCCCCAACTTGACGCGGGGCCTGCCCCTCCGGACAATTCGCGGTCCCCAACGGCCCGCATCCAGTCCGGCCGCAACCCGAACCTCGTGGTGAGGTAGCTCAGACGGTTAGAGCGAGGGATTCATAACCCCTAGGTCGGGAGTTCGATTCTCCCCCTCACCACCACATCCCGCTGTTGCGTCAGCTGGGACGACCGCAAGGAACTCTTGGTCGGACTCGCCAGGTTGGCCGTGTCGCGGGCCCCGCGTCGGGATTTCTGTGTCAGGGCGGAGTGATCCAACCCGTCGAACTTCGCGTGGGCATCGGCGGGCGTACTTGGAGCTGACCAACTTCGCTGCAGTCCCGACAGCGCACCCGCAAGGGAAGACGCAGTGAACCCTTGCCCTGCGTGACCCACTCCTCCAGTGGCAATACGCGCCACGCATCGCAGCGCGGGCAGTAGGCTGCGAGCTGGTGGTCGTGAGCATGCAGGCCCGCGATGGTCCCGAGGTCGATCATGGGCTGAGGGTAAGACTGCGGCGGGCGCAGGGCGTGAGCCACGGCGCGTGAATCGCATGGTCCAGCGATTCAAGTGCCTGGATCCACGTGCAAGCATCGTGGTGTCACGACGGTGATCGCAGATGCGGGCCGGATGCATGCGTCGATGGGCTGAAAGCGAGCGTCAGCAGCAAACCCACCAGGATGCCGGCCGTCGCCAGGCCCATGTCTTTCTGGGCGTCCCACTCATCTCCCTGCGTCCCAAGGTAGGCCACGCCGAGGTCGCCGCCGAACACTTCCGCCGCGCCCCATTCGATCAGCTCGTAGATGACCGAATGCGCCATGAGAAAAGTCACGGGCATGAGATAACGCCAGATACGCTGCGGATTGGCGCGCGCCGCGAACAGTTCCCACACCGCCGGGAACATCAGCAGCCCGTAGCAGAAGTGCACGAAGCGATCGTAGTTATTGCGGCTTGCCGGGCCCGGCACGGTCCCTGCGTCCTGCAGGTGCAACCACTCGCGCCAGGGAACCTCGCTGTAGGTGTAATGCGCACCGATTGCGTGCAGCACGAAAAAAACGAACATGCAGGCATAGGCACGGTTCGAGAAACGCAGGGTGCGCGACGTCGCCACCAGCAGGGGTACGGCGACGAAGATCAACACGTTCTCGAGCAGCCAGTCCTGCCGGTAGGACGGCGCGATGGCAAGCGCGGTCCAGACTGCGACGAACAGCAACAGCAACACCGCGGGGTAACGTTCTGCAGGTTTCATTCAGGACCGCCTCCTGACCAGGCACTCCTATTATGCGGGCAATGCAGGGCGGCGGTTGTTCGTGCGACGACGAAGGGCATCCACTTTCCACGGGTGTTGGCGCAAAATGTACGCATCCACACATGGGTGTCGCAAGGAGAGCAAGATGAGCTTTTTCGGCAAGATCCTCGAAAAACTGGGCCTCAAGAAAGCCGCAGCGGAGCCGGTACCCGCACCCAAGGTGACAACGACACCGCCGATGGCTGCCCCGATTCCTGCACCGGTGCCAAAGGCGCCGCCCCCGCCGCAACCAATCGCCGTCGTCGATGTCGTTGCGCAACTGGAGAAACTCGCAGCCGCCAATCCGCAGAAGCTCAACTGGAAGACCTCGATCGTGGATCTCCTGAAGCTGCTCGATATTGACAGCAGCTTCTCGGCGCGCAAGGAACTTGCCACGGAGCTTGGCTGCCCCGCCGATCTGATGGGCGATTCAGCCAGGATGAACATGTGGCTGCACAAGACCGTGCTGCAACAGATTGCCGACAACGGCGGCAATATCCCGAAAGAGTTGCTGGACTGACGGGCCTGAAGCGCCTCAGGGGGACGAATCATGCAGGTCATGGACATGCTGGAGCAGATGGGAGGGATCCAGTCGATGGCGCGCGAGTTTGGCGTCAGCGAGTCCCAGGCGGCGAGTGGCGCCGCCGCGTTGTTGCCCGCGATCCTCGGCGGCTTCAAGAAGCAGACGCAAGGGCAGCCTGCCGGGCTGGAAGGGCTCATTGGCATGCTGGGTGGACTCGGCGGGAGTGGAATGATGGACGAGGTGCTCGCGCCCAGGCCGACGAACGCGAGCCCTGGCAATGACATCCTTGGGCAAATCTTCGGCTCCCGGGAAGTAAGCCGCACGGTCGCCCAGAACGCCGCTGGCCAGACGGGTCTCGATCCGACGCTGCTGAAAAAAATGCTGCCGGTACTGGCGATGCTGGTCGCTGGCTACATGGCCAAGCAGGGTCGTGCATCGTCTGCACCCCAGGCTGGCGGCGGCGGGCTCGCGGACATGCTGGGCGGCATGCTCGGCGGCGGCACTCAGGGGTCCGCGACAGGCGGCGGACCCGGGTTGGCGTCGATGCTCGATCTCAATGGCGATGGCAATCCGCTGGATGACATCCTCGGGATGGCCGGGAAATTGATGCGATAACTACGAAGGGGGATGGAAATGAGTTGGCTCATTACCTTGATCGTTGGCGGCGTCGTCGGCTGGCTCGCAAGCATTGTCATGAAGACCAATGCGCAGATGGGCATGATCGCCAATGTCCTGGTCGGGATTGCAGGTTCATTCCTGGGCTCCTGGGCCGCCGGCGCCCTGGGACTCGCACCAACAGGTGGCATCCTCCGATTCATCGTCGCGGTGATCGGCGCGGCTGTTTTGATTTTCATCCTGCGGGCGCTCGGCATCTTCAAGAGGGCCTGACGCCGTCCGGCATTACAGGTCGGCAGCGACGGGATCGCTCGCAAGGATCTCGTCGATGACCTTGTGCCATTTTTCGATGACGACCTCGATATCAAAGCGGGAGCGAACTCGCGCCATTGCGTTTCTCCCCATCTCGGCGCGGCGATTCTCATCCCTGAGCAGGCTGGTGACGGCGTCGGGCAGTTCGCTCTCGTCATCGAACAGTATTCCGGAGACACCGTTCTCCACTACGTCGATCGGGCCACCGACGTTCCTGGTGACGACGGGCACGCCAAGCAGTCCAAACTCAGCGGCGCCGATGCAGAAGGTCTCCCCGGCACCGGTTGGGTTGGTTACGGCCACCTTGGCCTCCCGCAATAGCCGCCACTTGTCCGCCCCTAGAACTCCGTGAAACACGATGTCCTTCCGCAGTCTCCCGTGTTCTGTCACGTACTTCGCGAACCGCCGCTCGTACCTTGGAGAGGCGAGGCCCAGCGGGCCGAGTGCGGCGCCCTCGTTGTAGAGCCGCCTGGATCCCACCACGTGCAGTCTTGCGGTCGGGACGGCCCTGGCGATGTCTCCCCAGTACCGCGCAAGGACATGGAATCCCTTGCCCTTGACGAGACTCCCCATGTAGACGACGTTGTCTTGCGTGGGCGGCTGCAGTTCGGTGGGACAGGTACTGGCAACCACCGCGTTGAAGATGTGGTCCGCCTTGCGGAAGACGGCCTCATTCCGCAGACCTTTGTGCTGCTCCCTGCTGACACACAGGTACCGGGCGACGCCAGGCAGCCTCGCGCAGATTCTCAGGGTCTTGCGACTTGAAAAGTTATGCGCCCAGACGACGACGCTCTGCTTCATGGAACCGAGCAGCGCCTGGTTGGGCAGGACCTCGGATTCCCGCAGGATCACGATCTCCTCGCCCGCGGCCCGGATCGCTACCGCCGCCTCCCGTATGTCCCGAACCACGGCGTAACGGATCCCAGGCGGGTGGTGGCCTGCAGCGGTCACGTACATCGACACCTGGTGCCTGCGGGCGAGATGCGCTGCGACGAGGAAGAACATGTACTCGGTGCCGCCTACGCCTGGGTTCCCGGCATCCACGTCGCGAAGGTCCGCCGAGCGGATACGTCTTGTATCGAGGAAGAACGCGACTCGGGCCATCACTGGCGACCGGCGGCCGGGGGTTGGCGGTCCCATGTCCTGGCGCGCCGCGACAGGTACGAATGCCACAGGAGTCTTGCCGCCACCGCGCGCCATGGACGCCAACGCATTGCGAATGTCGCGGCTTCGTCGCTCGTCGGCACGACGCTCAATCCACGCATTTCTGCCATCGATTTGTGCAGGCCGAGGTCACCTGGTGGCCAGACATCCGGACGCCGCAGCGCCATCAGCAGGTACACGCCGGCAGTCCATGGCCCGATGCCAGGAACCTGTATCAGTGTTGCGCCTGCAGCCGCATCCGGCATGCGAGCGACACGCTCCAGCGACACCGCACCGCTTGCCAGTCGTGCCGCGAGTCCCACGACGTAGCCTGCCTTCTGCCGGGTAACTCCGAGCGACAGCAGCTCGGCTTCACCGCGCGCCAGCACCCGCGCCGGAGTCACCTCGCCCTCGAAGTGCAGGTGCAGCCTTGCATAGAGCGCCGCGGCCGACGCCAGTGAGACCTGCTGCTCGAGGATGATCCGCGCCAGGGTCGGAAAGCCGCGTGGCCGCGCCCACAGCGGAGGCGGGCCGTACTGGTCGACGATGCGCGCGAGATGCCTGTCGCGCGCGGCCAGTTCGTGCGCTCCAGCGAGTAACGACGCCCGATTGAGGCGAGGTGGTGCCAACTCTCAGCGTTCCCTGTCGAGATTGGTGATGCCAGCCAGCAGCGGATTGACCGAGCCTTTGTCGTGAACTGCGAGCATGCGGTCATCGCCAGCACCCATGGCCTTGGTGCTGCCGAGGATACCCGTCCCGGCCGCAGCCGGGTACGCCACCCGCCAGGTCGAACGATCTACTCCTGCATCCCGTGATAGAGCAGCCGGACCAGCAGTCGCACGCCGTCGTGATCCTTGAGTTCGTGATAGCGCGGCCCGACGCGGCCACCGATATCGCGGATGTCGTCCATCAGTTCCGGATGGAACTGGCACGTGAACGAGCGGCGCACGCGATGGGTTTCCCAGTCCTTGTAATAGATGGCCGTGGTGCCGACCTCGGTCCAGCGGTGGACGTCGACCCGGGTCTGGCCGAGGATTTCTACCGCGTACGGCAGGCTGAGCAGCCACGTGACCGGGCTCACCGCCAGCACGTGACGCAGTGGCACGATCGTGTCGTGCAGGGTCTTGTAAGCCCAGTTGGCAAACAGCGCCGCCTCCTCGTTCACCTCGTCGGCATGGAACATCTCGACGGTGATCTCGCGCTCCAGCGCCAGCGCCTGGTCGATGACGCCTTCGAGTTCGTCGGCGACCAGCGCGTGCATTTCGTGCAATTCGCGCGGGATGTGGGTTTCGTCGTCGCGGCGTACATATGGCAGCAGCGCGCGGGTGCCGACCTCGACGTTCTCGTTGCCGGCGACTGCGAAATCGGGATCGTTCCAGCCGATGGCGCGCGGCTGGCCTTGCTTCACGACTTGCAACCGGTCGCCCATGCGCGTAATCCGTTCGGCCGCGCGCTGCAGCGAGTTGAGCACGCGACCTGACTGGTCGAGCGGTAACCGCGTCAATTTGCCGATCTCGCGCACGGCGCGTTGCAACAGGCGGATGTGCGACGCGGCAGCCAGCTGGTGGCCGAGACAGATGAATATGCTCGGACCGCTCGCCGTCGATCGGCGCAGGAGCAGCTGGTCGACCAGCGCGAGCATGTCGTCGAGGCCTGCACTCGCGCCTTCGAAGCTGGTCGCGTCGTGCACCGAAGGACTACCGCCCTGGACGATCGTGGCGATTCCTGCACTCAGGACGTTGGCCAGCCGTTCAGGATTGCGGATGCCGCTTTGCCACACCGGGAACAGGATCGTGTCAGCGTCAGCGACCTGCTGACAGATGTAGGCGATGTTCTTCGAGGCGCGGACCGGCTCGCCGCGCGGGTTGGTACCGACACTGGCCCACGGTTCGACCACCGCGACGCTCTGGCGGTAGATCTCCGGCATGCCGAGCAGCACACGTAGGTGGTCTTCGCTCTCGATCACTTTCTCGAGCGGCCGCGCGAGACCCCAGTCGAAGACGCCTTCGTTCGCCAGCCTGTCGCGCCCGGGAAACGGCGTCGGCGACTTGCGGTCCTTGAGAAAGTAGCCAAGCAGGGCATGCACCGATTGCGGGCTCGACGCATGGCGGCCGAGGAGGCCAGGCAGCGTGCGCCAGCCGAGGTATTCCGGGCTCAGGTTCTTCATCGCGGCGGTGTGTTTGTCGCAGTGGCGCCAGAAGGCATCGTCGGACTGCAAGCAATCGTCGTGCCACCCCGAGTCCATGGGAACGAATGACGCACGACATTCGACGAAAACGGCCGCTTTCGCTGGCTGCGCCCGGGCCCGGTGCACCAAAGGCGACACCCACGGCTGACGCACTGCGCGATCGTGGTGCGTGCCGCGCTTGCCAGTGCGGGGCGCGTCGGACAAAGTGCGCCATCGTTTTGCGCCGTGGGAAGGGATTCAATGTCTGCAGCTACCGACGCCAGGCTCGCCAACCGCATCCTGAGGGGGCTGGTGTACGGCGCTGTCGCCGGGGTGCTCGTGCTGGTTCTCGCGCCCTACGTCCCTGGCCTGCAGGACGGCGCCAAGTGGGTGGCGACCAACGTGTTCGACCCGCTCGGGCAGGTCTTCCTGCGCATGCTTTTCTTCGTCGTGATCCCGCTCGTCTTCGCCTCACTGGCTGGCGGCGTGGTCCAGCTCGGCGGGCTCGCGGATCTCGGGCCGCTCGCCGGCCGCACGTTCGCGCTGTTCTTCGCCAACATGGCGATCGCGGCGACGCTCGGCCTGCTGATGATGAACATCCTGAATCCGGGCGGCCGCATGGACCCGGAGACGTCGCAACGCCTGGTGCAGGAGTACAGCTCGCAGGCGGGCCAGCATGTCGTGAACAACGAGGCCCGGCCCGCCGTGACGCCGTCGACGGTCGTCGACATGTTCATGCCGAAGAACCTGTTCGGCGCCTTTGTCGGCAACCAGCGCAACATGCTGGGCGAGGTGCTGCCGCTCATCGTCTTCGCGATCCTGGTGGGAGCCGCTGGACTTGGCTTGCCGGAGTCACGACGCAAGAAGTTGCTCGACGGGCTCGAGACCGTCAGCGACCTGATGACCGGTATCGTGCACTTCGCACTAAAGCTCGCGCCCTACGCGGTGCCGGCGATGATCTTCAGCGTGGTGGTCAAAGTCGGCTTCGACATCTTCATCGCGCTCGGCCTGTTCGTGCTGGGTTGCGGCGCGATGCTGCTGCTGCACCTGTTCGGCACGATGTCGATCTGGCTCAAGTTCCTGGCCAGGCGCAATCCGCGCGAGTTCTTCGTGCAGATCAAGGATGTGCTGGTCACCGCATTCTCCACGAGCTCGAGCAGCGCCACGTTGCCGGCCGCGCTGGCCGCGTGTCGCGAGCGACTGGGCATTGCGCCTTCGACCGCCGGTTTCGTGATGCCACTCGGCACGACGATGAACATGAGCGGCACAGCGCTCTATGAAGGGTGCGTCGTGTTGTTCGTGGCGCAGGTGTTCGGTGTTCATCTCGGCCTGGCCGAGCAGGTCACGCTGGTATTCCTGGCGGTCCTGAGCGCCGTGGCCGTCGCTGCGATTCCAGGGGGCTCTTTGCCGCTGATCGCCGGCTTGCTGGTCGCCTTCGGCATTCCGCCCGAAGGTATCGGCATCATCCTCGGTGTGGACCGGCTGCTCGACATGACGCGCACAATGACCAACGTCGGTGCGGATATGGTGACGACGGCGGTAGTCGATGCGCGGCAACGTGCGACGGGCCACGCGGGTCGCGTCTAGTCGACAGGGCCTCCCGCTTTCCCCGCCGCGGCCGAAGCACGCAGCGCACGCTCGATTGAATCGGGCCGGGTCGTGTCGACCGTGACGACGTGTCTCAGTTCATCGCCGCTGAACGGCTCCCAGTAGGAAGGCTGTCGATCCAGTAACGCGACAGTGGCTTCAGAGGCATCGGCGCCCGTGGCGGCCCGTCCGGCTACTCGTCGCTTGAGCACTTCGAGTGGCGCGGCACAGTGAACGATCGCGACCTCGGCGGCGTGTTCGCGGCCTGCCGCGACGAAGCGTTCACGTTCATCACGCCGCAGGTTGGCGGCGTCGACCACGACGCTCTCGCGGCCCCGCAGGCACATGGCAACGCAATTGCGCATGCGTTTGTAGGTGCGCGCATTGAACTCGCGCGAGTAGATCCCGGCATCGGGCGCTGAAGCCGACGTGTCCAGTGGCTGCAATCCTGCGAGACGCTTGCGCTCGACGTCCGAACGCACGATCAATGCGTCGCAGCGAGCAGCGATGCGCCGGGCGAGCCACGTCTTGCCAGAGCCGGACAATCCCGCCATCACGACCAGTCGGGGCCGGGGCCGTCCGGTCTGCGACACGGCCCAGTCGAGGTACTGGTGCGCAAGCGTCGCGGCTCCTGTCACCCCCGCCACTGCGCTGCGTGCCTGCTGGCCGCGCAGCGCGGCAACCTTGGCCCGCACCAGCGCGATAGAGTTCGAAGTAGGGCAGCATCGCGACCGCGTCGAAATCGCCGGACGTCTCGAGCCACGCCTGCAACGCTTCGCGCCGCAAATCGGTGCGGCCATGAACCGCGAGATCCATCGTCAGGAAGGCGAGATCGTTGGCGACGTCGATGAAGCGCAGTCCGGGATCGAATTCGAGACCGTCGAAGGCCGCGAGCGTCCCTTGCCAGCGCACCACGTTGCCGCAGTGCAGGTCACCGTGACATTCACGGATTCGGCCGTCCCGCCGGCGTTGCTCCATCAGCGGCCGGCTGGTTTCGAACAGTCGTTGCGCCTGGCTGCGCAGCCGCGTTAACTGCCGCGCCTCGTCGCGACCCGGCAAAGTCCGCGCTATTTCCTCGAAGTTGTCGAGCGTGATGCGATGTGCGTTGCCCGGTGTGCCGAAGGGGTCATCGTCGGACGCGATCGCTGCGGTCGCCTGCGTCTGTGCGCTGCGCTGACCGAATTCCTGCAGTTCGTGCGCCTCGACGTCGCCAGACTGCAGTAGCTGGGTGAGTTCGAGCCGCGGATCGAACTGCACCATCCGCAGCGCGTGCTCGAAAGGCGGGGCGTCGGTGGCGCCGACGCGGGGTGCAGCGGGCGTTCCCGTGATCGGCACCACCTCGACGTACAGCCCCGGCGCGTGACGTCGGTTCAAGCGCAGTTCTTCGCGACACATTTCCAGGCGACGTTCGGCCGTCGAATAGTCGATGAAACTGAGCAGCAACGGTTTCTTCACCTTGTAGGCAAAGGGTCCGGTCAGGAATATCCAGGAGACGTGGGTCTCGATGCAGGTCACGCGTCCAGGCACGGGGTGCAGGGCCGAATAGGCAGCCGGATCCTGCATCGCGGCGGCGAATTCGACCTGTGCTGCGGGAGCATCGAGCGGGGCGTTGTATTGGCCGGCGTTCACGCGAGATTCGGCTCTCGACGGGCGCTCCGAGCAGTGTACTCTTGCCACATATGCGCCGGGTGCCTGCGATCAATACTGATGGTCCGCAGGCCCCATGGCTCGACAATGAAAACGTCAACCAGGACCGTCCAACAGAGGGACTCAGCATCGTGACAATCCCTGTCCAGATCACCTTCAGGCACATGGAAAGCTCCCCGGCCGTCGAGACTCGCGTGCGCGAGCTCACGGATCACCTGGGCACTTTCAGCGACCGTATCCAGTCCTGCCGCGTCGTGGTGGATTCACCGCATCGACACCACCACCAGGGCAAGGTATTCAACGTCAAGGTTCAGCTCTCTCGCTCCCGGGCGGCGACGTCGTCGTCGACATGGAGCGCCCCGATCGTGACGGGCACGAAGACGTGTACGTCGTCCTGCGCGACGCATTCGATGCCGCACGCCGCCAGCTGCAGCAGCGTATGGCTGCGCTGCGCGGCGAGCCGTCTTTGCGTGAAAAGCCGGTCGCCTGACCGGCCCGGCCCGCGCGGCGCAGTGCCCCTGAGATCGTGATGGACCCTGCGCCGCTGCTCTTCGCGCCGCTTGCGTCGCGGCCCTTCGGTGAGCGCGTCGCGGCGTGCCTCGGCGTACCGCTCGCGCCGCTCGAAGAACGCGACTACGAAGGCGGCGAGCACAAATCCAGGCCGCTTGTCAGCGTCCGCGGGCGCGTCGTCTACGTGATCCAGTCGCTGAGTGGCGACGAGGCGGGCAGCGCCAATGATCGTCTCTGCCGCATCCTGTTCCTGGTCGCGGCACTGAAGGACGCCGGCGCCGCACGCGTCACGGCCTGCCTTCCCTACATCGCTTATTCGCGCAAGGACCGCCGCACCAAGGAGCGTGATCCGGTCAACTCGCGTTACGTCGCGCAGTTGCTGGAAGCCGTGGGCGTCGATCACGTGATGGTGATGGACGTGCACAATGTCGCGGCGTTCGAAAACGCCTTCCGCTGCAGCGTCGACCTGCTCGAGGCCGCGCCGCTGCTAGCGGACAGGATCGTCGAACAGGCGGGCGGGCACCCCGTGACCATCGTGTCGCCGGATTTTGGCGGTGCCAAGCGCGCGCAGCGCGTACAGGAACTCGTCGCGGTGCGCTCGGGCGCGCCAGTTGATTTCGCCGTCTTCGAGAAGCGCCGTGACAACGGCGAGGTGAGTGGCGACCTCGTCGTCGGTCCGGTGGACGGCCGTCATGCCGTCGTGGTCGACGACCTGATCAGTGCGGGCACGACGGTCCTGCGGGCGGCCCAGGCCTGCCGCGCGGCGGGCGCGCTTTCGGTCACGGCTTTTGCGACGCATGGTGTGTTTGCACCGGGTGCCGAACGATTGTTCGGGCCAGGTGGGCCCGATCGCGTGTACGTCACGGACACGCTGCTGCCAACGCGACTCGCGCCGCCTCCGGGGAGCGCCGCAAAGCTGGTCGTCCTGTCGGCATCGGGACTGTTTGCAGAGGCCCTGCGCCGCATTGGAGCGGGCGAGTCCGTCGTGGCGCTGCGCGAGATGGAGCGCAGGCCTCCCGCACGTTAAACGCCTGCCCGCCGGCGCTTACTGACCTGTCGCGCGCAACCCAGCGAACCACGGAGTGCACCCGCATGAACGCAACCCTCGGCCCCGCCGTCGTGAAGATCGACGCCGCGTCGGGCAATGAAGAAAAGCTCGAACTCGATCCGGCACGGCTGGCGGCAGGCAGCCCGATGCCCGAGCAGTTCGTGCGCAACGCGTACACGGACGCGAGCGGCCGGTTCTTCGCCGGCATCTGGCGCAGCAGCGTCGGGGCCTGGCGGGTGACCTACACCGAGAACGAGTTCTGCTTCCTGACTGCCGGTCGCCTCCGAATCACCGATGACCACGGCCGGCAATGGACCTACGGGCCGGGCGACACTTTCGTGATGCCCGCAGGCTTCTGCGGACTCTGGGAAGTCCTGGAGCCCGCCCAGAAGTACTACGCGATCTACGAGCCGCCATCGTCCTGAACCAACAAGGTGCGCAGGGACGGTCCCGTGCATCCCGCCGGTGCATGGGTCGGGGCAAGCCCGCGCCAGTCCAAGCTTTTTCGCTGGCACGCTTCCTGCAGTGCAGGAAGCCGAACCGCGTCGCCGCGGGCGTTCGTTCTGAAAACGTGTCGCCTCTGCTACACTTGCGGTGATGGTCGTTAAATAACTGTTGTTGTTAGGCAACAAAGAGGTACCCGAAATGAAATTGACCCATAGCCTGGCCGCGGTGGCACTTTCGCTGACCGCGATGGCTGCGCAGGCGGAAGTCACTGGCAACGCGGCGGTGGTCAGCGACTACAACTGGCGCGGCATTACCCAGACCGCCCAGGACCCTGCGTTGCAGGGCGGCATCGACTATGCGCATGACAGCGGTTTCTACCTCGGCGCCTGGGGCAGCAACGTCGATTTCGGCGACTGCTGCGACGAGAACGTCGAAATCGACCTCTACACCGGATTCCGCGGTGGCGATGCCGTCACCTGGGATGTCGGCTTCATTTACTACGCGTATCCGGGCGCAGATGACATCGACTTTCCGGAGATTTACGCGGGTCTCGGCTGGAACTGGCTGAGCGGCAAGGTCTGGTACTCGAACGACTTCGGGAATTCGGGCGAGTCGGCGTTCTACTACGAGGCCAATGCAGCGTATGAGCTACCGGCCAACTTCGGTCTGAGCGCACACATCGGTTACAGCGACGGCGACGCGATCGACCTGTTCTATGAAGACAGCTACATGGACTGGGCAGTCGGCGTCACCTACGACTGGAGCAACTTCACGTTCGGCCTCAAGTACGCCGACGGCAGCGACCTGAGCCTGCTGGACGGCACGCCGGACGACGTGAGCAGCAGCGAAGGCGTGGCGATTTTCTCCATCTCCACCAGCTTCCCCTGGTCGCAGGAGTAATTCGCCAGCGCGCCGCCTGACGCGCCAGACAAAAAAAGGCCCGGTCTCTGCAAGGAGGCCGGGCCTTTTTTCCTAAGGGGATAGGGGATAGGGGATAGGGGTTAGTCGGAGGTGAGGCTGTTGCGTCAAGTCTTGCCGCGCCTCCGACTATCCCCCAACCCCTAGGAAATTGGAAATTGGGGACGCTCACCTATTACTTACCCCACTTTCAGTAATAGGTGAGAGTAATAGGTGAGCGTCCCCAATTTCCTGGCGTCAGCCAAGCTCCTTCAGCACGGCCCCGAGGATCCCGAACACCTGGTCGATGTGCTGCTTCTCGATGATCAGTGGCGGCGACATCGCGATGATGTCGCCCGTCACGCGCAACAGCAGGCCCTGCTCGAACGCCCGCACGAACGCGTTGTAGCCGCGCAGACCGGGCTTGCCCGGCAGCGGGTCAAGTTCCACGGCGCCGATCAGACCGAGGTTGCGCAAGTCGATCACGTGCGGCAGGCCCTTCAGCGAGTGCACGCCGTCGGCCCAGTAACCGGCCATGTCGTTCGCACGCGTGAGCAGACCTTCCCTGCGGTAGATTTCCTGCGTCGCAATGCCCGCGGCGCAAGCCACCGGGTGCGCGGAATACGTGTAGCCGTGAAAGAGTTCGATGGCGCCTTCCGGACCCTGCATGAAGGCGTCGTAGATCTGGTCGCTTGCCGCGACGGCACCCATCGGTACCGCGCCATTCGTGAGGCCCTTGGCCATCGTGATCATGTCCGGCTGGACACCGAAGAACGACGTGCCGAACGGCGAGCCGAGCCGGCCGAAACCCGTGATGACCTCGTCGAAGATAAGCAGGATGCCGTGCCTGGTGCAGATGCTGCGCAGACGCTCGAGATAACCTTTCGGCGGGATCAGCACGCCCGTCGAGCCCGCGACGGGCTCGACGATCACGGCCGCGATGTTGCTGGCATCGTGCAGCGAGACGATGCGCTCGAGTTCATCCGCCAGGCTGGCGCCGTGCTCGGGCACGCCGCGCGTATAGGCGTTCTTCGCCAGATCATGCGTGTGCGGCAGGTGATCGACGCCGGGCAGCATCGACCCGAACCACTTGCGGTTGTTGACCATGCCGCCGACGGAGATACCGCCGAAGCCGACACCGTGATAACCCCGCTCGCGGCCGATAAAACGAGTGCGTGATGCCTCACCGCGGGCACGGTGATAGGCGAGCGCGATCTTGAGCGCCGTGTCGACCGACTCGGAGCCGGAATTGGTGAAGAACACGTGCCCCATGTCCTTCGGCAGCCAGCCCGCCACGTCGTTGGCCAACTGGAACGCCGTCGGGTGTCCCATCTGGAACGGCGGCGCGTACTCCATCGTCGCAATCTGCTTGCTGACGGCTTCGCTGATTTCCCGGCGACCGTGGCCAGCATTGACGCACCAAAGACCCGCGACAGCATCGAGGATCTGGCGGCCGTCGGGCGTCCAGTAGTGCATGCCCTCGGCCTTTGCCAGCAGCCGCGGGTTGGCCTTGAACTGGCGGTTCGCCGTGAACGGCATCCAGAAGGCTTCCATTTCGTCGCGGTTCAGGGCTGCGGGGGCGGTCATGGCGGGGTTCCCGATGTGTGGTTTGACCGCCTGATGATAAGAAAAATTGACACTTGGCTCAAATGACCGTGAAATTCGCCCTGTTTTGGACCCACGTGTGCAGGATATTGAACACCCCGTGAGCGAGATCAGTATCGACGTCGGCGCCCACCTGCGGGCCGTCCGCACCATGTACGGACTTTCAGCGTGAGCTGGCGAAGCGCGCTGGCGTGACCAACGGCCTCATCTCGCTGATCGAGCAGAACCGGGTCAGCCCGTCCGTCAGCTCGCTCAAGAAGGTACTCGACGGCATCCCGATGTCGCTGGCCGAATTCTTTACCCTCGATTTCGCGGCGAGCCCGCAGGTGTTCTTCCAGGGTGACGAGTTGCCGGTCATGGGCGACCGCGCGGTGACGTTCAAGCTGGTCGCATCGCGCCGGCCCAACCGGGCCATGGCCGTGCTGCATGAGCACTACGCTCCGGGTGCCGACACCGGTGCCGACATGCTGCGGCACAAAGGCGAAGAGGGCGGCGTGGTCGTGAGTGGCCGCATCGAGCTCACCGTTGGCGCTGAGACCCGCCAGCTCGGGCCCGGCGATGCCTACTACTTCTCCAGTGCGATCCCGCACCGCTTCCGCAACACGGGAGCCGAACCGTGCGAGATCATTTCAGCCAATACGCCACCGACCTTCTGAAACGGCGACAATGCGCGCTTGCGTGACGTTGCCGCCGGCCATCGAAAACAGCGAAGTCCCATGCACCAGACAGCCACTCCCACCGCGCAGGACTGGCGCGCCCGCGCCAAGGCGCTGACCATCAACGGCCAGGCCTTCATCGATGGCCGCTACGTCGACGCCACGAGCGGCGAGACGTTCGACGACGTCACGCCGATCGATGGCCGCGTGATTGCGCGCGTTGCGTCGACCGACAAGGCAGACGTCGAGCGCGCCGTCGCCGCTGCACGCCGGGCATTCGACAGCGGTGCCTGGTCGAGGCAACCGCCGCGCGAACGCAAACGCGTGCTGCAGCGCTTCGCCGAACTGATCCTCGCGCACCGCGACGAGCTGGCGCTGCTCGAGACGCTGGACATGGGTAAACCCATCTCCGACAGCCTGGCCGTGGACATTCCGGCCACGGCGCGGTGCATTGCGTGGTACGCCGAAGCCGTCGACAAGGTGTACGACGAAATCGCACCGACTGCGCACGACCAGCTTGCGCTCATCACGCGCGAGCCGATCGGCGTCGTCGCCGCGATCGTGCCGTGGAATTTCCCGCTGATCATGGCGGCGTGGAAAATCGGCCCCGCGCTCGCCGCCGGCAATTCGTTCATCCTCAAGCCGTCCGAGAAGTCGCCGCTGTCCGCGATTCGCCTCGCGGCGCTGGCCGCTGAAGCCGGCATTCCCGACGGCGTGTTCAACGTGCTGCCGGGTTACGGCCACACGGCCGGCCAGGCACTGGCGTTGCACATGGACGTCGACTGCATCGGCTTCACCGGCTCGACGCGCACCGGCAAGCTCATGCTGCAGTACTCGGGCCAGTCGAACATGAAGCGCGTCTGGCTCGAATGCGGTGGCAAGTCGCCTAACATCATCCTGGCCGACTGCCCGGACCTCGATCGCGCGGCGGCGACTGCGGCCGGCGCAATCTTCTTCAACCAGGGCGAGATGTGCACGGCGGCATCGCGCCTCATTGTCGAGGAG
The DNA here is from genome assembly GCA_016713725.1 of Pseudomonadota bacterium. Taxonomy (GTDB): domain Bacteria; phylum Pseudomonadota; class Gammaproteobacteria; order Steroidobacterales; family Steroidobacteraceae; genus RPQJ01. Next base: position 6,189 of record JADJOO010000023.1, on the reverse strand, counting down.
AGCGTGCGTGACCGCGTGCTCGAGAAAGTTGTCGAGGCGAGCCGGGCGATGCAGCCGGGCGATCCGCTCGACCCCGCGACACGCATGGGTGCGATCGTCGACGAGATCCAGACGAAGTCCGTGCTCGGCTACATCGCCTCGGGCAGGTCCGAAGGCGCTACCCTGCTGACGGGCGGCCAGCGCGTGCTCGAGCAGACTGGCGGCTGCTACATCGGACCGACGGTCTTTGCGAACGTGAAGTCCGACATGCGCATCGCGCGAGAGGAGATCTTCGGTCCGGTGCTGGCCGCCATCACGGTGAAGGATGCCGACGAGGCCGTGCGCGTCGGCAACGGTGTCGAATACGGCCTGGCCGCCGCGGTGTGGACCCGCGACATCGGCAAGGCGCACCGGATCGCGAAGTCGCTCCGCGCCGGCATGGTTTACGTGAACTGTTACGACGCCGACGACATCACCGTCCCCTTCGGCGGCTTCAAGCAATCGGGGACCGGTCGCGACAAGTCGCTGCACGCGTTCGACAAGTACACCGAGCTCAAGACGACCTGGATCGACCTTTCGCAATGAGCGGCTACAGCAACGTCACGTTCGACGAGATCGAGATCGGCGCGACTGCAAGCGCCGAGCGCGTGGTGGGCCAGACCGAGATCGAGGCGCTGCTGCTGGTTTCCGGCGACGTCGTACCGTTCCACCTGGTGGAAGGCGCGTCCGTTGAGCCGCGGGACCTGTGCGTCGAGGCGGTGGCCGCGGAAGCCATCATCTCGGGCATGCTCGAACGCAGGCTGCCGGGCCCTGGTACGCGCATCGTCTCGCAACAACTCGAATTCGACGGCGTCATCCGTGTGGGTGACCTCGTCCGCGCGACCGTCACGGTCCGCGAGAAGACCGCCGGGAATCGCCGCGTGCTGTTCGACTGCACGGTGGACGCCGCGGGTGAAACGGTGCTCCGCGGCACGGTCATCGTCGAGGCGCCTCACCGCAAGGCGTCCTTCCCCGAACTGTCGCGGCCGGAGTTCATGATCCGGCGCAACGACGTGTTCGCACGTCTGCTCAAACGCTGCGAACCGCTGGCGCCGGTATCCTGCGCCGTCGCGCATCCCTGTGACCCCGATTCGCTGATGGGCGCGCTCGAAGCCGCGAGACTTAACCTGATCCTGCCCGTGCTGGTGGGCCCGGTGGCGCGCATCCGCGCGCTCGCCAGCGGATTGGGCCAGGACATCTCGAACTATCGCCTCGTCAACACCGAGCACAGCCATGCCTCGGCTGAGGCCGCGGTGTCTCTCGCCCGCAGCGGCGAAGTCGACACGCTGATGAAGGGCAGCCTGCACACCGACGAGATCATGGCGGCAGTGATCTCGACGCAGGGTGGCCTGCGCACCGAACGTCGCGTCAGCCACGTGTTCGTCATGGACGTGCCGGCCTACGATCGCATCCTGTTCGTCACGGACGCCGCGATCAACATCGAGCCCTCGCTCAAGGAAAAGGCCGACATCGCGCAGAACGCGATCGACCTCGCGCGCAGCCTGGGCATCGAGACGCCCAAGGTGGCCATCCTGTCGGCCGTGGAAATGGTCAACCCGGACATCAACTCGACCATCGATGCCGCTGCGTTGTGCAAGATGGCGGATCGCGGCCAGATCCGCGGGGCTGTGCTGGACGGGCCGCTTGCGTTCGACAATGCGATCAGCGAGATCGCGGCCCGCACCAAGAGCATTCACTCCCCGGTCGCGGGTCGCGCGGACATTCTGCTCGTGCCGAACATCGAAGCCGGCAACATGCTGGCCAAGCAGCTGCAGTATTTCGCCGGCGCCGACAGCGCCGGCATAGTGCTCGGCGCGCGCGTGCCGGTGATCCTGACGAGCCGCGCCGACAACGTGCGCATGCGTGTCGGCTCGGCGGCCGTCGCCAAGCTGGTCGTCCACGCGCGACGCGCGGCGATACCACCGCTCAAGTGACGGTCATGCAGGCCGCGAGCCCTGTGCGTCTGCTGCAGGGTTTTTTCGCCCTGGCGCCGATTGGTGGGCGGAGATTGGCTTCGTTAGACTCCCCGCTCTTCACGCCCAGGAGCCCGCGATGAAAGTCACCGTTGCTGCGACCCAGTTCGCGTGCACGCCGAATCCTGCCGAGAACCTCGCCAGGGCCGAGTCGATGGTGCGCAAGGCGGCCGCAAAAGGCGCGCAAGTAATTCTTTTGCAAGAGCTTTTCGAGACGCCGTACTTCTGCAAGGACCACCTTGCCAGTCACTTCGAACTGGCGCACCCGCTGCCGGACAACCCGGTGGTGCGGCACTTCCAGGCGCTGGCGAAGGAACTGGGCGTGGTGCTGCCAGTGAGCGTCTTCGAGCGCGCCAATAACGCGTACTACAACTCGCTTGCCATGGTCGACGCCGATGGCGAGGTGCTCGGAATCTACCGCAAGTCGCACATACCCGAGGGGCCGGGCTACCACGAGAAGTTCTATTTCTCGCCCGGTGACACGGGCTTCCGCGTCTGGAAGACGCGCTTCGGCACGATTGGCGTCGGCATCTGCTGGGACCAGTGGTTCCCCGAAGCCGCGCGCTGCATGGCGCTGATGGGCGCGGACATCCTCATGTACCCGACGGCGATCGGCTCCGAACCGCAGGACCCGACCCTCGATTCGCGCGACCACTGGCAGCGCTGCATGCAGGGCCACGCGGCCGCCAACGTCATGCCGCTCGTCGCCTCCAACCGCATCGGCGTGGAGCAGGGCCAGAAGTACGAGATGACGTTCTACGGCTCTTCGTTCATAGCCGACAGCACGGGTGGCAAGGTGGCGGAGGCTGGCCGCCAGTCGGAAGCCGTGCTCATCGCCACGTTCGACCTCGACCTGCTGCGCGCGCAACGTCATGCGTGGGGCGTTTTCCGTGACCGGCGTCCCGAGCTCTACTACCCGATCCTTTCGCTGGATGGCCGTGCCCCGGGCTGATTCCATTCCTGGCAACGCGGCGGCCTCTGCGCTGCAGACGCTTTCGTTGCGCGGTCCCGTCGCCTGCGTCGATCTCGAGACCACGGGCGGGATGGCGGCACAGCACCGCGTCATCGAAGTCGGCATCGTGCTGCTCGAGCAGGGCGAGATCGTCGAGGAGTGGAGCACGCTGGTGCATCCCGGCATCCGGATCCCGTCGTCGATCGCGTCGTTTACCGGCATCGACGATTCGATGGTGGCGGACGCGCCACCGTTTGCCGACGTGGCGCAGGAAGTGCAGCGCCGGCTCGGTGGCAGGCTGTTCGTCGCTCACAACGCGCGCTTCGATTACGGCTTCCTGCGTGCGGAATTCCGGCGGCTCGGCGTGAAATTCGCCGCGCCGGTGCTGTGCACCGTGAAACTGTCGCGCGCGCTCTACGCGGAGCATGCACGCCACAACCTCGACGCCCTGATGGATCGCTTCGGTCTCTCGTGCATGGCCCGCCATCGCGCACTCGGCGACGCGCAGGTGTTGCCCGCGTTGATGGCGGCGATGGAGAACCAGCGCGGCGTCGACGTGATGCACGCCGCGGTGACCAAAGCGTTGCGCGAGACGCGACTGCCGTCGCACTTGCCGCCGGAGCTCGCCGACGACTTGCCGGAAGGGCCGGGCGTGTACCTGTTCCGTGGCGAAGGCGGGACGCTGTTGTACGTCGGCAAGAGCCGCAACATCCGCAGTCGCGTGTTCGATCACTTCGCCGCGGAGCATCGGTCCGGCAAAGAGTCAAAGCTCACGCAGCAGGTCCGCCAGGTGAAGTGGATCGAGACGGGAGGCGAACTTGGGGCGCTGCTGCTCGAATCGCGGCTGGTGAAGGAACTCGCGCCGACAGGCAATCGCCGCCTGCGCCGCCACGAAGCCGACTGCGTCGTGCGGCTGTGCCGTGACGAGCAGGGCCTGCGACCGGAGGTCGTGCCGATCGAAGACGTGAATCCCGGCTTCGATGCCGATCCCGTCTTCGGGCCGTTCCGCACCGAGAAGGATGCATGGCGCGCGATCGAAGGCAAGGCGCGCGAAGCGGGACTGTGCCTGAAAACGCTCGGGCTTGAGTCCGGTGAGGGCAGTTGCTTCGCCTACCAGGTCAAGAAGTGCCGCGGTGCCTGCGTCGGCAAGGAACCGCGCGCGCTGCACGATGCGCGGTTGCAGATGACGCTCTTGCCGCTGAAGTTCAAACCGTGGCCATTTGCCGGTGCCATCGGTATCCGCGAGCCCGCGCCCGCGGCGTCCGGTGTCCAGATTCACGTGATCGACCGCTGGCGCCACCTGGGCACCGCGCGCGACGAAGACGAAGTGCAGGCCCTGCTGCACGCCGCCAGCGATACCGCGTTCGACGCGGACAGCTATCGCATCATCGGACGCGCGTTGCAGGACTTGCGGCCCCGCGACCTGATGCAGTTCCCTGCGCGGCGGGAGTCCGCTTGAACGACATAACTGCACCGGAGCGACACCATCGTTTTTTTGCGGCGTGCCCGCTCAACGTCGCGGACATGCTGTCGGCCGAACTGCGCCAGTTTGGCGTGGACGTCGTGCGTGAACATCCGGCGGGGGTGAGCTTCCAGGGGCCGTTGGCGAGCGCCTACACCGCCTGCCTGCAGTCGCGCACTGCGAGCCGCGTGCTGCTGACGCTCGCCGATCTCAACGCGAATGATCCCGACGTCATGTACCGCGGCCTGCTCGAGTTGCCGTGGGAAAGCCACGTGGGCTCGGACGGCACGTTTGCGGTGGACGTCGTCGGCGAATCCCCGAATTGGTTGCGTCACACGCAATTTGCGGCGTTGCGCGCCAAGGATGCGATCGTGGACCGGATGCGGGAACACACGGGCGAGCGGCCCAACGTCGACCTGGCCTCGCCCGACCTGCGCGTGAGCCTGCGATTTGCCAGGCAACGCGTTACCGTCGGCATTGACCTGAGTGGCGAACCGCTGCATCGGCGCGGTTACCGTCAGACGGGCGTCGAAGCGCCGCTCAAGGAGAACCTCGCCGCCGCGTTGCTGCTGCGATCAGGCTGGGCCACGATGGCGGCAGCAGGCGCTGCGTTCCATGACCCGATGTGCGGCTCGGGCACGCTCGTGATCGAAGCCGCGATGATCGCCGCCGGGATTGCGCCTGGCTTGCTCCGGCGCCGGTTCGGTTTCGAGCGCTGGCTGCAGCATGACGAGGAACTCTGGCACGCCTTGCGGGCCGCCGCAGAGGACGCGCGCAAGCTCGAGGTGCTCGAAGGAGGCCGCTGCGCTGGCAGCGATCGCGACCAGACCGCGATCCGTGCCGCAATCGCCAACGCGAATCGAGCTGGGCTCGGCAACCACCTGCGGTTCGATCGTCGTGATCTCTCGAACCTGCCGGCGACGACTCACGCGACCGGTCTCGTCGTCGTGAATCCGCCCTACGGCGTGCGCATCGGCGACCCGGAAAAAATCGAAGCGCTCTACGCGAATCTCGGCGACAAGCTGCTGCGCTGCTTCCCGGGCTGGGAGGCGGGTGTCTTCACCGGTGATCCACCGCTCGGGCGCGCGCTCGGCCTGCGCGCGTATCGCACTCACGCGTTCTACAACGGCGCGATCGAATGCCGGCTGCTGCGCTTTCATCTCGACGAGTCGGCGAAGGAGCCCGATCCGGTGCAGGTGCGCGCGGCACGGCTCGAAGCGGCGCGCGAACGACCCGGGTCGTCGATGTTCGCGAACCGTCTGCGCAAGAACCACTCGAAACTCGCCGACTGGGCACGTCGCAACGACGTTGCCTGCTTCCGCGTCTACGACGCCGACATGCCTGAATACGCCTTCGCCATCGACGTCTACGGCAATGACGAGCGCTGGGCCTGCGTGCAGGAATACGCAGCGCCGTCGAGCATCGCGCCGGAGTCGGTGCGTGCCCGCCGCGACGAGGCGCTCGCTGCCATTCCAGCGGTGCTGGCGCTTCCGCCGGAGCGCATGTTCCTGCGCGTCCGCAAGCGGCAGAAGGCCGGTGAGCAGTACGAAAAGCTCGACGCGGAAGCGCAGTTCCACGTCGTCCGCGAAGGCCGCTACCGCTTCCTCGTGAACTTCAACGACTATCTCGACACCGGGCTGTTCCTGGATCACCGCATCACGCGCATGCGACTCGGCGAGTGGGCCGGGGGGAAACGCTTCCTGAATCTTTTTGCGTACACGGGTGCGGCGACGGTCCACGCGGTGGGCGGTGGAGCGACCCGCTCGACCACCGTCGACATGTCG
>JADJOO010000022.1 GCA_016713725.1 Pseudomonadota bacterium | reverse complement strand
TTGGTCGAAACAGCGCCACCACCGTGAACTGCCTTCTCGCGGTGCTGAAGATGGGGCAGTGTATCTGCCGTTGAACACGCGCCTGACCACGTCCGAGCTGGTGTTCCAGCTGAATGACGTGAGTGCCTCGCTTCTTGCTTTTCGACGACGAGTGGAGGGCACAACTCGAGTCGATTGCGTTCCAGGGGGCTTCCGGAACTCGACAGCGTGGCCTACAGCACCCTGGACTCCAAGCCGGGGCACCGCGGTGGCGGAGTCTTCCACGGGACCGACTCTCAAACACACGGCGGCCGAATGCGTGCGGCTTGATCTCTCGAGTCCTTTGGCGTTGCTGTACACGTCGGGAACCACCGGCGAGCCCAAAGGCGTGGTGACCTCTCACCTGCAGACGTTCTTCAAGGCCTTCCAGGTTGTGAATTACCTCGATCTGCGGGAGTCGGACGTGGTGATGACGCAGATGCCGCTGTTTCACTCGGCGGCGCTCTTTGCGCTGCTGGTGCCGACGCTGACCCGGGGCGCGACCTTCGTCACGCGGGAGAAGTTCTCGGCGGAGACGTTTCTAGTCGATCTCGAACGCGAAGCGCCGACTGTTGTCTGCTGTACGACGACGATGCTGCGATTCATCGTGGATGCGATGGGCGGGCGGAAGCGCGGGTTCTCCAGTGTTCGAGTGCTCTTCGGCGGGGGAGAGCGGACGCCGCGGAGTCTTCTTGAGCAGATCAAGGAGGCCACAGGATTGTCGCTGCGTATGGGGTATGGACAGACCGAGAACTCCTTCATGGCACTGCAGGATGAGAGCGAGGTGCTCTCGCACTTCGGGTCGGTGGGTCGGGCAGGGTTTTTCACGGATGTGTGGATTGACGCCGAGCCAGGCGCGGCGGGCGAGCTTCTCGCGTGTGGACCCACTGTGATGTCAGAATACTGGAAACGTCCGGTGGATTCGGCGAACGCTGTCCGGAACGGAGCATTGCACACGGGCGATCTTGGCTACATGGACGACGCCGGCAGGCTTTATTTCGTCGACCGGCAGAAGGACATGTACCGCAGTGGTGCCGAAAACGTCTCCCGGCGGAAGTGGAGAGCACCTCCTCGACCATCCAGACGTCGCCAATGCTGCGGTCATCGGCGTGGCGGACGCGCTGTGGGGTGAGGTGGGCGAGGCGTTCGTGGTGCGGCGAGAGGGCCGCAGCATCGACGCGGCGGCGCTACTCGGCTACCTTGGCGACCGCATCGCGCGGTACAAGCTGCCCAAGCACATCGAGTTCAGGGACGAGCTGCCGCTCACCGCATCGGGCAAGGTGCGAAAGGCTGAACTCAGAAACACCAGCGTCTCGCCGGCGGCAACGTGACAGTTGCGAGATGCGCCGCCGGGACAGCGCCGTCGCCAGAGCGCTAGTGGCGCGCAACTGCCTCCAGGATCGACGCGACGGATCCGAGGCGATCGATCCCCATAACCGCGTCCTGGAGCGCTACGGCCCGCGCTTGACCCAGGATGGGCGTCCCGAGGGCCATGAACTTCGCCCGGATTTTAGCGTCTGATGCACGAGGATCGCCGGTGGCCGCGGTGCTGGAGTCGGCCGCATAACGACGACCCTCCTCGGTGGTGATCTCGACTCGGGCCATGAAGCGATCCCGATCATGCTCGATCACGACCTCGCTTCGCGCGCGGAGCCTGTTCAATGCCGGGTGTGACGCCATCTCGTCGCTGAAGAGAGTGGCGTCGGCGGTGTTGAAGCCGTGCAAGGCCATCGCCACCACGTGCGAGAGGCTGAACTTGGTCTCCAGGCCAGTGCGTGGCTCCGAGATATTGCAGACGTCGAGGCACCGGACTCGCGCGCAGGGTGATCCGGGAGATGCGATCCGCAGCCAGCGAGTGACGTTCCCGCAGTGCCTGCGCCGCGTCGATGTACGCGTGGGTCAGGTGGCAGGCGGCGTGATGTTTGAAGAGATTGCGCCGCAAATACCAGACGTCTGCCGACGCCGCGTCGCGGACGTCGATCGGCTCTCGACCGCTGAAGCACCACGCATACCCGAGCGGCGCCTCGAGCACGTGATCGCAGCTCGTGAACCCGCTGCGGGCGAGCAGCGCCGCCCGCATGCCCCGGCTAGACGCTTCGCCGGCGTGCAGCGACTTGCACATGGTGCCAAACATGGCCTTCAGACCCGCAGCCTGCGTTGCGGCGATGCCGATGGCTTGGGCGGTGGCCGCCGCCGGCAAGTCGAGCAGCCGCGAACAGGCGATCGCGACCCCAAGGGTCCCGATAACGGGTATCGCATGCCAGCCACAGCGATACAGCTCGGCCACATTGCAGGCCTGGGCGACCTGGCAGGCGGCTTCGTATCCAGCCACGTAGGCCGTAAGGACCCGCAAGCCCGACGCATCCATGGAATGCCCGAGTGCCAGCAAGGCGTTCACAATCGGCGCGGATAGGTGACTGTTGGCCGCCTCGGCGCTGTCGTCGTAGTCGAGAATGTGCGAAGCCGTGGCATTGATGCAGGCCGCCTGACGCCGGTTGACCCGCTGCGCGCGGCCGATAATCGGTACCGCCGCGTCGCCTCCTTCCTCGAGCGCTTCCTCGAGCAGCAGGGATACGGCCGTCTCCCTCGGACGTCAGACTCACGGCACAGCATCCGGGACAATGCGCGTTTCGGAAATCACCGCACGATCCGGTATTTCTCGTACTGCGCGATGATCTCGCGACAGACCTCTGCTGCAGGCTGGATGGCGTGTATCGAACCCACACCATGTCCTGCCGACCAGATGTCCTTCCACCGCTTGTGATCCTTCACGGACACGATCTTCCCCGGTGGAGTCACGGCGAGTGCCTCCAGTGACATACCCGCGCTCACGAGACTCGCGGCGAGGAAGTTGGCGGGAGCGCCGTCCACGGCCGCTGTAAAGAAGATGTCCGAGCCGTGCGACGCGATGATCATGCGCTTGTGCCCTTCCTCGGCGAGGGATTCGGTCGTCGGGATGAAGCGGGTCCCGAGATAGGCAAACGAGGCGCCCATGAGCTCGGCTGCAGCCACGTCACGGCCAGTGGTGATCCCGCCGGCGAGAATGACGGGCCCGTCGAAGACCTCCCGGATCTCGTTCATGAACGCGAAGGGATTGAGCGTGCCGGTGTGGCCACCGGCGCCCGCGCAAACAGCGATCAGCCCGTCCACACCCGCGTCGGCCGCCTTCTGCGCGTGTCGCTGGTTTGCGATGTCGCTGAGGACCAGTCCGCCGTAATCGTGGATGCGACGTACGACGTCCCCCGGGGCACCCTTCGAGGTGATCACGATCGGCACGCGATGCTCGATCAGGAGTTCGAGGTCTCCGGCGGCACGCTCGTTGGTAGGGTGCACGACGAGGTTGACGGCGTAGGCCGCGCCCCCGTGCGGGGCCGTCGACGAGCGCACTTCGGTGAGCCTTTCGGGCATCCCCACCAGCGAGGCGCGCAACTGATCTCGGGTACGCGCCGAGTGAGCCGGAAGGGAGCCGATGAGACCCTCCCGGCACGCAGCCAGAGCGAGCGCCGGGCATGACACGAGGAACATGGGCGCCACGATCACCGGCGCCGCGAGTGACGTACGAATGCTCGCCAGATCAAACACCGGGGATGATCTCGCGATTGTGCTCGCCGAGCGCGGGACTGTCGCGCGTCACCGTCATCGGGGAATCGGTCAGCTGGAACGGAAAGCCCTTGACCAGTTCGCCGGAGGGCGATCGGGTGAAGGTGTCATGCGCGTCCATGTGCAGAGCGCGCGCCAGATCGATCCCAGTGCTGCACTGGGCGCAAGCGACCCCAACACTGCACAAGGTCTCGAGGGCGCCGCATCGGCCGGCACCTCCGAGATCCAGCGAGCGAGGTGTTCACGTCGTTGATCCCGGTCACGGCAGGACGGCGCTGCAGCGATCGCGCGGCACCGATACGGCAAGCCAATGGCCGTCGAGACTCTTGCAGGTGTTCTGGAAAACGTAGCCTGGATCGCGATCGACGAAACCCGCGTGTACAGGCTCGCCTAGCGACGCGGCAAGGATGTGGTCGGAGAGCGTGTAGACCGCCACATCCCGCTGCGAAATGTCCAGATGCATGGCACCGCCTTCGCGGGTCTGCCGCAGCAGGGCCGCCATGATGGCGCCCGGCGCATGCAGGCAGACAATCTGGTCAGGGTAGTTGAGATTTCGGCCGGACACGAACGGAGTGCCATTGCGGGAGAGGGTAACCGACGCGATTCCGGAGCGTGCTTCGAGAGAGGAGCCGAAAGAGACATTCTCCGAGCCCGGCCCTTCGAGTCCCTGACCCGTGAGGGACACGAGCACGATGCCGGGGTTGACGGCTCTCAACACATCGAAACCGATGCCCAGACGCTCCAGGACGCCGCGCCGGAAGTTCTCCATCACGACGTCGGACTCGCGGACGAGCTGCAGGAAGGCCTCCCGACCCGAGGGCGTCTTCAGATCGAGCGCCACGCCGCGTTTGTTGCGATTGTTGAACTTGAACAGGGGCGAGGCGCCCTTGTTCGAGCCGGCCCAGCTGCGGAACGGATCCGCGTACGTGGTCGATTCGACCTTGATCACGTCGGCACCGAGATCCGCCAGCAGAGCGCCGACGCCGGCGCCGGCGGTGATGACCCCCAGGTCGAGGACCCGCAGACCCTGCAGCGGGAGACTTCCGGACGGCGTCGCAGCGGTTCCAAGCACGGCTCGCCGACGGGGCAGGCCCCGTGGCCCCACACGGTATACCCGGTGAGGCAGTCGGGGCCGCGAGTACTGACGGCCATTGACGTCGACGGCAGACAGCAAGCCCCCGCGATACAGCAACAGCGGATCCTGCAGCAGGTCTGCGGGCGTCGCGACCACGCCGTTGGGAATGCGATTCTCGTCCATCAGCCGCGTCACTTCGGCTTTGGTGCGCATCGCGAACCAGTCGGCGATGATGCCCTGGTAGAGCTCGCGATTGCGCTCGCGGTCCTGGAACGTTCGCAAGCGCTCGTCGCGCAGACGTGCATCGCCGATCAGTTCGCAGACGGTGTCCCACTGCGGCTCGAAGAACACCATGGCCGCGTAACCGTCGCGCAAACTGAACACCGGCCACTCCGCCTGGGCGCCCTCGCGCTTCAGCTCCGTGCCGAGCGCGCCCAAGGCGACCGCCTTCCAGTTCACCCATGTCATGACGCCGAGCAGATCCACGTTTGCACGATCCGTGACCGACAGGCGCGCCTGCTTCAGGCACAAAGCGACCAGCGCGGAAAAGGCGGCGTACCCACCGGCACTCACGACCTGGTGGCCGCCGATCTTGAGGGGTTGCTCGTCCGGGTCGCCGATCAGGTGGCAGATGCCGGCCCGCGCCTGAATGGTCAGATCGGTCTCGGACCCGACGTGCGCCGGCGTGCCACGGTGCTGCTCAGCGATGTACACGCAGTGCGTCGAGAGGGCGGGGTTGTGCGTGAGGGCGAGCGCGCGCGCGGGCGCCTCGGACAAGGGGCGCTTGCCCTCACTGAAAAAGATGTTCAGCGGACTCGCAGGATTGTCGAACGCGTCCGGAGACTCAAACACCCGGGCGCCGCAGTCCGCCGCCAGGCGCCCGGCGAAGCGGATGGTCTGGCGTACCAGCGCCGGTGTCGTTGCGTCGAAATCCTCGACGACGTCGATATCGGCCAGACAGTGGCCGCTGATCTCAACGCAGTCTGACGATCGGTCCATGAGATCAGCTCAGCCGAATTCGTACGGTCTTGATCTGCTGGTAGTGGCTCAGTGCTTCGACGCCCTTTTCCTTCCCATAACCACTGTTCTTGTAGCCGCCAAAGGGCAGCTCGACGTCCGTCCCGGAATACTCGTTGATCAGCACCGAGCCGGCCTCGAGCCTGCGGGCCATGCGGTGAGCGCGGCTCAGGTCGCGCGTCCATACCCCTGCTGCAAGACCGTAGCTCGAGTCATTGGCGATGGAAATTGCCTGGTCCTCGTTGTCGAAGGGGATCACGCTGAGTACGGGTCCGAAAATCTCCTCCCGAGCGATGGCCATCTCATTGGTGACGTGGCTGTAGATCGTCAACGGCAGATACCAGCCGTTGCCCCAGGCCGCCTGACGCGCGTCAGGCCCGCCGCAGACGAGCCGAGCGCCGTCAGCTTCGGCCAGTGCGAAGGCCGCCTGCACCCGCTCATACTGAGCGCGGGTCGCAATGGCTCCAACCTTTGCGTCCGTCTGTGGACCTATCACCACCGACGTGGCGATACCGCGGAGTTTCTCGAGCATGGTGTCGTAGATCGAACGCTGGACCAGGAGGCGGGAGCCGGCGAAGCACACCTGGCCGGCGTTGAGGGCGATGGCATTGATGCTGCCGACGGCCGCCGCGTCGAGATCCGCGTCTTCGAATACGATGTTCGGAGACTTTCCCCCCAATTCCAGCGTCAGGGGAATGAGGCGATCGGCGGCGACGTGACTGACTTCTCGTCCCGCCCTCACGCTGCCGGTGAGTGCAACCTTGCGTACAAGCGGATGCCCGACGAGCGCGGTGCCCACACGCGGGCCCGAACCGAGCACGATGTTCAGAATGCCCGGTGGTAGTCCGCAGAACTCCACGGCGTCGGCGGCGAGCTTGAGCGAACTGCCCGGCGTGAACTCCGACGGCTTGCACACGACGCTATTGCCAGTGACCAACGCGGGACCGAGCCCGCGGCACAGCTGACTGAGGGGCGAGTTCCACGGCGTGATGAGGCCTACGACACCGAAGGGCTCTCGTATCGTATGGCAGTGGTACTGGGGGCCGATGTCGATGTGCTCACCATGATGAATGTTGCAGAGTCCCGCATAGAGGCTCGAGATACCCCGCAGCGATGCCAATTTCCATGGGAGGCTGCCAGTGGGGCTTGCCGGTCTCGCGCCGCTCGATCGTCGCGAACTGCTCCGCGTTCTCGCGCAGATACGCGGCCATCCGATACAGGATGCGGCCGCGCTCGATCGGCCGAAGATCCGCCCAGTTCGCCTGGGCGGCCTGCGCCGCCCGCACACACCCGTCGAGCTCCGCGGCAGTGCTGTTCGGTGCGAGTGCACATGCTTCCCCAATGGCTGGAGCGAATACGGTGAGGTAATCCTCGCTCGCAGACGGTCGGTACTGGCCGTTGATGTAGTTGCTGTAGCGGGGCAGCATGGTGTGTTCTCCAGAGGAATAGGCAGACCGCCGAGCGGGCAGTCAGGGGAGTCGTTGCTCGATCTCGGCGACGCCTACGCCGTAAAATCGAGCGGCGTCGAGCATCGCATTCACGACGGGCAGGATCGCTTCGTCGAGCATGCCGCCGTCAGCAGTCTTGATGGCCCCGAGCCCTTTTGCGCGCGCCTTCTCGAACTCGCGCCTCATCTTCAACGCTTGCAGTAGTTCTTCCGCCGTCGGTGTGAACTCGGCCATGGCGATCGGGATCTGCGTGGGGTGAATGGCCCACTTGCCGACGGCGCCGAGCGTTTTTGCCTTGCGACACTCGTTGCGATAACCGTCGGGATCGGCGATCAATCCCCAAGGGCCATCGACGTAGTCGATTCCAGCGACGCGCGCCGCGATCGCAAGCGTACTGCGCTGGAAATGCCAGATGTCGCCCGGATAGTAGCGGGCGGGGCCCATGGCATCGCGGATGTCCACGCCCTGGGCACGGGTGTAATCACCGACGCCGAACATCAGGGACTCGATCCTCGCACTGGCCGCGGAGATCTCCCGGATGTTCTGGATTCCTTCGACTTCCTCGATCAGCAGTTCGAGGCCGATCGGCCTGTCGATGCCGCACTGCCGTTCGATGAGCCCCAGGAGGGTGTCGCAGAAATGCACATCCCTAGCCTGTTTCACCTTCGGGACGACAATCGTATCTATGTTGTGACCGGCCTCACCGACCACCTCCAACAGGTCCTGAAGCGCCCAGTAGGAGTCGATGCCGTTCATCCGGAAGCACCGCACGGTGCTCCCCCAGTTGCCGGTGTTGAACGCCTCGATCGCATTGCGACGGGCTTGTGCTTTGGCAGCGGGCGCGACCCCGTCCTCGAGGTCGAGAAACACGAAGTCGACGCCGGAGGCGAGCGCCTTCTCGATCTTGCGCTCGGCGCTCGCCGGGACCGACAACACGCAACGTCGTCGGCGTCGTATTCCTTTCAACATCTGCGTTTCTCAGGCCGTGGGAGTCGATACATTCTTGCACCCACTCGGGCGTGGTTGAACGGGCACGCAGTGCATCTCACATACGTGTTATCCCGACTCCTGCCGTCGCGGCCGATCCGCGCAGGGCGACTGCGTCAAATCGACACCAGTGTGTTATCGGTCCCGTCATCGACTGCCACGCAGGGGATGCGGAGTAGGATCAGGATCGCGGTATGCCCTTACGCGGACGGCTGGACGGCACGGCAATGCGCCGGTGCCCGGCTCAGTGCCCTTGATGATGACCTGGCTAAAGGACAAACGATGAAGCAAGCGCCCTGGATGACTGAGGATCACGTCGCGTACGGAGATACCGTGCGACAGTTCCTGTCCCGTGAACTGACTGCAAGCATGGAGCGATGGACGACCCAAGGGTACGTTGAGGGCGACTTCTGGCGAAAGGCTGGGGACGTCGGGATCCTCGGCGCGTCAATTCCCGAGTGCTACGGCGGCGGCGGCCTGGACAGGACGTTCGATGCTGTGGCCTTCCTCGAGTACAGCCGTACCGGGGATACGGGTTGGGGGCTGGGCGTGCACAACATTGCTGCTCACTACATTCTCGGCTACGGGACAGAGGACCAGAAGAAGCGGTGGCTCCCCGGGCTCGTATCGGGCCAGCGGATCGGCGCCATCGCGATCACTGAGCCTGGTAGCGGCTCGGATATGAAGAGCATTTCGACTCGCGCACGAAAGCAGGGCGACACCTACCGCATCAGCGGTTCGAAAATCTTCATCACCAATGGACAGACCGCGAACCTGCTGTGTGTGGTAACTAAGACCGACCCTGGCGCGGGCTCGCGAGGGATTTCGATCATCGTGGTCGACACCGAGGAGGTTGACGACGGCTTCCGGCGGGGCCGCAAGCTCAAGAAGCTCGGCATGCAACGGCAGGATACGTCCGAGCTGTTCTTCGATGAGCTGTCTGTTCCAGCCGAGAACTTGCTGGGAGGGGTCGAGGACAGGGATTCTACCAACTGATGCATCAGCTGAGCTGGGAGCGACTCATCATAGGATTCATGGCACTCGGGGCTTGTGAGAGGGCGCTTGAGGTCACTCTCGAGTACGTCAAGGGGCGTCGTGCGTTCCAGAAACGGTTGATGGACTTTCAGAACACGCGCTTCAAACTTGCGGAAGTGGCCACCAAGGTCGAGGTGCTCCGCGCGTTTGTGGACCAGGCGGTAGCTGAGTTCTTGGCCGGAACTTACGACGGCAGCCGTGCAGCGATGATGAAGTGGTGGGCGACGCAGACCCAATGCGAGATCGTCGATGAATGCCTGCAGCTGCATGGCGGCTACGGATACACGATGGAGTACCCCATCGCAGAGCTCTACACGGACGCGCGAGTGCAGAAGATCTACGGCGGCACCAATGAGATCATGAAGGATCTGATCGCCCGGTCGCTGGATTCGAAGTAGCGCATCGGCCGCATTGCGAGGACCGGCGATGCGCCGCCAGCACGGCGGCGCGCGCGACTGGCGTCAGAGCCACGTGGGACGGATCGCGGGCGGAGGATCTCCGGCCCCTGCTGCGATGCTATCCGGCGGCAACGTGCCGCTTCCCCAGGGCACGCGCTGCGAGCAGGAAGAAGCCGACGCCGATCAGCGAGGAGAGGCCGACGACGGCAAGTCCGTAGCGGATCGAATCGGCGCCCATGTCGCGGAAGACGGTGTCGCTGAGGTACCCGGCTGCTACCGGGAGCGCGGCGTAGCCGAGCAGGTTGGATACCAGCAGGACCATCGCCACAGCCAGCGCCCGCTGGTGGTCCTTGGCGGCGATCTGCACGATGGAGAAGGCCGCCGCGTGATGCATGTTGATGCAGAATGCGAACAGACCGAAGCAAGTAAATAAGAGAGTGGCGGTGTCGGCAGCGAGCGTGGCATAGAAAAGGGGCGTCGAGGCCAGCACCCAGAGGGCCGGGAGTCGGCCGCGCCACCGGATGTCGCGCGTCGCCATCCTATCGGTCAGCAGCCCTCCGAGGACCATGCCTGGTATCGCACCGAATAGCAGCGCTAGGGCGGTGTACTGCCCGATTTCCGTCTTGCTGAGGCTGAAGCTGCGTTC
Organism: Pseudomonadota bacterium; assembly: GCA_016713725.1. GTDB lineage: Bacteria > Pseudomonadota > Gammaproteobacteria > Steroidobacterales > Steroidobacteraceae > RPQJ01. The sequence goes on along the minus strand of JADJOO010000022.1, from coordinate 16,941 downwards.
GACGAGCGGATAGATCCAGACAAACAGCGCATAGAAGCACACCAGCGAGAAGCCGTGGCCGAAGAGGGCTGCTCGATAGATGGGATTGCGGAGCAAGTCGCCCATGCTCTCTTTGAGCGGGACGTCGAGTCGCGTCGGCGCCGATGTCGCGTCCGAGTTATCGTGTCGCGGATCACGAACGAAAAAAAGGACTATCGCACCGAACACGACGCCAGGGAGGCCGAGCGCGATGAACACCGTTCGCCAGCCGAAGTGCTGTGCGAGCATACTTCCGAGCAGGAAGCCCGATAGCATTCCGACGATGGCACCGGCCGAGTAGACGCCCAAGGCTCGCGCAAGTTCCCGCTTGCCAAAGTAGTCGGTAATGAGCGAGTGGCTCGTCGGCGTGCATCCGGCCTCTCCCGCCCCCACGATGACACGCGCCAGAAAGAGCGACCAGAACCCGACGGCGACACCTGACAGCGCGGTGGCCGCGCTCCACACGATGACTGAGGCGGTGAGGACGATGCGTCGATTCGATCGATCGGCGAGGCGGGCGATGGGAATTCCCAGCGTGGCATAGAAAAGAGCGAAGGCCGTGCCTCCCAGCAGCGCAAGCTGGGTGTCGCTCAGGGCGAACTCACGTTGAACGTCCGTCAGGACGACGCTGATGATGCCGCGATCGATGACGCTTAGCGCGTAAGCGCCCGTGAGAAGCGCGAGCACCAGATAGCGTGATCTGACAACACTCGATCGGTCGATTTCGGTAGTCATGGCGCACCCCGGCGAATTTCGATCACTGCGAACGTTGCGCCACAACACGCAAGCGCGCTGTCGTCGTACGCAGGCGCTACTGAACGACGACAAGGGCGCGAGCACCCCGATGTATCGCAATTCTGCGGCCGTTCTCGCGCGCGTGCGCGAGTACGGCGTCGCTTCACATGTACGTGCGGTTTTCCTCAGTCGATATACGGCGCGCAGCTGACCTACTAGGATTCCCGTCCCGCCGCAGCGAACGCGATGGCGGTATCCGTGCATTAGTAGGAAAACGCAACATGACAGAAGCGCTCATCTTCGATGCTCTGAGGACGCCACGCGGGCGGGGCAAGAGCACAGGGTCGATTCACGAGGTGACGCCGGTGCGCCTTGCCAGCCAGGTGCTCAGGGAGATCGTTCACCGAAATGTACCCAATGCCGCGCAGGTCGAAGACGTGGCATTGGGCTGCGTGTCCGCGGCCGGGGAGCAGGGAGGGTTGATCGCCCGCTCGGCGCTGTTTCATGCGGATCTGCCCAACGCGACTGCCGCGCTTCACGTAAATCGCTTCTGCGGATCGGCACTCGAAGCCGTAAACATCATCGCCGCGAAGGTGATCAGCGGCGAGATCGCGCTGGGCATCGGCGGCGGCGTCGAGTCGATGTCGCGCGTGCCGCTGGGTGCCGACGGGGGGCCGTGGTCGATGGACCCGGAGATCGCGTTCAAGGCGCGATACATTCCGCAGGGCATCTCGGCGGACTTGATCGCGACCCGCTACGGCTTCTCGCGGCAAGCCTGCGATGAGTTTGCCTGTGAGAGCCACCGTCGCGCGGCGTCCGCTTGGCGCGAGGGTCGCTTCGAACGCTCGATCATTCCGGTCACTGACATTCTTGACCAGGTGATGCTGACGCGGGACGAACTCGTGAGGGAAACCAGTGATCTCGAGACAATGGCAGCGCTGAGGCCGGCCTTCGAGTCCATGGGGCGCGATGGCGGATTCGACGCTGTGGCATTCCAGAAGTACCCGGAACTCGCTGCGATACAGCACGTGCATCACGCGGGTAACTCGTCGGGGATCGCAGATGGCGCATCTGCGGTGTTGATCGGGACGGCGCGCGCCGGCCATCAGTCCGGACTCAAACCGAGGGCGCGGATTCGCGCGATGGCCAGCGTTGGCTCCGAGCCAACCATCATGCTGACGGCGCCCGAGTTGGCAGCGAAAAAAGCCCTCGCGATCGCCAAGCTGAGCAAGAGCGATATCGACTTGTGGGAGGTGAACGAAGCATTCGCCTCCGTTGTGCTGCGGTTTGCACAAGCCATGGAGCTCCCCTTGGACGAGATCAATGTGAACGGCGGTGCCATCGCCATGGGGCACCCCACCGGTGCCACGGGTGCGATGCTGGTGGGGACGGTGCTCGATGAATTGGAGCGCCGCGGCAAGTCGCTCGGTCTCGTCACACTGTGCGTCGGCGGCGGCATGGGCGTCGCAACCATCATTGAGCGGCTCGGCTGATCGAGCAGGATAAGGCGAATGGAATACAGCACGCTGAAGATTGATCTGGACGCGGACCGCATCGCCACCGTCAGTATCGACGTCCCGGGGCGTTCCATGAACGTCTGGAACGGGGCGCTGATCGACGAGTTCGGGCACTGGGTGGAGCGCTTCATTGCCGATCCGGAAGTGCGCGGCGCCGTCATCGTTTCGGGCAAGCCGAACGCCTTCCACACCGGCGCGGATATCGATCTGCTGCTCGAGGGAAACGAGGGCCACGCGGATCCGCTCGACCAAGTGATTGCGCGCCTGTCCGCCAGCTTGCGAGCCCTGGAGAGCGGCGGGCGGCCTGCGGCGGATCTGCTACGAGGCAAGAGCGCGGCGAAGCCGGTGGCGGTGGCGATCGAGGGCCTGGCGCTGGGTGGGGGCCTGGAGCTCGCGCTGGCGTGCCACTACCGCGTGGCGGCCGATGGTCGTGGTGTCGCACTGGGACTCCCGGAGGTCCAGCTCGGGTTGCTGCCAGGTGCGGGTGGGCTGCAGCGAGTGCTGCGGCTGTCGGGGCTGAAGGTCGCGGCCGACCTTTGTCTCGATGGACGTCAGGTCAGTGCACAACAGGCGCTGAAGTACGGACTGGTGAACGAGGTCGTTCCGGCGGAAGCGGCGCGTGCGGCTGCCCAGCGCTGGGTCAAGGCGAACACCCAGGCGGTGCAGCCGTGGGATCGCGCCGGGTATGAGATCCCCGGGGGCGCCGGCCCGTTCGACAGTCGGGCGGTGTTGTTCTTTACGGCCGAGAACGCCAAGCGCCAGTCGGGCGGGAATCAGCACCAGCCGGCGGTCCGGGCGATCCTGTCCTGCCTTTATCAAGGCATGATCCTGCCCCTTGACGGGGCACTCGCGTTCGACGCCAAGTCGTTCAAGTCGCTTATGCGCACCGCGGTACCGCGCAACATGATCGGCACCTTGTTCGTGGGCCGGAAGCGACTGCGATCCGGCGTTCCGCCTGCCGACGGCGCGCCGCGCCAGGCGATTCGGACCGTCGGAGTCGTGGGCGCAGGTCTCATGGGTTCAGGCATCGCGTTGGTGAGCGCAATGTCCGGCATGAACGTGATGCTGCTCGATCGTGAGCAGGCCCTGGCGGAGCGGGGCAAGGACGGCATCGTGCAGCGTGTCGCCGAGCGCGTGAAGCGCGGGGCCCTCGAGCCGACGGCTCTAGATGTCGTGAACAGCCGCATCGCACCGATCTCCGATCTCGCGAAGCTCGGCGACGCCGATCTAGTGATCGAGGCAGTCTATGAAGACTCCAATATCAAGGCGCAGGTGATCCGCGACATCCATCCACACCTGCGGCCTGATGCAATCTTCCCGTCCAACACCTCCACGCTACCGATCCGGCAGCTCGCCGCCCACACCGCCCGCCCCGAGAGGTTTCTTGGGCTTCACTTCTTCTCTCCGGTGGATCGCATGTCTCTCGTCGAGGTCATCCCGGGTGCCGCTGACACGGATGTGGTGGCTGCAGCACTCGATTATGTGGGGCGTATCAAGAAAACGCCGATCATCGTCAGCGATGTGCGCGGCTTCTACACGAATAGGATCATGCCGGTCTATCTGGCCGAGGCGATGAGGATGGTGAGCGAGGGAGTCAACCCAGCCCTGATCGAAAATGCAGCGTTGCAGTTCGGCATGCCGATCGGGCCGCTTGCGCTGATCGATGAGACGGCTCTAACGTTGAACTACCAGCTGATGGAAACGACCCGTCGGGATCTTGGGGACGCCTATGTTCCACTCGGACACGAAGCGATGCTCGAGAAGATGGTCCGAGAGCTTGGCCGTCAGGGCCGGCGTGGGGGCGGGGGCTTCTACGAGTACCCGGAAAAGGCGGCCAAGAGGATCTGGCCGGCGCTACGCGAACATTTTCCGTGGATGCCGACGCAGCCCAGTGTCGAGGATGTGGAGAGCCGGCTGGTGTATTCGCAGCTGCTTCCGGCCCTGCGTTGCTTGGCCGAGGGCATCGTGAGGGACGTCGAGTCGGCGGATCTCGCGGCGATTCTCGGCTGGGGCTTTCCTGCTTGGACCGGGGGGCCGATCACTCACATCCGGACCTGGGCCGGAAGCAGTTCGAGGCTGAAGCGTATCGCCTGACGGGACGCTATGGACCACGATTCCAGGTGGACGCTGCGATGGCGGCACCCCTCGCCAACTGGTGATGGGTGCAGCCGAATTTGGCACCGACTGGTAGTGACGTCGTGCCTGCCGAAGGGCGGCTCGCGTATGAGTACGCGGACCCGAGCCCGCCGCGCACCAAGGCGAATGCGTCCACGGTGACCGCGCGTCGCCTGTACTGGCTTCGGGCCTCTGGGACCTCGGGCGGGCCCCCGGTCATCGTTGGCCGTTCGTCGGCGCGGTGTCGGGCCGTACGCACGGCAGCGTAGCCCGCGGGCCGGCACACACGTGTTGGATGCCCCCTTCGGGAATCTCTCTGAGAGGCTGCGGCTCTTCAGTGCGAGCGGCCGAGTGACTCTCAAGCGACACGACGGCTGGATTTGCCATCAGTCTGTGGACACCACAACGCCTGAATCCGGCGCCTTCAATGGCATCCGGGCTGACGCCGCCCATGTGACTGTGCTGTCGTGCGGAGTGTCAGGCGCGTCGATGTCCTCCGCGATCGCGTCACGAGCGATCGCTTCTTGTGGATCTGTCACTGAATGTGCTCTCGCTAGAAGTTCCTCAAGAACGCGCCTGCGCCGTCGTTGTCCGAGCAGCTGCCTCGACGGAACATGCTGCGCGTAAAGCTATGGTTTCTTCACGCGCGCAGCCAGTCGTCACTTCCATGGTGACGGTGCGCGCGCATGAAATTCCGCGCGAACGAACTTTCGGAAGATCCAGCCCGTGCTCACGATGAGTGCGCGACCAACCCGCACCGAAGCTTGATGTGGGTCGCACGATCACGGGGGTGGGCATGACGGCGAGTGGCCGGCCGAGGCAATCGTTGGCGTGAACTCGCAGCTACATGTATGTGTTAGTGAATCAACGTGCCTTGCGAGGGTTAGGGGCGATATTGGATAGTCGCTGAAGTGGTGCTGCGTCATTTGCCAGGCAGCGCCTTCGGCATCGCGCCGGCACCGCTCCGAGGGGAGCTTCGCAGCTTAGAGGGGGGAATCAAACGTGAAAGTCTATCTACGGGGAGTCAGACTCCAGTCCAAACTACTGGCCTGGGCCGTCAGTAGCGCCATCGCCGCGAGTGCCGCGTCGGTCAGTGCGCAGCAACCAACGTCTGAAGCGGACGACAAGCCCCGCGGCTCGGCGGGAGTCATGCTGGAGGAGGTCATAGTTACGGCGCAGAAGCGCGCCGAGGGCCAGGACCTGCAGCGCATTCCACTTGCGGTGACGGCGTTCACTAGCGAAATGCTGGAAGTAGCCAGCGTAGAGTCAGTGACGGATCTGGGTGCCACAGTGCCTAACGTCTACTTCGCCACGAATTCGTTCACGCCCAACGTTCCGGATATGAACATTCGAGGCCAAGGCACGCAGTCGAGCATCCCGTCCGATGATCCGGCAGTCGGTATCTTCGTGGACGGCGTCGTGCTCGGAATGCTGAACGGCGCCAACCTCGACATGTTTGATGTCGAATCGGCGGAGATCCTGCGCGGTCCGCAGGGCACGCTGTTCGGTCGAAATGTCACGGCCGGTGCCTTGCTGTTGCGCACCAAGCGCGCGAGCTTCGCCCCGTCGGCAAACGCGAAGCTCACCGTCGGCTCGAACGGGCAGTTGGATGTCATGTTCACCGGCACCGCGCCCCTGATCGGCAACTCTCTCGCCGGGAAAGTCGCACTCTTTTACCAGTCGACGGATGGCAACTTCGACAACGTCAATACGATCGCGCCCATCTTTCCCGTTGTTCTCGGGCGGAACGTGAAACTGAAGAAGGATCTCGGCGAGAGTGAGAGCTTCTACGTGCGACCCAGCCTGAGATGGGTGCCGACGCCGGAGCTGACGATCGATCTCATCGCCGAGTACGGCGAAGTCGATGGCGAGAACGGGCTCGGGGTCAAAGGCATCCAGAACATCGCGGGAAACGCCGGTTTGCCAGACTTCGACGACAACAAGCAGGTCTCACACTCCAACAATGGCATCAACGAGCTCACCACGAAGTCCGTCACGATCGACGCGACCTATGACACGGCAAAGGGGCAATGGGCTTGGGTCACGGGCTATCGCGCGGTAGACGCCTTCAACCTGGTGGAGGTCGATGGAGGCGCGCTCGACATCTTCCAAGTGGCTCTCGATCCTGAGAACGAACAGTGGTCGCAGGAGATCCGCTGGTCGGGACGCCCGTTTTCGAGTGAATCGATCGAGGCGACCATCGGCGGCTACTATTTCACGCAAGACGTCAGCTACAGGGAAGGTCGGCACATCCTTGCGGGTCTGCGGCCGACGCCTCTGCTGCAGGGACTCGGCGGCGACATTGATCACTCGACCTGGGCTGCGTTCGGTCGCGTCAGCTGGGGGCCCTCGGAGCGCTGGCTTCTAAATGCCGGCCTGCGCTACACATCGGAGGAGAAGAGCACGCAGCAGTCGCTCGGGGCGAATTGCGATCCGCTCAACTTCGCGGCGTGCAATTTCGGCATCCTCGGGAGCCAGGACTGGTCAAGCGTTGGCGGTGAGCTGAGCGCCCAGTACTTTGTCTCGGATGACGTCCAGTTCTACGCAAGCTATTCGAGAGGCTTCCGCAGCGGTGGCTACAACCTGCGAAACGCGGCGGCTACGGTGGATCCGGCGTACGACGAGGAAGTCGTCGACTCCTACGAGGTGGGCGTGAAGAGCGATCTGTTCGAGCGGCTTCGGGTCAATGTCGCGCTCTTCAGGGCGGTCTACGACGACCTGCAGAGGACGGTGCTGCTGGCTGACGGATCGCAGCGCATCGAAAACTCCGGCATGGCGACCGTCGATGGCCTGGAGATCGAGGCGAACTGGCTGGTGAGCGAAGTTTTCGCGGTGGGTCTCAGCTATGGGTACCTCGACGGCGGCTATGACGAACTCGACCCAAGTGCGTTGAACGGGGTCAACGCAACTCGAGCCGCCTCAGGCCTGGGTGCACTGACGACCAGTCAGTTCGACCTGGCCAGGACGCCGCGGTCCACGGCTGCGCTGGCCTTGACGCTGGATCAGCCGCTGAGCAATAGCGGTGTGATTTCGTACCGCTTGGCGGGCAGCTACCGAGACAGTTTTGCCACCAACGACGCGAATACGCTGTATGCCCCGAGCTCTATCGATCTGAGCGCCAACATCACGTATCGGCCACCCAGCGACCGCTGGAGCCTGTCCCTGTGGGGCAAGAACATCCTGGACGAGACGATCGTCATCGCAGGTAGCGATATATCGTTCTTCGATGTCCTCAGCATCATGCCCGGGCCACGCTACGGAGTGGATCTACGGGTCAGCTTCTAGCTGTAGGCACAGGCCGAAGGGGGCCCGCATGACGCGCCGAGCGCGCGGCGTGCGGGCCCGGAAGAGGCCGATGAGCCTGCCGCGTTGCAGGGCTGGCAGGCCTTCGAGCGGCGATCGACCCCGTGCATTCCGGGGTACAAGGCCGGCGCATGCCGTTCGCAGCCGAGTCGTTCGCTGTCGTCGGGCACAGCGGTAGGCGCTGTAGAAGCCAGCGACCCACGCTGGCGTGCCCTATTGTCGCCCGCGGAGTCGCTTGCGCAGAGGATCGCACCGAAAGGTGCACGGGAAGCGCGCAGAAGCGCGACCGAGGCGGCTACCGGTTCTGCCGGATCACCTTTCACCAGGGAGTAAACAGTCTTTGAATCGTCACTGGACCCAGGCCGACATACCGGACCTTTCTCAGAAGGTGGCAGTGATTACCGGAGCGAATGGGGGCCTTGGGCTCGCGACTGCCTGCGCTCTGGCGGGCAAAGGTGCGACGGTCATTCTGGCGTGCCGCAGCGAGCGGAAGGCGAGCGCGGCGCTCGAGAGGCTACTGCAGGATTTCCCGGCAGCGAAGGCGCACACCTTGCCGTTGGACAATGCCAGCCTCGAGTCGGTGCTTCGGTTCGCGGACCGCTTTCGCAGGCAATACGATCGTCTTGACATTCTTGTCAACAACGCAGGCGTCATGGCGGTCCCCCGTGCACTGACGGCCGATCGCTTCGAGATGCAGTTCAGGGTCAATCATCTCGCCCACTTCGCGCTCACGTCGATGCTGTGGACGTGATCACGGCGACACCAAGGCGCGCATCCACAACGTCACGAGCAGCGCGAGCTTCACCGGTCGCATCGACTTCGATGATCCGATGGGCGAGAGGCGCTATGGCCGATGGAAAGCCTACTGTCAAAGCAAGCTCGCGAATGTGCTGTTCACCGATGAATTGCAGCGACGCCTGCGATTCGCCGGTCACGACACGATGGTCAATTCGTCGCATCCCGGGCTGGTACTCGGAAACCTGCAGGCCAACAGCGTCGCGCAGTCCGGTGCAACGGTCGAGGCCTGGGCGTATCGAATGATGAAGCCGATGTTTGCGCAGGACCTCGACACCGGGGTACGGTCGATGCTGTTCGGCATGACGGCACCGGAGGCACGGGGTGCGCGCTGTACGGACCGCGCTGGTTTCACCTGCGCGGTGGCCCCGCCGAGATGGCGCCACCGAGAGCGGCTCTCGATGAGCAGATCCGGACGCGTCTATGGGCGCTGTCGGAGAACCTGACGGGCACCCGGTATGACTTGCCGACCACCGGGTAGGCCGGTGGCGGGCGCAAGCCTGTGGCCTCCTGCGGAGTGACGGGCCACGGCGTCCCACGCGAGCGAGCGGAGTGCACACTATGACTTGGCGGATCGGTGATCTCATCGTGGAGTCCATCTACGAGCAGGATCTGCTCGATATAGATGGCCTGATTCCATCGAGCGCGGAGTACAAGCGCCGGGTGCCCTGGCTGAAGCCCCACTACATGGATGCCGCGGATAATCTGATCGGGGTGATTCAGGCCTTTCTGGTCCGGGCCGAGCGGGCCGTGATCCTCGTGGATACCTGCGTCGGGAACGACAAGCCGCGCGCTCTTATCGAGGCCTGGCATCAGCGGCGCGGAGACTTCCTGGAGCGCTTGAGCTCGATCGGAGTCGCTCGCGAGGATGTCACCCACGTCTTGTGCACGCACATGCACCCGGATCACGTGGGCTGGAATACGGTTCTGGAGAACGGGGCTTGGCGGCCGACGTTCCCGCGGGCAAGGTATCTGTTCGCGGAAACGGAGTTTCGGTTCTGGACCTCGGAGTTGCAGGGCTATGCCGATGCCGTCGGTGCAGGGCCGCAGGATCCGCGGCACGCGAGCGTCATGGACATGATGGCGGCCACGCATGCGGACTCGGTGGAGCCGCTGGTGAGGGCAGGCCTGGTGGATCTGGTCGGCACGACGCACTCGATCGCCCCGGGGTGTCTCTCGTGGCAACGCCCGGCCACACGCCCGGTCACGTGAGTGTCCGGCTAGAGAGCGTGGGACAGTCGGCGGTGATTACCGGCGACTGCATTCATCACCCCATCCAGATTGCGTTTCCGCGGCTGGGAACTACCGTGGACGTGGAGCCGGATGTGGCGGTGCAGACCCGCGAGAGGCTCCTGACGATGACCGCGGCGAACGCAAGCCTGCTGATCGGTTCGCACTTTAGTGCACCGAGTGCCGTCAGAGTGTGCCGTGATGGGGACGGGTTCCGGATCGAGAAGGACTGAAGACCGCAATCCTGAGTACTGTTTCTTCCAGCGATAGAAAGTCTGCGCGGAGACCCCGAGCTGTCGAGTGGTGTCCGCCACCGATATGCCGAGTTCCGCCTTTTTCAGTGTGGCCACGATCTGCTCGACCGAATATCGCTTCTTCTTTCACGGCAAACTTCTCGGCTCTCTTCGAGCCAGCTTGCCGAAAAACTAACGCTCAATACGGTCCAACTTCCTCATGGCGGTTCGCATTCGTTGGGCCCGTTCAGCGAAGCAGGGCCATAGAGCCCTAGCGACCAGAGCCAGTTTCTCCAAGACCTTCCAATCGAGGTCGCCGAATTGGCCGTTTGGATTCACAGGTTGCACACAAACATGCGAGGCGCCGGCCTCAAAGTGCTCCTGAACCCGTTGTCTGATGGCCTCGATACTGCCCCAAGCGAACGTGGCGTCGATGAATTTGTCGGAACCACCGCCGCTCAGATCGGCTTCGGTCAGTCCCATTCGCAACCAGTTATTTCGATAGTTCGGCAGATTGATGTAGACCTGGGCAACCGCGCGAGCCAATTGCCGCGCCTTGGTGGCATCGCCCTCGAGAATGACCTTCTGCTCGACGCAGAGCATCTTGTCTGGCCCGAGAATAGTACGTGCCATCTTAGTGTGGGTGGGTGAGCTGAAGTAGGGATGGGCGCCGTCGCAATGGGTGCGGGCTACATTCAGCATCTGTGGACCGAGAGCGGCGATGACGGTTTTCGGTTTGATCTCTTTACCTGCGCCTGTATAAGGCGCTACTGCCATTTTTTCCAAGTAGGTTCGCATGGTTGGAGCGGGCGGACCGTATTTCAGGCCGCGGACGTCTTCCACAAGGGCTTATGGGAAACACCCAGACCCAACAAGAAGCGATCACCGGATTGTTCTGCCAGTGTTTTTTGCCCGGCCAGAGTTACGCCTGGCTCCCGGTGATAGATGTTGGCGATGCCCGTGGCAATGTTGAGGTGCGTGGTGTTTGCCAACAACCAGCTGGCGTGCACGAGCGGATTGCGGCCAACCGATTCTGGGATCCACAACGCTGAATAGCCCATGGATTCAATGCGTTTCGCGGTCGCCGCGGCAGCGGGCGCTGGAGGCGATCTAAGCGAATACCAAACACCGAGTTTGCTAAGTCGCATAAGAGTCCTAACTGTCAGACCGAGCGAGCGCCCTCGACTCGTAGTCGACACAGTGACGTCCCCGGATTTGGTGAATGCGGGATTGACCTGCCGGCAATCCTCGGCCCATTGATGACTTAGGAGATGGCCTTTTCTGAAGCGCTTGGGTTTCCAGGACCAGTCCGACGGTTAGATTTCGGCGTTGCTGAACTCTTCCGACGTCACCAAATGCCTTGCCTGTCCGGCAAATTCTGCCGGCGTCAGATCATTGAGAGCCTGGTGAGGACGACTCTCATTGTATTCAACTCGCCAAGCTTCGATCTTTGCCCGGGCCTCGTCAATTGTCTCGAACCAGTGAACGTTCAGGCATTCGTCGCGGAGTGATCCGTTGAAGGTCTCGACGAAGCAGTTGTCGGTCGGTTTGCCAGGCGGTTGAAATCGATGGCAGCCTTGCGGTGATAGGCCCAGAGATCGAACACGCGCCCGGAGAACTCACTGCCGTTGTCGACGAAGATGCGCACCGGCGACCCCTCGCGACTACCAGTCGATTACAGGCCTCCACGACGTGTTCCGCACGTAGTCGCTGGCCGACGACGATGTCGAGTGCTTCTCGCGTGTACACATCGACGATGGTCAAGGCGCGAAACCGCGTGCCGTCGACGAGCTGGTCGGCGACGAAATCCATCGACCACGCCTGGTTCGGTCGCTTCGGGACGTAACGCTCGCGTCGAGCAACTGGAGTTCCCAGGTTTCAGTGGACACCCCGCCGCCTAGCTTTGTGAGCTGACTCGAACTGGTCGGGACTGATTCCGCCAAGGTGGCTGTGACGGCGTATCGGATTGTAGAACGACTCGATGTAGTCGAATATGTCTGCGATCGCGAGCTCGCGGGTCTTGTAGATGTGCTTCTTGATGCGCTCTTTCTTCAGACTGCTGAAGAAGGATTCCGCCACGGCGTTGTCCCAGCAATTGCCTTTGCGGCTCATGCTCGGCTCGAGGTGGTTCGTCCGGCAGAAGCGCCGCCACGCATCGCTTCCAAACTGGGTGCCCTGATCTGAGTGAATCAGCGTGCCGCGTGGTCGTCGGCAGCGGATGGCCATCAGGACGGCATTCAGCACCAGTTCCCGATGGATCGTCGGGCGCGCCGACCAGCCGACGATCTTGCGTGAAGACAGATCCATGACAACAGCCAGATACAGCCAACCTTGCCACGTCAAATGCGGTGATATCCGTGACCCAGACCTTGTTGCGGCGCGTCACCGTAAACTGCCGTTGCAGAATATTCGGGATCAAAACAGAAGGCTTTCCGACGGACCAGCGTCGGGTGCGATAGCCGTGCAGGGCGCGCAGGCCGTTCAGCCGCATCAATCGCGCAACCCGATGCTTGCTGCAGGTCTCACCCGCTTCGCGCAGGTCGAGAACACGTGGCGCGCCGTAGACACCCTGACTTGCGACGAACGAGGCGCGGATCAGCCGCAGCAACCTGGCGTCTTCCTGCGCCCGCTTCGACACCGGGTTTTTCAGCCACTCGTAGTAGCCGCTCCGGGTGACCTCGAGCAAGCGGCACATCATTTCGACGCTATGCTGGCTCTGGTGGGTCTCGATGAACTTATAGATCGCGGGAACGCGGCCGGCACTCAATCGTGTGGACATCGGGGCTGACCTCCGGTGCTAGCATGATGCTATCCGTGTCCACCGAATCAGGGAACTCCAGCGCATATCTAGGAACCGGGAAAGCACGCTTCGTTGTAGACCGTGACCGGATGGTCACTAAATAGGAACTTAGTCGGCGACTCCGAAGCGTCGGCAATTGCCCAAATGCACTCGGTCCATATCGCGCAATAGAGGTCCTTTAGCTCCTGCAGCGCAAACAAAACGATTTCTACTAACGCTTCTCGCCAACGACCTCAGATAAGCTAACCCCTTAGGCGTCCGAAGCTTCTGAACACTCATGTGACTTATAAGCGTCCGAAACGCATCCCCATCGGCTGATGGGTGTTGGAAGTTCGCCATGTAGGCCACCGCGCTCGGTGCGGCTTTATCGATTGCGCCGAAGAACCTGCGTTCGATTTCTGTCGATTCGATGTCGCCAAACCGTGTCGTGTAAAGGTCGTCTTCTACAAAACAACGTTCGGTCCCCAATGCAGGATCGACTTCCGGGTGTAGCGGACACCACCGCTTGATGCCCGTGCGTCGGGACGCAAATCGAGAGTAGAAGAACTTATGGGCGCCTTCATTGCGAGCGAGAAAAACGCTCTTGGTACCAGACAGGGACGTAGTGATTTCGCCGGTAGTCGGGCATGGGCGAGAGCAGAGAAATCCGCTGTCTAGAACCTGTACCACAGGTCTGTACCACACGCGGAGGAATTTTCGAGGATAAGCTGCTGATTTTGTTATATTTATTACAAGTGGTGCCCAGGAGAGGACTCGAACGTCCACGGTGTTACCCGCTAGTACCTGAAACTAGTGCGTCTACCAATTCCACCACACGGGCTTGGGTCGCGGCAGGGCCCGGGGGCCCGTGCTGGAAGGTGGCGCAATTTACTGGCGACCCCGGGCTGTCAATGTAAGGAACGATGCGTAGAAAGAAACAGGCGCGGTTCGGCCAAGACCCGCGCGACAACGCGACAACCGCGCAGCCGAGCCGCTGCGCGCTCGCTGTCCCCTGAATCCGCGGTCATTGTCGTCCTGCGCAAGGCGGCCCGGCCGCTGCGTCTCGACGAGGTTGCGGCGGAGTTCGGTCCGGCCGGCGCGGTGCAGGCCGAAGCGGGACCTCGCGCAACTGGTGAAGCGCGGCGAGGTGATGCTGAATCGCCGCAGCCAGTATTGCCTGCGCGAACAGATTGCCGGCACGGTCGTCGGCACGGTGCAAGGCGCGCGCAATGGCGATGGTCAACTGCTGCCGATGACGGCTCCGCCGCCATCTATCTGCCGGCAGCGCGAATGCGCGAAGTCATGCGTGGCGATCGACTCGCCGTGCGCATCGAGGCGACGCGCTTTCGCACCAGGCGCGGGGCGCGATCGTCGAAGTGCTCGAGCGCCGCACGAAGAAAGTGGTCGGCCGCCTGCGCATCAGATCAGGCGTGGCCTACCTGACTCCTGACAACCGCGCATCCGCATCGCGTGTCTGGTCCCGAGCCAGCAGCTCGGCGCGGCCGTGGACGGCCAGATCGTGATGGTCGATCTGACCCATCAGCCATCGCGCACGTCGGGTCCGGTCGGTCGTGTTTGCCCGGATTCTCGGCGACCATGGCGCGCCCGGCAAGGAAACCGAGATCGCCATTCACTCGCACAGCCTGCCCTGTGAATTCCCGGCGGCCGTCGTTGCCGAGGCTAAAGCTTCGGTGCCCGCATTCCACAGGACGCCATTGCCGGTCGTGAAGACCTGCGCAACATGGAACTCGTCACGATCGACGGCGAGGACGCGCGCGATTTCGACGATGCGGTCTGGTGCCGAACGCAGAAGCGGCGGCTGGCGTGTCATCGTCGCGATCGCAGACGTCGCGCACTACGTGCGCCCCGGCAGCCCGCTCGACGTCGAAGCGCGCGAGCGCGGCACGTCGGTGCACTTCCGAACCGCGTGCTGCCGATGCTGCCCGAAGCGCTGTCGAACGGGCTGTGCTCGCTGGAGCCCGACGAGGACCGGCTGTGCCTCTGCTGCGAGCTGCGCGTCGGCGAAGACGGGCGGCTCACCCGCTCGCGCTTCTTCGAGGGTGTGATGCGCTCCGTGGCGCGACTCACCTACCGCGACGTGGGCGAGGTCCTCGAGAAGCCCGCCGCGAAGTGCGCCGCCAGACGCTCGACGCGTGCGCGAGCGCTTGCTGGCGTTGCACGGCGTGTACAAGTCGTTCATTCGCGCGCGGTCCGGGCGTGGCGCGCTCGAACTCGACACCCCGAACTCAAGCTCAAGTTCGACGAGCAGGGCAAGGTCGGGCGCTGGTCGAATACCCGCGCAACGACGCGCACCGCTTGATCGAGGAATGCATGGTCCCGGCGAACGTCGCGGCCGCGCGCGTTCCTCGGCCGCTACAAGGTCCCGACGCTCTATCGCGTGCACGGCTTGCCGGAACTCGACCGACTGGAAACCCTGCGTGATTCCTGCGCAGTTCGGGCTCTGGTTGCCGAGCCCCCGACGAAGTCACGCCGGACCACCTGCGCGACCTGCTGCAGAAGATCGGCGACCGGCCGGACGCCGGACTCCGGTCTCGAACGGCCGTGATTCGCACCATGCCGCAGGCGGTGTACCAGCCCGGCAACATCGGTCACTTCGGGCTGGCGCTCGACCACTACGCGCACTTCACCTCGCCGATCCGTCGCTATCCCGACCTCGTGGTCCATCGAGGCATCCGGCAGGTGCTGCGCGAAGGCGATCCGCAGCAACTCATCGAGTGGCACGGCCAGTTCCCGGTGCTGGGACAGGATTGCTCGTTTCGCGAGCGCCGCGCCGACGAGGCGACCCGCAGCGCCGTGGCACAGCTCAAGTGTTTTTATGCAGGACCGCGTCGGCGGTTCGACGGCATCGTCTCAGGCGTCGTCGACTTCGGCCTCTTCGTGCAGCTCGACGGCCTGCAGGTCGACGAGGTTGCTGCACGTCTCCGCGCTGGGCGCCGATTACTTCGGCCGCGACAGTTCGGGCTTCCGCATGATCGGCCGCAGCTCGGGCAAGATCTTCAGGCTCGGCGATCGCGTGCGGGTGCGCGTGACGAACGTCTCGCTCGACGACCGGCGCGTGGATTTCGAACTCGCTGGTGAAGTGGAACCACCGCGCAGGCCGACAGCGGGGCGCTTCCAGCGCGGGCGGCGGACGGAGGCGTCGCTGATGCCGCGTCGGCACGATCCGCGTGACGCGCGCCGTGCAGGCGGACGCGGCCGTCGAGCACCCGACGCGGCGGGGCAGGCACGTGATGCGCGCGGGTCGTCGTCAAGCGCGCAGTCGGCGGGCAACGTCGCGTACGGCATCCACTCGGTACGCGTCCTGCTGCAGCGTGCACCGCAGCGCGTGCGGCAGCTGTGGCTCTCGTCGTCGCGTGATTCCGCGCCTCGCCTGCAGGAGCTGCGCGCGCTGGCCGGGCAGGCCGGGATCACCGTCGTCGATGCCGACGACTCGCAACTCGATAAGCTCGCCGACGGCGAACGGCACCAGGGTGTGATCGTCGAAATCGCGCCGCGCCCCGGCGATCCTGAGACGCAGCTCGAGGCGGCGCTCGAGTCGCTCGGCGACGCACCCCCGTTGCTGCTCGTGCTCGACGGCGTCACCGACCCACGCATCTGGGCGCGTCCCTGCGCAATTGCCGACGCCGCAGGCGTTGCGGCCGCGATCGTGCCGCGTGATCGAGCAGTCAGGATGACGCCCCGTCGTGCCGCAAGGTAGCCGCGTGCCGCCGAAGCCGTCCGCTTGTGCAGGTCGTGAACTGGCCCGCACGCTGCGTGAACTCAAGATCAGGGGCGTCTGGCTCGTCGGTGCCGCCGATGGCGCTGCCCGCACGCTTTACGACCTCGACCTCAGTGGTCCCACGGCGCTGGTCACGGGGTCGAGGGCGAGGGCATGCAGCCTCACCCGCGAAGCCTGCGACGAGCTGGTGTCGATCCCGATGGCCGGCGCCGTCGAAAGCCTCAACGTGTCGGTGGCGGCGGGGGTTGCGCTCTTCGAGGCCGTGCGCCAGAGAAGGGGATAGGGGATAGGGGATAGGGGATGGGGGTTAGTCGGAGGAGCAACCGCGGCATCCGGTGCAGCTTCACCTCCGACTAACCCCCATCCCCCAACCCCTATCCCCTTTCCGTCGGCCCCTTCTTCCGCTAGAATGCGCGGCTCCGTGCAGCCGACAAGGCATGCGCGGTTGTTCCAACTCCTTGTCGCACCTGCTTTTTT
>JADJOO010000021.1 GCA_016713725.1 Pseudomonadota bacterium | reverse complement strand
AACGGCACGCAGCTGAGCCTGTCCCTGGCCCTCGATGGCCTGTTTCGCGCCGTGAGTCGTTGTTCGACGCACCGTGGTTTGCTGCGCAATGACGGTGGAGATTGGCAGGCAGCCACGCACCTTCTTCGACGACTCTAACCAGCAGGCGAGCCGACTGCCTGGCTGATCGACGCCGCGCGGCGCACGTCCGTTCGCTGCTCGAATCCGACAGCGAGATCCGTCGCAGCCACGAGAACCGCGAGCGTGCAGGATCCTTACGCGGTGCGCTGCATGCCACAGGTGTTCGGGGCGGTCGATATTACACGTTGTGCCACGCGCGTGACGTGCTCGGCGGGGCCATCAACGGCGTCTCCGACAACCCGCTGATCTTCGGCGAGCTGTCCGGCGGCAACTTCCATGCTGAGCCGAGGGGGTTCATCAGTGATTTTCGCGATCGCCGTCGCGGAGCTCGCCAGCGGGTCCGAGCGACGCATCGACCTGCTTCGACCGTCGCGTGGAACCCTTCCGAACCTCAACATGTTCCTCACGACCGAACCCGGGCTCGAGTCGGGCTTCGTGATCGCGCACGTCACGGCAGCCGCGCTGGTCTCGGAGAACAAGACGTACGCCCACCCGGCCTCGGTGGTGGACAGCCTTCTCTGCCGACGTCCGCGGGCCAGGAGGACCACGGGGGCATGGCGCCGTGGGCGGCCGCAAGCTCGCCCGGATCTGCGACAACGGGGGTGTCGTGCTGGGCATCGAATTGCTCGCCGCCGCCCACGCGCTCGACTCCCGCTGCACTCCGCTCACCACCACGGCGGAACTGCGGCGCGTGCATGCCAGTGCGGTGCGGACGTGTCGTACCAGCCGGACGACCATCGACTCGATCGCGACATCGCGAACCTCGCCCCGCCTCGTCGACTCGGGCGAGCTTCACCTCGCCTTCATTCCGGCCGGCTGAGCGCAGGCCGGCATGCTGGGCGTCAATGCGCCTGCGTCGCCTTCGGCCTGCTGGGCCCTGCTCCTGAGCCTGAGCCGATGGCTCGCGCACCGGCCGTGGGGCCGGCAACCTTGTGGCTGTTGCGATCCTGCTCCTGCTCGTCGCCAATCGACTCTGGCCGCCCGTCCTGCATCTGCAGACCTACGAGTCGATGCAGCCAAAGGCCCTCATCGCACAGGTCCATTGCGAACAGACCGGGCCTTCCGGCACGTACCGGGTCACGCTCACCCGGCTGCCCATTGGCCATGCAGGTGTTCGAGATGTCAGGCGACGAATGGCGCCTCGACGGGCGCACGCTGGCCTGACCGGCCTTGCCGCGCAACTGGGGTTGCCGGACAGACTGGACCGGCTGAGCGGCCGTTACCTGCGCACGGAACCGGCCGTTGACACCCTCGCCTGCTGCGGCTTCGGGCGCATTGCTCTTCCCGCCTTCGTCCCGCAGTTTTGCCCCGAGCGACGAGGAAGAAGCGGGTGAAGACATCTGGGCACAGGCCCGGACGCATCCTGGGCAGCTCACGTCGACGCTCACGGGCCTACGGACCCTGGCGGCCGCCACAGGGCGGCAGGCGCCTGGTACGAAGTTCCCATGACCCGGCACCGGGCCAGGCCGATATGCGCTTGACGCGCGTCCGGCAAACGAAGCAGTTACAAAGGCGATGCGCTACACTGGGGGCGACAAGATTCGGACCAAGGGCTGAGCATAAAGATGTCCGTCTAACTCAAAATGATTCCAGCAGTCGCCTGCACCACGATCTGCGAACGCATCCCGGCCCCACGCCCGCACTGCCACAGGTGTGCATTCACACATCACTGCGGTCTCGATCCTGCAGTACTCCGAGCGCCTTCGTCGCGAGCCGCCCTAATCACGTGGGCATCTATCGCTGATTCGTGCAGCGCGCCAATCTTTCCTCCAGTTCGCCGTTAAGATGTACGCGGCCAACCGCGTCGAATTCGCTAACAACTTCGTCGAGCTCGAGCGCGCGGGAAGGAGAAATTCAACTTCACCTACTTCGCCCGAGAAAGTCGAGCGGCTGCTGCGCGATAGCCCTCGGCTGCTATTCGTCGTAGGCCACTTCAACGCCTTCAAGTCTTCGATGTGCAGCGCCGCGCGGCACAGCGGCATTCCAGGACCTCGGCGAAAACGGCAGGCTGCGCATCTTTCGAGCAGGGTCGAGGCACGCGAGATGGCCGAGATCGACAACGAAACAACCAGCATCGTGAAAGGTGCTGTTCAGCAGCGATGCGGATCCCCCGCCGCAGTGGCCTGAATTGAATGCGAACGGCGCCGGCGTGCCGCTCGAACTCCGTCATGACATAAAGCTGCATCAGGCCTACGTGCGCAAGTGCGCGCGGCAAGCTGCAGGCAGGCAATGATGGTGCGGAAGTTCTTCGCCGACGAAACGCTCGATGTCACGCCCATCGGGCAAGCCGTTAGAGTGGAGAGGAGGTGATTATGATTAGCCGGAGGAGCTGCTGAGGCGTCCAGCACGCATGCACCTCCGACTAATCACTAATCACTACTCACTAATCACTACTCACTAATCACTAATCACTTCCTCAGTCCACCCAGACGCGAGCATTGCGGAACATCCGCATCCAGCCGCCGTCCTCGCCCCAGTCTTCCGGGTGCCACGAGTTCTGCACCGTGCGATACACGCGCTCGGGTGCGGCATCAGGATCGTCACGCGCCCGTCCGTCGTCGTGAGAGCGGTGATGCCGCCCGGCGACCCTTCGGGTTCGACGGGTAGGTCTCAGTCAGCTTCCCGTGGTCGTCGACCCAGCGCAGGCCAATCGAGCCCGCCGTGGGTCGCAGCCGCGCTCGCGCCGGGCCGCCCGTCACGAATTCCGCGCGCCCTTCGCCGTGCGCGACGGCGATCGGCAGAACCGGAACCCACCATGCCGCTGAAGAAGAGCGAGGGCGTCGCCAGGACCTCGACCAGGCCAACGCGGCCCTCGAACTGCTCGAACGATTGCGGACGAACCGCGGCCAGTGGTCGGCACCCGGGATCAGCGACTTGAGGTCGACAGCATCTGGCAGCCGTTGCAGACGCCGAGCGCAGCGTGTCGGACCGCGCGAAGAAGTTCGCGAACTCTCGCGCAGCGCCGCGTTGAAGAGGACCGATTCGCCCAGCCTCGCCGGCGCCCGAGCACGTCGCCGTAGGAAAAGCCGCCGCAGGCGACCACGACCTGGAAGTACCGAGCCGCGTGCGCCTGCGATCAGGTCGGTCATGTGGACGTCTGGCCGGACGAACCCCGGCAGATCGAAAGCCGCGGCCATCTCCAGCTGGCTGTTGACCCCCTGCTCGCGCAGGATCGCGATCGCGGCCTGCGCGCCGCGCAGTGCCGCCGGCGCCGCGACGTCCCTCGGCGGGGTCGAACGGCGAGATCGCAACACGGCCGGGCTCATGGATCCGTGACGTCCGCCGCTTCGCCTCCTTCGTGCGCGCAGACCGGATTGTCGCGCAGCGGCTGCAGGCGGTAGCTGGTCTCGACCATGCCGAGCAGTTCGCTGCGCGGCGTATCCAGATCGACCGCCGTGGCGTCGGCGATGACGACGCGATCGAACGCTTGGCGGTGCTGTCGCGCATGCGGCCCAGGCCCGCGCCAGCGAGCACGGCCCGCACTTCGGCGAGACGCGGCGGCTCGACCTGGACCACAGCCCCCCAGCTCTTCGCTGAACAGGACCTCGGCCGGACGACTGCAGAGTGATCAGGGTCGCCAACGTGAGTCCGAGCCAGTGCCCGGCGAACGCCATTTCCGCAGCAGCGTCGCGAACAGCCCGCCGTCCGAACGGTCGTGGTAGGCGAGCATCAGCCCCTTGCTTCGCAGCCGTCCGACCGCGCTCACGAAGCGCGCAACGCCGGGCGTCATCGCAGTCCGGCGCTTCGTCCCCGATGCGGCCATAGACCTGCGCCAGGCACGAACCGCCCAGGCGATTGCGACCGGCCCTGAGGTCGACGAGCGTCAGGCAGCCGTCGGGCCGCGATCGAGTCGCAGCTGGGCGTGAGCGTACGGCGGACGTCCTCGACCGGCTGGCGCGGAGATCAGCGACACCGGCGAGCACCATGGCGCCATCGGGCCCGCTCCAGGTCCTCATCGACAGCGAGTCCTTGCCGACCGGAATGCCGATCCCCAGGGCCGGGCAGAATTCCTCGCCGACCGCGTGCACGGTGTCATAGAGGTCCGCGTCTTCTCCCGGGTGCCGCAGGCGGCCATCCAGTTCGCCGAGAGGCGACCTGGTCTTCGACGCGGCGGATGTCGGCCGCGACGATGTTGGTCAGCGCCTCGCCGACCGCCATGCGCGCCGACGCGGGGGCGTTGAGCACCGCCAGCGGAGTGCGCTCGCCCATCGCCATCGCCTCGCCGGCGTCGAGGAATGATCCGCGTCAGCCGCGACGTCGCCACCGGGACCTGCCAGGGACCGACCATCGGATCTCGACTGATCAGGCCGCCGACGGTGCGGTCGCCGATCGTGATCAGGAACGTCTTGCTCGCGACCGTCGGCAGGCGCAGCAGGCGCAACGCGAGCCCGCGCACGTCCGTCACGCGGTCCTGCCGCCGAGAACCGTCGCCGGCGGGTCGGGATGCGCTGGACGTCGCGCGTCATCTTCGGCGGCTTGCCGAGCAGATCTCGAGCGGCATGTCGACCGGCGCGTTGCCGAGCTGCGGATCGCCACGCCGAGCCAGCGCATCGTCGGCGACGTCGCCGACCACGGCGAAAGGGCAGCGCTCGCGCGCAGAGCGCGCCAACGCAGCGAGCTGCTCCGCGGCGACCACCAGCACGTAGCGCTCCTGCGACTCGTTGCACCAGATCTCGAGCGGCGACATGCCGGCTCGTCCCCCGGGATCTTGCGCAGGTCGATGCGGCCGCCGCCGGTGCTGCGCGCACGATTCGGGAATCGCGTTGGAGAGCCCGCCGGCACCGACGTCGTGATGAGCAGGATCGGGTTCTCCTCACCCATCGCCCAGCAGGCGTCGATGACCTCCTGCGCGCGACGCTGCATTTCGGGGTTGCCGCGCTGCACCGACGCAAAATCGAGGTCTGCCGAGCTGGAGCCCGCGCCCATCGACGACGCGGCACCGCCGCCGAGTCCGATCAGCATCGACGGGCCACCGAGCACGACGATCTTCGCGCCTGCGACGACAGGCGCCTTCTCGACATGCGAACGGCGAATGTTGCCGAGGCCTCCCGCGATCATGATCGGCTTGTGATAGCCCCGCAGGGGCGAACGCCCGGGCGTTTCGACCCCGAAGCCGGGGATGCGCAGGTTCGAGACCGAAGCCGGCGAGACCGGCCTTCCGGCTTCCGAACCGCGTCCGGTCGCGCCTTCGTCGCGGATCTCGCCGCCGGCGCCGGTCGCGGCGCCCGGAAACGGCGAGATCGCCGTCGGGTGATTGTGCGTCTCCACCTTCATCAGGATGTCGGATGGACCCGTCCGGAGCCCCGTAATCGCCGTGACCCGCCTGCGCGAAATCCAGCGACGGCCCGGGGCCAGCCTTCGATGACGGCCGCGTTGTCGCGATAGGCCGAGAGGACGCCTTCGGCGCTGACCTGATGCGTGTTGCGGATCATCCCGAACAGCGACTTGGGCTGCGCTTGCCGTCGACAATCCAGTCCGCGTTGAAGATCTTGTGCCGGCAGTGCTCGGAGTTCGCCTGCGCGAACATCATGAGTTCGACGTCGCTCGGATCGCGCCGCAACCGCCCGGTAAACGCGGCGACCAGGTAATCGATCTCGTCCGGCGACAGCGCCAGGCCGAGTTCGGCGTTGGCGACTTCGAGTGCCGCCCGACCTTGCGCCAGCACCGGCACCGTCGCGAGCGGTTGCGGCGCGCTGGTGCGAACAGGCCTGCCGCGGCGTCGATCGAATCGAGGACCTCCTCCGGTCATCCGGTCGTGAATGACCGCGGCAACCTGCGCGTAGTCGGCCTTGCTCAGCGGCTGCGACGACACGATGAAAAAGGCGACGCCGCGCTCGATGCGAGTGACTGCGAGGAGCCGCAAACGTGGGCGATGTCGGTCGCCTTCGATGACCACGGTGACACGGTGCCGAAACGCGGAACGACCAGCAGCAACTTGCCTGGCGGGTGCCCCCGACTCGTCATCTGCCTCCCCAGACGGGGCATAACGCAGCAGCGCCTCGACGATGGTGCGCTGTTCCGCCGACAGCGGCCGAGACCTCGACCAGATGGATGTAACGGGCGTCGACCGATTCGACGTACGCAACCCGTTCACGGATGGCCGCCAGGACTTTGTCGAGCCGGAAATCTGATAGCGCGGAGCGCCTGAAGGTGAGCATGAGCGAGGGCGGCCGCCGGTCAAATATGAGCCGGCGAATGATACCGAGCCGACTGCCCGGGGCCAGCGCACACGGCGTAAGGCCGCGTCGCTGCTCTACCATCCGCGGTTGCCGGGACCGGCCTGGCGGGGGTGTACATGGGGAACGGAAACTGGGCGACATTGAGGCCGAATCCGCCGCCCAGACCTTGCTGACGCCTGACTTGGCACCTCGTCGATGCGGATCACGGAATGCAGCGGCAGGTAGGTGCGCTTCACGCCGGCAAATTCGACCTGGATCTTTTCCTCGGAAGGGTCCACCACGACGGACGACCTCTCGCCGAAGATCAGTTCCTCGACCTCGATGAAGCCGAACATCGCGCCATGGCCCACCTTGCGGGCATAGATCTCGAAGACCTTGCCCTGGCTGTGGAAAATGACCTTGAAAATGTGACTGGAGCCATGAGGCCGGCACGCCTTGCGTGAGGTCGTCGCATATTACAAGGGTCGCGGACCAGCGTCAGCCGCTTCCGGCCTGTCGCCGGGATAGACTGCAGGCATCAGGCAGCCAGCGTCAGCAATATCATGGCCATCAAACTTCGCGTCATCAGCGACCACTATCGCGAACTCGGCGAGAACCGTTCACGCGTGTTCGGCGTGAACGGTGGCACCGTTGGACGTGCGCCCGGCAACGACTGGGTCCTGCCCGACCCGCGTCGCGTGGTTTCCGGCCACCATTTCGAAGTGCAGTTCCACAGCGGCAAGTACTGGCTGGTCGACACCAGCACGAACGGCGTCTTCATCAATGACGCGGACGAGCCTGCCTCGGACACGGGCCGTGTCGAGTTGCACGACGGCGACCGGCTGCGCGTGGGCGACTACGACATCCTCGTCAGCCTCGACAATCGCATCGATTTCCTGCCGGCGACGGGTGAAGAACAATCCGCCGCGAAACACCTCGACTCGGACATCGGCCACAGCCTCAATTTCGACAACCTGCTGACTCCGCGCGAGACCGGTTCGAGCGACTCGCTCCCGATCGGCAATGCGTTCGGCATGCGCCTTGACGCCGCGGCGCGCGCGAACCTGCTCGAGTCGCTGCAGCGCACCGGGAAACCGTCCGGTGAGAGTACGTTCGATCCGACGCGCACGGGCAGGATCGATTCGGTCGTGCCGGCCATGGCGCCGGCCGATGATGGCGACCCCGCCCTTGCGCCACCACCTCCGGCCGGCGGCAACGCCACCCGGCAACCAGGACTGGGCGCTCAAGACGCGCCAGATTCCGCGCGAGGAACTCGAGGACGCACTCGCGCGACGCAAGACGCGCGTCGAAGCCCGTGAACGCTCGGTCCCGTTTCACCAGCAGGCCAGCACGTGGGCAGACCTGCAGTCGGCCGTGCAGGCCTTCTGCCGCGGCGCCGGCATCGATCCTGCGACGCTTCTCACCGGAAGCACAGGCCATGCTGCCGCTCGGTCGCTGGCCAGTTGCTGCGTGAAGCAGTCGTCGGACTCAACGACATCCTGCGTGCGCGTGCGACAGGCGCCGTCGCTGCAGCCGTTGCGGCAGTGCCGTTGGCGGCGGGCAACAGCAGCAACCCGCTCCGCTTCGTCGACGAGCATCGAGCAGGCGTTGCAGCGCCTCTTCGAAGCACACGGGCGACTCTTCGCGGGTCCGGTCGACTCGTTGCGGGACGTGCTGCAGGACATGCGTGACCACGAGACTGCACTCGCCGCCGGCATGAAGGCAGGGCTCGACTCCATGCTGGGCCAGCTCTCGCCGGCGAACGTCGCCGACCAGTTCGAGCAAGGCCGCGCCCGCCAGCTCGCACCGGGCAGGACCCGCGTCCCAGGTACTGGGAGCATTATTCTGAGTTCTACCGCCTTCTCACCCAGCAGACCGCCGGCAGCGAAGAAATGCCGCGGTCGTTTTCCGAGGCATTCGAGCTCGAGTACGCGCGCGTGCGTGGGGACCTGCGGCAGAAGCGTCCGGCCTGACGATCGACGTCAACAGCTACCCCTTGAGCGACACGTCAACGATCAATCGCACCGGCCGCACCAGCAACCGCGAGATCCGTCGCGCGGCACGCTCGCACCGCGCGGCTGGAAAGCTACCTTACATTCGTCGCCGCATCCCCACGGTCGAGCTGCTGAACGACGAAGCTGTCGAGATCATCGAGACCAACGCTGAGACGATCCTCGAAGAAATCGGCATCGAGTTCCGGCGCGACCTGGAATCATTGCGCCTGTGGCGGAGGCAGGTGCCGACGTGCAGGGGCGAGCGCGTGCGTATTCCGCGCGGACTCGCCGCCAGCTGCTGCGCACGGCACCACGCGAGTTCATGCTGCACGCGAGAAACCCGGCGCGCAGCGTGCGTCTCGGCGGCGACGCCACGGTTTTCACCGGTGGGCGGCCCGCCGTTCGTGACGGATCTCGATGGCGGCCGCCGCTACGGCACGCTTGCCGACCTGCACAACTTCATCAAGCTCGCCCACGTCGCGCCCGCGATACATTTCTCCGGCGGCTGCATGGTCGAGCCGATGGACGTGCCCGAGGGCAAGCGCCATCTCGACGTCCAGTATGCGTTCTTCCGTTACAGCGACCAGGGCTGCGAGGGCACGCCGGAAACTCCAGGCCACGCGGCGGACGCCGTACGCATGGCCGGCATCCTGTTCGGCCAGGATTTCATCCAGGCCAACTGCGTACTGCTGGGCAATATCAATTCGAATTCTCCGCTGACATTGGACGGCCGCATGCTCGGCGCGCTGCGTGCCTTCGCTTCGCAGAACCAGGGCACGATCGTGGTGCCCGCCGTGCTCGCCGTCGCGATGGGGCCCGTGACACCTGCGGGCTGCATGGCAGAATTGCTCGCCGAGACGATGGCCGGTATGGCTTTGACGCAACTCGTACGGCCCGGTGCGCCAGTGATCATGGGCTCGTTCGTCGGCGCCATCTCGATGCGCACCGGCGCGCCCACGTTCGGCACGGCCGAAGCCACCCAGATGATTTTCGCCACAGCGCAGCTGGCCCGCAGGCTCGGCGTGCCCTGCCGCAGCGGCGGATCGCTCTGCTCGTCGAAAGTTGCCGATGCGCAGGCCGCCTACGAGAGCGCGCATACGTTGCTGCCGACCCTGCTCGCGGGCGTCAACCTCGTCACGCACGCCGCCGGCTGGCTCGAAGGCGGACTCGTCGCCGGGTACGAGAAGTTCGTGATGGACATCGACCAGCTCGCGATGATGCAGGCGCTGGCGAACGGCATGGACGTGAGCCCACGCGGCCAGGCCATGGATGCCATCCGTGAAGTCGGTCCGGGGGGCCACTTCCTCGGTTGCGCGCATACGCAGGAGAATTTCGAGGCGGCTTTTCACCAGTCGACCATCGCGGACTACTCCTCGTACGAACAGTGGTCGAGCGAAGGCAGCCTGAACGCCGAGCAGCGTGCAAACGTGGTCTGGAAGCGCATGCTCGCCGACTACGAAGACCCTGGTCTCGACCCCGCCATCGACGAAGCCCTGAGCCAATGCATGTGCGAACGCCGTGCCGTGCTGTCGGACAGCCTCGACGAGGAATAGCAGGCGATGAAGAGCCACTATCGCGTCGTCGTGATCGGCGGCGGCATCGTCGGCGCGAGCGTTCTGTATCACCTCACGCGCAAGGGTTGGGGCGACATCGCCCTGATTGAGCGCACGGAGCTGACGGCAGGCTCGACCTGGCACGCCGCGGCGGGATTCCACGCCATCAATGACGACCCGCACATCGCTGCCCTGCAGGCGTACACGATCAAGCTGTACCAGGAGATCGAGGCCGAGAGCGGCCAGAACGTCGGGCTGCACATGCCCGGCGGCTACAGCATCGCAACGACGCCCGAGCGCTGGGAATGGCTGCAGTCCGAGTTCGCGATTTACGAGACCATTGGCATCGAAGCGCGACTGGCGACACCGGAAGAGATCGTGACCGAGTGCCCGATCGTCGACCCCCGTGGCCTGCTCGGCGGCCTCTTCGACGCGCACGAAGGCGCAGTGGGTCCGCACGGCACGACGCACGCCTTCGCGATTGCTGCCCGCAGGCGCGGGGCCGACGTGATCCTGCGCAACCGCGTGACGGGACTGAAACCGCACGCTGACGGTTGGCTCGTCGAGACCGAACAGGAGCGGTCGTCGCGCAGCACGTGGTCAATGCCGGCGGACTCTGGGCACGCCGCGTCGGACGCATGGCCGGCGTCGACCTGCCGCTCACGCCGATGCAGCACCACTACCTCATCACCGAGGACCTGCCGGAGCTGCTGGCACGTCCCGACGAGATGCCGTGCGTAACCGATCTCGAGGGCTGCACGTACCTGCAGCAGGAACGCAAAGGCGTGATCCTCGGAGTGTATGAACGCAATCCGCGGCACTGGCAGACTGAGGGTGCCGAGTGGGACTACGGCATGGAGTTGCTGCCTGAAGACATCGACCGCATCAGTCCTGAGCTGCTGATCGGGTTCTCGCGCTTCCCGACACTGGAACGCGCGGGCATTCGCAAGTGGGTCAACGGTGCGTTCACCTTTACGCCCGACGGCAATCCGCTCGTCGGTCCCGTGCCTGGCCTGCGCAATTTCTGGGCGGCGTGCGGCTGCATGAGCGGTTTCTCGCAGGGCGGCGCAATCGGCAGGGTGCTGTCGGAGTGGATGGTCGAGGGCGACCCCGGCACCGACATCTTCGGCATGGACGTCGCGCGTTACGGCAGGTTCGCAGCCGACGACTGCTACCTGCGCGATACCACGGCGCAGTTCTACGCACGACGTTTCGTCATCGCCTATCCCAACGAGGAGTTGCCGGCCGGCCGACCCCTGAAGACGACGCCGAGCTACGAGGCGCAAAAGGCGCTAGGCGCGCGCTTCGGCGTCGTGTGGGGCATGGAATCACCGCAATATTTCGCGACGGGCGAACCGGATTTCGTCGAGCCACCGACGTTGCGTCGGTCCGCGGCGGAGCGATTCGTCGCGGCGGAAGTTGCGGCGACCCGCAGCGCAGCGGGACTGTTGGATACCGGCGTATACGCGCGCTACGAAGTCCGCGGACCCGGCGCAGGGCAATGGCTCGACCACCTGCTCGCCTCGCGCCTGCCCGCCGTGGGACGTATTCGCCTGGCACCTATGCTGAATCCTGCAGGTCGCCTGATGGGCGATCTCACCGTGACGCGGCTCGACAGGGATCGGTACTGGCTCGTCGGTTCGTACTACCTGCAGGAGTGGCACCTGCGCTGGTTCCGCGATCACTTACCCGCCTCGGGCGTGGAGATCGAGAACCTTTCGGAGAGCTGGCTCGGCTTTTCACTGTCGGGACCCAGGTCGCGCGAAATACTCTCATCACTTACGCAAAGCGACGTTTCCGACCGCGGCCTTCCGTTCATGGGTTGCGCCAGCATCAACGTCGCATCGATACCCGCGGTTGTCGCACGCCTCTCCCTCACCGGCGAACTCGGTTACGAGATCAACGTACGTGCGCCGCAGCAGCGCGCACTCTGGCAAGAGCTGACGGCCGCCGGCTTTCCGCTGGGGCTGCGCCCGATCGGCATGCGCGCACAGGACAGCCTGCGGCTGGAGAAGGGCTACGGCGTCTGGTCGCTCGAGTTCTCCACGTCCTGCACTCCCGCAATGGCAGGGCTCGAACGTTTCGTCGCTGCGGAAAAGGGTGGCTTCATCGGACGGGATGCGTTACTGGCTGCGCGGGTTTCTGGACCCGAGATGAAGCTGGCGCTGCTGCAAGTCGAGTCGCCCGAAGCCGACGCGACGGGCTACGCACCGATTCATCGCGCGGGCAAACGCATCGGTTACGTCACTTCCGGGGCGTACGGTCACCACGTGCGGCAGAGCCTTGCGCTGGCCTACATCAACACCGAGTGGTGCGAAACATCCGACCCGTTGTCGGTCACGATCCTGGGCAAACCGCGCGCGGCCCGGATCCTGCGCGCCCCGCCCTACGATCCGCCTGGTGTGAAGCTGCGTGGTTGACGTCCGGCGCATTCGCGGAGGTGTCGCGTGTAAGTTCGTCGGACCATCGTCCTGTGCCTGTGCGGGTTCGCGATGCGGATGGGTCGACCCCACGTCCCGTGGGTTCTCATGCTTGGTTCTGGCCGTCCTCTCTTGGGCGCGCAACTTCACCGAACGCTCGCCGGCGGCATCGGCGGGGGGTGTCCTGGGTTAGCCCTGGCGGAGAGGGTGGGATTCGAACCCACGTGGGGCTATTAAACCCCCATCCGATTTCGAGTCGGCGCCGTTATGACCGCTTCGGTACCTCTCCGCGAGGGCCGCGAATTCTATAGCAGGCCGCGGCCTAGCACCACCCGCGCACCGCACGGCGCCGGAAGGCACAATGGGCTCGGCCGGTCAGCCCTAACCCCATGAAAGTATTACTCGCCCTGCTGTCGACATTGTTGCTGGCCACCTGTGCCCAGCCGCCCCCGCTCCTGCAGCGGATTCTGGCTGACGGCGAGCTCCGGGTAGTCACCCGCAACAGCCCGGACGCCTACTACCTCGGCAGCCATGGTCCCGAAGGCCCGGCCTATGACCTCGCCAGCCGGTTCGCCGAACACCTTGGCGTGCCCCTGCGCCTGTACACGGTCAAAACCCGCGATGCCGCGATCGAGGAAGTCGCTGCAGGCCGGGCTCACATTGCGGCGGCTGGCCTCTCGACGGGTATCGCCCTGCCCCGGGGCGTCCAGTTCGGACCGGGTTACCAACGCGTCCGGGAGCACCTCGTGTACCGACGTCGCTCTGCCCGGCCAGCCAGCATCGCCGACGCGGGTCGTGGCCAGATCGAGGTCGGGGCAGCCAGCGCCCACCAGCGGACGCTGGAGGACCTGCGGCTGAAATACCCGGACCTCTCCTGGATCGAACGCGACGCCACCGACACCGAGGAAATCCTGGCCGACGTGTCGCAAGGCAAGGTGCAGTACACACTCGCCTCCTCGACCGAGTTCGCGTTGAATCGCTCCGTGCACCCCGAGCTGGCCATCGCGATCGACCTGTCGCCCGAACGCGCACTGACCTGGGTCGTGAGCACCGCCGGCAACGACTCGAGCCTGCTCGACCGGGTCAACGCATTCTTCGTCCTCGCGCGCCACGACGAGTGATCGCCACGCTGCTTGAGAGGTACTACGGCGAGGACGAACGGTTCGACTACCTGTTCTCGCGCAACTTCATGGAGCACCTGCAGAGCCGGCTACCGACATACTCCGCATGGTTCCAGGAAGCCGCGCAACAGCACAAGCTGGACTGGCGACTGCTCGCAGCGATGGGTTATCAGGAATCGAAGTGGGATCCGCACGCTGTTTCGTTCACTGGCGTACGCGGCCTGATGCAGCTCACCGAGGACACCGCATCCCGGATGCGGACCGGCGACCGTCGCGATCCACGCTCGAGCATTTTCGGAGCCGCTAAATACCTCTCGATGCTGATACGCGACATGCCCCGCCGGATTCCCGAGCCGGACCGCACGTGGTTTGCGGTGGCCGCCTACAACGTGGGCCTCGGTCACGTCGAGGATGCGCGGGTGCTCGCACAACAGGCTGGCCGCAATCCCGACCGCTGGGAGGACGTGCGTGAATTCCTGCCCCTGCTGAGCCAGGAGCGCTGGTACACACACGAAACGCGGCTACGCCCGCGGCTGGGAGCCCGTGCGCTACGTCGACAACGTGCAGGCTTACCTGAACATCCTGCAGGTCGCCGGGACGTCGATGACCGCGGAGGGTGCGCCGCCCGATCCCGAGCTGGGTGCCAACGGCACGAGTGGACGTTAGTCCGCAGTTGGACTGCGGCGCGCGACGAAGAAATTGCGCAGCAACGATCCGCATTCGTCACCGAGGACACCCGCGTCGACGTCGAGCCGGTGGTTGAGTGCGGGGTTCTGCACGACGTTGAAGACGCTGCCCGCCGCGCCCGCGCGGGGATCGGTCGCGGCGTAAACGAGACGCTCCACCCGCGCATGCACCATCGCCCCAGCGCACATCGCGCAGGGTTCGAGCGTCACGTACAGTGTTGTACCCGGCAGGCGGTAACTGTCGCTGCGCGCGGCGGCTGCACGCAACGCGATCATCTCGGCGTGCGCCGTGGGGTCGTGCGTCGAGATCGGGCGGTTGAATCCTTCGGCGATCACTTGGCCGTGGCGCACGATCAACGCGCCAACCGGCACTTCTCCGGCCACTTCCGCCTGTCGCGCCAGCTCGATGGCGCGGCGCATGAAGACCTGGTCTGGGGTGTCCATCCGTCGTCCTGGATACATGCATGCCCCGGCGAGTACCCAAATACTGCCGGATCAGGCCGGGGTCATTCTCGCAGGGCGCCTCGCCCGCTGACAGTTTCGTATGACGAACAGATGTTAACCGAGGGTGGCGATGACTTCACCGTCGCCCGCGGTCTTTCGGGCCGGTCGCACACCACACACGAGACAGGAAGGCGTCCTGAAGCGCGAGCTTCTCCTGCTCCAAGTCATAAAACCACAACACGGACCTCGTACGGTAGGAGTGTCGTTCTATCTAATCGGGGATTCCGCAATGACTCACAAGACTGTGCGCGCCGCCGTGGTGCTGGCTCTCGGACTCGCCGCCGCGACATTGTCCCTGGCGGGCGGTTCCCATGGCAATGACGATGCAAGAGGGCGCCACTTCAATCGCATCGGCTCGATTGCGAACTATCTGAACAACGCGCCCGGGCAATTTGCTGACTCCACGGTCTCTGAGATCCTGGCCGCGACGAAAGACGGCATGATCCTTGTCTACACGGACAGCCCACTGAAGCAGATCGGATTTGTGGACATCAGCGATCCGACCAGCCCCGTGCCCACTGGAACGGTCGCCGTGGGCGGTGAGCCGACCTCGGTGGATGTGCTCGGCAACGAGTTAGTGCTCGTCGCCGTCAACACCAGCGAAGATTTCGTCAATCCCAGCGGCAAGCTGGTCGTTCTCGATGTTGCCACCCGTACCGTCGTTCACGAGATCGATCTCGGCGGCCAGCCGGATTCCCTGAAGATCAGTGCGGACCGCCGCTATGCCGCCATAGCCATAGAAAACGAGCGCGACGAAGAGCTGGGCAATGGTGCGCCGCCACAGCTGCCGGCGGGCTACCTCACGATCATCGATCTGCAAGGCTCATCGCCCGTCGCATGGAGCCGACGTGACGTTGCCCTCACGGGTCTGGCTGGATTCGCGCCAGAGGATCCGGAACCGGAGTTCGTCGACATCAACAGCCGCAACGAGGCGGTGGTTACCCTGCAGGAGAACAATCACATCGCGGTCGTCGATCTGAAGTCGGGTCGGGTACTGCGGCATTTCCCGGCCGGTAGCGTATCACTCGACAATGTCGACGCTGTCGAAGACGACCGGATCTCCCTGACGGACTCGATCGCAAATGTGCCGCGTGAGCCGGACGCGGTTGTGTGGCTCCCGGGTCCGTTCGGCAAGTCGGGTATCTTCGCCACCGCGAATGAGGGCGACCTGTTCGGCGGGAGCCGCGGTTTCTCCATCTTCACGACCTTCGGCCAGACGCTGTTCGACAGCGGCAACGAGCTCGAGAGATTGGCGGTACGCCACGGCCACTACCCCGAGGGACGCTCCGAGAACAAGGGAACCGAGCCGGAGTCCATCGAGTACGGCCGTTTCGGCAACCGGGACTATCTCTTCGTGGGCAGCGAACGCGGGAGCTTCGTCGCCGTGTACGACCTGAAGCTCGGCGTGTACCCGCAATTCAAACAGTTGCTGCCGGCGCCGCTCGGCCCCGAGGGCTTGCTCGCGATTCCGTCGCGCAACCTCTTGCTCGCATCGGGTGAGGACGACAACGGCCCGCTCGGCGTGCGCTCGACGATCTCGATCTACCGCCTCGAGAACGGCGCGGCGATGTATCCACAGATCAGGTCTGCCGACGATGCCTCGGGACAGCCGATCGCCTGGTCTGCGTTGTCCGGCATGGTCGCGCTGCCGGGAGGCGCACCGAGGATGCTCGCGGTCTGGGATTCCTACTATGCCGAGAGTCGAATCTTCACCATCGATGCCGCGCGCAGGCCCGCTGTGATCACCGGTTCGAAGCCGATCAGCGGGGGCCGCGGTGGCTATGATCCGGAGGGTATCGCCATCGCACCGGACGGCACCTACTGGATCGCGAGCGAGGGCAATGCAACCGACAGCCAGCCAAATCTGCTGGTGCAGACAGACGTCGACGGCAACGTCATCGCCGAGATCGCACTGCCCGCCGAGGTCCTCGCCTGTCGTAGTGCGAGCACGAACCGTCGGACGCTCGGGTCGGGGTTCGAAGGTCTTGCTGTTCTGCCTGCAGGCAATGGCGCGACAGGCTACAAACTGCTCGTCGCCCAGCAACGCGGCTGGGACTACACCACGCCTGGGTGTGAGACCCTGGATGACGATGCCGGCGGATTCAATGCTGCGAATGAGCCGAATCACTCGCGAATCTGGGTCTACGACACTGCTGCGCGCAGCTGGTCGCACGTCGCCTGGGAACTGGCCGCCAAGCCCGCCAATGCAGCATGGGTAGGTCTCTCAGAGATCACGGCCGCGCCGGACGGCTCCTTCGTGATCCTCGAACGCGACAATCTCACCGGCAACTTCGCCGAGGTCAAGACGCTGGTAAAGGTCTCCGACAGCGTGGGCCGACGGGCTCGTTTCCAGCGACGAAAAGTCCGTCCATGACTTGCAGCCCCGGCTCGAAGCCAGCAATGGCTGGATCACGGACAAACCTGAGGGCGTCGCGATCCTGCGGAACGGTCGGACATTCGTAGTCACCGACAACGATGGTGTGGACGATTGGAACGGCGAAACATGGTTCCTGGACCTGGGACGCATGAATAAGCTGTTCGACTGACTCTGTTCGAACGACACTGACAGTACCGCTCAGCCACTGACGGTCGATCAGGGCAGGACGGTCGTCGGCGTCAGTCGGAGGCACGCTCGAGCGCACCAGGAATGGTGTGCTCGAGTACGGCTCGAATGCGCGGCGCTCGTACGTCATGACTTCCCTGGCCGCCTTCGCGTGCGGGGGACGCAGTCCGGCCTGGGTGGCGGGACAGATCCGGACGGCTGCTGCAGGTGGATAGTTCCGCCTGCAGGGCGGGCAGCAGCGCCTGGCCTTGCGGTATGCCGATGAGTTCGACATCTCGTAAAGGGTCCGCCTCGAGGTCGTAGGATTCGTCCATGCCTGGCAACTCGAGGTAGTGGATGTACTTGTGGCGCGCCGTCCGGACCGCCTGGTAGCCCATGTCGCGGATGCGTGGAAATACCGTGTCGGTGCGGTATTCGACCAGGATCGACTGGCGCCACGGCACCGCGTCGCCGCCCAGCAGGGGTAGCAGCGATCTACCTTGGCGCTCGACGGGGTCGGCGACCCGCGCGAGTTCGAGGATCGTGGGCGCGAGGTCGATTGTCTGCACCATGGCGACCGGGGTGGCGCCCGCGGCCACCCGCGGCGGGTAGCGCACGATCAACGGGATCCGGATCGTCTCCTCGTATGCGAGACGGCGCTCCTCGTTGAGCTGGTGCTCGCCGTAAAAATACCCGTGGTCGCTGGTCAAGAGGATCGCCGTGCGCCCCAGCTCGCCGCTGTCCTCGAGCGCCTGCACGATCCGCGCGAGGCTCTCGTCGACTGCGAGCAGCATCTCGAGCCGGGCGCGCACGTCCTGGTCCGGTGTCGCGGTACCCGGCCCCAGGGGCTCAACGCCATCGATCGCACGCAGCAGCGCGGGCTTGCCCGTCACCGGCGGGCCGGCGTTGGTACGGCGCGGCACCACCGCGTTGGCATAACGTCCCTGGTGCCGCGGCGCCGGCACGAATCCCCCTCGGCCTGGCCTGCCACCGCGCCCGTGCTGCCGTCGTCGTGCTGCACGACGTTCGGATGCAGCGCCTTGTGCGCCAGAAGCTACCGTGAAGGGCTGCCCCCCCGCGCCGCACGAAATCAACCACGTGGTCCGTCAGCAAGTCGGTCACGTAGCCGCGTTGGCGCACGTGAGTGCCGTCGATGTTGAACTGCGGGTCGCTCGCCTCGCCTGGCCGCGCATCGCGACCCAGCGAGTGAATCCGGGACGCGGGCTGTCGTCATTGCCCATGTGCTGAAGCCGGTGCGCCAGCCGGCCGCGGCGAGCGGCAACGCGAAAGTCTGCAACTGGTGGCTGGCGGCGTCGCGCGCGGTGTTGTCGACGATGCCGTTTGTGTGCGCGTACTGCCCGGTCAGGATCGTTGCGCGGCTGGGCGAGCACAGCGGTGTGGTGGCGAAGGCATTGCGGAAGCGCGCGCCTTCGCGCGCCAGCCGATCGATGGCCGGGGTCTCGACGAAGGGATGGCCCTCGATGCCGAGATCGTCCCAGCGCAGGTCGTCGACCAGCACGACGACGATGTTCGGCGGTCTCGCCTCCACCTCAGGCAAGCGTACGGGCGCCGGCGCACAGCCGACGATCGCGGCCACCGCGACCAGGAAAGGCGACAGGGGATATCCATTTGGTTCGATATTTCACTGCGACCCCTTGTTCGCGCGCCCGTGGTTCAAGTCGACCTCGCTCGTAAACACGGCCGATAGTACTTTCTAACGCCCCTGATTGCCGTCGGGGGCTGCTGCCTGAGGCTGCTGGCTGGAGGCCGGAAGCCTGGGGCGGATGCGCTACGCGGCGAAACCTCGAAGCTGGCGCATCCGATTGCGTGCGTCCCAGCGGATATGCAGCCACAAGCCATTCTCGTCAGTGGGCCACCGACCTGGGCTGCTTGGGGTCGTGCCTGCGTCAGTATGATTGAGCCACGCTGGCACGAGGTGGTCCAGCCGGAATCGAACCGCGTTTGACCCCCTGATTTCCCGGATTCCAGGCGCTGACTTCCGCACCCTGCCTGCGCGCCATTGGACCAACCAAGTCAAGTTGAGTCCCCTCACTCCCACTCAATTGTTGACGAGCAATGCGAAGCGCCGCCTGTAGCGAACTTCTCGCGCGAAAGCGCCAGAATTTACCGTCAAGATAACCGTCGGCAATGCGCCGTTTGGTGGCGCAGCGTCCCGATAGATTGCGAAAGACCCGAGCCATCCGTCGCAACAATCATGCCGCGGACGCGCCCGGCGGTCCGTCATGAAACTCGTGCCAGCAATTTCACGATCTGCGGACGCAGCACAGGCAAGTCCCGCTGGATCGTCTGCCAGACAACATCCAAATCGACTTCGAAGTAGTCGTGAACGATGCGATTGCGCGTACGCCGTACGTGACGCCCAGGGGAATTTCCGGCGCGCGCTTTGCAGGGCCGGGGCTCAACGCGTGCCTTGTTGGTCGCCTCACCGACGATCTCCAGCGCCCTGATTACAGGCGTCTTGCGTGCGGGAGCCCTGCTCGAACGCTGCGGCATCCAACCAGCCACGTAATGCGCCTCCCCCGGTCAATCGCTCGATGATGTCTTGAAGTTATTCCGGCACACGTGCCAGTGATGCGCCTTCGTCATAGGGCAACCGCTTCTCTCAGGATCCGTTCCCGCGACGCGCGGCAGACTCCGGGGCGTCAGTACATCCACCGATACGCCCAGCAAACGCTCTGCCTCAATCTGCAAAGCAGCCAGCGTGAACAGCGACGTCGTGGATGCCGGTTCGACCAGCAGATCCAGGTCGCTGCCCTCGTGATCTTCACCCTGGGCGGCGGAACCGAAAACGCGCGGCCGCGTGGATCAGCATCATCGGCTTGCGGGTTGGCATCTCTACTCCAGGATTCTGAGCAACACGCGGCGATTCTGCGCCCGGCCCTCGGCGGTCGCATTGTCGGCAATCGGCTGGCTCTCGCCATAGCCGCGCGCGGTCAGTGCATTGGAAACCCCGGCGGCGCGGAAATAATCCAGCACGGCCTGCGCGCGGCGCGCCGACAGCAATTGGTTGTAGGCGTCGGCGCCGCTGCGTCGGCATGGCCGGCGATTCCAATGCGAAGCCTCGTTAACGCCGCAGCGTGGCGACGCAATCGTCGAGCACCGCACTGGAACCGGCGAGCAGCGTGCCGAGCTGCTGGCCAGATTCACGCCGGGCAGCCGGATCTCCTGTTTGATCTCGCATGCCGTTGGAATCCACGCGCAGCGGCGGCGGTGTGTTCGGGCAGCGATCGCGGCTGTCGGGGATGGTGTCGCCATCGGCATCTGCCTCTGCCTCTGCGACTGTCGCCGGAACGGGGGCGGGCACCGGTGCGGCCACCGGCGGCGGTTCCGCAGGAGCCGGGCAAGCCGTGAGTTCGCGCTCGAGCTGCGCGGCCATCTGCTCGGCCTCGATAATTGCAGGTCGCGCATGACGCCAGCCGGTCTCGCGATAGTCATGCCCGGCTTCGACCAGCTTCACTTCCAGGCAGGCGGCGGTGGCATTGCCGCAGGCGCGCGGCGCGCGTGATTCTCCTGCCGCCTCTTCGATGACGCCGGTGCGGTCCTGGTCGTGGTACTCATCCAGCGACCATTCCAGCCAGCACTGCGCCTTGGCTAGTCGCAGCCACCGGCCGGCACCTCCGCTCGTTCAGCGCACGGATGCGCTGCGCAGGCCTCGATGTAGCTGAAGTCGCGACGCACCGCGCCATCGGTGATGCGCCCGCGCTCGGCCACCGGCAACTGCTGCGGCACCGGTGCGCCGGCGAGATCCCGCGGCGGGCGTTGCGGGCCGCCGCTGCAGGCGGCAAGCACAAGCAGCGGAAGGAGGATGTTGCGCGGGCTGGGGGTCATGGCTGCACCAGTTCGTTGATCCTGGAATCTCGTCCACCGAAGAGCCG
This sequence comes from Pseudomonadota bacterium, assembly GCA_016713725.1. Taxonomy (GTDB): domain Bacteria; phylum Pseudomonadota; class Gammaproteobacteria; order Steroidobacterales; family Steroidobacteraceae; genus RPQJ01. Next base: position 3,416 of record JADJOO010000021.1, on the reverse strand, counting down.
TCGAACTCCAGCAGCCGGATGTACGCGGCCGCGCCGCGCTGTAGTCGCTGTCGACAAGATCATCGTCACTTTGAAGCCGGTGAGGTTGTAGCCCACCGACAGCCAGAGGTTGTCGTGCAGCACACGGCAGCTCCACGCCGAGGCCATACTGGCGTGCGCCGTCGCCGGCGCGCAGCACGCTGCCACTGACGCCGGCATCCCAGCGCTCGGTGATGTCATACACCACGCGACCGGAGACCAGCTGCGCGCGATAGCTGCTGGCCACCGAGGCCAGCGAGTCGGTGAACACCTCGTTCACCCACTTGCCGGCCAGCTGGCCCGACACGGTGAGCGCGCGCACCGGATGGTAGTTGCCATGCCAGGAGACGATGTTCACGCGGCGATCGAGCGGACTCAACTGCGCGCTGTCGCGTTCGATCGTCACGCGCAACTCGAAGCGGGCGCGCCTGCCGTTCGCTCGCCGTGTATTCCACGCCGAGGCCCGCGTCCGTGGCGCGCTGCGTGCCGTGCCGTCAAGCGCCTCGAGGCGCCGAGAGGTAGTGGACAGCGCCCAGCTCTTTGGCCGCCCGCCAGGTTGCGCAGACCCAGCGCTGCCTCGGCATCCCGGCCATTGATGGCATCGCGCATGCGGTATTCGGTAGAACAGCTGCCCATCGCGCACCCAGCTGGTCTCGAGGCCGACCAGCGTCAAAGCCTCGTGCCGCTCGCCCGTGCCCAGGCCATCGCCGCCCCTGCAAGGGCTCTGCGCGCGCTCATGGCGCATACAGGCACCGCGCGCTCGTGCACCAGGTAATCAACGCCCGCCGCATGCGGCCCTCAGGGCGACCAGCTCGCGCCGCCGCTATCCAGGCCCACGTCGCCTTCCACATACCCGGTGGAGCGCGGATTCAGCCGCGCGGAAAGCCTGGCCCGCGCGGTGGTGAATTCGTTGTTGGACAGTGCGCCATTGGCGAAGGCGCCATTGCTGAACGCCCCGCCCGTGATCGAGCCGGGTGGATTCAGGTTGTAGATCGAGGTGTAGCTGGGCAGCGCGTCGCGCCTGCGGCGGCATTGACCTCGTCCTTGCCGTACCTCCCAAAGGCCCATATCGAGCCGCAAAAAATCATGCCGGCAGTTGTGTCCGACCAGGATGCTGGCACCGGTGCGATCGGCTCCCAAATTCGTTCGACTGGAGGTCTGCAGCGCCTCGAGCGTCATGTCCGTGGCCGCCGCCGAGCGCCAGGTGGCTTTGCCGCCCAGCTCCTCGCGTCCCCCGCGACAGCGCGGCGCTGCGGGGTTGTCGGGGCCCGCGTTTGGTTTGACCCCGCAGCAAAAGCGTTTCGAAGCGCTCGCCCCACCGACGGAATTCACTTGTGCCAGCCATCGCCTTCGAAAGCGCTGCCTGCGAAAGCGTCAGATCGCGGACGCGGCGCGCGGTTTCGCAAACAGCCAGCCGGTCTGCGCGCGCGCGCTTTCGCGCCGTCTTCCCAGGGGGAGTTTCCGCTGCTGGCGCCAGCCGCCAGGTCGTCAGGCGGGAGCGGATCGTCATCGCGCGCAAGGCTTCCGCGCGGGTCTGTAGTGCGCGATGCGTTGACGGCGGGCGCCGCCCACCAGTGGCAGTAATGTCGGCTCGCCCTGCTCCACCTCGTAAGTCACGCGGATGGACACCGGATTTTGTGCCGCAGATCCACCGTGGGGATGGGCCGGCGGAACAGCAGATTGCCGGAGAAGGGCTCGAACTCGTAATCCGTGAAGTAGCGCCAGCGGCTGCACTTCCAGCACCACGGTTGGTTGGTTGCGATCGCGCACCACCAGCTCCACCTGCTCGTTGCCTTGCACGCCGGCGCCGCTTCGAGACGTACGTACGGACCCGGAGATGCCACGGCCCGGCTGTTCTCATCGATGACCCGACGCAGCGAATCGCGCGAGGCATACAGGTCGAACTTCAGCCGCTCGGATTCGTAGTGCTGGCGGCCACCGGTCAGCGTACGGGCCTATGCCGAGACTGGTGTGTTAATATCGCCCACCGAATCCTCGGTGGTGAAATCGCCGAACAGGAAATACGAGCGCTCGCGATCCAGGCGCAGGTAGTTGCGGCGTAGCGAGCTCTGCGGATCAGAAGCCGCGCAGCGACTTCATCGCCATAGATGGATAGAACTGGTCGGGCTGGATGTCGCGGAAGAAACGCGTGCGACCACCGTCACTGTCGACGGCCAGCGAGCAGGGTGTTCGTTTCGCCCACGGCGCCCTTCACGAACGCAGGAAGCGGCCCGCCCCGATGCCTGCAGCGTGCCATTGCTGCCGCGCGATCAATGCCGATCTGCCGCAGCCCTGCTCCAAGCCGTCGCTGAAGGCGCGCAGGCGCCTGCGCATCCGCGCGCTTACGGGTGAAACGCAGCAGGTCATCGACCAGACCCCACCGCGATCAGCGGCCGCACTCCTGGCACGAAGTACAGCACCTGCCTCGCTGAGCGCGCCGGAACTGACCTGCACGCGCACTTCGCCGCGTTCGGCCGGCGAGGCAATGCTGATCTGCCCTTGCCATACCTTGAGCAGCACCTGCGTGCCGGGCTCAAGGCCATCGAGGTCCTCGACGAAGCCCCTTCTTCTCGAAGGTGCCTCCGCTAACCGGCGTAACGATGCGCCCGCGCGAGGTCTGCACCGTCACGCGCAGGTCAAGCGCCACGGACTGCCGCTGGCATCCACGACCTGCCGAGTGATCCGCGAAGCGACCTGACCGTCGGCAGTGACGCGATCCTTTCGGCCAGCCGCAGCACCAGGTGCTCGCCGCGCAGGCGTTCCACGCCGCGATCCAGCGCCGAGGGGTGAAGGTATTTCGGCCGCAAGGACAGACAACGCAAGGCCGGCCCCGGTCAGCAGCGCAAGTCCGATGCGAAGCACGGCAGAAAGGGAGTGCGCGTTACCTTCATTTCGGCGCCTCTCATTGGCATAGTAGGCGGCGCCGCACCACGTGGCCATTGCGGGCGCATCGTCGCGGCGGGTGTCCAGCGTTTCTGGCGGACGGATTGTGTTTTTCCTCGTCGGGGACCCGCACTGCCCTGGGTGCGGCTTAATCCATGACCTGGCGCTTCACTTCCACGCTGCAGTTGTGGATCGCAAAGTCGCCGCGGTGCAGCTCGCCATTGCGCGGATCGAGGAAGCAAGTGAGTCCGGATCTCTGGCGTTGCGGTTATCCAGCGTGCCGAGCGCCGCGCCTCACCGGCAGCGTGGTGGCATCAACCTTCAGCACATGCGGGGTGGGCGATGCCGCAGAAGCTGCATTTGCCTTCCACATCCGGACTCCAGGTACGTGCCGTCTTCCAGATAGAAGCGCACGCCGGGGTCGCCCATCTCTTCGTGGTCCTGCACGCGGTTCTGGTTGCAGTCCAGGTAGATCTTGCCGACCAAGGCTTTATTCAGGCGAACACGCCACCGCC
>JADJOO010000020.1 GCA_016713725.1 Pseudomonadota bacterium | reverse complement strand
CGCATCCAGGATCTCGGTGAGCAGAACGGCATCGTGCTTGTGCGGGATCGCCGCGACGATTGACGGAATCGGTTCGATGTTCACGTTCGAGCCTTTACCAACGCAGACTTGACGCAGTCGACGAAGTCCGCCGGGCAGTCGAACTGCAGTTCCCCTGTGCGGCCATCGACCGCCACCTGCACCGTCCGGGCACGCAGGATGCGCATGCCATTCGCAACGTCGGTGATGAGGTAATTCAGCGCGAGCCTGTGCTCCCATTCAATGAGGGACGCGCGCGCCCGCAGGCGCTCGCCGAAGCGCGCCGGCTTCAGGTACTTCGCCTGCAGGTCCACGATGGGCCACGCATGGCCCGAAGCGAGCATCCGGTCGAGGCCGTAGTCGAGTCGGTTCATCAACGCCCACCTGGCATTCTCCAGGTATCGCAGGTAGTGCCCGTGCCAGACTACGCCGACCATGTCGACGTCGTTGAACGCGACGTCGAACTCGATCTCGGCGGCAAGGATGCCCTGCGCTCTCACGCCGCGACCCCAAGCTTTCGCGCGAGCAGACGCGGCGACCTGCGCAGCATTCCGATGAACAGCCTCGTGTGCATCCGTGTAATCAGCCAGTTGTCGCGTAACAGACGGAAATGGGACACCCCATCGGCCGGATAGCAGACGCGGGTCGGCACCCATTGCATCCGCACACCGCGCCAGTGCAGCCGCACCAGCACCTCGGAGTCGAAATCCATGCGCCGCCCCGGCGGCTCGACCGTCAGTATGGGCAGAACCACCGCGAGCGGGTAGACGCGCAGGCCGCACATCGAGTCGGGGATGTCGAACGAGAGGGTGTTCAGCCAGACCATCGCGTGGGTGAGATAGCGAAGGTAGAAGCGATGGCGCGGTATCGACGCATCGAACACCGGCCGCCCGCAAACGAGCGACAGCGGGTCGGCGCGAACTGCGGCGATGAAGCGCGGCAGGTCCATCGGGTCGTGCTGGCCGTCCGCATCGATCTGCAATGCATGCGAGAACCCGGCCGCCGCGGCCGCGGTCAGCCCGGCCATGACGGCGGCGCCCTTGCCCTGGTTCTGCGGCAGGCGCAGCAAGCGCACGTTGGCATCCGCATCCCCCAACCGCTTCAACGCCGCAGCGCAGGATGATCCGGATCCGTCATCGACGAGGAACACGGTCAGGCCCTGCCGGCGCAGCGGCGCGACCATGCTGCCAACGGCGTGCTCGTGGTCAAAAACTGGAATGACGGCGCAGACGCTAGTCATCGGCGTCCCGGAAGAACACGCGGCCGACGGAGGCAAGGGCGTGCCCGAACAGGTACTCGAAGCGCAGCTCGCCAGAGTCCGGCCGATGCTCGAGGGTCAGGGCGAGCTCCATGCCGGGACGCACCAGGCGGCGGAATTTCGTTGCCGCGATGCCCTTGAACTCACCGTCCACCCGCAATTGCGCGCGCGCGATATGCACCGCCCAGTCGACCTGCACCACGCCCGGCAGGATGGGTAGCGACGGGAAGTGCCCGTCAAAGATGGCCAGGTCGTATGGCACACGGACCCGACACCCCAGTTCACAGACTCCTCGACGCTGCAGGTCCGTCACGATGGGACTGTGGACGGGTTCGCTGCAGCGGGATTCGGCGGCGCTCTCCGGCGGCGGCAACGCGTCGAGCAGCCGCCACTCGAGGAGATCTGGCGCAACCGGCGGTCCGCTGCCAACGTAATCCTGCCACGCAGCCACGAGGTGCCTCTTGCCGTAGCGAGTCAGGACTTGGACGCCCGCCGCGCTGGGAACGACCAGCATCCAGCGCCCGACCAGGCGGGCATCGGCAACCCACTCATGCGAACAGACCCTGATTTCGAACGGCGTCGGATACGTCAGGCTGGCACTCACGCCTGCACGAGTCTGTAAATTGCTTCCACGAGATCGCCAACCGTGCGCACCGAACGGAAGTCCTCCGCCGAGATCTTTCTCCCGGTCTGGCGCCGCAGCCCGTCCAGCAGGTCGACGGCGTCGATGCTGTCGATTTCAGGTCCTCGTTCAGACGGGCCTCAAGCGTGATCCGGGCAGGATCGAGCTCGAACAACTCCGTGAGCGATGCCTTGATCTGCTCGAGAATTTCGTCCCTGGTTTGCATTCTCTCAATCCCCGCTGCCTGCATTATAGCCGCCAACGACTCCGAGCCTTGCGGCGAAATGTCGCAACAGGCAGTCATTCAACAGGCGAGACGCCTTGGGCGGCGGCAGGCCGCGGTAAGCTGCCAGGTCGATGTCGTCCCCCACCTCGAAAGTGTAGTGCGGCCGTCGCGGGGGGACCCGGTACCACGGCACGAATTTCGGCAGCAGGAGCGGCTCGCAACGCACAAACACGGGCGTGAGAACCTCTGCAGCATGCACGGCAATACTGGCCGTCCCGCGCGCAAACTGCAGTGGTTGGCCGGGCCGGGTGCGAGTGCCCTCCGGGAACATGACGAGGGAGTCGCCGGAGTGCAAGGCGGCGACTGCGCCGTGGATCATTTGGTCCGTGGGGCTGTTGCTGATGTAGCCCGCCGCCCGCACGACCCCACGCGTGAACGGATTTCGAAACATGGCAGCCTTGACCACGCAGCAGGGCGCTGGTGTGAAGGCCACGATGAACACCACGTCCACCAGCGTCGGGTGATTGGCGATGATCAGTTGCCCAGGTCGCCCGAGTCGCTCGCTACCGTGAAATTCGTAGGAAATGACCCGCACGCCACTGATGACGCGTACGAACAGACGCAGAGCGCGCTGGACCAGGCCTCGCATGCGTGCACGACGGCTTGCCGGGCCACCCGGCAGCAGCAGCGTTACCGGAAACACGAGCACGCCTAGAATGAGTCCGCCCAAGCCGAACAGAGTGAAGCACACACCGGTGGCGAAGATCCGCCAGAAATACGTCTGCCGTCCTTCCATGCTGTTGGAAAACCTGGCTGTCGCCGTCGCTGCGCGCCGACGGCTGAACCGGCAAGATGAAGCGGACTGCGGGCCGATGCAAGCGGCCCTCGGGCCTCGGAGCCGATGATGGCAGCAGACCCCTCGTCATGCGGCCCCGAGACCTGGCTGGCGCCGCCGGAATGCGCCGACCTTTTCGACCCTGCGCGTCTCGTGGGACGCGACCGCGAGCAGTGGACAGCTCTGCAGACCGCTCGCCGGCGTCGCGACTGGGCATCGAGTCGCGCGCTGCTGGGTGCCGTCAACGCCAACAGCGATCAGCGAAGCAGCCTCGCTCACTGCCGTGGCTACGCCGCCCTGGCGTTGGCGCCACGGGCGGTTACGGTGGGCGTCGACCTCGAGTGGATGGCCCCACGCGAGTTCCTGGCATGGCGCAGATCGCGTACGGCGCGGAAGAATGCGCGCTGCTCGCCTCGCTCGACGACCCACGCGAGCTCTGCTCGACGTTCTATGAACTCTGGACGCTGAAAGAAGCGTTCGGCAAGGCGCTGCAGCTGCCGCTCCTGGATGCACTGCGACAATGCCGCTTCGTTGACGCCGGACTTGGCCGTCGTGCCGACGTTCCGACGAATCGGCACTGGCGTGCGACAGTCTTTGCTCCGCGACCGGAGCTACGGCTGGCAGTGGCACGCATCGCCGACGTGCCCGCGCAGCTGGACGCAGCGCTCGAAACGCTCGAGTGGCCGCAGCCGCGCCGCTGCGCGTGGACCGTGATCCGCAACGTCGCTGGCGGCGGTCCTGGCGAGCGCGCGTGATAATGTGCGCGACGCGGCCACTATGACAAGCCACATCGTCAACTCCAGTCACGATCGTGCGCCCGCCTGGCCAGTGATCCTGCTGGGTTGTTCCTACCCGCCGCTCGCGCATCTCGCCGCGCTCAGCGGCCGGCCGGGCCTGATCGCCGCCAGCATCGGCTGGCTTCTCATGCTCGTCCTGTTGCCGACACTTCGACGGCGAAGCCTCGCGGCGTGGGTTGCACTCGCGACCGGCCTGTCAGGCCTGTACGCGATCACCGGGTCCTCGGCTCCACTGCGCATGCAGTTCCTGCCGCCCATCCTCATGTTCGGATTCATGGCCTGGGTCTTTGGACACACGTTGCGACGCGGCCGGACGCCGCTGATCGAAAGCATCATCCGCGCGCTGAACGATCCTGAGGACAGCCTCGACGAGAACGTCCTCAGCTACGCGCGTCGGCTGACAGCCGTCTGGACGGCACTGTTCGTACTGCTGGGGGTGATCAACACCGTGCTCGCCCTGTGCGCGGAACCTGACGGTCTGCTGCTCACTTTCGGCCTGCGCCCGGTCGTGACCGTGCCTCTCAGCCTGTGGTCCCTGTTCGCGAACGTGCTGAATTACCTGCTGGTCGCAGCGCTGTTCGTCGTCGAGTTCCTGTACCGTCAGCGCCGCTTTCCGCGCCAACCGTATCGGGGGTTGCTCGACTTCACGCGCCGGGTGGCGAGCCTCGGTGCGATGTACGGCCATGCCGGCGCCGCTTCGCCACCGGGCTCGATGCCAGGCCGGGACCGCCAGGCCGCGGACGGGCGATCACGATGAGAATCGCCTTCATCTCCGCCAACCAGGAAAAATTGCCCGACGCCGTGATCCCACTCGGCATCCTGTCGGTAATGGCCGCCACACCCGCGCCGCACGAGAAACTGTTCTGGGATCTCTGCTTCGAGCCAGGCCCCATCGAGACAGTCGCGCGCAATCTGCGCGAATCGCACCCCGACATCGTCGCGATCGGGCTGCGCAACCTGCAGAACATGGACTACACGAACATCACGACGAACCTCGATGCGTACCGGGCGATCATCCGGACCGTGCGTGCGAACTCACCGGCCCCGATCGTGCTCGGCGGTGGAGGCTTCTCCGTGATGCCGCAGCGACTGATGGAAGACCTCGGAGCCGACTACGGCATCGCCGGCGAAGGCGAGCTGGCTTTTCCCCGACTGCTCGACGAACTCGCCAAGCCAGAACCGGCGCTCGATGGCGTCGATGGACTGTATTACCTCGCCGATGGAATCGTCCGATTCGCCGGGCACTCCGGCCGCTTTCTCGCACTGGACGACCTGCCCGTCCGGACCGCAGCGTCCTGCCCGAGCGCTACTACACAGAGTATGGGATCGAGTCGTTGCAGACGAAGCGCGGCTGCCCACTCCACTGCACTTACTGCACCTACCCGCTGATCGAAGGACCAAGAGGCCGGCTGCGCGATCCGGGAAAAGTGGCCGATGAGTTCATGGAACTCTGCTCGCGCACCGGCGTCGAGCACCTCTTCATCGTGGACAGCGTCTTCAACCTGCCGCTTCGACATGCGAAGGAGGTCTGCCGGCAGCTCGTGGCGCGCGGCAATACCACGCCCTGGACGAGCTACGTCAACCCGGTGGCATTCGACGACGAGCTGGCGGAACTCATGGCGCGCGCCGGGGCCGTCGGCATGGAGATCGGGTCGGACAGTGGCTGTGACGACATCCTGGACCGGCTCCGCAAGGGCTTTCACACGGACAAGATCACTCGCCTTGCGCGCATCTCGAAGGCGCACGGTCTGAAGGACTGCCACTCATACATCCTCGGCACGACCGGCGAGACGCTGGAGCACGTCGAGCGCACGCTCGATTTCGTCGCCGGGCTCGATCCCTTCGCCGCAATCATGCTCGTCTGGGTGGAAGACCGCGAAGTCCTCGATTCACGGACGGAACTCGAGCGACGCCGCTTCCGCGACGCGGTCTACGAACGAGTCCGGGAGCGCGCCACGCAACAACCGCGCTGGGTCGTGCCGCGCCTGGGTTTACGCTTCGACCCAAGGACATTTGACGTGCTGCGAAAATACGGCATGCGCGGCCCGCTGTGGCAGCACCTCGATCGCCTGGCAATCTCCTGACCCGCTGCGCGCGCCGGATTCAGTCATCCACCTCGACCATTCTGGACGATTTCTTGAAGATCCAGGCGATGGCGACGCCGGCGGCAAAGTAGTTTTCCTGCCTGACCAACGGACTGTCGGTGAAGACGGCGCCATTGAGGGTGTCCCAGCGTGCAAACGCACCCAGCCAGTATTTCGGGTAGCGCTTCGACACCGACACCAGGAACTGACTGCCCGCATAGCCCGCCTCGGCTTCGAAGGTCGGACGGTCGGCAGTGGCGTACTGCGGCGCCACCGAATAGAAATAGTCGTGGCTGCGCTGCGAGCCATAGATGGGTCCGGCCAGCAATCCCAGCTTCCAGCCGGCAAGGCCCGCGACGTCGGTGACGTCGAGGACGACGCGCGGCGAGAATTCCCAACCGACGTAGTCCATTCCCCCCATCACCGTAACGGCGGCGCGTGCAGGCAGGCGCAAGTCCAGCGTGTAGCGCTGGTCCTGGCTGCGCCACAGGGTGAGATCCAGCGAGGGGCCGAATTCCACCGTCGGCTGCAGATCGGGCATGCCCTCACGGGCGCGGTTCTCGTCGCTGCTCACGGGCACCGAGGCGCCGACGCTGATGTTGAGGTCGACGCGGTCGTTGTCGAAGATGGACCCGCGAATGCCGTCCTTGTCCGCCTTGAGAAACGTGCCGCGATAGACGACGTAGGGAAACGGGATGGCGAAGAAGCTGGATTCGTCCGAACCGCGGTAGTCCGGAAACGACAGCGCACTCATGCCGACGCCCAGCTCCCACAAGGGTTCCTCAGCTGCAGGAGCCTGGCCCGCGGCAAGGCCGGCGAGCAGCAGCATGGCGATGGAACTCAGGCGACGCCGCGGAGACATGACATGCTCGGTTCTGGTAGAAACAGGCTGGCAACCGGCCGACCTGCCTCGAAGCTACTCCAACTCCCGTGTCTGCGGGAGGTAAAGTTGGGATGAAATCGATGAAGCCGCGGCAATCGAGCGACGCAGAGCTCATTGAAGTGAACCGCGAGTTCTACGACACGCTGTGGTCCGACGCCCGCCTGATCAGTCCAGAGTCGTTCAATACCTGGCCGCTGGTGTGCTCCCTCGTCGCCAGATCCCGGCGGTTGTTGGAGGTCGCGCCGGGTCTGCGGCCGCGACTGCCGCTCGAGGGCACGCTGTTCGTGGACATGAGCGTACCCGCCGTAACGAAGCTCCGGAATCATGCAGCGAACGCCGTGGTCGGCCTGGTGTCATCGCTCCCGCTACCCGATGATGCCTTCGACCTCGTCTGCGCATTCGACATCCTCGAACACGTGGATGACGACGAGGGTGCACTGTCAGAGCTGTCGCGCGTTGCTGCCCCGGGCGCTACGTTACTGCTATCGGTGCCGCTGCACCCATCGCATTGGACGGCCTTCGACGATTTCGTCGGGCATCGGCGCCGGTACCCGCCCGAGCAGTTGCTCGAGAAACTTGCCGGACATGGATTCTCCGTGCAGCAGAGCGCGGTCTACGGCATGCAGCCCCGATCCTCACGCCTGCTCGATCTTGGGATGTGGTGCCTCGAACACCGGCGTGACAAGGCGATGTGGTGGTACAACCATGTCTTCATGCCGGTCGGAGTACGCTTGCAGAAGAAGCTCTCGCTCGTCGCCGGCATGGCGGACACCGAGGGCGTGGACGAACTCCTCCTGGTCTGCAGGACGGAAGGTGCGTTTCAAACCGCCACACCGAACAGGGCCCCCACTCCAGCGGTCAATGCCATGGCAGTGGCGCCCCAGAAAGTGACGCGTGTGACGGACGCAAGCATGGGCGCACCCCCTGCTTGAGCCGCCAGCGAACCCAACAAAGCGAGAAACAGCAGCGAGCTGCCCGCCACACCCCACATGAGAGCGGTCGTCGGGATCACCAGAACCATCAGCAGCGGCAGCGCAGCGCCCACGGCAAAAGTGCCTGCCGAGGCCAGTGCGGCCTGCACTGGCCGCGCGGTCAACGTAGCTGAGATGCCGAGCTCGTCACGAGCATGCGCGCCAAGGGCGTCGTGCTGCATCAATTGCACAGCAACGCTCGCGGCCAGCGTCGTATCAGCCCACGCTTGACGTAAATGCCCGCCAGTTCCGCGAGTTCATGCTCGGGACTCGCAGCCAACTCCTTGCTCTCCCTGGCCAGGTCCGCGCGCTCGGTGTCGGCTTGCGAACTGACCGACACGTACTCGCCCGCGGCCATCGACATGGCACCAGCGACAAGGCCGGCCACACCCGCTACCAGTATGCCCTGCGAACTTGCGCCTGCTGCCGCGACCCCGAGGACCAGGCTGGCGGTGGAAACGATACCGTCGTTAGCGCCAAGCACGGCGGCACGGAGCCAGCCAGTCCGATGGGTTCGGTGCCTTTCCTTGTGCCTCATGGATCCGCGCGTCGGAAGGCGTCAGGCCAGCTTCCTGAAGTCTGCCTTCAAGTCCTCGTAGAGGACCTTCTTTTCGGCGACGCTCTTCTCGACCAGGCCCTTGCGTTGCATGGCCTTGTTGCCGATCAGTTTGCCGGTCGCTTCCCTGATCCGCCCCTTCACGGCTTTCACTCGGCCTTTGATCTGCTTCTTGTTCATGACATTCCCTACCTTGCAGGCGCCGCCCGACGTCGGTGCGGCGCCACGACAGGCTGCAGGTGCAGCTACTGCGACGTTGAATCACGCATCGTTCATGCGTCAGCAAGCTTCTTGATGTCGTCCTTCAAGTCGGCCCGTGCCGCCTCGTGTTTGCCGGCCAGCTTTTCAGCCTTGCCCTTCTCTTCCAGGCGTTCGTTGCCGACGAGCTTGCCGGCGACTTCCTTGATCTTGCCTTCCGCTTCTTTCACGTGGCCTTTGACATGTGTGGTGCTCATGTTGATCCCTCGATGGTGTCTTGAAAACCTTCCGCAACCGGTCGAACTGCGTGTCTGACCGTCAACTGCAGATTAGGCAAATGAGCGAAGGGAATCTGTCCGGTAGCGCACGGACTTGCCTCCAGGTGCTTGATTCCTGCAGCTGGCGTGCGCACGCTGCGCGCAGCAGCGTGAGATCTAGACGCGTTCTCGTGCGAGCTTGTAGAAAAGCGTGCCGTCGTAGAACGACTTCATTCGTGCGACGCTCAACGCAGGCACCGTATGATCGCCCTCGACGGCGTGTGTGTCGGCTGCAATCATCAGCAACAGCTGCCACTCCGCAGTCGCTGCCACGTAGCCCGCGAGCGTTTCACGGTTCGCCTTGATCATCTTCGTGAGCTCGGTCGCGGTAAATGCCTTGTCGCCATTGCGATCCACCGTCGAATGCGCGTCGAAGACCTTGTCGAAGCGCCTGGCGTTGAACCGGCCCCGACTGTCCAGGATGCCGGTATCACTGTCGTGTTTTCCCTGCCGGGCGTTTTCGACGTTGCCGTTCTTCGCCAGCAGGGAGCCGCGCGACTGGCGGCTCAAGGCTGCGACGATGGCGAGCGCGGTAACCTCGGCCGCACCCATCGGCAGGCCGTCGTCCCCATCACCTCCCGCCTTGCGACGGGAGGTCGAGGGTTTCGCCCGCCGTGTGGCCGCTGACGAAACCGTCAAGCCGGTTCCGAGATCTTCGCCAGCGCTTCGGCGGCCGGCCGTATATCAGAACTGTCGACCGCGAAGTCGCCGAGCGCGACGATGCCCACCAATCGTTTGTCGTGATTTACGACCGGCAAACGCCGGATCTGTTTCTCACTCATGAGCTTCGCCGCATGGTCCACGGTATCGTCGTCGTAGGCCCAGCAAATGCCCTCGGACATGATCTCGCGCACTTTCGTGCCTGGCCCCTTGCCTTCGGCCACGGCTCGAATCGCAATGTCACGATCCGAGATCGCGCCGATCATGCGGTCGTTTTCGCCGACGGGCAGCATCCCGAAGTCGCCTTCTCGCATGGTCTGTGCCGCGTCGCCGATGGTCATGTCCGGGCCGATGACCTTGACGTCCCGACTCATCAGGTCCTTGAGTTGATGCATGTTTCGAACTCCTTTGATCACAAGTCGCGCGCGAGACGTTCGGACGCTCGCGGCCTGCTCAGTTCGGCTGCGGCGCAGGCGGCGGCTCGACGATCACCGTGGTTCCAGTGCCGGTATTGCCGGTTTCGCCCCCCGGGCCGTTTTCCCCCTTTCCCCCCTCCCCCCCGGTGGGCCCCGTTCCCCCTGCGCACCGGTTTGCCCGGTATTGCCGGTATTGCCCTGAACACCGGGTTCGCCCTGGGGACCGGCGGGACCGGGCTCGGCCACCGGGGTGGGAACGGTGACGACGGTGGGCTGTCGCTCACAAGCACTCAGGCCCAGCGCTGCGACCAGCGCAAGCATCAATAGTGAACGGTTCATGGGCAATCCTCTGGAAGGCGGAAACGGCCGCGCGGATGGCTCTCGGCCGTCCGCGTACGTGGCGCGACCCGACCGGTCGCACTCTGCACCTCAACAGCCTAGACAGAAGTGATGCAACGATCGGTGCGCCAACGTACATTGCAGGACATGAATCCGCCGCCCTTGTGCGTCACCGTACCGACTGGCAGCGCGCGGTAGTGGAACCTGTCGTCGCTGCGCTTTGTCAGCCTGTCAGCGGTCCTGCTTCATGAGTCGAATCCATATCAAGGCGCTCTCCCTTTGCACGGCAGTTCTGCTGGCTGCCTGTGGTGGGAGCAATTCGGGCTCTGACCCCGTCGTTGCAATTCCGGTGCGCGGTCAGTTGCTGCAGAGTCCGCCCGAGCTCGTCACCACTGTCAGTGCTCCAGCCTTGCTGCTCGCGCTGAACGCATTGACCAACCAGCAGCTGCTCGCGATCAGCGGAACGCCCCTTTGCGACATCGCCGTGCATCGCATTCAATATGCGACGGTCGGCGGCGCAAACGAGGCCACGACAGCATCCGGAGCACTGATGGTACCGGTCGGCAGCGATGCAATTTGCCGCGGCGCTCGTCCAATTCTCCTGTACGCGCATGGCACCACGACCGACCGCGCGTTCAACATGACAAATCTGCAGAGTGATCCCAATGGCGAGGCGCTCATCATGGCGGCGCTCTTCGCCTCGCAGGGCTACATCGTGGTCGCCCCGGACTACGCGGGCTATGACAGTTCGACGCTGACTTACCATCCGTACCTGGTCGCCGACCAGCAATCGAAAGACATGATCGACGCGTTGACTGCCGCACGCAGCGCGCTGCCGGCCGCTGCCTCGCCTGCGACCACGGACGGTGGCCGGCTGTTCATTACCGGGTACTCGCAGGGTGGTTACGTGGCGATGGCGACGCATCGCGCGATGCAGGTCGCCGGGATGACGGTGACGGCATCTGCTCCGATGTCCGGGCCTTACGCCATGGCAGCCTTCGTCGACGCGGCTTTCTCCGGTCGAGTCAGCTCGGGCGCGACCGTGTCGTTCACGCTGCTGATGACCGCGTACCAGAAAGCCTATGGCAACGTGTACTCCAGCACGGCCGAGGTCTTCGCGGCGCAATATGCAAGCGGCATCGAGTCCTTGCTGCCGAGCACGACGCCGAGAAGCGTGCTGTATGCACAGGGCAAGCTGCCCAAGGATGCGCTGTTCAGCGCGACGCCTCCGGACCCGGCGTTTGCCGACCTCACACCCGCAACCACGCCGGCCAACCTGGCGCCGATCTTCGCGGCCGGCTTTGGCATGGACCACCTGGTCACGAACACGTTCCGCCTGAGCTATCTGCTGGACGCGCAGGCCAATCCGGACGGCGGCTGGCCAACGACGACGACCGGCATTGCGGCTGCGACGCCGGGTACTCGCCTGCGGCAAGTACTGAAACAGAAGGATCTGCGTAACTGGGTTCCAACGGCCCCGACACTGCTTTGCGGCGGCAATGCGGACCCGACCGTCTTCTGGTTCAACACTCAGTTGATGCAGGGCTACTGGGCGGCACAGGCGCCATCGCCCAATCCGGTGATCGTGCTGGATCTCGATTCCACCGTGTCGGCCGGTGACCCGTATGCCGACTTGAAAAATCAGTTTGCACTGGCGAAACAGGTCGCGGCCGCTACGGCCGTGGCTCAAGGCGCGACCGATGGCGGCGCTGGGGCGGTCGCCGATGCCTATCACGCCGGGCTGGTGCCCCCATTTTGCCTGGCAGCCGTAAAGGATTTCTTCGCGGCCCGTTAGCCCCGCGCGGTCATTGACAGCCAACCAACCAGTGGTGCGTTCAAAGCAACACGCTAAATGGCTCCATCTACGATCGCGGCTCGACACCGCATTGTTCCCATGCTGAAGTGCCTTGGCCTCAGGTCACACCCGGCACCAGGAACGCAGCAACATGGCACCTCAACAATTGCGCTGCCCGCGCTCGTCGATTCTGCTGGCCCGGCTCCGGATCGGTGGCATCGACACCGACGTGTGTGAAGATTGTGGCGGCCTGTGGCTCGATAGAACCGAAATCGCCCGGTTTCAGAATTCGAATAGCGTGTTCGGCGACGCGCTCGTAGCCCATCTCAATCAGTTCCCGCCGTCGCTGATCGACCACTCGATTCGGCTGACTTGTCCGCACCATCCTGACGCCGTAATGTTGCGCCGCAAGTTCTCCGTCGCAGTTCCGGTCGAGATAGACGAATGCCCGGAATGTGGTGGCATCTGGTTCGACACAGACGAACTTGCGCAGATTCGCCGCTAAAGGAATGTTTGCGTCCAGGCTACTTCTCTGTTTGTCACTGACGGTCTGCACGCTGTCGTTCGGCGCGGACACTGAGGTCAATCCGGTTCGCAGGCTGCGGCCAGAGGCACCCGAGGCCGACGTCCAGAAGCTGATTGTGAAATTCCGCGAGGAAAGCCTGGACGGTGCGACTGGCCCAGCCAGCATGAAGCGAGCGGACCGGAGCAGGGAGCGGGCCATTGCGGTCGCGCAACGCGCCAGCCTGACACTCGAGAAATCGCATGAACTGGTCGCCGGCATGCACGCCATGCAGGTGCGAGTGCCAGCCTCGGGTGAATCGCTGGCGACGACTCTCGCGCGGCTGCGGGCCGACCCGGCTGTCGCATACGCAGAGCCCGATTACCGGCGCCACATTCTGGCAGCGCCCAACGATCCGCTCTTTCTCGGCCAACAATGGCACCTCAAGAACGACGCCGGCACTCCGAGCGCCATCGATGCGTTAGGCGCCTGGGATGCGACGCAAGGCGGGGACGGCACCGTCATCGCTGTAGTCGACACCGGCGTGCGCTTCGATCATCCGGACCTCGGGCGCGTGGCATCCGCGGGACGGCTACTCGACGGCTACGATTTCGTGACGGACCCCGAGACTGCGAACGACGGCGACGGGCCCGATGCGGACGCTTCTGACCCCGGTGACTGGTGCCAGGGGTCCAGCAGTTCCTGGCACGGCACGCTGGTGTCCGGCATCGTCGGCGCAACGACCAACAACGCAACCGGGATCGCAGGCATCACGTGGAACGGGCGGATCCTGCCCGTGCGCGGACTCGGCAAATGCGGGGGCGACGACTCCGACATCATTTCGGCTGTGCTGTGGGCGGCCGGCATTCCGGTCAGCGGCGTGCCGGACAACCCGGACCCTGCAAAGATCATCAACCTGAGTCTGGGCAGCACAGGAAGCTGCCCCGTATCCTGGCAGGACGCGATCTCCCAGGTCGTCGCTCGCGGCGTGCTTGTCGTGGTCGCTGCGGGCAACGAGAGCGGGCCGGTCGGATCGCCCGCAAATTGCCGCGGCGTGGCCGCTGTCGCCGCTTTGCGGCACGCCGGCACCAAGGTCGGATTCAGCAGTCTCGGCCGCGAGGTGGCGCTCGGCGCGCCGGGCGGCAATTGCGTCAACCCGAGCGGTGCGTGCCTGTATTCGATCGACTCGACGTCGAACGACGGCGTCACGACGCCGGGGGCCAGCACGTACACGGACCAGGTCAATTTCAACGTCGGCACGAGTTTTTCGGCGCCGATCGTGGCGGGAATCGCGGCGCTCATGGCCGCGGTGAATGGCCAGCTCGACTCAGCACAACTCATCGACCGGCTGCGAAGCGGGTCCAAGCCCTTTCCGAAGTCGTCGGACACGACCGTCCCGGATTGCCACGTTCCTGCCGGCGGGTCCGACCTGCAGCCGCGTGAGTGCAACTGCACGACCGACACTTGCGGCGCTGGAATGGCGAACGCCAATGGGTCGGTAACCGAAGCGCTGCGTCCAGTTGCCGTCCCAACCGCCGAGCCGACGACTGCGGCGTCCGGACAAACGGTCAACCTCGACGCGTCGGGCAGCTTTGCATCGAACAACCGCTCGATCGCGGGTTATGCGTGGACGGTGGTTTCATCCAGCGGGGAGCCGCCGGTGATCGCCAACGCGAACCGGCCGAACGCTTCGTTCACGGCGACGAACGGCGGCGTCGTCACGGTGCGACTGACTGTGACCGACAGTGAAGGCGCGCAAGACTCCGCCGCTGTCGGCGTGAGCGCACTTGCGCCTGTCACGGTTACGGTATTTCCAAGCACCGCAAGCGTCAGCGCGGGTGGTGGCACGCAGGCGTTTACCGCCACCGTGGAGAACACGTTGAACACCGCTGTGACCTGGCAGGTTGGCGGCGTGACGGGCGGTAATTCAACGGTTGGCACGATTTCGACGTCGGGCCTTTACACCGCGCCGGTCGCGGTGCCCTCCTCCGCGACCGTGACCGTGAGCGCGTTATCGAACGCCGACAACACCCGCACCGGCTCGGCACAAGTCACGATCACGCGGACGTTGCCAGCAAGCAGCGGTGGCGGTGGCGGTGGCGCGATCGATGCCGCTTGGCTGCTGGTCTGCCTGTTGACGCTGCTCCCCCGCCGGACCATGAGCATGCCCCCGTCGTCGAAGCAACGGCAGGATCGTCAGCTCGGTGGCGACGGGGAGATCGCAACGATGCGCGTCAAAAGGTCCCGCCGTCGCCAACCGGGTCAGTCGCTGTCATTCGCCTCGTGGATCGCCGCGATCACGCCAACCACCGCGGCCCCGATGACGATACCTCGCACAAGATCATCATCATTGTCATTGTTGTCACGATGACGGTTCCGGCCGCCGTAATATCGCCCCACGTAGTCGTGCTCGTTCCAGTACCTCCCGTCCCGGTACCAGCGCCGGTCGTTACGGTAATAGCTATCACGCAGATGCGCGATGTGGCGGCCGTCGCGACAGTATCGGCCGCCCGGATGGTAGTGCGCATCGCTGTTGCTGTAGTGGGAGCCATAGTACCGACCGACGCCGTAATTGCGGGCGCCGCGGTTGTACCGTGCCGGTTGAGAGTAATTTTCGGCCCGCTCCCCGCGAATTTCGTTGCGCGCCTCGCGACGTTCACGATTAAAAAAAAGAAAAAAAAAACAAAAACCCACGCAAAGCCCCCCGCAGGGGGGAAGGGGGGGGGGGCAAACGGGAAGGGAAGGAAAGGGGAGGGGCGGAGGTCTGGGCCCCCACCCGGGGGGGGGGGAAAAAAAGGGGAGGGCGCGGAAAGAGCCGGGGGGTTGGCCCGAGCGCGAAAAAAGGGCACCCCGGGGGCGGAGGGGGGGCCAAAGCCCCCCCCAAAAAAACCCAAGCAGCGGGAACCCCCCAAAGAACCACCACCCCCCCCCCCAACCCAGCGGAACCCCCCCCCCCCCCCCCGGCCCCGGGCCGCCGGGGGGGCCCCGGCTTCACGCTGGCCTTCGCGCACCTCACGTAATACGCAGTCGCGGGTCTTGCAGCGCTGTATTTCGCGGGATGCCTCGCGCTTTTCGATGTCGACGCTGCGTACGCCTTCACGCATCTCGCGCCGCACCTCCCACGAGTCCGCACCGGCCACCATTGGCACGATCGAGGCACTGCTACAGCAAAGTATGGCAGCCGCCAATGACATTCGGGTCTTCACGTGGATGATCCTCCATTTTCCCGGACTCCTGGCCCGGCCTGAAACAGTCGACGCTCCGCCGCTGCGGGTCTCGATCGAGGCCACATTCCTGGGCTCACGGAACAAGTAACGCGACACGCGGCAAAAGGTTGACGCGCCGACGCGGTCGCGTCCCGGGGTTGTGCAGGAGTCGCGAGGCCTGGTCTGGTTGGACCCATGCCCAGTTGACCAAGGCGGACGACCGAGCGGATTGATTTTCACTCAGGGTCCGCAGCGCCTCGATGGGCATGCAGCGACGCTGTGCCGCCACTCGTCGTTATCGTCGCTGCTATCGTTTCAACTCCCGTGCGATCTCCTCGGCGAGATCCTGCGCTGCGCGGCTGTCGAACAACGCCGACTGGTCAACTAGTTCAAGGCTGGTCACCCAGTAGCGCAACTGGTCGACGAGACCCGGCCGTGCGAGATAGCCGTCGAGGATCGCCCCGGCAGTTTCCTCGTCGATGGGCGCGTCACAATCGAGCAGGCGCTGATTCAGCGGTCCTTGCGAATGGCAGTGCTCGATGATGTGGCGCGCGACAGGCATCGGCGTCGCGCCTCGAACGCTCTCGCGATAGGGGGGGATGAACTGATAGACCCCTACGCGACGGCGCGTGTCGATGTCGTTGTAATACTGCGAGAGCTCAGCGCGCAGGCGTGCATTTCGGATCAGTCCGAGCTCGCCGGCGCCGGTCAATTCCCGAAACGCCACCTCGCTCGGCGCAAATCGCCAGATCTGGCTCGCCTGGAAGAACGCGAGCATGGTCTTCCATTTCGAGCCATCGACGAGAGCGCCTGACTCCGCAAAAGCAGCCGCCGTCGCGCCGTAGACGGCGACGCTGCGCCAGTAGATTCGGCGCGCCTCAAGCTCGCTGACATCGGTCAGGAGATCGTCGCGCAAGCGTTCAAGATAGCCGTCCGCCCGCGCTGCATCGGTGCGGGCCGTGTTCCAGTTTGATACCTGGATACCGATGAAAACGCCGACGACGACTATGACCAGATCGATGCCGATCGCCGTCCATTCCTGCTTCCTGAAATGGGCGATGACGCGGCGGAGGATCATGGCGTGGCCTCTCCCTGGAAGGACAGGAAAATTGAACGGTCCTGTTTGTAGCGTAACAGGCGCAGGCGAGGGTGAACCTCAGTCAGCCTGGTCTATCTGCATGTCTGCTCGCGAGAACAGGATAAAGACCACCGATAGCAGCGCGAAGACGGCCCCGGTTGCCATGGCGATCTTCCAGCCCAGCATGGCAGCGATGGCTGACAAAACTATGGCATTCACAAATCCCATCATGTTGGCGCCCGTATTGAACAGGCCATAAACTGAACCCGCATGGCGGCCGCCGATCGCCGCACCGTTGGCCGCGAATGCACCCTCGGTGAACTGATTGAAGAAGAAACAGGCGCCCAACATGAATGCAGCCACGTAGGCATTGGGATGCAAGGCTACGCCGATCAACAGCAAGGCAGACACGCTGCAGCCAATCACGATTGGCATGCGACATCCCCAGCGCACGCCCATGGTGTGACACAGCCTGTCGCCCAACCAGCCACCGGACAACGCACCGGCAGCTCCGGCCAGCCATTGCGCCGAGGTCAGGAAGCCAGCTTCCTGGGCACCCATGCCACGCACCGTCACCATGTAGTAATAGCCCCAGCTGAACACCACATAGAAAACGAAATTCATGGATGAATAGCTGAGCATCACGAACAGGGCATCGCGGTTCTTGAGCACACGACGCCAGGCCGGTTCGAAGCATTCGGCAGATGAAGATTGACCGGCTGGAGACTGGATTAAGGCCACTTCGGCAGCGTTTATCGCGTGATGATCGGCAGGATTGTCTCGCGAGTACCACCACCACAAAGCACCGGCGATGATGGCGAATGGCGCCAGCGCCAGGAAACCGATGCGCCAGCCATACTGACCAATCAGCCAGGGCAAGGCAGAAGCGGTGACGGCCAGGCCTACCGTCAAACCGGCGCTGGTCAAGCCATTGGGAAGTGCCCAGCCACCGGGTGGAAACCAGCGTTCAATCGCCGAGACCATAATGGGAAACACTGGCGCATGGGACATGCCTACCAGGAACTGGATGGTCAACAGAAAGCCAATGACTACGTAGACCGGAGCAACATCCCGGGCTGGCGTCAGGCTGGTGACGGCGATCAACACTCCCCAGGCGATCGTAATGACCGCCATGGTGAACCTTGGCCCTTTGCGATCACCCCAGTACCCACCTGGAAACTGGAACAACGCATAGCCCAACGGAAAGGCTGCCAGGATCCAGCCCCACTGGATTTCCGTCAGTTGCAGGTCGTCCACCATGGCCGGACCGGCAATGGGCAGGTGCCGCGCAGCAGGTAAGAGACAAAACTGACGAAAACCAGGATGGCAAGAATGCGCCAGCGGACGTTGCTGGGGCGGGCTGCAGATTCAGTCATGGCTGGACTCTGTGATTATCGTCGCGGGACAGTCAACCCCGACAGCCCCCACTTCGAAGATCGTGAGTGATGCAAAGCGCGGGCCGATGCCGTTCGGATCCGTCGAGGGATTGATAGATCTGTCGCTTGGGATTGGGAGCGGATCGTCGCTGGTGGGGTCTTGGGTTTGTAATCCGGGCATTCTCGCCTGTGGGCTCCTGCATGCGCGACCGCCGGTTTCCGACGTGACGGGCCAGGGTGAACAACTGCTCACCTGGGCGGCGGCTCTGTCGTCAGCTCGAGCGCAGTCAGCGAGGAGAAGAGCTCCGTGACAAACACCAGCATCGCTGCCACGAGGCAGCCCATCGAGGCAATGAACAACGCAGCGCAGGCGTAGCCCACATCCCAGCCGAACAGCAGCCCCAGGAACAGGACCGTGATCAGAATGCCGATGTTGCCCACCGCGGAGGCGGACAGGCCCACGGCCATGCGAATCAGGCGCGCGCGGCGCCGAAGAATCTCGAGCTGGGTGCGAATCCCAGCGCCCTCCCCGGCCGGCGCAGCGCAGCTCCCCTGCCACCAGACGCGTGCGATCGACAATGCGCCCGAGGCGCGCCGTGAGCGTGAGCAATAGCAGCCCGACGCCGGAGATCAACACCACCGGGGCGACGGACGCCTGGATGATGTGGAGGATGTCACTGGGATCAACGGGCGTTGTCATGAGGTAAGCGCTCCGGGGCTCAAGTGTTCAAAATGCCTCTATAGCGACTCTTTCGGTATCGGAAGTTGCGGAGTATGGATGCTGGGCAAGCTCCACGGTGGGGCCCGTTCAGACGCGTACCACTTGGACAATCCCCCGACGACGGCGCTCATTGAGCAGGAACCGGTCATCGAAGTAGTCGAGCACCTCGGCGCGCCGGCACGTGACATCGAACTGCGTCTGGACCCAGAGGGTGAGGAAGCCGTCGAGGACGCAGGTGTTGAATACGTCCCGCTAATTCGCTTGGGCCATGCGGAGAATTGTTGCCGGGCGAAGTGCGCCTTTCGCACCCCAGCCCGATTCGCCTGCGGGTATGGCCGGCCTGAACCCCTCGTACAGGCGGAACGCGTCGTCCGCGAGTACTTCGGGTGACCTTGACATCGTGAGCGTCTCCATCGCCGCGCGTACGTGGGGTAACGTCGCACCGAACTTCGATCGGAGATGTTTCTCGACGCTCGCAGGACTCACGGGCTCCTGGTCTTTGCCGACGGCACGCAGGCCCTCGTCCGTATGCAGCACCGGCACAGCACGCCCCAGCAGCGCCACCGGGAACACCCCCGCGGCCCACAAGGTCAGCACCGGCGCCCGGTTGACGTTGACGATCTCCATGACGGCGACCCCTGGGCAAGTCCGGGCCCACGCCGGTGTATGCGCCCAGTGGGCCCGGACCGTAGGCGCTGCAGGACGCGGTCATCGGCCTCTGGTGAGTCACCCCTATTGGACGCATACTGCGTTACATTAACGTTACTTTTTCGGGAACAGGTCCATGGTCGCCACCAAGGTCGCAACGCTCAATCTCCGCATCGACCCCGCCCTGAAGGAGGCCCTGAGGATCGCGGCCGCCGACGATCACCGGTCCATCGCGAACCTCATCGAGGTCATGATCCGTCGCCACTGTGAGGAGCACGGAATATCCATACCCGAGCAGCAGGTGCTGACGCTGGGTGGCGGCGATGAATAGGAAGGCGCTGCAGACGCTGATCGAGGCATCGGCCGTCAAGCGCGCCCGCATCGTCGCCAATGGTTCACGCCTGCACATCGAAGTCGACGCACCGGGGCGCAGCTTCGTCATCGAAACCGACAAGGGTGCGGTTCGCACGTGGCAGAGCATCGACTCGGCCGCGAAGTGGCTACGCGGGCTTGGCATCGGCCAAGTGGCGTTGGAGCTTGCCCATTGGAATCCGGACCAGCGTTCACTGCTGGCGTAGTCGGTTGGCACGCGATGCGGCGCCGCGGTGGATTCCGCCTGACCTGTCCCGGACGTCTGGTGTCGGCAGCAGAAAAAACTACTGACTCGTCGTGCTGCAGGACTATGTCCTGTATCTGGCATCTGATTAGAATCGGGCAGTCGCTCTGGGCAGAAAGAGTAGTTTATGAAATTCATCGTTTCGGCTACGGCTGTTTTCATGACTTTTTTCATGGTCAGTATCGGTACTGCACAAACCGCACAAGAAGAAGTTAAGCCGTTAGCTGAACCGAAGAAACTCTGTTCGTATGCCGGGCTTGAGTACTCCGACGGTTCCTGGCACTGCCAGGAAAACAAGCTGATGACGTGCAACGACGGGCGATGGCTGATTCGGGGCGATGAGTGCGCAGCGCCATGTTAGGAAGCCGGACGCTGATGATTCCAAATAGGATGAATGGCCATCGCTGCTTAACTCGTCGCTGCACGCGACGGGAACTGCAATCGTGGCCGCGGCCGCCACTGCCATGGTTTTTTCGGCACGATGTGGCACACGCCCGCGCCAAACCGTGAATTGAAAAAGGGGTACCCCTGACGGGGTACCCCTTCTACATTTCACTGGTGCGCCCGGAGAGATTCGAACTCCCGACCTTCTGGTTCGTAGCCAGACGCTCTATCCAACTGAGCTACGGGCGCGTTCTTTATGAACGTCCTGGCGGAGAGAGAGGGATTCGAACCCTCGAAGGGCTTTTGACCTCTACGCCCTTAGCAGGGGCGCGCCTTCGACCACTCGGCCATCTCTCCGTTTTTAGGAGAGCCGCGAAGGATAAACGTCCTGAGCCGCCCCGTAAAGCTTGGGGCCGGAAAATGGCCAGTCAGTGGACGCAGGGGTAAGTTCGTCAGGGATACGGTTCGTTATCCATGCCATTGGCGGCATGGCCGTTGCCGTTCGTTCGTGCAGCGGCAGGACGTGCAACCGACGCGCCGCCGTCCTGCTCTTCGCGCTTGATGCGCTCGAAGATCTCTTCGCGGTGGACAGCCACGTCGCGCGGCGCGTTTACGCCGATGCGGACCTGGTTGCCTTTGACGCCGAGCACGGTAACGGTCACGTCGTTGCCGATCATGACGGTCTCACCTACACGTCGCGTGAGTATCAACATGCACATCTCCTGGCCAGCCTGGCTGTGTACGCGCAGGACCTGAGTCCCTTCATCCCGGAATCCACATGCGGCAGCGTATGTGCATAAAAATGCATGACTTTTCCGTGGGCGCACGATACGCCGCGCGCGGTCAAAAGTCAGTACGGACTCACCCGGGAATCGGCCATTCTGGATGCAAAATTTTCTTTCTCATCCAAAGAAACAACTTTCGAATCGTGTTCGCGCAGCGAGCGAAACGTCAGCGCATCAGGTCACTTGCGGAGCGAGCCATGCCGCCAGACCCTTCAGTGCGGCGGCAAGGTTGCCCGGCTGCGTGCCACCGGCCTGCGCCAGGTCCGCGCGACCGCCGCCTTTGCCTCCAACCTGCTTCGCCACGTGATTGACGATGTCGCCCGCCTTCACGCGCGAAGTGAGGTCGTCAGTGACACCTGCAATGAGCGCTACTTTGTCTTCGCCTGCGGATGAACCCAGCACGATGATCGCGCTGCCGAGCTTGCTCTTGAGCTGATCCACGGCGACGCGCAGTGCAGCAGCATCCGCACCTTCGACGCTTGCGGCGACGAGCTTCACGCCGTTTCCGATCGTGAGCGCTTCGGCTGCCATGTCGCGACCGCTGCCGCTCGCCAGCTTTTCCTTCAGCTGCGCGATCTCTTTTTCCATGCGGCGTGCGCGGTCCAGCAATTGCCTGACCTTGTCTTCGACATCGTCGCGCGAGCCACGAACGAGTCCAGCCACATCACGCAACTTGTGGTCCGTCGCGACCACGTAATCGTAGGCGCCTTTCCCGGTGACTGCTTCGATGCGACGCACACCGGCGGCCACGCCGCCTTCGCTCACGATCTTGAACAACCCGATGTCGCCGGACCGGCGCACATGCGTGCCACCGCAGAGTTCGGTGGAATAGGCACCGATGCGCAACACGCGCACCTTGTCTTCGTACTTCTCGCCGAACAGCGCCATTGCTCCCGCGGCCACCGCGGCGTCGAAATCCATGACCGTCGTTTCGGCTTCGGCGTTCTTGCGCACTTCCGCATTCACGGTCGCCTCGACCCGCTGCAGTTCCTCGGACGTGACGCCCGAATAATGCGAGAAATCGAAACGCAAGCGGTCGGGTGCGACCAGTGAACCCTTCTGGGTAACGTGTGCCCCCAGAACTTCTCGCAACGCCGCATGCAGCAGGTGCGTGGCGGAGTGATTTGCGCGAGTCGCGTCGCGGCGGATCGCATCCACCGTTGCAGCAACCGTTTCGCCGACCTTCAGCCTGCCGGCCACGAGCCTGCCTGCGTGAACGTGTGCCTTGCCTAGCTTCTGCGTGTCGGTGACAGCAAAGCGGGCAGTGGACGTCGATAGTTCGCCGACGTCACCCACCTGGCCGCCACTCTCGGCGTAGAACGGCGTGACGTCGAGGACGACCTGGCCCTCCTCCCCCGCCTGCAGTTCGGTGACCACGTCCTTGCCGCGAAACATCGCGACGACACGGCCCTGGCCGGTCTCGCCGTCGTAGCCGACGAACGAAGTCTGGCTGTCGACGCTCATGTCGCCACGCTGGTCGACGTTGAACTTGCTGGCGGCACGCGACATCGCGCGCTGCGCATTCATCGCGGCCTCGAACCCCTGCTCGTCGATCGAGAGACCGCGTTCGCGCGCGATGTCGTTGGTGAGGTCGACCGGGAAGCCGAAGGTGTCGTAGAGGCGGAACACGGTCTCACCTGGAATTTCCTTCTTGCCGCCGAGCGTGCCGATCGCGGTGTCGAGCAACGTCATGCCCTGCGCCAGCGTTTCGGCGAAACGCTCTTCCTCCTGCAGGATGACCTTCTCGATGTGCGCACGCTGCGCAGTCAGCTCCGGGTAAGCGGCACCCATCTCCTGCTCGAGCGTTCTCACCAGCGTGTGGAAGAACGGCTGGCGCTGGCCGAGCATGAAGCCGTGGCGGATCGCGCGGCGCATGATTCGGCGCAGCACATAGCCGCGGCCTTCGTTCGACGGCAGCACGCCGTCTACGATCAGGAACGACGTGGCGCGCACGTGATCCGCGATTACGCGCAGCGAGTTCGAGGCGAGATCGCCGGTAGCCGTGGCTTTCGCTGCCGCAGCGATCAGGTTGCGAAACAGGTCGATCTCGTAGTTGCTGTGCACGCCCTGCATGACGGCGGCGACACGCTCGAGGCCCATACCCGTGTCCACCGACGGCTTCGGCAGCGGCGTCATCGTGCCGTCGGCCGAGCGGTCGAACTGCATGAACACGAGGTTCCAGATCTCGACGTAGCGATCGCCGTCCTCGTCGGGCGAACCCGGCGGGCCGCCGGCTACGTCGGGTCCGTGGTCGTAGAAAATCTCGGTGCAGGGACCGCAAGGGCCCGTGTCGCCCATCGCCCAGAAATTCG
This sequence comes from Pseudomonadota bacterium, assembly GCA_016713725.1. GTDB lineage: Bacteria > Pseudomonadota > Gammaproteobacteria > Steroidobacterales > Steroidobacteraceae > RPQJ01. Next base: position 73,324 of record JADJOO010000020.1, on the reverse strand, counting down.
ACTTGGCGCCCATGCGCGTGAGCCGCGTGGGGTCGACGCCGATTTCATTCAGCCAGATTTCGGCGGCGCCTGTCGTCTTCGTCGAACACGGTGACCCAGAGTTTCGACGGCGCAATGCCGAGCGTGACGGTGATGAACTCCCAGGCGAAGCGGATGGCGTCCTGCTTGAAGTAGTCGCCGAAGCTGAAGTTCCCGAGCATCTCGAAGAACGTGTGGTGTCGCGCCGTGAAGCCGACGTTGTCGAGATCATTGTGCTTCCCGCCCGCACGGACGCAACGCTGCGACGTGGCGGCACGAACGTAAGTGCGCTTTTCCTTGCCAAGGAAGAGGTCCTTGAACTGGACCATGCCCGCGTTGGTGAAGAGCAGCGTCGGGTCGTTGCCGGGCACGAGCGAGCTCGACGGCACGACGGCGTGGCCGCGATCCTTGAAAAAATCGAGGAACGCCGCGCGCAGCTGCGCGCTGGTCATGAACTGGCCTGGGGCCTGGGGCGTGCGCGTCATAGGTCTGGGTCGTCTTCGCCGGGGCCAAGGGCGGCCCGGATCTGGTCCGAAGAAAACCCGCGATATTGGAGGAAGCGTGCCTGTTTTGCACGTTCACGGTAGTCGGCTGGAGGCGACAACCCGAACTTGCGGCGGCGGGCTTCCCGGGCCGCCTGGATCCAGTCCGTCTCCGTGGCGTCGATCGCCTGGTCGATCGTTTCGGGTTCGACGCCGCGCTCGCGCAGACCCGAACGGACGCGCAGCGGCCCCTGCCCTCGCCCCGCACGCTGAGTAACGAACTGTTCGGCAAACCGTTCTTCGCGCAGGAACCCTTCCTGCACGATAGCGGCCACCGCCGCCTCGACTACCGCAGCGCCATACCCCTTGCGGAGCAGGCGCTCGGTCAGCTCGTGGCGGCTGAAGTCACGCCCCGCGAGCAGGGCGTAGGCCGCGGTCTGGACGGTGCGTTGATCCGCCTCTGCCGCCGCCCCTGGCTCAGGCTTCCGACGCCTCACCTGCGGCCGCCTCGCCCTTCTTCGGAACCAGCAACCTGGCCCGGACGGCGGTTTCGATTTCGCGCGCAGTGTCCGGGTGCTGGGTGAGGTACGTGCGGACGTTTTCCTTGCCCTGGCCGATGCGCTCGCCCTTGTATGCGTACCACGAGCCGGACTTCTCGATGATGCTCTGCGCCACGCCGAGTTCGATGATCTCGCCTTCGCGCGAGATGCCGACGCCGTACATGATCTCGAACTCGGCCTCGCGGAACGGCGGCGCGACCTTGTTCTTCACGACCTTGACGCGCGTCTGGTTGCCGACGACTTCCTCGCCCTGCTTGATCGCGCCGATGCGGCGGATGTCGAGACGGACGGACGCGTAGAACTTGAGCGCGTTGCCGCCGGTGGTGGTCTCGGGGTTGCCGAACATCACGCCGATCTTCATGCGGATCTGGTTGATGAAGATGACGATCGTGTTCGAGCGCTTGATGTTGCCGGTGAGCTTGCGCAGCGCCTGCGACATGAGGCGCGCCTGCGCACCCATCTGCATGTCGCCCATCTCGCCTTCGATTTCGGCCTTGGGCGTGAGCGCCGCGACCGAGTCGACGACGACGATGTCGACCGCGTTCGAGCGGACCAGCATGTCGGTGATTTCGAGCGCCTGCTCGCCGGTGTCCGGCTGCGAGACGAGCAGATCGTTGATCTGCACGCCGAGTTTCTCGGCGTAGAGCGGGTCGAGCGCGTGCTCGGCATCGACGAAGGCCGCCGTGCCGCCGTTACGCTGCACCTGCGCGACGACGGTAAGCGCGAGCGTGGTCTTGCCGGAGGATTCCGGCCCGTAGATCTCGATGACGCGGCCTTTCGGCAGGCCACCGACGCCGAGCGCGATGTCGAGCCCAAGCGAGCCTGTGGAGACGACTTCGACGTCGTAGCTGTTGGAGTCGCCAAGGCGCATGACGGAGCCTTTGCCGAACTGCTTCTCGATCTGGCCGAGCGCTGCGACCAGGGCCTTCTTGCGGTTTTCTTCCATTGCGTTGCTCGTGAGTCAGGCGTGAGAACCGGGCTAGCCCGGCTCGTGAAAGGAGATCAGCGGAATGGCTGCATTATTCCACAGCCCTGCCCGCAGGCGGTCCGAAAAATTGCCCGGAATCACCGGATTCTCGGCCACCGTCGACCGCGTGATTCCACCAGTGCAGAGGCTCATAGCGTGAGCCTGCCGGATCGGTCACGGAGCGCACGAGCGCAAAGCCGTCGGCACGCCACGAAAGCGGTGGCTCGAGCAGCGAATCCGCGGCTGATCGTACTTGCGTGCAAGCGTCACGTGGGCGGAACGGTCGTGCCTCGCTTGCGATGCCTGCCGCGGCGAGCTCCGCCTGCAACTGCGTGACGAGCGCTGCGAGCGCCTTTGGCACACGACTCGCCACAAGACACACGACCTGCGGCTGGCGCCAGTGCTCGACCGGGTCGAACTCGATCGTGACGGGCGATCTGCGCACACGGTCGGCGGCAGCTTGCAACAAATGCCGACGTTCATGGGGAACCTGGCCCAGGAATTCGAGCGTGACGTGCCACTGGTCGGGGCGCTGCGGCTTGCCCTGGATCGAGGCCGCGATCTCATCGATGCGCGCACGCAGCGCCGGCAGCACGGCGGATCGGGCCAGAGCGCGAAAAAGAGCCGGTCGCTCATTCGGCGAGCAGCCGCTCCAACGCGCACCGGACCGTCCGGCGCCGCACTTCGTCGCGCCCGCCCGGGAACCGTTCGCGACGTGTCTCGGTTCGCAATGAACCGTCCTGTTCGCGCCAGGCCCAGGCCAGCCAGACCGTCCCCACGGGTTTGTCGGCCGTGCCGCCGTCGGGGCCGGCCACGCCGCTCACGGCGACGGCCACGTCACTGCCGGTACGAGCGAGGACCCCCGCTGCCATCGCGCTCACGACGGGCCTGCTGACGGCACCATGCCGCGTCAGCAGGTCCTCGGGCACGCCAAGGAAGGCAGCCTTGAGGTCGTTCGAACAGGCAACCACCCCGCCCTGGAACCACCGCGAACTGCCGGCCACGTCGGTGCACGCTTTGGCGATCCAGCCGCCGGTGCAGGATTCGGCCGTGACCAGGGTTGCACTCCGGGCGAGCAGGCGGTCGCCTAGGGACCCGGCCAGGCGCTGCAGGTCTACATCGGTGGGAGCCGTCATGCGACAATTCTACCGGCCACTTGCCGGCAGCGGCGCGCCGTCGCTAGCTTGCAGGCGGAGTCTTGGATCACCCGACAAACAGGCAGAAACCATGAAAATCGCTTCGCTTGCAGTGGCGCTCGCCGTCGCTGCCTTTCCCGTCCTGACCAACGCGCAGGCCGCTCCTGCGACGCAGAGCGTCAAGGCGGACGAGCAGGTATCTCCTCCAGCAGGTCATGACCGACAAGCGCGCGGTGTACGCGAAAAACCTCGAGCTCACGGATGCCGAGAGCCGCGCCTTCTGGCCGGTTTACGACGAATACGAAGGCAAGGCCAAGAAAATCAACGACGAGTTTCTCGCGCTGGTCGACGAATACGTCGCCAAGTACGGCACGATTACCGATGCCGACGCCGCGGAGATGCTGAAGACCAAGATGCGGATCGAGAAGGACCGCGAGACCCTCAAGCAGACTTACACGAAGAAGGCCGCCAAGGTGCTGCCGCCGGTAAAAGCGCTGCGCTACGCGCAGGTCGAGACCCGTCTCGAAAACATGATCCGTCGCGAATTCTACGGCCTCATTCCGCTCGCGCAATAAATTTCGATAAACCAGAATTGCTCGGAGTTTCTACATGAAGAATTTCAGGATCGCCCTTGCCGTCACTGCACTGCTGGTGGCGGCGCCGTTCGCCGCCGAGGCACAGTCGAGCTACGACGACTCGCAGCAGCTGATCGCGCAGATCCAGGCAGACAAGCGTGCCGTCGTACTGAAGGCGATGGCGCTCGACGACGCACAGCTCGCCGCTTTCACGCCCCTCTACGATGCTTACCAGGCCGACCGCAAGAAGCTGACACAGCGTGGCGTCGACCTCATCAACGCGTATTCGTCGAACTACGATTCCATGACCGACGACGCGGCCAAAGGACTGATGAAGGACTGGTTCAAGCTGCAGGACGACGAGACGGCGCTGGTCAAGGGCACCGCCAAGAAGCTGGACAAGGTGTTGCCGTCGACGAGGGTGCTGCGTTTCGTGCAGATCGAAAACAAGCTCAATACCCTGCTGCGCCTGCCGGGCATCCAGGGCATTCCGCTCGCCAAGTAATCGGCGAGTAATCCGCGAGGTAGCCATTCATGTTCAATCCACGACTGAACCGCATGCCGTTGGTCGCCGCGCTCGTGGCGGCGGCGGCGCTGGCCGGCGGTTGCGCCAGCGGTCCCGATGTCCGCGGCGACTACGATCGCACCGCCGATTTCGGCAAATACAAGACGTACAACTTTCTCGCGACCACCGACGGCAATCCTGCCGAGTTCCAGTCGATCGCCCAGCAGATGATGCAGCAGGCGGCGTCACGCGAAATGGAATCGCGCGGCTATGCCAAGTCGGACAACCCGGACCTGCTCCTCAACTTCAAGGGCAAGCTGGAAGAAAAAACCGACATCCAGTCGACGCCGGCGCCGTATTACGGCCCGTCGTTCGGGTATCGCGGCTGGGGCGGCGCACCGTACGGGGCCTACGGCTACGGCGGTACCGAAGTGACGACGCGCCGCTACAACGTTGGCACGCTGGTCATGGACGTCATCGACCGTGAGAAGCGCCAGGCGGTGTTCCAGGGCGGACTCGAGGACGTCGTGACGTCCAAGATGATGGAGGACAAGCAGGGCTCGATCACGAACGCCGTCGCGGCGATCTTTGCCAAGTACCCGTTCGTCGCGGGCCAGTCGGCCCCGGTTGTGCCGGCCGGGAAGAAGTAGCGGTCGTTGTCCCGCCACGTGCGGGATGAGACGAAGCCGGGCCCCGTGGCCCGGCTTTTTTTGGTGTGCGGGTCGATCGCGGCTGACGCCGCCAGCTTATTTGGCGGGCGCTGCGTCGACCTCGATGGCAAGCGCCTCGGTGAAGGTCAGTTCGACCGTGTCACCCACGCTCACGCCTTCGAGTCTTCTCGGGATGCAGCACCTTGATCGTGCGCGTGTTGCCCGCGGGGCCATGGAACGTCACCGAAGGCGCTTTGGCATCGATCGCCGTAATCACGACGGTCGCGGTGGTCTGGCGCACCAGCGCACCAGCCGGCATCTGGCCGAGTTCGGCCGAACCGCCGCCAACTTCGGTTACCTGCCCCACCGTCGTGCCGCCCTTCTTCACTTCGTACGCCAGCGCTTCGCCGTACACCACGTGCAGCACGTCACCCGGCTTCACCTGCGCGAGATTCTTGACGTCCTCGGAAGCAACGAAAGTGGCCTCGGTGCCGTCTTCCCGCTTCAGCGTTACTTCACGCGTCGACTGATCGATCGCTGTAACGACGGCGGTCGCTTCGACGGTTGCGACCAGCGTTTCGCCTTTCGGAGCCGCCGCCGGGTCTGCCGCGAATGCCGCAGTCGCGCCACCCGCAGCGCATGCCAGGAGAATGGTCGCGATCGACAGCTTGACGAGTTTCATTGTTGAACTGCTCCAGTTAGTCGCTTGATGGAAAACGCACGGCCCATCCCCGCGCGGCGCCCGGGCGCCGCCGGACTTTCAGCCGGTGATTTTAGCCACACCAGAGTGCCGTGGCGCGCCTTTTGCGACAGGCAACGCTCAGGTCTCGAACCAGGCATCCTGCATTTCACGGCATGTCGGATTTCGCGCTGCAACCACGGCCAGCCACGCGTCGATCCTGGGCAGTTCGAAGTCGAAGAAATAGCGCGCCGCCTGCAGCTTGCCACGCAGGAAGCCGTCGTCCCTGCCGGCAGCGGCCACGACCGCTGCGCAAGCAACGTCGAGCCAGAGCCACGCCACGACGACGTGGCCGAACGCCTGCAGGTACGGGGTCGCGTTCGCCAGTGCCTCATCGGGCTGATGCGTGCTCCACGCCGCACGGGTCGCATCCAGCAATGTCTGCAGTCCGCGCGCAACCGCGGCGGATTCGCTCTTCAGCTCGGCGTGCTCCCCAGCTTGCTGCACGGTCTGGCCGATGCGATGTGCCAGCAGGCCGAGCGCCCTGCCGTCGTCCATCAGCACCTTGCGTCCCAGCAGATCCAGCCCCTGGATGCCGTGCGTCCCCTCGTGAATCATGTTGAGGCGATTGTCGCGCCAGTACTGCTCCACCGGGAAATCGCGCGTATAGCCGTAGCCACCGTGCACCTGGATCGCGAGGTTGTTCGCCTCCAGGCACCATTCGCTTGGCCAGCTCTTCGCGATCGGCGTCAGGATCTCGAGCAGTGCCTTGATCGCAGCGACGCTCCCGGTGGGTCCCGTCCTCGCCTCGTCGACCAACCGGCCGCAATAGAGTTCGAGCGCCAGCCCGCCTTCCACGTATGACTTCTGCGCGAGCAGCATCCGTTTCACGTCGGCGTGCTCGATGATTCTCACGGGTGGCGATGCGGGATCTTTGCCAGCCGGTGTCGACGGACGCCCCTGCTTGCGATTGCGGGCGTAATCGAGGCTCGCCTCGTAGCCCGCGTAGCCGATACCCACGGCACCGAGCCCGACACCGATGCGGGCCTCGTTCATCATGTGGAACATGCATTTGAGGCCGTCACCGGGTCGGCCCACAAGGTAGCCGACAGCGCCGGGACGACCGCCCACCGGGAACGTGCCCTCGCCGAAATTGAGCAGCGTGTTCGGCAGTCCGCGCCAACCCATCTTGTGATTGAGGCCCGCGAGTGCGACATCATTGCGTTCGCCAGTGAGTTCACCGGCAGCATTGGCCAGCAACCTCGGCACGATGAACAGCGAAATGCCCTTGGCGCCCGGCACCAGCTTGCCATCCGCGGCGGGAATCTTGGCCAGCACGAGGTGCACGATGTTTTCGGACAGGTCGTGCTCGCCGTTGCTGATCCACATCTTGTTGCCGGTGAGCCGGTAACGCGGTCCGAGTTCGTCCTGGGCAAAATCGTCGCCGTCGGGAGTCGCGCGCGTCAGGATGTCGGACAGGCTCGAGCCTGCCCTGCGGCTCCGACAGGCACATGGTGCCGAACCACTTGCCGTCGATTTCCTGCTGCGCAAATACGGCCTTCTGCCGCGGAGTCCCGTGCGCCAGCAGCAGGTTGGCGTTGCCGACCGTGAGCATGCCGCCGCCGCCGAGGCCGACCCCTGCCTTGGCGAAAAAAGCATTGGCGGCCAGTTCGACCACATAGGGCAGCTGCATGCCGCCGACGTCGTAGTCCTGCGTTGCCGCAAGCATTCCAGAGTCGACGTAGGCCCGTGCCGCGTCATAGGCACACTGCGGCAGGATGACAACCCCGTTTTCGAGGCGCGGTTCCTGCACGTCGACGAGCCGGTTGAACGGCGCGAACTTCTCTTCCGCAATGCGCTGGCAGGTATCGAGCACCGACTCGAAGGTTTCGCGGCTGTGTTCGCTGTACCGCGACCGCTCGACCAGCGACGCCACGTCGAGCCAGTCGTTGAGCAGGAAGTCGATCGTCTTGCGCATGCGGAATCCTCGCGGGCCAGTACGGCCGGGCGTCCTAGTTTGACCCATTCGGGGCGAACCGATGCAGCGTGCCCGCCGTGCACGCGCTCGTTCGCTGACCGACCGGGCAAAAGGCTAGAATCCCGCAGCGTGACCGAACAGCTCAAATCTCCGCCCAACACCCCCGTCATGACCCAGTACCTGCGCATCAAGGCGCAGTACCCGGACGTGCTCCTGTTCTACCGCATGGGCGACTTCTACGAGCTGTTCTTCGACGACGCCCGCAAGGCCTCGCGACTGCTCGATATCACGCTGACGGCCCGCGGCACGTCCGGTGGTGAGCCAATTCCGATGGCGGGCGTGCCGGTGCAGACGCTCGACAACTACCTCGCGCGTGCCGTGCGCAAGGGCGAGTCAGTCGCGATCTGCGAACAAGTCGGCGACCCAGCCAAAGCAAAGGGCCCGGTCGAACGTCAGGTGGTGCGTGTCGTCACGCCCGGCACAGTCACCGACGACTCATTGCTCGAGGAACGTCGCGACACGCTGCTGGCAGCCATCTCCCCCGGCGCAGACGGCTTTGGCCTCGCCTGGCTGGAGCTCCGAGCGGGCGCTTTCACGCCTTGCAGGCCGCGGGCGAGGAAGCGCTCGCCGCAGAGCTGGAACGACTCCGCCCGGCGGAACTGCTCGTTCCCGAGAACGCGCTGCAACGGCTGCAGGGTCGCGGCGACATCTGCGTGCGACAGCGCCCGCCGTGGCACTTCGAAGCGGGCAGCGCCGAGCGGCAATTGTGCGACCAGTTCGGTACGCGCGATCTCGCGGGTTTCGGCCTCGCCGGCCAATCACTCGCGATTGGTGCGGCGGGCTGCCTGCTCAATTATGTCCGCGAAACCCAGAAGTCTGCCCTCCCCCACCTGCGCGGAATTCGCACCGAGTTGCGCGAAGACAGCCTGCTGCTCGATGCGGCGACGCGTCGTAACCTGGAACTCGACAGCAGCCTGTCGGGCCGCAGCGACAGCACGTTGATCGGCGTGCTCGATCGCACGGCCACGGCGATGGGCGGACGCGAACTGCGGCGCTGGATCCAGCGTCCACTGCGTGGCGTCGAGCCGCGCATGCTGCGGCTGCAGGCGATCGAGACACTGCTCGATGCAGGTTCGCATTCGTCGTTGCACGCCCTGCTGCGCAAGGTTGGAGACGTCGAACGTATCCTCGCGCGCGTGGCGCTGCGGTCTGCACGGCCCCGCGACCTGTCGCAGCTGCGCGCAGCCCTGGGTTGCCTGCCTGAACTGCAGACGCAACTCGCGACACTGGACGCCCCGCTGCTGCAGCGCCTGGCCGCGGGCGTCGGCACGCATCCCGCGATTTACCAGCATCTGCTGCAGGCGCTGATCGAAACGCCACCCACGCTGCTGCGCGAAGGTGGTGTCTTTGCCACCGGATTCGACGCCTGCCTCGACGAACTTCGCCGCATCAGCGAGCACAGCGACGAAGCGCTGCTCGACCTGGAAGCGCGCGAACGCGAACGCACCGGCTTCCAGAACCTGCGCTTCGGCTACAACCGCGTGCAGGGCTACTTCATCGAGGTGAGCCGCAGCCAGGCCGACCGTGTACCGGCCGACTGGGTGCGGCGACAGACGGTCAAGAACGCCGAACGCTACATCACGAGCGAACTGAAGTCGTTCGAGGACAAGGTGCTGGGGGCACGCGATCGCGCCATGGCCCGCGAACGCGAACTCTACGAGGGGTTGCTCGACACACTCACCGAGACGTTGCCGGCATTGCAGGCGATGGCCGCAGCGCTCGCCGCGCTCGACGTGATCGGCAATCTCGCCGAGCGTGCCATCTCGCTGCGACTGGCGCGGCCCGAACTCTGCGAGGAATCACGCATCGACATCCGAGGCGGGCGGCACCTGGTGGTCGAGCAGCACATCGACGGTCCGTTCGTGCCGAACGACCTGGACCTGCGCGATGGACGTCGCATGCTGATCGTGACGGGCCCGAACATGGGCGGCAAATCAACCTACATGCGGCAGGCGGCGCTGATCGTCATCCTCGCCGGCATCGGCAGCTTCGTGCCGGCGGAGTCCGCACGCATCGGACCGGTCGATCGCGTCTTCACGCGTATCGGCGCAGCAGATGATCTCGCTGGCGGCCGTTCGACGTTCATGGTCGAGATGACCGAGGCCGCGAACATCCTGAACAACGCCACGCGCCACAGCCTGGTCCTGATGGACGAGATTGGTCGCGGCACCAGCACGTTCGATGGCCTGTCGCTGGCGTGGGCGTGCGCCCGGCACCTGGGACGCGAAATCGGTGCGTTCACACTGTTCGCGACGCACTACTTCGAGCTGACCGCGCTCGGGGACGAACTGCCCGCTTGCGCCAACGTCCATCTGGACGCCACGGAGCACGGGGACCAGCTCGTCTTCCTGCACGCCGTCAAGGAGGGCCCGGCCAACCAGAGCTACGGACTGCAGGTCGCACGCCTGGCAGGCGTGCCGAAGCCCGTCATTGGGGAAGCCCGTCGGTACCTGCACGACCTGGAAGAGCGCGAGCACGCGACCAGGCCGCCGACGCCGCAGCAGGAGCTGGCATTGTCGATGCCGGAGAACGAAACCGAATCCGTGCTGCGCAGGATGCTCGAGGGCGTCGACCCCGAGTCGCTCAGTCCGCGCGCGGCCCTCGACGTGCTATACCGGCTGAAGGAGCTGCTGGACGAACGCAACGATCCGGCGTGAGGTCGCGGCGTCGATCGTTGCGTCACTTTCCAGCCGCCGGCGCGTCGAGCACCCGCGTCATGGCCTGCATGCACTCAAGCAACCGCTCGGTTGTCTCGATGTCGAAGTCCCGGAAATCCCTGGACATCCCGTTGACGACGCAAAGCTGGCCACGCTCGCCGATGCTGATCAACCTCGCATCGGGAATCGAGCTCGCGCAGTCGCAAGTCGCGCGCGTGGTCGGTTACGTCGACCTTTACCGCGCGTTGGCCGGCGGCGCGGGTTCGGGCGCGCGCTTCATTAAGGTGTTATCAGCGGAATCCAGGAGCCCGCGGATAGCAGGAGCGGTAGCGGGTGATCGACTGCGTCAGGGTGGATGTGCACGTTCAGGTTCAATGCCGAACCGACACGCCGACTCAGGAAGACGGTCCTGCCTTCAATGCTCGCTCCCGATTGCGCCGTCGACCAACTTGCGCACTGCCTCAAACTGCGCAGCCCAGGGCACAAGGTTGAATCGAACATATGCGTCATATCGATCGGCATTGTCGGCCAGAATGTTCAGAAAGGCGCGATCACCCTGCATCGCAACGACATTGCAGACAGACTTGAGCCGCAGTTCCCCTGTCTCATCAACCACGTAGGCGTCGATGGCCAGAGGACCTGGAAATTGATCGCCGAGCGGCACCGCGCCCTGATCGCTTTCGACCATCGATCTGCCGAGCACGTACTGAGCCCGTTGCAGAGCGATGAAGGCCGCCCTTATTTCTTCGTCCTGAATGATCGACAGGCGACCTGAACTCTGCAGCTCCGTCAGTGCCGGCAATTCCGGCAGCGCAAAGCTGACGATGTGCGACGTCCCCAACGCGTGGCATTCCTCTTCACTAAGAGTTTCACGACGGAATTCTCCGAAGAGCGCCTGGGTTGCCGACTTCAACGCGTCGAGCTTGTCGATCCGCTGTTGCCGCAGGCGGCTGCTGAACTTCCCAGCGTTCACCAGGACTTCTTGCAACCGCGCGAGATAGAAGCGCTCATCCTTCCTGTCCTGTCGCGCCTCGTTCCAGTTATTCACCTGCAGGCCGACAAAGACTCCAACGACCACGATCAGGAAATCAATCGCGATCGCGGTCCAATCCTGCTTGCGGAAATGAACGATGACGCGGCGCAGGATCATGGGCCGGGGCTCCAGGCTACGTCGGTTTCGCACATCACCCGATCGACACGGTTGTGGCCCGTGTCAAACCGACTGCTCCGCGGTGCCATTGCGTTCACCTTGGACCCGCGGAAGTACGTCGCATTGGAACGCTCCCCTGCCCTCGCCCTGCGGGGACATAGCAAGCCTACGACCTTCAGCCCGGCCCGTGTCGCCAGTGACGCGGAACCCGCTAGACTCTGACGGTGAGGGGAGCTCAAAAAAAATGAACGACGTATCCACGGAGCCTGCGGTCGAACGCACTTGGGACAAGCTACGCCGCCGCAAGGTGGCGCAGTGGGGCCTCGTCTATGCGGCGGGCGCCTGGGGCTTCCTGCAGGGCCTCGAGTATGTAAGTGAATCCTTCGACTGGCCGGGTCAGCTGCGGCAGATCGCGATCCTCGCACTGCTGATCGGCTTGCCCGTCGTGCTGGTGCTTGCCTGGTATCACGGCGACCGCGGCCAGCAGCGCGTGAGCCGCGCCGAACTCGCGATCCTCACGCTGCTGTTCCTGCTTGGCGGAGGGATCTTCTGGCGTTACGACAAGGCGAGTGACGCGCCGTCGCCCGCCTTGGCGCCGGTTGCCACCGACCAGACGACCGACCATGCGGGTGACGCGAAGATCGAGGCCGCCAGCATTGCCGTGTTGCCCTTCGCGGACCTGTCGCAGGCCGGCGACCAGGGCTATTTCTCCGACGGCATGGCCGAAGAGATCCTCAACGTGCTGGCCAAGGTCAAGGGATTGCACGTGGCGTCGCGCACCTCGTCGTTCGCGTTCAAGGACCAGGAGGATCTTGGCATCCCGGCGATTGCCCGGCAGCTCGGCGTGCGTCACGTGCTCGAAGGCAGCGTGCGTCGCGCGGGCGGCACGATCCGCATCACCGCGCAGCTGATCGATGCCGATGTCGATCGCCCCCTGTGGTCCGAGACCTTCGACCGGCCGCTCACTGCCGAGAACGTGTTCGCGATCCAGGACGAGATCGCCAAGGCCATCGTCGCCGCGCTGGTCGCCGCGCTGCCGGCTACCGAGGTCGGCGCGGTTGGCCGGGCGGCGACCACGACCGACCTCGGCGCCTACGACACCTACCTGCAGGCGCGCGCGCTGGTGCGTTCGCGCCGGGAGCTGATGCTTGCCGACCAGCTGCTGGAAAAATCGCTGCAGCAGGATGCGAAATATGCGCCTGCCTGGGAGCTGCGCGCCGCCCTGCAGCCGCTGCTCGGCGAGTACACCGACACGCCGCTGACGGTGGAGGAGCTCGAGCGGCGCGGCACCGGGTATGCCGACCGTGCCTTGTCGCTGGCCCCGGACAGCGCGCTGGCGCTGGCAGTCAAGGCCAACCTGCGTCGACTCGCGGCAGAGCAACTGCGCGGGCGACACGATGTCGCTGCGGTGATTGTCGATCTGGAGCGGTCGGTGAAGCTGGATCCGAGCAACGTCAATGCCTTGAACTGGCTCGGCCTGGCCTATGCAAACGTCGGGCAACCTGGCAAGGGCCTGGACGCGTTCCTGCGCTGCCTGCAGGTCGACCCACTGGCCTCCGCTTGCAGCGAGAACGAGTACGACGTCCTGTACACCCTGGGCCGCTACGACGAAGCCTGGCAGCGCTACCTTGCTGCGCTCGACCGCGGCGCGATCACCGACCAGTACGCCAACTTCCGGCTGCTGGCGCGCTACGAACAGAAGGCAGCGTTCTTGTTCGCCAGCAATCAGTCCAAGTGGCTGCCACGCTGGCACCGGCACGAGGCGCTGTATGAAGCGTTTCGTAACCCGATGGCCGACCACGATGAACTCGTCCGCGAGATCCTGGAGTTTGCAAAGAAAGAGCGCATCGCCACGGACGGCGTGTTTGTGCCGCTGCTCCTGATGCCGCTGGGTGCGTACGATCTTTTGCCCAACATGCCGTTGCTCTGGGGTGAAGACAACCGGCGCTACCGGCAGTCACCGCAGTTCAAGCGTTACATCCGCGAAAGCGGTGTGTACGACTACTGGCGCAAGGCGGGCTTCCCCGAGCAATGCCAGCCGGTCGGACCGGACGACTTCCGCTGTGATTGAGGGTGCCGCCGAGGGTCAGGGAGGAGACGCCGGGAGAGGGAGTCCGAACTCCATACGATCGAGCCTCACGTGGCGCTCAGCCTCGCAATAGACGGCGCGAAAGCAACTCCTGCAGGTCACGGCGGCCGTCCGCGATGAGGTAGATGACTACCCGTCTGTCGACGACCCGATAGATCATCCGGTAGGGCTTGAAGAAAACCTGCCGGAACTCCGTGATTCCGAGCGCGCGCAACTCCTTCGGCTGCGACCCGCGGTCAGGAAGCGCCGACAGGCTTTCCGCGGTTGCAAGCAGACGATCCAGCACGTGGTCGGCACTGACCCGCGAGTCGAAGTCGACGATGTAGTTGTACCAGATCCTCGATATCCCGCTCTGCGTCGGCGGTCAGCAGGACCTCCCGGCGCATCACTCCCGGTCGCCGAGCGCTCGCGAAGTCGCTTGACGACGTCGGCGACTGGTTTGACCCTGCCTTCGGTGACCTGCTGATTCCCCAGCGCCAGGATCTTGAGCAGCGCGAGCATCTCCTGCGTCTCCTCGAAGGAGGCGACGTCCTGGATGACGGCACGAGCCTCGCCGTTCTGTGTGATGACGAGAGGCCTGCGCTGCTCCGTCAGTTCATTCAGCACCTCGGCCGCATTCGCCTTGAGGTAGCTGATGGGTTTGATCTGCGTCGAGTAGCGCATTGTGCAGGCCCGGCATACCGTGGGAGGACTGAATATAGTCCATTAACGGTCTACAGCCAAATCGGGTTTCTAAGGCGTGTCTCCGTCGTCCACCGGGCAGAAATCGCCGCCGCAGACCTCGGTCGCGAAGACCTCCGATTCGAGCAACCACGTACCGTCGACGCGGCGCCATTTCGCGGCGTAGACGCCAGCCGCGAAACTCCTGGCTCCAGAACCGTCTGCCTGGCCCTCGCGCACGCCACGCCAGTGACCGGTCTCGAGCGCGACCGGAAAGACCTCTGATACGCGAACGCAGTCCGTCGTTCGAACATAGACGGCCCGCCCCGTGGTCGCAAAATCTTTCTGCCACAGCGACAGCTGCGCCGCTCGGCCGGTGAAAACCTCGCTCGCCGTGCCTGTCACCAGGATGATGTTGTCATGCATGGTCGCAGCCACGGCCTCGATGTCCTTGGTCGCGATCGCTGCGTTGAAAGCGGCGCGCTGAACTCGCACGGCGTCGATCGCCGTCGCCGGGCCGGCCGACTTGCAGGCGTTCGCCGCCGACGGTGCCAGTGCCGCGCTCAATGCCAGAACGACAAGGTGTGCACGCGACATTGCCTTCCTCCCCGCGATCCCGCAGTAGCGGCGCGCACTGCATCGGTCGCAAGGCTGCGCCGTTGCCGAGCAGTGCGTCAACCGTCTACGCGGCCGACGTGAGGGGAATGCCGGAGGGTCTCGAGTGAGCGATCGGTGGCATCTACCTGCCGTCAAGCTTGGTTCGTCCTGCCGACGCCTTCTCGAAACGTCCATGCCTCAGGAAATGTGCGACCTGGCCCGCCACGTCGTTCGCGAACAGCAGGCCGATATGGCTGTGCGGCAGAACCAGGTGGTCATCGGAGGCCGGGAATCATGGTCTCGCTCAGGGCGACGGTGCCGTCGTTCTCCTCGTCGAAGTGCGCAAAGAACTGGCCCGCGCCCATGCGTCGCGTCCCCGCGATCGCGCCCAACGCCGTGGGCGAGCCGCACGACCAGCAGCGGCCGCAGGGTTCGGCCAGGCCGTGCAGGATGTGGGGGCCGAGCAGCGGTCGCAGCACGGCAAGGCGCGCAGCGCCCTGCGCGGCGCGACTGCCGTTGAGCGGCGACCCCAACAGCACCGCGTTGCCCGGGCGGTCGCGCAGGC
The DNA here is from genome assembly GCA_016713725.1 of Pseudomonadota bacterium. Taxonomy (GTDB): domain Bacteria; phylum Pseudomonadota; class Gammaproteobacteria; order Steroidobacterales; family Steroidobacteraceae; genus RPQJ01. The sequence continues at coordinate 57,996 of JADJOO010000020.1, read as the reverse complement.
CGTGTTCTGCCAGCGCCTTGTAGACGATCGCACCACCGAGGCTGTGACCGACCAGGTGCACGCGCCCGCTCGCCTGCGCCTGCACACCGACGAACTCCGCGAGCTCGCCCGCAATCTCGACGGCGCTGCCATGCAACGAAGAATAGGAAAACACGTGCACGTCGAAACCGTGCCGCGTCTGCAGGCGCTGGCGCAACACCCCGAATTCCAGCCCTGTCATCCACAGGCCGTGAACCAGGATGACCGGATCGCGCTGAGAAATAGGGGACATTCACCTATTTCCGGCAACCGTCCATGCACCACCAGCACTGCGTTTGGAAATGAGTGGAAATAGGTGAATGTCCCCTATTTCTCAGGCAGCTTGACGCGGATGTGCAGGTCGCGCAGCTGCTGCTCGGACACCTCGGTCGGGGCGTCGGTCAGCGGGCAGGTGGCGGTCTGCGTCTTCGGGAAGGCGATGACGTCGCGGATCGAGCCCGGCGCCCGCCATCAGCATGGCCAGGCGGTCGAGCCCGAACGCCATGCCGCCGTGCGGCGGCGCGCCGTACTTGAGCGCCTCGAGCAGGAAGCCGAACTTCTTCTCGGCCTCCTCGGCGCCGATGCCGAGCATCTCGAACACGGTCGACTGCATCTCGTTGCGATGGATACGCACCGAGCCGCCGCCGATCTCGGGAGCCGTTCAGCACCATGTCGTAGGCGCGCGCCAGCGCCTCGCCTGGGCTGGCCTTGAGCGCCGCCGCGTCGTCGTTGACCGGCGACGTGAAGGGGTGGTGCATCGCGGCCCAGCGCTTCGAATCCGCATCCCATTCGAACATCGGGAAGTCGATGACCCAGAGCGGCGCCCAGCCCGCGGCGACCAGTCCCAGGTCCTGGCCAACCTTGATGCGCAACGCGCCGATCGCGTCGTTGACCACCTTGGCCTTGTCGGCGCCGAAGAAAACGAGGTCGCCGGTCTGCGCGCCGGTGCGCTGCAGGAGGCCCGCGACCGCCGCGTCCGACAGGAACTTCAGGATCGGCGACTGCAGGCCGTCGCGGCCCTTCGTCACATCGTTGACCTTGACGTATGCCAAGCCCTTCGCGCCGTAGCGCGCGACAAATGCGGCGTAGTCGTCGATCTGCTTGCGCGACAGCTTCTCCCCGCCTTGCGGGACGCGCAACGCGGCGACACGACCTTCCGGATCCGCTGACGGGCCGGAAAACACCTTAAATTCACAGTCCTTGACCAGGTCGGCGACGTCGACCAGCTCGAGCGGGATGCGCAGGTCCGGCTTGTCCGACGCGTAGCGGCGCATCGCCTCGGCGTACGTCATGCGCGGGAACGGCTCGGGCAGCGACTGGCCGAGCACGTCCTGGAAGAGCTTGCGCACCAGGCTCTCCATGAGTCCCATGATCTCGTCGCGCGTCAGGAACGACGTCTCGATGTCGAGCTGCGTGAACTCGGGCTGGCGGTCGGCGCGCAGGTCCTCGTCGCGGAAGCAGCGCACGATCTGGTAGTAGCGGTCGAAGCCCGACATCATCAGCAGCTGCTTGAAGATCTGCGGCGACTGCGGCAACGCGAAGAACTTGCCCGGCTGCGTCCGGCTTGGCACCAGGTAGTCGCGCGCGCCTTCCGGCGTGGCCTTGGTCAGCATCGGCGTCTCGACGTCGATGAAGCCGTTGCCGTCGAGGTACTCGCGCATCGAGCGCGTGATCGCGTGACGCTGACGCAGGCGCTTCTGCATCACGTCGCGGCGCAGGTCGATGTAGCGGTACTTGAGCCGCGTCTCTTCCTTTACTTCCTCGTCGAGCTGGAACGGGATCGGCTCCGAGCGGTTCAGCACTTCGATGCCGCGCGCGAGCAGCTCGACCTGGCCCGAGGCCAGGTTCGCATTGGCCGTGCCCGCGGGCCGCGGCCGCACCGTGCCGGTCACTTTGATCACCCACTCGCCACGGAGACGCTCGGCTTCGGCGAAGACCTCGGCCGCGTCTGGATCGAAGACGACCTGCAGCAGGCCGTCGCGGTCGCGCAGGTCGACGAAAATGACGCCGCCGTGGTCGCGGCGACGGTGGACCCAGCCGGCCACGTCGACAGTGGAGCCGACGAGGCGTTCGTTGACGTCGCCGCAATAGTGAGTGCGCATGGGCATGGGGGAAATCCCGTCAAAAGGTGCGCGGCGAACGGCCCTTGGGCCCGCGCGCCACGCGGAGCCGGAGGATGTTACGGAGGGGGTTGCTGCGGCGCAAGATCAGCCGCAACGGGGGGCTTTTGCCACCTGGGCACGACGACGCCCAGGGTCAGCAGCATCTTGAAGGCTTCGTCCACGGTCATGTCCAGCCGGACAATCTCGTTGCGGTCGACGGCCACCAGGAATCCCGTGGTCGGGTTCGGCGTGGTCGGGACGAAGACGCAGACCACGTCCTGCTCGGTCCTGGCCTGGACCTCGTCCATTTCCTCGGACGTGATGAAACCCACGCTGAACAGGCCCTTGCGCGGGAACTCCAACAGGACCACCTGCTTGAACGACTTCCCCTTGTCGGTGAGCACGGTCTCGCTGAAAGTCTTGGCGCCACCGTAAACGGCGCCAATCACTGGGATACGCCGCACCAGGTTCTCGAACCCTTCGACGATCTGGCCGCCGAACAGGTTGCGGACCACGACGCCTGTAGTGACCAGCAGTAGGAACGACAGGACGATGCCGACGCCGGGGATGTAGGTGCCGAAGAGTGCCTCGGGTCGCCACGGCGGCGGCAACAGCACGAGCGACTGGTCGAGGATGCGCGACAGGAAGCGGATGACCCACACGGTCACCATGACGGGAACCCAGATCAGGAGACCCGCGATCAGGTGATTGCGCAATCGGCGCGCGAAGCTGCGGCGACTACCTTTGTCGTCGCCCGCACCCGCGTCATCGCCGTCGTGGTGGTCGGTCGATGTCGGATCAGCCACTCGGTTCACTCCTGCGCGGGCCCCTGCCCGCGCGATTCAGCGTTTGCGGACGGCTTTCTTGCCGCGGATTTCTTCGCGGCCGGCTTGGATCTGGCGACCGGCTTCGCCGCGGGCTTCTTGGCTGCGACGCTCTTCTTGGTCGAGGCAGGTTCTGCCTTCGTCTCGACCTTGTTGGCAGCCTTTTCGCTCGTCTCGGACTTGACCGCGGCAGAACTCTCGGCCGGAGGAGCTTCGTCCTTGCCGGCCAGGTTGCGCTTGCTCTCTTTGTCCGACTTGAAATCGGTCTCGTACCAGCCGCTGCCCGCGAGGCGGAACATCGGCGCCGACATCAGGCGCTGCAGCGTGTGCTTGCCGCATTCGGGGCACTCCCGCAACGGCTTGTCGGAGATCTTCTGCAGCGCCTCCAGGTGATGGTGGCACTTCTGGCACTGGTATTCGTAAATCGGCATGGTCGGTCCGGCGCGGTGCAACGTGGCCTAGGGTAGACGAAACGGCTGCGGATTATACCGGGACGACGACTCGCTCGAACGCGAGCTCGCCATCCTCGACCGTCACCCGGATCGTGTCGCCCGGCTCGAAGTCGCCCTCGCAGGATCCGCTGCGCCAGCGGATTCTCGAGCTGGTGCTGGATCACCCGCTTCAGCGGCCGCGCGCCGTACACCGGGTCGAACCCCGCCTCGCCGAGCAGGTCGCGTGCGGCATCGTCCAGTTCCAGGCCCAGGTCGCGGTCGGCGAGTCGCCGGCGCAGGTTGCCCAGCTGGATGTCGACGATCTCGCGGATGTGCTCCTTGCCCAGCGGGTGGAACACGACGACTTCGTCGACGCGGTTGATGAACTCCGGACGGAAGTGCTGGCCCACGATTTCCATCACCGCCGACTTCATGCGCGCGTAGTTGGTCTCACCCGCGAGTTCCTGGATCACGTTCGAACCGAGGTTCGAGGTCATGATCACGACGGAGTTGCGGAAGTCCACGGTGCGGCCCTGGCCGTCCGTGAGGCGGCCATCGTCCAGCACCTGAAGCAGCACGTTGAACACGTCCGGGTGCGCCTTCTCGACCTCATCGAGGAGGATCACCGAGTACGGCTTGCGGCGCACGGCTTCCGTCAGGTAGCCCCCCTCCTCGTAGCCGACGTACCCGGGCGGCGCGCCGATCAAACGAGCGACGGAATGCTTCTCCATGAACTCCGACATGTCGATGCGCACCATCGCCTCGTCGGTGTCGAACAGGAATTCGGCCAGGGCCTTGCAAAGCTCGGTCTTGCCGACACCCGTCGGACCCAGGAACAGGAACGAGCCGTTCGGCCGGTTCGGGTCGGACAGGCCTGCGCGCGAACGACGGATCGCGTCGGAGACAGCCTTGACCGCCTCGTCCTGGCCCACGACGCGCTTCGCCAGCGCCTCTTCCATGCGCAACAGTTTTTCGCGCTCGCCCTCGAGCATCTTCGAGACCGGAATGCCGGTCCACTTCGAGACGACTTCCGCGATTTCCTCTTCGGTCACCTTGTTGCGGACGAGCGTCGGCGCCTTGGTCTCGCCTTCCTGTGCCGACTTCAGGCGCTTCTCGAGCTCGGGAATCTTGCCGTACTGCAGTTCGGACATGCGGGCGAGGTCACCGGCACGCCGTGCCGTCTCGAATGCCTGTCGCGCATCCTCGAGCTCCTGCGTGATCTGCGCGGCACCCTGCGCCGACGCCTTTTCAGCTTTCCAGATTTCCTCGAGGTCGGCGTACTCCTTGCCGAGTTCGCCCAATTGCTCGTCAAGCGCCTCGAGACGCTTCTTCGAAGCTTCGTCCTTCTCTTTCTTGAGCGCCTCGCGCTCCATCTTGAGCTGGATGATGCGGCGGTCGAGCCGGTCCATTTCCTCCGGCTTGGAGTCCATCTCCATGCGGATGCGCGACGCGGCCTCGTCGATCAGGTCGATCGCCTTGTCGGGCAACTGCCGATCCGTGATGTAGCGATGCGAGAGCGTGGCCGCGGCGACGATCGCCGGGTCCGTGATCTCGACCTTGTGGTGGACCGCATAGCGTTCCTTCAGGCCGCGCAGGATGGCGATCGTGTCTTCGACCGACGGCTCGTCGACCAGGACTTTCTGGAAGCGGCGCTCGAGCGCGGCGTCCTTCTCGACGTACTTGCGGTATTCGTCGAGCGTGGTGGCACCGACGCAATGCAGCTCACCGCGCGCGAGCGCGGGTTTCAGCATGTTGCCGGCATCCATCGAGCCTTCGGCCTTGCCGGCGCCGACCATCGTGTGCAGTTCGTCGATGAACAGGATGACCCGGCCTTCCTGCTTGGCGAGATCGTTCAGGACGCCCTTCAGGCGCTCTTCGAATTCACCACGGAACTTCGAGCCCGCGATCAGCGCGCCCATGTCGAGCGAGAGGATGCGCTTGTCGCGCAGGCTCTCGGGGACTTCCTTGTTGATGATGCGCAGCGCCAGGCCTTCGACGATCGCGGTCTTGCCGACGCCCGGCTCGCCGATCAGCACGGGGTTGTTCTTGGTGCGACGCTGCAGCACCTGGATCGTGCGGCGGATTTCGTCGTCGCGGCCGATGACCGGATCGAGCTTGCCCTGCTCCGCGCGTTCGGTGAGATCGATCGTGAACTTCTCGAGGGCTCCCCGCTGCTCCTCGACGTTGGGGTCGTCGACCTTGCTACCGCCCCGGATCTCGTCGATCGCACGCTCGATCGCGGCCTTCTGCACGCCCGCGTCCTTGAGGATCCGGGCGAGCGGGCCCTTGTCCTCGAGGGCGGCCAGGACGAACAGCTCGCTGGTGATGTACTGGTCACCGCGCTTCTGTGCAATCTTGTCGGTGAGGTTCAGCAGTCGCCCGAGGTCGTTCGACAGGTGGACCTCGCCGCCCGTGCCTTCCACCTTGGGCAGCCGGTCGAGTGCTTCACGCAGCTGCGCGCGCAGCGAGTTGATGTTGGCACCGCACTTGTCGAGCAGCGGCCGCACCGTGCCGCCCTGCTGGTCCAGCAGGGCCTGCATCAGGTGCACGGGCTCGATGATCTGGTGGTCGCGGCCCAGGGCGAGCGACTGCGATTCCTGCAGCGCGGCCTGGAGCTTGGTCGTGAATTTGTCTTGGCGCATGGGGGCTCTGTCCGTGGGACGGTATGCGCCCAGAAGTGGGGCCGATGCCGCGAGATAAAAGGGGTCAGGGGATAGGGGGTTAGGGATAGTCGGAACGCACGTCGGACCGCGCACAGCAGCGATCAAAATCCATACCTGTCAGCCAATTACGCCAATTCTGACCGGCCTTGGCCGCCCCTCCGACTATCCCCTACCCCTAACCCCTATCCCCTCCTAGTGCATGCCCTGGTGCGTCAGGTACACCAGCCCCACCCCCATGGCGATGAACAGCACCTGGCCGAGGCTCGCGCGCAGATCCACGCGGCGGTGCAGTCCGGGGATGAGATCGGCCACGGCCACGTAGATGAAACTCGAGGCCGCCAGGGCCAGCGCATAGGGCAGGAGATCCAACGCTGTACTGAGCGCGTAGTACGCGATGACGCCACCCACCACCGACGTGAGGCTCGAGACCAGGTTCAGGGTCATCGCCCGGGCGCGGCTGAAACCACCCTGCAGCAGGATCGCGAGGTCGCCCACTTCCTGCGGGATTTCGTGGGCGAACACGGCAAGCGCCGTGACGATGCCGAGTTGCGGGTTGGTCATGAACGCCGCCGCCACCAGCACGCCATCGAGCAGGTTGTGAAACGTGTCGCCTGCGAGAATCAGGTTGGCCGACGCACGGTCGCGCGCGTCGTGGCCCGGCGAGTGCATTTCGCAGGGATCGTCGTGGCAATGTCGCCAGAGCACGAATTTTTCCAGCAGGAAGAACAGCAGGATGCCGAACAGCAGGGCGAGACCCACCCGATGCGGCGACCCCGGACCAGCCACGTCGAGCGCGTGCGGAATCAGCCCCAGGAAAGCCGCGCCGAGCAGCGTCCCGGTCGCGAAGCTGACGAGGTGAGGCAGCATGGCCGTTCGCCAACGCGCATCGAGTGCCAGGAACACGCCGGCCGCGAGGGCGCTCAACACACCGCTCAGCGCCGTGAACACGACGATCAGGGCCAGGCTACTCAAGGGTCGTACTGCTGCGTGCGAGTCTGGGGATGTCGGTCAGGTTAACACGCGCCTTGCGTGGGAATCGGCGGGGGTGCGGGGCGTAAGCCACGCCAGCGTCGCCATGCGGCCGGTCCGGCCGCCATCGCGTCGGAATGAAAAGAATTCCGCGGCCTCGCGCTGCGTGCAGCGCCCACCGCCACTGACGTGATGGACGCCGACACGGGCCAGCGCGCGGCGCGCCAGGCGGTACAAGTCGGCCTGGTAGCGACCAGCCTGGTTGCGCAAGAACGCGTCGTCGTTGGCGGCGTCACGTGCGATGAACGCCGCACGCACCTCGGATCCGACTTCGAACGCGTCCGGTCCGATCGCCGGTCCGAGCCAGGCGACGAGCTGATCGGGCTCCGCTTGCAGCGCCGCCACGGTGGCTTCGAGCACGCCGCCCACGAGTCCGCGCCAGCCCACATGCGCCACCCCGACGCATGTGCCGGCGCGATCCGCGAACACGACCGGCAGGCAATCGGCCGTCATCACCACGCAGACGCGTCCTGGCGCGAAGGCCACGGCCGCATCCGCAAGCGGTTGCACGGCACGCGTGGCGGCGGGCCCCGGATGCTCGACGACGTTGATGCCGTGCACCTGCTCGAGCCAGAACGGTTCCGACGGCAACCTCACTGCGGCTCGCAGCAGCGCGCGATTTGCACGCACGTGCTCTGGATCGTCGCCGACGTGCTGCGCGAGGTTGAAACTCGCGTAGGCCTGCGCGCTCAGGCCGCCGCCGCGCAGCGTCGAGAGCGCGTGCACGTTCGGCGCGACGTCCCAGTCGGGCGTCAGCCACGACCCCTGCGGCGAGGACACGCCTTGCGTCATGCCTTGGCGGTGGCGAGGTCCGCAGCGAGCACAGCCAGGAGTCCCAGCATGTCCCCGGGCAGCGGTGCCTGCGCTTCGAGCGGCTTGCCCGTCACGGGGTGTTCCAGTTGCAGCCTCGCAGCGTGCAGTGCCTGACGCGGGCATTCACGCAACGCGGTCCGTAACTCTTCGGTCGCGCCTTTCGGCAGCGCGAGCCGGCCGCCGTAAACGCGGTCACCGACGATCGGGTAGTTGACGTGTGCAAGGTGCACGCGGATCTGGTGAGTGCGCCCGGTTTCGAGTTGCACACGGACGTGGGTGTGCGCACGGAAACGCCGGATCACGCGGTAATGCGTAACGGCATCGCGACCGCCGTCGCGGATCGCCATGCGCACGCGGTCGGTCGGGTGCCGGTCGATCGGCGCGTCGATCGTGCCGCCCGCCGTCATCACGCCCCGGCAGATGGTTTCGTATTCGCGGTGTATATCGCGCGCCTCGAGCATCCGCACCAGCGCGGTGTGCGCCTTGAGCGTGCGGGCCACGATCAGTAACCCGCTCGTGTCCTTGTCGAGCCGGTGCACGATGCCGGCGCGAGGCAGATTGCCGAGGTCGGGGTCGCGCGACAGCAGCGCGTTCTGCAGCGTCTGGTCGGGGTTGCCGGCGCCTGGATGCACGACCAGCCCGGCAGGTTTGTCGACGATGAAGACGTGCTTGTCCTCGTACGCCATCACGAGCGGAATGGCCTGAGCCTGCGCTGTCGATTCTTCGGTCACGGTGCCGGCGACGGTGACCATTTCACCGCCGTTGACCTTGTCCCTTGGGCGGCGAACGGACCCATCGACCAGCACTTCGCCGGCCTCGATCCACGTCTTGAGGCGGCTGCGGGAATAGTCGGGCAGCAGGCGGGCAAGCGCCTGGTCGAGACGTTGGCCCGCTTCGGTGTCGGGAATCTGCAGGCTGAGTTGAACGGTTGAGGTCGGCATGGGGTCGAATTCTATATACTTCACGCCCTTCCGCAGGGCTCGACCCAGGATCCTCCATGGCTGCTGCCTTTTCCCGACGATTTCTCGCTTCGGCCCTGCTCGCGATGGCGCTGCTGGGCACCAGCGGCTGCAGCAGCCTCAAGTTCTGGGACAAGGACAAGGGGGACAAGGTCATCGAGGGCTCGCCGGAGCAGCTCTACCGGGACGCCATCCACGACATCAAGAGCAACAATTACCCGAGCGCAATCCAGCGCTACGAAATGCTCGAGGCCCGCTACCCGTTCAGCGAGCAGGCCAAGCAGGGCCAGCTGGACCTGATCTACGCGTACTACAAGAACCGGTCAGCCGACGCGGCGATCGACCAGGCGGACCAGTTCATCCGCGAAAACCCGACACATCCGCGAGTCGACTACGCCTATTACGTCCGCGGCCTGGTGTATTTCGAGTCGGGGGCCAACTGGCTCGAACGCAAGTTCAAGGCCGACATCGCCAAGCGCCCGCCGCACGAAGCAAGCAAATCGTTCCAGTCCTTCCAGGTGCTGGTGCAGCAGTACCCGAAGAGCCCGTACTCGGCCGATGCCCGCCAGCGCATGATTTTCCTGCGCAACCGGCTGGCTGATTACGAGATCGCGGTGGCGCGCTTCTACCTGAAGCGTGGCGCCTACGTGGGTGCGGCCAATCGCGCCAAGGGCGTCATCACAGGCTACGACGGTGCGCCGGCCGTGGACGACGCACTCAAGATCCTTGCGGCTGCGTACCGCAGGCTGGAGCTCGATGACCTGGCGCAGGTCGCCGACAACGTCCGCAAGGCTAACGTGTCACCGGATGTCGCCATCCAGCTCGACCAGGATCAGCCCAAGGACGATCACTGGTGGAAGTTCTGGAACTGAGGCGCCCGCTCAGTCTTAACCCCTTGACCGAACAGGCAAGCTGGCCTTCAGCCAGTCTTGTCCACCCGGTGACGCAACCGGGTCAACGTCGGCGCAATCACCTCCAATTCGCCGACGTTGTGGGCGACTCCCCAGGCGAGTCTCATGCGATCGAAGGCAGCCTCGACACGATGTCGGTGATGTTCGATGCTGCCTATACCTTCCTCACTGGCCCGTTGACACCCTACGTCGTTGGTGGCGTGGGCTGGGCCTGGGTCGACACCAACATCGCCTCCGCGCCACCCGAGGTCGGTTGCTGGTGGCACCCGTGGTGGGGCTACATCTGCACGTCCTGGCAGGACACGCGGACGGTCGACGGTCTCGCCTACGAGGTCGGCATCGGCATGGGTTACAACTTCAGCAATTCGTTGGCCGCCGACGGCGCCTATCGGATGCGTTGGATGGACACCGAGAACGCGACCAGCGCGCCGTCGTGCCGTCGTGCCGACACACTGCAACTGAACCTCGTCTGACGTACAGCCCGCGTCCCGACCGCGGCTCAACGTATTGATTCCGGGAAGAAATGCGTCATGGTGGTGCGGCAACGGGCGCAATCGTCCGATTGTCGCCAATACCCGACACCCGGCGGCCCGCACGCCATATTGCACGGCACCTAGAATCGCGGCTCGTCGCGCGGGTGGTGCATGAAAAAGCTGTCGGGTTTCCTGATCGTCGTCCTGTTCGCCATGTTGACGGTGGGCGCGTGGGGCTATGCCAATCGGCCGACATCCGAACCGGCGCTGCCGCGCGTCATCCATGGGTTCGCATTCCAGCCGTATCAGAAGGACCAGGACGCGATCGCAGGCGAGGACCCGACCGCCGCACAGATCGACGCGGACCTGAAGCTGCTTGCCGGTACGACCCGCGCCGTCCGCACCTATAGCTCGATCGGCACCCTCGGGCAGATACCGGCGCTTGCGCGCAGGCACGGGCTGAACGTGATGCTCGGCAGCTGGATCGACTCGGACCGGGAGCGGAACGCCCGCGAAGTGGAAGCGGCGATCCGGCTCGCCAATACCAATCGCAACGTCACGCGCATCCTCATCGGCAACGAAGTTGTCCTGCGTGGCGACTTGCCGATCGAGGATCTCATCGCGCACCTCGACCGCGTGCGCGCCGCCACGAAGCAGCCGGTGAGCACCGCCGAGCCCTGGCACGTCTGGATCAAGCATCCGGAGCTCGTGGCGCACGTCGACTTCATCACGGTACACATGCTGCCGTACTGGGAAGGCGTCGAAGTCGAAGCTGCCGTCGGGTACGTCGTCGCAAAGCTCGGCGAAGTCCGCAACGCGTTTCCCGGCAAGCCGATCGTGATCGGTGAAGTAGGCTGGCCGAGCGAAGGCCGCACGCGCGAGTCCGCCGTCGCGACCACCGCGAACGAAGCGCTGTTCCTGCGTCGTTTTCTTGCCTACGCCGAACAAAAGCGGCTCGAGTACTTCGTGATGGAAGCGTTCGATCAGCCGTGGAAAACGGCGGCCGAAGGCAAGGTGGGCGCGTACTGGGGCGTATACGACGCGGACCGCCAGCAGAAGTTCGAATTCCGCGCGCCGATCGTGCGAGTGCCGCACTGGCATGTGCTCGCTGCTGCGTCGGTTCTTGCGGCGGCGTTCATGCTGTGGCTGTTCTATTTCCACAGCCACACACTACGCAACCGGGGCCGCAGCTTCCTCGCTGTCATCGTGTACTCCACGGCGACGCTGCTCGTGTGGACGATCTACGACTTCTCGCAGCAGTACCTGACGGTAAGCAGCGTGCTGGTCGGCGCCGTGCTGATGGTCGGCATGCTGGGAGTCGTCGCCGTGCTGTTCGCCGAGGCGCACGAGTGGGCCGAAGCGCGCTGGGTAACGACGCATGATCGTCTGCTGCGACCGGCCAGGGTCTCGAACGCCGAATTGCCACGAGTCTCCATCCACGTGCCGGCCTACAACGAGCCGCCGGACATGCTGATCGAGACCCTGGACTCCCTCGCTGCCCTCGATTACCCGGATTTCGAGGTCCTGGTCATCGACAACAACACGCGGGACGAGTCCGTGTGGCGACCCGTCGAGGCACACTGCGCGAAGCTCGGGGCAAGGTTCCGCTTCTTCCACGTGGCGCCGCTCGACGGCTTCAAGGCAGGCGCGCTCAATTTCGCACTGCGCCACACCGCGCCGGATGCGACCGTGGTCGCCGTGATCGATGCCGACTACGTGGTGCGGCCCGAGTGGCTGCGTGACCTCGCGCCCGCTTTCGCCAATCCGCGCACGGGCGTGGTCCAGGCACCGCAGGATTACCGCGACGCTGCCGAGAGCGCATTCAAGGCGATGTGCCACGCGGAGTACCGCGGCTTTTTCCACATCGGCATGGTCACGCGCAATCAGCGCAACGCCATCATCCAGCACGGCACGATGACGATGGTGCGCCGCGACCTGCTGGAGCGCATCGGCTGGTCGGAGTGGTGCATCACGGAGGACGCCGAACTCGGCCTGCGCATCCTGGACGAGGGTTACGCGACGACGTACATCGCCCGCAGCTACGGTCGCGGGCTGATGCCGGACACGTTCCTCGATTTCAAGAAGCAGCGTTCGCGCTGGGCTTTCGGTGCCATGCAGATCCTGCGCCGTCACTTCGATGCGCTGATCCACGGGCGCGACACGGGCCTGACCTCGGGCCAGCGGTACCACTTCGTGGCAGGCTGGCTGCCCTGGCTTGCGGACGGCTTCAACCTGCTGGTCAACCTGGCCGCCCTCGTCTGGTCCCTGGTGATGGTGCTGTTCCCGCGCCACATCGAGCCGCCGCTGTTGCTGTTCTCGGTGCTGCCGCTGTCGCTGTTCCTGTTCAAGCTCGTCAAGCTGCTGCACCTCTACCGAGCACGGGTGGGCGCGACGTTCACCCAGACCATCGCCGCGGCCATCGCCGGGCTCGGTCTGTCGCACACGGTCGGTTCTGCGATGTTGAGTGGCTTCGTCAACAAGGACCGCCCGTTCTTCCGGACCCCGAAGCGGACGACGCGCCACGCATGGCTGCAATCGCTCGCGGCAGCGCGCGAGGAAGCGGTCTTGATGTGCGGATTGTGGATGGCCGCGTTCGCCGTGAGCAGCATTCCGCAGATGGACGGCGACCTGCCGGGACTCGTCGGCAGCCCCGACCTGACGGTCTGGGTCACAGTGCTGCTGGTGCAATCCATTCCTTACGCGGCCGCCGTCATGGTTTCGTTGGTCAGCAGCCTGCAGCTGCGTGGCGACTGGATCGGCGAAGCGTGCGATCCCGTATTCGACGAAACCGCCGCGGCTCTTGCGCCCGAGCTGGAACCCGTCGCAACCGGAACATCCACGCTACCCGTCGAGACGCGGCCGCGTAACATTGGCGGTGCCGTTCCGGCCACTGCCAAGTTCGACTCAGCTAAGTGAACTCACCCACCACCGACCCTCACTTCCAGACCGACTCCGCGACCGCACCGCACGCAGCAGACCTCGATCCGCCGCCGCGGCTGCGCGAAATTCCGTACAACTACACGTCCTTCTCGGACCGCGAGATCGTGATCCGCCTGCTCGGCGCCACGGGCTGGGCACTGCTCGACGATCTCCGCGCCGAGCGTCGCACCGGACGCTCGGCACGCATGTTGTACGAAGTGCTCGGCGACATCTGGGTTGTCAGGCGCAACCCGTACCTGGAACAGGACCTGCTCGACAACCCGCGGCGGCGTGAACTGCTGGTCGAGGCGCTGCATCACCGGCTCGCCGATATCGAAAAGCGCCGCGACACCAGCGACGCGGTGCGCGACGACAAGGTCGGCAGGCTGCTCGAATTTGCGCGCGCCGCCGTCCTCGATTTCGCGGGTTCGTTCGCCAGGACCGACACACTGCGGCGCCGGGCGCGCAAGGCGTTCGCTTCGCACACCCGTGCAGACAACGTCTGCTTCGACGCCTATGCCCGCGTTGCACACGCGACAGATGCGACCGACTGGCGGGTCGAGACACCGTTCGTCGTGCTTGCACCCGACACCGAGGACGAGATCCCGGGACTCGTGCGGGCCTGCATCGAGTCCGGCCTGACCGTCATTCCGCGCGGTGGCGGCACTGGCTACACCGGCAGCGCCGTTCCGCTAACGCCGTTCGCGGCCGTCATCAACACGGAAAAACTCGAGCGCATCGGTAACATCGAACCGCAGTTGCTGCCGGGAGTCGAGGGCCACGTGCCGACTGTCTTCACCGAAGCAGGCGTCGTGACGCGTCGCGTCGAGGAAGCGGCGCACCATGCGGGCTTCGTGTTCGCCGTCGACCCCACCTCCGCCGATGCGTCTGTCGTCGGCGGCAACATCGCGATGAATGCCGGCGGCAAGAAGGCCGTGCTGTGGGGCACCGCGCTCGACAACCTCGCGTGGTGGCGCATGGTCGACCCCGAGGGCAACTGGCTCGAGGTGACGCGGATCGGCCACAACCGCGGCAAGATCCACGACGCGCCGGTCGCGACTTTCGCGCTGACCTGGAAAGACGGGCGTCATTCACCCGGCGTCGCGAAGGTGCTCCGCACGGAACGGCTCGAGATTCCCGGATCGACGTTTCGCAAGGCCGGCCTCGGCAAGGACGTCACCGACAAGTTCCTCGGCGGCCTGCCCGGCATCCAGAAAGAGGGATGCGACGGCATCATCACCTCCGCGCGCTGGGTCGTGCACCGGATGCCGGCGCACATCCGCACGGTGTGCCTCGAGTTCTTCGGCCAGGCACGCGACGCGATTCCAGCGATCGTCGAGATTCGCGACGAACTCGCGCGGCAGGGACGCGTGGGCGGCGTACAGCTGGCGGGCCTCGAGCACCTCGACGAGCGTTACCTGAAGGCGGTCGGTTACACGACGAAATCGAAGCGCGGCGCGCTGCCCAAGATGGTGCTGATCGGCGACATCGTCGGCGACGACGAAGCCGCCGTGTCACGCTGCGCCTCGGACGTGGTACGCATTGCCAATGCGCGGCACGGCGAGGGCTTCATCGCCGCTGGCACGGAGGCACGCAAGGCCTTCTGGCGCGACCGCGCGAAGACCGCCGCAATCGCCCGCCACACCAACGCCTTCAAGATCAACGAAGACGTCGTGATCCCGCTCGAGCGCCTCGGCGAATACACCGACGCGATCGAGCGCATCAACATCGAGTTCTCGCTCGCCAACAAGCTGCGGCTGCTCGACGCGCTCGAGGCGTACCTGCTTGGCGAACCGAAGCTCGGCAAGACTGGCGACGCCGACATCGACCGCATGCCGCGCGACGAAGTGCTTGGCGCCCGGCTTGGCCAGGCCGTCGATGCCATCACGCAGGTTCGCGAACGCTGGTCGTGGTACTCGAAGAGCATGGGCCGACCGCTCGCTGACGCGCTCGTGGACCTGCGCCGACTCGGACTTGAAGAGATTGCGGCTGCGGCCACCCGACGCAGTGCCGGCGAA
The DNA here is from genome assembly GCA_016713725.1 of Pseudomonadota bacterium. Lineage (GTDB taxonomy): Bacteria > Pseudomonadota > Gammaproteobacteria > Steroidobacterales > Steroidobacteraceae > RPQJ01. The sequence goes on along the minus strand of JADJOO010000020.1, from coordinate 42,836 downwards.
CCCGGCCTGACGGTATTCGATCTGCTGCAGGACAGGACGATCCGCGTATCCTGGAAGCACGAATTGCGCAGCCAGTTCACGCGTATCTTTGCCGGCGGCCCGTTCGTACCGTTGCTGGCCGAGCTTGGGGACATTCACCGGAACGTGTTGCACGGTCGAGTGTTCGTCGCGCTGCACATGCACGCGGGCGACGGCAACGTCCATACCAACATCCCGGTCAACTCTGACGACTACGAGATGCTGCAGGCGGCCAACCGCGCCGTCGGCCGCATCATGCGGGTTGCCCGCGAACTCGGTGGCGTGATCTCCGGCGAGCACGGCATCGGCATCACCAAGTTCGAATACCTGACGGACGACGAGACGCTCGGCTTCCGGGACTACAAGCGGCGCGTCGATCCGGAAGGCCGTTTCAACGCCGGCAAGCTGCTGCCCGGCGCGGACCTGCGCAACGCGTATACGCCGAGCTTCAATCTGCTCGGCCACGAATCGCTGATCATGCAGCAGTCGGACATCGCGGGGATCAGCGACGCGATCAAGGACTGCCTGCGCTGCGGCAAGTGCAAGCCGGTCTGCAGCACCCACGTGCCGGGCGCGAACCTGCTTTATTCGCCGCGCAACAAGATCCTCGCCACCTCGATGCTGATCGAGGCGTTCCTGTACGAGGAACAGACGCGCCGCGGCATCTCGATCCAGCACTGGGACGAGTTCGGTGACGTCGCTGATCACTGCACGGTCTGTCACAAATGCGAAACGCCCTGCCCCGTCGACATCGACTTTGGCGATGTCTCGATGGCGATGCGCGATGTGCTGCGACGACTGGGCAACCAGGGCGCCAATCCTGCGAAGTCGGCTGCCATGTTCTTCCTGAACACCAACGACCCGGGCACGATCAGGCTGACGCGCAAGCTCATGATCGACTGGGGCTACAAGGCGCAGCGTCTCGGCCACCGGACGCTGGGCAAGCTCGGCGCGGCGCAGACGAAGCGTCCGCCGGCGACGACCGGCGGGCGGGCGCCCGTGCGCGAGCAGGTAATCCACTTCATCAACAAGAAGATGCCTGGCGGGCTGCCGAAGAAGACGGCGCGCGCGCTGCTCGACGTCGAGGATCGCAACTACGTGCCGATCATCCGCGATCCGGTCGGCACGACCAGTGATTCGGAGGCAGTGTTCTATTTCCCGGGTTGCGGCTCGGAACGCCTCTTCTCGCAAGTGGGACTCGCGACGCAGGCCATGCTCTGGCACGCCGGCGTGCAGACTGTGCTGCCTCCGGGCTACCTCTGCTGCGGCTATCCGCAGCGCGGCGCCGGGCAGTTCGACCAGGCTGAAAAAATCATCACGGACAATCGCGTCCTGTTCCATCGCGTGGCGAACACGCTCAACTACCTCGACATCAAGACCGTCGTGGTGAGCTGCGGCACCTGCCATGACCAGCTGCAGGGCTACGAGTTTGACCAGATCTTTCCGGGCTCGCGCATCCTCGACATCCACGAGTTCCTGCTCGAGAAGGGCATCCGGCTCGAGAACGCGACGGGCGTGCGCTACATGTATCACGAACCGTGCCACTCACCGATGAAGACGCACGACTCGCTCAAGGTCGTCAACACGCTGCTGGCCGCCGGGACGACCGGCAGGATCGAGAAGAACGACCGCTGTTGCGGTGAAGCGGGCACGTTCGCGGTCGCACGGCCGGACATCGCCACGCAGGTGCGGTTCCGCAAGCAGCGCGAGATGGAACTGGGCGCCGGCAAGCTCCGGGGCGATGGCTTCAGCGGGGAGGTGAAGGTGCTGACCTCCTGCCCGTCGTGCCTGCAGGGCTTGTCGCGGTACGATGACGACGCAGGCACCGGCGCCGACTACATCGTGGTCGAGATGGCGCGGCACCTGCTGGGCCCCGCCTGGCTCGAATCCTACGTGCAACGGGCCAACGCGGGCGGCATCGAACGGGTCCTCGTCTGACCTGGACAGACGGCGCCGTGCGTTGCTGGCAGGCGCCGAAATTTCGACGCCGGCTGGCTGAGGTCACCTTCAGAACCGGACGCTGAGCCCAAGCAGGCCTTCGGCCTGGAAGAACGTGCTGCCCGACGATCGCAGGAGGCAGCCGGCCTCCCCGGAATCGCTGACGCAGAACAGGCTCGAATCGGAATCGAGTAGCGTCAGGTAACCACGCACACCCAGGTTGAGCGAGACGTTGTCGTTGAACGGAATGCGGAAGCCGCCGCCGATGCTGCCTGAAAACCTGGTCTCGGAGTCGTAGGCCACCGCTGTCCGGCTCCATCAGCGTCGCGCCGATCGTGAGCGACAAGTAAGGCATGAAGTGATCGCTGTCCTGCGGAAAGAAGGCGGTGCCACCGAACTGCAGGTAGTCGACGCGCAGATCGACCCGGTCAAGCGACGGGTCCGTCGAGTCGAAGCTCGTCGTCTGCGTCGAATAGAGCAGTTCGTAGAACGACCGGTCATCACGATACAGCCCGAGATCGATCCCGAAACTCATGCCGGCGTCGAGGTCGACCGAACTGCTGGTGCCGTCCGCGGCCGTGACGTCGAAACCGCCACCCATTCGACCGCCGACGAACGGAGTGAATTCAAAGCGTGGCGAGTCGGCCTGCGCCACCAGCGGCGCGACGAGCATCGCGGCCATTGCGAGCAGTGGTACCCAAGACGACCTGGTGGACGAATTCATGCGGCACTCCCGGTTTTCGAGGGCACCATTTTAGTGGGCCGCGACGTAGTGGCGTCCGGTCTTTCCACAGCCGGGGCGACACCGGTCGCTGCTACACTCTTCGCCAACGCCTTCGGCGGAGAAATGCAATGAACGACCTGCAACAGACGCTGCGCGACCTGCACCGCGAGTTGGCCGACGTCCCGCAACTCGACCCGCAACAACGTGCGCTGCTGGAGGGGGCCCTGGCGGACATCCAGCGGGCACTGGCACCGCAGGGCCAGGCCGGCTCCGCCCAGGACCTCGCACCGGCCGACGCGCTGGAGAACGCCGCGGTGCGCCTCGAAACCGAACACCCGGGCCTCGCCGGCGCCGTCCGCGCATTCGTCGACGCGCTCGCCAAGGCCGGCATCTGAAGCGCCAGAATCGACTGATTTATAAGCAGTTTTTGTACATTTCGACATCGTTACGGCGGGCGTTTCTGGTATCATTGCGGCTGGTCCCCTGACTGCTTTTCCCAACGTGACCGCCACTACGCAAATCGAAGACTCCGAACCGTTCGACCAGGCCTTCAGTCGTGCCGTCGACCTCGGCAACCAGATCGCGGACGGCGACGACAAGGCCGACTTGTGGGACATCGCGGATGGCCTGCTCGCGGGAGCCGTGCAGTATTGGCTGTACACGCGACAGCCCTGCGGCGACCCCCGCTGCGAGGACTGCCTGGCGATCGGCACTGCCGAGGCCCGCATGGCCGAATTGCGCCGGCTGGTCGAACAATTCTCGGCAGAGAGCCAATACTTCCACGCGCCCACCGACTCGAACGTTGGACGCGCCTGAAGCCCGATCGCGCGCGTGACAGGTCCGAGACCAATACGAAGGCCGGCGCCTAATTGCGCGCACGCACCACGAATCGCGCAAGACAATCCATAGCGCTGACCCGAGCATGGCCCTTCAGTCCATGGAGGGTTCGCCGTGACACGTCCTGCCGTCCGCCTGCACCTCGCCGCGCAGGCGATGCTCTTCCTGTCCACCTCACCGCACGCCGCCAACGCGCTGTTGCTGCCGACCGTCGATAGCCCGGCGGGGGGTGGCGGCTCCGTCGTGCTCGAGCCGGTCAAGCCGCGCGCGCAGTCGACACGCCGGCTCGTCTACAGTTGCGTTGCGCCAGACCTGGTCACGTTTTCCGACCGTCCGTGCGGCCCCCTGCCGGAAGTGCGCGAATTGAAGGTGAGCGCGCCCGCGCCCACTGCGGCTGGAGCGTCACCGGAACTCGCCAAAACCAGGGAGCGAGCGGCGCCGAGCCGCGGAATTTCAACCGGGCGTGAGGATGCCGACCCCGACGAGGGCGAGACCGAACACGCGGCGACCTGCCAGAAACTGCAGGCGACGCTCGACAGCCTCGATTCGCGGATGCGTACAGGCTACTCGGCGCGCGAGGCCGGCAGGCTGTGGGAACGCTGGCGCGAAGCGAAGGTTCGCCTGCGCGAAGCGAACTGTTGAGGCGTCCTGTGTAAAATCAGGCACACCCCGCCTGCCAGGTGACCCGCTTGACGACTTCGCCCACGCTGTCATCCCGCCTGTTGATCGTCTGTTGCACGGGCATCGCGCTGATTGCAGCCTCAGGCTGCCAGCGCAAGGAATCGCCCGCGGGCGAAACCGCTGCGGACGCGGAGCCGGCGGCATCCGTCCCTGCAACCGCACCGGCACCGACGCCCGCCACGGACGACGTTCCCGCAGGCGTGCTCCGCGCCTACGTGTGGCAGTGCACGGATGGCCAGACGCTGGTAATGCGCAACCTGTTCCGCGAAAAGGCGATTGCCATCGACTTCCACGACGGCACGCGGCGGCTCGACCAGACGGTCAGCGCCTCTGGCGTGCGCTACGCGGACAGCGTGGTGGTGTTCTGGACCAAGGGCGGCACGGCAACGCTCGAGCGACAGGGCACGCCGACCGTGCAATGCGAAGAACGGCGAGCCGCCTCCCTGCGCGAGGACGCCAGGGTGCGTGGCGTGGTTTACCGCGCGCTCGGCAACGAACCGGGCTGGGTCCTCGAAGTCGGTCCCGCGAACAGGCTGAACTGGACCACCAATTTCGGCCAGGACCGCTTCGACTTCGAGCAGGCTCAGGCAGCCACCGCGCCTGACGGTGCGATCGTCTACACGGCGCAGAACGATGCGATCAAGATCCAGGCCACGATCCGGGCCGAGCGCTGCGTGGACGATGGTGAGGTGGAATTCGACCACGTCGTGACCCTGGAATCGGGTGGGCAGACCTTGCGCGGTTGCGGCACTCGCCTGAACGCACGTTGACGCGAATCGTGCCGCGTCCAGGGACGCGGCGTCACTCGTCGGGCAGGGGAATCCTTTCCGCATCGCCGGGCACCGGCGCAAACCGGTGCTCGCGCCAGTCGCGCCTGGCCGCATCGATGCGCTCGCGCGTGCTCGAAACGAAGTTCCAGTAGAGGTGCCGCGGCCCATCGAGCGCAGCGCCTCCAGCCAGCATCACGCGCGAGGCCTGGAGCGCGCGGATCGACACCGGACCCGCAGCGGACGCGAGCATGATGAACTGGCCTTCCTGGTAGACCTGGCCTGCAATTTCGATCCGGCCCTGCGCGACGTAGACCGCCCGCTGCAGGTGCTCGTCCGGCACCTCGATCGCAGCCCCGTCGGCCAGCTGTGCATCCACGTACAGCGTCGGCGAGAACATGTCGACCGGTGACCGCTCGCCGTACGCCGTGCCGGCGATCACGGTGAGGATTACGCCAGGCCGCTCGATGCGCGGCAAGCTGGCAGCGCCGTGATGCGCAAAGGACGGCTCCCGCTCTTCCTCCGCACGCGGCAGTGCTATCCATGTCTGGATGCCGTGCGCACGCGTGCGGCCTGCCGCGTCGCGCACCTCCGGTGGCGTGCGCTCCGAATGCACGATGCCCCGCCCGGCCACCATCCAGTTGACGTCGCCCGGACGGATCAACTGCGCCGTGCCGAGGCTGTCACGGTGCATGAAAGCGCCTTCAAACAGGTACGTCACGGTGGCGAGGCCGATGTGTGGGTGCGGCCGCACGTTGACGCCCTGCCCCGGCCCGAAGTCCGCCGGTCCCATGTGATCGAAGAAGATGAAAGGACCAACAGTCTGCAGACCCACCGCGGGCAGCACGCGACGCACGGCGAAATCACCGAGATCGCGCGGCCGCGGTTCGATGACGCGTTCGACCGGACTCGACACGGCCGCGCCTACTTCAGGCCCAGCACGGCCTTGCCCTGCTCGAAGCGGACGTCGACCGGAATGTTGCGGGCGCCGAGGCGCGCGAGGTCGGCAGACAACTGGGGCTTCAGCACGCCGATCCGGGCGAGCAGCTCCTTGACGCCCGCGTAGTTGCCGTCGCCCTGCAGCTTGAGAATGTCGGCCGACAGTTCATCCATCGCCTTGCGCATCTTCGCCATGTCGACGCGGTAGTGGCCGTTGGCATCGCGGCTGAACGCGCCGCGATCGGCGAAGTAGTTGAAGCGCACCATGTTCGCCTGGCCGTGGGCTTCGGCGGCGCCCCACCGCACCGAACGGAAGATGCCGGTCAGGAACGTCACATAGTAGTCCTCGAGCGACCCGCCGAGTTCGCCCTTCTCGTGCAGTCTGGTGACCATGTACAGCCCGAGGATATCGGCCTTGCCTTCCTCGAGCCAGCTCGCCTGTTCCGTCAGCGCTTCACGAACCGTGCCCTTGCCGTCGAGCGTGTTCTTTACGCCTAAGCCGTGCGCCACCTCGTGGAACATGGTATTGGCGAAGAACGCTTCGAACGTCACGTGCTTGCGCTGCTCCGGCACGATCAGCTCGTCGGCGATCGGCAGCATGATCCTGTCGAACTTGGCGCGCATCGCGTTCTTGAGCTGCAGCCGGCGCGTGCCCTTCTCGAGCTGCACCTGCTCGTCGTTCGGCAGGTTGATGGCGATGGTCTTCGAAGCGGCGTTGTTGTGGCCCGCGTAATAGACGACGTCGTACGCATTGAGGTCGGAATCCGTGCCTGGCTGCTCGGCCTTGTAGGCGTCCGGGACCGGCAGGCCGCGCTGCAGTGCCGGCAACATGGCGGCATAGCGTTCGAGGCGCTTGCTCCACTCCATGTCCTTGATCAGCGCGTAGGCCTCGTAGGCGGCCTTGTAGCCGAACAGCGCGTCCTCGTAGGTTTCGATCGGGCCGATCACCAGGTCGATGCGGTTCGACTTCATGTCGAGCCACGCGCGATCGCTCGCGCGGTAGTCGTCGGTACGCAGCGCCTGCGCACGCAGCGACAGGTACTGCTTCAGACCGGGGTCCTCTGCCAGCGCGGCCGCCTGCTCAAGCTTGAGCGCTGCCTTTTCGAGCGCCTCGCGGTACTCGACGTGGTATGGCACGACCTGCAATGCGCCCTTGGCGTCGCGTCGCAGGAGCGTGTATTCGCTGCGCGACAGCGGCAGGTTCGCCTTCTCGAATTCCTCGCGGGTCATGTCGTGCGGATAGAACTCCGCGCCTTCCGGCTTGGCACCGACACCGGGCACGAACGGTGCATTGTCGGCCAACCGGTCCCAGGGGCCATAGTTCAGCGCGACGAATTCGCGGGTGCGCGGATCGACGATGCCTTTCAGCAGCGCATCGCGGTCGCCGTACGTCTGCCGCCAGTACAGTTCGTCCATGATTTCGCCGGCCTCGATGAAAAGACCCAGCATCTGCCGTTCACTGGCGCTCAGGGACGACAGGTCCACGGCCAGCGTCACCGGCGCGTAGATCTCTGGTCGCACTGCCGTCATCGCAGGCGCTGCCTCCGCTGCCTTCCGGGCGGCCGATTCTCCAGCCGCTGCCGCGCCCGCCAGCAGCGTTATGGCCGCGATTCCTGTCAGTACCGCTCGTCGGATCACCGTCACAGTCGTCTCCTGGTCTTTACTTGTGGCCGAACAGCGCATTGAGTTCGGCCTTGGCCTTGTCGGCCGCGCTCAGGGCCTCGGGTCGGTAAGCCGACGGAGTCGGCCGGAAGTAGTCACAGAAATTCGCCACCTGCTTGTCCTTCACTTCTTCGGCGATGGTCTCGCGGCAGTGCTTGGCCTTGCCCGTGTCGTAGAACTCGCACATGCGGCAGGTGTGCAGTTCCGCATGGCATGCCCGGCACTCCTCCAGTCGCCGCAGCGGCAGCGAATAGTCGGCGAGCGACACTCCGCATTTCCAGCAGCGCAAGCCATTGTCCATCGGTCGTTCTCAGGGGTGTTCGGATCGCGCCTTAGCTACGCTCACCTCCCGGCCTTGTCAATCGGCCGCACTCGATTACGCTTGCGTTCCCGCTCCCTGGAATCCCGCATGGCCGTCCGCACCGTTCTCCGCATGGGTCACCCGCTGCTGCAGCGGGTCGCCGCCCCCGTCGAGCGCTTCGGTACCGCCGAATTGCGCCAGCTCGTGACCGACATGGACGACACCATGCGCGCGCTGAATGGCGCCGGGATCGCCGCGCCGCAGATCGGCGTGTCGTTGCGAGCCGTGATCTTCGAGGTCACGCACAACCCACGGTACCCGCAGGCCGAGCCGGTACCGTATACGGTACTGCTCAACCCGCTGCTGGACCTGCTTGGCGATGAGCGCGACGAAGCCTGGGAGGGGTGCCTGTCTGTGCCGGGATTACGTGGCGTGGTTGCTCGCCACACGAACCTGCGCTACCGCGGCTTCGACCTGGACGGGCAGCCGATCGATCGCACCGTGAAGGGCTTCCATGCGCGCGTCGTCCAGCACGAGGTGGATCACCTCGACGGCATCCTCTATCCGATGCGGGTCGCCGACATGCGCTCGTTCGGCTTCGAAGACGAACTGTTCCCGGACCGGAGCGCCCTGCCGCCCGACTGACACGGCCATCCGCAGGACCAGCCGCATTTGGCGCAATGAATTTCGCATCTTCCCTATATCTGTGGCGCGGATCGCGTCCGATCCTTGGGCAGTGTCCCAAGGAAGATGGCGATGACTCGCAACCTCCAGAACAAGCAGCTCGAGTCGCTGCAAACGGCCATGCGCGCGCGGCAAATCCAGTTGCGCGAAGAAATCCGCCAGGCGCTGATCCGGAGCGATTCGGAACACTATCTGCAGATCGCCGACTCGGTGCGGGAACTGGAGGACGAATCGTTCGCCGACCTGATCGTGGACGTCGGCCTCGCCGAAATCGATCGCGACCTCGACGAACTGCGCGCGATCGACGCAGCGCTGCTGCGAGTGGCGGATGGCAGCTACGGCGTCTGCGAAGCGTGCGACAAGCCGATCGATGTGAAGCGGCTGAACCTCACGCCACAGGCGTTGCGCTGCATCGACTGCCAGACGATCTTCGAGCGCACGCACTTCCAGAAGACGGGCCGCACGCTCTAGACCGATCCAGGCGTGCGATCAGGCGCCTGTCCCTGAGCTTGGGCCAAGAGGCACACTCGCGCTCGCGACAAGGCGCCGCCGCCACTCGCACGCCTCAGATCATCGGCGCGTAGTCAGGACTGCCGCCATGCCGCGTCGTAGTTCTGCCCGTACTGCAGGATCCGCTCCAGCACGGCGTCGTATTCCATGCCGCAAGCGAGCGCCGAGGTCGCGAAATCCTCGATCTGGGCGAGGTTGGGATTCGCATTTGCCTCGAGCACGTACACCCCGCCGTCCGGCTTCAAGCGCAAGTCGATTCGCGCATACCCGCTGAGTGACAGCGCGCGATAGATGCGCCGCACGAGTGTGGCGAGCCGCGGCGACAGGCCGGGCGGCAAATCAAGGGCGGGACCCGTGCCGATGCCGTGCCGCACCTGGTACTTGCGGTCCCACTTCACCTTGCGCGTCGCGATCGACATCACGTCGGGCAGCGTGCCGAAATTGAGTTCCCACACCGGCAGGGTCGTCAGCCTCTCGTTGCCCATCACGCCGATGTAGAGTTCGCGGCCTTCGATGTACTCCTCGACCAGAGCATCCGAATTCGTCTGCTCGTGGATGAACTCGACTCGCTCCCGCAGCTTCTGGCCGTCGTAGACGATCGAGGCCTGCGAGATGCCGAGCGAGGCATCCTCGGTGGCCGACTTGACGAACAGCGGGAATTTGAGTTTGCGCGGCTCGACATAGCGGCGCTTGCGCGGCAGCAGCGCGTACCGCGCGGTGGGAATGCGGTGGTAGGCGAGAATCTGCTTCGACAGCACCTTGTCGCGCGAGATCATCATGCCGCGCGGGTTGCAGCCGGTGTACGGCAGCCGCATCAGCTCCAGAAAGGCCACCACGTACTGGTCGTACGTGACGATGCCCTGGAATTCCTCGAGCAGGTTGAAGGCGATGTCGGGCTTCCACTCCATGATCGTGGAGCGCAGTTCGGCCAGGTTGTCGCCCATGCCAAGCGCCCTCACCTCGTGCCCCATCGCCTTCAGCGACGAGGTCACGTCGTACTCGGTGCGCCACTCGTCGACCTCCTGTGGAGAGTAGCCGTCGGTGGACTCGGGAGGCACCAGCGTTTCGTGCACGAGCACGAGCACGCGCAGGGGTTTCTTGGTCATAGGGCGTAGTTCTCGCGGTCCCGCAGCAACATCTCAAGCATGATGCGCTCGAGCATCACCAGCACCGCACGCTTGGTGTCGCGCTGGTTGTGACTGAGCCGCAGGTTCATGCGGCGTGCGCGCTGGGTCGCTATTTTCAGGACGTGCTGGACCAGGTACGGGTGCATTCTCGCGCGACGAATCATCAACCGCTCGACCTGCGGCTGCACCTTGCGCAGGAACCTGCTGGCCTGCGGCCCGGACGGGTGATCCTCTGCGGTGCCGAACACGCGCAGCAGGCGACGATCGTAAGTGCGCGCGGTGTTGAGTTCGTAACGCCGCTGTTTGCGCCGATAGTGTTCGCGCAGCGTGCGGGTATTCTCGGCCAGCGGCTCGACGACATCGCGGTTCAGGCACACCGCGCGCTTGCCATGCAGGTTGCGCATCGTCGCGTCGACGTATTCGAGCTTGCGCAGCGCGGGCCAGCCGGCGTACTGGCTGCGCCAGCGCGATCTGCGCGGCAGCCAGACGGCGAACGTTTCGGCGAAATCTTCGGTGGGATGACTCTGCGCGTACCAGTGGCCGAGGTGCAGCACGAACCGGCGGCTGGCTGGCCGCGGGGAATACCGCGACGGATATCGGCGCGAGGCCTTGCCGAACGTGTCGCGCCAGGTCTTGCGCCGCCGCAGCCCGAACGCAGTGTCGATCGCATGCCCGGTTTCGTGGCGCAGGATGCGCATCAGCCACTTGTCGTTGCCACCCTCGACCTCGCGCATGAAGCGCCGTTCGAGGCGCTGCAGCCGCGGATGCGCCAGGAAGAACGGCACGGCGATCCCGGGAACGCCGTCCGGCGAGAACCATTCTTCGGACAGCCAGACATGCGGACGGAAGAGGATGCCCTTGAGCCGCAATTCCTCGTAGAGGCGTTGCACCGGCTGGTCGAGGCCCGACCGTGCAAGCGACAGGCGCAGGTCGCAGAGGCGCATGTCGAGCAGCGCCTCATCGTCGAGCCGCGTCCACGCAGGTTCGCGCAACCGGCGCCGACGAGGTTTCACTTCGCCACTCCGCCCGTCGCCGTCAGGCGCGCAACGCAATGATCGACCGTAACTTCGAGGTGCGTGCGGCCCGCGAGCCGGCCGAGCTTGCATCCGGGGGCAGCACGTCCATACCGTGCTGCAGGCCGAACATCGTGCCGACGAGCCCTGCGACCAGGGCTGCCTCGTCGCCCGCGTTGCGTCTTGTCGCAACGATGGCGGCATCGAAATCTTTTGCGTCGCCGGCGATACGACGCGCGAGTGCGAGCGCCTGCACCACGTCGATCGTGCCACCGGTCGCCGTGGCGCCTTCGGCAGGCGGCGCGGTGGCAACCGCAGCCTGAACGTCTTTGCGCAACGGCTTGGCTGTCCAGCACCCGGGCAGGGGTTCGGGAACGGCCCGCAACCAGTCGTGCGCCGGCTGCCCGCGCAGTGCGCAAAGCAACATCGCCGAGTAGGCGCGACAGGTGTCGAGGACCAGGGGCGACTGATGGGTGGTGCGCGAACACTCGGCAGCAAGTGCGATGGCACCTGCGGGATTGTTACCCGCAAACAGCGCGGCAGCGAGGACGCGCGGCAAGCTCGTCGCGGCGGCGTCCTTCGGATCGTGCGAACCGGCCACCGGCAAGCCGCGCCAGCGGAAGGTCGCCAGCGCTTTCGCGACATCGGGCGACGCGCCGGTTTCGCCGGGCTGACCCGTAGCCGTCAGGTGTCCATCCTTGAACCAACGCCAGTAGCGCTCGATCTGGTCACGCGCATCGCTGCGCCCGAGGGCGTTCAGGCTTTCGGCGAGGCAGAGCGCGAGCGACGTGTGCTGTGTCCATGCCAGCGGCAGGTTCCTCGTTGCCGCGGCTGCGCTCGTTGCGCCGAGCGCATCGCCCAGCGCGAGCCCGAACCAACCCCCGCGCACGCGCTGCTCCAGCGCAAGACCCCTGGCCGGCCCCGACGATTTTGCGACGCCTTTCACCCCTGGCCGCAACGGTTGCCAGTTGCGTACGAATTCCTCCTGCTCGCTGGTTTCCGGCACCTGCGGCCATGACCTCGATTGCCGGCACTGTCGCCAGTAGTCGCCCAGCTCGGTGAGCGCTGCCTCACCCCCGCCCGGATTGCGTTCGGCAAGCCAGCAGCCGGCGACTGTCGCGCTGCGGCCGATGCCGGCCCGGCAGTGCAGGTACACGCCGTGGCCGGTTGAGAGGGCGTCGTCCAGCATCGCCAGGATACGGTCCATGGTGGCGCGGTCGGCCGGTACGCCGTGATCCGGAATCGGCTGGCGCCGATAGTCGATGCGCCGTCCCGACGATGTTTCGAACGGCAAATGCCGGTCATAGGCGGAACTTTCGTCCGGCTCGGTCAGGTCGATGAAGCAGGTGATGCCGGCCTCGAGGAACCGGCGCAACCGATCCATCGACCGGGCGCGTGACCGCGAGCCCGGATGTTCTCCCACCAGGAACCGGCCCGGCACGACCCAATACGTGGTGTCGATGGGACGTGGCCTGGTCCAGTCGGGCGAGGCGCTGGCTTCTGGCGTCTTCGGCGTCATTGCCTCCATGATAAGGCAACGGGATGCGGCTGCCCGGGCGGCTGTGAGAGACTTGGGCCAAATTCGCAAAGGGGGAGAGCTTCGTGCTGAAACAGCTGGCAGCCCGCAAATCGGTGGCTGCGATGACTCGCGAAATCGAATCCGGGCCCAAGCTGAATCGCGTACTGGACCGCCGAGCGCTGACCTCCGTCGGCCTGGGCTCGATGATCGGCAGCGGCATTTTCGTCCTGACGGGCACCGTGGCCGCCCAGCACACTGGCCCCGCCGTCACCCTCGCCTTCCTCGTGGCCGCCATCGGCTGCGGTCTGGCCGCGCTCTGCTATGCCGAGCTGGCCTCGATGATCCCGATCTCGGGCAGCGCCTACAGCTATACGTACGCGACGCTCGGCGAGGGTGTCGCCTGGTTCGTCGGCTGGAACCTCGCGCTGGAATACGTGATGTCGGGCGCTGCCGTCGCGGTCGGATGGTCGGGCTACGTCGTCAACCTGCTCGCCGAATTCGGCCTCCACCTGCCCGACGCGCTCACCAATGCGCCGCTTGGCAAAGGCGCGGAAAATCACCTGGTGAGGACGGGCGCCCTGGTCAACGTGCCGGCCGTGCTGATCGTCGCGCTGCTCACCTGGGTGTGTTACGTCGGCGTGAAGCAGTCGACCCGCGTCAATAACGTGATGGTGATCATCAAGATCCTGATCATCGTCCTGTTCATCGCGGTCGGCATCAAATACGTGACACCCGACCTCTGGCAGCCCTACCTTCCCGCCAATACAGGCACCTCCGGACAATTCGGCTTCAGTGGCATCATGCAGGGCGCCGCAATCATCTTCTTTGCCTACATCGGCTTCGACCAGGCCGCGACGACGGCGCAGGAAGCCCGCAATCCGCAGCGCGACGTACCGTGGGGCATCATCGCGGCACTGCTCATCTCGACGGTGCTCTATGTCCTTATGTCTGCCGTGATGACCGGCATGGTGTCGTACACGGAACTCAACGTCGCCGCACCGGTCGCGGTCGCGCTCGACGCCCATCCGGAGCTGAAGTGGCTCGGCCTGCCGGTCAAGATCGGTGCGATCGTCGGCCTCACCTCCGTGATCCTGATGTCGCTGCTCGGCCAGCCGCGCATTTTCATGGCAATGTCGCGCGATGGCCTGCTGCCGCCGTCGATGCAGAAGGTGCATCCGAAGTACCGCACGCCGCACGTTGCTACGATCATCACCGGCTTGGTCGCTGCGTTCTTTGCCGGCATCTTTCCACTCGACGTGCTTGGCGAATTGATCTCGATCGGTATCCTGCTGGCATTCAGCGCGGTGTGCGCCGGCGTTGTCGTGCTGCGCCGCACGCAGCCAGATACGCCGCGTCCGTTCCGCGTGCCGTTCGCCACCTTCACCGGCGTGGCCGGCGTGGCAATCTGCCTCGCCATGACGCTCTTCCTGCCGCACGACACGTGGATCCGGCTGGCGCTTTGGACTGGACTCGGCTTCCTCATCTACTTCCTGTACGGCTACAAGCATTCGCGGATCCGGCAGCAGGCCTGACCGGCGCACCTGACGCGTCCAGTAGCGGTTGTTCGTCGCTGCTGGGCGTGTTGCTGCTTTGGGTATGCGGGACGAGTGCTCAAGGAGTGATAGCGGGCGTCCGATCCGGAGCCTTTCCCGGAGCTTGGAAAGGCAGACACGCGCTCCGGGAAAGGCCCCGGACCGAACGCTCGCGATTCAGCGCCTGAGCAATTTCCCGGCACGCCGGAAAATTGCACGGCGCTCGCAGGCTGGCTTTAGAACTTCATGTTGACGCTCGCATATATTGAACGGCCCGCACCGGGCACCGGAGTGCCCCATTGCGGCTGGTTGGGCACGGGCGGGACCGTCATCGTCGTGCCCTGACCGACGTAAGCGCCGCCCAGCGGCAGCTCGTAGTAACGGTCGAACAGGTTCTCGATGCCGACCTCCACGCTCCAGGTGGCTCGCTCGTAGCGGCTGCGCAGGTGCGCAAGACCGTAGCCCGCGGTCTGCATTTCGTTGCGCACCGCGGAGACGTCATCCTTCGCCGCCACGAATTCGCCCTCCAGGGCATTGCGCCACGAGCCGAGTTCTTGCGTGAAAGCCAGCTTGGCGTTCAGCGGCATGATGTTGTAGAGGTTGCCATCCGTATCCTCGTTCCTGCCCCTGGTGTAGCTCGCCACGAGCTGGGCTGAGAACTTCCCGTAATCGGTCGTGTCTGTCAGCCGGTAGTCAGCCGCAAGGTCTGCGCCGTAGAGTTGGGCGGACTGGTTGGCGTACCGGAGCACGGTAAAGTTGCCGACCACGGGCACGGCGCGGCGCGTGTTCGTCACGGCATCCCATTGCACCGCGTCGATGTAGTCCTGCACGTCCGTGTAGTACGGTGTCAGTTTGGCACTCCATTGCTCGGAATCGGCATCGTGCCAGTTGGCCGTGAGGCTCACTGTGCGAGCCACCTCCGGCTTCAGGTTCACGTCCCCCACGTAGCCGTTGCCGTCGCCGACGAAGTTGTTCATGAACGCCGCCATCTGCCACGTGGACCAGGTGTAGCGCTCATACAGGTTGGGCGAGCGGGTCTTCTGCGCCAGGCCGATCTCGTAAGCCTGAGTCGCGCCCGGTACGAAGCGGCCGATCCATGAGAGGTCCCAGTTGTCGTCCGTCTTGCCGCGTGAGCTGGCGTTGAACAGCGCCGCGTCTCGCGTCTGGTTGCCCATGCCGCCAACGCCGCTGGTCGGATACGAGTCGAGGTTGTAGCCGTGAACCGGGACTGCACTCATGTTCACGGTTTCAAAGCGGGCGCCCAGGATATGCGTCCAGCGTTCGTTGCCAATCTCCCATTCACCATAAGCGGCGTAGCGGTCACGCTGTCCGTCGTTCAGGTTCAGGAAATCGTACGGCCACATGCCCGCACCGGAGGGCGGCCACCAGTCGTCCAGCCGATTCTCCTGATACTCGCCACCGACGCGCAGCAGACTCTGCTCGGCCAGCGGGATCGCCGCGCTGACGGAGACTCCCGTATTCCTGCCGTCAGTCATCATCGGCATGCCGGCAGCGCAACCGACAATCTGGCCGCTCACCATCATCGAGCCGGAGATCGGCGAGCAGGGTGAGCCGTTCAGGGCTGTATCCCCGCCTGACCCGCTTGGCGGCTGTCCCGGTCCGTACCAGAAGCGCTTGTCGTCGCCGAAGTCCATCTCGTGCTCGGTGTGCTGGTAGTACACCCGCGCCTGCAGGGTTCCCCAGTCGAGACCGCCGGTGTAGGCAAGGTTGAACCGGTCGCTCTGGTTCTCCGCCATGTCCATGCGCTGGTTGGCATAGAGCTCGTACGGGATGTCCTGGAAGCCGTAACTGAAATCCAGCAGGTGACTGCCACTGCGCCATGCAAGCCGGACTGTCTGGTTGCGGGAGTCGTAGGCCGTGGATCCGACTTCGGCGGTGGGTAGCGTGTGGCCCGCCCGACCGGTGAACGTGTAGTGCTTGAAGCTGTCGCCAGCCTGGTAGTTGTCGGCCTGGGCGAAGGCGCCGGTGTAGTTGAGGCTGAAGGTTTCCGTAGCGAACGTGCCGGAGAGATTTCCGCCCCATCCATCACCGTTGCCGCGATAGAACGTGCCGGCTTCACCCTGCACAAGATGAGAGCCAGGCTGCGCGAACGCGGGGTCCGCAGAACGCACCACGATGCTGCCGCCGATGCTGTCGCCGCCGACGCTCACCGGCGTGACGCCAGCGTAAACGTCGGCGCTGGCCACGGCCGTGGGGTCGATATAGGAGAGTGGTGAGTTCATGTGGTTGGGACAGGCGGCCACGAGGTCCATGCCGTCCACCTGCGTGCGCAGGCGGTCGTCCGCGAGGCCGCGGATGACCGGCAGACTGGAAACTCCTCCGGCGCCATAGACGCTGACCCCTGGAAGGCCCGCGAGCAGACTGGCGGTGTCGCTGGTGCGGGCGCGTTTGCGGGCAATCTCGGCGCCATCGAGGCCGATGGCGCCGAGGCCGGGCGTGAGAATCCGCCGGGCCGTGACCATGATTTCTTCGAGGTTGGGGGCACTATCCGCCGCCACACCCTGGGCGGCGTAGAGGGCCAAGGGAACACGGTAACTGCAATCGGACGAGGTCGCATGTCTTCAGACTCCAAAATCAAAATCAAGGAGTGGGAGCTTTGCCGAGGCCCCGCTGGGTCGCCTTCAAGCACCGCCCGGTGTCGTTGCGGTTGGCTGTCACCGATTCATCGCGATGCCATGCGCAGCCCACGACCGCCGCTCATGTGTGCAGCGGTCGAGATGGAACTACGGGCAGGACAGCGGATGCCCGGCGGGCCGAGGCCGGGGCGCCAATGCAGGCGCCCAGCCTCAAACGGGCAGTCGAGCCCTAGGCGGGGCTGACGATGGTGGGAGGCGCCCTGGGCGGGTTGGCGCGATGCGGTGTCCGGAAGACAACGGCGAGGTCCGGTGGCGACGGAATGGCGTCTGGCGTTGCGGGACCATCCAGAACCGCCAACGTGATCGGTGGTGGCGCAGCCGTGCCGGCGGCCGCAAAGACGCAAGGCGATTCGTGATGCGCAGGACTCCCAGGCCGCTGTCCATCATCCTTTGCGGGCGATTGCGCGCCCTGCGGCAGCGGCCCGGCGCCGTGGCACATCTGCATCGTGGGCGAATGATCTGCACCGGTGCCCGGCATGAAACCAGGCGGCACCAGCATGCGACACGCCAGGGCGGGCAACAGCAGCAGCGTGACCCAGAGGTGGGTCCTGCGACTTTGTGTCCAGCGGGCGTTCGTGAAGAAAGTCTAGGTCAGGGCGGGCGCGGTCCGCGACCTGCGGTTATCCGCAGTCCGCCCGTTTGATCGTTGCGACGAGATCTCTGGCCATTCAAGCAATGAGGCGAAGCCCCGCCTAGGGATCGCTTGACGTGCAAATGCGAGTGTCGCGAAAGCTTCGCACCGCCATGCGCATGGGTTTCCGTCGAAAATTCAGCAGGCACCAGCACGAGGCGCCCATGCCGGACACCACGCTCCGCAATGACGTGATCGGCGTAGTGACGAACATCGCCGACTTGCCCGCGCAGGACGTTGACTTCCATGCAGCTGTCGTGATCGAGGTGCGTGCAGCGTCGCGACCGACAGGTCGTGATGATCGTGCGCTGCGTGGGTGAGCCGGCTCGCGAGCTCCCTGGCGTTGTGATCGAAGACGTAGATGGCCGCCCCGAGGCACTGCGCGTCGGCTGCGCCATCGAGGGTCGACTGCTCGAGGCCGGCGCGCACCAGGTCGCGAATGGCCTCGCTGCGGTTGGCGTAGCGGCGATCCGCCATGAACTCATCCAGCCGCTCCATCAAGTCGTCGTCGAGCGTGATCGTCGTGCGTTGCATCTGGAGGCCTCCACGGCCGGGTTAGGGTATGCACTTATTTGATAAACATCATACCGCCGGATAGTCTCCGGACCCGGAGCACCGCCCGTCGGTTGAAGCCGGGAGTTCATGATGGACAGCCTGCCCATGCCACGCAATCAGCGCCAACCGTCGCTGGCAACCGCCGCAGCGCTCGTCATCCTGGCATTGCCGGGCAGCGCCCTGGCCTCCGGCATTCCCACCGGCACCCCGCTCGAGGAGATCGTGGTCACTGCCCAGCGCATCGGGCTGATCGGCGAGTCGCGGGCCGCGAGCGAAGGCATCGTCACGAGTGCGCAGCTGCAGGGCCGGCCGGTCCTGCGACCCGGCGAAGTGCTCGAGGTCGTACCCGGGCTGGTTGTCACGCAGCACAGTGGCGACGGCAAGGCGAACCAGTATTTCCTGCGCGGCTTCAACCTCGACCATGGCACCGACTTTGCGAGCTACGTGGACGGCGTGCCGGTGAACATGCCGACCCACGCCCATGGCCAGGGGTACGCCGACATCAACTTCCTGGTCCACGAGCTGGTGGATACCGTGCAATACCGCAAGGGTCCCTACTTTGCTGAAGAAGGAAACTTCTCGGCGGCCGGCGCGGCGCGCATCTCCTACATCCGCGACAGCGGCGCGCCAACGCTGGGCCTGACGGTCGGCGAGGACAACTACTATCGGCTGTTCGCCAGCGCCTCGCCGCAGGTGGCGGGCGGGACGCTGCTGCTGGGCCTCGACTGGTCGCAGACCGACGGGCCCTGGACACTGCCCGAGGATTTCCAGAAGACCAGCGGGGTCATCAAGTACAGCCGCGGCACTGCCGAGGCCGGGTTCGCCGTCACGGGCATGGGCTACGACGGCAGCTGGGACAGCACCGACCAGGTTCCGCAGCGGGCCGTGGATGCCGGGTTGATCCCGCGCTTCGGTCACGTGGACGACACCACGGGCGGCGAGTCGCATCGCTACAGCCTGTCGCTCGACGCGTGGTCCCGGCACGACGGGCGCGGCTGGTCGGCGCTGGCCTACGCCATCGACTACCACCTCGACCTGTTCTCGAACTTCACCTACGCGCTCGACCCGGTCGACGGCGACCAGTTCGAGCAGTACGACAGTCGCCGCGTGTACGGCGGTCACTTCGAGTACGACTTGCCGGCTTCGTTGAACGGGCTCGACGGCTCACTGCGCGCCGGCGCCGAACTGCGCATGGACGACATCACACCGGTCGCCTTGTACCGGACCTTCGCCCGCGAGCGGTTCGAGACGATCCGCAAGGACGACGTCCGCCAGGCGCAGTACTCGGCCTACGTCATCCATGACCAGCGCTGGACGGACTGGCTGCGCACGGAGGCGGGACTCCGCTTCGACTACCTGGATTTCTCGGTCGACAGCGATCTCCCGGCCAACTCCGGCGACGAGACCGATTCGATCGCGAGCCCGAAACTGACGGTCGTGCTGGGGCCGTGGGCGGAGACGGAGGTCTTCCTGAACGCGGGTCGCGGCTTTCACACCAACGACGCCCGCGGCACGACGATCCGCGTCGATCCCACGGACGGAGTTACCCAGGCCGATCCCGTCGATCCAATCGTGCCGGCCACCGGCACGGAAATCGGCGTCCGCACCGCGGCTGTGCCCGGCCTGCAGTTGACGGCCGCCTTGTGGAACCTGGACATCGACTCGGAACTGCTGTTCGTCGGTGACGGCGGCATCACCGAGCCAAGCCGCGCAACCCGGCGCTATGGCGTCGAACTCGGCGCGTACTGGACCCCGTTCGAAACGGTGATCCTGGACGCGGACTACTCGTGGTCGCATGCCCGGTTCACCGAGTACGACCCCGCGGGCAACTACATTCCCGGTGCCGTGGAGACCGTCGTGTCGGTCGGCCTCAGCATCCAGCGCGACTTGGGCTGGTTCGGTGGCGCCCGCTGGCGTTACTTCGGCCCGGCCCCGCTGATCGAGGACAACAGCGTACGCTCGCACTCGACCTCGACCGTGAATGCGCAGGCCGGCTACCGCTTCTCGCCACGCCTGAGCGTGATGGCGTCGGTCTTCAACCTGTTCGATGCGGAAGCCAGCGACATCAGCTACTTCTACGAGTCGCAGCTGCCCAGCGAATCGCAGCCCGTCGCCGACATTCACTTCCATCCTGCGGAGCCGCGCACGCTGCGGGTTGCCGCGACCGTAAGGTTTTAGGCCCACCGGACTCATACGCTGGGGTTGCCACATCTCGACGCACCGTGCGCCGTGCGCAGTTTTCGGCGCGCCGAGGACGAGCCCAGGCGCCGTGCCGCAGGCGATCGATCCAGTCGTTCTTCCCGGGCGCGTGTCTGCCTTTCCAAGCTCGGGAAGAACGACTGGATCGATCGCCAGGGGCTACTCCTCGGGCTGAGTCCTACCGGCGCGCGGAACAGCGACGACGAAAGCATCGTCAAAGTGTCGCCGGCGGATAGTGAAGCGCGCAGCCAGGCTGCACAGGTTGGCCGGGCTGATACGGAGACGCGGAAGTAGCGGCGTAGCCGCTTACGGTACAGTTCTCGGCAACCGCGGCGCGGCCGCCAGCGATGCCGCGAAACCGAGCGCGGCCCGCGCCAGTGCCTCGCGGTCGACAAGGGTCTGCATGAGCGTTGGCGTCACTAGCGTAGGCACCCCAGTGGCCGATGCAAACGCCATGTCCTCGGAATCGACCACGAGGCCGTCGATGAGGCCTGCATAGTGCTCCGTGATGGATCGTGGTGAAACATCGACACCGAGTTCACGCATCAGCTTGACCGTCGGCCCTTTGACCGCGCGCCCGCCGATGATCGGCGAGATCACCACGACGGGGACGGGGCAGCGGGCCAGGGCGTCGCGCAACCCAGCGATCGCGAGGACCGGTCCGATGCTCAGGTACGGATTCGACGGGCAAATCACCACGCATTCCAGCTCCGGCGACGCCAGCAGCCCGGTCAACGCCGGGTTTGCGGTAGCGGTTGCGGCCCCTGCGTACCGCACGGCACGAATCCTCGGTTCACAACGCCGGCGCACGAAGTACTCCTGGAACTCCAGCACTCCGGCGTCCGTGTCGAGCAGGGTGGCCACCGCGTCGTCGGTCATCGGAAGGATCGCACTCGGCACGCCGAATCGGCGGCCGAGGGCGGCCATGATCGAAGTGAGTGACTCACCGAGGGCCAGCCGGCTCGTCCGCTCGACGTGGACCACGAGGTCGCGGTCGCCCAGCTGGAACCAGGCTGGGCCGTCGATCCGACGCAGTTCCTCGAGAAAATTCCAGGTTTCGCCTTCGCGACCCCAACCGGCCCCGGCATTGGCAACGCCGGCAAATGTGTAGAGCACCGTATCAAGGTCGGGCGAGATCGCGAGCCCGAGATGCCGGAAATCGTCGCCGGTATTCACGAGCACGGCAAGGTCGCCCGGCGGCAGCACGCGCTGCAAACCAAGCGCCAGCTTGGCGCCACCGATGCCACCCGAGATGGCGAGCACTTTCGCAGTCTTGGTCACCGAAACAGGTCCTCCTTCGCCGGGCGGATCAGTGCTTGGCCGTCACTGCATGGCTCGGTCGACGCAAAGCCCCGCACGTGCACGATCGGCGCTCCCTCGGCGGCCTCGCCCATGGCCAGGCCTGCACCGGCAGCAATGGCGTCTGCGATCGCTACCTGAGTGACCTGCAGCCTGCGCCCGTCGCGATCGCACCCACCACGCATGTCCACGATTGACGGCAACCCGTCCACACCCAGCGCGACATTGACCGTTCCCATGCGACACGGCCGGCCAAAACTGTCGCTGACGATCACGCCCGGAGCGATGCCGAGCCGGGCTCGGAGCGCGCTGCACAGCGCGCGCGCGGATGCATCAGCGTCGATCGGCAGGAGCAGCACCACACCGGCATCCGGTGCCGTACCGGTGTTCGAATGATCGATGCCCGCATTGGCCATGACGTATCCACAACGGTGTCGGGTCACCAGGACATTGGGCGCGACCCGGACCACCTCGCTCGATTCGGCCAGGACCAGTTCCACCAGTCGCGGGTCTTTCAGGCAGCGCGCTGCGAGTTCCAGCGCCCGGCTCGAAGGCTGGACGTCACGGAGCCGCACCAAGCGGCCTTCAGCCTTGGAGACGACTTTCTGCGCGAAAACCAGTACATCGCCAGCGCGCACCTCGATCCGGGCGGCCAGCAGTGCGTGCTCCGCGATCGACGCAAGGTCGGTTCCCGGCGCAATCTCCGGAATGCTGGGCAGCGCATGGAAAATCAGCGACGCGCTGGCCATCACACTCAACCTGGTGCGGGTGGGATCAGCTTTCCTGTGATGCGGATGCCAGCCCCGTCGGCTGTATAGTGCTTATTGATGAAGATGAGGACCGACGTCAATGCCTCGGCGGCAGCCGAGTTCGCCAATGCGCCGCCATGAAGGCCGCGAAGCCTCGCTGCCGAGACGAGCTCCCATGACGCGATCACGCGCTTCCCTGAGTCACCAAAGACCAATACGTCACAATCAATCGTGTCATCGGTCTCCAATCGATGTGCGGCTGTGCTGTGAAACGCAGAGGCGACCGTCACAGCCGGCCCCAGGAGTCCCTGTGCTCGAACTGCCGCCGAACCCTCCGGAGGAAGTTGCACGCGCATGACCTTCGGCGGCACAAGTGGCACGGTTGTGTCGACCACTAACTTGCCTTGTACGGCGTCCCGAATCTCATCGAGGGTTGCCTCCTGCGAAGCGTACGGCACGGCCAGAACAACGATATCGGCCGCAAGCGCTGCATCTCGATTCGTAAGGCCTCGCACCCTGGCATTGGGAACCGCATCTCGCATTGCCGTCGCCGCGGCGTCGGCGCGGACGGAGTCACGCGACCCAAGCACCAGCGTGTAGCCGGCCTGCGCCCAGCGCCTGGCAAGGGCGTGACCAAGGTTGCCTGTGCCGCCGATGACAGCAACTACAGGGAAGGTCGCCTCATTCATACCGATGGTGCTCCGAAAGATTAGATCGCGCCTTGATGCTCCGACCGTGTCGAGACCATGGACCGGCCGACGCGTTGTAGCCGTATTTCAAGCAGGTCACGTCGAAATTCAGGCGAACGAATCGGCGGCTGCAGCAGCGACGCGACGCGAACCACCACACGCCACTTTCTGCTCAGTGCTCTGGTAGAACGTTGTGCGCTGTCGGATCGGCCGTCCGAGGCTAGCAGCAATGGCCGCGAGCTGCTCGCGGGTCAGCAGTTGACCGTGCACGCCACCGGCCGCGCGCTGATCGATTCATTCATCAAAGTTCCGCCGAGGTCGTTGGCTCCGGCTCGCAGACACAGCGCCGCGCCTTCGGGCCCCATCTTGACCCACGAGACCTGGATGTTTGTCACCAGCGGATGCAGCACGAGTCGCGCGACCGCGTGCATCAGCACCGCCTCGCGGAAGGTCGGCCCCGAACGCGTGAGACCGCGGCGCCAGAGGGGGGCCTCCATGTGGACGTACGGCAACGGCACGAACTCGGTGATCCCGCCAGTCGCTGCCTGCAGCGCGCGGACTCGCAGCAGGTGACGTGCCCAGTGCACCGGCGCGTCCACATGGCCGTACATGATCGTTGCGGTCGACCTGAGCCCCACGGCATGCGCATCAGCTACCGTCTCCAGCCACTCTGACGTCGTCAGCTTGTCCGGGCAGATGACTCTACGCACCTCGTCATCCAGAATCTCTGCCGCGGTCCCTGGCAGGCTCGAGAGTCCGTCAGCGGCGAGCCGCGACAGATACTCCCGCAGCTCAAGTCCCAGCGTCGCGGCGCCGTGTCGGATCTCGAGCGGCGAGAATGCGTGCACGTGCATCGACGGTACCGCTTCCTTGACTGCGCGTACGATACGAAGATAGGTCTCGCCCGTGTAACTCGGGTGGATGCCGCCCTGCAGGCAGACCTCCGTAGCACCCACCGCAGCGGCCTCGCGCGTCCGTTCCGCGATCTCGGTCAGGGGACAAATCGTACGCAGGGCCACGCAGGCCCCTTGCACTCCGCCCCTTCGAAAGGCACAGAACCCGCAACGGTAGTTGCAGACGTTCGTGTAGTTGATGTTGCGGTTGACGACGTATGTCACCGTCTCGCCGACGGCGACTCTGCGCAGTTCATCGGCTGCCGTAAGCACCGCCGGAAGGTCGTGATCCGCGACCGTAAAGAGTTCAACAATCTCCTGTTCGGCTAGATCCCGTCCGGCCTGCGCTGCCGCGAGGATCGAAGTCAGGCGTCCCCGACCGGCCACAGTGCGCGGACCGCCCGACATCCAGTTCGCCGCCTCATCCGGGATCGCTGAAGCCGATCCGGCAAACCATGCATTCGTTCGCGCGTAACCCCGCGCATCGCTCATGCGGCGGATGTGCCGCGCCATGCCCTCGTCTGCCCAGCGACCCGCATCGCGCACGTACGCGGGCGTAATTGCAAGACGCTCGACGAGTTCCCGCCCTGCTTCCTCCGTCTGGCGCTCCAGTGCCGCAAGATGCGGCCACGGCGCCTCCGGGTTCACGTGATCCGGCGTCACGGGTGACCCGCCGCCCCAGTCGTTGATTCCGGCGGACCGCAACGGTACCAGCGCATTGGGCTGAAGATTCGGCGGTGCCTGGATCGACATCCGAGGACCAAACAGCAATCGTGTGACCGCGATAGTCCAGAGCTGCTCCTCGAGCGTCGGCTCCGGCGCCGGAGGCCATGCGAGTCCCCGGCTTGGCGCGGAAATTCTGGATGATGATTTCCGAGGTGGCCGAACTCCTCGTGCAGCGCCCGCAGCCCAAGTAGCGACTCCAGCCGCTCGCGGCGGGTTTCGCCGATGCCGATCAGCAGGCCAGTCGTCACGGGTATACTGAGTTCACCTGCCGCGCGCAGCGTCGCTAGACGCTGCGTCGGCTGCTTGTCCGGCGAGCCGAAATGCGGGCCACCGCGCATCGCCAGCCGCTCGGCGCCCGACTCCAGCATCAGCCCCATCGAGGCTGCGACCGGCCGCAGGCGTGCGAGTTCCTCGCGATTCATGACACCCGGATTGAGGTGCGGCAGCAAGCCGCTCTCGCGGAACACCAACACTGCCATCCGCTCGAGGTATTCGAGTGTCGTTACGGCGTCGTGCTGAGCGAGCGCGCGGCGAGCCACGGCATAGCGCAATTCCGGCTTGTCGCCCAGCGTGAACAGTGCTTCCTTGCAACCATGGGCCTGGCCCGCCCGCGCGATCGCCAATACTTCATCCGGCGACAGGTAGGGCTGCGCGAGGCGGCGCGGCGCCTTCGCGAACGTGCAGTAGTGACAGACATCCCTGCACAACTGTGTGAGCGGGATAAAGACCTTGCGCGAGTAGCTGACCGTCGAACCGAAGCCGGCCAGGGTCAGCTCCTCGGCGGTGTGCATGAGCGATGCGAGCGGCGCATGCACCAGCAGCGCCGCCGCCGTACTGTCGAGCCGTTGGCCCGCGGCGGCAGCGTCGATCAGCCGTAATGAGTCGGTTGCAGCCATATCCATCAAGCCGGCAGAAGTTTCAAGGACGTGAACCGCGCATCGCCCTGTTCGCAAAGTTGCAAAAGGTCTTCGCCTCGATCCAGGTCGAATTCGAGGCCACGCGTGTGAACGAGTTCGGCCGTCAGGCCGAGGCGGGCACCCTCCTGCAGGTGCTGACGACAACTGTCCACGCCGAAGCAAAAACGAAAGGCCGCCGGCGGCGCGAGATACAGCGCGTTGGTGCCCGAGCAAGCGGAGTCTGACGCCAGCGCGAATCCGGTGCGCCGACCCCTGGACACCAGCAACTCAATGTCGGTCGCAGTGACGAACGGCAGGTCGGCATGCAGCACGACGAGTTCGTCGATGCCCCGCACAATGAGTTCGCGACGAGCTGAATCGAGAGCCGCATTGAGACCACGGCCCGGGTCGTCGAGTACCAGCACCTCGGGGCGCAACCAGTCACGCTCGGGTGTCACGACGGCGATGCTGTCGATCGAGGGTGCATCCCGCAGGGCTGCCAGCACGCGTCCGACCATCTCCCGCACGATGTCGATTCGTTCCGAAGGCGCAAGCCAGCCGGACAACCGACCCTTGCACTCGGGACGAGCCTTGATCGGTACTAGCGCCCAGCAGCTCATACTTGAACGTCAGCCTTGGATTCGTCGCCAGGTGATGAGAGTCACGCCACACAGCGTATAGCACGTCATTAGCCGCTTTCCCGGTTCGTTCGTCGCAGTTGAACGTATCAAATGGCAGCCCGGTATTCCAACGCGCGTCCGGGTACTGGGCCGCGTTGAACTGGTCCCAGTCGCGCCTGTCGAATTCGATGCAGTAGTCGCCGCCCGTACGAACAACGGATCGGCACTCGAATTCATCGATGCCGCGCACGACGCCGTCGTCATACCCCGGTACTGCATCACCTGCCTCGGTCCGCAGTGGATCACGGCTTGGGACTTCTGACCGGCCGGATGCAGACGACGTTCGCCACGCCGCCGTCGACATGCAAAATGTGGCCGTTGACGTAGGACGCGGCATCCGAGGCCAGAAAGACCGCTGCACCGCAAACCTCGTCCGGACGGCCGAAACGATTGAGGGCAATCGCGCCAGTAAAAGCCTGCATCAGGTCCGCGTCATCGGCCACCCGCTCGATCATGTCGGTCATGAAGTAACCGGGCGCTATGGCGTTGCAGTTAATGCCGTAGCGCCCAAGCTCGCCGGCCAGCGACTTGGTGAGTCCCGCAAGACCGTGCTTGCTCGCGGCATAGGCCTGCATGCGCTCCCTGCCCAGCACCGAGCAATATGAGCCAACGTTGATGATGCGACCGGACTTCTGGGGGATCATCGACCGCGCCGCCTCACGCGCCAGCAGGTACGCAGCCGTGAGGTTGGTATCCATCGTGCGGTGCCAGAGTTCCAGCGTCGAATCCAGCAACTTGCTCGTGACGTAAATTCCTGCGTTATTGAGGAGGATGTCCAGGCGTCCGAAGCGCTCGACGACTCTGGGGACCGCAGCCACCACCGCTTCCTCGTTTAGCAGATCAAATGCGTCCACGTGAGCCTGGTGCCCCTCACGGCGGATCTCACTGGCGACCTCCTCGAGGCGCGCCACATCACGGGCCGTCAGCACTACCGTCGCTCCAGCACGTGCCAGAGCCTGCGCCATGGACTTGCCAAGTCCCCGCGACGCGCCGGTCACGAGCGCAACCCTGCCGCTGAGTGAGAAAAGATCCATCGATGCCTCCGCGTTGCTCCGGCCCTGAGGCCCGCCTGACGGCCCGCGCCCTGGTCCAGCGACGCAATCCACCTCCGGGACGAGACGCCGTCACGCCCGCGTCTGCATTTCTATATCAGAACAGCGTTCAAGTTACACTGACCAGGTCCGCGGGGTCAAACACGCCAATGCGGTCCCGCATGCGAGGACATCCGGGCCCTCCGAATCGGTCAGCCGAAGGCGAGGCAGCGAATCGTCGAAATGCGAGCTGCAATACCCGAGCGTGCTGGGACAGCGGCACAGTCGATGTAACGATTCGGATCGTCGTTCACGATGCGGCGGACGAAGCCGCTTACGGGCACCATTTGCTACGCCCCCGGATCCGTTGCGCCGGACTTCGCGCCGGGGCCGGATGCCAGGTCGAACTGTTCGAACGCCTCACGCGCATGACCGAAGGCCTCGATCGCAGCAGGGAAACCCGCGTAGATCGCCATCTGGAAGATGATTTCGCACACTTCGTTTCGCGACAGTCCCTGCTTCAGGCCCGCGATGATGTAGGCCTTCAACGATCCCGGCTTGTTCAGCGCCGCCAGCGCCGCAATGGCGATCATGGCTCGATGCTTCAACTCCAGCCCCGGTCGTGACCAGACGTCGCCGAGCACGGTCGACACGGAGAATTGGCCCCAGTCGCTCTCAATCTCTGCTGGATAGCGGAACTGCGGCATGGCGCCCGAGCCGAGCGGGAAGACCTTCTGCAGGGTCTCCATCCCACGCGCGAATCGCTCTTCCGGTGTTTCGTCCATGCTCATCCTCTGATTGCGTGTTGGCGGTGGCCGTCAGCCGGCGGGCGCTGGGTCGGCTGTTGCCCGGGAAAGGGTCGCTCGACTGACTGCGTCCTTCTGCAACGCAACCTTCTGGATTTTTCCCGTCGGAGTCATCGGCATCTCCTCGATGCGCACGAGCACCTCGGGATGCAGGTATTTCGTCGCCTTGCGCTCGCAGCAGAACTGGCCAACTTCCTCGAGGCTGATTTCGTGGCCGTCGCGCGTGACTACATAGGCACAAACGCGCTCACCGAGCCGCTCATCCGGCATACCGACCACGGCGGCCTGGAGTATGGCCGGATGCTGGCACAGCAGATCCTCGATCTCCTTCGGATGTATTTTGGTGCCGCCGCGGTTAATGACTTCCTTGGCCCGCCCGACGAAATACAGATAGCCAGCTTCGTCCACGTAGCCGAGGTCGCCGGTGTAGAACCAGCCGTTCGCATCGCGCGTATCGGCAGTCTTCCCGGGCAGGTTGTGATAACCGACGAATAGCGTCGGGCCGCGGAAACAGATCTCGCCGATGGTGCCGGCCGGCTGCACGACCGTGCGGTCTTTCTGGTCGACGATCTTGAGTTCGACGCCGAATATCGGACGGCCCACGGTGCTGCGTATCCTTTCCTCGGGATCGTCCGGCACGGTCCTGGTATGGATGATGGTCTCGCCCATGCCGTAGGTGTTTGCAGACTTCACTCCCCACACGCGGCCCAGATCTGCGATCAGGTCCGGCGAGCTGCGGGCCCCACCGACCGCGACCGACTTGACTGACGACGTGTCGAACTTGGCGAAATCGCGGTGGTGCAGCAGGCCGAAGAAATGCGCCGGCGTTCCTGAGAGCTTGGTCACGCGCTCACGTTCGATCAGGGTCAGGATTTCACCGGGACTGTAACGGTCGACCACCACCATGGGAAAACCGGCGAGGTCCGTGTAATACATCTCGAAATGGCCAAACGTATGCGTCATGGGTGAGCACGCCAGCATGACGGTTTCCGGCGGCATGAGCGGAATGAGCCGCTTGGTCATCGAGATCACGGCGTTGTGCACGTGCAGAAAGCCTTTGGGGTTTCCCTCCGTACCCGAGGTGAAGTTCAGGTAGTAGATGTCGTCTGCCGTAGTCTTGACGTCGGCCAGGCGCTGCAGATTGCGGCGGCCTTCTTCCATCAGATCGCTCAGGTTCGACTCGCCCGCCGCGGCGTGCGCCTCACCCCGAGCGACTATCACCTTGCGCAACGCGGGGAGCTGGGGCCGCAGCGAGCGCACCATGTCCGCAAAGCCGAAGTCCTTGTAGGTATCGGGGACAACGATCGCGTCGCTCTCGCAGAGACTGAGGAGATTGGCTGTCTCGCGCTCGCGGAAGACGGTATGGATGGGTTGAATGACCGCGCCGATGCGCGATAGCGCGATCTGCAGAAAGCAGAACTCGGCCCAGTTCGGCAACTGCACAGCCACGATGTCGCCCGGCCCGATGCCGACCCCCAGGAGACCTGCGGCCAGTGCATCGGATTCGGCCTTGTATTGCGCGAGCGTGTAGCTTTGATCCGCGGTGATCAGCGCCACCTTGTCTGGCTGCGCCGCGACAGTCTGGTCGAATCCGTGGTGCAGCGTCACGTCCAGCCACAGTCCGGCGTCACGCCAACGCTTGCGGTAGGCATCGGAAAAGCTAGGGAAACTGTGCTTGGCCATTGTGCCCTCCCCGGACTGTCAGTTCGTCATGGTCGGGATTCCTGCGCCGGCCATTTTGCTGCCCATCTCCACATCACACCCAACAGGCTTCCACTTCGACCGGCCTGGTTCAATTATCAGATCACCGTTCAGTTTTTTAATATACAAAATAGTAACAGTACTGCCAAGGACGTTCGCTGGACATTCTGCAACATCATCCACGACCCCCGGCCTGCCGACGCCCTGCGCTCAGGGCGACCGCCCAGTCCCGGCTACTCACCGGAGAAATGAGGCTGGCGCTTGTCACGAAATGCATTCACGGCTTCCTGGTGGTCCTTCGTCTGACTCGAAAGCGCTTCGTACGCGAACGAGTCTTCGATCACCGCATTCACAACTTGCTTGAGCCGGATGTTCACTGCGAGCTTAGTCCACTGAATGGCGCGCGACGCACCGCTCGCCAGCCGCTGCGCGATCTCATCCACAACCCGGTCGAGGTCCTCGGCGGGAACGGCGCGGTTGATCAGCCCGATGCTGGCGGCCTGCTCGCCCGTCAGTGTATCGCCCAGGAGCAGGTACTCCTTGGCGCGGGCATAGCCGACGAGTTGCGGCCAGATCGCCGCCCCGCCGTCACCGGCTACCAGCCCGACCCTGACGTGCGGGTCGGCGATCTTGGCGTGATTCGCCGCGACAATCAGGTCGCAGAACAGGGCGATTGTGGCGCCAAGCCCGATCGCCGGGCCATTGATCTTGGCGATGACTGGCTTGGGACAATCGAGGATCGAATGGAGAAGTTGCTTGCCGTGAGCCGTCGCCTCGACGAAGAGCGCCGGACGATCGATCATGCCCTGCATGAGCTCGACGTCGCCGCCGGCGCTGAATGCACGACCTGCACCGGTGATCACGAGCACGTTCGTCTCCGGGTCCGTGGCCACCTCCGGAAACAGTCGGGCGACCTCGTGCTGCATCTCAGCATCCATGGAATTCAGCGTCTCGGGCCGATTGAAGGTGGCGTTCAGAACGCGCCCGTCGCGTCGAAAGGTGATCGAGTTGTAATCGGACAGTTGCACGGTCAGACCTCCACTCGTGATAGCAAATCCAGCCGGATCGAGTATCCGACCACCAGCGTGCCACTGCAGCCCGTCACGGGCTCGACCCGGATCAGGAATGCTGGACATCAGCCTTAGCGATCTCAGCCCCGCCGCACCCAGCGGATCAGCGTCACGTCCTCGGTCATGGGCGCGTAAACCGCTTGCACCGGCTCACCGATCCGGATCGTGTCAGCGCTCACGCTGTTTATCGGACCCTGTGGGTCGCTGACGAGATTCCCTGCAAGCCGGATGGTGGGTTCTTCGTCGAGTTCGACGATGATGACGTTATAAGGCGCCAGGGGATTAAATACTGGGAACAGCGGGGGGTGCGAAACGATGAACGACCAAATCCGGCCGCGGCCGGAAAGCTCGCGCCACTCCCGCTGCCGCGAATGGCAGCACGGACACATGGGGCGCGGCGGAAAGCGCAACTCACCGCAATTGCTGCACGCTTCCATCACGAGCGCACCGCGCCCGGCCCCCTGCCAGAACGGTGCATCGTGGCCATCCGTCGTGGGCAGTGGCCACGACTCGATCATTTTTCGTCGCCCGCCATGATTGCTGCATCAGTTACTGAGAATGAGCGCTCCGGTCGGCACGTCGTCGGCGCTGGTCACCAGGCACGCGTTGGCTCCGGACACCTGATTGACCGAAGTACCGCGCATCTGCCTGACACCCTCGTTGATCAGATTGAACCCATGCACATAGGCTTCCGACAGGCTGCCGCCGCTGGTGTTGAGCGCGAGTCGTCCGCCCAGCTCGAGGGAGCCGTTCTCGGTGAATGCGGCGCCTTCGCCTTGCCCGCAGAAGCCATAGGCCTCGAATGACAACAGCACCATGGTCGTGAAGGCGTCGTAGATCTGGGCCACCTTGATGTCGCTCTGCTTGAAGTCGCTGTTCTGCCAGAGCGCCTTCGCTGCCGCGTAGGATGGGCTTCTGAATGGCGTCCCACAAAAGTTGTTCATCATTCTCGGATGGGGTGCAGACATGCCCTGCGCCCCGGCGTGGATGTAGACCGGACGTTGCCGGCAATCCCGGGCACGCTCAGCCGAGACAATGACGCAGGCCAGCGCCCCATCGGTCTCAAGACAGTTGTCGTACAGGCACAGGGGTTCGGCAATCCACCGCGAGGTCATGTATTGCTCGCGCGTAAGTGGCTTTGAGTACATCACCGCCCGCGGGTTGTTGTTAGCCATGCGCCGGCACGCCAGTGCAATGTTGGCGAGGTGATCACGCGTCGCACCGTAGTCATGCATGTAACGGCGCGTGAGCACCGCCAGCTCATCGACCGGGCGCACCAGGCCATAGGGCCGGGTAAATTTGTATCCGTCGTCCAGCCGCTCCGTCGTGGTTGCCCACACCCGCGGCCCCGAGCCTCGCTTGCGGGAACGCCAGGCCACGGCCACGTTGGCCTGGCCGGTCGCCACCGCCATGGCAAGATGCAGGACCGTAGCGCATCCGGCCCCGCCGCCGTACTCCACCTGCGAGAAGAAGCGAATATCACGAAAGCCGAGGTTGCTGGCGATTTCGTTCTCGTCCGTCGTCTCCATGGTGTACGACGACATCGCGTCGACTTCGGACGGAGCGATTCCTGCTTCATCGAGCGCTGCGAGTATCGCCATCGACGCCAGTTCGCATTCGCTGCCCTCGAGACGCTTGGCGAAGTCAGTTTCTGCAACGCCGACGATTGCAGCCTTGTCCTTGATCACCTGACCTCCCGTCGACTCCCGCGAATCGTCAACACGAGCGCACTCACTTCTTGTCGTGCCGCGACTCGTATTCCTGCAACAACTGCTGGCGTAACTCGGCTTCGCGCTCCCGGAGAGTCCAGAACTCCGGCTTGCGCTTCGCGAGGAAGGCCGCTCCACCTTCCCGACCCTCAGGCATCTCGAACCAGTCGGGATACAGCTGTGCTGAAATGGTGCCGAACTCCTTGTAGCCATCCATCTCTGGTCGAACGCGGCCTTCAGTACCTCGAGACATCCCGGGCTGACAGCCAGCAGTTCCTCACACCACTGATCGACCTCCGCCTCGAGGCCCTCCAGCGGCACGACGGAGTTAACGAGGCCCATCTGCAGGGCTTGTTCCGCCTTGTACTTGCGGCAAAGCATCCACATCTCGCGAGCCCGCTTCGCACCTACGACCCGGCTCAGGTAGGGCACGAAATACCCGTCCGCCGGCGAGGAGACGCGCGGACCCGCCTGGCCGAAGATCGCGTTGTCCGCCGCGATGGTGAAGTCGCAGCAGTAGACCATGTGATTGTGTCCGCCGATGCAGTAGCCCTGCACCTGCGCGATAACCGGTTTGCGCGAGATGCGCACGAGCCGATTGTGCGGATAGCGGTTATAAAAAACGCTGCGGAGTCCCCACTGCTCCCATTCCACGTCGCCGCCGGCGCCGAAGTGTTTGCCACGCGCACCGACCACGATCACGCCAATCTTTGCGTCATGGTTGGCGTCGTAGAATGCGCGAAACATCTCCTCGATGACTGCCGGCGACAGCGCATTCATCTTCTTCGGCCTGTTGAAGGAGATGCGCGCGACACCGCCGCCGAGCTTGAGATGGTGTTTCTTCTCGTAGGCGATGTGCGCGAAATTATCCAGCCCGTCCCCGATGACGGCGGTCCAGCCGGTCCAGTTCATGTTTGCATCCTCCGATGCCTGCTACGCAACGACCGCTGCAGCCTTGCGTCACCGCAGACGGGTCGATGCCCCCAGGGCCTGCAGCCCCGGTATGTCACTTCACGCAGCGCGGACGTTGACGCGGGGCAGAACCTTCGTGCAGAAGAGCTCCAGACTCCGCCAGCCAATCTCAGGCGGAAGGCCACCTATCAACGGCTGAACCGACATTGTGTACCCCCTCGCTCCGCACTTCTGCGCATAGGCAACACACTGATCGGGAGTAAAAACGTGGAACAAGCCTGATTTCCGTACGGCGTCGTCGCCCACAAGTTCGTCAAACGGCGACGAAGAGTTTGACGCCTCTGCAGCCATACGCGCATAAGACGACACGACGTGGGCAGCGTATGGCATGAGTTCGGCCCAGCCCTTGTCCGGATCCTCCGCGACATGAATGCACCACGCCTGACCGAGAACGATTTTCGGCCCAGGTTCTCGTCCCAACTTCCTGCACTCTGCATCGTAGACCTCAAAGAGATCTACGTTCAGGGGCAGAAGCCCGCGCCGAAGCGTGCCGCGCGGATTGCGCTGGCCTTGACGCCGCCCCCGACAAGCAGCGGCGGATGCGGCTTCTGTAACGGCTGCGGACGAACGAAAATCGGCCGCCCGTTCATCACGAATCGTTCGCCGGAAAGTGCCCGGATCATCACCTCCAGGCCTTCGTCGAGCAACCTGCCGCGATCTGCCAGGGACACGCCGAACATGGCGAATTCCGATGGCACGTACCCACCGCCCACAATGACATCGAGGCGGCCACCGCTTAGTAGATCGGTGACCGCGATTTGCTCCGCCATCTTGACCGGATCGTGCAGTGGCAGAATCAATGCATTCGTCATGAGCCGGGCACGTTTTGTCCGTGTCGCAAGGGCGGCGAGAAAAAGCAGGTTGCAGGGCATGTAGCCGTCGTCTGCACCGTGATGTTCGCAAGCGGAAATTCTGGCGATGCCGTGTTCGTCGGCATAGGCCGCCATCTCGGGTGCTGCCGCATAGAGATCGCGCGGCGACGCTCCGAAAGACGGCGCGCGCATATCGAACATCAGCATCGTATCGACCACGTGGGCCTCCCGATTCCTATGCAAGCGCGCCTCGATCGTCACGCGCGCTGGTGCCGCTCTGCCCGAGCGGCACCACCAGCCAAATTCCGCCGACCCCCTGGCCCTGGTCCGAAGGCGTTCCCCCGATCAGAACTCGTACGACAGCTCTAAACCATAGGTTCGGGGTTCGCCGACCGCGGCGGCATTGTGGCCAAGCGCCGATGCCAGGGCCATACCGCCCACGAAATGCTCCTCGTCAAGCAAGTTCCTGCCGAACAGGGCCGCCGTCAAATGGCTTCCCATGATGCCCGCCCATTGGAGACGTCCATTGACCAACGAATAGCTGGGCAATTCGGTGTCCGGCGCCACGGCATCCGCGGCGTTGGAGAAGTAGAAGCTGCTCTGCGTGTAGACTTCGCCCCTCAGGCTGACGTCACCGGTATTCCCGTTGGTCGGGAAGGTGACCAGCGCGAAGAACGTGCCCGCGAACTCCGGTGTGTTAGCCACCGGCCCGAATTCATACGACGTCCCGAACAGTTCGACGTGCCCATCGCTGAAGCTGGAGTGCGTGTATGCGCCTGTGACGCCGAGCTGCAGCCAATCAGCCGCCAGGATCGTGGCGTCGAGCTCGAGCCCGTAGACCTCAGCCGACGGAACATTGGCTGTCACTGCGATCGAAGCCAAGCCGCCGGGCCCGTCCGGGTCCGGGAACTCGACTCGCTGCACATCCTGGATCCACTGGTAGTAGGCGGCGAGATTGACACTGGCAGGGCGCCCGAAGGCGTCGCCACGGGACTTTAAGCCCGCCTCAATGTCCTGCGTGTGCTCGGACTCAAAGATATTGCCGCCTGCCTCGGCACTCGCATCGACTGGCGGCGCAGAACCGTTAAAACCGCCGCTGCGGAAGCTGCCACGCGTCTTGATATACGTGAATAGATCAGGCGTGGCCTGATATTCAGGCCAACGTCCCAGCTCGGATCGCTGAACGAGTTGTCCTGGTCTGGCGCACCATAGGTGTACGTCGCGCGGGGCAGCTGCTCGATGCTCACGCTCTCCCACGTGTAGCGCAGGCCTGCTGTGAAGCGCAGGTTCTCTACCCATGACGAGATATCCCAGATGCCTTGCGCGTAAAGGGCAATGGTCTCGTTCTCGATGTGGAAGGCATTCGTGACGGAAGCCGGCGGCAGAACCGGGGTCAGGTCGAAATAGGTCTGCGGCCAGATCGTATCGCTCTCCTCGCGCTGGAGATAGAGACCGACGATATAGTCGAGGTTGCCGCTTTCGTCTTGCCCTGCAGCTGCAATTCCTCGGAAATCGACTCCACGACGCTCTCGTTGCCTACCTCGCCGGTGGCAACATTTGCCGTGAGGATGGGTGACGAACGGCGCGCCGATCTGCGGCCTGTCAGAATCCGTTTCTGACTTCGACGCGCCAAAAATATTCCTGATCTGGAGCTTGTCGCTCAAATCGAAGGTGGTCGTGTTCGACAGCAGCCAGTCGGTGCCTTCCTGCCGTGCATCGAGCGGATAGTAACTTTCATAGGGGCCAAGGCGCTTCTGCTCATCCACATAGGCCCCGAGGCCCGCAGGGTAGGCGCCCGGGTTGGCAGCTAGATAGGAAGCCCAGGCCCCCGGGGTCTGGAATACGGCGTCGAGTGCCGGGCTGAATAGCAGCCCACTGGAGCAGGTGAGTGCAAAGCCATTGTTGGTCGCACCGCAGGGATAGACGCTGTAGGTGTAGGACGCGCCCGTGTTGGTGCCACCAATGTCCGCGTACTGGAACATCGTTTCGTTGGTCAAGTTGTCGGTAGCATTGATCGTGAGCGAGAGACGGCCGCTGGTGCGATCGATCTCGCCCAGATCCTGGCCGTTGGCGCGGTTATGAATGTAACCATCGCGTTCGATGAAATTGAAAGCGGCCCGCAGCAGAACGGTGTCGTCCACGATGGGGACATTGACCATGCCTTCGATTTCACGCATGTCCAGGTTCCCCATGCGTGCCCGCATGAGTGCTTCATTCTCGTTCGTCGGCTTTGCCGAGGTGTAGAGCACGGCTCCGCCTGTCGTATTCCTGCCAAACAGGGTGCCCTTGGACCTTTAAGAACCTGAATAGATTCGAGGTCGTAGAATGAGGATGCACTGCCGATGGTCAGCGGTACCTCGTTCATATAGGCGATGACCGCGGACGGAGAACCACTGAATGTGTCCGCGCTCTGCCCACGGATCGAGTAGGTGAGCGAGTTGTTGCCCTGGTCTGACGAATGGTCAGCCAGGATTGCGAACTGCAGATCGGAATCGCTGCGGATCGCTCGTTCGATGAGCCGGAGCATCGTTGAAGACAGCGATGGTCCCCGGAACGCGTGCAAGGTCTTCGTTGCGCCGGCGTGCGGTGACGATGACCTCCTCCAGGACCGTGGCATTTTTTCGGCGACACTCGCGCCAGGCCCTGCGCCGAGCCCGCGGTCGGCGCACAGAGCGCAATCGCGACGAGCGCCGAGGATGGGCCGCCAACTGACAGCAGCCAGTGACCATTCCGTTCTGCTGAATCACTAGACATTGCAACCACCCTCCGGTTCTTGTCACTAGACATCATCACGGGCGGCCCCTATGCAGCGGCAGCCCTGCTGGGACTACGCACTGCCTGGCACGCGATCAATCGCCTGCCGGGGCACGCACGATGCTGCATTGCCGCGTGAGCTTCAACGCTGGAGTCCGTGGCCAGTACTGCTGCGCCAGGGACTTTCGTCGAGACCTCGTCCAATGCTGAACACCGTTCAGATTCGCGAATATCGTGCACGGAGGCAAAGGCCTTGTCAATGAGTTCGCCGGCACCGCCCAAAGCAGCGCAGATCAAGCCTGCGCCAGCGCGTGTGACATGATCCTGCGCCCATTACAAGCCGGAGGGTCGAGGTTGATGCGTCGAGCGATCGTGGCAGCGAGTAACTGCCGGCGCTGAGTACGCCATGTGGAATTCAGGATCGATATGCGCCGCGATAAGCGACACTTGATTCGATGAGACTGGCGTCGACTGAGCGACTGCGTACGACTCGTACCATGGGCTCAGGGAGCGCCTCATCTATTCTCGCAGCCGCGCATGCCTGACCACCGACAGATCATACCGGTCCGGCGTTCTCGCTTCCCTCCCGGGATCCCCGGTCCAGCTTCTTCACAGGGGCCGCCGCGGCCAACTGCGCCCGCGCGTTGAAGCCGGACGCCCGCCCGGCGATTTCCTTGATGAGTCGCTCCAACGCGGGAAACGTCGGCGGCAAACGTTCCGCCGGGCCACCGACCACAATGCAGCCATTACCCTTGCCGTCGGCCCCGAAGATCGGCGCTGCAATCGCGGCGGCGCCCGGAAACGATTCGCCCACACTCATGGCAATGCCAGATTCGCGAACCTTTTCGATCGACGCACGCAGTGCGTCTTGCGTGGTGATCGTCCGCGTCGTTCGCACCTCCAAACTTGACCGTGCGCATGTAATCTGCTCGGAACTTGTTGCTCGAATATGCGAGCAGCACACGACCCGCCGCCGTGCAGTAAAGCGAGCAGAGTTGCCAATGGGAACCGAGAATCTCACCGGATTCGGGCTGTCGATAGAATCCACGTAGGTGACCGTCTTCAGTACGGGGTCAAGTACGCCAACATAGGCAGACTCGTGCGATCGTTCCGCCAACTCCTCGAGAAAGGGACGAAGCGTTTTCGAGAAATTCCAGACGGACATGATGCTCGCTGAAAGCCGGAATATGGACGTGCCTAACCAGTAGCGCCCGTCCTCGTAAGTCAGGTAGCCCTCGATGACGAGCGGGCGCAGGAGATTAAGCAGGCTGCTCTTCGGCGACTTGAGCAGCAAATTGAGCTCGGCAAGGCTCTGGCCCTTCGAACTCTTTGCGAGCACCTCGAATAGCCGGAGGAGCCGGGTGAGGGAGCGCGGACCGGTAATAGTCTGACGCCGACGACTCGGCGTCTTCTTGCCCTTAGTCACGCTTTTTCTTGCCACGACGCCACACCCTTGTAGTCAGGTCAGGGACCCTCTGCCGAGGATCGATTTCCAGCACGCAAATCCTTTCAGGCGTCCCGCTTAGGTGTGAGGAAGAAAATCGGGAATGGCCTGTCCGTTCTTTCCACGAAAACTCCCCACAGCGGCATGGCCTTGACCAGGGACGGCCACAGCTGGGCCCGTTCCTCGCCTGTCACCTCGCGCACGTCCGCCTCCCACTTCTGATCCTTGACCTGCACCGAAGCCTTAGGAGTCTGCTTCAGGTTCTTTGCCCAGTGGGGATCTTCCGCCGTACCGCCCAGCGAGCCGACCAACACGTAACTCTCACCGTGCTTAAGAAAGTTCAAGGCCGTGGTAACCAGATTCCCGGACTTGCGACCAATCGTAGTCAGCAGCAGGCACGGGCATCCGCCCAACTCGTAGCCTTCTTTCCCGCCCGTCGAGCGGTAGAGTTCGACGTGAGCCTTCGAGTCCTGCCTCATGCGATCGGCCGACTCGACTTTTTCAAGCGTCAGCTTCCAGTCTGCCTCCGACAACCAGTCGGGCTTGACGAGCTCGTTCAACGGCTTTTCGTAATTCATGCTGCACACTTCCTCGGGCCCGACGCCCGACTGACCGTCGATTTGAATAAAACCCTGACCGTAGCGGCGGCTCCGGTTGGGCACATTTAAATAATCAGGCCTATGCGCGCGCCGTGCTGGGTCGCCTCCGCAATGCGTCGCGGCGTCCAGGCAGCGCCTGCAATGTACAGTGGGCAGTTCGTCCCCTCGGCCCGGAGCCGCTCGTAGAGGGCCCCGTTCGGCACCGCTCCATATACCAGCACGACCGTATCATACCCTTCGGTCCGATACGGCTTGCCGCCGAACGCCGATACGAATGTCAGGCCGTCAGGCCGCACCTCGGCGAGGCGACGGTTCGGATGCACGACGATCTCGTGCTGTTCCAGACGGCTCAAGACTGCCCCCATCGAATACCTGCCCGTCGTGGGCCGACCGAAGGGGACTTAGTGAAAGATCGTTACCTGTTTGCCACGCTCAGCCAGGTACTCCGCGACGTTGAGCGTTTCGGAAACCGTCCTCCTGTGACACGAGGACGACACGCGCCCCGGTGCTGGCCTTACCAAGCAACACGTCCCAGCCCTGCACAACGTGGGGCAGCCGGATGCCGGGAATGTTTTCGGGCAGTCGCGGCAACGCTCCAGTGGCGATGACGATCGTCTCGAGCCAGGGCCCGATAGCCTCACTGTCCGCCGGTGTGTTTAGCCGCACCTCCACACCCAGCCGGGCAAGGGCGTTTTCTTCGAAATAGACCTGGTCCTCAAAGGAGTCGCGCCCAGGAGCTTTAGCAGCGATCAGGAGTTGCCCGCCGAGACGCTTGCCCTGCTCGAGAACCGTCACCCGATGGCCCCGCATGGCGGCGATACGTGCCGCCTCGGCCCCCGCAACCCCGCCGCCTACCACCAGTACGCGCTGCGGCGTTTCGGCCGGGCGAAATTTCTCCTGCCACTCCAGTTCGTTGCCTACGACAGGATTGACTGAACAAGTGGGCTTGAGCTGAGGCCGTCGGGCAGATCGCTATCGTTCGCCTCCTGTATACAGCGATTGCAGGCGATGCAGCGGCGAATTTCGATCAGACGCCCTTCACGCGCCTTGTTCGCAAATTCCGGATCGGCGATGCCGGCACGCGCCATGCCGACGAGGTCGCAGTACTCGCCCTTCAGCAGTTCCTCGGCAACCACGGGGTCGTTGACCCGGCCCGCAAAGATGATCTTGATTTTCGAGTCCAGATCCGCTCGCGCCGCTTTGCCCACCTCGCGGTACTCGGCTGGACTGTAGAACGACGGCGGCACATACGAGTGCGGACCCCACGAGTGACCGACATCCAGGTTGACGAAGTCCAGCAGCCCCGTTTCCCCTATTGCGTAGGACATCTCGCGCATCTCGAGATGGTCATACCCGCCCTGGCGGAACTCCTGGCCGTTGAGACGTATGCCCAGCGCGATCGAGGTGCCGATACGCTTGCGCACGCGCTCCAGCGTCTCGATGACGAAACGGACGCGCTCGGTCGCGCCGCCCCCCCAGCGGTCCGTGCGCAGATTGAGTGCGGGGGACAGGAAACTCTGCGGCAGGCTGTCGTGCGAGCAGTGAATCTCAACCCCATCCGCCCCGGCCGCTTTTGCCGCGGCTGCAGCGTCGGCCAGATATGTTGATATAGGCATCGACTTCGTCCTCGGTCATCGCATGCGGAACGAAGTCGTTGGCCTCGCTCACCGGTACGGACGAAGGCGCCATCGCGCAGCTGAACTGGGAAAACTGAATCACCGCGACCGCTCCTGCCCGACGCACCTCGGCGCAAAAGCGGGCAGCACCTTCCACGAAGCCCGGCGCCTGGTAAAGCGCCCCACGCGTCGTGAACGACACGCGGCGCAGCAAGAATTCATCGGGCGCCTCCGGCGGTAACGGGGCGTTCAGGAGCCAGGTCTCGCCGCCTATCCAACCTGTGCCGCCACGAGCCTTGCCAACGTGATGAGCGATGAAAGCGTCGTCAATGAACCCCCCGGAGCGTGAGGCCCAGATGGAATTCGTTGTCTCACAAATTCGGTTGGGCACGCGCATCGGCCCGACCTGTAGCGGTGAGAAGAGATGCTCAAACTGCGGCTGACTCATCGGCTCGCCCCCGGTTTCACGCCAGATCCTGGCTCGTCGCTGTAAGCTTGCGCGCGCTTGCAACCGCGCTGCGGCAGCTGGAACGCCATTCGTAATCTGAACTCGGCATCAATCTCGGTCAACCCGCGTCATGCCACGTGCGCGGCCGTGACGGCTAGACCATGCGCTGCGGCGCCACCCAACTCTTTGCACAGCACGCGCAGGCGCATGGTCCAACGATGCAGCGGGTATTCACGGGTGTAGCCGATCGCGCCGTGCATCTGGTGCGCCTCCTGAAAGACGAGTTCGGCCATGGTCGCGGCGACGTTTGCGGCGGCGGCGGCCATCTCGCGATCGGGCGCACGCCAGGCTGCTTCGTAGGCAAGGCAACGTGCTTTTTCGAACTCCACCGCTACCCGCGCCGCGCGGTGGCGGATAGCCTGGTTGGCGCCAATCGGGTGCCCGAACTGCTTGCGATCCTTGATGTACTGCATCGTGTTGTCGAATGCGGCGCCGGCCACGCCCAAGATTTCTGCAGCCAGGCCGATTCTCCACAACGCAAGGCACTCTGCGGCCGGGATCGCCAGGGGTCGCCCCTGGACGCCGTGGTCGGACCTTGCGACGGATATCCCCAGGCCGCGCCCGCGCTTCGCACCTCGCAGTCGGCGATGTCGACCAATGCGACCGTGTCGCACTCGTCGTCTATGGTCACGATCGCACGTGCACTGTCAGCGAAGCGAGTGAGTTCGCGTGCGCCTACCTTCCACGGGACGAGCGGCCAGATATCGCATTGCAACGCAGGCCACAGGATGGTTCGCCATCCGATGGGGACCACGGATATCTCCCGGGCCACGCGCTCGGTCAGCAGCGCCGCGTCGAGATACGACCCGCCCGCGGCCAGGACATCGAGGAAGCCAGCATCCTTGAGCTCGCGCTCGAGACTCACGTCGTATTCCGGCTCGCGCTTCAGTGCGTGCCCGTCGGACTCGCGGCGCCTCGCCAGCAAAGTCCCGACGGAATCGAGGATGGCCTCCTGCACCTCGTTCAGCGACAGGTCCATCACACGGCCCCTGTCAGGCCGAGCCCGCGTTTAGCAATGAGGCCGAGATTGACCTCGACGGAACCCGTTGCATGTCCCGAAGGCAGCGCACCTTGCAGGTGCACCGTCCGCCAGCGAACCGGCCTCGAGAGCATCGGGCGTGAGATCGAAGATCACGTCCACTGCGTACTCCTCGGCCCAGTTCGACGCCAGGCGCGCGAGATTGCCCTCCGGGCCAGGCGGCAAGGAGCGGGCGCGAGCATCAATGACACGGTAGGCGACAGCGCGGGCTGCATGACAGGCCGCGATCGCCCGACCGACTTTTCTGCCACGGCGGGCCGACTCAATTCGCCCGACTTCTGCAGGCGCCCGATCAGTTCGTCAAGGAGTTTCAGGGCACGCGCGAAGCGAGCCATTCCGATGCGCTCGAACATGAGTGCATCCATGGCAACCTTCCAGCCCTGGTTTTCCGGCCCCAACCGGGACGAGATCGGCACCCGGAAATCATCGAAAAAGAGTTCGCAGAATCCATGGTCCATCAGGTTCGGGATCGGCCGGACAGTCAGACCCGGCAGATTCATGGGCACGAGGAGCGCTGCCATGCCCGCCGGGCCACGCGACGCGGGGTCG
>JADJOO010000019.1 GCA_016713725.1 Pseudomonadota bacterium | reverse complement strand
AGGGCCTCGCCCGCCTCTTCGTCCTCGAGTGCACGACGCAATTCGGCCTGCTGCGCAGCCTTCAATTTCGCTGCGCGCGCAGCCGCCTCCTGCTCCGCCCGTCGCTCCGCCGCCGCCTCCTCCTGCTTGCGCGCCTCCTCCTGCCTGCGCGTCTCTTCCTGCTTGCGTTTCTCCTCCGCTTCGGCCCGGTTCCTTGCGGCGAGCACGGCTGTCGCATGCTCCTTCGTCGCCTCGGCCTGCGCCTGTTCCTCGCGGCGGCGCTCGGCTGTTGCCTCGGCTTTGGCCTGGGCTTGCGCTTGCTCCCGGGCCTTCTGTTCGAGCACGGCCGGGTCTGGCTTGGCTTCGGGCTCCGGCTCGGGTTTGGGAGCCGGCGGGGGCGCCTGCTTCACGGGTGCGACGGGTGTGGACTCGCGCATGGCCTTGCCCGCTTTCACCGACGATGGCAGGTCCTCGTAACGAACGACGTT
Organism: Pseudomonadota bacterium; assembly: GCA_016713725.1. Taxonomy (GTDB): domain Bacteria; phylum Pseudomonadota; class Gammaproteobacteria; order Steroidobacterales; family Steroidobacteraceae; genus RPQJ01. Next base: position 83,511 of record JADJOO010000019.1, on the reverse strand, counting down.
GCCCTCGATCGCGAGCTGCGGCGGCGGCGGATCCGTGCGCCATTGAATAGCCGCGAGCGCGAGCGCGACCACGGCCAACCCATGGACGATGGCCGACCCGATCCAGGGTCGAAGATTGCCGCTCGCGGCGCGACCCATTGGTCAGCGCGACCCGGATCCGCGCTGGGCGGACAACGGCTCCGTGACAAAACCGACTTTCTTCGCGCCTGCCCGCTGCAACAGCACCATGCCCTCCACGACGCGCCCATATGGCACGGCCCTGTCAGCCTTGACCAAAACGGGGCGCGCGGGTTCCCGGCGCAGGGCGGCGCTGGCCACTTTGAGCAGACTTTCGTCGTCCAGAGCCCGTTCTGGATCGCCGAGGTTCAGGTACATCGCGCCTGCGCTGTCGACGCTCAACAGCAATGGCTCGAGGTCATCGGGCTCGATCGGTTCGGCCGCAGCCCGCGGCAGGTCGACCTTGATGCCCTGGCTCAGCATCGGCGCGGTGACCATGAAGATGATGAGCAGCACCAGCATCACGTCGATGTAAGGTACGACGTTGATCTCGCCCATCAGCTTGCGGCCGCGTCTACGGGACATCGTCGGTGCCTCCTCAGCCCTGTACGCCGCCAGCGTGGCGTTGCAGGATGGCCGAGAGCTCTTCCATGAACGTGTCGTAGCGCAGTTCGAGCCGGCTCACCTGGTCCGCATAGCGGTTGTAGGCGATGACGGCCGGAATCGCGGCGAAGAGACCCATCGCAGTGGCGATCAATGCTTCCGCGATGGCAGGCGCCACCGTGGCGAGCGTCGCCTGCTGCACATTGCCGAGCGCCTGGAACGCGGTGAGGATGCCCCACACCGTGCCGAACAGGCCAACGTACGGGCTGGTCGAGCCGATCGTCGCTAGCGTCGAGAGGCTCTGTTCGAGACGGTCAGTTTCCTTGAGCTGCGCGATCTTCATCGAGCGCCGGCTTGCATCGAGCAGCTGCGCACCTGCAAGGCCGAGCTGTGCCCGCAGCCGCGAAAATTCGCGGAAGCCAGAGACGAAGATATCGGCCATGCCGGTGTGAGCGCCGCCTTCGAGCGACTTGTAGAGCGCCGCGAGGTCGCCGCCCGACCAGAAGTCATCCTCGAACCGGTCCGCCGCCTGCCGCGCATCGTTGAGCAGCTTGCGCTTGCTGAAGATGATGGCCCACGAGGCCACCGACGCTCCGATGAGCAGCAGCATGACCAGCTGCACGATGAAGCTGGCCTGCAGCAGCAGCTCCAGGATGGAATGCTCACCGATCATTCTTGGATCACCTCGTCAGCCTTCGAACAGGCCGAGATTGGCCGGCCGCGCCTCGATGGCGGGCGGCGTCAGGCCGAAATGCAGATACGCATTGCGTGCGGCCACCCGGCCCGCGCGCGGTGCGCATGATATAGCCCTGCTGGATCAGGAACGGCTCGATCACGTCCTCGATCGTGCCGCGCTCCTCGCCGAGCGCAGCGGCCAGGCTGTCGACACCGACCGGACCGCCGTCGAATTTCTCGATGATCGTGAGCATCAGCCGGCGGTCCATCGGATCGAATCCCTGCGGATCGACGTCGAGCAGGTCGAGCGCCGCGCGCGCCACCTCCTGCGTGATGCGCCCACCCGCCTTCACCTCGGCGAAATCGCGCACCCGACGCAACAGTCGGTTCGCAATGCGCGGCGTGCCGCGCGAACGGGTCGCGATCTGCGCAGCGCCGTCCACGTCGGTCGGCACGCCGAGAATGCCGGCGGATCGCTGCACGATGCGCTGCAGTTCGTCGTGGCCGTAGAACTCGAGCCGCTGCACGATCCCGAAGCGATCACGCAACGGCGACGTCAGCAGCCCTGCGCGAGTCGTGGCACCGATGAGCGTGAATGGCGGCAGGTCGATCTTGATCGAGCGCGCGCCCGGGCCTTCGCCGATCATGATGTCGAGCTGGAAATCCTCGAGCGCCGGGTAGAGGATTTCCTCGACCACGGGGCTCAGCCGATGAATCTCGTCGACGAACAGGATTTCGTTTGGCTGCAGATTGGTGAGCAGTGCTGCGAGATCGCCCGCACGCTCCAGGACCGGCCCCGACGTCTGCTTGAACCCGACGCCGAGTTCGTTGGCAACGACGTGCGCGAGCGTCGTCTTGCCGAGGCCCGGCGGGCCGAAGATCAAGGTGTGATCGAGCGACTCGCCGCGGTTGCGCGCCGCAGCGATGAAGATCTCCATCTGTGCCTTCATGGCCGGTTGGCCGACGTAGTCGGCGAGTGTCTTCGGCCGCACGGCGCGGTCGTAGACTTCCTCCTCGCGCAGGCCGGTGGCGGAAACGACGCGGTCGGGCTCGATCGTCACGGGCTTGTCCTGACTCGGTGCGGCATCAGCTGCTGGCCGCGCGCAGGGCGTGGCGGATGAGTTCTTCGGTGGTGGTCGCAGACCGGTCGACCTTTTGCAGCAGGCGCGTGACCTCTGGCGGTTTGTAACCCAGCGCGACCAGCGCACTGAACGCTTCGGCCTGTGGACTGGGGGCGGGCGTTCCCGGGCCTGCCGCGCCACGAATCTCAAAGGCCTGACCCGTGGCCAGTGCCTGCAGGCGATCGCGCATCTCGATGATGAGGCGCTCCGCCGTCTTGCGGCCAATGCCCGGAATGCGGGTAAGCGATGCGGCGTCCTGTGCTTCGACACAGCGGTGGAACTCGTCCACGCTCGCACCGGAGAGGATGCCGAGCGCAATCCGTGGACCCACGCCCGATATCCGGATGAGTTCGCGGAACAGGCTGCGCTCGCGCTCCGTGCCGAAACCGAACAGGATGTGGGCGTCTTCGCGCACGACGAGGTGCGTGTGCAGCGTCACGTCTGCGCCGACGGCCGGCAGGCCGTAGAACGTCGACATCGGCGCCTCGACTTCGTAGCCAACGCCGCCAACGTCCAGCAGCAACACGGGCGGATGCTTCGCGGCGATTCGTCCACGCAGGAAGCCGATCAAGGCCGGGCTCCGAGAGCCGCGATGGAGGCGTCGACGGCCTGCCGCGCGCCGCGTGAATACGCATGGCACAGCGCGAGACCAATCGCGTCGGCGGCATCAGGACCGAGTTCACCCTGCAGTTTAAGGAGCGACATCACCATGAGCTGAACCTGTTCCTTCTGTGCGCCGCCCTGCCCGACGATGGCCAGCTTGACTTCGCGCGGCGCGTATTCGTACACGGTGGCGATCACCGGAAATACACCGCAGATGGCCGCACCCCGCGCCTGCCCCAGCTTCAGCGCGCTGTCGGCGTTGCGGTGCATGAAAACGCGCTCGATAGCGACCTCCTGCGGGCTGTACTGCCGGACGAGTTCCTGCACGCCGTCGAAGATCTGGCGCAACCGGGGAGGAAACGCCTCGCCGCGCGTGCGGATGGCCCCGCTTGCCACGTAACGGGCGTCGCCGTCCTGCCAGTCGATGATGCCGAAGCCGGTCGCCTGCGAACCCGGATCGATACCGAGGATGCGGATCGACCCGCCGGCGGTCCCGGTCGCGCCCGATGCGAGCGTCCAGCGCCGTCCGCCGCGGTTGATTCTCGGCAAATAAGCACCCGGCACTGAGCCTGAAAATCTGTCGTCGTATGATAGCGTTTTTCTTCCGGGCGCCGCACGCCCGCGAGTTTCGCCGAGCACCCCGTCGTGAAGCCCGCCGAGATCGACATCCGTTCGCTGGCACCAAAGGTGCGCACCGCGCTCGAGGCGGTGAGCGTCCTCGCGCCGAACGAACACACGCTGCGCAGCGTCGAGCTGATGGCGGCACTCGCGCAATTGCAGGCGGATGACGACGTGCTCCTCGCGGCGCTGCTCATCCCCCTGCGCCAAGGGGGGCTGGTGGACGAGCCCCGGGCGCTCGAACTCTGCGGTGAACCGGCCATGCACCTGGCACGGGAGCTCGAGCGTGTCGGCGACAGCGGCATCCCGGCTGAATGGAACCCGGGCCAGCACCTGCGCCCCGAACAGGCCGAGGGGTTGCGCAAGCTCCTGCTCGCGCTCGCATCCGACGTCCGCCTGGTCCTGATCCGGCTGGCGCTGCAACTCGTGCGCATGCGCGGCATGAAATCCGCGTCCGAGGCCGAGCTGCGCCGGGCCGCGCTCGAGACGCAGGAGATCTACGCGCCGCTGGCGAACCGCCTCGGCATCTGGCAGTTCAAGTGGGAACTCGAGGACCTTGCCTTCCGTTTCAGCGCCCCCGACGACTACAAGCGGATCGCCGGCTGGCTCAAGTCCAAGCGGGCCGAACGCGAGCAGTACATCGACGACGTCAAGAGCGCGCTGAGCCGCGAGCTCGACCAGCTCGGCATCCACGGCGAGGTCACGGGCCGGCCGAAACACATCTACAGCATCTGGCGCAAGATGCAGCGCAAGTCGCTGCAGTTCGACCAGGTCATGGACGTGCTCGCGGTCCGGGTCATCGTCGACACCCTCGCCGAGTGCTATGCAGCGCTCGGCAGCGTCCACGGCCTCTGGAACTACATTCCGGGCGAGTTTGACGACTACATCGCAACTCCCAAGGGCAACAACTACCGCTCGCTGCACACGGCCGTCATCGGGCCCGGCAAGCTGCCGCTCGAAGTGCAGATCCGTACACGCGAGATGCACGAGCACGCCGAACTCGGCATCGCGGCACACTGGCAATACAAGGAAGGCCGCAAGGTCGAAGCGAGCTTCCAGCAGAAGATGGTCTGGCTGCGGCAACTGCTGGAGCCGTCGCAGCGCGAAGGCGTCGAGCCCGACCTGCTGGCGGGGCTGCAGGCGGAGGTGTTCGAGGACCGCGTGTTTGCTCTCAGCCCCAGGGGCGAGGTCGTCGACTTGCCCAAAGGCGCAACGCCGCTCGATTTCGCCTACCAGGTGCACACCAACCTGGGCCATCGCTGCCGCGGAGCCCGGGTCAACGGACGCATGGTGACGCTCGACCACAAGTTGTCGAACGGCGACACCGTCGAGATCATTCCGGCAAAACAACCGCATCCGAGCCGGGACTGGCTGCTGCCGCAGCTCGGCTTCCTGGCGTCACCGCGCAGCCGCGCCAAAGTTCGTGGCTGGTTCCGCAAGCAGGACGAAGTCCAGAACCGCGAGCAGGGCCGGCAGATGCTCGAACGCGAACTTGACCGGCTGGGCGTGCGTGCGCCGCCGTTGCCGGAGATCCTGGGCGACCTGGGCCTCGCGAATGCCGATGCGCTCTACCAGGGCCTCGGCGAAGGCGACATCACGTTGGCCCAGGTGGCCGGTGCGGTGCATCGCCGGCTGCACGAGCACCAGGAGGTGCAGCGCGGCCCGCGACTCGCCAAGCCGGCTGCGAATGGCAGCTCTGCGGGCATGGTCATTGACGGGGTTGGTGACCTGCTCAGCACGATTGCCCGCTGCTGTCGGCCCGTGCCGCCCGAGGAAATTCTCGGCTACATCACGATCGGCCGCGGCGTCAGCATTCACCGGGCTACGTGTTCGAACCTGCTGCGGCTGCGCGAGGTCAAGCCGGAACGCGTGCTGGCCGTGGACTGGGGCCGGCCGTCGGAGGAGCGAACCTTCCCGGTCGGCATCGTGATCGACGCCTACGACCGGCGCGGCCTCGTGCGTGATATTTCGGGCGTGCTCGCGGACGAGCACATCAGCATCGAGGCGATGAACACGTTGACGGACGCGGCGGAGAACACGGCTGTGGTGGACGTGACCGTGAAAGTGCACGGGCTCGAGGAACTGAGCCGCCTGCTGGCGCGTTTTTCGTCGTTGCCGAACGTGATCCGGGCACGCCGCCGGCATTGAGCGTTCACGACGACGGGTTCGCGCACGATCGCTTTTGCCACTAACCCCTGTCCCCCGACCCCGTCCCCTGCTATCGATTTGGAAAATCGATCGCCCGTTTATCGGCGCCGAGCGCCGCTTCATGCAGCGCTTCGCTCAGCGTCGGATGGGCGTGCATCGTGCGCTGCAAGTCCTCGGTGCTCGCCGAGTATTCCAGCGCGAGTACGGCTTCAGCGATCAGTTCGCCCGCCATCGGGCCGATGATGTGCACGCCGAGGATCTCGTCGTCATCCCTGGCCGCGATGACCTTGCAGAATCCGGCGGGCGCTTCCATCGCGCGGGCGCGGCCGCTGGCCATGAACGGGAACGAACCCACCTTGTAGTCACGGCCGCTCGCCTTGACCTGCTCCTCGGTCAGGCCCACCCAGGCGATTTCCGGCGCCGTGTAGATCACCGACGGCACCGCTTTGTAGTTCACTTCGGAGTGCAGACCCGCGATGAGGTCGCCGACCATGACGCCCTCCTCCTTGCCCTTGTGCGCCAGCATCGGGCCACGCACGACGTCACCCACCGCCCAGACGTTGCCGGCGCCCGTGTGGCACTCGTCGTCGACCTGGATGAAGCCGCGATCGTCGAGCTTCACGCCAGTGCCTTCGCCGAGCAGTCCGTCCGTGAACGGACGCCGGCCGATCGCGACCACGACCCTGTCGACCGTCACTGTCTGTTCACCCTTGGCGTCCGTGTACTTGAGCGCCACACCGTCCTTATTGACATCCGCGCCGCTTACCTTCGCGCCGAGGCGGATATCGAGCCCCTGCTTCTTGAAGTGCTTCTGTGCTTCCTTGGCGACGGCCTGGTCGGCCATGGCGAGGAACTCGTCCATCGCCTCGAGTACGATGACTTCGGCGCCGAGACGGCGCCACACGCTGCCGAGTTCGAGGCCGATGACGCCGGCACCGATAACGCCAAGACGCGTCGGCACCGATCCGAACTCGAGCGCGCCCCAGGAATCAACCACCTGCTCGCCGTCGAATGGCAGCGACTTGAGCGCCATCGGTTGCGAGCCGGAAGCCAGCACGACGTGCTTCGCAACGAGTTCCTTCTTGCTGCCATCGGGCGTGGTGTATTCGACACGGTTGCCGGCCAGCAGCTTGCCGTGGCCCTGCAGCGCGGTGACGCCAGCGGCCTTGAACAGCCCCGTGATGCCCTGCGTGGATGCCTTGACGATGCCCGCCTTGCGCTTCTGCATGGTGGCGACGTCGAACGCAAGACCCGTCGCGGAAATGCCATGCGCATGGAACTCCGCGTGCGCGCGGTGATACAGCTCGGTCGATTCGAGCAGCGCCTTCGACGGAATGCAGCCGGCGTTGAGGCAGGTGCCGCCAAACGCATAGGTGCCGTCATGGTTCTTCCACTCGTCGATGCAGGCGACCCTGAGCTTGTTCTGCGCCGCGCGGATCGCGCATGGATAGCCGGCAGGGCCGGCGCCGATCACAACCACATCGTAGGTGTCTGACATGCGAACTCCGTAGCGGAAAGGGGTTAGGGGTTGGGGGTTGGAGGTCAGTCGGAGGATCGGAACGGCCGCATCGCGGCCTTCTGACTATCCCCGATCCCCTATCCCCAATCCCCCTAGATCTGCAGCAACAGGCGCGCTGGGTCCTCCAGCGAATCCTTGACCGACACCAGGAACTGCACGGCTTCCTTGCCGTCGATGAGCCGGTGATCGTAGGAGAGCGCAAGGTACATCATGGGGCGCACGACGATCTGGCCGTCGACGACGACGGGCCGCTCCTGGATCTTGTGCATGCCCAGGATCGCGCTCTGCGGCATGTTGAGGATCGGAGTCGACAACAGCGAGCCGAACACACCGCCATTGGTGATCGTGAACGTGCCGCCCGTGAGTTCCTCGAGCGTCAGCTGGCCTTCACGGGCGCGCGTTGCATACCCCACGACCGACTTCTCGATCTCGCCAAAACCCATGTGGTCCGCGTTGCGCAGCACCGGCACGATCAGGCCGCGTTCCGTCGAAACGGCGACGCCGATGTCGTAATACTCGTGGTAGACGATGTCGTTGCCGTCGACCGACGCATTGACGACCGGGAACCGCTGCAGCGCCTCGACGCACGCCTTGACGAAAAACGACATGAAGCCGAGTCGCACCCCCTGCTCCTTCTCGAACTTGTCCTTGTAACGCGCGCGCAGCTCGTTGACGGCCTTGAAGTCGACCTCGTTGAACGTCGTCAACATCGCTGCCGTCGACTGCGCCTGGATCAGGCGCTCCGCGATGCGCGCACGCAGCCGCGTCATCGGCACTCGGCGCTCGCCGCGTTCTCCCGCAGGCTGCGACGGAACTGGCGCACTGGCGGGCCGGGCGGACATTGCGGGCTTTGAAGTTGCGTCGGGTGCCGCGCTCTTGTCGGCCAGGTGGGTCAGCACGTCGCCCTTCGTGATGCGGCCATCGCGGCCCGAGCCTGCAATATCAGCTGGCGCGAGCTTGTGCTCGTCGACGAGACGGCGAACCGAAGGCGCGAGCTTGTCCGAGTCCTTCCTGGTTTCTCCCACGGCAGCGGGCGAGGCAGCGACCTCGCCCGGCCTGCGACCGGCCTCTCCCGTCGCAACGGCAGTCGCAGGTGCAACGGCGCCCTCGTCGATAACGGCCAGGATCTGCCCGCCCGTGACAGTCGCACCGTTCTGCGCCTTGATTTCCCTGAGCACGCCGCTCACCGGCGCGGGCACTTCCAGCACGACCTTGTCCGTTTCGAGGTCGACGAGGTTCTCGTCGCGGCTGACAGCGTCACCGGGCTGTTTGCGCCACGCGACGAGCGTGGCGTCGGCCACCGATTCGGGCAGTTGCGGGACGCGAACTTCGATCGTGGTCATGACTTCTTCCTGTTGCTGGCCCGGGCGCGCAGATGCGGGGTGACGCGCGAGGACTGTTCCCGTGTCGAGGCGGTGATCGCCGCGGCAACGAGGCCGTGCTGCTCCGTCGAGTGCAATTGCGGGATACCTGTAGCCGGTGCGGCGGCCGGACGGCGGCCCGAGTAAAGCAGTTCCTGGTTACCCTGCAGCGAATCCTGCAGCCGGTGGCGGATCTGGTACCACGCGCCCTGGTTCTGCGGCTCCTCCTGGCACCAGACGATCTCGCGCGCATTCGGGTAATGCGCGAGTGCCGCGGCGTAATCCTCGGTCGGGAAGGGATAGAGCTGCTCGATGCGCACGATGGCGACGTTGCGCGCCTCGTCGGCGCGGCGTGCCTCGAGCAGGTCGAAATAGACCTTGCCCGAGCAGAACACGACGCGCGTGACGTCCTTCGGCGACAGTTCGTCGATCTCGTTCACGACGCACTGGAACGAGCCCCTGGTGAGCTCGTCGAACGCCGACACCGACAGCTTGTGCCGCAGCAGGCTCTTCGGCGTCATGACGATGAGCGGCTTGCGGAACGAACGCAGCATCTGCCGGCGCAGCATGTGGAACATCTGTGCGGGCGTCGACGGCACGCACACCTGCATGTTGTTCTCGGCGCAAAGCTGCAGAAAACGCTCGAGCCTGGCCGAGGAGTGTTCGGGCCCCTGCCCTTCGTAGCCATGCGGCAGGAACAGCGTGAGCCCGCAGTAACGGCCCCACTTCGCTTCGCCCGATGAAATGAATTGATCGATGATCACCTGAGCGCCGTTCGCGAAGTCGCCAAACTGGCCTTCCCAGATGACGAGGCAATTCGGATCGGTGATCGAGTAGCCGTATTCGAAACCCAGCACGGCTTCCTCGGACAGCAGCGAATCCGTCACGCGGAAACGCGGCTGCCCGGGCTTCAGGTGCTTGAGCGGGATGTGCGTCGCACCCGTGCCCTGGTCGTGGCCCACCGCATGCCGATGGAAGAAGGTGCCGCGGCCGCTGTCCTGCCCCGTGAGGCGAATCTCATGGCCTTCCTCGAGCAGGCTCGCGTAGGCGAGCGTCTCGGCAAAACCCCAGTCCACCATCAGCTGGCCGGCCGCCATCCTGCGACGGTCATCGACGATCTTCTGCACCTGGCGATGCAGCGTGAAGCCTTCGGGGAACGTCGTGACCTTGACCGCAAGGTCCTTCAACAATGCCGGCTTCACGCCCGAGCGGATTTCCTCCGACCAGTCGACGTCGTGGTACCTGGTCCAGTCGACGGTGTGCTTGTTGCCGATCAGGCCGAGCACGTTCTTCGTCTGCGGCTTGCCTTCGTCGAGTCCACGACGGTACTGCTCTACCAGTGCTGCAGCATCACTCGACGAAATCACGCCTTCGGCCACCAGCCTGTCGGCATAGAGCTGCCGCGTGGTCGGCTTCGTGCGGATCGTTGCGTACATGACCGGCTGCGTCGCCGCCGGCTCGTCGGCCTCGTTGTGCCCGAGTCGGCGATAGCAGACGAGATCGATGACGACGTCCTTGTGGAACTTCATGCGATAGTCGACGGCGAAGCGCGCCGCGAACACCACCGCTTCCGGGTCGTCGCCGTTCACGTGCAGGATCGGCGCTTCGATCATCTTCGCGACATCGCTGCAATAGAGCGTGGAACGCGTGTCGCGTGGGTCGTGCGTCGTGAAACCGACCTGGTTGTTGACGATCAGGTGAAGCGTGCCACCCGTGTAGAACCCGCGGGCCTGCGACATCTGCAGGGTTTCCTGGATCACGCCCTGTCCGGCAAATGCCGAATCGCCATGAATCAGCACGGGCATGACCTTGTCACCGCGCTCGTCGCCGCGGCGCTCCTGACGTGCACGTACCGAGCCTTCGACGACCGCGTTCACGACCTCGAGGTGCGACGGGTTGAACGCCAGCGCGACGTGGACATTGCCTGACGGGGTCTTCACGTCGCACGAGAAGCCCTTGTGGTACTTCACGTCGCCCGAACCCTTGAGCTTCTTCAGGTCGTACTTGCCCTCGAACTCGGAGAACAGCGCCTCGGGTGACTTGCCGAGGACGTTGACCAGGACGTTGAGCCGGCCACGATGCGCCATGCCGAAGACGATGTCCTCGACCCCGCTCGAACCGCCACTCTGGAGGACTTCCTCGAGCAGCGGGATCAGGCTGTCGCCGCCTTCGAGCGAAAATCGCTTCTGCGCGGGATAACGCGTTGCGAGGTAGCGCTCGAGACCTTCGGCCATCGTCAGGTGGCGCAGGATCTCCTTGCGTGATTCGGCAGGGAGCGCCTGGTGCATGCGACCGACCTGGAAGCGGTCCTGCAGCCAGAGGCGCTCGGTCTCGTCGGACACGTGCGCAAACTCGGCGCCGATGGTGCCGCAGTAGATGTGCCGCAGCTGGGCGATGATTTCGCGCAGCTTGAGCCTGGGCTTGATCGCGCCGTTGCGGCTGCCCGTCAGGAACTCGGTGTCGAGGTCGGCCTCGGTGAGGCCCAGGTAGTCGAGCCCCAGCACCTTTGGTACTGGACGCACCGTGAGGCCGAGCGGATCAATGTCCGCGATCAGGTGACCGCGGTTGGCGTAAATCTGGATCAGCCGCGAGACGGCGCCCTGCTTGGCTGCGGCCGAATCGCCCAGCGGGGGCGAGCCCGCGGGACCCGCCGCGACCGGCGCTGCCGGCAATGGCCGACGCGGGGTCCTGGCGCGTCGAGCCAGTTCCTCGATCAGCGGCCGTGGGCGACATCCTCCGCCGACGGTCCGAGGGTCGCGAATACTCCGCGCCACTCCGGCGCGACCGACTCGGGACTCGTCAAATAGGCCTCGTACATCGCTTCGACGTACGCGTCATTGCCGGCGGCCAACGGGATCGCCGTCAACATTGTGTTTGTTTCAGTCATCGCTTCCCAAGTTCGGGACCGGCAGGCGGCCGGATCCACGTGTTCCGTCCAGGAAAGTGGGCTCGGTAGTTTAGCGAAATCGGGGAGGCCGAACAGCAAACCGGCGCCGGGCTGGCGGAACGTGCCCTCCGGGGCGACGGGCAAGTTACAGTCCGGTCGTCTGCACCCGGCGCTGCGGCAAAATCGCAGCACCCACGCCATTCTCGCGGAGCTGAAATGTCTCTCTGGCATAAAATCGTGCCGTTGCTCGCCGCCGCGCTGCTGCTTGCCGCACTGTGGCTCCCCTCGAGCCAGGTCCTGACCATTGCCAGCACGGTGATGCTGCTGACCGCGGTGGTGTCCGCAGTGCACCACGCCGAAGTCGTGGCACACCGGGTCGGGGAACCGTACGGGACGCTGGTCCTCGCGCTCGCCGTCACCGCCATCGAAGTCGCACTGATCGTCTCGTTGATGCTGGCGGGCGGCGCGGACAAGGCTGCGCTCGCGCGCGACACGATCTACGCCACGGTCATGATCATCAGCAGCGGCGTCATCGGCATCTGCGTGCTGCTCGGCGCCCTGCGCCATCGCGAGCAATCATTTCGCATCGAAGGCGCCGGGCCCGCCCTGGCCGCGCTGACCACGCTCGCAACCCTCGTCCTGATCATGCCGGTCTTCACAATCAGCGCCCCTGGCGCGAGCTACTCGACGACGCAACTGCTGTTCGTCGGCAGCAGTTCCCTGCTGGTGTGGTGCTCGTTCGTGTTCTTCCAGACGGTGCGCAACCGCGACTACTTCCTGCCGGCCAGTGACACAAGCAACGAGGCGGTGCACGCGCCACCACCTTCGAAGCGCGAATCCTGGCTGAGCTTCGCGCTGCTCGTGATTTCGCTGGTCGTCGTCGTCGGGCTCGCGAAGATACTCTCGCCCGCTATCGAAGCGGCGGTCGCTGCGGCGGGTGCGCCGCGCGCGATCGTCGGCATCATCATCGCGATGGTGGTGCTGCTGCCCGAGAGCGTGTCCGCCGTTCGTGCGGCGCTCGCCAATCGACTCCAGACCAGCATGAACCTTGCGTTCGGCTCCGCGCTCGCCAGCATCGGCCTGACGATCCCGGTCGTCGTGCTGGTGGCTGTCCTGCTGGACCTGCCGCTGACCCTGGGACTCGCGCCAAAGGACATGATCCTGCTCGTGCTGAGCCTGTTCGTCTGTTCGATCGGTCTCGGCAACGGCCGCACCAACATGATGCAGGGCGCCGCCCAGGTCGTGATTTTCGTCGCGTTCCTTTTCCTCGCTCTGGTTCCCTGAGAAATCCGAGGTTGCCATGCTCCAGACCCTGCGCCGAACCGTCCTTTGCATGACGTTCGTGGCCGCGATTTCAGGACACACGACGGTACAAGCCCAATCGCAGGCGCTGATCGACAAGGTCAAGGCTGTGATCGCAGCCGACACGCCGCGGCTCGAGGCGACGTTCAAGGACCTGCACGCCAACCCGGAACTCGCCTTCACCGAGGCACGCACCGCAGGCATCGTCGCGGCGGAACTCCGGCAGCTCGGCTACACGGTGACGACCGGAATCGGCAGGACCGGCGTCGTCGGCGTGCTGAAGAACGGCCCGGGCCCGACGCTCTGGTATCGCGCCGACATGGATGCCAACGGCGGCGTGCGAGAAACGACGGGCCTGCCCTGGGCCGCGTTGAAGCCGCAGACGCTGGCCGATGGCAGCGAGGTGGACGTGATGCATGCGTGTGGCCACGACGCGCACATTACCTGGTTGCTCGGCGCGGCCTCGGCCATGACGAAGCTCAAGGCCGAATGCTCCGGCACCCTCGTCGTCTACGCGCAACGGGCGGAAGAAGTGGGCCTCGGCGCAAAAGCGATGGTCGACGACGGGTTGTGGACCCGGGGCTTTCCCAGACCGGATTTCGCGCTCGGCAGCCACACGGCGCCGGCCGCCGTCGGCATGGTGTCCAACACCGCCGGCGTGCGCATGGCAGGCGTCGACCAGCTCGACGTCGAGTTCCGGGGTGTCGGCGGGCACGGCTCGGCGCCGGAGCTGGCGATCGACCCGGTCGTCATGGCAGCGCAAGCCGTGCTCGCCTACCAGACGATCGTCAGCCGGACCATCGATCCGCAGGCACCGGCCGTGCTCACGGTCGGGGCGATCCGGGCGGGCCGTGACAACAACGTGATCCCCGAGTCGGCCACGTTGCTGCTCAACCTGCGCTGGCTCAAGCCGCAGGTGCGCGAACTCATGCTCAAGCGCGTCGACGAAATCGGTAACGGCATCGCCGCGGCGGCCGGCGTGCCCGCGGACCGGATGCCGACTCGTACGATGAAAGGCCATGCTGGACCGCTGGTCAACGACCCGACCCTGGTCGAGCGCCTGCGCCCGGGGCTCGTCGCGCTGCTGGGCGAAGGCAAGGTCGTTGGAAATTTTCCAACGGTGATGGGTTCGGAGGATTTCCAGGAGGCATTCGCTCCACTGAACACGCCCTACGTGTTTCTCTTGATCGGTGTCGCCCCGCCCGCACAGGTCGCAGCTGCGCAGAAGCAAGGGAGGCTCTTCCCCTACTCCAACCACAACCCCGATTTCTTCGTCGAACTGCCTGCCGTCGCGCCGGGTGCACAGATCAATACCGTCGCAGCGCTGGCGCTGCTCGGATCGAAGCCTTAGGGAAACTCCAGGTGGCAACGAGGTTGCACCACAGTAGGCGAGTGATGCATCGCAGGGCGGCAGCGACGCGGCCCTGAGGTTTAAGTTGCCTTCAGGTCAGGTCGCGCTCGCCGGCGCTCGCCCGAGCTACGGGCTCAAGGGTCGGCAACGACGTAGCCCCTGTTTTTCAATTGGGCGACGTACCCGTCCGGCTTCAGTATCTCGTCCACGGACAACACGGCCACCGTGGATTCATTGCTCGCGAGTGACTTCTCGGCCGCAGTCAGCCATGCATTCCTGGCGCGCTCCAGCACGTCACCGAAGCCCCGTTGCTGCATGAACGACGACTCCAGCATCACGCCGATGCACGCGCTCGCCCGCTCGATGGGCGCGAGCTGCCTCAAGCGTGCGACGTCGCCGACGGCCCACGCATTCGCGCGCTCGCGCATCAGGTCCAGGTCGGACTCGAGCCGCTGCAGCGTGCGCGAGAAGCACTCGACGTCGGCGAACGGGGTCGACTTGAACTCCTTGATCGCGGCCCTTGCCTTCACCACCTTGAGTTCGATCGCCGGTACCGTGATCGGCACCCGTGCTTTGCGAGCGAGCTTTTCGACTGCAGGCCAGACGCCGTCGTACGGCACCAGATCGTTCTTTTTCAGCGCAGCGCGATACAGCTCCTGCGCGGCGAAGATTGGACGCCAGTCTTCGACGCCGGCATCTTTCCCCAGGTATCGCGCCTTGAGCGGCAGCCAGCGCGCATAGAGATCGGCAGGCACGACTTCCTGCAGGCGCTTGTCGTCGGGATTGCTGCGCACGCCGATCAACGATGGCAGCAAGGTGATGCCACCCAACGGCCCCGCGGAGGCACTTACCGACACGGGCGCCAGCACTGCCTGAGACACCGCCAGCACTTCTGCAAGCTCCGCGGAGCGCCAAGTCATTCTCTTTGGCAACGGACTGTGGTTGCCGAGAATCCAGAGCACGTGCCCGTGCGGATCGCCTGCACGAGTCACCTTCCATAGTCCCGGTCCAGGTTGGTGGCCCGTGACCAGAACCTCCTCCAGCGTATCGTCGGCGCGGGCCGGCAGATTGACCAGGAAGGCGGCGCACAGGACCAGCGCCAACCAGCGATAGCGGATGTTCATGACGTGTCAGGGTACCAGCACGGGCTGCGTGCCCGGCGCCGGCGACTGAACATGCCGCCCATCTGCTCCTCGGCACAAAACTCAGAGCACGGCTTTGCTGAGTTCCGCGGAGTAGTCGCTCTGAGTCCCGGAACTCGTGACGGCCGTGACTGCGAAATACCACCTTGCCGGAGCCAGCTTCTCGATCGTGGCCGACGTGATACTTGGACTGCCGATGGACACTGAATAGTCGTACTGGCCCGACACCTTGCCGTAGTGAATCCGGTACCCGGCCAGGTTTGCGAGCTGGGTGCCGTCGACATTCTGTGTTGGGCGCACCCATGACAACGTCACCGGTGATGCGGTCGACGTAGCCTGCACCACCTTGATCGTAAATGCGGGCAGCGACCTCGTCACGATGCCATCGCTTACGCTGATGACAATTTTCGAATACGTCCCGATGCGAGACGACGCTGGGGTACCCGTCAGGCTGCCCGTGGCGTTGCTGAACGTAGCCCAGGCTGGCTTCCTGGCGATCTTGTACGTTAGCTTGTTGCCATCGGGGTCCGACGCTGTTGGCTGGAACAAGTAGGTTTTGCCAACGAAGGCCGTGGTGGCGGGAGTGCCGGAGATGGACGGCGCTCGATTGGCCGCAGATGCGATCGCTGGCTGGAAGATATACAACACCAGACACAGGATCGCGACGACTGGAGACTTGCCTCGAGAAAACAGGAATCGATTCACTAGTGCGGCCCTCTCGCGCGATCGCACCTGGCAATTGCGCGCATCCGTCAACCCCAATTTTTTTCAATGCCTGCGCCTGTGGCGCGTTTCGTGGTTGACTCAGGCAATGACGCAACGTGGCGCCTGCCGTGATGCGGCAGGACCAAGACGGGTTGCGCGGGTTGATGCTCCAAAGGTCGTACTGACCATGGGGAGCTATCGACTGCCGGCAGCCCCGCTATCCTCGAAAAATTCCGAGGACCGGAGGTTTTGCGACCCCGCCTTACGGCAGGTTTGCCTTTGTCAGCATTCGGCCCGAAGGCCGCGGTCCACTCATCCAGGTTGGACCGACGCCGTCAGGGTGCCCTGCGTTGTATCTCCATCCCGGAGTCATCACAGGCCCGTACGGCGCGAGCCAAGTATCGACACACGCACGATAGGAACAAGTGCGAATTTGTCGCACATCGCAGACATAACTCGTCGTACGCGTGTGTCACCGGCAATGATCTCAAGCACTTTCAGAGACGTGCGGACGAAATCTCGCCTACGCCTCTCCGACTTATGTCACATGCGATACGTACGAAAATCACTCGAAGAATATTCGAGTGGCTCGATGCGTGGTGCTGCCCGCGTGGCGTGTTTGCAGATCGAAGCGCCGTCGTTGCGGCCGTCGCCTGCGCTGAATGGTGACAAAAAAAGAGGCAGGTTTTCCTGCCTCTCTCGCAATGACCACCGAGCTCTACTTCGTCTTCTTCTTAGCGACAGCTATCACCTTCGCACAATCTGTTGCATACCGACCCGCATTGCAGCCATGCACTGCGTGAGCGCTGGCGTGCAATGCACTCGCACGCAACCCAAGTCGACGGTGGTGTTTCGGAAGCCCGGCTTTCGTCCCGTTACTCCGGGAGATCCGTGGCTTTGCGGCCCTGCCTCGCGACAGGTGTGCCTCTTCGTGCAGCCAATCCTCGGCCGTAAGTCCTTTTACACCGGGTCGAATCTGAATTGGTGCAGATTGAACTTAATCATCACGCAGGGCCGCTGCGTGCGTTCGCGAAAGCCTGAAAGCCCGGAACTATCGCCGTGCTTCGCCTCGCGCTGCGGAATTGCAGGCGTTGCTCGATTGCCTGCGCTTTGATACAGCCACCTGAACGAATCAGTGATCCGTCACTCTCCGCCCGTGGCTCGCCCGACGTCCCCACTCGTTGCCAATTGTGAACCAACCGCCCATACATCCCGCACATCGCGCTGGCGGCGGTCGGAGCCCTCGCGACGGTCCTCGTGATGGACGTATCGACATTCGCACGCCCGGTTGTCGCACGTTGGTTGCGGCAGCTGCGGCGCTTCACCGGAGAGGAAGCGCTGCCGACCATACTTCAGCGCCGTCTGCTGACAGCGATTACCCGCCTTGATGCTGACGGCGTGATAGGGGTTGGTGACGTGATGAAACTGCATTGGGCGACCGGACAATTGCACGGTCGCCTGAATGCGCTTGCGTTGCCACCAGGATAAAAGGTTGAACTCCATGGTCGGGCTTCCTCCGTGAGTTGCGCTTCCAACCTCTAGGTTCAGTCTAGCGCCGCCGTCGCCAAGGGTACAGCTTCGTTCCGTCCACTGCCTACGATGCGGCACGATGTAAACTTCGGCCGCGGCAATGACGATCGCAACACGGACGGCCTGCTGAATTACCGTTCGTTGATGATGCGCGGGACACGGGCCGAACCGGCCACCACCGCATGGCCGGCGCATCATTTCAAACCTGTGCAATAACAGGTCACTGCAAGCTATTGCTATGAACCGATCGAGCTTGAACTGACCGGGCGTGAGCGACGTCAGAACGTGGCTTGCGAGTCGCCCGAGACGCCGGCAGTGTTGAACGGGCAAGACATCAGTTTGCCGATGCCGAGCAGGCCGGCTGAGCATATCGACGATCAGTGGTGCCCTGGGCAGGAGTTGAACCTGCGACCTACCGCTTAGGAGGCGGTCGCTCTATCCACTGAGCTACCGGGGCATGCAGTCCGGAGTGTGGCGGCGGAATGGCCCGACGGGAAAAATGGTGGAGCGGAAGGGGATCGAACCCTCGACCTTCGCATTGCGAACGCGACGCTCTCCCAGCTGAGCTACCGCCCCACACGAGGGCGCGCATTGTAGCATCGGGTTGCCGCACCGCAACCGCAGTCTTCCAGGCCCGGTATTATTCGCGCATGAACGTACGAATCCGTGATGCCAAGCCCTCGGACCAGGAATTCCTGGCGCGTGGCAACGAGGCGATGGCGCTCGAGACGGAGCACAAGCGGCTCGATCCGGTCACGATCCGCCGTGGCGTCGCCTCCGCCCTCGCAAATCCGGCACACGGCCGCTATTTCATCGCTGAGAACGATGCCGGCAATGCCGTCGGCCAGCTCATGATCACGTACGAGTGGAGCGACTGGCGCGACGGCCAGTTCTGGTGGATCCAGAGCGTCTACGTCGTCCCGGCGGCGCGGCGCGGCGGCGTGTTCCGTGCGTTGTATGATCACGTCGACACGCTGGCCCGCAGCACACCTGGCGTTGTCGGGTTACGGCTTTACGTCGAACTGGACAACGTGGCCGCGCGCCGCACTTACGAGCGCTGCGGCATGCGTGACGGGGGTTACCGCATCATGGAAGTGGACCACTCAGGCGGCATTCAAGGCGTCAACGAAGGAGACTGACAATGCTGAAGAAAGGAACCCAGGCGCCGGAATTCGACCTCGCCGACCAGGACGGCAAGCGCCACACGTTGAAGTCGCTGCTCGCCAAGGGGCCGTTGATCCTCTATTTCTACCCCGCCGACTTCACGCCTGGGTGCACCAAGGAAGCCTGCACGTTCCGCGACCTGCAGAACGACCTGGTGCGGGCCAGGCTCCGCGTGGTCGGAGTAAGTCCACAGGATGCCGACTCGCACAAGAAGTTTGCAGCCAGGCACAACCTGAATTTCCCGCTGCTTGCCGACCCGGAAAAAAAGGCTGTGAAGGCCTACGACGTGGACGGTCCACTCGGATTCGGGGTGCGCCGCGGTACGTACCTGATCGGCGTGGACGGCAAAATCCAGGACTCGATACTCGCCGACCTGCGCATCGGGGCACATGAGGAGTTCGTGCAGGCGGCACTGGCGGCAGGTGCCGTTTGAGGAAGGGATGAGGGGTCGGGGGTTGCTCGGAAGTACCATGTGACCCCACTGTTAGCACTTATATATCAACAGTTTATTGGATCTATTTCGAATCCTTCGCATCCTCGGGTGGCGGTGTCGACTGTCCGTAACGTAGCCGCAGGACGCGGGTTTCACCCGGGCTTGGCATCACTACGACATAGACGGCATCGAACTCATCGTCGCGCATGGCGTAGTCGCTCCCGCTCAGCTGGCTGATCACACCCGGCAGCGTCGTCGCGTAGCCCACGACGACCACCGTCTTGCCCCGATGTTCGCGCTTGATGCGGGCAGCTAGACCGGACCAGTCGCTGCTCGCGATGACGTTGATCGGCAGCTTGAACTGGTTGGCGACGGGTGCTGCGGTCTGCTGGGCGCGACGCGTATCGGCGGCATAGAGATAATCGACCTTGCGATCGGCCAACGCGTCGTCGATCAATGCGCCCAACGACGCCACACGTTTTTCACCGGCTGGACTAAGGTCCGGGTCACCCGAAGTACTCGCGCCTGCCTCGGCATGCCGGACCAGCAACACTACGGTGGTGCGTGACCAGGTACCGAGCCAGTAGACGCCCGCCACAGCCATCAGGATTCCGAGCAACGGAATCAGCAGCGGCGCCATAAAGGGGCGGCGGCGGAGCTTGGTCAGCGGGTCCATCGCCGCATCATAACGAATCGGACCGCCACCCTACTCCCGCCATTCCTCGAACGCGGGGGATTCCACGAGTCGCCACCCGCCTGGCTGCGCAGTGCGCTCCACGAACAGGGCTGGAATCCGCAGCGCCTTCGTCCAGGCGAGCCCGGCCTCGGTGCCCATGACCATGAGGGCCGTTGCATAGGCATCTGCCCGGATCGCATCCGCATCGATGACCGTGACCGCGGTCAGCGCGCTGGCAGTCGTGCGTCCGGTGCGAGGATCAATGGTATGCGAATATCGGCGGCCGTCCGTGTCGATGCGTGCATCGCGATAGTCGCCCGACGTGGACACGGCGGCATCGAGCAGTCGCAGGCCGACCAGAGGTTCGCGGCCGGTCGCGAGGGGCGCCTCGATCGCGACCCGCCACGGACCGCCCTCCGGCCGTTGTCCTGCGGCACGAACCTCGCCCCCGATCTCGACAATAAAATCAGTGTGGCCTAGGACCCGCAACCCGCTCGAGATGCGATCCACGGCGTAGCCGGGCGCAATGCCGTCCACCGTCAGTCGCATGCCGCTTGCGCTCTTGCGCACGGACATGCGCGGCGCACGGCGCAGCTCGAGCTTGGCGTACCCCACGCTGGTGCGGGCCTGTTCAAGCTGCCCGGACGTGGGTGGCGCGAAGGTCTTTCGCCCGGACGCGACAACACTCCCGGGCCCATAGCCCCAGAGTTTCAGCAGCGGCGCCACGGTGACGTCGAACGAACCCCCGGTGATCTCGCTCACGTCGTGCGCTTCCTGCAGGACGGCGAACAGTGTCGGCGACACGTTCTGCCACGAGCCGCTCTCGTCCAGGTTGAACAGCGCGATCTCACTCGTGTCGTTGTATGTCGACAGGTGCCGTTCGGTCTCGACGAGCACACGATCGATTGCAGACTGCACGGCGCGGCGCTCTTGCAGGGAGTCCGCCCCCGTCACGGTGACGTGGTACGTCGTTCCCATCGTCGGCCCGGCGAATTGCGCGGGCTCCGGCGTGCGCGGGCACGCGCTGACAAAAACGACCGCCAGGCCGATGACCAGACTGCGCAAAGCTGTCGCCCTGAAGTGGCAAGCGGGCCGGGCGTGGACGGGCACGATCACTGCTTCGCGATCGCTGCCTTGCCGCCTCGCAACACGAACTTCTGGATCTTGCCGGTGGCCGTCTTCGGCAATTCCTGCACGAACGTAAAGGCCGAAGGTACCTTGAAATGGGCCAGCACTCCGCGGGCAAACTCGCGCATCTCCGCGGCCGTCGACGACTGCCCGGGCCGCAGCACCACGAATGCATGTGGCGATTCCCCCCAGCGCTCGTGCGGCATGCCGACGACCGCCACTTCGAGAATTGCCGGGTGCCGCAGCAGGGCGCCCTCGACTTCGATGGACGAGATGTTCTCGCCGCCGCTGATGATCACGTCCTTGTAGCGGTCGCGTATCTCCACGTACCCGTCAGGATGCACGACCGCCGCGTCTCCGGTGTGAAAGTAACCACCGCGAAATGCCTTCTCGGTCGCGTCCGGGTCGTCGTAGTAGCCCTTCATGACGACGTTGCCACGCGCAACGATTTCGCCAAGCGTGGCACCGTCCCGGGGCACGTCACGCATCTGTTCGTCGACGACTCGAAGATCCCCGGACGTCATGAGTTCGCCGCCCTGCCTGGCCTTGATTTGCGCGCGCGCGACTGGGTCGAGCGCGTCGTGCTCGGGCAACGGTGCACAGATCGAAATGAACGGCGCGGTCTCGGTCAGGCCGTAAACCTGGGTGATGGTCCAGCCTAGCTCACCTTCCATTCGTTCGATCGTGGCAGCTGCAGGCGGCGCACCGGCCGTAACGACACGAACACCACGTCGCAATGCCATGCGCCCATCCTCCGGTCCGCTGGCGATGGCAATGAGCACCGTGGGCGCGGCGCACAGCATCGTGATGCGTTCCTGGTTCACGAGCCGATAGACGGTTGTTGCGTCGACCTGACGCAGGCAAACATGCAGCGCGGCGGCCGCAGTGACGATCCACGTGTAAGTCCAGCCGTTCGCGTGGAACATCGGTAGCGTCCACAAGAAGCGGTCGGCCGGCGTCATCGGCAGGTGCGCGAGCGTTCCGATCGCGTTCACCCACGCGTTGCGGTGCGTGATCATCACGCCCTTCGGTCGCGACGTGGTGCCGCTGGTGTAGTTGATCGAAAGCAACTCACCCTCGGCGATCGACGGTCGCTCGAACACGCCGTCACTCGCGGCCAGCAACTGTTCGTAGTCAAGCCAGCCCGGTTTGCCGCCTTCCAGGGCCACGAAGTGCTCGACCGTTGTCATCTCGTCGCGAACCTTGTCCACGGTATCCAGGTAGTCCGCATGCGCGCACAGGACCTTGCTGCCGCTGTGGTTCGCGAGGTAGACGAAGTCGTCCGCGACCAGCCGGTAGTTCATCGGCACGATGACCGCGCCATGCTGTGGTACCGCGTAATACTGCTCGAGGTGCTGATGCGTGTTGGGCGCCAGCGTCGCAACGCGGTCGCCCTGCTTCACACCCAGCTTCGCCAATGCCGATGACCAACGGTCGCAACGCTGGCCGAACGCTTCGTAGGTTAGTCGCAGGTCACCATCGATCACGGCCTCGCGCGAGCCATGGAGCTTGCGCGCGCGACGCAGGAAATCGAGCGGGGTCAGTGGGGTTTCCATGCGGCGGGTCGCGGTGGTGGGGGGGCAGTGATTCTGCCCCGGCGCACCGGCAACCGCACGCTCGAGTGACCTGACTGCGGGTGCCCTGAGGGCTAGCGTCGCACGCGAGAACGCGGTCATTTCGGCACTCAGGCTTTTTAAATCAGCCAGTTGCCACCACAATGACGTGAAGAGTCTCCGGAGCCAGACGCGAAAACGCCCCCTCGCGGGGGCGTCGTCGTAGCTGGCGGAGAGGGTGGGATTCGAACCCACGTACACCCGTTAAGATGTAACTGGAATTCCAGTCCAGCGCCTTCGACCGCTCGGCCACCTCTCCGCAGGGGGCGGAAGGGTACACGCCCATCGCCCGCCGGGCTAGTAGCCTGCCATCAAGGGCGCCGTTGAACTCAGGCGATTCTCACGCCGGTAGCCTTCATGGCGGCCAGCAACTCTGGCTCGAGAGGCTCGGATAACGAGGTCAGCGGCAATCGGATTCCCCGCTCGATCAGACCCAGCCGGGCCACGGCCCATTTGACGGGGATCGGGTTCGGCTCGACGAACATCGCCAGGTGCAGCGGCATCAGTTGCTCGTTAAGTGCTGCGGCGACCGCATGCCGGCCATCGAGCGCCGCAATGCACATGTCGTGCATCGCACGCGGCGCGACATTGGCCGTCACCGAAATCACGCCACGAGCGCCCCGCTTCATCAGTTCGGCGGCCGTCGGATCATCGCCACTCAGCAGCAGAAAACCGGGCTTGGCGGCGCCCAGGATCGAGGCGGCACGTGACATGTCTCCTGTCGCCTCCTTGATGCCCACGATCCTGGAATGCTCGGACAATCGCACGACTGTCTCAGGCAGCAGGTCGCACACGGTACGACCGGGCACGTTGTAGAGAATGACCGGCACGTCGACCGAATCGGCAATGGCGCTGAAGTGCCGGTACAGGCCTTCCTGGGTGGGTCGGTTGTAGTACGGGACGACCGTGAGCAGTCCATCGGCGCCGGCGGCGGCCAGTTCGCGCGACAGTTCGATACTCTTCGCGGTGGAATTCGTGCCACTGCCCGCGATGACAGGCATGCGACCGGCGACGCGCACCTTGGCGCGCCGAACCAGCTCCGCAACCTCGGACGGCTCGAGCGTCGGGGATTCCCCGGTCGTTCCGCCGACGACAACGGCGTCCGTGCCTTCGGCGACGTGAAAATCCAGCAGGCGCTCCCAGGCCTGGAAATCGACCGCCCCGTCGGCGCGCATGGGCGTCACGAGTGCAGGGATGCTGCCGTGTAACATTCTCGGGGCCCCTGACGGGAAGGTTGCCCATGCTACGCAAGCGGAAAGCAGCGAAGCAAGGCAAAATCACGCCACACGCGCCCCTGCGGCGCCGATACACTGAGTCCAGGAATCCATGAAGCAACTGATCGCGATCTGCGCCATTGGCAACGACCGGACCGGGCTGGTCTACGACCTGACCCGCGTGGTCGTAGAATGTGGCGGCAACGTCCTCGAAAGCCGCATGACGGCGCTCGGCAACGAGTTCGCCATGCTGCTGCTCGTCGCGGGCAACTGGCACACGCTCGCCAAGCTCGAAGGCGAACTCACCAAGCTCGGCGAAGCCTCCGGCCTCACGATCACGGTGCGCCGTACCGAGCAGCGCCCTCCCCGGGTCGACATGATCAGCTACACGGTCGATGTCGTGTGCCTCGACCAGCCGGGCGTATTGCACACCCTGTCCGGCTTTTTCTCGTCGCGCGGCATCGACGTGGGTGACATCAGCACTCGCACCTACAACGCGGCGCACACGGGCGCCCCGATGTTCTCCGTGTACATGGTCATCCACGTGCCGACGCGGATACACATCGCCGCGCTGCGCGAAGAGTTCATGGATCTCTGCGATCACATGAATCTCGATGCCATCCTTGAACCCCTGAAGTCCTGAGCCACGCAACTCATGCCTGCAATGACCGTCACGCTCGACCGCAAGGTACCCGCCTTCGCCGCTGCCGCCAGCGGTGGCAGGAAATGGAAGCTGGCCGATGCCGCCAGCAGGAACCTCGTCGTCTACTTCTACCCGAAGGACAACACGTCAGGCTGCACCAGGGAGGGCGAAGCCTTCCGCGACCTGCACGCGAAGTTCCGGAAGACCGGCACGGAGATCGTCGGCGTCTCGCCCGACAGCGTCGCCTCGCACGACAAGTTCATCGCCAGGCACGGCTTTACGTTCCCGCTGCTCGCCGACGAAGATAAGGCCGTGTGCCAGCTCTTCGACGTGTGGAAGGAAAAGAGCATGTACGGCAGAAAGTACATGGGTGTCGAACGCAGCACTTTCCTGATCGACGCCAAGGGCGTGCTGCGCCGGGAATGGCGCAAGGTCAAGGTGCCAGGCCACGCTGAAGAAGTGCTCGCCGCCGCGGCCGAGCTCTGACGCAACGGACCGTCACCGCGCCCTCCTCGCCACATCAAATCAGCGGAGCCCGACTTGGCAAAGACCCGGAAGCAGATCGAACCGCGCAGGATCTACGTTCTCGACACCAACGTCATGATGCACGACCCCTCGGCCATCTTCCGGTTCGAGGAGCACGACATCTTCATCCCCATGACCGTGCTCGAAGAACTCGACGCCGGCAAGAAGGGGCTGTCGGAGGCCGCCCGGAACGTACGCCAGGTCAGCCGTTTTCTCGACGAGCTGATGGCGAACTCGGACAAGCTGCAGATCGATCACGGCATCGAACTGCCCTCGGCCAAGTTCACGCCAGGCGGCAAGAAGCCCCCGAGTGGCCGACTCTTTTTCCAGACCAAGCAGCTGAACGGCAACTTGCCCGCCACCCTGCCTGGCCACGGTGCCGACAACGCGATTCTCGCGCAGACGCTCGCGCTGCAGCAGGAACACCGCGACGCGCGCGTCACGCTGGTGTCGAAGGACATCAACCTGCGCATCAAAGCCGCCATCCTCGGCGTACGAGCCGAGGACTATTACAGCGACAAGACGATCGAGGACGCCGACCTCCTCTACACCGGCATCGAGAAGCTGCCCGGCAACTTCTGGGACAAGGCGGGCCGCAAGCTCGAGTCCTGGCACGAGGCCGGCGGCCGCACGTTCTACCGCGTGCGCAACAAGCTGGTTGCCGACTGGGCGCCCAATCAATTCGTGTATCAGGCCGACGATCACGGCCTCGAAGGCATCGTGCGTTCGATCGAAGGCGATTCGGCCGTCATTGAGGTGGCGCGCGACTACCGCAGCGAGCGCCACGGTGTCTGGGGCATCAGCGCGCGCAACCGCGAGCAGAACTTCGCGCTCAACCTGCTGCTCGACCCCGAAATCGACTTCGTCACGATCCTCGGTCCCGCGGGCACGGGCAAGACGCTGCTGACGCTGGCCGCGGGCCTGTCGCAAGCGCTCGAGACGAATCGTTTCACAGAGATCATCATGACGCGCGTGACGATCCCGCTGGGCGAGGACATCGGCTTCCTGCCAGGCACGGAAGAGGAAAAGATGGAGCCGTGGATGGGCGCGCTGATGGACAACCTCGAAGTCCTGACGCAGAGCCAGGAAGGCGGCAGCTGGGGTCGCGCCGCCACCAACGACCTGCTGCGCAACCGCATCAAGATCCGCTCGCTCAACTTCATGCGCGGCCGCACGTTCCTGAACCGCTACCTGATCCTGGACGAAGCGCAGAACCTGACGCCCAAGCAGATGAAGGCGCTGGTCACCCGGGCCGGCCCCGGCACCAAGCTCGTCTGCCTCGGCAACATCGCCCAGATCGATTCCCCGTACCTTTCGGAGACTACCTGCGGCCTCACTTACGTCGTGAACCGCTTCCGCGGCTGGCGCCACTACGGTCACATCACGCTGACCCGCGGTGAGCGTTCGCGTCTCGCGGATTTCGCGTCCGAGAGGCTGTAGGCCGTCCCGAGGAACCCTCGGCGGGGCCGGCTGTCAGAGGAAGCACATGAATTTCGCCGCCATCCTGCGCCGTCCCCGCCTGCCGGCATTCGCCCTCCTTCTGGCTACCCTGCCGGTGCTGGCGCAGCCCCAGAAGTCATCGCAGGACCAGCTCCCCGAGATGGGGACTGCCGCCCAGGCGGCGCTCAGCCTCGAGGACGAGAGCCAGATCGGCCGGATGGTCATGCGCAACCTGCGCGAGGCCGGCATGGTCCTCGACGACCCGGAGGTTCATGAATACATCCAGTCGCTGGGCCTGCGGCTGTCGAGCCTCGCCCAGGATGGCAACCGCAACTTCAATTTCTTCGTCGTGCGCGATCCAGCCATCAATGCATTCGCCCTGCCCGGCGGGTACGTGGGCATTCACTCGGGCCTCATGCTCGAGACGCGCAATGAGAGCGAACTCGCCGGCGTGTTGGCGCACGAAGTGGCGCACGTCACGCAGCGGCACATTGCGCGTGGACTCGAGGCACAATCGCGCGCCAACATGATGACCACGGCCGCTATGCTTGCGGCAATCCTGGTGGGCGCCGCCGGTGGCAGTTCAGACGTGACCATGGGTGCGATCACCGCGGCCCAGAACATGGCCGCGCAGGCGGGCATCAATTTCACCCGCGAAAACGAATACGAGGCTGATCGTATCGGCATCGGCGTCCTGGCCTCCGCCGGGTTCGATCCAAACGCGATGCCGGCGTTCTTCGACACGATGTTCCGCCGCACCCAGCTCGGCCCGGACCGGGTGCCCGAGTTGCTGCGCACGCATCCGGTCACCAGCAACCGCATCGCGGAATCCAAGGACCGTGCCTTGCAGTACCCGCCGGTCAACGCGAAGGAGAGCCTCAGCTACGCGCTGATGAAAGAGCGCATCCGCGTGCTGCTCGTCTCGCGCAGCGGCGATCCCCGTGACTACTACAAGGCGCTCGGCGACAACGAGGCCGACCTGTCGCTCGCCCAGACTTACGGCCGCGGCCTGTCGCAGTTGTATGGCAACGAAGCCGAAAAGGCGTTGGGCACGTTCATGCGGTTGCGACAACAGCATCCGGAAGTGATGGCGTTCCACACCGCGCTTGGCCAGACGCAGCTCGCCATGGGCAGGACACAGGAGGCCCTGGGGACTTTGGAACACGCGCGTGTGTTGGCCCCCCGCAACGTGCCCGTCACGGTCCGCTACGGCGAGGCGCTGCTGCAGGCGGGTCGCGCCAAGCGCGCCCACGAAGTCCTGCTCGACCTGTTCAACAACGTGCCGCCGACGCAGGAGCAGATTCGGCTGACGGCAATGGCCGCCAACGCGGCAGGTGACGTGGCCGACGCCTACTCCTACATGGCGGAGTACCACCTGATGGGTGGTGACCTCATGCTCGCCATCAACCAGCTCGAACTTGCCCTGTCGGTGCCCAGCATCACCGACCAGCAGCGCGCCAAGTTCGTGGCGCGGCTCAAGGAAGTGCGTGAATGGCTGCCAAAGGAACGCAACCGGTCGAAACAGCCGCCGGGCGGGCAGGCGCCGGAAGGCGGGCGCTCACCGGACAGACAGCGCTCGACAGACTAAGCACGCGACGACGCGCCTCGAATCGGTAGAATGCCGCGCTTGCGGCGCGACCGGGTGGTCGCTCTGCTGCCACGGCTACAGGGTTCCTATGTTCCTCCGCAATTCTCGCAGCACGTCCCGGCTGCTGATTTCCCGGTTGGCGGTTGCCCTCGCTTCGCTGGCGGTGACTGCATTTCTTAACGGCTGCGCAACGACGCAGGCCGACGGCACCCCGCGTCCACGGAATCCCGACCCGTTCGAGAAAGTCAACCGCGGCGTCTTCAGGTTTAACGACACCCTGGACCGCTACGCGTTGAGGCCCGCAGCCACGGTGTACCGGGACTACACACCGAAAATCGTGCAGACGGGCGTCGGCAACTTCTTCGATAACCTGGGTGGCCCGACGACGATCATCAACAAGTTCCTGAAGGGCAAGTTCAAGGAAGGCGAGCAGGACACGGGACGCTTCCTGCTGAACACCACGCTCGGCTGGGGGGGCGTGATCGACGTGGCGTCGGGCGGCACCAACCTGCCAAAGCACAACGAGGATTCCGGCCAGACACTCGGCCGGTGGGGCGTCCCCCGGTCCCTACCTGGTCCTGCCCTTCCTGGGGCCTGCAACCCTGCGCGATGCGCCGGCTCGCGTCGCCGACGATTTCACGCAGCCGTTCCGCTGGTACAACGCAGGTTCGGAGCGCTGGATTTCCCTGGGCCTTAGCTTCCTCGACAGGCGCGTGCAGTACCTGCCGCTCGATGAGACGCTGGCACGGATGTACGACCCCTACGTGTTCGTGCGCGACGCCTACCTGCAGCGCCGGCTGTACCTGGTCTTCGACGGCAATCCGCCGCAGAGCAAGCTGTCCGGGGAAGACGAGGACTGGGAGGCAGAAGCGCTGAAGGAAAGCGAGGAGCCCGCCGCAGCCGAAGGCGACGCGACGACGCCTCCAACCGACGAGGGGCCCCCGCGGGGGGGGGGGGGCGCCCCCGGGGGCGGGGCCGGGCCCCCCCCGCGGGCCGGGGGGTGGGTCCCCCCCCCCCGGCCGGGGCCCCGCCCCCCCGGGGGGGGGGGGGGGGGGGGCCGGGGGGCCGGGCGGCTGCCGGGCGGGCCCCCCCCCCCCCCCCCCCCCCCGGGCGGGGGGGCCGCCGCCGGAAATAGGGAAATAGGGGACGCTCACCTATTTCCTGAGGAAATAGGTGAGCGTCCCCTATTTCCTCAGTGCCCTTCAGTGAGCAGGCTTTCGAGGTCGGAAATCCGCGCGACCGCCAGGATCTGCGCGGGGATACCTTGGTAGTAGATCACCGTGCCCCGCGATCTCGCGGTCGCCAGCCATTCGACCAGCACGGCGAGACCAGCGCTGTCGGCCTCGGTGACGCGCGACAGGTCGATCATGCACGTCGAGCCCTTGGGGATCAGCGCGAGACCTGCGGGCAACGCGCGCCCGGCCGTGACATAGCCGAGCACCCCGCTCGCCTCGAGTCGGCCATCGGCCACACGCTGAATGCTGAACTGATCCACGTCGCCGCCGTAGTCCGCCGCCGCTGGCTCAGCGACCGGTCTTGGTCGTCGGGGTCGTCCCCGGTGCATCCGGTTCGCCGGACACGTTCTGCGCCTCGAGCCGCTCGATCACCGCATCGATGCCTTTCTGGTCGATTTCCGCGCCGAAGTCGGTGCGGTAATTCTTCACGTACGAAATGCCTTCGATGGTGATATCCCAGGCTTTCCACCCCTGCGGCGTCGCGCGCATCGTGTAGTTGACCGGCACCGGCGTGCCGTTGCTGCGCTTCACTTCCGAGCGGACCGTTGCAGCACCCGACGTCAGATCGCCCTTGAAAGGCAGGATCTTGAGCCGGTCCTCCGTGAACTCGGCCACCGCATCGCCGTAATTGCGCATCAGCGACTGGTAGAAAGCGTCGATAAAACGCTTCTTCTGCGACTCCGTCGCCGTGCGCCAATGCTTGCCCAGCACCAGGCGCGCCGCGTAGTCGACGTCGAAGTGCGGCAGCAGGTACTTGTCGGCCAGCTCGCGCAGCCTGGTCGGATCCTTGGTTATCGCGGCCCGGTTCGCGTCGAGCTCGTGCAGCAGGTCCTGCGAGATCTTCTGCATCAGCTCCTGCGGACCCGGTCCCGGCACTGCAACGGCGGGCTTTGCGGCAGGAGCGGCCTGCGCCAGCAATGTCAACGGTGCGAGTCCGACCAGCGCGACCAGGACCATCTTCGACCAAGCGGCGTTGCCGCGCAGCGCTGTCATGTCCGGTATCACTCCTGTGCGGCGGGGCCGGTGCGGGCGCCGACTCACTCGGCTTGGTGGCGGCGGAATTGAAGAGGTACTTGCTGATCAGGTTCTCGAGCACGATGGCGTCGTTCGCCATGATGACCTGCTCGCCGTCCTTGTACGGCACGTCGGAGCCGCCGGGCGTCAAGCCGATGTACTGGCCACCGAGCAAGCCGGCCGTGTAGATGCTGGCATCGCTGTCGTTCGGGATGGCGCGGTACTTGTCGCTGATCCGCATCGTCACGATCGCCTTGTACAGGTTGATGTCGTACTGAATGTCTTCGACGCGGCCTATCGTCACGCCAGCCATCGAGACCGGCGCGCCCGGCTTCAGGCCGCCGATGTTCTCGAACGAGGCCTTGAGCCGGTACGAATCGCTCCTCAGCGAGAACCCATGGTTCGTGATCTGCGTGACCATGAACAGGATCGCCGCGAAGCCGAGCAACACGAAGAGCCCGGTGGAAATGTCGATCGTGCGCGTTGAACGCATGGTTCGTCCTACAGCATTAATGCCGTGAGTATGTAATCGAGGATGAGCGTGACGACGGCAGAAATGACCACCGTTCGTGTCGTTGCACGCCCGACGCCTTCGGCCGTGGGCATGGCATTGTAACCTTCGTAGACCGCGATCAGGCTGCAGGCCACCCCGAACACCAGGCCCTTGACCAGTCCCTCGCGGATATCACTGAGTTCCACGGCACTGCGCATCTGCGACCAGTAGCTGCCTGAGTCGACGCCGAAAAACTCCACGCCGACGAGCTGCGCGCCGAACAGGGCGACCACGATGAAGATCGAGACCAGCAGCGGCATCGCAATCACGCCGCCCAGGAAGCGCGGCAGGACGACGCGACGCATGGGATCGACGGCCATGATCTCCATCGCAGCGATCTGGTCAGTGGCCCGCATCAGGCCCAGTTCGGCCGCGAGCGCGGTGCCCGCACGCCCGGCGAACAGCAGGGCCGTGACGACGGGCCCGAGTTCCCGCAGCAGGCTGATGGCGGTCGCGGTGCCAAGATATTCTTCGGAGCCGAAGCGCGTCAGCAGGTCGTACCCCTGCAGCCCGAGCACCATGCCGACGAACAGGCCGCAGGTCATGATGATGACGAGCGACATTGCACCCGTGTTGTAAACCTGCTCGATGATCGGGCGGACGCGCAGGAGGCCGGACGGCAGGATCGCAAACAGCCGTAGCGCGAAACGGACGAGCAGGCCGACGCGCTCGAGGAACGTCAGGAAGCTCTGCACGAGGTCGCGCAGGATCGTGATCACGCGAACACCTTCCCGCCCAACAACTGCTCGTGGTACTCGGCGGCCGGATAGTGGAACGGCACCGGACCGTCCGCGAGTCCGTCGACGAACTGGTGCACGATCGGCGACGGATGGTCGCGCAGTTCGGCCGTCGTGCCGCTTGCCACGACCTTGCCTTCCGCAATGATGAAGCTCATGTCCGCGATCTGCGAAATTTCGCGTACGTCGTGCGTCACCACGATGCTGGTGATGCCGAGCGCGTCGTTGAGCGAGCGAATGAGTCGCAGCACCACGCCCATCGATATGGGATCCAGTCCGGCGAAAGGCTCGTCGTAGATGAGAATCTCGGGATCCATGACGATGGCGCGCGCGAGCGCGACGCGTCGCCCCATGCCGCCGGAGAGCTGCTGCGGGTACAGGTCAGCGGCGCCACGCAGGCCGACGGCGTGCAGTTTCATCAGCACGATGGTGCGGATCAGGCGCTCGGGCAGGCGGGTGTGTTCGCGCAGTGGAAATGCGACGTTCTCGAACACGTCGAGGTCCGTGAGCAGCGCCCCATTCTGGAACAGCATCCCCATGCGCCGGCGCAGCGCAAAGATCTGCTTGCGGTTCAGCTTGGCCACGTCGAGACCGTCCACGACCACCTGGCCGCGATCGGCGCATACCTGCCCGGTGATGAGCTTCAGCAGGGTGGTCTTGCCCGTGCCGCTCGGCCCCATGATGGCCGTGATAGCGCCGCGGCGGATCTCGATGTCGAGCGCACTGAAGACGGTCTTGCCCGAGTCCACGTCAAAATGGACGTCGCGCAGGACCGCAATCGACGGCGATTGGACCGCCGGAGCGGAGGCTGCGGCTGGTCCGGATTGGTTATTCACGAGTTGATCGTTTGGTCGCTTATTGGCAACGGACCGCGCCGGTCCGCTCAAGTTCCCTGGTCTCGAACCGCCAGTGATTGTCGCCACGGCCCACGAGAGCGCGGGATTCTAGCAGATTGGCGGCGTTCTCCCGTCGCAGGTGCGCTGCCGGGGTTGGCGCGGGGACCGTATAGGACTAAAATCGTCCCAATTGGAATGCACGCCATGCTACGCATCAGCAAACTCACCGACTACGGCACGGTCATCCTGGCCTGCCTGGCCACCGCCCCGGACCGCCGACTGACGGCGACCGAGGTGGCCGAGCGCACGCGCCTCGGCTTGCCCACCGTCAGCAAGCTGCTGAAGAACTTCCATCGGGCCGGCCTGCTCACCTCCACGCGCGGCTCTCGGGGCGGCTATCAACTCGCCCGTCCGGCAGCCGCGATCAGCGCGGCCGCGATCATCGATGCGATCGAAGGCCCGGTCGCGATCACCGAATGCAGCGGCAACCACAGCGCCTGCGACCTCGAACTGTCCTGCAGCACGGGCAACGCGTGGCAACGCATCAACGGCGCGATTCGTCGCTCGCTCGATGACATCTCGCTCGCGCAGTTGTCGGGACAGGAGGCCGTTGCCGTCTGGCGCCCAGCCCTGTCCGCCGCGGTCCGCACACCCGCCGCGACGCGCGGTCCCGGCCGGCTCTGAGGAAATCAACGATGGCCAGCACACCGACTGAACTCGACGCACTCGTCGCGCAGAAGTATCAGCACGGCTTCGTCACCGACGTCGAATCCGACACGCTGCCGCCCGGCCTCGACGAGGACGTGGTCCGTGTCATCTCGAAGATCAAGCGTGAACCGCAGTTCATGCTCGACTGGCGCCTGCAGGCGCTGCGGCACTGGCACACGATGGCGAAACCGGACTGGGCCCACCTGCGCATCGCACCCATCGACTACCAGTCGATCTCGTACTACTCGGCTCCCAGGGCGAAGACCGACGGCCCGAAGAGCCTCGACGAAGTCGACCCCAAGCTGCTCGCCACGTACGAAAAGCTTGGCGTGCCGCTGCACGAGCGGGCGCGTCTGGCCGGAGTCGCTGTCGACGCAGTATTCGACAGCGTCTCGGTCGCGACGACTTTCAAGGACAAGCTCGCCAAGGCCGGCGTCATCTTCTGTTCGTTCTCGGACGCGGTATTGAACCACCCAGAGCTGATCGAACAGTACCTCGGCAGCGTCGTCCCCTACACGGACAATTACTTCGCCACACTGAATTCGGCAGTGTTCTCGGACGGATCGTTCGTCTACGTGCCGAAGGGCGTGCGCTGCCCGATGGAGCTGTCGACGTACTTCCGCATCAACGCGGCCAATACCGGGCAGTTCGAGCGCACGCTGATCATTGCCGACGAAGGCAGCCACGTGAGTTACCTCGAAGGCTGCACCGCGCCGATGCGCGACGAGAACCAGCTGCACGCCGCCGTGGTGGAACTCGTCGCGCTCAATGACGCGAGCATCAAGTATTCGACGGTCCAGAACTGGTATCCCGGCGACGAAAACGGCGTCGGCGGCATCTACAATTTCGTGACCAAGCGCGGCGAATGCCGCGGCGCCAATTCGCGCATCAGCTGGACGCAGGTGGAGACCGGCTCGGCGATCACCTGGAAGTACCCGAGCTGCGTGCTGACCGGCGACGACTCGGTCGGCGAGTTCTACTCGGTCGCGCTGGCGAACCACTACCAGCAGGCCGACACCGGCACCAAGATGATCCACATCGGGCGCAATACGCGCAGCACCATCGTGTCCAAGGGCATTTCCGCGGGCCGTGGCCAGAACACGTATCGCGGCCTGGTGAAAGTCCTGCCCTCGGCCGAAGGTGCCCGCAATTTTACCCAGTGCGATTCCCTGCTGATGGGGGACAAGTGCGGCGCGCACACGTTTCCCTACATGGAGATCAGGAACCCGTCCGCCGTCGTCGAACACGAAGCCACCACCTCGAAGATTGCCGATGACCAGCTCTTCTACTGCCGCAGCCGCGGCGTGTCCGAAGAGGACGCGGTGAACATGATCGTCAACGGATTCTGCAAGGTGGTATTCAAGGAACTGCCGATGGAGTTTGCCGTGGAAGCCCAGAACCTGCTCGCCGTCAGCCTCGAAGGCTCGGTCGGCTGATCCGCGTCCGAAGAGAACAACAGACATGCTCAGCATCCGCGACCTGCACGCCCAGATCGGCGTTCGCAAGATCCTGAAAGGCGTCAACCTTGAGGTGAAGCCCGGCGAAGTGCACGCCATCATGGGGCCGAACGGGTCTGGCAAGAGCACGCTGGCCAGCGTGCTGGCCGGCCGCGCCGGCTACGAAGTCACGAAGGGCACAGCCCGCTACCTCGGTGATGACCTGCTCGCGCTCGAACCCGAAGAACGCGCCCGTCGCGGTGTCTTCCTGGCATTCCAGTACCCCGTCGAAATTCCCGGCGTCAACAACGCCTACCTGTTGAAGGCGGCGCTCAACGCCGTGCGCAGGCAGCGTGGATTGCCCGAACTCGACGCCTTCGAGTTCCTCGCCCTGATCAAGGACAAGATGAAGCTGATGCAGATGGACGAGAGCTTCCTGAGCCGCGGCGTCAACGAAGGGTTCTCGGGCGGCGAAAAGAAGCGCAACGAGATCCTGCAGATGGCAGTGCTCGAGCCCAAGCTCGCGCTGCTCGACGAGACGGACTCGGGTCTCGACATCGACGCCTTGCGTGTCGTGGCCGCCGGCGTCAACAGCTTGCGCTCGCCCGAACGCGCCATCGTGATGGTCACGCATTACCAGCGCCTGCTCGACTACGTCGAACCCGACTTCGTGCACGTGCTCTCGGACGGCCGCATCCTGCGCACGGGCGACAAGTCGCTCGCGCTCGAACTCGAAAAGCGTGGCTATGACTGGGTGAAGCAGGAGGCGAGCGCCGCATGAGCGCCACCGCTTTCTCCCCGGCCATTGCACACTACCGCGAGGCGTTCAAGCGGCTGCAACCAGAGCTCGGTGGAACCGCCTCGCGACGCGTGGCGGCGATGGAGCGCTTTGCGGAACTGGGTTTTCCCGGCGCGCGGGAAGAAGCATGGAAGTACACGAGCCTCCGCCGCCTCGAATCGCGGCGGTTCGCACCGGCCGCTTCGACGACGAAGCCGGTCGACGTGCCGGCGCCTTTCGTCGCGCAACGGCTCGTGCTCGCCAATGGATCGCCGGTGGAAGCCGTACCAGCTGTGCTGGGCGGCTTTACCCTCGGCACGCTGATGACCGCACCTGAGGACCAGTTGCTGCGTGCTTTCGGCGGCGGCGGCACTGAACGCTTCGCGGCGCTCAACACCGCATTGACCATCGGCCCGTTGCTGCTGTCCACTGCAACTGGCCAGCAGAGCGACGATGTCCTGCAGCTGACCTTGATTACAACGGGTACGGGCCCCACGCTTGCGAGCCCCCGCATCGCGGTGCGCATGGCGCCGGGCAGCCGCGCACGCCTGCTGATCGACCACGTCGACGACGGCACGCAAGAACATTTCACCAACGCCGTGCTCGACATCGAACTCGGCGCCGGCGCGCACCTCACGCTGTATCGGCTGCAGCGCCAGGGCGAGCGTGCTTTCCACATCGAGCGAATCGAGTGCCGCGTTGGCGAGCAAGCCAAGTTTGTAATGCGCGACTCGCAGCTCGGCGCCGCACTGGCGCGCCTCGATACCAACGTCAGTCTGGACAGTCGCGGCGCGGCCACCGAGATCACGGGCGTATTCCTGGCGGATGGCTCGCGGCACCTCGACTCGCACATTCACGTCGCTCATCGCGCGATCGAGACGACCAGCCTGCAGGATTACCGGGGAATCGCCGCCAACAAGGGCCGCGGTGTCTTCAACGGCAAGGCGATCGTGCACGAGGGCGCGCAGAAGTCGAATGCGCGCCAGGTCAACCGCAACCTGCTGCTGACGCCGGGTGCCGAGATCGACACCAAGCCCGACCTCGAGATTTATGCTGACGACGTGCAGTGCGGCCACGGCACGACCACGGGCCAGCTGGATCCGAACGCCCTCTTCTACCTGCGCTCGCGCGGACTCAGCGAACCCGAAGCGCGCAGTGCGCTCACGCGGGCGTTTGCCGGAGCCGTCATGGCACGAGTGGATGAGCCGGCCCTGGCCAGGCACGTGCACGATGAACTCGATCGGCGCCTCGTGGGCCTGCTGGAGGTGGCTGCATGAACGCGGTTCACGCTGTCGCCAGTGCAACGGGCGCCCTCGACGTCGCCGCCATCCGTCGTGATTTCCCGGTACTGGAACGCACGGTCCGCGGCCTGCCGCTCTCGTACCTCGACAACGCCGCCTCGAGTCAGCGCCCCCGCGCCGTCATCGAGGCCATCTCGCATTACTACGAGACCTCCCACGCCAACGTGCACCGCGGCGTGCACACGCTGAGCCAGGAAGCAACCGACCTGTTCGAGGGCGCACGCGAGAAGGTTCGACGCTTCATCAACGCGAAGTCGACGCGGGAAATTATTTTCGTGCGCGGCACCACCGAGGCCATCAACCTCGTCGCGCAGTCGTATGGCCGGCCAACCCTTGGCACGGGCGACGAGATCCTGGTGTCGCGACTCGAGCACCACGCGAACATCGTGCCCTGGCAGATCCTTTGCCAGCAGACAGGCGCCACGCTGAAGGTCGCCCCGATCACCAGGCCGGGCGAGGTGGACTTCGACGAATTTGCCGCCTTGCTCTCCCCGCGCACGAAGCTGGTGGCATTGGCCCACGTCTCGAATGCGCTCGGCACGGTCATTCCGGTGCGTCGTTTCATCGCGGCGGCGAGGACGCGTGGGGTGCCGGTGCTGCTCGACGGCGCGCAGGCCGTGCCGCACATGACAGTGGACGTGCAGGCGCTGGATTGCGATTTCTATGCCTTCTCCGGCCACAAGATGTGCGGGCCGACCGGCATCGGCGTGCTCTATGGCCGCGAGTCGCTGCTCAGCGCGATGCCGCCCTGGCAGGGCGGCGGCGACATGATCCTGGCGGTATCGTTCGAGAATACCGTCTACAACGGCCTGCCCTACAAATTCGAGGCCGAGCGATCGATTACCTCGAAGCGCTAGGCATGGAGCGCATTGCGGCCGCCGAGCATGCATTGCTCGTCTACGCCAACGAACAGCTCGCAACCGTTCCCGGCCTGCGCTTCGTCGGCACGGCGCCCGAGAAGGCAGCTGTCGTCTCGTTCACGATCGACAGGGTGCATCCGCACGATCTGGGCACGATCCTCGACCACGAGGGCGTCGCGATCCGCACGGGCCACCACTGCGCGATGCCGGTCATGGACTTCTTCGGGCTTGCCCGCGACGGCGCGTGCGTCATTCGCCTTCTACAACACGCGTGCCGAGATCGACCGGCTGGTCGCGGCCCTGCACACGGCGCGGGAGATGCTCAGCTGATGGACCTCAAGGACCTGTACCGCGACGTCATCGTCGACCATAACCGGCATCCACGCAATTTCCGTGAGATCACGGACGCCGATCGCCGCGCCGACGGCTTCAACCCGCTGTGTGGCGACAAGCTGACAGTGTTCGTGAAACTCGACGCCGACCGCATCAGTGACGTGTCTTTCCACGGCAGTGGCTGCGCGATCTCGATCGCTTCGGCCTCGCTGCTCACCGAGAGCGTCAAGGGCAAGACGATCCCGGAGGCCGAAGGCCTGTTCCTGCAGATGCACCAGCTGCTTACGCGCGACGACGTCGACATCGACGTGGCCAGCCTCGGCAAGCTCGCCGCGCTGTCGGGAGTCCACGAATTCCCGGCCCGCGTGAAGTGCGCGAGCCTCTGCTGGCACACCCTCGATGCGGCACTGCATCAGCAGGAACAGGTTTCGACCGAATAACCGTCGATCGACAGGAGCCCGCTTTGTACCGAGCCGACAACGAACCTGTGAACTTCATCCGCGACGTGGACGCGGTGATCGTTCCTGCGGGCGTCAACGTAAAACTGCGCCAGGGCCAGCAGGGCTACATCACGCAGGCCCTCGGCGGCAGTTTCACCGTCTACGTCGAAGGCAACCTGTTCCGCATCGCAGGCAAGGACGCGGACGCTCTCGGCAAGGAGCCGGCGGAGACGCCGGAATTGCCGCCGAATGCGAGCGACGACGACGTGAAGCAGGTTGCCTGGCAGCAGATGAAAGGCTGCTACGACCCGGAGATCCCGATCAACATCGTGGACCTTGGGCTGGTCTATGAATGCGAAGTCATTCCCGAAGGCGATGGCCGCGTGTTGTCGATCAAGATGACGCTGACTGCGCCAGGCTGCGGCATGGGCGACGTGCTCGTCGCAGACGTCAAGGAAAAAGTCGGGGTCATCCCGACGGTAAAGCACGCAGACGTCGAACTGGTGTTCGATCCGCCGTGGGACCAGTCGATGATGTCCGAGGCAGCGCGGCTGCAGACGGGGATGATGTGAGGCGACGTCGCATCGGCCGCGGACGCCGCACATGAGTTCCTGGATCCGCGTCGCACCCGCCACGGACATCAAGCCCGGCGACTACGCCTCGGCCGAAGTCGATGGCGCGTTCGTCGCCGTCTACAACATCGACGGCGAATTCCTCGCGATCGAGGACGTCTGCACTCACGACGGCGGTGGCCTTGCCGGCGGTGTGGTCGAGGATCACCAGGTCATCTGCCCGCGCCACGGCGCGCGCTTCTGCCTGCGCACCGGCAAGGCACTGACCCCCCCGGCTTACGAGCCCGTGAAGAGTCACGTCACGCGGGTGGTGGATGGTTACGTCGAGGTCGCCAGCGAATGAGTCTCGGCAAGCTGAGCAAGAGCAACAAGCAGCGCCTCGAGCCCGAACTCGTGGACACCTCGGCCATGCGCCGGCTGACGCTGGTCCGGCATGCGAAGGCAGACACGTCACTGCCGGGGCAGCAGGACTGGGATCGGGTTCTGGACCGTCGCGGCCAGCTGGATGCACCGGAAATGGCGCGCCGACTTCGCTCGCGCAAGCTGAAACCCGACCTGATCCTGTCGAGCCCCGCCGTTCGTGCGCTATCGACAGCCAGCATCATGGCCCGCGAACTCAAGGTTCACGCCGACAGGATTGCGCAGGACGAGCGTCTGTACCTCGCCGACCCCAAGCGGATCGTGGAGGTCGTTCGTGGGCTCGGCGGCGATGCGCAACACGTGATGGTATTTACGCACAACCCGGGCATCACGGACTGCGCCAACAAGCTTTCGGCCGGCGAGCACATCGACACGTTGCCGACGTGCGGGGTATTCACTGCGCGCTTCGCGGTGAGCGACTGGTCGCAGCTCGACTGGGCGAGCGGCCTCGAAGCCGAATTCGACTACCCGCGCAACCTGGCTTAGCGGGCTGCGGCATCAGCCGCGCCCGAACACGGGAATGGCGGCGCCGGTCACCGGCGCAGCCTCCGCCGACGCCAGGAAAAGGATAACCCCGGCGATCGCCTCGGGACTCACCCACCGCGTGAAGTCCGCCTTCGGCATGTCGAGCCGGTTGCGTGGCGTGTCGATGATGCCAGGCAGGATCGCGTTGACCGTGATGTTGCGATCCTTGAGTTCTTCTGCCAGCGCCTCGGTGAAGCGCTGCACACCCGCCTTGGACGCC
This sequence comes from Pseudomonadota bacterium, assembly GCA_016713725.1. Lineage (GTDB taxonomy): Bacteria > Pseudomonadota > Gammaproteobacteria > Steroidobacterales > Steroidobacteraceae > RPQJ01. The sequence goes on along the minus strand of JADJOO010000019.1, from coordinate 43,557 downwards.
GCATAGGCACCCATGCCCAGCGTCGCCTTGCCCGCGGCACCGGCGCCGATGTTGACGATGCGACCGCCGCCGCGCTCGAGCATGGCCGGGAGCGCGCACTTCGACGCAACGACGGCCGAGCGCAGGTTCATCGAGTAGAGCGAATCCCAGGTGTCGATGTCGCCATCCTCGATTTTTTCCCAGCGGAAGCCGCCGGCGACGTTGACCAGCACGTCGATGCCGCCGAAGCGCATCGCGATGGCGGCCATCGCCTTGCGCGCGGCATCGACGTCTGCAAGATCCGCACCGCCGAGCAGCATGTGCCCCGCACCGCCGAAATCCCGCTGCAGTTCAGCGGACGGCTGCGCCACGTCGACCAACGCGAGCTTCGCGCCGGTCTGGCCAAAGGCTCGCGCGACCGCCGAGCCAAGCGCACCGAACGCGCCCGTGATCACGACAACGTTATCCACTGCGGACATCGACCTCCCCGCGGAAGTGAGAGTGAGTGCAGTCGCGCCACCATTCACCATTCCTTCACCCTTCCTATTACCTTCCTCAACATTCCGGAACGTTGACCGCCAGGCCGCCCTGGCTGGTTTCCTTGTAGATCGTCGACATGTCGTGACCGGTCTGGCGCATCGTCGCGATCACCTGGTCCAGCGAAACCTTGTGCGTGCCGTCGCCGCGCATCGCGAGTCGTGCGGCATTGATCGCCTTCACCGCGCCCATCGCGTTGCGCTCGATGCAGGGAATCTGCACCAACCCGGCAATCGGATCGCAGGTGAGCCCGAGGTTGTGCTCCATGCCGATCTCAGCTGCGTTCTCCACCTGCTCGTTGGTGCCATTGAGAGCCGCGACGAGGCCCGCGGCGGCCATCGAGCACGCGACGCCGACCTCGCCCTGGCAGCCCATCTCGGCGCCCGATATCGAGGCATTGCGCTTGTAGAGCATGCCGATGGCGCCTGCTACCAGCAGGAAGCGCACGATGCCGTTCTCGCTCGCACCCGGCTCGAACTTGCGGTAGTACGCGAGCACGGCCGGCACGATGCCCGCAGCGCCATTCGTGGGGGCCGTGACCACGCGCCCGCCGGCAGCGTTCTCCTCGTTCACCGACAGTGCGAAGGCATTTACCCACTCGATCGCATCGAGCGGACGCTGCTGTGACGACTGCTCCAGCAGCACACGCTGCATGCGCGACGCACGACGGCGCACCTTGAGCACGCCCGGGAGCAGCCCATTCGCTTCGAACCCCCGCTGGATGCAGCCATCCATGATCGACCAGAGGTTGAGCAACGCAGCGCGCGTCTCGCCATCGGGCCGGAAGGCTCGCTCGTTCTCGAGCATCAGCTCGTGCAGCTCGAGACCGCAACTGCGGGCCGTCTCGAGCAGTTCGTGCCCGGATGCAAACGAATGCGGAACATCGACCTGCGGCCCGCCTGCATGCGGCTTGCCGAAGTCGCCGGCGCGGACGATGAACCCCCCGCCGGTGGAGAAGATCTCCTCCTGGTGCAGCACGCTGCCCGCTGCGTCGAGCGCGGTGAAACGCATGCCGTTGGGGTGTTGCGGCAGGGTCTGCTCGCGGTGAAACAAGAGGTCGAGCGGCTCGTCGAAGGCGATTTCGTGCTTGCCTGCGAGCAGGATGCGGCCTGTGCCGCGGATGCGTTCGAGCGACGGCTCCATCGCGGCCGGATCGATCGTAGCCGGCTGGTTGCCTTCGAGGCCGAGCAGGATCGCGCGATCCGTGCAGTGCCCCCGGCCGGTCAGGGCCAGCGAGCCATAGACCTGCGCCGCGACCTTGTCGACGCGTCCCAGCAACGACATCGACTCGAGGTCGTGCGCGAACGCGCAGGCGGCATTCATCGGCCCCATGGTGTGGGAGCTCGACGGGCCGACGCCGGCCTTGAAAATGTCGAGGACGCTGAGGTTCATGGGCGCCTTGCGCGGGCCAACCCGCTCACTCCATCGCCAGCAGCGACGCGTTGCCGCCCACCGCCGAGGTATTGACCGTCACCGTGCGCTCGTGTGCGTAGCGGTGGAGATAGAACGGCCCGCCCGCCTTCGGTCCCGTGCCCGACAGACCCGAGCCGCCGAACGGTTGCGTGCCGACGACGGCGCCGATGATGTTGCGGTTGACGTAGACGTTGCCGGCGGCAACCCGGCTCGCCACGCGCCGCACGGTACCGTCGATGCGGCTGTGAATGCCGAACGTGAGGCCAAAGCCCGTTGCGTTGATGGCATCCACGAGCGCCTCGAGGTCGCGCGCCTTGTAGGTCACGATGTGCATGATCGGGCCGAACCACTCACGATCGAGCATCGACAGCGAGGAAATCTCCACCGCGAGGGGCGCGACGAACGTGCCGGTACGGGTGCTTTCGGGCAACTTGATGCGGTGATGCCAGGCTGCCGACTGCATGACTTCGTGCGCATGCCCTTCGAGCATGGCGCGCGCCGCCTCGTCGATGACGGGGCCGACGTCGGTTTCGAGGTACGCGGGGTCACCGACCACGAGTTCCTCCATGTACCCGGCCAGCAGTCGCTTGACCTTTGGCGCAATGTCCTCCTGCACGCACAGCACGCGCAGTGCTGAGCAGCGTTGTCCTGCGCTGTTGAACGCCGACTGGACCGCATCGATGACGACCTGTTCCGGCAGCGCCGAACTGTCGACGATCATCGCGTTCTGGCCGCCGGTTTCCGCAATCAACGCGCCGATCGGTCCATTGCGGGCAGCCAGCGTGCGATTGATGATCCGCGCGGTATCGGTGGAGCCGGTGAAAGCGACCCCCGCAATCCGCGGATCGGCAACCGCAGCGGCACCCACGATGGCCCCATCGCCCGGCAGGAAATGCAGCACGTCGGCTGGCACACCCGCCCGCAGAAGCAGGCGCACGGCATGCGCCGCCACGAGCGCAGTCTGCTCGGCCGGCTTCGCCAGCACGGCATTGCCCGCCGCCAGCGCGGCAGCGACCTGTCCCGCGAAGATCGCGAGCGGGAAATTCCAGGGACTGATGCAGGTAAACACGCCGCGCCCCTGCAGGCTGAGCTCGTTGCTTTCGCCGGTTGGTCCCGGCATTCGTTGCGGGCTCGCGAACTCTTGCCTGGCGCGAGCCGCGTAGTAACGCAGGAAGTCGACGGCTTCACGGACTTCGGCGATGCCATCCGGCACCGATTTGCCCGCCTCGCGCACGCACATGGCGACCAGTTCCGCCGTGCTCTCCTCGAACAGGTCGGCTGCCTTGTCGAGCGCGTCGCCGCGCACTCCTGCGGGTGTGGCGTCCCAGGCCGGCTGCGCCTGCACCGCGATGTCGATCGCCGCGCGCACGTGCTCTGCCGTCGCATTCGCTACGCTGCCGACGACGTCGGCGTGATTGGCAGGATTGCGGATGGTGTCTGCAGCCCCGCTCTTCTCCTCACCGCCGACCAGCGGAGCTGCCACCCAGGGACGACGCGACACGTGTTCCATGCGCTCTGCCATCGCCTTGCACACCGCGCCGTTCGCGAGATGCACGCCCAGCGAGTTCCTGCGTTCCGGCTGGTAGATGTCGAGTGGCTGCGGAATGCGCGGATGCGCGACCTGGTCGAAGCCGTCGACGGTGCGCACCGGGTCCGCAATGATCGCGTCGACCGGCTCGTTCTCGTTGACGATGCGGTTGACGAACGACGTGTTCGAACCGTTCTCGAGCAGGCGGCGCACGAGGTACGGCAGCAGGTCTTCGTGCTCGCCGACCGGGGCGTATACGCGGCACGGAATGCCGAGACCGCTCGGGTCCGTGACGTGCGTATAGAGTTCCTCACCCATGCCGTGCAGGCGCTGGAACTCGAATTCGAACCCGGCCTTCTTTGCCATGCTCGCAACAGCCGCAACGGTGTGCGCGTTGTGAGTGGCGAACTGCGGATACAGCACGTCCTTGCCTTGCTCGAACACGTAGCTCGCGCACGCCAGGTACGACACGTCGGTGTTGGGCTTGCGCGTGTACAGCGGGTAACCCGGCAGGCCGCGCTCCTGGCCACGCTTGATCTCGGCGTCCCAGTAGGCGCCCTTGACGAGGCGCACGTGCAGGATGCGGTTCGTCTCCTGCGCGAGGCCGACGATGTACTTCAGCATCGGCAGTGCGCGCTTCTGGTAGGTCTGCACGGCGATGCCGAAGCCGTTCCAGCCGGCGAGCGAGGAATCGCGGCAGACGGCGGCCAGCAGTTCCAGCGTGAGTTCCAGCCGCTCGGACTCTTCCGTATCGAGCGTCAGCGCAATGCCGGCATCGCGAGCCAGCCGGCACAGTTCGACCAGGCGCGGCGTGAGTTCGCGATGGACGCGCTGGCGGTGCGACCGCTCGAACCGCGGGTGCATCGCGGAAAGCTTCACGGAGATGCTCGGACGCGATTCGAAGTCCGGGTATTCGTTGACGCGCGCCGCGAGAGCGCCGATGGCCGTACGGTAGGCATCGAAATACCGGGTGGCGTCGGCCGTGGTCAGCGCTGCCTCGCCCAGCATGTCGAACGTATAGCGGTACCGCCTGTTGGCGCCGCTCAACGAGTTGTCGAGCGCCTCCTTCATCGTGCGGCCCATCACGAACTGGTGGCCCATGATGCGCATCGCCTGGCGCATTGCCGTGCGCACGACGGGTTCGCCCATGCGGCCGACGACACGACTCATCACACCTTCCGGCGCGGCGACGTCGTTCGGATCAAGCCGCACGATGCGGCCCGTGAGCATCAACCCCAGGTCGAGGCATTGACGAACAGGGACTGGCTGTCGCCCAGGTGACTGGCCCAGTCACCGGCGCGCAGCTTGTCGGCGATCAGGCGATCGGCTGTCTCGTCATCGGGAATGCGCAGCAGCGCCTCGGCGAGGCACATGAGGATGACGCCCTCCTGCGACGACAGGTCGTACTGCCGGAGAAACGCGTCGAGCCCGGTCTTGGCGGCGGGCGCCCGGCGCACCGCCTCGACGAGCTTGCGTGCCGTGGCCTGCACTTCGTCGTGCTGCGCGGGATCCAGGCGAGCCCTGTCCGCCAGCGAGCGGACCAGCGCTTCCTCGTCACCCAGGAAATTGTCGTTGATCGCCTGACCGACCGGGGTCAGGAAGTCCTGGACGTCGGGAAACAGGAAGCGCGACGAGGGCGCTTCGCGAGTCGAACCAGACATGGGAGATTCGCCTGCAGAAATGATCCCCGATTCTATCCAAAAACGCAGTCGTCCCGCGGGGGTTCCCCCGCGCGGGACCTGTTGCACTGCGTTACGGGAAGGTTACTTCGTCTCGTAGAGCAGCCCCACAGTCGTGAGCGTGTCGGTTTTCTCGACGCCGGGCAGCACGTCGGTGTTGTGACGCACCTGGTAACCCACGCGCAGGCCCAACCCGCCGGAGATCGTGACCTCGAGGCCTAGGTCGTTCTGCACGTAAGTGTTGTCCGAACCGGCTTCCACGAGGAGACGGTCGACGATCTTGGTCGTTTCGGTGAGCTGGTGGTCGAAGCCCAGGTCGCCGCGGAAGATGACGCCATCTTCCGACTCACCCGTTTGGAGGATCTCGGCGTAGCGGTAGCCAGGGCCGCCCTGCACCCACAGCTTGGTGCGCTCACTGTCGATGATCCTGTAACCGAGACCACCAGCCAGCGAGGCCTGGTAGTTGTACTGGCTGAACCGGTCATCGTCGTAGCGGCCGGCGCCGAAGGCATAGGCGCGTTCGGTGAAGGCGTACTGGGTCTGGCCGCGGAATTCCCAGCGCTGCGCCGTGGTGGTGCCGCTCTCGCTGCCGTAATTGCCGGCGAAGCCGAAAGTGTGCTGCCACTTGTCGACCGTGTTCTTCAGTTCGAGCGCGGCGCTGGCTGCCTGGTTCTCGCTGTTGCCGGTCGCAAACGACGCGCCGACGTTGCCCTTGCCGGTCCAGTCGGCCAGGGCGGGCGTGGCGCCGCCGCAGAGTGCCAGTGCAATGCAGAGGTGGGAGAAGCGGGTGGTCGACATCGAAGGCTCCTTGCCGGGCTCATGGTGGAAAAAAGGGGGCGGGAGTATAGCCACCGGGCGCGTGAGCGACTAATTGTGACGGAGCAACCCGAAACGAGCTTGCATCGGCCCCGCCGCGCGCGAAAACTTCCCTTCCAACGAATCCGGATGCACCCGATGCCTGAAGCCGCGCAGAAAATTGATGCCACCGTCGCCAACTTCATGACCGACGTCGTGGAGGCCTCGAACGCGAAGCCCGTCCTGGTCGACTTCTGGGCACCCTGGTGCGGTCCCTGCCGCACGCTGATGCCGTTGCTCGACCGGATTGCGGACGACTACGAGGGCCGCTTCATCCTGGCCAAGGTCAATACCGAGGAACAGCCACAGCTGGCATCACATTTCAGATACGGAGTATCCCGACCGTCCTCCTCATCCACCGGGGTGAGGTGGTCGACCAGTTCGTGGGCCTGCAGCCGGAACCGGCCATCAAGGCCCTGCTCGACCGGTACGTCAGTCCTGCGCCTGACGTCGTCGAGCCGGTCGTTGCGACACCGGCGTCCGATCGTCCCGAGGACCTCGCCTCGCGACTGCTGGACCAGCGCGACACGGAAGCGGCGGCTGCGGCGATCGAGGCGCTGGCGAACAGTCGGGCCGACCATCCGCAACTGGGAGCACTCCGGGCACGGCTCGCGTTCGTCCAGACCGCCAATGCCCAGCCGGACGTCATGTCGATGCGCGCTGCCCTTGCAGCGAACCCGTCCGACGCGGTGGCACGGCATGCACTGGCGGCGCACCATGCGCTGGCAGGCGATTACGGGACGGCCCTCGCCGAGTGGCTGGAATTGATGCGACGCGACAGGAAGTTCGGTGACGACGCCGGGCGCCGGGCGCTGCTGCAGGCGTTCGAGGTCCTAGGCGAGCAGGATCCGCTCGTCACGCAGTACCGGCGCCGCATGGCGAGCTTATTGCATTGATGTATCCGCTTGCTGAACGTGGAATACCGCCTTGCGCGACTCGCCACGACCGAAGTATAAAACCGCGCACCTTGCCCACTGGGTTTTTCGATGAACGAGAAGCCGGAATCAGCGGACGAGTTCGAGGACGAAGACACCGAGGAAGTCGTCGGGGGCGATGAAGCCCTCGACGTCGATCGCCTCATCAAGACCTCGACAAGCGCAAGCGCGGCGCGCCGAAAGGCGCGGAGCCCGCGTGGCGCAAGCTCGAACGCATGATGGAACAGAAGCGCACGTCGGAGTTGCTGAGCGACTTCGACGACTACGACGTGGGCGACCGCCCGAGGCCGCGCAAGGGTCAGTGAAAATCGCGCGAGGCCGAGCGTAACCGGCCGAGCCAGCGGCTCAGGTCGACGAGCCGATGCGCGATCACGTGCATCACCTCTCCTTCCCGTTGCAGCCTGCCGGCGAGGCCCAGCAGGCGTGAGCCGATCAATGCCTGGCGTTGCCGCTCGGCCACGTCGCGCCAGACGATCAGGTTGATCGAGCCATGCTCGTCCTCGAGCGTCACGAACGTGACGCCTTCGGCGCTGCCCGGCCGCTGTCGCGTGATGACGAGGCCCGCGGTGCGCACGTTCGAGCCGTTCGTCAGTACACGCAATTGCGCGGAATCGACGAAACCGCGGGCGGCGAGCTGGTCACGCAACACCGCCACCGGGTGACGCCGCAACGTGAGGCCCGTGTGCGCGTAATCGGCCACGATGTCTTCGCCTTCGCGGGGCGCACGCAGCAGCGGAATTCCCTCGGCGATGCGCACCTCGGGCAGGATGGGCAGCGAGCCCTCGAGGCCGGCCACTTGCCAGGCGGTACGGTAACGGTGCCCGCCGAGGCCGGCCAACGCATCCGCCGCCGCCAGGCATCCCATCGAACGGCGATCGAGGCAGGCCTGCTCCGCCAGTTGCTGCGCGCTCTCGAACGCGTGGCCCCGCCTGCGTGCGCGGGCATCCACCAGTCGCTGGGCTGCCTCCCGCGCCAGGCCCTTCACCAGCCGCAGGCCGAGCCGCAACGCGGGATCCGGCGAATCACCAGCACGATGCTCCAGGGTGCAGTCCCAGTCGCTCGTGCGGACGTCGATCGGGCGCACCTCGACGCCGTGACGCTGCGCGTCCTGCACGATCTGTGATGGCGCATAAAAGCCCATGGGCTGGCTGTTGATGAGCGCGGCTGCGAAAGCCGCGGGCTCGTGCCGCTTGAGCCACGCCGAGACGTACACGAGCAGCGCGAAGCTGGCCGCGTGTGACTCCGGGAAGCCGTATTCGCCGAAACCGAGGATCTGCTGGAAGATGCGTCGCGCGAACTCCTCGGAATAACCGCGGTCCCGCATGCCGTGGATCAACCGCTCTTCGAAGTGACCCAGCCCGCCCTTGCGCTTCCACGCCGCCATCGCGCGCCGCAACTGGTCCGCCTCGCCCGGCGTGAATCCCGCGGCGACGATCGCGAGCTGCATCACCTGCTCCTGGAAGATCGGCACGCCGAGCGTGCGCTTCAGCACGCCTTCCACCTCTGCGCTGGGGTACGTGACCGCCTCCTCGCCCGCGCGCCGGCGCAGGTAGGGATGCACCATGTCGCCCTGGATCGGGCCGGGCCGGATGATCGCGACTTCGATGACGAGGTCGTAGTACGAGCGTGGCCGCAGCCGCGGCAGCATCGCCATCTGCGCGCGCGACTCGATCTGGAACACGCCCACGGTGTCGCCGTGCCCGATCATGTCGTAGACCTGCGGGTCCTCGGCGGGCACGGTCGCGAGGGTCCAGCGCTGGCCGCGGCAGCCATGCACGAGGTCGAACGCGCGGCGGATCGCCGCGAGCATGCCAAGCCCGAGCACGTCGACCTTGAGCAGGCCGAGCGCGTCGAGGTCGTCCTTGTCCCACTGGATCACGGTGCGGTCGGGCATCGAGGCATTCTCGATGGGAACGAGGTCTTCGAGCAGGTCGCGCGCGATCACGAATCCGCCGACGTGCTGCGAGAGGTGGCGCGGAAACCCGAGCAGGGTCCGTGCGAGGGTCAATACCCTTGCGAGCACCGGACTGTCGGGATCCAGGCCAGCTTCACGCACCCGGGTTTCGTCGATGCGCGAGCCGTCCCACCACTGCATCGAGCGCGCGAGGGCGGCGACCTGCAGCGGGTCGAGTCCCATCGCCTTCGCCACGTCGCGCAGCGCGCTGCGCGGCCGGTAGCTGATGACCGTTGCGGTCAGCGCAGCCCGCTCGCGGCCGTACTTCGCGTAGATGTACTGGATGACTTCTTCACGCCGCTCGTGCTCGAAGTCGACGTCGATGTCCGGCGGCTCGTTGCGCTCCCTGGAAATGAAGCGCTCGAACAGCAGGGACATGCGCGCGGGATCGACTTCGGTGATGCCGAGGCAGAAGCACACCGCCGAGTTCGCTGCCGAGCCGCGACCCTGGCAGAGAATGTGCCGCGAGCGCGCGAACCGCACGATGTCGTGCACGGTGAGGAAGTACGGTTCGTACTCGAGCTCGGCGATCAGCGCGAGCTCGTGCTCGATCGCCTGTCGCGTCGGGGCAGGCACGCCTTCCGGCCAGCGGTGACTTGCGCCCTCCTCCGTGAGGCGCCGCAGCCACGCAGCCGGCGTGTAATCCTCCGGCACGATCTCGCGCGGATATTCGTAACGCAGCTCTTCGAGCGAGAACGTGCAGCGCGAGGCGATCTCCACCGCAGCGGCGAGCAGCTCGGGCGGATGCAGTTCCGCAATGCGCTGGATCGGCCGCAAGTGACGCTCGCCGTTCTGAAACAGCGCGAGCCCCGCCCGCTCGACGGTGGTGCCGATGCGAGTTGCGGTGAGCACGTCCTGCAGCGCGCGGCGGCCGCGCGAATGCATGTGCGCGTCGCCGGCCGCGACGAGCGGCAGTTCAAGTTCGCGACCGAGGTCCTGCAACTGCTCGAGTCGCCTGCGATCGCGGCCCGTTGTCAGCAGCTCGACCGCGATCCAGAGCTGGCCGGGGAAGAGCCTGGCGAGCCAGCGTGCCTCGGCAGCGTCGGGTTGCGTTGCAGGCAGCCACAGGCAAAGCAAAGGGGATAGGGGATAGGGGTTGGGGGTTAGTGCAGAAGCTGGCGTTGCCAGCGAATTCCGACTATCCCCTAACCCCAATCCCCTGTCCCCTGCCGCGATTTCTTCGAAATCACGGCGGCACAGCCGGTAGTTCCCTTTCGCTGCGGCGCGTCGTCCGCGAGTGATCAGCCGGCAGAGACGACCGTATCCCGCACGGTCCCGCGCGAGCAGCACGCAACGCAGGCCGTCCTCGAGGCGAAACTCCGAACCGACGATGAGCTTGAGACCGTGCTCGCGGGCGGCGACATGAGCACGCACGACGCCGGCCACCGAGCACTCGTCGGTGACGGCGAGCGCGGCATACCCGAGCTGGGCTGCGCGCTCGACCAGTTCCTCTGGACGCGAAGCGCCGCGCAGGAAACTGAAGTTGGAAAGACAATGCAGTTCGGCGTACACGGCAATCCGGTCGAGCCCGACTCACTGCGGCGCACGGCAGGTGGCGGACCGACGAGTCACGCGAACCAGCCGTGCAGGAACCAGCGCGCGCCTGCGGCCGTCTCGCGGCGATTGCGAAACACCCACAGCCGGGCCCCCTGCGCATTGCGCGCAACGTAGTAATCACGCGCGACGTCGTGGCCGTCCCACCAGCCGGATTCGATGCACTCGGGACCCTCTTCGAGGACCAGCCGGTCAACATCGCAGGGCTCGGGCCGGTCGAGCAGCCAGAGCGGCCGGCCCTCGCCCGGCCTTGCGGCCGAACTCTTCCCTCGCAATGGGCGGGGCACGGAGGGCGAACTTTCGTTCGGCGCGGCACTGCGTGACGACGGTTTCTTCCGTGACCTGGGTTTCGCCGCCACCGGCTCGACGGCGCGCCACGCCGCTTCGGGTCGATGCTCGGGCACGCAGGCGAGTCCGTGCACGGCATCGTTGCCGAGCCGCGCGCGCAGCCGCTCAACGAGCTGTGGCAGGTTCCCGCCGGATTCGCGGCGGTCGTGCGCAAACAGCTCGATCGCGTCGGCCTGCAGGTCGATGAGAGGGCCGCTCAGCAGGCGCACGTTGCGCACAGGTTGTGGCAGCACGAGCTGTGCAAGACGCTCGCGCAGCAGCTGCGCCATGTGCCGCGGCTGCGCACCAACCGGCTGCACGAAGCGCAACCGTACGCGCGTGACCGGCGCAGCACGATGACGCAGCTGCACTTCGATCGCCTGCACGCCACGGCCACGCTCGCGCAGGAACTGACACAGTTCTTCGAGCAGGGGGGCGAGTGCCAGGCCGAGCCGTGCGGTATCGGCGATTTCGGGTTCGAGGTCGCGCCGCGCGGCAAAGCGTTCGCTTGCAACATACGCCGCACGCGGCTCCTGCAAACGGCCCGTGGCGCGATCGAGCGTGGCAAGCAGCTCCTGGCCGAAGCGGCGCGCGAAGCCATCGCGCGGCAGGCGCAGGCAGTCGCCCACGGTGCGCACGCCCATGTTGCCGAGCGTTTCGATGCAGCGTTCGGGCCAGCGGGTGCAATCGAGCGGCAGCAGCGCAAGCCGTGAAGCCAGTTCGTCCCGGTTGCGTACGAGCACGGGGTGCGCGCCGAGCGGACCCGTACGCGCGAACCACAGCGCTGCCAGCGGTGACGGCGTGATCGCAAAGTGAACCGACACGCCGACGGCCTCCAGGAGCTCCTGCTGCAATCGCAGGCATAACCGCCGCGCCCCGCCAAAGAGCCGCAGGCTGCCACGCACGTCGAGCAGCACGCCGTCGGGCGGTTCGAGGCTGACCCGGGGCGTGAATCGTACGCCGCGCTGTGCCACCGCTTCGAGCAACTGGCGTTCGCGCCGTGCATCGCGCGCCAGCGCATGCAAGCCCGGCACGAGCGCGAGGGCTGCGTTGATCGACATTCCCTCGCGCACGCCTGCGGCGTGCACGGCTTCTTCGCAGGCGCGCACGACCTTGCCGTTGCGCTCGAGGTCGACGATGGCGACAGGCGGACGACCCGGCAGCGCAGCGCCACGTCGCGCAGCGAATCGAGCAACAATGACGGCAGGTGAATGGCGAGCCAGAGCTCACGCGGGCGCGATTGCGCGATCGGTGTGCGGCCCGGAACGGAAAGCGAAGACGGACGAAATGCCGGCGTGACCCGCACACGGTGGGGAGACGGAGGCCTGGCGAGCGGGGCCATCTCAGTGCCCGAGGTTCACCGTGGCAGGACGGCCTCCGCGGCTTTTGACGATGCGCACCTGCAGGCCTTCGGCGCCGCCCCCGAGCAGTGCGAGCCGCAACACGGCGGGCGAAGGCGTGAGCCCCGCCTGCAGCGGGCGATACAGCACCGCAAGGCTGCGTGACGCCTCTGCCGCCAGCTGCAACCGCCGCAAGGCATGCAGATCGCGGGGATTGGACCAACCGAGCACGGCGCTGCAGGACTCCGAGCGCAGCGCCTGGTCCATCGCCCACTCGGTAGCACCTGCGCCGTTGACGACGAGCACGCGCCCGACATCGATGCCCCACGCCGCGAGCGACGGCGCATACGGACGATACGGCGGCGAGACCCAGGCGATCCAACCCCCGCTGCCCCGGTTATGCGGCGGCTGGGCAGACCCGACATGGGCAGACCCGACATGGGCAGACCCCGCATGATCGGGGCGCGGTGGCGGATAACCTTCGCCGGCCGCGCCTTCGTCCCGACAAAGCGCGGCAAGCGCGGGGAGCAGCAACCGGAGTTCGCCGATGCCCCGCTGATCGGAAAGGATTTCGATGAGACCCTGCCGCGGCCAGCCCGCGCCCGGAAGACATCGGTCGAGCGCGGCGTAACCCGTGGGCAATCCCGCCGGCACAGCCGCGCTACTGCCCGCTTCCCGCGCACGCCAGAGGCGGGCGGCATTCTGTTGCAGCAGTTGTTCGACGGAAACGCTCATGGCTCTGGTGGGATTGCCGGACAGCCAGAATATTCAGGTCAGGGACGCGTCAGGACAATCGGTGCGTGTCCTGCCGCACCACGCCGACGACGAGGCCCTCGATGGTGAGCGACTGCTCGCGCAGGTCGATACGCAGGGGCTCGAAGTCTTCGTTCTCGGGCAACAGCCAGGCGATCGAGCCATCCTGCCGGTAACGCTTCACGGTGACTTCGTTCTCGAGGCGCGCGACGACGATCTGGCGGTTACGGACTTCGGGCGTGCGGTGGACTGCGACGAGATCGCCGTCGAGGATGCCGACGTTGCGCATGCTCATGCCTTTGACCTTGAGCAGGTAATGCGGCCGTGGCTGGAAGAGCGCCGGGTCGATCTGGTAGCGCGCTTCGATGTTCTCTTCGGCCAGGATGGGGCGGCCAGCGGCGACCCGGCCGATCAACGGCAGGCCGATCTGGTCACGCAGGGAGTCCTTGAGCTGGATGCCGCGGGAGGCCCCAGGGCGCAGTTCGATGACGCCTTTGCGCTGCAGTGCACGCAGGTGCTCTTCGGCCGCATTCGCGGATTTGAAGCCCAGGGCTTCGGCGATCTCGGCCCGCGTGGGGGGCAGTCCCTGCTCGGCCAGGCTGTCCTGGATGAACACAAGCACCTGGCGTTGGCGCGGCGTGAGGTCTTCCATCGGTCGTCCCTCCCTGTATGTCCATACAGTTACTGTTTATATATACAGCCCCGCCTGCCTGTTGGCAAGCGGGGGGGGAACAAGCGGGAAGAAAAAGATCATCGGCAAAGACCGCCACCCCGAGTGAGGCAGCCACAACACGCTCCCGCGCGAATTCCGGCGGCCCGCACATTGCGGCGAATGCCGGGAAATCCAGCGCCAACCCAACGCTTGTCAGCAACGGCACGCGGCTGGTGGCTGCTCGCCCGGTCGTCGAATGCGAACGCCTGGCACGCGACGCACCGCACAGTAATCTTTATCGTCGTTTTCGAATGAGTTAGTCTCTCGCTGTTCGGCTGCGCTGCGCACACGGAAAGGTGTCGACGGGTTGCGGCCGCCACACTGCCTTGCCTGATTTAAAAACCGAGGAAGACCACCAATGAAGACCGCTATCGCCAAGATCCTGACCGCAACTGCCGCCGCCGTCGTACTCGCCGCCGCCACGGGCTGCGTGAGCCAGTCAAAGTTTGACGAGCATGTGGCGAGCACCGATGCGGCAATCAAGGCCGCTGCTGCTGACGCCGCCGCCGCCAAGGCTTCTGCCGACGCCGCTGCCGCTTCGGCCTCGAGCGCCGCGAGCGCATCGAGCGCCGCCCAGAGCACGGCCAACCAGGCTCTCCAGGCCGCACAGGCTTCGCAGTCCTGCTGCGACGCGACCAACGAGAAGATCGATCGCGCGTTCAAGAAGTCGATGGGCAAGTAATCGACTGACTCCGTCGCTTCGGCGATACGAAAACGCCGCGGACCTCCGCGGCGTTTTCTTTGTGCCTGGATTGCCCGACACACCAGCAGCATGCGCACACTCCTCTCCAACCGTCACGTGTGGTCGTTCACCCTCGTCCACACCAACGTTGAGACTACGGGGCCGGTACCCGCGCCGGCTCTTCGACGAGCACGGGCGCGGCTTCCGGCGGCGGGGCTGGCACACGCGAGAAATTGCGTTCGCCGACTCGCACCGGCACACCCGACGCCTGCTGGAAAGCGAGCCGTGCCCTGTCCCAGTCGATCGATACGTCGACGCCGGCTGTGGCGGCCCGCACCGCCCGTTCGAGTTCAGCTGGATCCATGTGCGAAGGATTGTCCGTACCTTCCAGCGGCGCCTGGCGCTCGATGAACAGCGTGCCGCGCGACCAACCGACTTTCGTCGTCTGGTCGATCAGGTTCACCTTCGTGTTCACCGGGATCATCGTGTAGAACTCGGCAATGTCCTCCGGGAACATGCGGATGCAGCCGTGCGTGACCTGCATGCCAACGCCTGCAGGACGGTTCGTGCCGTGGATCAGGTACGAGCCGCCGGGGATCGCGAGCCGCAAGGCATACTCGCCGAGCGGGTTGTCCGGGCCCGGCGGGATGAATGGCGGCAAGGGATCGCCCTTGGCCTCGTGCTCGAGCCGGACCGACTTCGGCGGATACCAATTGGGGCGCTCCTGCTTCGACGCGACCCTGGTGGCCCCGAGCGGTGTCTTCCAGTCCATCTTGCCGGTGCTGATCGGGTACGTGCGAACGACGCGCGGCTGGCCCGGCTGGGCGGGCGGATAGTAGTAAAGGCGGTGTTCGGGCAGGTTGACCACGATCCCCTCGCGCGGGGCATTCGGCAGCAAAAATCGGCCTGGAATCACCACTTCGGTGCCCGACCCGGGCAGCCAGGGGTCGATTCCGGGGTTGGCGGCGATGATTTCCTCGTACCCGACGCCATGCCGCCGGCCGATGTCGAGCAGCGTGTCCTCGTGCTCGGCCACGGCGATGCTGACCGCACCGATCACGTTGTCGCCATTGAGTGGCAGCAGGAATTCGCCTGCCCGGACGTCATTGGCGACGAACTGTGCGAACGCTGCGACCAGCGCAGCGGCGAACCACTGGCCGACACGGATATGTTGCATGCAACCTTCCTCTCATTGCCCGCATCTATTCTAGCTACATGGCGACGATCCACACGCTGCTCGCGCGCATTGACCCGGACACGGCACCGCCCGTAGCCTTGCGGCCGCGAGGGACACCCATGCCATACAAGCTGACGATCGAGCTCTCGGACCGTGATTTGCGCCATTTTCGCAGGGAATTGAAGAAGGCGCGCGATTCGGTCCAGATTGCCGACGACGAGGAAATCCTCGGCGCGGCGGCGGACATGGTGAAAACCATGAAAGGCACGGATCTGCCCGACTTCGTGACCGAGCGGCTCGAGCAGCTCGACACCCTGATCGCGATGGTCACCGACGACGACTGGCCGCTGGCGGACGACGAACGCAATCCGGTGCTGTCGGGGCTTGCCTACCTGTGCGACCCGGAAGACCTGATTCCCGACAACATCCCCGGCATCGGCATGCTCGACGACGCCGTAATGATCGAACTCGTGTTCCGGGAACTTCGGCACGAGCTCGAGGCGTACGAAGATTTCCGCGCCTACCGTGAATTGCTGACGAAAAGCTCGGTGCTGCGAAAGGCAGCGCCCGGCGTCGCGGAAAAGATCGCCAGACGGCGGGTACAGCTGATGGCGCGCATGCGGCGCCGGCGCAAGGCCGAGTAGTGAGTAGCGGGTAGTGATTAGTGATTAGTGAGTAGTGATTAGTGAGTAGTGATTAGTGATTAGTGATTAGTCGGAAAAAGCGCGCCGCGCTTTAATCTCCAATCACTACTCACTACTCACTAATCACTACTCACTAATCACTAATCACTACTCGCTCCCGTCGCCGTCACTCTCGCCAGCAGGTCCACGATCTGGTCCGGCACGTCGTTGCGCGCTTCCGTGACCGCAACGCGCACGGCATTGGCAAACGACATGCGATCGGCACCGCCGTGGCTCTTGATGACCACGCCCTTCAATCCGACCATGCTCGCTCCGTTGTAGGCGCGCGGATCGAGTCGCGCCTTCAGTGCCTTGAGCGTCGGTGCAGCCGCAAGTGCGCCGATCTTGCGCATCGCGCTGCGCGTGAACTCTTCCTTCATCGCGCCACTGATGAAGCGTGCGAGGCCTTCCATCGCCTTCAGCGACACGTTGCCGGTGAAGCCGTCGGTGACCACGACGTCGATGTCGCCCGAGAAGATCTTGTCGCCTTCGACGAAGCCGCAGTAGTTGAGGGCCGAGCCGGTCAGGCGCTTGTGCGCGGCCTTGATCTCCTCCGTGCCCTTGATGTCTTCCTCGCCGACGTTGAGCAGGCCGACGCGGGGATGCTCGATGCCGTGCAGGTCGGATGCGATCACGGAGCCCATCACCGCGAACTGCACGAGATGATCGTCGTTGCAGTCGGGGTTGGCGCCCAGGTCGAGCATGACGGTGTACCCACCCGTCGAGGGCACGGCCGAGACGATGGCGGGACGGTCGATGCCCGGCACCATGCCGAGAACGAAACGCGCGGTAGCGAGCAGTGCGCCGGTGTTGCCGGCAGACACGCACGCCGACGCCTCGCCCTGCTCGACGAGGTTGATCGCAATGCGCATCGACGAGTTCTTTTTGCGACGGAGCGCGTCCTGCGGACGCTCGTCCATGGCGACGACTTCGGTCGCTTCGACGAATCGACAGCGGTCGTTGTCGAGGGCGGCGCCCAGCAACGGCAGCACGACGTCACCGCGACCGACGATGATCAGTCGGAGGTCGGGCGTGGATGCGAGGACCTCAAGTGCCGCGGGTACGGCGACTTCAGCGCCGTGGTCGCCGCTCATCGCGTCGACGGCTACGGTCAGGCCGGCGGTCATGCGCGGGCCCGTCGGAACAGGATTACTCCTGGCCTTCGTCGGCGGCCGGCTTCTCGATCACCTTCTTGCCGCGGTAGAAACCGTCAGCGGTGATGCGGTGACGAAGATGGGTTTCGCCGCTGGTACGGTCAACCGACAGCGCAGGGCTGCTCAGGTGGTCGTGCGAACGGTGCATGCCGCGCTTGGACGGGGTCTTGCGGCTTTTCTGGACTGCCATGATCTACTCTCCTGAAGCGGGTCCGCGCTCGTTGTCTTTTTCGAGCAGCTCCCGCAGATTCGCAAAGGGCGTCTGTTTCTTTTCCACCGCTGCCACTTGCGCAACGGGCTCGACCAGGGAAGCGGGGGCCAACGGCACCACTTCCGCCTCCGACGACAGGCATTCCCCGGAGCCAACTTCGTGCGCGGGCACGAGCGGCAACGCGAGCAGCACCTGCTCTTCGACCAGCGCCGCAAGCGACAGTTGCTCCGGCATTCCCACGAACGGCTCGAAGCCGCCCGGCACGTCGTCGGTCTCTGCGCGGACGATGGCGACCAGCGCCGATTCGTCCACCACGATCGCGCAAGGCTGCAGACAACGCCGGCATTCCAGCACTGCCGTACCCTCGACGCGAACGTCGACTGTCGTGCGGCCTTCGCAGGCGCCGAACTGCAATCGCGCATCGATGCGAGTGCCGGAAAGTCCGCCCGCCTGCACGACGCGTTCGAGCTGTGACAGATCGAGATGCCGTTTGATGACGGCGGCTCGGGCCGACAGTTCTTTGGCGTTGACCTGATCGGCAGGGCCGGGCGACATGGGGCGCGTATAATAGTGACGCACCCCGGCCCTGTCAAAGAAAAAACGAGCCTAAATCTTTGTTTTCCAAGGGCCTGATTCTCGCCTCGACGTCCCGTTACCGCCGCGACCTGTTGCAGCGGCTCGGGCTGCCGTTCGAGTGCGTCGCCCCCGGGACCGATGAAACCCGCCTGCCCGGCGAACCGGCCGCCGCAATGGCTACCCGACTCGCACGGATCAAGGCCGAGGTAGTCGCCGCCAGCCATCCCCAGGCGATCGTCATCGGCTCCGACCAGGTGGCCCTGCGTGGCACGGACGTACTCGGCAAACCCGGCACCGTCGCGCGTTGCCGCGAACAGCTGCGGGCATCGTCCGGCCAGGAAGTCGTCTTCCTCACCGCGGTCCACGTCATCGATGGCTCGGCCGGCCGCACCGAATCGCACGTCGACCGTACGGTCGTGCAGTTCCGGGACCTGTCGGACGCCGAAATCGACCGCTACATCGAGCGCGACCAGCCGCTGGACTGCGCCGGCGGCTTCAAAGCTGAATCCCTGGGAATCGCCCTCTTCGACCGGATCGAATCGATCGATCCGACGGGCCTTACCGGCCTCCCGTTGTCCTGGCTTTGCGGCGCCCTTCGCCGCGCACGGGTCCAGGTCCCTTAGCCGGGCCCCGCTTGTCGGTCCGGGGGTTGCCCATCCTCGGGTTGCCCATCCTCGGTCTGCCGGTCGGCGGCACCAGTGCCGGTCGCTGCACGCGCGGTGCGGCGACCGGTCCACGCGCACCTTCCGGCTTCAGTGTCTTGCCGCGCTCGTCCTGAGGTGCCCGAGCTTTGCCACGCGTGAGCGTATCCAGCACCGCGCTGAGTTCGGGCGGCAGCGGCGCGCTTGCCAGCATGGGCTCGCGGGTGCCGGGCCGTGTGAAGCCGAGCGACGACGAATGCAGGAACATGCGCTTCAGGCCATAGTCCTTGAAAATCTCGTTGAAGATCCGGTTGCCGTATTTGTCGTCACCGCCACGGGATGACCGGCGTGTGCCGCGTGCACGCGAATCTGGTGGGTCTTGCCGGTGTCGATCTCGACTTCCAGCAGCGTCGCGAGGTTACCGAAGAATTGCACGGGCTTGAACGTGCTGACGGACTTCTTGCCGTGCGCGCGCACAGCCACGTGCCGCTCGCCGCTGCGGCGCTCGTCCGTGTCGAGCGCCAGTTCGATGCGCTTGGTCCCCAGGTTCCACTTGCCGCAAACCAGTGCCAGGTAATGCTTTTCAGTCTGGCCTTCGCGCAGCTGCAGGTGCAGGTCGCGCAGCGCGGCGCGCCGTTTCGCCACCAGCAGGCAGCCGCTGGTGTCGCGGTCGAGCCGGTGCACGAGTTCGAGGTCCGGCTGCCCGGGGCGGGCGCTGCGAAGCGCTTCGATCAGGCCGAAATCGGTCGCACTGCCGCCGTGAACCGCAAGGCCCGGCGGCTTGTTGCAGACGATGAGGTCACTGTCCTCGTAGGTGATCGAGTCGAGGACCAGCTTCTGCAGCGACTCGCTGGCGGTCCGGGGCGTGGCTGGCGGCGGCACGTCTTCCGCCTTGCGCACCGGTGGAATGCGGACGATGTCGCCCACAGCCACGCGCTGGTCGGGCTTGGCGCGTTTCTTGTTGACACGTACCTCACCCTTGCGCAACAGGCGGAACACGTGCGTGCGCGGGACGTCCTGCAGTTGCCGGACGAGAAAGTTGTCGAGCCGCGTGCCGGCGTCGTCTTCGGTCACAGTGACGTGGGTAACACCGCGGCCGGGTGCCGGCTCGGCACTGTTCTCGTCGGTTGCCGGGTCTATTTCGTAAGCCATTGATTTTCGGGCCTTCGCTTGTTACATTCCGGCGCTAGGCAATGCGCTGGTGCGTCCAAGCAACATCAGGCAGCGCCGAATGAGCGACGCGCGGTTGCACGCCCTACGGGTTGTGCGGGGCGCCCGCAATCTTAGTTGGTTCTGAAGTTTCAGACACATCGATCTGCCGCGGACACGCGCAGGTGCCGCAGCCCCGGCGGGCAGCGGGCCGGCAGCGACCTCGGCGGGTACGATGCCCGACAGCACCAGGATTCGGTCACGCATCGTGCGCACTGCGCCGGTGCAGAAGAACAGCAAATGAGCGCTCGCGCAGTCGCTGCCAGACCTTTTTCCCACGCCACGGCACCATTACCCGTCCGAACCGTACGCGGCCCCAACCTCCAATAACGAGAGGGCCGATGAAAAGAATGCTCGTCAACGCGACTCAGGAAGAGGAGTTGCGCGTAGCGCTGGTTGACGGCCAGCGGATCTACGACCTCGACATCGAAATCCCGTCGCGCGAAACCAAGAAAGCCAACGTCTACAAGGGTCGAATCACCCGGGTCGAACCGAGCCTCGAGGCCGCGTTCATCGACTACGGCGCCGACCGCCACGGCTTTCTCCCGCTGAAGGAAGTTTCCAAGGCGTTCTTCAAGGACAAGCAGCCAGGCCAGGACGGCGGCAACCGCGGCATCCGTGACCTGATCGAGGAAGGCCAGGAAATCATCGTCCAGGTCGAGAAGGAAGAACGCGGCAACAAGGGCGCCGCACTAACCACCTTCATCAGCCTGGCGGGCCGGTTCCTGGTCCTGATGCCGAACAACCCCCGTGCCGGCGGCGTGTCGCGCCGCGTCGAAGGCGACGACCGCGATGCCCTGCGCGAAGCGATGGACGCGCTGCAGATTCCCGATGGCATGGGCGCCATCGTGCGCACGGCCGGCGTGGGCCGCAGCCCCGAAGAGCTGCAGTGGGACCTCAACAACCTCGTCGACATCTGGAACGCGATTCAGCAGGCGTCCGATAGCCGTCCCTCGCCGTTCCTGATCTACCGCGAGAGCACGGCAATCCTGCGCGCGCTCCGTGACTACCTCAGCGACGACATCGGCGAAATCCTGATCGACAAGCCGGAGGTATACGAGGAAGCGCGCGAATACATGCAGCGCTTCATGCCGAACAACCTGCGCAAGCTCAAGCTGTACGACGACCACGTGCCGCTGTTCACGCGGTACCAGATCGAGAGCCAGATCGAGTCGGCGTATTCCCACAAGGTGACGCTGCCCGCGGGTGGCAGCATCGTGATCGACCACACCGAAGCCCTGGTCTCGATCGACATCAACTCGGCGCGCAGTACCCGCGGCACCGACATCGAGACGACCGCCTGCAACACCAACCTCGAGGCCGCGGACGAAATTGCGCGCCAGATGCGGTTGCGTGACGTCGGCGGCCTGATCGTCATCGACTTCATCGACATGGAGTCGACCAAGAACCAGCGCGCGGTCGAGGATCGGCTGCGCGACGCGGTCAAGCAGGACCGTGCCCGCATCCAGCTGGGCAAGATTTCCCGCTTCGGCCTGCTCGAGCTCTCGCGGCAGCGCCTGCGTCCGTCGATCAGCGAATCGACCAACATCGTCTGCCCGCGTTGCACCGGCATGGGCGTGATCCGCAGCGTCGAATCGCTGGCGCTCGCGGTCCTGCGACTGATCGGCGAGGAGGCCCGCAAGGACCGCACCGCGAAGGTCATAGCGCAGTTGCCGGTCGACGTCGCGACCTACCTCATGAACGAGAAGCGCGACTGGCTGCACGACATCGAAGCCCGCAGTCACGTCGATATCGTACTGGTGCCGAACAAGTACCTCGAGACGCCCTCCTACGAGTTGCGACGCGTGCGCGATGACGAGATGGACCTGCCCGAGAACTCCGTCATCAGCCATCAAATGGCGATCGAACCGAAGATCGATCTGGACGCGATCGCGTCCGCCGAGGAAGAAACGGCCCCGACGCCGCAGCAGCCCGCGGTGACGACGATCATCCCGAGCACCACTGCCCCGCCTGCGGCCCCCGAAGTCGTGGCGGCCCCGATCGCGATCGCAGCGGCACCGGTAGCCGTTGCCGCACCGGCCTACGGTCCGCGCGACAACGTGCTCGTGCGGTTGTGGCGCTGGTTCGCCGGCGACAAGCGTGCACCCGAACCGCAGACGGCGGCGCCCTCGAACGTCAGTCGAAGCGGCAAGGACGGCGATCGTGATCGTCCGCGCCATGACCGCGATCGCAGCGAACGCGGCCGTGGCCGCGATGGTCGTCGCGACAGTCGTGATGGACGCGGTCGCAGCGAGGGCCGCGGTGAACGTGGCTCGCGTGACGAACCACGCCGCGAAAACCGTCCCGAAGGTGCACCGGGCCCGGGCCAGTCGGCCCGCGGCAACGAACCGCGGCGCGACGAGCCGAACCGCGCGCAATCCCAGCAGCAGCCGCGTCGTGACGAGAACCCGCGTGGCGGACGTCGTGAGGGCGGCCAACAGGGCCCGCGCCAGCCGCAGCAAGTGCGTCCTCCACGCGAGCCCCGCGAACCGCGGCCGCCCCGTGAGTACCGCGAGCCGCAGGAAGCGCGTCAGCAGGCAGCCGCCGCAACTTCGGTCGTCGCAGCCGTTGCGAACGACATGAACACAGCCGACGCGTCAGTCCCGCAACCGATTGGAGACGGCCAGCAACAACGTCCTGAGGGAGATCGCAGCGAGCGCACCGGGCGCAGGTCGCGTCGCGGTGGCCGTCGTCGTCGTGGTCGTGGTGATGGCCCTGCCGAAGGCTACGGTGCCGGCGCCGCCGCGGGTGCGGCCGGCGCAGGCAGCCTCGACGACAGCCCGGGTGGCGAAGGTGCTGACGATGCGGGTGGCAGTGACAGCACTGGTCGCGCGCCGGTACCGCAGTCGTTCGACACCCCACGCGAGTTCGATGAACCAGGCTGGCCGGAACCGCCGCGTGAATTCGCGGCGATCCGAGCTGCGGAAGCACCGCGCGAAATCGCAGCTCCCGCGCCCGCACCGAGCCATGAAACATCGCGTGCGCCCGAGCCGCGCTCGTTCGACTTCGAACGTCCTGCAACGCCGCCGGCTCCACCGGCTCCGCCAAGCGACGCGGCACCCGCGCCGGTCGTGGTGCGTGAGCCGGCTCCGGTCGCAACGGCTTCCGAGCCACGCGAGTGGACGCCGACTCCGCCGACGGACGCAACGACGCCGCGCAACGAGCCGTAGACGACGCGTACCGGTGAGACAAAGGCCCCGCTGCTCGGCAAGCAGCGGGTTCTCAGGGCGCATCGAGAACTGCGCATGAATGCACTCAAACAGGAAGCTCAGGCGCGCTACGGCCAGTCCTGAGGGCAACTCCAGGCAGGGAACATCGGCAATGGCAGAGACCTGTGTTGGGTACCGCACAGACCTCATCCATCCATTCGACGATCCTGCACCTGAGTACTCGACACCTTCATCCCAGGTCGGGTGCTCATAAAGTGGCCCGGTGACGCCACCCGTTGCCGGGCCCTTTCTTTGATCTGGCTTTAATCATGGGCGACCGGATACGATCGGTACGGGAATCGCCTCGCAACTGACGTGAAGGGAGCCAACATGAATGCAGTCAAGATTGCCGCCATCGCGCTGATCGTGGCCGGTGCCCTCGGGCTCGCCTACGGGAGCTTCAGTTACACGAAGCAGACTCACGATATCAACCTGGGACCGATCGAGATGTCCGTGAAGGAAAAGCAGACGGTCAACGTTCCGGTCTGGGCCGGTGTCGGCGCAATCGCCATCGGCGCCGCGCTGCTCCTGCTTGGCGGCAGGAAGCGCTAGTCGATTTTCTCCACGATTACCCGGCCATCTGCGTCCACGAAGACGCGGTAGCGGCTGCCGTTCTCGCACGAGGCGACGTAGTCGTCCTTTCCCTGCTGGGTGGCGCTGACGACGTTACCGCACGGCAGGCCATGCAATGCAATGACGGACGTCAGGTCCTTCGTGACCGAAACATCGCCGGAAGTCTCTCCCACGGCCAGCGCCGTTAGCCCTAAGCCTGCCGTCACGACCCCGACCAGGGCCAGTGCTCCTGCACGTATGGTCACGGTGTTGCTCCTGCCATCAGATTGGATTCGGTGAATTTCCTCGGATCCTCGAGGATGCTCCAGATTGCGCCGCGCGACTTGACGATGTCCCGGGCCAGCGGCGGATCGCTGTCCTGGAGCAGCGAAAGCACCTTGAGGAGCAGCATGTCGTAGTTGCGGCGCAGTTCAGCGAGCGTCGCAGTGCCCTGCCGCTTGTGGTAGGCGCGGAACCGGTCCACGAGGTCGTCTACGTCGTTCTTGAGCGAAAGCTTGGTCAACACGCCGATGGCCTTGGTTTCGCGGAGTCGCGACGCGAGCGCCTTGAAGTCCAGGGGCGCCGGGGACAGCTGCGGTGCGGCAGGAACCGCAGCAACCTTTGGCATCGCCTGCGGTGGCGGCACGGTCACAGCCGCAACGGCAGCTGCCGGCCTCGGCGGCGGTTTGGGCGAAACGACTGGCGTGACCGGTGCAACCTTGGCGGGGACTTTGGCGACTGCGACTCGCGCGGCCGGGGCGGGCTCCACGGGGCGCACAGGCTGAATCGCCGGCGGTGGGGCCGGAAGCACGGGTACTTCGGCAACGACGGGCGCGGCCTCCACCTGCGGCACGGCAGGTGCGGGCGCGTCCTCGACCACCGCAATCGGCGCTGCAGGCGACGCGACCGGGACCGGCTCCGTGGTCTGCGCGTGCCTGACGCCGGCGCATCCGGTCGCGACAAAGCAGGAGAGCGCAATCACCATGCTCGCGGACCGCAACATCGCTGCACAGTGGAACATGCGAATCAGTTCGGTGAGCGTTCTACGAGAACCACGAGTCGTCGTCGATCAACTTACCCCACTGCACCTTGGCTTTGCCGGCCACTTGCTTCCAGTTTCCCGTGATGCGATCCCAGTTCATGGATATTTCCTTTGTGCACGAGCAATCGACGCTTGCGCGTCTCTCCGGCATATTCGGCCTCGAGCCTACCGGGACGTTGAACCGTCACGGGTCATGGCGGCGCTGACCAGATTTGGCCGGGCACGCCGGCAGGCCTTCGCGTTCAGCAACGCGAAATCCGCTTTTTTCATCAGCGTCTCGGTATCCGCGCCATCGCCGGGATAGACCGCGATCCCCACACTCGCCGTCACGCGCAGATTCCGGCCTTCAATCCGGTGCCGGGCGGCGATGCTGGCGCACAGTGCATCCGCAGCGCGCGCCACATCCCTGGCACTGGCCACCTCAGACAGCAGCACGACGAATTCATCGCCACCGAGCCGGCACACGGTGTCCGATTTGCGCACTCCCGCCACCAGTCGACTCGCGACTGACTGCAGCACCTGGTCGCCGACCGCATGACCCAGTCGATCGTTGATGGGTTTGAAGCGATCCAGGTCCATGAACAATACGGCCAGCTGCATGCCATGGCGCGACGCCAGTGCCATGGCCCGGTCGAGCCGGTCGGTCAGCAGCATCCGGTTGGGCAGGCCCGTAAGAACGTCGTGTTGCGCCAGATACGACATTCGAAGCGACAAGGCGCGCGCCGAACCTACGTCGTGAAACACGATCACTGCGCCAGACACCTTTCCGTCCTGGTCATGTATCGGGGTGGCAGTGTCTTCGATCGCAGATTCGCGCCCATCCCGGCCGATCAGCAGACAGTTCTCACCAACACCGACACTAGTGTCACACTCCACCGCCAGGGCCAGCGGGTTCCGCGCAGGCTCACGACTGTCCGCGTCGATGATCCGCAGCACTTCCGGCAGTGGTCGGCCGGTCGCCTCTTCGGTGGACCACCCGGTCATGCGCTCGGCAACCGGATTCATGTACGTGACGTTGCCCGCCAGGTCGGTGCTGAGAACGGCATCCCCGATCGAGTCGAGCATCACTTGCGCACGTTCGCCGGACACGCGCGATGCTTCGGCCGTAGCGCCGGCACGGTTGAAGTTCGCCTGGTCGGGTAATCTGCTGCGGGCATCAGCCTTCCAGTCAATCGTGACTACGGTTCCGCATGGTCCTGCGAATGGTTCTCAGCGTCTGTGCGCCAGCGGACATAAGGCGGAACGATTGCGTCGTCGACTGCCGACAATCCGTAGGCCCATGTCCCGGCTTTCCCGGGACGACTGGCCATGCTGCACTGCCGCGAGAGCTACCCGGTCGCGAGGCGGGCACCGAATCGCATCGAGCCCCTGGCCGCCGTTTGCGGGGATTGACGCCTCAATTCACTGCGGCGACGCCCGGTAATACGGAAACAGCTGGTCGTCGCTCGCGAGCTGCTCGAACAGGACGTCGGAGCGGCTGCGCAGTGCGAAATAGGCATTCGTCGTCACCAGCGTTTCATTGCCGCGGGCGGTGTCTTCGCCGAGCTTCGAAGCACGATTCATTTCGTCGCCCATCGCCAGGTTGGGGCCGATTGCGTATACCTGACCAAAGCCGATGCCGATGCAGGCGAGAGCCGGTTGTTCCGACGCATGCCCCGAGTGATTGAATGCAGTCACGCGGCGGTGAATCTCGAACGCGGCGTCGAGCGCCCGGCCGGGCTCCTCGAACAGGCCGACGAGGTCGTCGGCAAACGCGCGCACGAGCAGTGCGCCGTGGTCGTGCAGGACCGGAATACAGACTTTCTGCGCATCGAGGATGCGCAGGAGCGCATTGAGCGGGCGGTCTTTCATGGCCTGCACGGTAAAGCCCGTGAGATCGAGCGTAAGGATTGCCCGCCTGTACAGGTACTTTGCATCCATCGTGTCATGGCTGATGGAACCCTCCTGCAGCGCGAGCAAGTCGCGATAGACCTCTTCCGTCCAACCATTGCAGCTGGCCAGGGCAGCGGGAGTATCCAGCAGCGGAAACGGCAGTTTGTCTTTCATGTGGGCTCCCAAGGTCACTAAAAGCGGTCATCGGGTGGCCGTTCGACCACTTCCCAGTCCTGCAGCCACCGTACTTCGGTCCGCACCTGGCCGTCCGGCAGCAACTCCAGCCAGCGATAGCCCGGCGGCCTGAGGTCCATCACGCAACGCTCGGTGAGTGGTGTGAACTGCGCGCAGGTCGAAGGCGTCGCGAGCACGAGCGTGTGCCCGTGCTGCCGCTCGAACTCCTGGTGCACGTGACCACCTAGCACGACACGCACGGTCGGATACCGCTCGATGATGGCCAGCAACTCATCGGCATTGCGCAGTCCCACGCCATCGAGCCAGGTGCTGCCGACGGGCAATGGCGGATGATGCAGGCACACGAGCAGCGGCCGGTCGCCGAAGGCCTGCAGCGCCGACTCGAGACGTGACAGTTCCCTCGACTCGATTCTGCCTTCGGGGCGCCCATGCACGTGCGTGTCGATGAACACCGCTCCCCATGCGCCGAATTCAGCCGTGCCGCCGTACTGGAACCCATCGCCGCCCACCAGGTCGACCATCAGGCCCGGCTCATCGTGATTGCCCGGCAGGCAGAACACGGGCACGCCGTACGGACGCAGCGCGCGGCGGAAGTTGTCGTATGCTGCGGCGCTGTGATCGTCGGCGATGTCGCCAGTCACGAGAATCGCGTCGGGTCGCGGCGTTCCGGCGGCGAATGCCTCGGCCAGCACCTTGCGCAACGAGACGGCCGTCGTCACGCCGTAGATCTTCCTCATCTCGTCGCCGAAGAGGTGAGGATCGGTGACCTGCAGCAGCCGCACGGACGTACTGGGCGATCCGATCATGGCGCCCGCCGCGCGGCAGTCCCGCCAAGCTTGACCAGCGACTCGAGCAGGACCGCCAGCGACGAAGCAAGTTCCGCGTACCGGCGCGTGTCCTGTTCGTCAAACGGGTGGCCGTCACGCCGATTGAGCAGTTGCGTCACGGCGAACACCGCGCCGCCGCGATCCTGCAGGGGCAGGCACAGCATGGAACGCGTGCGGAAACCGGTCTCGGCATCGATCGCCTGGTTGAAACGCGGATCGGCGTAGGCATCGTCGACTCGCACCACCTCGCCCGACATCGCCGCAGCGCCCGCGATTCCGCTGGCCAGCGGAATGCGCACATAGTCACCTTCCGGCATGTCCTGCGCGACGCGCAGCACGAGTTCCTGTCGCTCGCGGTCGACCAGGAACAGCGACGCGCGTTCTGCATCAAGCAGCTCGCCGACCCGGCGCGTAAAGACGCGCAGCGACTGCTCGAGCATGCTCTGGTAGGCTTCGTCGCTCGCCATCGCGGTCGCTTCGAGGAATTTCTGCGACTGCTGCGTCAGCTCCCTGCAACGTGCTGCGGAACGCCGTCTCGTCCATCGCATCGACCAGCTGCTCCACGTGCTGCCGGTCGGTGTTCTGGGCCAGCAGGTACATCATCTGCTGCGTATTGGCGATGACGGCATCAGTGAAGGTGGCGAGCCTGCCGTCTTCAAGGTGCAGGATACGATCAGCAACGTCGAGTATGCGGTTGTCGTGCGTGACCAGCAGGATGGTGGTGCCCCGCTCCCGGGCCAGTGACTGCATGCGGTCGACCACCTCGCGGCCCGAGGCCTTGTCGAGCGACGCAGTGGGTTCGTCTGCGAGCACCATGACCGGCTCGCCGACCAGGGCGCGCGCAATCGCCACGCGCTGCCGCTGGCCGCCGGAGAGCTGTTCCGCGCGCTTGTGCGCGTGCTCGGCAAGGCCGACCGCCTCCAGCATCGCCTCAGCCCGCCGCCGCAACTCCACGCGCGCGGCGCGACCGGTCACGCGCAGCCCGAGCTGCACGTTCTGCGAAGCAGACAAGGCGCCGAGCAGGTTGTGGCTCTGGAAGATGAAGCCGATACGCCTGCGGACGTTTTCGAGAGCCGTGCGATTCGCGCCATCGAGCTGGTGCCCGAGCACACGCAGGCGCCCCGCCTGTGGTGCGCGCAACGCACCGACGAGTGTCAGCAGTGTCGTCTTGCCAGACCCCGACGGCCCGGTGACGATGACGATCTCGCCAGCGGGAATCGTCGTCGTCACGTCGTGCAGGATCTGTCGACGCAGGGGACCCTTGCCGTAGTAGTGATTGAGGTTCTCGACGACGACCGGCGCGTCCGCACTGCCAGGCATCAGAAGACCTCCGCCGGGTCGAGGCGACGCACCTTGCGCAGCGCGAGGAAACCTGAGAGCGCGCACATCACGAGCGTCAGCACGAACACCGTGAGTGCCCGATCGGTCGTCAGGTGCAGCGGCAAACGCGTCGCGTGCGCAGCCGATCGGTAGAGGAACCACGCCGCGGCCATGCCCGGCAGGTACCCGAGCACCGCGAGTATTGCTGCCTGCTGCAGCACGATGCCGGACACGAATCGATTGCGATACCCGATGGCCCGCAGCGTGGCGTACTCACGCAGGTGCTCGGACACGTCCGCGAACAGGATCTGGTAGACGATGATTGCGCCGACGACCAGGCCCATGATCGCGCCGAACGCGAACACGTAGCCGATCGGCGTGGCTCCGTTCCAGTACGCCTTCTCGCGGGCCGCGAAGTCGGCCTTGGTCATGACCAGCACGTCCGCGGGCAAGTAGGAGCGCAGGCGATCGCGCGCGTCACTCGCATCGACGCCGGGCTTCAGCGTCACCAGGCCCAGCTGGATCTGGTTGCGCGACCGGTCCGGAAACAGCCGCAGCCAATTGTCGACGCTGGTGAGCACCGTGCCATCGATGCCGAACGACGGGCCGATCTCGACCAGTCCCACCACCGAGACTGCACGATCGTTGATTTCGGTGCTGACCGGCGCATCCGGGCGCCAGCTCTCCCCCACCGGCCCGAATTCCGGCCGCGAGGCCCTGTCGAACAACACGACGTCCTGTCCAACCAGCCTGGAATGGGTGTCCGCGAAGCCCGGCGTATCGAGCACATTGCGGGTGGGGTCGATGCCGACCGCATTGATGCTGCGCCGGGCGTTGGTCCACGGGTTCTTCCACGTCGCCGGAAAGATGTACACCGGGCTCACCGACTCGACGTCGGGCGAACCCATCGCCTCGTACAGGCGGCGGATCGTAAACGGCGCCGGCCGCACGATGAACACACTGTCCGTGCTGAAGAGCGCGATGTCGTAGCGGAAGCGCTCATGGAAGCGCAACGTGCTCTCGAACAACGCCGAGCGAAAGCCGAGCTGCATCAGGATCAGCAGCACGGCAAAAGCGATGCCCGCGACCGCGACGGTGAGGCGCAGCGGCTTGTGCCACAGCTGCAACCACCCGAGCGGCACGGAGGGCAGCAGCCGGGTCCAGGTGCGCTCAGCGGCCAATCTCGACTTCCACCTGGAGGTTCGTGAGGTTCGCAGCCGCGCGGCCATCGTCGAGCTTGATCTCGACCTCGACGATGCGGGCATCCTTGCGTGCGACCGGGTCGTCACCGATCTGGTCGATCTTCTGCACCTTGGGGCGAATGCGTGTCACGGTGCCGGTGAGGTCTTTCGGCAGCGCCGGGCTGCGCACCAACGCGCGTTGACCCACTCGCACGCGGCGGACGTCCGCTTCGAAGACCTCTGCGATCGCCTGCATCTGGTCGATGCGCGCAAGCTCGAGCACGCCCTCCATGCCGACGATTTCTCCGGGCCGGCGCCGCACGTCGATGACCCGGCCGGAGAAGGGTGCACGAACGAACGAGCGCTCGAGTTCCGTCTCGAAGCGCGTCACGCGCGCGGCGGCTGCGCTGATACGCGACTGCGCGACACTGGCCGAGGCACGTCGCGCCTTGCATGAGGCCACGCCGGCATCGGCATCGCCCTTGGCCTGCTCGGCGTCCTCGCTCGAAGCGAGTCCGCGGCCGAGCAGGTCCTGCTTGCGCTTCGAGCGCTTGGCCGCAACGTCGGCAAGCACGCAGGCCTCATCCGCGAGGCTGACGGAGGCGGTGGCATCGCGCTTCGCGGTTTCGAGCTCCGCTCTTGCTTCGACGATGCGGCTGCGCGCCAGCGCCGCGGTATCGACCTCGGCGAGCAGTTGGCCGGTCGTCACGTCCGAGCCGCGGTCGACCAGCAATTTGCTCAGTATCGCGCCCGACATCGCGTCGGGCGTCGAGGCGGCCGCGACGCGGACGATGCCACCGTACGGTTCGATGCGACCGAGGGCCGCGACTCCCCGTACTTCAACGCAGCGTCCGCCCCTGCCGACACGGCCAGCGTGGGCTGGAACCCGATTGCCCACGCGATGATTGCCAGCACAGCCACACGCGCGGGCCGCCCGATCCGGATTGAATGCTGCAAGTTCCCCCCTGCTTTGCCGGCCCCGCGGCCGAGTAACTTCGACTCAGCCCGGCGGCGACCAACCTTCTGCAATCGCCTTCTGAGCTTCGCGATAACCGACTTCGACGACGCGGTCGAAGTTGCGTACTTCCGTGAAGCTGAAACCACCCACCGGCGGTCGCACCAGCAAGTCCGCGCGCGCGCCGGCCGCCCGGGCCGAACCGATCGCGCCGATCGACATGGCCATCAGCATCAGCGCGACCGGGCTCGGCACGCGATACCGCGTTGACAGCGGCAGCATCCGGCCGGCAAGCACGCGCCATGGCGAAGGCACGGAATCGTAATTGACCGTGTAATCCTTGCGCGAGCTGAGATCGACGGCGATCACGCGACCGACGGGACGGGCACGCATGAGGTCGACCGGCAGGTTGTCGAGGATGCCGCCGTCGACGGACAGCTGGCCGTTGATCACGGCCGGCGGAAAGATGCCAGGCAGCGACACGCTTGCGCGCAACGAGCGCGGCAATGAGCCCCGATCGTGAACCTGCACGCGGCCATTGCCGAGGTTGCTGGAGACGCAGAAGAACGGCACCGGCAGGTCTTCGATTTCGCCCGGCAAGTGGGCGTCGATCAGACGCTCCATGCGTCGTCCGCGCAGGAACGAGATGATCGGCACGGTCACGTCGCCAAAAGGCTTGCCGTCCACGAACGCTTTGCGCGCACGCTCGATGACTATGCCCGGCTCCAGTCCGGTCGCCATGCCGGCCGCCATGACAGCGCCGATGCTGGCGCCACCGAGCCAGTCCACCGGCGTGCCGGACTCATACAGCGCGCGATAGACGCCCAGGTGCGCAAACCCACGGGCCGCGCCTCCACCGAGCACGAGGCCGACGGCGCGCCCGGCGACAATGCGGGCGAGGCGGTCGAGATCCCCCTGGATGCCGGAACGAACGTGCAGATGAAAATCCAGATTGCGTGGCGCCAGCCACGCAGCCGTTCCATGCAGCGTGTCGCCGTGCTGCTCGTGCCACAGCACGAGTGCACGACGCGCGACGGGGGCATTGGTCTCGTCGAACGCCTGCCTTTCCCAGGACCGGGACGCGGCATCGTCACCTGCCTGCCCGACCAGGAGGATGAGGTCGGCGTTGTGGAGCGCCATGTCGGTAAAGACGCCGTCAGCCGGATCCGCCACGTACATGACGAAGCGGTGTTCGTCTTCCTTGACGGCGAGCCAGTCAACCATTGCCGGCGACTGGTCCCCGCGATCGTTTTCAGGTGGCGCCGGATGTGCGAGACGCCGGCGGTCCGATCGCGCAACCGACCAGCGATACCGCCCGCGATGTGGCGTGTGAGATCGGGCCGCTGCCGGGCCAGCCGATCGAAGGCCGCAGAGGTCATCTTGAGCAACAGGCTGTTGCGCACGGCACGGATGCTCGCGGATCGCGCCCCGCCGGTGAGCATGCCGATTTCGCCGATGGTCTCGCCGGGGTTGACCTCGGCCACGAGCCGGTCGCCGGGTTCCTGGCCATTGGATTGTGCCAGCCAGACCTGCATGCGACCTCGCGCCAGCAGGAACAGGCAATCGGCATCGTCACCCTGGCGGAACAGCCAATCGCCACCGCGGCACACGCATGGCTCGAACTCGTCAAGCACCAGCGCGGCTTCATCCCCGGGAATTGAAAAGTATTGCTGCAACGCCGTGACCAGCGTCGCTCGCGCGGCTGAATTCATTCCTCGCCCCGAACTCTATAGCCTTTATTGTTTGATCGACCACGAAGCCAGGCGAGCCGTCCTGACGGTGCATTCCCCCTGACACATCAACCGGTGGAGTCTAGCCGTATCGCGACGTGCCGTCGCGTCAACGGACTCCCGACCTGTGGCGGACCTCGGCCAGCAGACCCTCGACTGCAGATTCGACCAGGTCGAGCACGTCGTCGAAGCCCTTTGCACCGCCGTAATAAGGATCCGGTACGTCGGCCGGCGCCGTCTTGCCGGCAAACTCGAGCAGCGTGCGAATACGCTGGTGATGCTCTGGCGGGCTGCGGTCGAGCAAAGTCGCGTGATTCAGCCGATCCATCGCAACGATCAGGTCGAAGCGTTCGAAATCCTCAACTTGCACCTGTCGTGCCCGCAGGTCCGTAAGGTCGATACCCCGGCGCGTGGCTGCTTCGATAGAGCGTGGATCGGGCGGCTCACCCACGTGATACGCGTGAGTGCCGGCGGAGTCGATCTCGATTTTGAGGCCCGCGGCGTGTCGGCGCGCGTGCGCGCGAAACACACCCTCGGCAGTGGGCGATCGACAGATGTTGCCCATGCAGACGAAAAGAATTTTCATCGCGACCACATCCCCGCCATCCAGTCAACCGATGCAACGTGCAAATGCCAATCGCAGGTTTGAGACTCCTGCCGTGAAGTTTCCCGCAATCGAGCAGCAGGCGACCGGGCTCAATCAATTGTCTGCCCTGCACATTTAGCCCGATTTCACGGCCGATGTTCGAACGATCGACGCCACCTCGGGGCACAGAATCTGCGAATGAGCTTTGCCGCGCCGCACGGCCGTGTGAAGATTGCGCTGCAACAGACCACACGAGGTGACGGCGACGGTTGCCGGTCTCCAGCCCAGAAACATGCACTATCCCTCACTAGCGGAGTACTCCGATGCCCTGCAGCTGAGCCTGGGCATCGCATTGTCGGATCCGCTGCTCGCCGGCGGCACCCTCCGCTCGCGTGGACCGGGCCAACCGGTCGTTCGCAGCGGCAATTTCGCGCTGACGTTCGAGGTCGTGGCCGACGGCAGGAGTTATGCCGTCCGCTGTTTCCACAAGCCCTCCGATGCGCTGCAGGCACGATACGCCGCCATAGGGAGCCACCTGCGTCGCAGCCGCGGCACCTGCTTCGTCGACTTTGAGTTTCAGCCGTCCGGAATCACGACCGAAAGCGGCACCTACCCCATCGTGCGGATGGACTGGGCGCACGGCCAGACGCTCGCGGCATTCGTCGCGGCGCATCTGGACGACGCCGACGGGTTGCAGCAATTGCGCATGTCGCTGCGGACAATTTCGCGCGAGCTGCACAGACGCGGCATCGCGCACGGCGACATCCAGCCGACCAATGTGATCGTCCAGAGCGCGACTCACCTGCGGCTGATCGATTACGACGGCCTGTTCGTGCCGAAACTCGCGGGCCTGCAGAGCACGGAACTCGGCCAGCGCAATTTCCAGCACTCCGGTCGTCGTGGCCGGCATTTCGACGCCAGCCTTGATTCGTTTTCGTTCTCGCTCCTCGATCTCACGCTCCACGCACTCAGCCGGCGACCCGAACTCTGGGAACAGACCGACAGCGATGCGGACGCGTTCATCCTGCGGGCCGCGGACATTGCTGATCCGGCCGATTCGCCTGCGTTCAGCCTGCTCGCGTCGGTGCCGGAACTCGAGCAGAGGGTGCGAAACTTCGCCGCCGTCTGCGCTGCTCCTTTCGAACAGGTCCCGACGTTCGAAGACTTTCTCGAGGGTCGCAACATCCCGCCCCGACAGGTGGTGCTCACCGGCAATGCGGCCCTGCCATTGCGACGCGAATACGTCCCGGCGTGCGACGTCGTCGACGCAACGAACTTCGCACAGTGCTGCAGCCACGTGGGCGATCGCGTGGAGATGATCGGCAAGATCGTGCGGATCTGGATGGACTCGTCGCCGCAGAACGACACGCCCTGCCTGCGCGTAGAGTTCGCAAATCAAGCACACGACATGGCGTGCCTGAAGGTCTGGCCCGAGGCCCTCGCCAACGGACGGAACGTTCCCGACGCATCATGGGCGGGGCAATGGGTCCGCGCAATCGGCCTGGTGGAGCCGGTTCACGGCGCAGGGAGTGGCGCCGGGCACCCAAAGGACGTCGCCATCTCGATCACTGACTCGTCGCAGTTGCACCGGCTTACTGCGGCCGAGGCGCGACGCTGTCTGCGCGGGCAGCGCAGCCGGACCCGTCCGGTGCTGGACACGACGGCCAGTGTCACGACCGACCGTGTCGTCACCGACCCGGCACGGCAGCCTTTGATCGAGCCCGACCATGCACTGCCTTCGGCACCATTGCCGCCGCAGCCCTTGGCAGTGCCTGCGCCTGCAACGTCATCAGCGCCGTTGCCGACGCAGCCTCTCATCGTGCCGCCTGCTGCAATGCCATCAACACCGTTGTCGCCAACGCCGGCGGCAAACCGCCCAACTGACCTCGTCAGGTACCGGAGGCGCCAGTGGTCGTGGGCAGCCGCAGCGTTGCTGGTTGCACTTGCATTTTATATCGTCATCGACCGCCAGGACCCGGCGACACCCGATCTGCCGATGGTTCACACCCAGGTGGAGCGCGAACCCGTGCCTGCGACGCCGACGACCGTGCGTCCAGCTGCGCACGCTGTCGCCAGCAGGCTCGAGGCGCAGCAGGTCCTGGACAAGTCGCAGCTGCCGGTGGCTACGCTGGCTGGCATCCTGGCCATTGAATCCGTGGACGGACCTGACGCCAGGCCCGTCATTCTGCTCGACGGGCAGCCTTTGCCTGGGCTGCGCGACGATGAGATATCGGTGGTGCGACGCGCCGTGTTCTCGGACCGCGAGATCGTGGTCGGATTCACGCGGTGCAATGGCACGATCGCGCCGTGCGGTCGGCAACAGCCGTTCTGGCTCGAATTGCGGGCTGGCCTCCCACCTGACGTCCGGCGAGCACCCGGACTATGGGTCGGCTCCGGCACCGCCGCCGGAGCGGTGGCTGTTGCGGCCGATGGTGTGCAGGTCGACCTCGGCATCTGGAACGGCGAGCGGCGACTTGCGACGCTGACGGCGGCCGGCGACGTTACGGTCGCACGCACACGCGAGCCGCGCAAGTCACTCAGCCGCGCGGATTGTGCGACCGTGATCAAGGCTGCCGAATCGTGCGCGACCAGCCGCGACTGCGGCTCGTTCCAGAGCAGTGCGCGGCCAATCTCCTCGTCACGATGGCAGCGCCTTACGCACCTGTACCATGAGACCACCGGCCTCGACGCCGGCTCGTTTCGTGCCTTGTGCGTACGCAGCTGCGAGCTTGGACTGACGCCCAGCGACAACTTCATCCGCCAACGCGTCTGCAGTGGCGCGCGGCCCGATCAATGGCCGCCGGACAACCCCGCGGCCGGCCTCTAGACGTCTGCAGACCATGACTTCGAACCTGTCCCTTGCCGCCCGCGTCATCTCCGAAGGATTCCTGCCGGCCCGATCCGCCTTGCTGCAGGGTCCGCGCGAACCCGTGTGTGGTCCGGTTTCCTGGCCGGATTCGCGGCATGCTGCTGGGCCTCGCGATCGGCGATGCGCTGGGCAACACCAGCGAAAGCCTGCCGGTCAAGGAGCGCGAGGCGCGCTACGGCGAAATCCGCGACTACCTGCCGAACAGCCGATCCGCGGGTCATCGGGTGGGCCTGCCCTCTGACGACAGTCAACTCGCGTTCTGGACGCTCGAAAGCCTGCTCGAATGCGAGGGGCTCGATCCGGACGACCTGTCTGCCCGCTTCGCCTCGCGTGAAATATTCGGCATCGGCAAGTCCATGCAGCAGTTCCTGCGCAATCGCGAACAGGGCGCGGCTTCCTGGTACCACTACGGCGCCGAAAGCGCGGGCAATGGCGCGCTGATGCGCATCGCGCCCCTCGCGCTGCTGCACCCGCAAGGCACGAGTGCAGCCCTCTGGCTGGATGTAGCGCTGGCCTCGATCATCACGCATCGCGACGCAAGTTCGGTTGCTTCTTGCGTGGCATTCGTCGACCTGCTCGCACGCCTGTTGCGATTGCCCGCGCCGCCGACGTCCGACTGGATCATCGCCACGTTCGTCGCCACCGTGCGTCAGGTCTGCACGGACCAGCCATACCGTGCCCGCAGCGGTCGCTTCACCGACCGCGACGGTTCGTTTCCAGACTACCTCGAGTTCGTGCTGGACAAAGCCGCACGCAACGACTGGAGCACTCGCGAAGCCTGCGCTGCGTGGTCGTCCGGCGCGTACCTGCTCGAGACGGTGCCTAGCGTGCTGTGGATCCTTGCCCGCCACGCGCATGACCCGGAGGAAGCGATCGTGCGCGCCGTCAACGACACGGATGACAACGATACGGTCGCCACCCTCGTCGGCGCGGCCGTCGGCGCGCTGCACGGCAAGGACGCATTGCCCATCGCCTGGCAACACGGATTGCTCG
Source organism: Pseudomonadota bacterium (assembly GCA_016713725.1). GTDB lineage: Bacteria > Pseudomonadota > Gammaproteobacteria > Steroidobacterales > Steroidobacteraceae > RPQJ01. The sequence continues at coordinate 6,327 of JADJOO010000019.1, read as the reverse complement.
GCAGAACGACGTCGGACGACAACGGTCGCGTGTTCCGGCTGATCGAGGAAGCGATCCGCCGGGATTGGCTCTAAAAGGCAGCAACCCGGGACTTCGTCGCAAAGTTCGGGTGTAGGATGACCCCGTTCAATCAGGGGGACACGACATGCTCTACGCAGCACCGGGCGCCGCAGGCGCCAAGCTGACCTACCAGGCGCACTACGACAATTTCATCGGTGGCAAGTGGGTGGCCCCGGTCAAGGGCCAGTATTTCGACGTGATCACGCCGATCACCGGCCAGAAGTACACCCAGGCCGCACGCTCCACGGCCGAGGACATCGAGCTCGCGCTCGATGCGGCGCATGCCGCGGCCGACAAGTGGGGCAAGACGCCGCCGGCCGAGCGCGCCAACCTGCTGCTGAAGATCGCCGACCGGATCGAAGCCAATCTCGAGCTGCTCGCCTACGCCGAGACCGTGGACAACGGCAAGCCGATCCGCGAGACGCTGAACGCCGACATTCCGCTGACGGTTGATCATTTCCGTTACTTCGCTGGCTGCGTGCGAGCGCAGGAAGGCGGCATCAGCGAAATCGACGAGAACACGGTCGCCTATCACCTGCACGAGCCGCTCGGTGTCGTCGGCCAGATCATTCCGTGGAATTTCCCGATCCTGATGGCCGCGTGGAAACTGGCCCCGGCCATTGGCGCGGGCAACTGCGTGATCCTGAAACCCGCGGAATCCACGCCCATCAGCATCCTGGTCCTGGCGAACCTGATCGCCGATATCGTGCCGCCCGGCGTCTTCAACATCGTCAACGGTTACGGTCGCGAAGCCGGCATGCCGCTCGCCACCAGCAAGCGCATCGCCAAGATCGCGTTCACGGGGTCCACGACCACGGGACGCGTCATCGCACAGGCCGCCGCCAACAACCTGATTCCCGCCACGCTGGAACTCGGTGGCAAGTCGCCCAACATCTTCTTCGCCGACGTGATGGACAAGGACGATGCCTTCCTCGACAAGGCGATCGAGGGTCTGGTGCTGTTCGCCTTCAACCAGGGCGAGGTGTGCACCTGCCCGAGCCGTGCGCTGATCCAGGAAAGCATCTACGACAAGTTCATGGCGCGGGTGCTGCCACGCGTGGCCGCGATCAAGATGGGTGATCCGCTCGACACCGACACCATGATGGGTGCGCAGGCGTCGAAGGAGCAGCTCACGAAGATCCTGTCGTACCTCGAACTGGGCAAGCAGGAAGGCGCGCAAGTGCTCATCGGTGGCGCGCAGGCGAAACTGGGCGCTGGACTCGAGGGTGGCTACTACGTGCAACCCACGCTGTTCAAGGGTCACAACAAGATGCGCATCTTCCAGGAGGAAATCTTCGGCCCGGTGCTGGCCGTGACCACCTTCAAGGACGAGGCCGAGGCGCTGGCCGTGGCCAATGACACGCTCTATGGCCTCGGTGCGGGCGTGTGGAGCCGCAATGGCAACGTGGCCTATCGCATGGGTCGCGCCATCAAGGCCGGCCGTGTTTGGACCAACTGCTACCACGCCTACCCCGCGCACGCGGCGTTCGGCGGGTACAAGGAATCGGGCATCGGCCGCGAAACCCACAAGATGATGCTCGACCACTACCAGCAGACGAAGAACCTGCTGGTCAGCTACAGCGAAAGCAAGCTTGGCTTCTTCTGAACATGGTCGAGAAGGTCATCGCCACGGCCGCGGCCGTTGAGCTGATCGAACTGCTCAAGTCGAAGCACGGCCCCGGACTGATGTTTCATCAGTCCGGTGGCTGTTGCGACAACAGTGCGGCCAATTGTTACCTGCTGGGCGAACTCACGATCGGCGCGGGCGACGTGTACCTGGGCGACATCGGCGACTGCCCGTTCTACATCGGCAAGGCGCAGTATGAGTACTGGCGGCACACGCAGTTGATCATCGACGTGATCGAAGGCCACGGCGGGACGTTCTCGCTCGAAGGACCCGAAAGCAGGGCGTTCCACACCCGGTCGCGGGTATTCACCGCGGCGGAGATGGCGGAACTCGACGAAGCCGATCGCCGCCTCGCCTGATCAGGCGCGTCGCCGCCCGCGTTCTTCGTCGCTCTTCGTCTCGAACGCCAGCACGATGCACCAGACCCCAAAGACGCCAAGGGACAGGATCACCTGGTAGTCCAGGAGAGTCGGCCGGCGCGCTGACAAGATGGCGCCAGCCATCAGCGCCGCCATCACGACCAGTGCCGTGCCGATGGCGAACCAGGCCGGCCTGGAAAAAAGCGTCCGTTGGCTGCCGCGTCGATTGAATGCGAGGCGAAACCCAGCCTGCCAGCAGATCCCGCAAAGTGCCAGCAGGATCAGGGCAAATACGACCGTTGAACTCGTAAGTGTCCGGCGGCTTGCCGCATGCGCGACGAAATCGGCAATCCCGAGGCCGAGAACGGCAGACAGGCCGGTCGCTGCGACCAGCAGAGCAATGCCGGCAATGCGCGTCCAAACCGGAGCGACTGGCTAGAGATACGGATTCGTCACGAGTCCCTCGACCCCGCTCAACGTCGCCCGACAATCACTTGATCGACTTGAGCACGTCCATATCGAACACCAGAATGCGGGTGGCGCCGTAGGATTCGTACGTCCAGCGATGGGTCGTCGTCTCGCCGACGACCTGGTTTCCACTCCGCACCGGTAGATTTTCCTCGCTCTTCGACAGCGGTGGTCCGCAAAGTTGCAGCACCTCGGCCTGCGTCATGCCGGTCACGATGAGTTTGCTGCCGCATCGGAAATTGTCATCTGCAACCGCTGGTGCAGCGACGGCGACGCAGGCCGTCAAGGCGAGTAAACGGCCAGGGACGTTCTTCAGGTCAGTCGGGCCGGGCCTGGAGCACGTCGACATAGACCAGCGTATTGCAGCGCGGGCAGGTCGCGGCGTCGATCGCCTCGAGTTCGAACCAGCGCTTGCCGCACTGGCACCGCACCATCAAGACCCACTGGCCGACGGCACGGCAGACCGAATGCTCGATGACTTCGATTCCTTCCGGGAGACTCGTAATCTTCGGCAACCGGGCGGTGTCATCGTCCTGGCCGATGATGCCGTCGGACCGGTACACGGCGCGGAAGACTTTGGCTCCGTCCAGCAGGTCGGGCACATCGCCCTGCGTGGTCGCTGGCGCCGGTTCTGTTCCAGGGTCCGATTCAGAGCGGTCTTTCATGGGAATCTGCCCCGTCGAGATCATTGCGCACCTGCTTTTACAGTGTTTCGGCGCGATCGGCAAACGACGCGTCATGAGCCCGGTACCGACCCTTGATGTCAGACGCTAGACTGCGGCGCATGAAAAAGCTCCTGCTCGCGCTCGTGATCGCCGTCGCCTTGCTCGTCGTCGCTGGCATCGGCTACGTCTGGTTCGGCCCAGTCGCGGTGGGCGACAAGAAAGTCATGCTCGACTTCCTGCTCGGCCGCTCGATCGAACCACCGACTGCAGAGCAGGTTGCGTCGAGGTTGCGGGTCGCCAATGGCTTCCGGCTCGAGGTGTATTCCACGGACGTGCCCCTTGCCCGCTGGCCCCTCGTGACTCCGTCCGGCGACCTCGTCGTGGCCCGCACGCGCGCCGATGAAATCGTGCTGCTCGAACGTGACGCCAATGGCGACGGCAAGCCGGACGCGGTACGCAAGCTGGTCACCAGGCTCAATCACCCACATGGACTCGCCTTGCACGACGGGTGGTTGTACGTCGGCGAATCGAATGGCGTTGGCCGCATCCGATTCGACGCGGAATCGGGGCAGGTGTCCGGCGACTTCGAGCACATCGTCGACGACTTCACGGACGATGGCTTTCACACGACGAAGACGCTCGCCTTCGGCCCCGACGGACGGCTCTACGTGTCGCAGGGCTCGTCCTGCAATGTCTGCATCGAGAAGGACGAGCGTCGTGCGACGATCATGCGCATGCAGCCGGACGGCAGCCAGCGCGAAATCTACGCCACCGGGCTGCGCAACAGCGTAGGCCTGGACTGGGCCCCGTGGGATGACACGCTCTACGCGACCGAAAACGGCCGCGACCTGCTGGGAGACGACCTGCCGCCCGACGAACTCAATCGCATCGAGCAGCACCAGTTCTATGGCTGGCCGTTCGTCTACGGCGCCAGCGTGCCCGATCCCGACGTAGGTGCAGGCCACGCGGCAGAGGCCGCGCGTGCCGTTACGCCGGCGCACGCGTTTCGCGCGCACCATGCACCCCTCGGACTCGCATTCCTGCGCGGCCCGGGCCTTCCGGCGGGTTATTCACGCACGGCACTTGTCGCGCTGCATGGTTCGTGGAATCGCAGCCAGCCCGACGGCTACAAGGTGGTCGCTCTTGACTGGCAACCGGATGGAACCATCGTCGAGCGCGACTTTCTGACCGGCTTCCTCGGTGACGCAGGCGTTCTCGGCCGACCCGCCGGCATCGCGCAAGGCCCCGACGGCGGCATCTACATTACGGACGATTACGCGGGCGTGATCTACCGGGTGGTGCCGGCAACTGGCCCCTGATCCGGGTTCGCCAGCGACTGCTCGATGAATGCCTGCCATATCGGATTGGGCCGCCACACCGTGCGCATCGGATGCAGTGCGGCTTCGTGGCCTTCACCGAGACGCAAGCGTCGGTACAGGTAGACGAACGCCGAGACGCGGAAATTTTTCGCGCAGTGGACCCAGACTTTGCGGCCGGCGAACGCGTCCATCACGCCGAAGAACTGCTGCAAGTGCCGGGACTCGGGCTTTTCCCAGGGCACGGGGATCTGCACGAAGGCCATGCCCTGCCCCGTGACGGCCTCGGCTTCACCAGGCAGCGCATTCGCCGCAGTCGGCAAGGCAAGATTGACGACCGCCGCGATGCCGAAACCCGGCAGGCGCTGAATGTCCGCCTGCGAGAGCTGGCCCGACGTCCACAACCCGTCGAATACGGGTCGGGTATTCGGCGCATCGAACTGATAGGCACGCGTCGTGCCGAAGAGGCGCACATCCTCGTTGCTGCCGGCGAGCCGCACGTTGCCTTCGAACTGCAGGCCGATCCGCTCGAGCAGGCGGCCCGACGCAACGTTGTCGAGACTCGTGATCGCAATCACGCGCGGCAGGCGATGCCGCACTCGCGCATACCGCAGCGTGGCCTCGGCCGCCTCGCGCGCATACCCCTGGCTCCAGTGCTCTGGCAGGAAAGCGAAGCCGATGTCGACATCGGGCAGCGTATCCCGCTTGATCAGCCCGCACAGGCCAAGCGGCAACGCATCGCTGCGACGCTCGACCAGGAACAGTCCAAACCCGTGATTGGCATACAGCCGCTGCGGGCCCTCGGCAATGTAGCGGCGTGCGCCGGTTCCCAAGGCTGCAGCGACCCGATGAGTTCCAATCGTCTCGTCTACTCCACCGGCCCCGGGCGCCTGTGCCCCGAGTGCACCCGGCCGCTGGCGGAGTGCCGCTGCAAGCGCAGCAAGCCGGCACAGTCCGTCGTAGCCGCGGGCGACGGAATCGTGCGTGTCGGTCGCGAGACGAAGGGCCGCAAGGGCAAGGGCGTCACGATCATCAAGGGCGTACCACTATCTGGCGACGAACTCGATGCCCTGGCCACCAGGCTCAAGAAGCGGTGCGGGTGCGGCGGCACCGTCGAGGCCGGGGTCATCGAGATCCAGGGCGATCATCGCGACCTGCTGCTCGAAGAACTTGGCAGGCTCGGTTACACGGTGCGCCGGTCCGGTGGCTGACTCCAGCGTCCGGATCAACAAGTACCTCAGCGAAACGGGTGTCTGTTCGCGTCGCCAGGCTGACCAATGGGTCGAGGCCGGCCGCGTCGCGGTGAACGGCGTGACCGCCGTGCTCGGCACCAAGGTCGCGGTTGGCGACGAAGTAGCGCTCGATGGCCGGGCGCTGAACTTCAAGCCCGAGCGCGTCTACCTCGCGTTGAACAAGCCGATCGGCATCGAATGCACGACCGACCGCGACGTCCCGGACAACATCGTCGACTTCGTGCGTCACCGCGAGCGCGTCTTCCCCATCGGCCGCCTGGACAAGGAATCAGAAGGCCTGATCCTGCTCACCAACGATGGCGACATCGTCAATCGCGTGCTCCGCGCCGAGCACGAGCACGAGAAGGAATACATCGTCTCGGTCGACCGGCCGCTCACGCACGAAGTCCTGTCAGGCCTGGCTGGCGGCGTACCGATCCTCGAGACGGTGACCAATCCGTGCCGTGTCACCCAGGTCGGACGCAATACATTCCGTATCGTGCTGACACAAGGCCTCAACCGCCAGATCCGCCGCATGTGCGAGCACTTCGATTACCGGGTGCGGCGCCTGCAGCGCGTGCGGATCATGCACATCCAGCT
>JADJOO010000018.1 GCA_016713725.1 Pseudomonadota bacterium | reverse complement strand
GGGCACCGCCGGCAACCTGTCGCCTGCCGCCGCATTCTCCGTGGGCTCCCGATCGGGCTGATCGGCCTGTACCTCGCCCTCGCGCGAAGGCTGGGAGCGTTCGATGCGCTCTGAGCAGCCGCGCTGTCCGTCGTGGGAACGCGCGTCGGCGTGTTCACGAAGGCGATGGCCGCCGCCGGCCTCGTGTTCCTGCACGCGCCCGTCTGGGTGATCATGCTGTATGCGTTCACCACCGAGGACCGACCTACCAGTTTCACCGCCCGGGCTGACGCTGCCGCACTGGTTCGACGTCGCCTTCTGCCCGCGCGGACATCTGGGAATCGATGCGGCTGTCGCTGCTGGTCGCCGCGGTGGCGACGCTGTTCTGCGCTCGTCCTCGGCACGCTGGTCGTATTCGCGCTTCGCCCGGCGCAGTTTCCACGGCAAGCGGTTAGATCCCGCTGTTCGTGCTGCCGATCGCGCTGCCCGGCATCCTCACCGGCCTCGCGCTGCTGGCGGGCCCGCGCACTGCCGGCCTCGAGCCGGGCTTCTGGACCATCGTCGCGGGTCAGGCGACGTTCTGTCTCGTCATCGTCCACAACAACGTCGTCGCGCGCCTGCGCCGCATTCCGCCCAGCTGGGTCGAGGCCTCGATGGACCTTGGCGCCCGCGGCCACCAGACGTTCCGTTACGTGCTGCCGCAGCATCGCTACGGCGCTGCTGGCAGGCGGCATGCTGGCGTTCGCACTTGTCGTTCGACGAGATCATCGTCACGATGTTCACGGCCGGGTACGAACGCACGCTGCCGATCTGGTTCTACGGCGAACTGTTCCGGCCGCGCGAGCGACCCGTGACCAACGTCGTCGCGGTCGTCGTGATCCTCGTCACGCTCGTGCCGATCCTGCTGGCTTACTACCTGACGCGCCGGACGAGTCGTCGTCGGGCCACTGACGCACAGCTTTCCCGCAACATTTCCAAGAGGCGAATCCATGCAAACCGGCTCCTGGGGTGGCAACGGCAGGCTCGTCGCCGGCGAAGGCAAGGTCGAAGACGTGCCTGAACCCGGCGACCGGCAGAGTGCTGGCCCGGGTTCCCGCGGCTTCGCGCGGACAGGTCGACGCGGCTGAGGGCGGCGGACGCTGCGTTCCCGAGGGCTGGGCGCGCACCGCACCCGGGATCGTGCGTACCTGCTGCTGAAGCTGGCCGATCGCATCGAAGCCGACGGCGCCGCGTTCGCGAAGCTGGAGTCGCAGAACTGCGGCAAACCGCTCGCGGCTGCGCTCAACGACGAGATCCCGGCGATTGCCGACGTGTTCCGGTTCTTCGCCGGCGCATGCCACGATGACGGTGCCGCGTTTCCGGCGAGTACATCGCGGGATTCACGAGCATGATCCGGCGCGACCCGATCGGCGTCGTCGCCTCGATCGCGCCCTGGAACTATCCGCGTTGATGGCAGCAGAGGCTCGGCCCGGCACTCGCGGCGGGCAACACCGTCGTGCTCAAGCCGTCGGAGCAGACGCCGCTCACGGCATTGAAGCTCGCGGAACTGCTGGCGGAAATCCTGCCGGCGGGTGCCGTCAACATCGTCTGCGGCCGCGGCGCCAGTGTCGGCGCCCCGCTCACGAGGCATCCGAAGGTACGCATGATCTCGCTGACCGGCGATGTCGCGACCGGCGGCCGGATCCTCGCGCAGGCCGCCGACGGCATCAAGCGCACCCACCTCGAACTCGGCGGCAAGGCGCCGGTGATCGTAGCCGCCGACGACGCCGACGTGCGGGGCGTCGTGGAAGGCGTGCCACGTTCGGCTATTACAACGCCGGCGGGACTGCACGGCCGCCTATCGCATCTACGCGGGCGCGGAGGGTCTAGCGACCGCCCTTCGTCGCCGATCTGTCGAGCGCGGTAAGCACCATCAAGACCGGGCTGCAGACCGCCAACGGCGTCGAGATGGGCCCCGTTGATCAGCGCCGAACAGCGCAATCGCGTGCCCGGCTTCGTATAGCGTGCGCGGCGGCAGAAGCAATCGAGATCACTGCGGGCGGCAACGCGGGCACCGGCAACGGCTTCTTCTTCGAACCCACGGTCATCGCCAACGCGCGCCAAGGCGACGAGATCGTGCAACGCGGGGTCTTCGGTCCCGTCGTCTCGGTCACGCGCTTCAAGGATGCGGACGACGCCGTGAAGTGGGCCAACGATTCGGAGTACGGCCTTGGCTTCGTCAGTGCGTGGACACAGGACGTCGGCAAGGCGATGACGGTGGCATCGCGGCTGCAGTGCGGCTGCAAGTGGATCAACACGCACTTCATGCTGGTCAGCGAGATGCCGCACGGCGGCCTCAAGCGCTCCGGCTACGGCAAGGACTTGTCGGCATATGCGCTGGAGGACTATTCGGTCGCGGCACGTGATGGTCAGAAGGCTTTAGTCATGCTGTCCGCGGCTTGGGCGGGAAAACCTCGGGCGACCCGCACGAACTGCAATGAAAGCAACGAACCTGTCACAGCATCGACGCAGCGTCGGGCACGCTGTCAACGCGTCAGGTGCTCATCCTCGGGGACGAACCCTGACTCAGGCCGAGAGGCAGCGTCGAGCCGATAGATGGCAGCAGGGACGGCTGCATTAAGCCCTCGACGCCCACTGCACACCGGAGCAGGTTTCCCCCTCCTGCTCCGGTTTTTTCGTCCTCAATCGACTCCCGCAGCCGAGCGTTCCTCACGCAGCGACCGGCAGGCGTCGACTCAGCCTGCGTGCCGCGGAATGCAGCCGGCGCGCCGGTCGCGCAGCGACCGGCCGAAATTCTGCGTCTCGCAGAAAGTGTCGAGCGTGGCGAGGTCCGGCGGCAGCAGCCGCAGTTCGCTCATGCGGCTGATCGGCAGTGGCATGTCGCATGCAATTGCGGTCAATCGCCGCGACAACAGCGCTGTCTCGCGATGTTCGCGCAGGCTCTCCGCGATGAACGTGGCGTTGCGAAACTTGAGCTTGCCAACCTGGTCGATGCTGTCGAGCACGCCGTCGAGCGTGTGAAAATGCTTGAGCAGCGTCTGCGCCGTCTTGCGGCCAACGCCCGGCACGCCCGGGATGTTGTCCACGGCGTCACCCATCAGCGCCAGGAAGTCCGCCATGCGCTCGGGAACCACCCCGAATCGCTCCGCGATGTCGTCGTACCCGTAGCGAACGTCCGGCACCGCGTCCCAATAGACGTCGACCCGACGACAGCGCTGCGTCAGGTCCTTGTCGCGGCTGACGATCGTGACCGGCAGGCCCGGCCGCGCGCGCGCGTGGTCAGCGTGCCGATGATGTCGTCGACCTCGTAACGCGAACTGCCGTACTGCGCCACGCCGAGCGCTGTGCAGATTTCCTGGCAGAGCGCGAACTGCCGCTTCAGCTCGATCGGCGCAGGCTCCCGGTTGGCCTTGTAGGCCGGATAGATCTCGTTGCGGTATCCCTGTTCGAGGCTCTCGTCGAACGCGACGGCGATGTGCCGCGGGGATTCCTTTTCGAGCAGTTCGGCGAGGAAGCGGGCGAAGCCGAGCACGGCGTTGACCGGGTTGCCATCGCGATCGGCGACGTCCACGGGGACCGAGAACCACGCGCGGAAAATGAAGACGCTGGCGTCGACCAGATAGAGCATGTCGTGCGGCGGACCTAGATGTTCCACTCGGGTTTCTGGCCCGCAAACGCGTCGATGCCTTCGAGCAGCGTCGCTACAGCCGGTTCTCGTCCTCGGTCATCTCGGGCCGTGCAATGTCGAACTGCAGGACGACCAGCGCCTGGTCACCGTCGTTCCATGCCTCGTGGTCCATCGAATCGTCGAACACCGAGGCACGGCCTGCCTGCCACTCGCGCACGTCGTTGCCGACACGCAAGCGGCACTTGCTCGGCGCGATCAGTGGCAGGTGCACCTGCAGGCGCGTATTGGTCGGCCCGCTCCGGGGCGGCATGTGCGTGCCGGCCGCAAGTGCGCGAACAGCACCGAAGGCGAAGTGGGGGATCTGCGCGACGGTGGCGCGTTGGCCAAGGCAGCCATCGTCTGCGGGCAGCGGGCGGCATGGTCTCGGTTCAGTTCGCCGTTCTGCCAGAAGGAAAGCGCTGACGCAGTTCGCCCCGCCTGGCCGCGCCCGCCGGTAAGGCTTAAAGGACGTGCCCTGCCGGATGGCCTGCCATTCCGCGCGGATGCTGTCGGTCGCGGCTTCGATCGCATCGAGCCACGGGAAGTCCGCGCGGTCGTAGAACTGCCTCTGCGGCAGCTGCGGAAAGTAGAAATGACGCGGCTCCTGCAGGTGGATGCGCTTGCGGCCGAGCATGATGTCGAGCGACTGGCGGACGCGTGTATTCGACTCCGATTCGTCGAAGCCATGCGACTTGAGCCACGTGCGCATGTGTTCCTCGTAGCGCTTCTCGTACTTCTCGCTCGCCTGCTGGACGCGACGCAACTCCTGCAGCAGGTCGGGCGACACCCTGTCGGGCGGCGGTGCCGACCGCAGTGCCGCGCGGTAGTACGCCGACGCTGCGCGAGTGTTTCCCGCCTGCTCGAAACCGTCGCCTTTCATCACGAGCGCGCGTACGTTGCGCGGGTCGAGCGTGAGCACGCGGTCGACGAGGCGCCCACCGGCCCAGTCCTGCAGCGCGCGGCACGCGTACGCCAGCCCCAGGATGACGGGGACATCGGCCTGCCCGGCCCGGGCGGCCTGCAGGAACAAGGTCGCGGGCGGCGCGGGCATCGCCGCGGCGGAGGAGCATCAGCCGCAGCGCGCGCCAGTGCGCCGTCGTTGAGGGTGCATTCATGGTGCGCGAAGGATAAGAGATCGGACGACCGGTTGGCAGCTTGCTGCATGACGACGCTGCGGGGCACCCATGCGAGGATGCGCGCATGAGCAGCGTGTCCTGGCCCGCAGCGGCCACATCGACGGCGGAATACCTCGAAATCGTGCCGATCGGCCGGCAGCACATCGCCGGCTATCACGCGGCCCTCGACGGCATCGCGAAGGAACGCCGCTACCTCGCCATGCTCGAGGCGCCGTCGTTCCTGCGCACGCGCCGGTTCGTGCTCGACAGCCTGCGGACTGGCGCGGTGCACGTAGTGGCGGTCGCCGCAGACGGAGTGGTTGGCTGGTGCGACCTGCGACCGAAGGCGGCACCCACCCTGCGGCACACTGCCGTACTCGGCATGGGGATAGTCGCGGCCTACCGCGGCCGGGGCATCGGCAGTCGCCTGCTCGCGGACACGCTCGAACTGGCCTGGGCGCAAGGGATCCGACGGTCCGAGTTGATCGTGCGCGCGGACAACCTGCCGGCCATCGCGCTCTATCGGCGGTTCGGCTTCGTCACGGAAGGCACCTGCCGCAAGTACCTTTGTGTCGATGGGCACGACATCGACGCGCTGCTGATGGCGCGGCTCGGCGGGTGACCGCCCATGCACGGTTCCGTGCAGACCCGTCACAGACGAGCGCTATAATCGTGCGCGAGGGGCTGGCGAGCGCGGGACGAAGCCGCCGCGTCCCTATCCTTTTGTTTATATTGTCTTTCAGCGGATTCGTTCGACTGGCACGCAAGTTGCCCGTCTCTGGCGAAACGAACGGAACGGACATGGTTGCCCAGATCAGGACGCCGCCTTTACGGCTGTTGCGAGCTTTCTGCGTCGCGGCTCGCCACTCGAGCTTCAAGGATGCGGCAGACCGCCTGTCGCTGACGCCCTCGGCCGTCAGCCACCAGGTCAAGGAACTCGAAGAACAGCTCGGCGTCACGCTGTTCCAGCGACGGACGCGGTCCGTCGTGCTGACTCCCGTAGGACGGCAACTGCTGGATGACCTCGAGCCGGCCCTGGGCGCCCTGAGCGCGGCCATCGAACGAACGCGGATCACGTCCGGCGCAAGGCGCCAGCTGACGATCGTGATGCCGCCGTTCTTCGCCAGTGAACTGTTTGCGCCGCGCCTGCCCGACTTCCACGCGCAACATCCTGGTATCGACATCCAGGTCGACACGCACGACCCGCGCCCGGGCCAGCATTCGGGTTTCACGGACGTCTCGATCGTCCTGTCGGGCGGCCCGCCCACCGACGGGAGCGTCGAAGCCGTGCGTCTCATGCCCTTGCAGCTGGTGGCGGCAGCATCGCCCAAGATCGCCAACTCCATGGCCGGCAAGCCGAACTCGCACGCGTTCGACGGCCAGACCCTGATCATGCATCGCAGCTTCCGCAACGACGTCGGGGACCTCTGGCTCAACCAGGTCGGGCTCGATCTGCGCCGGGTCAGCAACGTGGTCGAATTCGACAACATGGTCGCCGTCACCCGCGCCGCGGAACGGGATGGCGGGATCGCGCTGGTGCCCGCGATCGTCTGCCAGCCATGGTTCGAACGCGGGGCGCTGGTGCACATCGAGGGGTTCGACCTGCGAGGCGACGAGGCGTATTACCTGGTGGCCCGGCGCGGTGATTTCGAGCGCTCGGAAGTCCGCGAGCTGGTCGCCTGGTCGATCGAACAATTCCAGGTTCCCGCGTAACGGCGGACGGCGGAGGGTGACGAAAAGTCATTCATCAATTGATGAAACTTCGTTTGTCGCACTGCAGCATCAGACGTAGTCTCGGAACCGTCCAACGGTTTCGCTTATGTGGCCCTGGGGTGCACTCCCCCTGCGACCCCCGCCACATGAACCCGTCGGAACTTGCCGGGTGGCCTGGGACGCACTCCCCCTGCTCCCCCAGGTCATCTCGGCAAGTTATTTTCTGCCGGACGGCACGGCCCGGCTGCGGTCCGGCCCCCCCTTCCACCGGTCTCGGCCTGGCCAGCGGGCGGCAACCGAGTCGGCGTTCGGCGCTTGATCCGGTGCGGCCAAGGTCCCGGGGCCTTCCCCGGAAGGGCAGACACGCGCTCGGGGGGAGGCCGGATCAGTCGTTCGCGAGCAGCGCCTGAGCAGATTTTCCGCCGGGCCGGAGAACTGCACGGCGCACGCAGCGCCACCGGATCCAGCGTCGGGCGGTAACAGCCGAGTCCAGCCGCTCCAGACTTCCCGGCCCGCCATCGGCCATCGTGGCCGCCGGCGGGTGCATGCCCGCTCGATCCGGGACCTTCCCCCGGGCGCGTGTCTGCCTTTCCAAGCCCGGGGGAAGGTCCCGGGTCGACCGCTCGAAACCAGCGCCTGACGTCCGCTCGCCGGAACCGACCCGCAGCGCCGCCGGACTGGCTCAGCCATGTGCCGGGCGGTCGCTACGCCGCCCGGCCGGCTCGCAACCGCGCGTGCAGCGGACTCGACCGGGGAAAGTGCGCGAGCAGGTACTCCATCTGGTCGGCCAGCACGCGCCGGCCCTTCAGGTAGATGTACTCCGCATAGCTGGGCGTGAACGGCACGGCGATCAGCTGCAGCCTGGCCTGCTCGGGGGTCCGCCAGGCCTTGAGGTTGTTGCAGCGCCGGCAAGCCGTGACGACGTTGTTCCAGGTGTCCTGTCCGCCCCGCGAGAGCGGCGTGACGTGGTCGCGCGAGAGCTGGCCCGTGGGGAAGCGCTGCGCGCAGTACAGGCAAAGGTACGCGTCGCGGCGGAACAGGGTTTCGTTGTTCAGCGGCGGCACGTAGCCGTGATGCCGGTCACCGGGATTGTGGCGGTGGCCGATCGTCGCCACGATCGAGCTCACCTTGACGATGGTGCGCTCACCGGTGCGCGCGTTCACCCCGCCCCGCAGCGAGAAGAGGGTCTGGCCGAACGCATAGGCGACCTGTCCCATGAAGTGCAACCGGACCGCGTCCCGGTAGTCGATCCACTCCAAGGGCATTCCCGAGACGTCCGTCCGCAGGACTTCCTGCGACAGTGCGTACTGCGAAAGCGCGCGCATGCCGTGAAGATACGGCACTGCTGTGCAATAATCCACGGCTGTTTTGCAACCGTGACTATCCAGATAATCCCTTTCACGGCAGCGGCTTAGCCGCGTCCGGGTTGCGGAGAGGATGCCAGAACCATGTCGCTAACGATCGGAGTGCCGCGCGAAATCTTCGCCGGCGAGAAACGTGTTGCCGCCGTCCCGGAGGTAGTCGAGAAGCTGCTCAAGCTCGGCTTCGCCGTCCAGGTCGAAAGCGGGGCCGGCGCAGCTGCCAACTTCAGCGACGAGGCCTACCAGGCCGCAGGTGCCCGGATCGCTGGCAGCGCCGCTGAACTCCTGGGCGGTTCCGACATCGTATTCAAGGTGCGTGCGCCGAGCGCGGCCGAGTTCCCGCTGATGAAGCCCGGCACCACGCTGATCAGCTTCATCTGGCCGGCGCAGAACGCCGAGCTGATGCAGCAGCTCGCTGCGCAGAACCTGACCGTGCTCGCCATGGACGCACTGCCGCGCCAGTTGTCGCGCGCGCAGAAAATGGACGCGCTGACCTCGATGGCCAGCATCAGCGGCTACCGCGCCATCATCGAAGCCGCCAATGCGTTCGGCCGCTTCTTCAATGGCCAGGTCACCGCGGCCGGCAAGATTCCGCCGGCCAAGGTCTTCGTCGCCGGTGCGGGTGTCGCCGGCCTGGCCGCCATTGGCACGGCCGCCAACCTGGGCGCCATCGTGCGCGCCAACGACACGCGCGCCGAGGTGGCCGACCAGGTCGTGTCGCTGGGCGGTGAATTCGTCAAGGTCGACTACGAGGAAGAAGGCTCCGGCGGTGGCGGCTACGCCAAGGTGATGAGCGAGGGCTTCCAGCAGGCCCAGCGCGAGATGTATGCCAAGCAGGCCAGGGACGCCGACATCATCATCACCACCGCACTGATCCCGGGCAAGCCCGCGCCCAAGCTCATCACCGCCGAGATGGTGCAGAGCATGAAGCCGGGCAGCGTCATCGTCGACATGGCGGGCGAGCAGGGCGGCAACTGCGAGCTCACCGTGCCCGGCGAGGCCGTGGTCAGCCACGGCGTCACCATCATCGGCTATACCGATCTGGTCAGCCGCCTGGCCAAGACGGCCTCGACCCTGTACTCGACCAACCTGCTGCGCGTGACCGAGGAGCTGTGCAAGACCAAGGACGGCGTCCTGAACGTCAACATGGACGACGACGCCATTCGCGGCCTGACCGTCATCAAGGACGGCGCGATCACCTGGCCGGCGCCGCCGCCGAAGCTGCCGGCTGCGCCGCCGCAGCAGCCGCCGCCGCGGCGGCCGCGACCCCGGCAGAAAGTCAGGGCATGGCCACGGCGCAGGCGAACCCGCTTCGGTTAAGAGCCTCGCGCTGGTGTTCGGCGTGGGCGCGCTGCTGTTCTGGCTGGTCGGCGCCTTCGCACCGGCCTCGTTCCTCGGCCACTTCACGGTGTTCGTGCTGGCCTGCTTCATCGGCTACATGGTCGTCTGGAACGTCACGCCTGCGCTGCACACGCCGCTGATGAGCGTGACCAACGCGATCTCCAGCATCATCGCGGTCGGCGCGCTGGTGCAGGTGGCGCCGCCGCTCGGTGCCGAGGCGGCCAGTCGGCCCGGCGCGCTGATCCTCGGCCTTGCGGTCGTTGCGCTCGCGCTGACCGCCGTCAACATGTTCGGCGGCTTCGCCGTCACGCGTCGCATGCTCGCGATGTTCCGCAAGTAAGGGGCCTGCAAGCATGTCCGCGAATCTCGCCACGGTCGCCTACATCGGCGCGGCCATCCTGTTCATCCTGAGCCTCGGCGGCCTCTCGAATCCCGAGACCGCCCGGCGCGGCAACCTCTACGGCATGGTCGGCATGGCGATCGCCGTGCTGGCGACCGTGTTCGGGCCGCGCGTCACCGCTGCCGGCATTCCGTACATCATCGGTGCGCTGCTGGTGGGCGGGTCGATCGGCCTGTACGCCGCGCGCAAAGTGCAGATGACGCAGATGCCGGAGCTGGTGGCGCTGATGCACAGCCTCGTCGGCCTCGCAGCGTGCCTCGTCGGCTTCGCGAGCTACATCGACACTTCGGTCGTGTACGAAGGCGCCGAGAAGACGATCCACGAAGTCGAGATCTACATCGGCATCCTGATCGGCGCGGTCACGTTCTCGGGTTCGGTCATCGCGTTCG
This sequence comes from Pseudomonadota bacterium, assembly GCA_016713725.1. Classification (GTDB taxonomy): domain Bacteria; phylum Pseudomonadota; class Gammaproteobacteria; order Steroidobacterales; family Steroidobacteraceae; genus RPQJ01. Next base: position 126,440 of record JADJOO010000018.1, on the reverse strand, counting down.
GCAAGCTCTCGGGCAAGATCGGCGGCAAGCCGCTGCTGCTGCCCGCCCGGCACTGGCTCAACCTCGCGGGGCTGCTCGGCGTGATCTGGTTCGGCGTGCAGTTCCTGCAGGCACACGACGTCGACGCCGGCATGCTGCCGCTCGCCGTGATGACGGTGATCGCGCTGCTCTTCGGCGTGCACATGGTGATGGCGATCGGCGGCGCGGACATGCCGGTCGTGGTATCCATGCTCAACAGCTACTCCGGCTGGGCCGCGGCGGCGACGGGCTTCATGCTGTCGAACGACCTGCTGATCGTCACCGGCGCGCTCGTCGGCAGCTCGGGCGCGATCCTGTCGTACATCATGTGCCGCGCGATGAACCGCTCGTTCATCAGCGTGATCGCCGGCGGCTTCGGCACCGGCGGCGGCGCGACGCCAGCCGCCGCGGGCGCACAGCCTGCCGGTGAAGTGACGGCCATCAGTGCCGCCGAGACCGCAGAGCTGCTGCGCGACGCGAAGAACGTGATCATCGTGCCGGGCTACGGCATGGCCGTCGCCCAGGCGCAGCACACCGTGTACGAAATCACGAAGCTGCTGCGCGAGAAGGGCGTGAACGTGCGCTTCGCGATCCATCCGGTCGCGGGCCGCATGCCGGGACACATGAACGTGCTGCTGGCCGAGGCCAAGGTGCCCTACGACATCGTGTTCGAGATGGACGAACTGAACGACGACTTCCCCACCACGGATGTCTCGATGGTGATCGGCGCCAACGACATCGTGAACCCCGCGGCCGAAGACGATCCGACGAGCCCGATCGCGGGCATGCCGGTGCTGCAGGTGTGGAAGTCGAAGACGTCGATCGTGATGAAGCGCTCGATGGCCTCGGGCTACGCCGGCGTCGACAATCCGCTGTTCTACAAGGAGAACAACCGGATGCTGTTCGGCGACGCGAAGAAGATGCTCGACGAGGTGCTGGTCGCGGCCCGGGCCGGCGGGGGCCCCCCCTCTCCTGGGGGGGGGGGGGGGGGGGGGGGGGGGGGGGGGGGGGGGGGGGGGGGGGGGGGGGGGGGGGGGGGGGGGGGGGGGGTCCTGGGGGCGCCTCGCCGCTCCCGGCGCGGTGGCGGCGGGGGGGTTGGAAGCCGGGGGCCGGGCGGTGGCGCCCCGGTCCGGTGCAGGGTCCGGGTTCCTGCGGGGGCTGTCCCCCCCCCCGCCGAGGTCTCCCGCGCTCCCCCCCCCGAAGGGGGACGCCCCCCGTTTCGCGGCGGCGCGCGGTGTCTGCGTCCGGACACCCGGCCCCCCCCGCGCGCCCCTGCTCGAGCGGGCGTTCGGCGATGGTGCCAGCATCAGCGGACGGAAGCGCGACCGCTTCGCGCCTGCGCTCGAGCGGCGCGTTCGACACGGCGTGCGGACGAAGACATGCCCTCCACAGGGAACCCGGCACCGCGCGTTCGCCGCCTGCTGGAGCTCGAGCGCGGCGCTCCCCGCGGTCCCCGTATCCGGCGGGCGGACGGCGCCCGGCCGCGCATCCGCGCCACGCCCCGCCCGCGTTCCGCAACTTCGTCCAGCACGGAGCATCCCATGGCCGCGAGACACCTGGTCCTGCTGATGCTTTCAATGGCGTGGATTTCCGGCGCCCTCGCCGCGACGACGGTCGACGCGCCAGCCAGCGCGGGTGTCGGCTCCGAGGTGGCCGTCACCGTCAACGGGAGCGGCAATCCCCGGGACTTCGTCACGATCGTTCCGAAGGTCGACCGCGAAGGGAGCTACGGCGCCTACCAGTACGTCCGCAATCCCGGCACGTTCAGGCTGACCGCGCCTGCGAAGCCGGGCGACTACGAGGTGCGCGTGCTCGGCGCGGATGCGCCGTACCCAACGCTCGCGGCGGCCGATCCGCATCGAGGCCGTCCGGCGACGATCGAGGCTCCTGAGCAGGTGTCGGCAGGCGTGAAGTTCCGGTGAAGTGGTCGGGGCCAGACAGCCCGCGCGACTACGTCGGGATCGGCAATGCTGCGCGGCCGTACGTCAGCTACGTCTACACGAAGGCTGGCAATCCGGCGTCGCTGACGGCGCCGGATGAAGCCGGCGAGTATGAGCTGCGGTACTTCCTTGGCGAAAAGAACACGGTGATCGGCGCGCGCCGCATCAACGTGAGCGGCGTCACGGCGACCGTCTCGGCACCCTCGCAAGTGGCTGCCGGCGCGAAGTTCGCGGTCGCGTGGACCGGGCCCAACAATGCGCGCGACTTCGTGACTCTGGTGAAAGCCGGGACCCCGGAGAAGCGGTACGAGCGCTACGCCTACACGTCCAAGGGCAGTCCGTTGCAGCTCACCGCGCCCGATGAGCCGGGCGACTATGAACTGCGCTACCTCATGGCGCAGTCCTACGCCACACTTGGCCGTGCGACGGTCAAGGTGACGCCGATCAGTGCCTCGATCGAGGGACCCGCCGAGGCCGTTGCGGGCGCCACTATTCCCGTCAAGTGGCAGGGACCGGACAACGTCAACGACTATGTCACCGTGCTGGCGCAGGGCGCGAGGGAGGGCGAGAGCGGCAATTACCGCTACACGGCCCAGGGCAACCCGGCCATGGTCCTCGCGCCGCTCGCGCCGGGCGATTACGAGTTGCGGTACTCGACAGGGCAGTCCCATGCCACGCTTGCGCGGGCGGCGATTCGCATCACGCCCGGGAAGCTGGAGCCGGGCTTTGTCGCGGTTACCGTTGCCCAGGGCCCGGCCGCCGGAAATGCAGTCGAGATCATCCTGGACGCATCGGGCAGCATGCTGCAGAAGATCGGCAAGGAGCGGCGCATCGACATCGCAAAGAGGACACTCACCCACCTCACCAATTCCGGCATACCCGCCGGTACGCCGTTTGCGTTAAGGGTGTTCGGTCGCGAGGTGGATTCCTGCCAGACAGATCTCGACATTGCGCTCTCACCGCTCAACGCTGCCGCCGTCGCTGCGCGCATCGCCAAGCTTGACGCGAAGAATGGCGCGAAGACGCCGATCGGTGCATCGCTCGACAAAGTGGCGGAGGACCTGCGGGGCGCCCGCGGCGAGCAGCTCGTCATACTGCTGACGGACGGCGAGGAAACCTGCGGCGGAGATCCGGCGGCCGCGATCGAGAAGCTGAGGAAGTCCGGTGCGGCCGTGCGCGTGAACGTTGTCGGTTTCGCGATCGACGACCAGAAGCTCGCCGCGACATTCCGGCACTGGTCGGATGCGGGCGGCGGGCTCTATTTCGATGCGCGCGATGCCTCGAGCCTCGACCAGGCACTTACGCAAGCGCTGCAGCCTGCAGTGGAACTCGTCGACGGCAAGGGGCAGGTGGTCGCGCAAGGACTCGCGGGCGACGCTGCGCCGCTCAGCGCGATGCCCGGTAACTACACCGTCCGGCTCAAGGGCCGGTCGGGCAAGGCGCTGCCCGTGCAGGTCAAGGCGAAGGCAACGACAACCGTCGCGTTATGAATCACGGGTTGCCGGGCGGACGTGCGGTGCTGGGTCCGCGGTGGACGCCGCTGAACGCCGCTGACGCAGCCCTCAGGTCTCGTCACGTTCCTGCCGCTCGTCCTTGCGCTTGCGCATCTTCTCGCGCTGTTCCGGCGTCGCTTTTTTCCAGCGCTCCTGCAGCTTCTGCCGCTGCTCTGGCGTCATGTCCTGCCAGCGCTCACGCAGTTGTTCGCGTTGCTCGGGTGGCAACGACTGGTATTTGTTGTACCCCTCGCGCAACCGCTGCTGGTCTTCCGCTGGCAGGTCGCGAAACTGGTCGTACCGCTGACGCACCTTCTTCCGCTCCCTCCGGCGGCAGGCTCTGCCACTGCTGCAACCGCTGTTCCGCCTGCTGCTGTTGCTCAGGCGACATCTGCTGCCAGCGATCCGCACTGCGCGCGATTGCCTGCTGCCGTTCCGGCGGAATGGAACTCCAGCGCTCGCGATACGCTTCCAGCATCTTCTGCTGCTCCGGCGTGAGCTGGGTCCACGGCACACCGGGTGCCGGCTGCGACCTCCTGGACGACGTCTCGTCGTCGGCGACTGCCGGTGCGGCACAGAGCCACGCCGTGGCGAACAACACGGCGAGCAACAGGCCCTGGCCGGATCGCGAAGGGTTGCGTCTGGCCATGTCAGCCCACCCCATTGTCAGCCGTTTCGAGTTCGACCCAGTCATAGAACTCGAGATCCGCCTCGGTCGCGAGATCGAGGTCCTCGCCTGCCGTGAGCAGTTCGAGTGGATCCTGCCGGACGTCGGCATTCGTCGGGGTCACAGCGACCGGCACGGGTGCACCCGTCTCGGACGGCGAGCGCAGCAACAGCACCGCGGCCAGCACACTGGCAGCGAGCGCACCGACGGGCACCCAGACCGTCCATTGCCATCCGGTGCGCTTGCGACCTGCAGTCGCGTCGAGTGCCTGCTGCCGCGACCGGTGCAGACGCGAGAGCGTGGCCGCATCGAGGTCGTCGACGCTGGCCTTGAACACGTTCCGCACCTGCCGCTCCAGCTCGGCATCGTCACGGTCGTCGGGTGGCTCTCTCATGTGCATACCTCGGCAAGTTCCGCGCGCAACGCCTGCAGCGCGCGGAAATAGTGTGTCTTCACGCTGCCTTCGCTGCAGTCCATCGCGGCGGCCGTCGCCGCCACGTCGAGACCCTCCAGGCAGCGCAACGAGAACGCCTCGAGCTGTCGCGCCGGCAAACGGCGCAGGGCATCGTCCAGATGCCGCATCGCTTCGTCCGTGGCGAGCAGTTGCAGGGGCCCAGGCGCGGAATCCGGCACCCGTTCGAGCGGGTCCTCGCCACCGTCCTCATCCTGGCGGGCCGCGCCGGGCAGCAGGCCGAAGAACCGTCGCCGCACCCCATGGCGCCGTTGCAGGTCGCGGATGCCGTTGTAGAGGATGCGATAGAACAGCGGCTGCCACTCTGTGGCGGGACGCGACTCATAGCTCTGCGCTAGGCGCAGCATCGCGACCTGCACTACGTCGTGGGCGTCGTCGATGTCGCGAAGCGCAAACTGCGCGATCCGGAAGGCGCGGCGCTCAACGCCGGCCAGGAATCGGTCAAGCTCGCGTACCTGCTTTGCGTCCAGTCGATCCTCCCCGAATTCGCGCAATGCGGTGTCCGCCGCACGACCGGCACCTGCCCCGAGACTAGTAAAGCCTTGCATGCCGTAGACTCGCGCTCCCCGCGGTTCCATCATCGTCCTGTTCAAACAACGCCTTGCGGAACAATTGGTTGACGTGGCGCACTGCAAAAAGATGTGCACTTCCCGGGCGCAGCTGCCGACGGACAGGTGCGCCGGGTCGACGGATTGTGCGGCAGGGCTGCGAACAGCTGTGGCATTTCTCCACAACCCATTGAATTATATGATTTTTTTTGCGGCGGCGGTTTTTTTGGCCCAGGGCGTAGAGCTCCTCGGCAGAACCAGCACCCTGAGCGCCATTCACGCCATTGATCCACAGAGTTTTCCACAGGTCCTGTGGACAACTGCGCGGGACCGCGACCCATGACCGGCCCGATCCTGGGCGTGGCAATCGACGCCCCCCTGCGGCGGTTGTTCGACTACCGGGCGCCGCCGTCTCCCGACCCCGAAAAACTTCAACCGGGCCAACGGGTTTGGGTGCCGTTCGGGAGGCGCAAGGCGGTCGGCGTCATCGTCGAATTGCGCAGCCGGTCGGACGTCCCGGAAGCGCGCCTGAAGAGCGCGCTCGCGCTCATCGACGAGGTTCCGGTGATCGACGCGATCCTGCTCGACCTGCTGCGCTGGTCAGCGGAGTACTACCGCCACCCGCCCGGCGAAGTCATCGCCGCCGCGCTCCCGAGTGTGCGTGAGGACGTCGTCGCAACCGGAACGATGACGTGCTCCGTCGCACGCGAACTGGGCCCGGAATTGACGCCGGAACAGGCCGCGGCGGTCAGCGCGATCGTCGCCGCCCACGGGCGCTTTGCGCCTTTCGTGCTGCACGGCGTGACCGGCAGCGGCAAGACCGAGGTCTACCTGCGCGCGATTGCCGAAGTGGTCGCACGCGGCGAACAGGCACTGGTACTGGTGCCGGAGATCTCGCTCACGCCGCAACTCGTCGCACGTTTCGCGGCACGATTCCCCGGACCGCTCGCGGTACTGCATTCAGGACTCACCGACACCGATCGGCTGCAGGCCTGGCGCGCGGCTCGGGCGGGTTCGGCGCCGGTGGTGATCGGCACGCGGTCGGCCATCTTCGCACCGCTCGCGCGCCCCGGGCTGATCGTGATCGACGAAGAGCACGACGCGTCGTACAAACAGCAGGATGGCTTCCGTTATTCCGCGCGCGACCTGGCGCTGGCCCGGGCGCAGCGTCACGGCATTCCCATCGTGCTGGGCTCGGCGACTCCGTCGCTTGAAAGCCTGGAGCGCATCCGCGCGGGACGCGCGCAACGCCTCACCCTGCCCAATCGAACAGCAGGCGCCAGACCACCGAGCCTGCACCTGATCGACTTGCGCGCGCATGCCGACACGCAGGGCTTTGCGACGCCAACGCTGCTGACCATCCGCCGCCACCTCGATGCGGGCGGCCAGGTGCTGATCTACCTGAACCGCCGTGGCTACGCGCCGACGCTGTTCTGCCCCGGCTGCGGCTGGGTCGCGCCGTGCCCACGCTGCGACGCGCGACTGACCGTGCATCAACGCGAACGTTCGCTGGATTGCCACCACTGCGGCACTCACCTGCCCATCCCCGTGATCTGCCCCGATTGCGGCGAGGCGGTGAAGCCCGTGGGACAGGGCACTGAGCGCATCGAGGAGACGCTGACCGATTTCTTCCCCGCGATTTCGCTGGCACGTATCGACCGCGATGCCGTGCGCAAACGCGGCTCGCTCGAGGCAACACTCGAGCGCGTTCACAGCGGCGAGGTGCGACTGCTGGTCGGCACGCAGATGCTGACGAAGGGCCACCATTTCCCGCTGGTCACGCTGGTGGTCGTGCTGAACGCGGACCAGGGCCTGTTCGGCACGGACTTCCGCGCGGCCGAGCGACTCGCGCAAACCATCGTGCAGGTGTCGGGACGCGCAGGACGCGCCGAGAAACCCGGCGAAGTGCTGATCCAGACGGAGTACCCGGAGCATCCGTTGCTGCAGCAACTGGTGCACGGCGGCTACGACGCATTCGCTGCGGCCGCACTCGTCGAGCGCGAGCAGGCGCATTGGCCGCCGTTCGCCCGCGTCGCCGTGTTGCGTGCCGAAGCGCCGGGACGCGAGGCGCCGCTCGCATTTCTCGAGCACGCGAAAGAACTGGTCGCGACGTGCGACGTTGCCGGCGTGGAGGTGCTTGGGCCGGCGGCTGCGCCGATGGAGCGCCGCGCAGGGCATTACCGCGCGCAGCTGATGCTGCACGCGGCGACGCATTCACCGTTGCAGCGGCTGCTGGCACGCTGGGTGCCGCTGCTGGAAGAAGCGCCGGGCGCACGCAAGGTGCGCTGGGCGCTCGATGTCGATCCGCTGGAGCTGTTCTAATGCCGCCAAGTGCATATTTTGACCTCGCTTCGGATGCCGGAATTCCCTAGACTCTCGACAGCCTCCGCTCGTTGACGGCAACACCTTGAAATACCTGATAGAAAAGCTCGTGCAGGACGCTCTGGGCGCCCTGCCGGAAGAACTGCGTCCGACCGGGTCGGCCACCGGCATCGTCGTCGAGCGCACGCGCGACCCGACCCACGGCGACTTCGCGACCAACGTCGCACTGCAGCTCGCCAAGGCGGCGAAACGCAAGCCGCGCGACCTGGCGCAGGCGATCCTCGCGGCACTGCCGGCCAGCGAACTCGTGTCCCGCGTCGAGATTGCGGGACCCGGATTCATCAATTTCTTTCTCGCACCCGCCGCCTGTCAGGCTGAACTCGTGCGGGTGATCGACGGCGGCCGCCGCTACGGCCGTACCGCGATCGGCGCCGGCAGGAAAGTCATGGTGGAGTTCGTCTCCGCGAACCCCACGGGGCCGCTGCACGTCGGCCACGGCCGGCACGCGGCATTCGGCGCGTCGCTCGCGAACCTGCTCGATGCTGCCGGCTTCGACGTGTACCGCGAGTACTACATCAACGATGCCGGGCGGCAGATGGAAATCCTCGCTGCGAGCGTGTGGCTGCGGTACCTGGAGAGCTTCGGCGAACAGTTCCCTTTCCCGGCCAATGGCTATCGCGGCGATTACGTCCGCCCGATCGCCAACAAGCTGATCGAGCGCGCGGGACGCTCACTGCTCAAGCCCGCCGCGGTCGTGTTCGCCGACCTCCCGCCGGATGCGCCTGAGGGCGACAAGGACACGTACATCGACGCCGTCATCGAGCGCGCCAGGTTGCTGCTCGGCACGAGCGGCTTTCGCCAGGCGTTCGACCTCGCCCTCACCGATATCCTCGCCGATATCCGCGACGACCTCGAGGAGTTCGGCGTTCGCTACGACAGCTGGTTCAGCGAGCGGAGCCTCGAAGACGGCGGCGCGATCAACCACGCGCTTGACCTGCTGCGCAGGAACGGGGTCGTCTACGAGAAGGATGGCGCAGAGTGGTTTCGCGCAACCGACTTCGGCGACGAGAAAGACCGCGTCGTCGTGCGCGAGAACGGCATCAAGACGTATTTCGCCTCCGACATCGCCTATCACCTGAACAAGCGCGAACGCGGTTTCGAGCAACTCGTCGACGTGCTCGGCTCCGATCACCACGGCTACATCGCGCGCGTTCGCGCCGGTCTCGTCGCCATGGGCCAGCCAGGCGACTGCCTCGACGTGCGGCTGATGCAGTTCGTCACGTTGTACCGCGGCGGCGAGAAGGTGCAGATGTCGACGCGATCCGGCGAGTTCATCACGCTGCGCGAACTGCGCCACGAGGTGGGCAACGACGCCGCGCGCTTCTTCTACGTGCTCCGCAGCAACGAACAACACCTCGATTTCGACATGCAGCTCGCGACGTCGCGATCGAACGAGAACCCCGTCTATTACATCCAGTATGCGCATGCACGCGTGTGCAGCGTGCTGCGACAGATGCGGGAGAAGGGCTTCGAGCACGACGAGGCGCGAGGGCGCGCGAGCCTGGGTCGCCTCGTCGAGCCGCACGAACAGGCGTTGCTTGCGACGATGAGCCGATACCCGGAAGTGATCGAGATGGCCGCGCTCGCGCGGGCGCCACACGCGCTCGTGCATTACCTGCGCGAACTCGCGACCGACTTCCATGCGTATTACAACGCGCACCAGTTCCTGGTGGCCGACGAGGCCGTGCGCGATGCCCGCATCACCCTGATCCGCGGCGTGCGCCAGGTCGTCTGCAACGGCCTGTGCCTGCTCGGCGTGTCGGCGCCGGAGGCCATGTAGTGGCCGGATCCCGTGGCGGCAGCCGCACGCTCAGTCGCGATTACAAGGATGTCCGGCGCCACGTGCCGGGCCAGCCGTTCGGTGGCTGGGCGGGTTTTGGCGCGGGCCTCGGGCTGGGCCTCGTTGTCGCGCTCGGTGTGCATCTCTACGACCGCAACCAGGTGCCCGTCCCGGTCGAACCCATTCCGGCCGCCGCCCAGTCGCCAGCGTCCGCGTCGGCGTCGGACGATGGCGCGGTGACCGCCACCGATACGCCGGCCGAGCCCGTACTCGACTTCTACGACATGCTGCCGAAACAGGAAGTCGAGGTCCCGGGCAAATCCAGCAAGGCTTCGGCGACGACTGCGAAGACGCCCCTTCCGTCCGGCGGCGCGGTCCTGCAGGCAGGATCCTTCAAGCAGTCGGCGGAAGCCGAGAAGATGCAGGCACAGCTCGCGCTCGTGGGGATCTCGGCGAAGATCCAGCGAGCCTCGGTGGACGACGAGACGTGGTATCGCGTGCGCATCGGCCCGATTGGCACGGTCGACGAACTGCAGGGGATCCAGTCGAAACTGCGCGAGGCCGAGATTTCCGCCACCGCGGTCACGCCCGACGAGAGCCAGCTGCCCTGACGAGGGGGAGCCTGCACCCGGATCGCACGACGCATCCCTGCGTGCAGTTTCATGGCGGCGCAATCCCTGCTGAGACTCGACCGGTGCAGGCTCCCGGCGTGAATCGTCCGCCAGCGGGACAGGACAGGACGCGTCGATTAATCGGGACGATCAGTCAGAAACGGCGCCGCGCTGCTCGGGGGTGGCGACCCGGCGGTCGAGCTGACGCAACGTGATCGCCTCCGCGACGTGCTCGGCGCCGACACCGGGCCTGCCGGCGAGGTCGGCGATGGTGCGCGCGACGCGCAGCACCCGGTGGTACGCGCGAGCCGACAGCCCCAGCTGACGCATTGCGCGTGCCAGCAGTTCGAGCGCCGCGGGATCAGCGCGGCACTGGACGGCAAGGTCATTGCCTTCGAGCCGGGCGTTGGTGCGCGCCTGCCGGCGTCGCTGCAGCGAGCGTGCTTCGGCAACCCTGGCCGCGACAGCGGCCGAGCGTTCGGGGAGCGCAGTCGCAGCGATCTCCTCCAGCGCGACCCGCCCCACTTCCACGTGCAGGTCGATCCGGTCGAGCAACGGGCCCGAGATGCGACTGCGGTAGGCGGCAATGCGCTCGGGCGGACAACGGCAGCGCCCGCGCGAGTCGCCGAAGTGCCCACAGGGACACGGATTCATCGCGGCCACCAGCTGGAATCGCGCGGGGTATTCGGCTTGTCGCGCCGCCCGCGACAGCACGATGTGGCCGCTCTCCAGCGGTTCGCGCAGCACCTCGAGCACGGTGCGATCGAACTCCGGCAGCTCGTCCAGGAACAGCACGCCGTTGTGCGCGAGCGAAATCTCGCCCGGCCGCGGTCGTCCGCCGCCGCCGACCAGTGCGACGGCCGACGCGGTGTGATGTGGCGCGCGAAACGGTCGTCGTCGCCAGCCCTCGAGACGAAAGCCGTGCAGCGACAGGGAACGGATCGCCGCCGACTCGATTGCTTCGTCCTCGTCGAGTTCCGGGAGCAGCCCGGGCAACCGCTGCGCCAGCATGCTTTTGCCGCTGCCAGGAGGGCCGATCAGCAGCAGGCTGTGTTCGCCGGCGGCTGCGATCTCGAGGGCGCGCCGCCCTCCCGCCTGCCCCCGGACATCGACGAGATCGGGACCGCGCGAGTCCGCGCCGAGCGCGGTTGCGACGACCGCAGCTTCGAGCGCCAGCGCCTGCTGTCCCGCCGCGTGCCGGCAGACGTCCCGCAGGTGCGGAGCGACGAACACGCGGGCGCCATGCGCGAGTGCCGCTTCGCGTCCATTGGCCATTGGCACGATCAAGTCGTGGCCAACGCGCGCGGCCTGCAGCGCGCTGGGCAGCAATCCACGCGTTCCGTGCAGTTCGCCGCCGAGCGACAACTCGCCATAGAGTTCGACGCCCGCGAAAGGCCCCGCCGGCAATTGCTCCGACGCGACGAGAATGCCGACCGCGATGGCGAGGTCGAACCGGCCTCCTTCCTTCGGCAGGTCGGCCGGTGCGAGATTGACCGTGACCCGACCCGCCGGAAATTCGTGGCCACAATTGGCGAGCGCCGCGCGCACCCGGTCCTTGCTCTCCTTGACCGCGGTTTCGAGCAGCCCGACCACCGAGAAGGACGGCAGGCCCGCCCCGACGTCGACTTCGACCCGCACCAGCGGCGCCTCGAGACCCTGCGGCGTGCGACTGCAAAGCGTGGCGAGCGTCATGGCGGATTCGCTGGCAAGGAATGGTGCTTTCGATATGCCGCGACGGCATGGGACGCTCAAGCGGAGAATCGTTCGCTTTCGCTTAGAATGCCGGCATGAAACTGCACCAGTTGCGCTATCTCGCCGCGGTGGCCCAGACCGGGCTCAACATCACGGCCGCTGCCGAGAAGCTGCACACCTCGCAGCCGGGCGTGAGCAAGCAGATCAAGCTGCTCGAGGACGAGCTCGGCTTCCAGATCTTCGTGCGCGACGGCCGCAACCTGACTCGCGTCACGCCGGCCGGGCAACAGGTCATCGATCGTGCGGTCAAGATCCTGCGCGAAGTGCAGAACATCAAGCGCCTCTCGGACGACCTGAAGGACGAGGAGCGCGGCTCGCTCTCGATCGCGACCACGCACACGCAGGCGCGCTACGTGCTGCCCGAGGTCATCAAGCAGTTCCGCGAGCGGTACCCGGAGGTGCGCCTGCACCTGCACCAGGGCACGTCGGAGCAGATCGCGGAAATGGCGGCGCTCGATCGCATCGATTTCGCGATCGCCACCGGCTCGGAATCACTGTTTGACGGCTATTCGCTGCTGCCCTGCTATCGCTGGCACCGGCACGTCGTCGTGCCGCGCAACCATCCGCTGGCTCGTCTGAAGAAAGAACTCACCCTGAAGCAGCTGGCGTCGTACCCCATCGTGACGTACGTCTTCAGCTTCACCGGCCCGTCGTCGCTGCACGGTATCTTTGCGAAGGAAGGCCTGGTGCCGAACGTCGTGCTGACGGCACGCGATGCCGACGTGATCAAGACCTACGTGCGCCTCGGCCTCGGCGTCGGCATCGTCGCCAGCATGGCAGTCGAGCAGGCGGACGATGCGGATCTCGTCCACATCGATACGTCCGACCTTTTTCCGGCGCACACGACGTGGATCGGTTTCCGGCGCGGCGGCCTGCTGCGCAAGTACCAGCTCGATTTCATCCAGCTGTTCGCACCGCACCTCACGCGCCGGCAGATCGAACGGGCGGCGAGCGCGTCGACCCACGCAGACGTGGCTCAACTCACGGCCGGGATCGAGGTGCCACTGCGCTGAGCCTGCTCGCCCCGCAGCGATGCCGGTGGGATTGTCGCGCATTCGCCGCACCTGAGCGTTATCGCGCCAGCATGCGCAGTTATACGTTGTCACCGATTCCTAACCGGCCCGCGACTGACCCCGTAACCGCCGATTCTTAGTATCTCACTCGACCCTTTCATGGAGAGCGAGTGATGCAACCCGTAAGTCCGACCCGTCGGCTGCTGGCGGCGGCCATCGCCGCAGCGCTGCTGCCGGCAGTCGTCCAGGCCGACCCGACCAACGCCGAGCTGCTGCAGAAGATCGAGGAACTGAGCCAGAAGGTGCTCGTGCTCGAGCGCAAGCTCGAAGTGCAGGACGACGCCACGAAGTCCGCAGTCGCGGCGACGCCGGTCGTACAGGCGAGTCCGCGCGGCTTCAGCATCGCGTCCGCCGACAGCCAGAACCAGCTCAAACTGCGCGGCGTGATGCACGTCGACGGCCGCTTTTTCGAAAGCGACGATCCTGAGGGCCTGAAGGACACGTGGCAGGCCACGCGCGTGCGACCGATCGTGGAGGGCACACTCGGCGGCATCTACGATTTCCGCTTCACACCGGACTTCGGCCAGGGCCGTACCGTGATCCAGGACGCCTATGTCACCGGTCGCTTCGATCCTGCGTTCCAGGTCACGGCGGGCAAGTTCAAGTCACCGGTGGGCCTCGAGCGACTGCAATCCGCTAGCGACATCCGCATGGTCGCGCGCGGCTTCCCGACGCAGCTCGCGCCCAACCGCGACATTGGCCTGCAGGTGGCCGGCGGCTTCGGCGGCGATCGACTCACCTACGCGGTCGCCTACCTGAACGGCTCGAACGACGGCGGCAGCAGCGAAGCGTTCGCCGACGTCGACCTGAACGACGACAAGGAATATGCGGCGCGCGTCTTCGCGCACCCGTTTGGCGCCAGCGAGAACTTCGCGCTGCGCGGCCTCGGCCTCGGCATCGCCGGCACCTACACTTCGCAGACGGGCACGACCGCCCAGCCGCTGCTGCCTGTCTTCCGCACGCCGGCACAGTCGCCGTTCTTCCGCTACCGCACCGGCACGACCCCGACTCTAGCCGACGGCGAACGCACGCGGCTCGCGCCGCAACTCCATTACTACGTCGGCCGCTTCGGGTTGCTCAGCGAATACACCACCGTGTCGCAGGACGTCTCGCGCACCACGACTGCCGGGCGGCGCGAAGGCACGCTGGACACGACGGCCTGGCAGGTCCAGGCCTCCTGGTTCCTGACTGGCGAAGAGGAGAGCTTCCGTGGCTTCAAACCGAACAACGTCTTCTCGCTGGCCGACGATACCTGGGGAGCATTCGAACTGGTCGCGCGCTACCAGGAGTTGGATCCCGACGACGATGCCTTCGTGGGCGGCACAGCCTCTTTCGCGGATCCAGTCAACGCTGCCAGCAAAGCCACGGCTTACGGCCTGGGCCTCAACTGGTACCTCAACGAAAACCTGAAGTGGGTCCTGAACTACGATCGCACGAGCTTCGACGGTGGCGCCGCGGGCGGTGCAGACCGTGAGGACGAGCACGTGCTCCTGACCCGTATTGCCCTTGGATTCTGAACGGAGATCGGACCATGTCGAACCATCGATTCTTGCAGGCCCTCGCGGCTCCCGCATTGCTGGCGGCGATGCTGCTGACGAGTCCCACACTGCATGCGGAACCGACGACCCTCTTGAACGTGTCCTACGACCCGACGCGCGAACTGTACGGCGACTACAACCAGGCGTTCATACAGTACTGGAAGAAAAAGTCCGGCAAGGACATCAGCATCCGCCAGTCGCACGGCGGCTCGGGCAAGCAGGCGCGCACGGTCATCGACGGCCTGCCTGCGGACGTCGTCACGCTGGCACTCGCCTACGACATCGACGCGCTCGCGACCACGGGCAAGATGCTGCCCGCCAACTGGCAGACGCGCCTGCCGCACAACAGCGCGCCCTACACCTCGACGATCGTGTTCCTGGTGCGCAAGGGCAACCCCAGGAAGATCAAGGACTGGGGCGATCTCGCGCGTCCGGGCATCGCCGTGATCACTCCCAACCCGAAGACTTCGGGTGGGGCACGCTGGAATTACCTGGCGGCATGGGCCTGGGCCTTGAAGCAGCCGGGCGGCAACGCGACCACCGCCGAGGAGTATCTCGGCAGATTGTTCAAGAACGTGCCGGTGCTCGACACGGGCGCGCGTGGCTCGCTCACGACGTTCGCGCAGCGCGGCATCGGCGACGCGATGATTTCGTGGGAGAACGAGGCGTTCCTTGCCAGCCGCGAGCTGGGCAAGGACAAGTTCGAGATCGTGGTGCCGACGGTCAGCATCCTGGCGGAACCCCCGGTGGCGGTGGTCGACAAGGTCGCCATCCGTCGTGGCACTACGGCCGCGGCCCGCGCTTACCTCGAGTACCTGTACTCGAAGGAAGGCCAGGAGATCGTCGCGAGGCACTACTACCGCCCGCGTGACCCGGAGGTTGCCGCGAAGTACGCGAAAACCTTCCCCAGGATCAACCTGGTGACCATCGCCGACTTCGGCGGCTGGGCGAAAGCCCAGGCCACGCACTTCGCCGACGGCGGGACGTTCGACAGGATCTACGCACGCTGACGGCCTGACGGCGGAATCTTCGGCGGCGACTCAGGGACGAGTTGCCACCGGCACCACCGCCGGTCGCGTTACCATGTCTCCCCCCTGGAGACCTGCGCATGAAGTTCCCCGTTTTCGTGTCCGGGCTGGTGTTCGTCGCCACCCTGCTCGGCTCCCTGATCGGCTCCAGCGCCCGTGCCGAGGTGACGCTGCTCAACGTGTCGTACGACCCGACGCGTGAGTTCTACGATGCGTACAACCAGGAGTTCGCGCAGTACTGGAAAAAACAGACCGGCGAGGACGTCGCGATCCGGCAGTTGCACGGCGGCTCGGGGAAACAGGCGCGCACGGTCATCGACGGCCTGCCGGCCGACGTGGTCACGCTCGCGCTGGCCTATGACATCGACGCACTGGCGAGCAAAGGCAAGCTCCTGCCCGCCAACTGGCAGGGTCGGCTGCCCCACAGCAGTTCCCCCTACACCTCGACGATCGTTTTCCTGGTGCGCAAGGGCAATCCGAAAGGCATCCGCGACTGGGGCGACCTGATCAAGCCGGGCGTTGCAGTCATCACGCCGAATCCAAAGACGTCGGGCGGCGCACGCTGGAACTACCTGGCCGCGTGGGCGTGGGCGCTGCACCAACCGGGCGGCAGCGAGGCCACGGCCGCGGAGTTCATCGGCAAGCTCTACAGGAACGTGCCGGTGCTCGATACGGGCGCCCGCGCCTCGCTCACGACCTTTGCGCAGCGTGGCATCGGCGACGTCATCATCACGTGGGAGAACGAGGCTTTCATGGCTTCGAAGCGGCTGCCGAAGCAGGAACTGGAGACGGTCGTGCCGTCGATCAGCATCCTCGCGGAGCCACCCGTCGCCATGGTGGACAAGGTCGCCATCCGTCGCGGGACCGTCGAAGTCGCGCGTGCCTACGTCGAGCACCTGTATTCGAAGGAAGCACAGGAGATCGCAGCCCGGCACCATTACCGGCCGCGCGATCCGGAAGTCGCGGCGCGGCACGCGGCGGAATTTCCCAGCGTCCGCATGCTGACTATCGCGGACTTCGGTGGCTGGAAAACAGCCAATGCCACGCATTTTGCAGCGGACGCCGCGTTCGACAGGATCTACCTGCGCAAGTGACGAAGGCACCGTTTGTGGCAAGGTGCCGGGCACATGGTAGCCGGCCGTAAACTGCATACGTCGTCGAGCCCGGGTGCACGGCCGCCCCCCCGCGGAAGGTGCATTTGCCAGCCTCAAAGGGCTCGGCGACGTCTTCCGCTATACGAGGCACGCCCTCGAACTCGTCTGGTCGACGAGCAAGCGGCTCACCGTCGCGCTCGCTGCGCTCACGCTGCTGGCCGGCATGCTGCCCGCCGGCATTGCGTTCGTCGGCGCGAAGATCGTCGACGCCGTCGTGGCGGCAGTCGGCCTCCACCAGGCGTCGGGCGGCACCGATCTTTCCACCGTGCTCAGTTACGTCGTGCTCGAAGGCGTGCTGGTGGCCTCGCTCGCGGCGGTGCAGCGTGGACTTTCGACTTGCCAGTCACTGCTGCGCGCCCAGCTCGGCCAGCGCGTGAACGAGATGATCCTCGAGAAGGCACTCACGCTCGACCTGCGTCATTTCGAAGACTCGGAGTTCTACGACAAACTGACGCGAGCGCGACGGGAGGCGTCGACGCGGCCGCTTGCCCTGGTGATGAGCAGCTTCGGCCTGGTGCAGAACGCGATTGCGTTGCTCAGTTTCGGCACGCTGCTGGCGCAGTTCTCGCCGTGGGCCGTCGCGGTGCTGCTGCTCGCGGGCCTGCCCTCGTTTGTCGCCGAGGCCAAGTTCTCCGGCGACGCCTTCCGTCTCTTCCGCTGGCGCTCGCCCGAGACGCGCATGCAGATGTACCTGGAGACGGTCATTGCGCGTGAAGATCACGCCAAGGAAGTGAAGCTGTTCGAGCTGGGGCCGCGCCTGCTCGACCGCTACCGGCAGATTTTCCAGAAGGTGTTTCGCGAGGACCGCGCGCTCACGATCCGCCGCGACACCTGGGGCTTCTTCCTGGGTCTCGTCAGCACCGGCGCGTTCTACGCGGCGTACGCATGGGTCGCCGTGAGCGCGGTGCGAGGCCAGATCACGCTCGGCCAGATGACGATGTACGTGCTGCTGTTCCGGCAAGGCCAGTCGGCCGTGTCCTCGATCCTCTCGGCGATCGGCGGCATGTACGAAGACAACCTGTACCTGTCGACGCTCTACGACTACCTCGACACGCCGGTGGCCGCTGCGACGGGAACGCTGACGACGGGCGCCTCGCCGGGCACCGGCCTGCAGTTCGAGCAGGTCAGCTTCACCTATCCGGGCGCGACCGAACCCGCGGTCCGTGACGTGAGCTTCACGCTGCGGCCGGGCGAAAGCCTGGCACTGGTCGGCGAGAACGGTTCCGGCAAGACGACGTTGATCAAGCTGCTGACGCGTCTCTACACGCCAGACGCCGGACGCATCCTGCTCGACGGCACGAATCTCGACGACTGGCAGCCGGCAGCGCTGCGGCGACGTGTCGGCGTGATTTTCCAGGACTTCGCGCGCTACCAGCTCAAGGTCGGCGAGAACATCGGCGCGGGTGACGTCACGCACTTCGAGGACGAAGCACGCTGGCGCGAAGCAGCCGGGCTCGGCATGGCAGCGCCATTCATCGAGGAGCTGCCAGGCGGCTATGCGACGCAACTCGGCAAGTGGTTCAAGGACGGCCGCGAGCTGTCGGGCGGCCAGTGGCAGAAGGTCGCGTTGTCACGCGCGTTCATGCGCGAGGATGCAGACATCCTCGTGCTCGACGAGCCCACGGCGGCAATGGACGCGCGCGCCGAAGCGCAGGTCTTCGAGCAGTTCCAGGCCCTCGCCCGCTCGCGCATGGTGATCCTGATCTCGCACCGCTTTTCGACGGTGCGCATGGCCGACCAGATCCTCGTGATCGAGGGCGGCCGCATTCTCGAGCGCGGCAGCCACGAGGCGTTGATGCAACTCGGCGGGCACTACGCCGGGCTCTTCGCGTTGCAGGCACGGGGCTATCGCTGAGCGCGCGTCACTGCGCCGGCGCGGCGTGGACGATGCGGCCGCCCAGCACCGTGTACAGCACTTTCGTCGCGGCCAGCTCCTGCTCCGGCACCTGCAGGATGTCGTGCGAGAGCACCACGAAGTCCGCGAGCTTGCCGGGCTCGAGCGTGCCCTTCTCGCCTTCCTCGAAGGCGGCGTAGGCATTGTTGCGCGTGTACGTGGCCAGCGCCTCTTCGCGGGTCAAACGCTGCTCCGGGTGAAACGTGCTGCCATCAGCCAGTCGCCTGGTCACGGTCGCGCGATAACTGGCCAGCGGATCCACGTCCTCGACGGGCGTATCGGTGCCGTTGGCAATCACCGCGCCGGCATCCCACAAGGCGCGCCAGACGTAGGTGCGCTCGCCCGCGCGCGGCTCGCCCAACCGCTTCGGCACCCAGGGTCCGTCGGATGTGGCGTGCACGCCCTGCATGGCGGCAATCACGCCCATGCGGCCGAAGCGCGGCACGTCGGCCGGGTGCAGGTGCTGCGCATGCTCGATGCGCCAGCGCAGCGCCTGTGGCTGGTCCACTCCCCGCCACACCCGGGCATAGAGGTCGAGGATGTCGCGATTGGCGCGGTCGCCGATCGCGTGGGTGTTCAGCTGGTAACCGTGGGCCAGCGCGAGTTCGCCGGTGCCGGCGATCGTCTCCAGCGTATCGACGCGCAGGCCGGTGTTGCCGGGGTCGTCGCTGTACGGCTCGAGCAGCAGCGCGCTGCGTGAGCCGAGGGCGCCGTCGGCCATGCGCTTGATCGCGCGCACGGTGAGGAAGTTGCCGGCGTATCCGATGGTGCGGTAGCGCGCGAGCTGGCTCGCCATGCTCGCGTTGGATTCGCCACCGACCATCACGTACAACCGCAACGGCAACTCGCCCCGGCCAGCCAGCTCCCGATACAGGTCGATATCTGCGAACGGCGTACCGGCGTCGTGGAAGGTCGTGACGCCCTTGGCGATGGCGTCAGCGCCCGCGCGCCGCACCTGTGCGACGCGCTCCGCACGCCTCGCCTCCGGGGACATCGACTCCCGGTCGCGTGCGAGCGCCGCCTGTGCAAGGCTCATTGCATTGTCGACCAGCCAGCCGGTCGCATGTCCCTGGCCGTCGCGGACGATGCGGCCGCCCGCAGGGTCGGGCGTACGGTCGTCGATTCCTGCGGCAGCCAGCGCCGCTGCATTGACCACGACGCCGTGGCCGCTCGCGTGTTCGAGCATGACCGGGTTGCGCGGCGCTGCGGCGGTGAGGGAATCGTGAGTCGGCACGCCGTCGACGGCACCGGCAGGCAGCGATGACCATTTCTCCTGGTGCCAGCCCGCGCCGCGAATCCATTCCCCGGGCTTGGCCGCCGTTGCGGCAGCGCGAACTTTCGCGACGATGTCGTCCCAGCTGCCCACCGCGCGCAGGTCGAGCAGGCCGAGCGTCTCGCCCAGCGACATGAAGTGCCCGTGCCCTTCGATGAATCCCGGCGTCACCAGGCGCCCGTCGACATCGAGCATGCGGGTCGCGGGTCCGGCCAGCGCGCGGATCTCTGCATCGGTACCCATCGCGACGATCCGGTCACCCCGGACGGCGAGCGCGGAGACTCTCGGCGCGCCCGGCACCATGGTCGCAATGGAGGCATCGACGACGACCAGATCGGCCGGCGCCGACGCTGCGGAGGCGAGGCTGCACGGTACCAGTGCCCCAGCCAGCAGCAGTGTGCAAGCCCGGAAGCGGTGCACGATGTCCATCATCGAATTACCTCCAGGCGCAGGGCGGCCACGGCAGCCGTGGCGGCGAGATTCAGGCTTTTTTCAGGAAGCAGGTCTTAAGGACGACGGTGTTGCGACCCTGCCCGCATTCGATCGCTTCCTCGTCGTCGGTGAGGCGGATGTTCTTGAACACCGTGCCGCGCTTCAGCGTCTCCGACGATCCTTTCACCTTCAGGTCCTTGATGACCTGCACCGAATCGCCCTCGGCCAGCGTGTTGCCGTTGCTGTCTTTCACCGACATGTAGAAGTTTCCTGCGTGACTGGCCCGCAAGGATGAACCCGGGTCACTTCGTCCGCAACTTCGTGCGTCGTCCATCGCGCGCGGCGTATCGCGTCCTGGCGTCGAACTCTTCGAGGTCGAGCTCGACGTTCTTGCCGGCGTAGACGGCGTCGCGCAGCCACGAGAGTTCTGCCTGCACCGCCTCCTGCGACCGCACCTCTACGGACCAGCAGCGGCGGCCGGCATCCCACCAGTACCCGCGTTGCCTGAGCACGTCCTTGGTCTCGAACGGCGAGTTGTTCGCCCACAATCGGAACGACGGGCTGCGCGCGGAGTCCAGCAGCACCTTCAGCGCGGTGCCGCCTGTCGCGCCGAAAGGCTGCGAGAGCACCTCTAGCAGCGCATGGCAATCGGCTTCGGCGCGGTGGCCGTCGTAGAAGAAGCCGTGCCGATACGCGAGGTACTCGAGCTTGGAACTCGCGATACCCGCGTCGCTCCACGGCACTTCCTGCCACGAACAGCCCCACGGCAGCGCAGCGAACACGGGCAGGCGGGGCTCGAGGAACTTGCGGTCGAAACCTGCGTTGTGGGCGATCACGATGCCAACCGACTCGAGCAGCTGACCGACGCGCGCGTCGTCGATGCGCTGGCCCACGACCATTTCATCGGTGATGCCGTGAATGGCGGTCGACGAGGGCGGGATCGGCATGCCCGGATCTTCGAGCGCATCGTAGGTCTCGAGCACGCGCCCGACGGTTCCCGTGACGGGGCTGTACTCAACCACGACGATCGCGAGTTCGATGACCTTGTCGGTCGTCGAATCCGTACCGGTGGTCTCGGTGTCGACGATCGCGGCGTGCCGAACGGCGGGCCCTGCGAGGGCTGGTCGCTGGTGCGACGTGTCCAGCCGTCGCAGCACCCGATAGTCTGGATGAGCTGCGAGCTTCGCCGCCATCACTTCCATTTCTGCACGAGTCGTCACTTTGCTGCGTACCCCGGGCGTGCCACGGAACCTTCCCAACAACCGCACCTTCCGACTAACCCCCTAACCCCCCTAACCCCTACCCCTAACCCCTTTGTCCTCCAGCCTGTACCCCGCCCCCGCCGCCGTCTGCAGCACCCGCGGCGCCGCCGGATCTTCCTCGATCTTCTGCCGCAGCCGGTGCACCAGCTGCTTGAGCAGTTGCCGGTCGCCGCTGCCGCGATGCCCCCAAACGTGCGTGAGCAGCCGCTCCGTGCCGACGACATGACCGGCATTCGCAATCAGGATCTGCAGCAGGCGCGATTCGAGCTTCGTCAGTTTGACAGGCTGCGCCGCACCGACATGCAGCACGTGCGCTTCCAGGTCGAGGCGCAACGAGCCAACGGTCATCGAACCGCCCGTTTCGAGTCCCGCACGTCGCAGCAATGCCCGCGCTCGCGCCAGCAGCGTGCGCGGACTGAACGGCTTGGTGAGGTAGTCGTCCGCGCCGAGGTCGAGCGCCCGCACCAGGTCTTCCTCCTCGCCGCGCGCCGTCAGCATCATCACGGGGATACGCGACTGCCGGCGAATCGCCGTGCAGATGTCGAAGCCGCTGCCGCCGGGCAGGTTGATGTCCAGGATCGCGAGATCGGGCGACTCCGCGGCAAACACCTGCAGTGCGGACGGCACGTCGGCCGCCTTGACGACGACGAATCCCGACTGCGTCAGCGCGAAGCCGACGAGCGACAACAGGTCGGGGTCGTCGTCGACGACCAGGATTTTCATGACGCGTCTGTCCCTGCGGCAGGCAACCGGACCACGAAGCGCGTGAGCCCCTGTTCGCCGCGCATGGCCGCCACCGTGCCACCGTGACGTTCCACGATCGACTTCACGATCCACAGCCCCAGGCCGAGGCCGCGCGGCTCCGGCTCGTCCGCGGACGCGCGATGGAAGCGCTCGAAGATCGAGCCACGCTCGCTCTCCGTAACGCCGGGACCGGCATCGTCCACGGTGGTCTCCAGCATGCCGTCGACGAGTCGCGCGGCAATGCTGACCGTGCTGCCCTCCGGCCCGAACTTGTTGGCGTTGGCCAGCAGGTTGACGAAGACCTGCGTCAGGCGCGGCGCGTCCCCCACCAGCGCCGGCAACTCTTCCGGCACGTCCACCGCGAGCGTCTGACTGCGTTGCGTGAACAGGCTGCCCACGAGTTCCACCGCATCCTGCACGACCTCGTGCAACTGCAGGTGCTGCTGACGGATCGCGAGCTGCCCCGACTCGATGCGGACGCTCTCGAGCAGGTTATCGATCAGCCGCGTCAACCGCAGCGAGCCCCGGCGCAACGACGTCACGAGTTCTTCCAGCTGCTCGCGCGGCAGGGAGTGCAGGTTCTCCTGCAGCAGCTCGATCGACGCGAGTTGCGCGGCGAGCGGCGTCCGGAACTCGTGTGAAATGTTGGCGAGGATAGTGTCGCGCGCGCGGCGGGCCGCCTCGAGGTCAGTCTCGTCGCGCATGACCTGCACCTGCAAGCCGTCGACCATGCCGGCACTGGTGATGATCACCGTGCGCCTCGCGCCATCCGCGCGCTGGAGCAGCTCCGTGGCCTGCGCCTGGCCGTGCTCGCGCGAGGCGACGATCGGGCACGCGGTGGCGCATGGTTGCGTGCCATCCGGCAATGTGCAGGGCTTGAGCACGTCGCCGCAGAATCTGCCGACGGCCGTGCCGGACTCCACGCCGAGCATGCGCTCCGCCTGCGGGTTGAGGTACTTCACGTTGCGGCTGGAATCGACGGCATACACACCCTCGACCACGCCTCGCAACAGCGCCTGCGCGTCGGCCTCGCGACGTCGCAAGGTCGCCGTCAGCTCGACCAGGTGGCGTCGCATGTCCTCGAGGGTCCTGGCGAGCGCAACGACCTCGGGGCCGCCACCCGCGACGGGGATCGAGGCGGAAAAGTCGCCCCGTCCGAGCCGGGTCGCGGATTCAGCAACGGACTCCAGCGGCTGCACGATGCGCCGCGCCAGCAGCAGGGCAGCAGCGACAGCGCCGAGGCTCAGCAGGAAGGCCGTCCAACCGAGGCGACGCACGAATCCGGCCACTTCCGAGTCGCTCTCGGACGCGGGCAGTCGCGCCTCGAGCAACGCGATGCCCTCGCCGGTCGACGCGAAGATCGGGGTGCTCGACGCAAACAGGTCGCGCGGCTCGATGCGGCGCGCCACGCTTTCGGCGCGCGAAAGCGCCGTCGAATGCAGTTCCTTGAAATCGGGCTCGACGTTGTCGAGCCAGTTCGACAGTCGGACGAGACGGATCGGCATGCCCGCCTGCTGGGACAGGGTGACGGCGAGCCGGGCGTCGAAATAGCGCAATGCGACGACACGGGTCTCGACGAAATTGGGCACCAGCGCCGTGGCTCCGATCAGGCCGTCCGGCTGCCAGGCCGGGGCCAGCATGAAGCGTTCGCCCTGGTCCGCCGTCGCTTCGAGCGTCTCGTTCCACGCCACGTTCCGGCCCGTGCTCGCAATGACGTTCGGACCGGCGACAACGGCGCAGGCGCCAAGATTGAGCACGCCACAGCTGCGTCGCAGGAACAGCTCGGTCTGCTCGCGGTTGCCCGCCCGTATCAGCCTTTGCAGCGCCTGGCGGTCTGCGAGCACGCGCGTCGTCGTGAGCGTGTCTTCGCTGAGGCGACGAAGTTCCTCGCGCGCGGCAACGCCCGCGAGCTGGACCCGGGCGATCGCCTGCTGTTCGGCCTGCTTGTGCAGCAGGCCGACGGCGCTGATGGCCAGCACCAGGATCGCGGCGAGCACGAGTCCGCCGAGCGTGAGCGTGAGCGTGCGCTCGAGCGTGGCCGGCCCGGCCGCCAGTCGCCGGAGGCTCGTCAACCCGTCTTTCAGCAATGCAGGAATCTTGTCCATCAGCCTGTGCGCCTGTCGGCACGCCACTCCACGAGGGTCTTGATGACGAGCGTCACGATCGCCAGCAGCGCGAGCACGGACGCCACTGCGAAGGCTGCCACGAACAGGTACTCGTTGTAGAGAATCTCCACCTGCAGCGGCATCGTCGTCGTCAGGCCGCGGATGTGGCCGGACACGACGGAGACCGCGCCGAACTCGCCCATGGCGCGGGCGTTGCACAGGATCACCCCGTAGATGAGGCCCCAGCGGATCTTCGGCAGCGTGACGCGCAGGAAGTGGTCCAGGCGCCGGCGCCGAGCGTGATGGCCGCCTCCTCTTCCTCGCTGCCCTGCTGCTGCATCAGCGGGATGAGCTCGCGCGCGACGTAGGGAAACGTCACGAACAGGGTGGCCAGCACGATGCCTGGCACCGCGAAGATGACCTGGATGTCGCGATCCTGCAGCCACTGGCCCCACCAGCCGTGTGCGCCGAACAGCATGACGAACACCAGGCCCGCGATGACCGGCGATATCGCGAACGGCAGGTCGATCAGCGTGATCAGCAGGCTCTTGCCCTTGAACTCGAATTTCGCGATCGCCCAGGCGGCCGCGATACCGAACAGCGTATTGACCGGCACGACGATCGCCGCCGTGAGCAGCGTCAGCTTGATCGCGGCGACCGTGTCCCGGTTGTCGAACGATTCGAGGAAGACGCGCCAGCCCTCCGCGAACGCCTGCCCGAGCACGGCCCCGAGCGGCGCCAGCAGCAGCAGGGCCAGGAAGCCGATGGCCACGCTGATCAGCGCGAGGCGCCCGGCACGCACGCTTGCCGGCACATGCCTTCGTTTTTCGAAACGCGGGGCCGCGCCAGCCACGTCAGGCCCCGACCTTCTGGTTGCGGGGGCGCGCGCGCCGCTCGACCCTGCGCGCACTGTCCGCAGGCCCGGCGTGGCGCCGCCGGCTCCACGACTGCACCAGGTTGATGGCGAACAGCATCAGGAAGGACACGAGCAGCATCATGAAGCCGAGCGCCGCGGCGCCGTTGTAGTCGAATTGCTCGAGCTTGATCACGATCAGGAGCGGCGTGATCTCGGTTTTTAGCGGCAGGTTGCCGGAAATGAACACCACCGACCCGTACTCGCCGACGCCGCGCGCGAACGCCATCGTAAAGCCGGTGACGAGCGCCGGCAGCACCGCAGGCAGGATAATGCGGCGGAACACCGTGAAGGGACTCGCGCCGAGTGTTTCGGCAGCTTCCTCGAGGTCGCGCTGCGCTTCGACCAGCGCCGGCTGCACCGAGCGCACGACGAACGGCAGGCCGATCAGGATCAGCGCGACGACGACGCCGAGCCACGTGTAGGCGACCTGGATTCCGAACAGTTCCTGCAGTCGCACGCCGAGCCAGCCCGTCGGCGAGAAGACCGTGGCGAGCGCGATACCCGACACGGCCGTGGGCAGCGCGAACGGCAGGTCGATCAGCGCATCGACCAGGCGCCGGCCCGGAAACTCGTAGCGCACGAGCGACCAGGCGACGATGAAGCCGAAGAAAGCGTTGACGGTCGCGGCAATGAAGGCAGCGCCGAAGCTCAGCCGGTAGGACGCCAGCGCGCGTTCGTCCAGCACCACGTCGAGAAACTCCGACCAGGTCAGCGACGTGGTCTTGAAGACCAGCGCTGCGAGCGGCAGCAGCACGAGGGCGCTCAGGAAGAACGTCGTGAACCCGAGCGTAAGCCCGAAACCCGGGAGGATGCTGGGCTGGCGGAACCAGGAAGCGGCCATCTCAGGAGTCCGCTGCCGGCTCAGCGCGCGCCGAGTTGACGATCAGCACTGGACGCCCGGGCGTCCCTTCGAGCAGCGACTTGAGCCAGTCCCACTGGATCGTTTCCGGATTCGACGTGCCGAGCACGAGCATGCTGCGCTCGTACGCCGCGAGTTCCTTCTGCAGCTCTTCCGCGACGGCGCCGGGACGCAGTTCGGTCCGCATGTCGAGACCGTGATCGGCGAGCGCGGCCGAACGAGCATCGAGCAGGTTACGCATGTGCGCCCCTCGCGCGGACTCGGCGGACGTCTCGGGCTGGATCCCCAGGTAGATGGCCTCGGCCGCGACATGGCGCAGCAGACTTGCCGCAACCGCGAGCGTCGCGCGGCGCGACTCGGCGTCGAGCGTGTGGATCACCACGTGGTTCGGCAGCGGCGCCGTGGGCGGCACGCACAGCAGCTGCACGGCGCCGTGCGTCAGGTGCCACTCGGCCGCCGCCGCGCAATCGGGCCCGGTCGCGATCGCGGGCATGCCCGGCGGCGCCCGCTCGAAGCGACCGATCCGGGTCGCGACACGCGTCTGCATGCGCGCGCCGAGAGTCAGGAGCAGCGGCGAATCGCGGAGTTCGCGGGCGGCCGCTTCGTTCGCGGCCACGGCAGTGAAGCTCGAAATCGGCGTCGGCAGCACGTGGATGGTGCGCGCGCCGACAGCGACTCGCTGTCCGACCGCGACGGGGAAATCGCGTTGTTCGGGCAGCGTACGCGACACCTCGAGCAGGGAGCCCTGGCCCGCGGAACCGTCGCGTCCGGGAGCCACCGGCACGGGACCGTCGCTGGCCATGCGGACACGCAGGCGCTCGACCGCACCGCCGAACAGGACTTCCTCGACCTGTCCGTGGCTGACGAAATTCGACTTGACCGCCAGCTCGTCGGCGCAGAGTTCCACTTCCTCTGGTCGCAGGATGGCGACCACTTCCCGCGGCACGTCGCCGCCCGCCATCGGCGTGGAGCTGAAGCGCACGCCGCGGGGCGTCCGGTAACCGAGCAGCAGGTTGGCCGCGCCCAGGAACGTGGAGACGAAGCGGGTGGCCGGGCGCGTGTAGAGGTCGTCGGGCTTCCCGCATTCGAGCAGGCGGCCCTGGTGCATGACGCCGATGCGGTCGGCAAGCGCGAATGCTTCCTCCTGGTCATGGGTGACCAGGATCGTCGTCATGTCGAGCTCGCGCTGGATCTGGCGGATGGTCCGACGCAGCTCCTCGCGGATCTTGGCGTCGAGCGCGCCGAACGGCTCGTCCATCAACAGCACCTCGGGCCGGTGCGCGAGCGCCCGTGCAACGGCAACGCGCTGCTGCTGCCCGCCCGAGAGTTGCGCAGGGAGCCGGTCGTCCATGCCTTCGAGCGCGACGAGCTTGAGCAGTTCCTTGCGGCGCGCGCGTCGTTCCGCGCTCTTCACCTTGCGGACGCGCAGCGCAAACTCGATGTTCTCGCCGATGCTCATGTGGCGGAACAACGCATAGTGCTGGAAGACGAACCCCACGTGGCGCTCGCGCGAGTTCACGTGGGTCACGTCGCGGCCGTGGAGCGCCACCCGCCCATGGTCGATTTCCGTGAGGCCGGCAATGGCACGCAGCAGCGTGCTCTTGCCGCTGCCGCTTGGCCCGAGCAGCACCAGGAACTCGCCTTGGCGGACGTTCAGGGAAACGTCGTTGACGACCGGTGCTCCCTGGTACCGCTTGGTTACCTGATCGAGGACGATGGACATGCGCAGGCCACGGGGTTGATTGGAATTTTCACGCCATCCTAGGGCTGCGAGGTTACGCCGTCAGTCGCCCGGTGGTGACATTTCGGTAACATCCAGTGCGTCAATCCGCCGTTGGCCGCCGTTGGCGCGTTCCCGGACCCTGAGGAAACCGACATGCCGCTCCCGTCCTACGAAAAGCTCGGCGCCTTCTATCTCGGGCGGGAGTACGACCCGGCCACGCAGCAGCTCGGCGACGAACTGCTGTATGACTCGCGCGACCTGACGACGCATGCGGTCTGCATCGGCATGACCGGCAGCGGCAAGACCGGCCTCTGCGTGTCGCTGCTCGAGGAGGCCGCGATCGACGGCGTGCCCGCCATCGTCATCGACCCGAAGGGCGACATCGCCAACCTCGCACTGACCTTTCCACAGCTGCGGCCGGAAGACTTCAAGCCCTGGGTCGACGCCGGCGAAGCCTCGCGCAAGGGCCAGAGCGTTGACGAATTCGCGGCGGCAACCGCAGCGACCTGGCGCCAGGGACTGGAGGAGTGGGGCCAGGACGGCGAACGCATCCAGCGCCTGCGCGACGCGGCCGTCGTGGACATCTACACGCCCGGTTCGAACGCTGGCCGGCCGTTGTCGATCCTCGGTTCGTTTGCGGCGCCCGATCCCGTGGTCGCGAGCGACGCCACCGCGCTCAAGGAGCGCGTCAGCTCTGCCGTCGCCGGATTGCTCGGACTGCTCGGCATCGACGCCGATCCGATCCGCAGCCGGGAGTTCATCCTGCTCTCCGCCTTGCTCGACGCCGCATGGCGCAATGGCGAGAGCCTCGACCTCGCCGCCCTGATCCGGTCGGTGCAGAAGCCGCCGTTCGACAACGTGGGTGTCTTCGACGTCGAGAGTTTCTTCCCGGCAAAGGACCGCATGGAGCTCGCGCTCCGCATCAACGCCCTGCTGGCATCGCCCGGGTTCGAGGCCTGGCTCGCCGGCGACGCGCTCGACATCCAGTCGCTGCTCTACGACGCGAGCGGCAAGCCCCGCATCTCGATCATCTCGATCGCGCACCTGAACGACGCCGAACGCATGTTCGTCGTGACGCTGGTCACGAACGAACTCGTCGCGTGGATGCGCCGCCAGTCCGGCACCACCAGCCTGCGCGCGATCTTCTACATGGATGAAGTGTTCGGCTTCTTCCCGCCGAGCGCGATGCCGCCGTCCAAGTTGCCGATGCTGACGCTGATGAAGCAGGCGCGCGCGTTCGGCCTCGGCGTCGTGCTGGCGACGCAGAATCCCGTCGACCTCGACTACAAGGGCCTGGGCAACGCAGGCACCTGGTTCATCGGCCGCCTGCAGACCGAGCGCGACAAAGCGCGCGTGATCGAAGGCCTGCTCGGCAGCGATTCGGCCGGCGGCATGGACAAGGCGCAGCTCGAAGCGGCGATGTCGAGCCTGCCGCAGCGGACGTTCCTGATGCGCAACGTGCACGATGCAGCGCCCGTGCTGCTCCGCACGCGCTGGGCGCTTTCGTACCTGCGCGGTCCGCTGACCTCGGCAGAGATCGCGAGGCTGGCCGCGTCAGAGGGGAAAGAATCCACCCCACCTGCGCCCGCTGCAGTGACCGGGCCTGCTCGTGCCGCCACATCGCACGCACCGGCGAAGACGTCAGGCAGTCGCCCTATCGTCCCGGCGGGCGTGCCGGAGAAATTCATGGCGGCCGCTGGCAACCAGGGTGTCGAGTACGAGCCGCGCATCGGCGCACGCGTGCGTGCGCACTTCGTCGACACCAGGGCGGGCCTCGATGCATGGGAAAACTGGTACTACCTCGCGCCGTTGACCGCGCAGGGTCCCGACTGGGATGCAGCCGAAATCTGCAATGCTGATGCGATCCAGTTGCTCGAAGTACCGGCACCCCACGCGACGTTTGCGGACGTCACCGGCGGTACGATTGCGGGCAGGGCCTTGGCGCGGCACGGCAAGTCGCTGGCAGATCACGTCTACCGCACGTCCTCGCTGTCGATCATGCGGTGCCCCGACCTCAAGTTGACCTCGGCGCCAGGCGGCAGCGAAGGCGAGTTCCGGGCACGCGTGGCATTGGCCTTGCGCGAGAAGCGCGACGCGGCCGTCGATGCCTTGCGCAGGAAATACGCGTCGAAGCTCGACACGATCGAGGA
Source organism: Pseudomonadota bacterium (assembly GCA_016713725.1). GTDB lineage: Bacteria > Pseudomonadota > Gammaproteobacteria > Steroidobacterales > Steroidobacteraceae > RPQJ01. Next base: position 96,626 of record JADJOO010000018.1, on the reverse strand, counting down.
CCGGGCGCGCAAGGCGGAACAGAAACTCGTGCGCGAAAAAGAGCAGTCGAGCCAGCAGACGATGTCTTCCGCGCTCAGCGTGGGGGGCAGCCTGCTCGGCGCGCTGTTCGGTGGCCGCCGCAGCAGCGCGTTCGGCAAAGCGTCGTCGGCAGCGAAAAGCGTGGGCCGCATCGGCAAGGAGCGGACCGACGTCGCGCATGCCGAAGCCGACTTGACGGCGCTGCAACAGCAGCACGCCGCGCTGGAGGCGGAGCTGGCCGACGAGATCGCAGCGCTCGAATCGAAGTTCGACGCCGGTGCGATCGCCGTGGAGCAGTCGCAGATCAAGGCCCGCAAGTCCGACACCGAAGTGACCGATCTGGCGCTCGTCTGGCAGCCGGCTTGACGTAGAATCGGTCCGGTTCGCCCCACCCCGAGTGCCAGCGATGGACGACCTGATCCGCAAGATCACCAAGAACCTGGGTGTCTCCAGGGACCAGGCCCGCGGTGGCGTCGTGGCGCTGCTGCGTGCGGGTCAGCAGAACCTGAGCCCGACGGACTTCAAGGCGTTCGTCGCCGATGTCCCGGGCGCCGACAAACTGCTCAAGAACGCCCCGCCGCCAAGCGCCCTGAGTTCGCTCGCCGGCGGTATCGGATCGTTGTTCGGCGGCAGGAAATCGGCCGCCGGCCGTTGGGCGGGCCTTGCCGCATCGTTCGCGGAACTGGGCGTCGACATCGACACCGCGAAAAAATTTGGACCGATCGTGATCGAACACGTCCGCGAGCACGGCGGCGAAGACCTGGTCGACAAGATCCGCGTCGCCCTCAACGTCTGACGGCCCGACGGCCGATCCTGCCGCATGAACCGACTGAACCTGCCCTTCGCGGGCCGACTGCGAACGTGTCGCGCTCCTGCCCTGGCTCTTCTCGCAGCAGCGCTTGCGCTCTCTGCCTGCTCGAAACCCGCCAGCCGCGAATTGCAGGCCGGCAGCTACCGCGCGACTCTCGAGCTGCCGGGCAACAAGACGGTCCCCTTCGGCCTGGACGTGGCGCAGGAAGAGACTGGCAAGGTGCTGTACGTCACCAACGGTGTTGAACGTATCCGGCTCGACGAAGTGGAAGTCACTCCGGACCGGTTGCAGGCCCGGTTCCCCGGCTACGAAACCACCTTGTCAGCCAAAGTGAGAGGCGGCGAACTGACCGGCGACGTCACGCTCGTCCACGCAGACGGCAAGGTGCTGCAGCTGCCGTTCAACGCGAAGCTCGGCGAAACCTGGCGCTTTTACCCCGACGCCTTGCCGGACAACGCCGATTTCGCAGGACGGTGGGACGTGGCATTCACGGACGGCACCGGTCGCCGGACTCCCGGCGTCGCCATGTTCGACCAGAGCTTCGACGACGTGACGGGTACGGTGATGATGCCCACGGACGACCAGCGTTTCCTGGCCGGGGAGGCGCATGACGAGGAGTTGCGACTGTCCCGATTCGACGGCGGTGCGGTCGTGCTCTACGAAGCGAAGCTCGACGCCAGGGGCGCGCTCGTTGGTGAAACGTGGTCGGACCGCGGCGGCGCGCAACGCTTCGTCGCGACCCGCAATCCCGACGCTGCGATCGATGCTGCGGCGTTCGCTTCGCGCCTGCGCAATCCCGAAGCACCGTTCACGTTCGCGTTCAAGGACCTGGACGGCACGACCGTGTCGAGCAGCGATCCGCGTTTCAAGGACAAGGTGCTGCTGGTCACGCTCGCGGGCAGCTGGTGTCCCAACAGCCACGACGAAGCGAGGTTGCTGGTGCAGCTCGACCGCCGGTTCCGATCGCGCGGACTCGAGATCGTCAGCCTGATGTTCGAGCAGCACGCGGAATTCGAGCGTGCCGTTGCCGCCGTGCAGCGCTTCCGCACGGCTTACGGCATCACCTACCCGACATTGATCGCGGGTACGGCGGACAAGTCGAAGGCTGCGGCCGTGTTGCCGCAGTTCGACGCCGTGCTCGCTTACCCGACTGCGATCTTCATGGACCGCGCCGGCCGCGTGCGCAAGATCCACACCGGGTTCGCGGGGCCGGCGACGGCCGTGCAGCACGACCTGCTGGCGCACGAGTTCGAGACCCGGATCGAAGAACTGCTGCAGGCTGGCGCAACGTTCGCCGAGTCGACTGCGCCCACGACGGAGCCGCCACTCAGTCCCTGAAGTTGGTGAACTGCAGCGGCAGCTCGTACCCGCCCTTCTTTACCAGCGCGATCGCATCCTGCAGGTCGTCCCGGCTCTTGCCGGTCACGCGAACCTGCTTGTCCTGCAGCGCCGCCTGCACCTTGAGTTTCGAATCCTTGATCTGCCGCTGAATCTTCTTGCCGAGTTCCGTCTCGATCCCCTCGCGCAGCGTCACGATCTGCTTCGCTGTCTGGCCGGTCGTCACGGGTTCGTCGATCTTCAGGCAGGCGACGTCGATGCTGCGCTTGGCGAGCTTCAGCTTCAGGATTTCAATCATTTGCTTTAGTTGAAAGTCAGCAGGCGCGGAAAGCGTGATGACATGATCTTTCAATTCAAACTTGGCATTCGTCCCCTTGAAGTCGAAGCGTTGGCCAACCTCGCGCGAGGCCTGGTCGACGGCGTTGATCACTTCGTTCATGGGGAGCTCGGACACGATATCGAACGAAGGCATGGGTAGGTGGGCTCGGGTCGTGGGGACAGGCTGCAAGCCTAACGCGCTGAAGGCCGGTCGAGACAGGCCCCGCACCCTGATTCGGTTTCTTCATCAGCCCGGCGTTCTCTATCCTGCGGCAGCCACAACCTAGAACGCCAGCTTCACACCAGCCAACCAGCTGCGCGGCGCGCCGGGCCGCGCCCCCGCCGGACGGAACGCGACGTTGTATTCCTCGTCGGTCAGGTTGGTGACCGTCGCGAACAAGCTGGTCCGGTCGGTGACGTCGAACCCGGCCGAGAGGTCCAGGATCGTGCGGCTGTCGATGCGTTCGCTGGCCGGGATCGACCCGGTGCCGGCCTCGGCACGCGCCTCATCGACGTAGTTCATCGTCAGGAAGGTCCGCCAGCGCCCGGCCTCGAGTCCGGCATTCAGGGTCAGCTGGTGCTCGGGCACCAGCGGCAGGCTATCGCCCTTCTCGACGGTACCCCATTCTTCGAAGCCGCTCTGGAAGCTTGTCTCGAACTCGCCGTCCGTCCACGTGTAGACGGCCGACAACGGCAGAGACCAGCGGGTGTCGAAAACCGCCGCGGCATCCCATGCGGCAACGAACTCGAGCCATGCACCTGCACTTCACCGCCGTCGTACTGGTCGCCGATCTCGCAGTCGCCGCCCGTCGAGGCCGTGCAGGTGCCGAGCAGGTTCTCGTAGTCGACCAGGAAGGCCATCGCCTCGAGCGACCCTGCGCCGCGCTCGAAACGCACGCCCGCCTCGTAGTTCCACGCCTCCTCGGCATCCGCGCTGGAACCCGGTGCGGGATGGATGAAACCGCGGTGCACGCCCGCGAGCGGGCGCCAGTCATCGTGCAAATCGGAGGGAGTGCCGACGCCCGGCAGCACGACATCCACGCTGTGGCGCGCTACGGTGCGGGGGCCGTCGCGGCCCGGATCGGTCAAGGCGTAGCGCGTCTGGGTCAGGTCGATCGATTCGTAGCGCAGGCCCGGAGTCACCGTGAAACGGTCCCACGTCATCGTGTCGCGGACGTAGAGCGCCCAGGCCTCGGCGGCGCCGATCCGATTATCCTGCGAACCCTGCGCGCCGGCCAAGGTCAGCAACATGCGCCCGTCGACCATCTGGTAGCGGTCGTCTTTCTGAAAGCGGTCCTCCTCGTCCTCGTGGTAGCGGGCCGAGGCCTCGAGCTGATGCCTGGCGCCCCACGCCGCAAACAGTAACCGAGCACCGTCTGCACGCCGGTCGCGTCGTACTCGCGATTGTTGTTGCGCACCCGCAGCGCGCCAACGGCGCTGGACGTGCCGCGCTCGCCGACGATGGCCGCGAACTCGGTCGCGTAGGTCGCGGGGTTCTCGAGGATCGCGCTCAGGCTCGTAAAGCCTGTATTGGCCGCGTTGCGGACGTCGTTGAGCTTGTACCAGGCGCGCTCGGTCTGCGTATGGTACGCGATCGTCGTCAGGTCGAGCTGGTCGGTGAAGTCGACCCGATGCGTCGCCTGGTAGGTCCAGTGCTCGACGTTCATCTCGTCAACCTGGCTGCCGCGGTAGCGGCGCAACGGGTTGGCGTGGAAGTCGTCGAGCGTCAGGCCTGTGTAGGTTTCATCCGACTCCTCGTCCGAATACTGCAGCTTCAGCTCGAGCGACTGCGCAGCGTCGCCGCTCGGCCGCAGGGCGAGCTTGGCCACGTAGTCCTGGATCTTGAATCCGGTGTCGCCGCCCGAGTCGAGCTCCTTGAAGCCCAGAACTGCTTTCTTGCAACGTTTCGAGGCTGAGGCCGATGTCGTAGGCGTGCCCTGTATTGATGTACCCGCCAACGAGCCCGTGACCACGGAACGTATCGAATTCACCTCCCAGCAGGTCAGGTTTGCCGCCGACCGCACCGGTTACCTCGGGGATTGGCGCCGAGAACATGTTGATGGCGCCTGCCACGGTTTGCGGCCGTACTTGATGGCAGCCGGACCCTTGCTGACCTCGACGGCCGACATGCGCGGGATGCGCGGGAAGTAGTACGCGGCCGGGGCAGAGTACGGGGCCGGAGCGATCGGCACGGCGTCTTCCATGACGACGATCTTGGTGTTGCGGTCGGTGCCCGAGCCACGGATACCGATGCTGGGCCGGATACCGAAGCCTTCCTCCTCGACGATGTTCAAACCCGGCACCTGGCGCAACACCCGATTCACGTCGCTGAAAGAGTGCTTGGCCAGCTGTACCGAGTCGATGAACGCCACTGAGCCACCAACCTGTGCTGCGTCGATGCGCCGGGCAGTGACGACGATGCGTTCGAGTGCCGACGTCGCGATGGCGGTGGTTTCCTCGGCCGGGGCCAGGGCGGGATGGGCGGCGCCAGCCAGAACGAGCAGCGCGCTGCAGCGCAACAGCGACTTCGAACGCGTAGACATGCGGGCGGACCCTCATTTATTCGATACGGCCACAACCCCAGTGACCGCTTTCCAAGAATATTAATGAGAATCAATAGCGTTTGTAAATGGGAATCAGTCGCGTTTTAGGTGTTATCCGCAGCGGCTTCGACGTTGATCCCGGGCATGCGGCGCCTGGTGCAGGCGGGGTTCGAAGTCAGGTTCTAGCGGAGTGATCCCTGGCCAGGCAGGTTCCTGTCAAGGAAAGCGACGACGCTGGAATTCATGGTCGCATGGAAGGCTTTCCTGTCGAACTGCCCTGGATCCGAGCAAATGCCGGGAGGCTTGAGGACGCCGCAGATTGCGAGAAACGAAGCATGGCCAGCCCCGGGAACCGCATGAAACTCGACGCGCGGGCCCAGCGCCTCGCGAACCAGCCTGGCATTCGTCGCATACGGGACGTTGCGGTCCTGGTCGGCGCTCCAGAGCTGAATCGGCACCTGCACGTTGGCGAGTCCGTGCGGACCGAACGAAAAACCCAGGCCCGGTGCCGCCACCGCCGCCGCCTTGATCCTGGCGTCGGTCAGAAAGACACCTACCACGTTCGGCGTATCGGCCTGCAGCAAAGGCGACCCGGCGTGGCGCAGCACGTCGCAGATGAATTCTGGCGACTCGGCACAGTGACCTGCAACGAGTCGAAGGTCCGGCTGGGCTCCGACGGCGGTCAAGACCGTGAACCCGCCAGCGGACATCCCGAACGCGCCGACACGCTCCGGGTCGATGCGATCGTGCCCTTGCCAATCGCCGAGCATGTAGTCGATGGTGGCATGCAGTTGTTGGTTACGCCCGCTGTACAAGGACGCTGAACCCGCAGCACTCTGGTCTGCATAGTTGTCACCCGTGTGCATGGGAGCGGCGACCACGTAGCCGGCGTCGGCAAGTGCAAGGGCAAGGTCCGCGTGGCTGCCCGGCCCGCCGCCGTTACCGTGCGAGATCACGACAAGCGGCAGGTCGCGACCCGCAATCGGACCGTCGGGCGCCACATCCATCAGCAGCGGACCCAGCAACGTCGTCGGCCGGGGACGCGCTTGCGTTGGATACCAGACGCCGACGAGAAGTCGTTGCCCATTGGCGTCGATCGCTCGAGCGACCTGGAACCCCACGGGGTGTTCCGAGCGCAGCGCCGTCATGAAAGCGGCGATCAGGACTCCGCAGGCCAGAATTGCAATGGCCACCAGCACCCGCCGAATCCACTTCACCGAAACTGCTCCGCGTGTTGCTTGCCTGAATCGCCGATTTCGTCCCAGGCGGCCTTCGAGCCCACCCAGACGTGGTGGGCGACCCTGAGCGCGTCACCCCCTTCGGTCAGGGAACCCGCCGGCACGAACATTCTTGCCGGGTCGTTGCGGCCGGGAACCGGCGAGCCGCAGACCCGGCAGAACCATGTCTGCCAGTCTGCATTCGGCTTGCTCCACATCACGATGTGATCTTCCCCCCTGAGTCCACCGGAGTCGGTCATTCGCAACGACGACCACCGCGATGCCATTGCTCCCCGTGGATCTGCGACAAATCGAGCAGTGGCAAACGAAGACATCAGTAAGGTCCGCGTCGATCTCAAATCGGACCGCACCGCAATTGCACTCGCCCCTGGCCATGAGACCTCCCTACGAACCAAGTACGCCGGTCGTTCTGACTCACACCGTCCCACACAGTCCGGTGACAGTGCCAAACGAAAATGCCCGTGACGGACGTCACGGGCACTCTCGATGGCGAGTCAGGTTGGCTGGAAGTGTCGGGATGAAGCTGCAGCGTTCCGACTAACCCCCAACCCCTATCCCCTAACCCCTTCTGTCAGGCGGCGAGCGACGCCTTGCTCATCGCGCGCAGGCGGCGGCGCTGCAGGTGCAGCCCCTGCTCGATCTGCTTCAGCTGCAGGCGGAAGTTGGTCTCTTCCCAGCGCTGCAACAGGCGCTGCTTGCGGTCCGTCACCCACTGGTCGCGTACCTTGCCCCATTCCTCGACCGACTTGCGGAACGCCGCGTACTCTTCGGCGACGCGGGCCTTCAGGCGATCGACTTGCTCGTCGCCCTGCCGATTGCGCCGCGCCTCGAGCGCCCGTTCGACGCGCTTGAACTGCATGGCGACTTGCGACCGCTGGATCCAGAGATCAGGCACGCGTTTCAAGTTGTCTGCCAGACCCACGTACGACAGGCCTGCGATCAGCCACTTGGTCGGGTCGTAGTGCCACCACTTCACGCCGTTGCGGTAGTCGTTCTGGAAGATGTGGTGAAAGTTGTGATAACCCTCGCCGTACGTCAGGAACGCCAGCACCGGGTTGTCCCGGGCAGTGTTCTCGTCCGTGTACGGCTGCGAGCCCCACATGTGGGCCAGCGAGTTGATGAACCACGTGAAGTGGTGGTTGATCACGAGACGCAGGATGCCCGCGAGCAGGAACACGCCCCACACGTCGCCCACGGCCCAACCCGCGAGCAGCGGCACCGCCACGTTCATGAAGACCGTGAGCGGGATGTAGAACCGGTGCTGGAACATGACGATGGGATCGCGCTCGAGGTCGCGCGCGTTCGAAAAATCGTTCCTGCCGCTCGGGTAGTCGCGCAGGATCCAGCCCATGTGCGAAAACCAGAACCCGCGCTTCGCGCTGTAAGGATCCTTGTCCCAGTCGTCGACGAAGCGGTGATGGGTGCGGTGCTGCGAGCCCCACACCAGGATGCTGTTCTGCAGTGCCATCGCGCCGAACAGCATCAGGAATGTTCGCACCAGCCAGTGCGCGTTGTAGGCGCGGTGCGCCCACAGGCGGTGATAGCCCGCCGTGATCGCGATGCCGCATGCCCACAGGGACACGAGCGCCAGCACCCAGGCAGCGAGGCTGAACCCATGCGTGAAGCCATACCAGGGCACCACCGTGACGGCAGTCAAGGGCAATGCCGTGAACAGGATCGTGGTGACCCAGTTGATGGGAGCATGCTCGGGCGCGCGCGCGACGGTGTCGGTGTCGTTGTGCATCAGGAGGTTCCGTTAGTCGTCACTGTTTACGTCCAATAGCCCTGTAGTCTAACGGCCGGGTCCAGCCGAGGCATAGTTACTTTCAACCAACTATCTGATCCGTAAGTCTTCTTTTCCGTGTGCTGGCGCATGAAAACGACACCCCGGCAAAATCGTGTGCCTGCTGCGGCGCAGCAAACCAATCAACCCGGTCGGCGCTACTGATTGCGCCGCCGTTGGCGTACGGTCAACGATATCGCCCCTCGACCGTTGTCCGGATTGGACGACCCTGAACCGCTCGGAGAGCCCCCATGCGATCGATTGCCCGTCCGTTCCTCGCCGCCTTGCTGGCGGTGGCCGCCTCCGTGCCTGCGTCGGGCTGGGCCAAGGACGATGTCGCTCCGGCTGCGCGTGCGCCCGTCAAGCAGCCAGCGCTCAAGCAGGCGCCGGCGCCGCAGACCCGCTCTGCGCAGAGCGACTGTGTGCGCGAAGCCAACCGGCGCGGGTTCACGGTGCTGGACACGAGCAACTTCCGGCAGCTCCGCGAAGGCTGGTCGATCGATCTGCGCGTGCGCAACCAACGCGGGCATGTCACGAACGGTTCGTGTTTTGTCGAAACCCGCACGGGCGACGTCAACCTCTATGGCTTCGGCTGGGGTTACGACGACGACGGCGACGATCGCATGCAGTTCAACTGCGCGTCGGTCGACATGAAGTACCGCGAATGCCAGCTGCCGGTGAAGGGCCGTGCCGTACTGGTGAAGCGGCTGTCCGACGCGCGCTGCGTCGAAGGCCAGAGCTGGGGCCAGCGCGGCGACCGCGTCTGGGTCGCCAATGGCTGCCGCGCCAGGTTCGAGGTCACCCGCGGAGGCTGGGGCGGCGGGAGCGGGGGCGGGGGCGGTGGCGCCAACGTGCTGGACTGCAACTCGGATGGCGATCGCTACCGTGAATGCGCGATCGGTGCAGGCTACTTCGGCCGCCTCTTGCGCGATAACAGCAACGGACGGTGCCGCGCGAACTCGACCTGGGGCACGCGCAACGGCGTGATCTGGGTGACGGCCGGATGCCGCGGGCGTTTCGAAAAGGTGCGGGGCAACAGCAGCGGGTCGGGTGGCTCGGGCCAGGCCCGGGCGGAGCAAGCCTGTAGCAACGAAGTGCAACGCCGCGGCGGACGCATCCTGCAGCAGAACGCAGCCGTAGCGATGCCGGGCGGCTACCGCATGCAGCTACGGGTGCGGATGCCAAAGGGCGAAACGCGCAACCTGGGCTGCACATACTCGTCGCAGAGCGGGCAGGTTCGCCTCGACGTGCTGTCCGGCACCTGAGCGGAATCAGCGGCGGCAGAGTTCCAGCAGTCGCGGCCACGCGGCCTGGCTGGCACGCTCGGTGTCGGGGGACAACCCCGCGCCGAGTTCGAAGCGATGGGCGCGCACGCCGAACAGCAGCGCGGGCGGCGGGTTGGCGCCCATGACGCGCCGATACGTTTCCAGCACCTGTGCCGGCGCCAGCGAGTGGCTGGTGTGCGCGAATCCTGCGTCGGCGCAGACCTCGCGCTCGACGAATGGCGCCTCCGCGTCGACACAGGCATCGACGAAGATCACGCGTTCGCGCCCGGCAAGGTCGAGCGCGTGCTCGACCTGCCACTGGAAGTCGACCAGCACCTCGACGCCCGGCACGTCCGCCGCTTCGAGTCTTGCCGCCAGCAGCGGACCCACGGCATCGTCGCCCCGGCTCGGGTTGCCGACGGCAAACACGAGCGTAGGCGCGACCTTCATCCGCGCACCATCGAGTCTGCGATCGAGCCGTCGGCGTCGAGCAGGTCCACCGACAGCGGCATCCTGCCGACCGCGTGGGTCGCGCATGAAAGACAGGGATCGAACGCACGCACGGCCACTTCGATGTGATTGAGCAGGCCCTCGGTCAGCGTGCGCCCGTCCAGGTACTGGCGCGCTACCTCGCGGATCGCCACGTTCATCGCATGGTTGTTGTGCGTCGTCGACACGATCAGGTTCGCGCGCACCACCTGGTCGTTCTCGTCCACGCGGTAGTGGTGTATGAGCGTGCCGCGCGGCGCCTCGATGACGCCCACGCCGCGCGCCTGCCGCTTGCCGCCCGTGATGAGATCGGTGCCGAGGAGGTCGCCGTCGTGCAGCAGGTCCTTGATCGCTTCGGCCGCGTGCAGCATCTCGATCATGCGCGCCCAGTGAAAGCCGAGCGTGGACAGCGCGGCGCGTCCGTCGTCAAACGCCATGAACTCGCGCCGTTCGCGGTCGGCGAGCGGCGTGGGAATGAAATCACAGCGGGTGACGCGGGTCAGCGGACCTACACGGTACCAGCCGTTCTCGTGACCGAGCGCGCGCAGGTACGGGAACTTCATGTACGACCAGGCCTTCACTTCCTCGGAGATCTGCTCCCAGTAGTGGCCGTAGTCCACGTGATCGAAGATCGTCCCGCCGTCCGCGCCTTGTGCGCGCAGTCCGCCGTGATAGAGGTCCATCGCGCCGTCGGCACGCACGAGGCTCAGCGTCCGCGCCTCGAACGTGCCGAAGCTGCGGTAGGTCGCGAGGTCCTGCTCGAAGAGTTGCCTGACCAGCCGCACGGCGTCGCGGCTCCACGCGATCATCTGGTAGATGTCTTTCTGCAACTCGTCGCGCTCGGCGGCCGTGAGGCTCTTGTTCACGCCGCCGGGCACCGAGCCGGTGCCGTGGATGCGCTTGCCCGCCGTGTGGCGGACGACTTCCTGGCCGTACTTGCGCAACAGCACGCCCTGCCGGGCGATGTCGGGATACGCTGCCGCGATGCCCACGATGTTGCGGCGCGCGACGTCGGAACCGAAGCCGAACAGCAGGTCGGGCGACGACAGGTGGAAGAAATGCAGCGCGTGCGACTGCAGGATCTGCCCGTAGTGCATCAGGCGTCGGATCTTCTCCGCCGTGGGCGTGAGCGTCGTCGCGCCGACCACCTGGTCGAGCGCCTTGCACGCCGCGAGGTGATGGCTCACCGGGCAGATGCCGCACAGGCGCTGCACCATCACCGGTACTTCCCAGTACGGCCGGCCCTGGATGAACTTCTCGAAGGCGCGGAATTCCACGATGTGCAGTCGCGCCTGCTGGACGTGGCCGTCCTCGTCCAGCAGCAGCGTGACCTTGCCGTGGCCCTCGACGCGCGACAGCGGTTCGATCACCACGCGGCGCAGCTGCTCGGGGTGGGCGGCGGTTTCCAGCGGAAGCGTGCTCATTGCGGGCGGACCCTGCTCAATCGTAGTGAATCAGGCCGTGGCCGAGTTTCGGCGTGCGGCCCTCGATCAGGTCAGTGAGGAATTTCCAGATCGCGTCGGCCGACGGCGGGCAGCCCGGGATGAAATAGTCGATCTTCACCACTTCGTGCAGCGGATGCACTTTGTCGAGCGGCAGCGGCAACTCGGGATCGTTGGGGATCATGCCCTGGGCCACGCCCGGATCGGTCAGGTACACCTCCTGCAGGCACAGGCCGAGGTCGAGGTGGTTGCGCTGCGCGGGCAGGCCGCCCGTCACCGCGCAGGCGCCCATCGCCACCAGGATCTTGCAATTGGCGCGAAACTCGCGCAGCACGTGCACGTTCTCCGCGTTGCAGATGCCGCCCTCGATGATGCCGATGTCGCACGGCCCGCAGTGCTTGATGTCGGTGAGCGGCGAACGATCGAACTCGATGCGCTCGAGCAGCAGGAACAGCCGTTCGTCGATGTCGAGCAGCGACATGTGGCAACCGAAGCAGCCGGCGAGCGAAGTCGTCGCGACCTTGAGCTTGCGCCGGGTGCCTTCAGTCATGGTTGCGCTCCAGCGGGCGCGGCGCATCCGCGAGCGCCTGCGCACTGATCGGCGACTGGTCGTAGCGGCGCGCGCCGATCGGCGTGGCGAACCCGACACGCTTGCGCAGGATCACGCCCACCGGGCACACCTCGACGGCCTTGTCGGTGACCTTCACGTCGGTGTCCACCAGCCGCCCGGACTCCGCGTTCACGATCAGGTGCTTGCCGATGCCGCGGCCAGCCAGCGAGAAGACGTGCTTGCCGTCCACTTCGCGTGCCGCGCGCACGCACAGCTCGCAGAGGATGCAGCGGTTGAAGTCGAGCAGGATCTCGGGGTGCGAGGCATCCACGGGACGGTCCGGAAACAGGTGGCGGAATCCCGCGGTCATCACCCCGAGATCGTAGCCAAGGGCCTGCAGCACGCAGTTGCCGCTCCTCTCGCAGGATGGGCAGAAGTGATTGCCCTCGGCGAACAGCATCTGCACCAGCGTGCGTCGCAGGTCGTTCAACTCTTCCGTTTCGCTTTCGACTTCGGTCGCGATCCCGGCCGGCGTGGTGCACGCGGCCATCAGCCGGCCATTGACCCTGGCGGTGCAGAGCTTGCAACTGCCATGCGGCGTGAACTCCGGGTGATAGCAGAGGTGCGGGATGTAGCGCCCGGCCGCGAGCGCCGCCTGCATCACCGTCTGCCCGGGATCGAATGGCACCTCGTCGCCGTCGAGGAGAAAGCTCGGCCGTTCGTTCACGGGTGTGCCTCCAGGTGCGCGTCGGCGTCGTCGCGGCCGGTCATCTTCCGGGCGCGATGCAGCGCGCCGTCGAGGTCGAACGCCGGCGCGAAATCGAGCGAGCGCAGCTTGCGCTCGTAGGCCGGGCGGAAGCGCTTGAGCGTGTCGAGCACCGGGTTGCAGGCCGTGTGGCCGAGGCCGCAGTGGGCCGACATCAGCAGCACCTTGTTCAGCCGGTCTATTTCGCCGACGTCGTGCTGCGTGCCGTTGCCCGCACGGATCTTGTCCATCGACGCGACCAGCATCGAGGTGCCGACGCGGCACGGCGTGCAGAAGCCGCAGCTCTCGTGCGCAAAGAACTGCGCGTAGTTGTGCGCCACGTCGAACATGTCGCGGCTGGCATCGAACACGGTGAACGCGCCGGCCGTGGGCAGGTCCTCGAAGGCAATGCGGCGACCGAACTCGGTCGCATCGACGCAGACGCCGGACGGGCCGCTGATCTGTATCGCCTGCGTGCCCGCAGCGCCGCAGTCCTCCAGCACCTGGCGCAGCGTCACGCCGAACGGATACTCGTACAGGCCCGGACGCGCGACGTCGCCCGCCACGGAGAGGATCTTGGTGCCGGACGACTTGAGCGTGCCGAGCGAGCGGTACCAGTCGCCGCCCCGGACGGCAATCAACGCGGTGGCGCACAGCGTCTCGACGTTGTTCACGATCGTCGGCTGCTGCTTGTACCCGTTCGTGACGGGGTATGGCGGACGATTGCGTGGCACGCCGCGCTTGCCCTCGAGCGACTCGATGAGGGCGGACTCTTCGCCGCACACGTAGGAGCCCGCGCCGACGTGGATGCGGATGTCGAAATCGAAACCGGGTTGGCCGCAGATGCCGTTGCCGAGCAGGTTGGCAGCGCGGCGGTGCTGCAGCGTCGCCTCCAGGGGCTCGAGCAGGTAGCGATACTCGCCGCGCAAGTAAAGAAATCCCAGGCTGGCGCCGATCGCATAGGCCGCGATCGTCATGCCCTCGAATACAAGGTCGGCGTGACTCGTCAGCAGCACGCGATCCTTGAACGTGCCCGGCTCGCCTTCGTCGGCGTTGCACACCACGAAGCGCGTCAGGCCCGTGGCCTGGCGGCATGCTTCCCACTTGACGCCGGTGGTGAAACCCGCGCCGCCACGGCCGCGCAGGTTCGAGCGCTTGATCTCCTCGAGGGTTGCGATCGGTCCCTGCGCGGCACCCACGTACGCCTCGCGCCAGGAGCGTTCGTTTGCCGCGTGCTCGGACCAGCCCGCCGCGCCGCGTTGCAGCGCCGCGCGTATCGCGTCGCCGGGCTGCTGCGTGTGGCCAAGCAGGATGCCTGCACGGCGCACGTTGTCGTGCACGGCGAAGAACTCGGCGGGCCACTCGTCGACGGGCGTGCGGGCAAGGATCAGCTCGCAGAGGTGCTCGACACGTTCACTGGTCAGCGACGGGATGGCGCGACCGTTGACCAGCAGCGCGGGCCCCTGGTCGCACATGCCGGTGCACGACGTGCGCGCGACGCTGACGAGACCGTCCGGCGAGACTTTCCCAGGCTCCGCCCAGAGGCGGTAGCACATCGCCTCCAGCAGGGACTCGCTGCCGGCCATGCGGTCAGTGATGTTGTCCGAGAACAGGACGCGATACGCGCCGAGCGGCTCGTCGGACAGGAAGGAGTAGAAGCTCGCCACGCCCTTGGCGCGCGAATAGGGGATGCGCAGCAGGCGTGCGACCAGCGTGAGCGCGGGGCCCGGCAGGTAGCCGAACTCCTCCTGGACCTCGCGCAACACCTGCACGAGCGCACCGGGATCGTGTCCCCAGCGCGAAATGATGCGTCGTACGCGCGGCTCGAGCTCGTCCTGTGTGTCTGGCATGGCGACGATGTGCGATCCTCCTGGCGGACTGCTCGTCCGGCAGCGACACACTGCGCTGTGCCGGGGCAGCCTCGCCATCGCGGAAAACCGGACTCGGCCCGCGGCAAAGCGCGATCGTCAGTGGCCGCCCTGCACAAGGAGTCCCTCGGCGCGCAACGCTTCAGCCAGTTCTTCCTCGATCCGCACCGCATCGGTGCGGGTGATTCCCTGCAGGTGCAGCGTGGGTCCCGTGAGGACCTCGAGACCTCGCTGCAGTACGCTGCCTGCCGCGCGAATCCCGGCCTTGTGCTGTTCGAAGCGCTGGGCAGGCGAATAGTGACTCATGCCCACGTACAGCCCGAACGGATCACGGCGACTGTCGCCGTAGTCGAGCAGCACGAGATAGATGTTGGATTGTCCGCGCTGCGGTGGAACGAAGCGCGCAGTGACTTCGTATGCCAGCGGCAGCCATTGCACGTGACGCATCGGGAGCCATTCCGGGATGGTCGCGGCCGCAGCGTCCCAGAGCCGCTGCAGCGCACGCTCGACGTTGCCGCCGATCTCGCCACGCATCCAGAGTTCGTGGATGGCCTGCGCGCCGGCCATGCCGTCGCGAGCTTCCAGCGCCGAGGCAAATTCGCCCCACAGGGACCCCGTTGAACCCCCGCTTCGGGCCGGCCCACGGACCGCCGCGACCTTTTTCTGGCGACCTGCGCATGCGGGAATGCTACGGTTTGCGGCCGTCGATTGTCAGCGAGCGTCCGATGCGATCTGTTTTCCTGGATTATGCGACCGTCAGCTTCAACGGCGACCTCGACCCGTCCGCGTTGCGGCGAGCAATGCCGGGCCTGGAGTTGCGCGACAACACGCCGCAGGCCGCCGTGCCCGAGGCCATCGCCGGCGCAACCGTCGTCGCGCTGAACAAGCTGCGCATCACGCGCGAGACGATCGCGGCCTCACCCGACCTCAAGCTCATCGTGCTCGCGGCCACCGGCACCAACAACGTCGACCTCGAGGCCGCCGGCGAACGCGGCATCGGCGTCTGCAACCTGCGCGACTACTGCACGGCCTCGGTGGTGCAGTACGTCCTCGGCACGATGCTGCTGCTGACGCAGCGACTGCGCGAATACGACGCGCTGGTGCGGCGGGGGGCCTGGTCGCGCGGCGACCAGTTCTGCCTGCTCGATTTTCCGCTGCGGGAACTCGCGGGGCGCAAGCTCGGCATCGTGGGTCACGGCGCACTCGGCAAGGGCGTGGCGCGCGCGGCGAGTCTCGCGCTCGGCATGGAAGTATGGGTCGCCAACCGCCCGGGGGGCGAGCCTCACGCGGGCCGGCACGATCTCGACGAACTGCTGCCGCAGGTGGACGTGCTCAGCCTGCATTGTCCGCTGACACCGGCAACGCAGGGCTTGATCGGCGCCCGCGAGCTGGCGCGCATGAAGCCCGATGCGTTGCTCATCAACACCGCGCGGGGTGCGCTCGTCGACTCACAGGCACTCGCCGACGCACTGCGTGCCGGCAAGCTCGGCGGTGCCGCCATCGACGTGCTGCCACAGGAACCGCCCGTGGCTGGCGATCCCCTGCTGGCGGCGGACATTCCGAACCTCATCGTGACGCCCCACGTCGCGTGGGCAGCGCGCGAAGCACGCCAGCGCTGCCTGGACGAAATGGCGTCGAACGTCGACGATTTTCTGCGGGGCGGCCATCGCGGTCGCGTCGTCTGACAGCGGGCTAGCCGCGGGCGAGCGCCTGCGCCGCCCAGCGCACGACGGGCTTCACGCGCGGCGAGACGAGTTCGAGGGCCGCATCGAAGTCGACCCAGCGGTATTCACTGTGCTCGGCACGGCCAACCATGGGATTGATCGGCAAGCTCACGTCCGATCTGCGGGTGGAAGCCAGGTAATACCGGGCGACCTTGCCGCCGCTGTAGGGCCCCGTCTGCGTGGAATTCGAGCCCCACGCGAAGTCGAGATCCTCGATCGTGGACTCTTCTCGCACCTCGCGGATGGCGGCGGCCAGCGGCTCCTCTCCTTCCTCCACCATTCCTTTCGGGAAGTCCCAGTGATTGAAGGCGCGCAGCAGAAGGTACAACCAGTCGTCGCCTTCACGGCGAACGACCACGACACCGGCCGATAGCCTCGGGGATCGGGGACCCATGGCGCAAGTATAGGCGATTAATCGGCCTGATTGCTTTGCACCCGCCGATAGGCTGCAGCTATCATTTCCGCATGAACCTGCGCGACCTCCGGTACCTCGTGGCACTGGCCGACGAGCGGCACTTCGGCAAGGCGGCGGAGCGCTGCTTTGTCAGCCAGCCGACCCTCTCGGCACAGATCCGCAAGCTCGAGGAGTACCTGGGCGTGCCGCTCGTCGAGCGGCAACCCAAGCGCGTCGCCCTGACCGCGACCGGCGTGAAGATCGTGCAGCGGGCTCGCCTGTTGCTGCAGGAAGCCGACGCGATCGTCGAACTGGCAAAGACCGACCGGGATCCGCTGGCCGGGCCGCTCAAGCTGGCACTGATCCCCACTGTCGGTCCGTACCTGTTGCCGCACATCGTCGGCCGGCTGCGACGCGAACTGCCGCGGCTGAAGCTCATGTTGTACGAATACCAGACCGAGCCCCTGCTCGAGCGGTTGCGCGCCGGCGAGATCGACGTCGGCATTCTCGCGCTGCCCGTGGCGATGGACGGTCTCGAGGCCGCGCCGCTGTACGAAGAGCCCTTCATGCTTGCCGTGCCCGCCTCGCATGCACTCGCCGACCGCGAGCGCGTGAAGGTGGAAGACCTGCGTGGCGAAACGCTGCTGCTGCTCGAGGACGGTCACTGCCTGCGCGACCAGGCGCTCGAGGTCTGCAGCCGGGTCCGGGTCGCCGAGGAGCAGGATTACCGGGCGACGAGTCTCGAGACGTTGCGCCAGATGGTCGCGGCCGGCCACGGCATCACGCTGCTGCCTGAACTGGCTGCCGAAACTCCCGTGGGCACGGCGCGCGGTTTGCGCGTGAAGCCGTTTGCGAAACCTGCGCCGGGCCGCACGATCGGTGCGATCTGGCGCAAGTCGACCACCCGCACTCCCGCAATCGATGGCATCGTCGCGACGGTCCGCAGCGCGATGAAGGACGGCACGAAAAAATGAACCTTCGAGTAACCTTCGCATTGCTTGCCCTCGCACTGCCGCACCCTGCCGCGCCGACGTTCGCAGCCGAGCCTGCACCGCAACCCGTAACCGTGGGCGCCGCATGGGCGCGCGCGACTCCGCCCGGCACAGCCGTCGCCGCGGTTTACCTCACCCTGAGCGGAGGATCGCGGGCCGATCGGCTCGTCGGTGCCGCAACGCCACGCGCAGAGATGGCGCAGATCCACGTGGTATCGGAAGCGGACGGCATGGCGCAGATGCGTCCGACTGCAGGTGTCGACGTACCCGCCCGCGGTTCCGTGGCGCTCGCGCCGCAGGGCACGCACCTCATGCTGATGGGCCTGCCGCAGCCACTCGTCGCTGGTGAGCGATTTCCGCTGACACTGCAGTTCGAGCAGGCGGGAAAAGTCGACGTGAATGTCGAGGTGCGCGCACCGGGCACCGCTCCGCCGCCGGCACACTGACGCGCGCGCAAGCGACAAGGACGTCGTCTTTGAGTCGTTCCACCCTCGCGCTGCCGGTGCATCGACTCCACGACGAGGAGGTCGAGCGACTGCTTGCGTCGGGTGAGCGCCGCGCAGAACTCACGGCGCTCTTCGGCGACCAGGGCTACCGCGAGCTGAGCGCTCTGGCGCGACGTGCTCGCGCCCGGCGCGGTCCTGGCGGCATTCGCGTCTACGTGCTGCCCGGCCTGATGGGATCGCGCATCGGCTCGCGCGGACTGCTGCTCGATGACGTGCTCTGGGTCGACCTGATCGAAATCGCGGCGGGTCACCTCACTCGGCTGGCCTTGCCGGCCGGCTCGCGGCTGGTCGCGCTCGGCGCGATGCTGCTCAACACGCTGAAGCTGAAATTGTCGCTGCGGATCGCCGGGTTCGATGCGCAGATGCATCCGTACGACTGGCGGGCCAGCGTGAGCGAGCTCGCCGACGCGCTCAACCAGCGCATCGCGGCCGAGGCCAACGGCTCGCCGGTCATGCTGGTTGGACACAGCATGGGAGGCCTCGTCGCCCGGCTCGCGCTTGGCCGTCAGCGGACCGAACGCATCACGCGTGTCGTGCAACTGGGTGCTCCGAATCACGGCTCCTTTGCGCCGGTGCTTGCGCTGCGCGGTGTCTATCCGACGGTGCGCAAGCTCGCGGCCATCGACCGGCGGCACACGGCCGAGGACCTGGCGCGAATCGTGTTTAGAACACTGCCGGCGCTGCACGAACTGCTGCCCGACCCTGAACTCACCGGTGGCGACGACCTGTTCGACGCGCATTCCTGGCCCGATGACCCGTTGCGACCCGACCCGCGGCAGCTGCTGGCCGCACGGTTAGAGCGCGCACGCTGGCCGGGCAGCGACGATCGCTGCCTCGTGATCGCGGGAGTGCGACAGGATACCGTCACCTCGCTGTCGTCGACCGGCAGTGAGTTCAGTTTCGGCCTGACGCCGCAAGGCGACGGCACCGTGCCGCTCGCACTCGCCGTTCGCCCGGGTGAACCCGCCTGGTACGTTGGCGAGAAGCACGGTGGCCTGCCGAATAACGGGCGCGTCATTGCGGCGGTGGTGGATCTGCTGCGCACGGGAGCAACGAAACGGCTTGCAACCTCGGCCTTGCGCAGTCGCACGCCTGCGACGCGTCAGGTCAGCGAAACGGTGTTGCGTCGTGTGGCGCCGCACAAGGTGAAGTGGCAACACCTGTCACCCGACGCACGCCGCCGGCTGCTCGAGCCGGTCGTTTCCCCCGAGTTCCACGGCACGGTGCAGCCCGCCGCGCTCGAACGAGCATTCGGCGCGCGGTCCAAGCCGGCGCGACCCCGACGCACGCTCGAGATCCGGCTCGTCCGGGGGAGCATCATCGACGCCAACTCACGCGCGCTGGTGCTGGGCGTATTCCACAACGTCGATCCTTCCGGTCCCGCCGCAGCCATCGACGCCGAACTCGGCGGCGCCATTCGCGAGTTCACGCTGCGGCGCATGTTCGCGGCGCAACTCGGCCAGGTCTTCGTGCTGCCGGTTGCGCGCAGCCGGCTGCTCGCCGAATTCGTCCTGTGCGCGGGCCTCGGTGATTTTGACGATTTCGGCGCCGATGCGGCGGCTTTCGTCGCGGAGAACATCGTCCGCACGCTCGCCCGCGCGCAGGTCGAGGACTTCGCGACCGTGCTCTTCGGCACGGGATCCGGCGTGCCCGTGGCGATGGCGCTCGAGCAGCAGTTGCGCGGATTCATCGCCGGCGTGCAGCACGCGGACCCGGACGAGGTCGTGCGCCGTATCTCGATCTGCGAAATCGACGCACGCAAGTACGCCTCGCTCGTGCGAGCCTCCCGGGACGTTGCAGCGAAGCTGCAGAGCGCGGACCTCGCGCTCCTGGTCGACGAGTTCGACGCATCCGCAACCGTGCCCCGGAAGAAGCCCGCTCGCACGACGCCCTCCTCGCGTAATGCGGCGCCAGGGGATCCCACCTATCTTCTCGTGTCGATGACGGCTGCCGGACGCGGCACGTACGAATGCCGTTCGTCGCTGCTCACGGCCGGCGCGAAGGCGGCAGTGCTGAGCGGCGCCGTCACGTTGCACCGTGCCGACCTGCTGCAACACATCGAGCCGCTCGAAACCGGCGCCGCAACGACGCGCGACCTTGCACGCATCGGCACCGCGCTCGCACGAACGTTGCTGCCGGCGACGGTGCGCGAAGGGCTCGAGGCGATGCACGCGCGGCCGCTCGTGATCGTGCACGACCGGGAGGCGTCACGAGTGCCGTGGGAAGTGCTGCGCGTCGGCACCACGCATCCGGCGCTGGGTGCGGGCCTCCAGTCGTCGCTATGCGAGCGACACGCTCTCAGTTGCGCGGTGGCGCGACGACCACGGTCCGTCCGATCCGTTGCGCGTCCTGCTGATCGTCGATCCGACCCGGGACCTGCCGGGCGCGGCGGCCGAAGGCGAGGCGCTGAAACAGTTGCTCGATCGCAGGTCCGTCACGTTCGATGTGCTCACCGGGCGCGATGCGACCCGGGCGCGCATCCTTGCGGCACTCGGCACCGGTGCGTTCGACGTCCTGCACTTTGCCGGCCACGCTTTCTTCGACGCACTCGAGCCCGGCCAGGGCGGCCTGCTCTGCGACGGCAAGGTTGTGCTGCGTGGCGCCGATCTTGCGAGCATCGGCAACCTTCCTGCGCTCGTCTTCTGCAATGCGTGCGAAGCGGCGCGCGTGCGCAAGCGCGCCAGGGCGAGTGCGGCGCCGGCACGCCAGTTCGGAATGCGCCGCACGATGACGGGAATCGCCGAAGCATTTCTCGCGGGCGGCGTGGGCAATTTCCTCGGCACGCACTGGCCCGTCGGGGACGACGCGGCGTTTGCGTTCTCGCAGTCCTTGTACGGGTCGCTGCTGACCGGCGACCGGCTCGGTGACGCCGTGCTCGTTGCACGCCGGCGACTCGCGTCGATCCCGTCGATCGACTGGGCCGACTACGTTCACTACGGCAACCCGGAATTCCGGCTCGCCGGCTTTCCGTGAACTGAAGCACGTTTCAACCTGCGAACGTATCAGCCGTCCCGGCCGGGCCCGCTGGAACACCAGGCGCAGCGCGCCTGATTGAATCCAAAATGGATTGAGTTATGGAAAACGGAAGCGGCATCACGCTTTCCGCCCGTTCAGTTCGGAAGAATCGCCCCCCACACGACATCCGGTCGTGAATAAGCAACACAAAGGAAGATTCATGCTCTCGAAAACCCTGAAGCTCGCGATCGCGGGCACGATGCTGGTAGCCGCTGGTACGGTTGGAACGGCCCAGGCCGCCACCAAGACTGCCAGCTTCAACGTCACGGCGACGGTTGCCAATAACTGCGTGATCAGCGCCAACCCGCTGGCACTCGGCACCTTCGACGGCACGAACGACCTGGCCGCGACTTCGACGGTGGTCGTTCGCTGCACGAACGGCACCGCCTACAACGTCGACCTGAGCAAGGGCGCTTCGCCGGATTACTCGGCGCGCACGATGTCAAACGGTACGACCCAGCTCGTCTACAACCTGTACACCGACACCACGTACGCGAACATCTGGGGCGATGGCTCGACGGGCACGGTCCGCGTCGGCGGTACCGGCACGGGTTTCGCAGCCGCGACGAACCTGACCGTTGCCGGCCGGCTGCAGGCCTCTCTGAACACCGGTCCGGTCGGCGCCGGCAACTACACCGACACAATCGTCGCCTCGATCGTCTATTGATCGGTGGAGCGGCGCGAACGTGCGAAACCTGCTCGTTAGCATCCTCGCGTCGATGGCAGCCTTCGGGCTGTCATCGACGCAGGCCGTTGCCGGCTCGTTCTCCATTTCCCCGGTACGCGCGGACCTGGCCACCGCGTCGACGACCGGCGTGGTGACCATCCGCAACCAGGACGATCAACCGGTCGTCGTGCAGGCTGAGACCGAGGCTCTGGCAGCAGACGGTGGCCGGTGACCAGCTCGAGCCAACTCGCGACGTGCTGGTAACGCCTGCCGTCTTCACGATCCCGCCACAGAGATCGCAAGTGGTCCGCATCGCGCTGCGCCGCGACGCGGACCCGCGCGTGGAACTGAGCTACCGGCTGATCCTGACCGAAGTGCCGCAGCACGCGGCGCCCGACTTCACTGGCCTGAACCTGGCGCTGCAGATGAGCCTGCCGATTTTCATCGCCGCGCAGGCGCCCACGGCGCCGCAGATCCAATGGTCGGCGACACGCAGCCCGGACGGCGCGGTGTCCGTCACCGCCTTGAATGCCGGCTCGGAACACACGCGGGTCCTGGACCTGATGATCAGCCCGCAGCCTGGCAGCGACCGATGGCTCCACCAGCAGGGGGCCTATTACGTTCTCCCGGGCCAGGCACACCGCTGGGCCCTTGAATCTGACAAAAACAACGACAGCGCCCAATGGCGCCAGCTGCGCGTGAAGGGATCCACCGAAGACGGGGATTTCGCGACGGAGTTGACCCTGACACCCGAGTGAGTCATGCGCGCAGCCCTGTCGCTCGCCATATCGCTCGCGCTCGCTACCCCGTTGGTCCACGCGGCCGACGGCCCGGACGCCTTCCTCGAGTCCGTCGTTGAATTCACGGTCAATGGACAGCCGGCAATCACGACGCTAGTGGTGCGGCGAGATGCGGACGGTACGCTGCTGCTGCGGGCGGCCGACCTCGCCACGCTGCGCCTGAAGCGGCCCGCGCGCGGCGTACTGCTCGTCAACGGCGAACGCTACTATCGCCTCGGCGCCGAGATGGGAGCGCGAGTGAGCTTCGATGCGACCACGCAGCACGCCGACGTCACGCTGCCGCCGGAGGCTTTCCTGGCCACGGTCCGGTCTGCATCCGCTGCTGACCTGCCGCGCGTTACGACGCCCACGCTCGGCGGATTCCTGAACTACGACCTGTATGGCGAGAGCACCTCTGAACGCACGAGCCTCGGTGGCATCGCCGAAGCCGGCGTCTTCACGCCCCATGGCGTCGGTACCAACACCCTGCTGAGCCGCGACGACGATGACAGCCGCTCCGCCGTGCGACTTGAAACGACCTGGACACTCGACCTGCCAGAGCGGCTGGCGACGCTGCGTCTTGGCGACGCGATCAGCGCGTCGGGCGCGTGGGGCCGTTCGGTACGTTTCGGCGGCGTCCAGTTCGGCACCAACTTCGCGACGCAGCCCACGCTGGTGACGACGCCGATGCTGGCGGCGCGCGGCTCGGCGGTCGTGCCGTCCACGGTCGACGTGTTCGTGAATGGCGCGCAGGTCGCGAGCCAGGACGTGCCGCCGGGCCCGTTCACGATCGATCACGTGCCGAGCATCACCGGGGCCGGACAGATGCAGGTCGTGATCACCGACGCGCTCGGCCGCCAGCAGGTCCTGTCGCAGCCGTACTACACCGGACCCGCATTGCTGCGCGCGGGTCTCAACGAGTACTCCTTCGAACTCGGCTCAATGCGTGAAGACTATGGCTATGCCAGCAATGCGTATGGCGACCTGGTGGCCGCTGCGACGTTCCGGCGGGGCTTCACCGACCAGGTCACGGCCGAGGCGCACGTGGAAGCGCAGGCAGGCGGACCGGCGGCGGCCGGGCTCAATGGCGCGTGGCAGATGGGTGACCTCGGCATCCTCAGCGCCACGATGGCTGCGGGCGGGGTCGACGCCATGGGCTGGCTGGCCGGTTTCGGCTTCGAGCGCAACGGACAGGGTTCGAGCCTGTTCGCGCGCACGCAGTTCGCCTCCGAGTCGTTCGCGCAACTCGGCACCATCGAGCTGGAAAACACGCCGAAGCAGCGCACCTTCGTCGGCTTCGGCCTCGACTTTGCCCGCTACGGCAACCTGCAGGTCGCCTACGGCCTGCAGAGCTTCTGGACGAGCCGCAGCCAGGAGACCATCGGCGTGAGCCATGCACTCACCCTGGGCGATTTTGGGTTCCTCAACCTGACCGTCAGCCAGAGCATCGGCACTGACACGGCGACGGACGTCTTCCTCAACTGGACGATGCCTCTCGGCGACCGGCGCTCGGCCGCGGTTTCGCTGCGCCAGTCAACGGGCGCCTCCGATGGCGACGACTTTGCGGCCGTCGCGTCGGTCCAGCAGAGCCTGCCGGCAGGCACGGGCGTCGGCTACCAGGTATCGCTGGCGTCGAACGAGGACGCGCAGCTCGGTTACTCCTACCAGGGCCGCGCGGGCCTGGCGAGCGTGCAGTACGCGCGGCGCAACGACACCGACGGTTGGCGCGCCGACGTCTCCGGCGGCCTGGCGATCACGGCTGCGGGCGTCATGCCGGCGCGCCGGCTCGATCGCAGCTTCGCGGTCGTCAAGGTCGCAGATTTCGAAAACCTCACGGTCTACGTCGAAAACCAGCCGATCGGTCGGACCGACAGCCGCGGCCGCATCCTGCTGGACGGGCTGCGGCCGTACGAGCGCAATGAAATCAGCATCGACCCGAAGCAACTGCCGATGGACGCCGCGCTGGCCATGCCGGTGATGCAGGTCACGCCGGCCTACCGCAGCGGCGCGCTGGTCGAATTCCCGGTCACGCGCGCGAGCCCGGCCACGTTGCGCCTGGTCCAGTCCGACGGCACGGTGGTGCCCGCCGGAGCGAGCGTTCGTACCCAGCTGGAGACGGCACCCGTTGGCCTGCAGGGGTTGGTGTACCTGGGCGAGGCGGCGGGAAGGCAACGGGCCGTGGCCGAATGGGTTGGCGGTCATCGCTGCGAGTTCACGTTCACGCGCGCAGCGGGCACCGACCCGGTACCCGACCTCGGTACAATCGCGTGCCGCGAGCTGGCTGACTGACTGAGTGCTGCGCCTTGCACCGACCCCTCCGTCCAATTCACTGGTTCGTCGCCTGCTTCAGCCTCGCCGGCTGCATCGTGTCGGGCACGACCCAGGCAGCGATGACCTGTTCGGCCTCGACCAGCGGCGTCGGCTTCGGCGACTACGACCCGCTGGCGGCGACGCCGGATGACTCGTCGGCCAACGTCGCCGTCACGTGCACGCGTGTGATCTTCGTGGACCCCTTCAGCATCAATTACACGCTGTCGCTCAGTCGCGGCTCGAGCGGCACCTACGCGCCGCGCCGCATGAATGCCGGTACCGCGCGGCTGAACTACAACCTTTATCGGGATGCCGCACGTGCCCAGGTCTGGGGCGACGGCACCAATTCGACGGGCACGGTGGCCGGAACGGCGAATTTCGTCTGGTTCCAGACCTCGCAGACCAGCAATCACACGGCATACGGCCGGGTTCCAGCGCAGCAGAATGCCTCGCCGGGCTCCTACACCGACACGATTGTCCTGACGATCACGTTCTGAGTTGTCGCGAGCCCGTCAGAGCGGATTGGCCGACACGGCCACTGGCAGCGTGTACTCGCCCGGCCGGACGTGCGCGGCCAGATGCAGGCGGTACTGCAGATCGAGGTCAGCGGCTCGTCGCGGGCCGCCAAACTGCGGCACGGTGGCGCCGAACACGCCCAACTCGACCGGGGCACCCAGTCCTCGCACTTCGATGGCACGCGTGAATCCCGCCCGCTCGGAGAACTGCAGCAAGTATCCGTGCGCATCGTTGCTGGTGATACGGTACCTTGCGCTCACGTCCTTGTAGCCGAGCGCGAGATCCGCAGCCGTGACCACGACGGTGCCGGGAGCGCCGAGCGCTTCTACTCGCGCTTCGGGAGCAACGTAAGCCGACACCACCATCTGTGCATTCCGGGTATCGGCGCCGGCCAAGGTCGGCACCATTGCGAAGAGAACTGGAAGCAGCCATCGGGATCGCATGATCGCCACCGCTTCGGGCTTGGGGACCGCTCGCGCGGCACGGCCCGTTCGCTGGGTGTCATCAGATCGCGAAGTCAGTCGCATCGCCATACGCCTTTATCGCTACCAGAGGTGATCTGGGTCACATTTTTAAACTAAACCCCGATGACCCGCTTGCGCAACAAGTCCGGTACATGATTGACCCAAAGTGGTGCTGCGTTGCGGCATGACGACCCCCACGGAAATGCGTCTTGCACCCCCCCGCAGAACCGCTAGAGTCGCGTTCCGTCTCAGGAAATCAGGGTTCTCCGTGACCGTCCCGCCGACCGATACCTCCCATCCGGATTACTTCCACCGGGTGGTCGATTGCCAGTGGGCCTGCCCGGCCCACACCGACGTCCCCGAGTACATCCGCCTCATCGCGCTCGGGCAGTTCTCAGACGCCTACATCGTCAACCGCGAGTCCAACGTGTTCCCGGGCATCCTGGGCCGCGTGTGCGACCGCCCCTGCGAGCCGGCCTGCCGGCGCGGACGGGTCGAGGACAAGCCGGTCGCGATCTGCCGCCTGAAGCGCGTCGCCGCCGACAACAAGGACGACATCTCGTCCCGGTTGCCGGTGATCCCTGCGCAGAAGAATGGCAGGAAGGTCGCCTGCATCGGCGCGGGCCCGGCGTCGCTCACGGTCGCCAACGACCTGCTCCCGCTAGGCTACGAGGTCGTGATCTTCGAGCAGTGGGACAAGCCGGGCGGGCTGATGCGCACCAACATCCCGGCGTTCCGCCTCCCGGAAACGGTACTGGCCGAAGAGATCGGCTACATCGAGCAGATGGGCGCACAGATCCGCTACAACTCGCGCATCGACAGCATGCGCAAGCTGCTCGAGACCGGCGGTTTCGACGCGGTGTTCGTCGGCAGCGGCGCGCCGAAGGGCAAGGAGTTGAAGCTCCCCGGCCGCACCGAGGGCGACGCCAACATCCACATCGGCATCGACTGGCTCGAATCGGTCGCGTTCAAGCACATCGACAAGATCGGCGAGAAGGTGCTGATCATCGGCGTCGGCAACACGGCGATGGACTGCTGCCGCACCTCGCTGCGTCTCGGCGCCCGGGAAGTGAAGGTCATGGCGCGCAAGCCGCGCGCCTTCTTCAAGGCCTCGGAGTGGGAGCTCGAGGACGCCGAGAGCGAGAACGTCGAGATCGTCGTCAACCACTCGCCCAAGGCGTTCGTGGTCGAGGGCGGCAAGCTCAAGGGCATGCTGTTCGAGCAGATGGAATACGACTTCGACGCCAGGGGCCGCATCACGGCCGAGCGCGTCACCGGCGAGACCTTCATCGCCGCGGACGACGTGATCCTGGCGATCGGCCAGGAGAACGCGTTCCCCTGGATCGAGAACGACCTCGGCATCGAGTTCGACAAGTGGCACGTGCCGGTCGTCGACGTGAAGACGCACCAGTCGACGCGTCCCGGGGTGTTCTTCGGCGGCGACGCGGCGTTCGGCCCCGAGAACATCATCTGGGCGGTCGAGCACGGCCACCAGGCCGCGATCTCGATCCACAACCACTGCTGCGGCCAGCCGGTCACGAACCGCCTGCCGCCCACGCTGAACCTGTCCTCGCCGCAAGATGGGCATGCACGAGTGGTCGTACGCGAACGACTACAACCCGGTCGAGCGCCGGCTGGTGCCGCACGTGAGCCTGAAGGAGCGTTTCAAGAAGATCAATATCGAGGTCGAGCTCGGTTTCGACGCCGAGCAGACGGCGAAGGAAGTCGAGCGCTGCCTCAACTGCGACATCCAGACGGTGTTCGAGACCAAGGCGTGCATCGAGTGCGACGCCTGCATCGACATCTGCCCGACGGACTGCCTCACGATCACCCGCAACGGCGAGGAAGCCGAACTCTCGCAGCGCCTCAAGGCGCCGCGCAAGCACCCGCACGAACCGCTCTTCGTTTCCGCGCCGCTCAAGCACACGGGCCGCGTCATGGTGAAGGACGAGGACCTCTGCGTGCATTGCGGACTCTGCGCCGAGCGCTGCCCCACGGCGGCCTGGGACATGCAGAAGTCGACGATCAACCTGTCCCACGCGAACGACCACCAATGGCCCAGACCCACGCAACGCAAGACCGCGTAAACGACTTCGTCATCAAGCTCGCCAACGTGAACGGCACCGGCTCCGCCAGTGCCAACACGATGCTGATGAAGTCCATCTTCCGGATGGGCGTGCCCGTCATGGGGAAGAACTACTTCCCCTCCAACATCCAGGGCCTGCCCACCTGGTATGAAATCCGCGTCACCAAGGACGCGTACGTCGCCCGTTCCGGCCGCGTCGACCTCATGGTCGCGATGAATGCCGAAACGTACCAGAAGGACGTGCGCGAAGTCAGCCCTGGCGGCTTCCTGATCTACGACTCGACGTGGCCCCGTGCCGCGGTGCTCGCGCGCGACGACATCGCGATCCTGGGCGCGCCGCTCGCGAAAATCTGCAACGAGAACTTCGTCGGCGTGCGCAACCGCATCCTGATGAAGAACGTCATGTACGTCGGCCTGCTCGCGGCGCTGCTCGAGATCGACGCCGAGGTCATCCGCCAGCTGCTGAACGAGAGCTACTCGAAGAAGCCGGCGCTGGCCGATGCCAACATGAAGGCCATGCAGCTCGGCTACGACTACGCGCTGCAGCACCTGCCCTGCCCGCTGTCCCTGCGCATCCAGCGCATGGACAAGACCAGGGGCCACGTCATGATCGACGGCAACACGGCGGCCGGCCTCGGCGCGGTGTATGCAGGCGCCACGGTCGGACCGTGGTACCCGATCACGCCGTCCACGTCGTTGATGGACGCGTTCAAGTCGTTCTGCTCGAAGCTGCGAGTCGATCCGGAAACCGGGGACAACCGCTACGCGGTCATCCAGGCCGAGGATGAGCTCGCCGCGATCGGCATGGTGCTCGGCGCCAACTGGAATGGTGCCCGGGCGTTCACTGCGACGAGCGGACCCGGCATTTCGCTGATGAGCGAGTTCATCGGCCTCGCTTATTACGCCGAGATTCCCGCAGTCATCGTCGACGTGCAGCGCGTCGGCCCGTCGACCGGCATGCCGACACGGACGCAGCAGTGCGACATCCTGATGTGCGCCTACGCCTCGCACGGCGACACCAAGCACGTGCTGCTGTTCCCGTCGAACCCGGAGGAATGCTTCTACATGATGGTGCAGGCGTTCGACCTCGCCGAGCGCCTGCAGACCCCGGTGCTGGTGCTGTCGGACCTCGACATCGGCATGAACGACTGGATGTGCCGCGACCTCAAGTGGGACGACGCGTACCGTCCGGACCGCGGCAAGGTGCTGACCAGGGAAGAGATCGAGGCGCTGCCCAAGTTCCACCGCTACCTCGACAAGGATGACGACGGCATTCCGGCCCGCACGCTGCCGGGCGTTTCGCCGAAAGGCGCGTATTTCACGCGTGGCTCGGGCCACAACCAGTACGGCGGGTACACCGAGGATTCGGCGGAATACCAGGTGGTCATGGAGCGCCTGCTGCGCAAGTTCAAGCAGGCGAAGGCGCTCGTGCCGGCGCCCGTCATCGAGGCCACGGGCACCAGCGACATCGGTCTCGTCGCCGTCGGCAGCAGCCGCGGCGCCGTAAGCGAGGCGCGCGACATCCTGGCCAAGCGCGGCATCCCGATCGACTACATGCGCATCAAGGCGTTCCCGTTCACGAAAGGCGTGGAAGCCTTCATGGCGTCGCACGACAAGATCTTCGTGATCGAGCAGAACCGCGACGCGCAACTGCGCTCGCTGCTGACGCTCGAGACCGACGTGCCGAAGTCGAAGCTGCACTCGATCCTGCATTACAGCGGCCTGCCGATGACCTCGAAGGAGATCGTCGAAGCCGTGGTCGCGGAACTGGGCGACGCGCGGCGGGCCCAGGTTGCTGCCGCAACTTGAGGGGTGTGGGGCCCGGGGCACCCCCCCCTACCCTACCCTCCCCCATGTCGTTCATCAACAAACCGAAAGTCCGCCACCCGGACCTGCCGCACAATGAACTCGGCCTGACGCGCCGCGACTACGAAGGCGCGATGTCGACGCTCTGCGCGGGTTGCGGACACGACTCGGTCACGTCCTCGATCACCCAGGCGATCTGGGAGCTGAACCTGCGCCCCGAGCAGCTCGCGAAGCTCTCAGGCATCGGCTGTTCGTCGAAGACCACGGCCTATTTCGCCAGCGGCGCGCACGGCTTCAACGGCGTGCACGGCCGCATGCCGTCGATCGCGGCGGGCGCGAACGCCGCCAACAGGAACCTGCACTACATCGGCGTGTCCGGGGACGGCGACTCGCTGTCGATCGGTTTCGGCCAGTTCGCGCATGCGATCCGCCGCAACGTGAACATGCTGTACATCTGCGAGAACAATGGCGTCTATGGCCTGACCAAGGGCCAGTTCTCCGCGTCCGCGGACATCGGCACCAAGTCGAAGAAAGGCGAGGAAAACCGGCAGGCGCCCGTCGATCCCTGCCTCGCCGCGCTCAGCCTCGGCGGCAGCTTCATCGCGCGCAGTTTCTCGGGCGACCGCGAGCAGCTGGTGCCGCTGATCAAGGCGGGCCTGATGCACAAGGGTTTCGCGATGATCGACGTGATCTCGCCGTGCGTCACGTTCAACGACCACGTCGGCTCGACCAAGAGCTACGAGTTCACGCGCGAGCATTACCACGAGGCCGTGCATACCGATTACATCCCGCCGCGCACGGAAATCACGGCGTCCTACGGCGCAGGCGAGGTGCTGCCGGTGCAGATGCACGACGGCAGCCAGCTGCGCCTGCGCAAGCTCGACAAGGACTACGATCCGAACCACCGCGGCAAGGCGTTCGAATACCTGCGCACCAAGCTGCGCCAGGGCGAGCACGTGACCGGCCTGATCTTCCTGTCGCCGGGCCACGATCCCGACATGCACGAGATGCTGCACACGACCGACGTGCCGCTGAACCAGCTGCCTTACGAGCAGCTGCACCCGGGCGCGGCGGGGCTCGCGAGCATCCTCAACCGTTACGCCTGACTTCCCGCCCCCACTCCCACGCCAGCTGGAATCACCGGATCATGACGCACGTCACTTGGCAGGACCGCCCTGGACCGTAGAATCCCACCCATGCCGATGTCCATCCCGGACCTGCGCCGCCGAGCCACGGGCATTGCCACGACAGTCGTGGCCGCGTGCCTGCTGTGCGTTGCGAGCGGCGCCTCGGCTTCGTCGGTCTACAAGTGGGTTGACGCGTCTGGCATCACGCACCTCTCCTCCGCGAAGCCCCCCGCCGGCACCAAGTACGAGCGCGTCGTGCTGCCGGGCACCGGCAAGGCAAAGTCCACGTCGTCCAGCCGCGCCGGTTACGGCGCCGCCAGCGCAACCGGCACCCGCGTCACGGCGGCCAGTGCCGAGCAGGTTTCGCGTCGCAACGAAATGGTGACGTCACTGCGCAATCGCGAATGCGTGGTCGCGCTCGAGTCAATTGATCGCTTGGCCAGGGGCGGCCAGGCCGTCGACCCGGCGGAGTTCAGCCGGTTGCAGCAGACCGCGGACCAGAACTGCAGCAAGGACCCGGCCGTGCGACGCGAGCAGGAAGACATGGCGGCCAGGCTGCGCGTCTCGAAAGGCGACACCTGCGTCGACGCACGCAACAAGCTCGCCGACATGCTCGAGCCGGGCCGCCGGCCGACGCGCGACCAGCTCAAGACGCAGCAGGAATTCATCGAATCCCACTGCACGGCGCCGGTGCGCTGAGTCACGTGCGTTGACCGCAGCTGCAGCCTGCCCGGGCGCATCCGAGCAAGCCGCCAGCCGCGCCGCCGATCCGTTGTCCATCTCCCCCTGGCTGGTCATCGTCAATCCCGCGGCGGGCCGGTCGCGGCGCGACACGCGTGCGTGGCGCGCGATGGAGCGGGCGCTGCACCAGGCTGGGCTGGCTCACGATATCGCCTGGACGACGGGTCCCGGCGATGGCGCGCGCATCGCGGCCGCTGCCTGGCAGCAAGGTCGCGCGCGTTTTCTCGTCGCCGGTGGCGACGGCTCGGTTCATGACGTCGTCAACGGCTTGATGGCGGCGCTGCACGCGCACGGCGACCCCGCATCCCCGGACCTACCTCGCATTCCGACGGTCGCCCCGCTGCCGCTCGGCACGGGCAACGATTGGTCGCGATCGCTCGATCTGCCCGGCGATCCGGCAGCGCTCGCGGCGATCATCCGCCGTGACCGGGCGGTGCCCCACGACGTCGGCCGCATCGAATTCCCGGCTTCCGGCGCGACGCCCGCGAGGACCTGCTGGTTCATCAACGTGGCTGGCGCGGGATTCGATGCGCACGTCATCGAGCGGATGCCCGCCCGGACTCCCTCGAGATTCGCCTACCTGGCTGGCGCCCTGCGTGAACTCGCCCGGTATCGCTCGCCGGCTTTCAGGCTGACCGTGGACGACGATCGCGAAGCAGCGACCAGCCGGTTGCTGCTGGCTTTCGTTGCCAACGGGCGGTACTGCGGCGGGCGCATGCGCGTTGCACCCACCGCGCAGCAGGACGACGGCGCATTCGATCTCGTGACCATCGACGACGTCGGCCTGCTGCGCGCGCTGCCGAAGCTCGCCAAGCTGTACGTGGGCAACCTGCTGCGCGACCCCCTGGTGAAGCACCGACTCGTGAAGAAGGTGTGCATCACGGCGGAACCGGCGGCAGGAATCGAGGCGGACGGCCAGTTCGTCGGACGAACTCCGACGGTGATCTCGGTGGAACAGGGAGCATTGCGGACTTTGCGCGGACCGTGAAGGCCGCGCGGGCGCGGCTGTCAGAAGCTTTGCGGGCCGAGTGCCAGCGTGAGCATCAGTTCGGCCTGGGACTGCACTTCGCACTTCGAGAAGATCTGCTTCAGGTGCGTGCGGACGGTGTTGAGCGAGAGCCCGAGCCGGGCCGCTCCCGCCGACAGGCCCCGCCGACATCCCCTCCAGACCGTAGATCTCCAGCAGCACTTCGACGGATGTCGCGCCGCTCGGCCGGCGCTAGATCAGGAAACCCCGTCATGCTCCACGTCACCGGCGACGAGCACACGGCAAGAGACGGCCCCGGGTCGCTCGATCTTCGCGGCGACGACGCGGGCATCGCCATTGGCCTTGAGCAAACGGTCGAATCGCCTGTCGATCTCGCCATCCAACGCGCCGCTTCCATGCCGTACCGTCCACGGCACGCCCGCCCCCGATCGAACCCTGCCTTGACGTTGCAGAACGACGCCGCGCAGTCGAGGATCGCCGACAAAACCCGTCACCGCAGGACGGGAGGCACGCGGCACCTTCCCACCGCGCGACCCCAGACCGACTGCCTTGCGCTGCAGTCGACGCGCGCCGGCTGGATGCTACCACTTCGTTTCGCCATGATGAGGTTGTGGCGTTGGCAGCAAGCCGCCTGGCCGACCCTCCCCCGCCAAGAATCACCCAAATAGGTGATGATCTGGAAATAGCTGATCGGTAATCAACGCTATTGAAAACGGCGAATCCGGTCGCCTCCGCAGCGGGGACGAGTTCGCCCGTAACCCTGCGCGCCGGAGCCGGGGTGTAAGGTTGCGGCATGAACTCTGCGAGCCCCGAACTCGTCACCCACCGCGGCGGCTGCCATTGCGGGGCCGTGCGCTTTGAAGTCGACGCTCCCGCCCGCCTGCTCGTGCACGACTGCAACTGCTCGATCTGCGCGATGTCGGGATTCCAGCACCTCATCGTGCCGGGTTCCCGCTTTCGCCTGCTGGCCGGCGCCGATGTGCTCACCGAGTACGCGTTCAATACCGGGGTGGCGCGCCATCTTTTCTGTCGCCGGTGCGGGGTCAAGTCATTTTACGTGCCGCGCTCGAACCCCGACGGATTCAGCGTCAACGCGCGCTGCCTCGAGACCGGCACGATTGCGGCCCTGGCGGTCGAACCCTTCGACGGCCGTAACTGGGAAAATTCTGCAGGAGTTCTGCGCCACCTGTCGTCAGAGTGACGCGGGCACGGCTCAGCGGTCGTCGACGTACTCGTCGTCGCGCGAGCCGGAGCGCAGGGGGTCGATTGTCTGCGAGGCTGTCACGCCCAGGACGTTGCTGGACACGGTCGGCACCCGGGCCCTGTTGCGTACCGACCGGGCACGGGCCTGCGCGACTGCCTCGGCCTCGCGCACGGCCGCACGCCGGCGAGACAAGGCGACAAAACCCAGCACAGCGAGCAGTAGCAAGGCGATCAAAGCGATTTTCATGGCGTCTTCCCTGGGTTCCTTTCGCTCGCAACGGGCGGCGCATCCTCGCGCCGCGGAGTCGATGGCACGTCAGCTTGACCCCGGCCAGCGCCGTGCGGAAGCTCCATTAGGACTGAATTCGCACGGGAATGGCTATCCGATGCGGCCATTTGACGCGCTGTGTCACAGGTCCGCAGCACCCATCCGGGCGGCGCGGCCTCGGCAAGCCTCGGGCCGGGGTTGCCCGGCCACGGGCACGGCCGTGGGATTGCCACGGCCACGACGCCATTTTACCAGTGAATGCCCCGCATGAGGGACGCAAAGATCATCGCTTCGCGGGTCGCCGGCCGCTGTTCCTCGCCTTCGCGCTTGCCGAGCGCGGCCGCCGAATCCGGGAACATGCGGTAGGCCGAATTCATGACGACCTCGGACATCTTCGGCATGACGAGATGCATGATCTCGGAGATGACGCCAAGGCGCGTCGCGATGCGCTGCGGCTTGCGGATGATTGCATCCGCGATCATGTCCGCCGCCTCTTCCGGCGAAATGATCGTCGGCATTTCCTCGTACAGTTTCGTCGGCGCGATCATCGGCGTGCGCACGAGCGGCATGTTGATGATCGTGAAGTGCACGTTCTCGTCGTGGAACTCGGAAGCTGCGCAGCGGGCGAACGACTCGAGCGCCGCCTTCGAGGCGACGTACGCGGAAAACCGCGGCGCGTTCGTCAGCACGCCGATCGACGACACGTTGATGACGTGGCCGCCCTTGCGCGCCGTCATCGACGGCAACAGGTTCATCGTCAGGCGCACGCACGCAAAGTAGTTCAGCTGCATCGTGCGCTCGAAGTCGTGGAAGCGGTCGTACGACAACGCCAGCGAGCGGCGGATCGAACGGCCCGCGTTGTTGATCAGCACGTCGACGTGCCCGAATTCCTTCAGCACGTCCTTCGCCAGCTTGTCGTTCGCCGCGTATTCCGTGATGTCGCACGAGTAGGTCTTGACGAAGCCGCCGGCGTCCGTGATCTTCTTGCGCACTTCGGCGAGTTTCTCCTCGTCGCGCGCGACGACGATCACCTTGCCGCCCGCCTCCGCGATGCGGATCGCCGCCGCCTCGCCGATGCCGGACGAACCGCCGGTGATCATCACGACCTTGCCGTTGACGGCGCCCTTGAGGCTGCGGTCGATCGAGAGATCGGGGTCGAGATGACGTTCCCAGTAGTCCCACAGGCGCCAGGCGTAGTCCTCGAGCGCCGGCACCCGGATCTTGGCCTTGTCCAGGATCTTCTGCGTCGCCGTCGATTCGAAGCGGGTCGGGTAATTGATGAACTGCAGCACCGAGCGCGGCACCTGCAGGTCGCGCAGCAACTGGTTGAACACGTTCTGGATCGGCTTGCTGCGCCCGACCGACTGCGTCATCGGCTCGGGAATCATCGCGAACACTTTCGGGTCGAGGCGGAACGCCATTTCTGGCGCATGCGCCGCACGCGCGAAGACGTTCAGCATCTCGCCGACGCGGCGGACCTTGGGATCGGTGAGGTGGAAGCAGCGGCCGTCGAGCTTCGGCTGGTGCGAGAGGTGCACCAGCGCATCGACCACGAAGTCGACCGGCACGACGTTGATGTAGCCGCCTTCGATGCCGACCAGCGGAATCCAGCGCGGCCAGGACTCGCGCAGCTTCTGCAGCGCCTTGAAGAAATAGTACGGCCCGTCGATCTTGTCGATGAAGCCGGTCTGCGAGTGGCCGAGCACCGCGCCCGGGCGGTACACGCGGAACGGGATGCGGCCGTTCGCGCGCACCATCGCCTCGGAGTCGTGCTTGGTGCGGTGATATGGATGATCGAGCTCTTCCGCTTCCTCGAACATGTCCTCGGTGAACGTGCCGCGGTACAGGCCTGCGGCCGCGATCGAGCTCACCAGGTGAAAGCAGCCGGCGTTGACTGCCTCGGCGAACTCCAGCGCACCCTTGGTGCCGGTGATGTTCGCTTTCTCCATCGCCTCGGCGCTGGCTTCGAGGTCGTACACGGCGCCGAGGTGATAGAAGTGCTTGATCTTGCCCTTGAGCTTCGTGGCGTCGGCCTTGCCCACGCCGAGCTTCGGCAGGCCGAGGTCGCCCTTGATCGGAACCACGCGCTTGCGGCTGTCCGCGCCCCAGAACTCGCGCAGCTCGTCGAGCTTGCCGATCGACCGCGGGCGGACCA
The DNA here is from genome assembly GCA_016713725.1 of Pseudomonadota bacterium. GTDB lineage: Bacteria > Pseudomonadota > Gammaproteobacteria > Steroidobacterales > Steroidobacteraceae > RPQJ01. The sequence continues at coordinate 60,476 of JADJOO010000018.1, read as the reverse complement.
GCACGTAGATCGTGCCCTTGCCCTTCTGCAGCAGTGATTGGACGAGATATCGACCGATGAAGCCGGTCGCGCCGGTCACGAAATAGGTCATCCGCGGAGCCCCCTGATATTGTCGGACTACCTTAGGGATCGTACGTACTCAGGTCAACGTGGCGTGGCCCCGGCATTGGCTAAGATGCCTGTGCGGCCGGCCAGGTTCGGGCAGGCCACCGGGGGCGGCATGGCGAGCAGGAATCGGGCGGCGACGGGAGGTGGGCAGCACGAACGGATGTCCGCCGTGGACACCGCCTGGTTGCGCATGGATGGCCCTGCCAACACCATGATGATCGTCAGCGTCATGACCACGGCCACGCCGGTGCCCGCGGCCGACCTGCGCCGGGTCCTCGAGACCCGGCTGCTCTGCTTCCCGCGCTTCCGCAAGCGCGTCGAGACCGATCCTCTCGGCGCCTCGTGGATCGAAGACACGAGTTTCGACCTGGACGCGCATTTCATCGAGACCGCACTCCCGGGCAAGGACCAACGCGACGAGTTGCAGGCGCTGGCAGCGAGGCTGGCCGGCGAGCGGTTCGAGCCGGCACGGCCGCTGTGGCAGCTGCACTTCGTCGAGCACTACGGGACGGGCAGCGCGTGGGTGCTCCGTCTGCACCACTGCTACGCGGACGGCATCGCGATGATCCGGGTGCTGCTGTCGCTGACCGAACAGGATGCCGGCCCGGCGCTCGCCGGGGCCCACGCAGCGGAGTCCCGCACCGGGTCGCGCGGACGACGCAAGGGCACCGCGGACCCGTTGCACCTGCTCGACTGGATCAGCCAGCTGACCCAACCCGCGGGCGACATCGTCGAAAGCGTCCTGGCCGAGGGCGCGCGACTGCTCGAGACGGGTGTGCACAAGCTGTTTCATCCGGAGACCGCCGCGGCCATCGCTCGCCAGGCGAGCGGCATGGCCGGCGAGTTTGCGCGAGTCGTCGCGCTGCCCGACGACCCTGCGTCACCTCTGCGTGCAACCTTGAGCGGCGAGAAGCGAGTGGCCTGGTCGGAGCCGCTCGACCTGCAGGAGGTCAAGACCGTGAGCCGGGCGCTCGGCTGCACCGTCAACGACGTGCTGATGTCCACCGTGGCCGGCGCGTTCGGCGCGTATCTGCGCGCAGGAGGATTCGACACCACGGACGTCGTGCTGCGCGCGTCGGTGCCGGTGAACCTGCGCGAGGCCGACGAGGCGTCGACGCTCGGCAACAAGTTCGGGCTGCTGTTCGTCGAGCTGCCGGTCGGCGTCGCCAATCCGCTGCAGCGGGCCTACCGGATGCACGACACGATGCGGGACCTGAAAGGCTCGCAGCAGCCGCCACTCACGCTGACGGTGCTCGGACTGCTCGGCGTGCTGCCGAGCGTCGTGCAGGGCCCCGCCATCGAACTGTTCAGCCGCAAGGGATCGCTCGTGGCCTCGAACGTCCCGGGTCCGCAGGCGCCGCTTTACCTCTGTGGACAGCGCATCTCGGAGATGCATTTCTGGGTGCCGCAAAGCGGCTCGCTCGGCGTCGGGGTCAGCATCCTCTCGTACGCAGGCAAGGTGTTCTTCGGGCTGATCGCGGACCGCGCGTGCATCGCCGAACCGGCACAGGTGGTCGAGCGGCTGGGCCCTGAATTCGAGCAACTGCTGCTTGCGGCAACCGTGGGCGTGCTCGGCCTGCAGCAACGCAAACCACGGCGCAGGAAACGGGCGCCGCGGACCGCGGGAAATACGTAGACTGCGGTTTGACACACTGCAGCAAGCGCCCGGGATTCTCCACAATGCATGTTGCGGCGGTCCCTCTGGACGCGCCCTACCAGGAGTTTCGTCATGGCCACCTCCCGCTCACGCACCCGCAAGACTGCCGGTTCCAACATCGGGCGCCGCGTGCGCGACGCGTTCGAGAACGCGCAGGGGACGATGCAGTCGCGCGTCGGTGGCGCGCGTGAACAAGCGCAGGAAACCTGGGACAACCTCGAAGCGCTGTTCCAGAGTCGCGTCCAGCGCGCGATGCACCAGCTCGGCGTGCCGACGGCCGAAGAGATCCGCGCGCTGACCCGCCGCGTCAGTGAACTGAACGACAGCGTGAGCAAGATCGTCCAGCGGCAGCGCGCCGCGCAGCCGAAAAAACCTGCGCAGCGTGCCAGGCGCAAGGCCACTGCAGCGCCGCGGCGCGCGCGGGCAAAGCGCAGCAAGACCGCGGGCTGATCCCGCCCGCACCAGCGACGTACGAGAGGTCCGGCAATGCTCGACCTGCAACCGGCGATTGGACGAAGGCGGACCAGCCACGGACGCTTCGGGCTCGCGCTCGCCGGCGGCGGGCCGCTCGGCGCGTTCTACGAGGTCGGGTGCCTGCACGCGATCGAGGAAGCGTTCGACGGCTTCCAGCTGACGGACCTCGAGATGTACGTCGGCGTGAGTTCGGGCGCGATGATCGCGGCCGGCCTCGCGAACGGCTTCGACACGGCCGACATGGGGCTGGTCTTCATCCACAACGCCTCGAGCGAGATGAAGTTCTCGCCGGCGCTGTTCCTGATGCCCGCGTTCCGGGAGTACGCCCGGCGCATCGCGGGGGCGCCAGGCCTGCTCGCCGACATCGCGCGCGAGTACCTGCGTGATCCGGGCAAGGACTGGGCCGAAGTGATCGACCCGCTCGGCCGATTGCTGCCGACGGGCATCTGCGACAACCGGCCGCTCGAGCGCGTCATGGCGCGGCTGTTCGCGTCCGAAGGTCGCACCAACGACTTCCGCAAGCTGACGCCGAAGCTCTACATCGTCGCGACCGAACTCAACACCGGACATTCCGTGCGCTTCGGCGAGCCGGGGTTCGATCACATCCCCATCTCGCGTGCGATCCAGGCGAGCACCGCCCTGCCCGGCCTCTATCCACCGGTTGCGATCGACGGCCACGTTTATGCCGATGGCGCGCTGCTGCGGACGATGAACGCCTCGATCCTGCTCGATGCGGACGCGGACTTCATCATCTGCGTCAATCCGCTCGTGGCGTTCGATGCGTCGAGCGCCCCACGGCCGCCGCACGGCTTCCCGCCCGACGAGCACGACCTTACGCACGGCGGGCTGCCGACCGTGCTGAGCCAGACGTTCCGTTCGCTGATACAGTCGCGCATGCAGGCTGGCTTCAAGAGCTACAAGCAGCGCTATCCGCACGCCGACGTCCTGCTGTTCGAGCCCGACCACGGCGACGGCGAACTGTTCTTCCAGAACGTGTTCCGCTATGCGGACCGCCGTCGGCTGGCCGAGCATTCGTATCAGCGCACACGGCACGACCTGCTGCAGCAGGCCGACGGCCTCAAGCCGCTCCTGCTGCGGCACGGGATCACGCTGCGGCTCGACGTGCTCGAAGATCGTCGGCGCACTTTCCTGCGCGCCGTCCAGGAGCGCAAGCGTCGCCAGCTGCCCGTGACCGGCGCGCTGCACCGCACGCTCGACCGGCTCGAGCGCGCCGTCGCGGGCCAACCGGACTGACGCCTTGAAACTGCTCGGCATCGAAATCGGCGCCCCGCCGGAGGATCGCGGCACGCTCGGGCGCCTGCTCGAGCGCAACCAGGCATTGCGCGACGTGTTCGCGGGGGACCCGCGCCTCGGCAAGCAGCTGCTGCGACTGCAGAAGTGGCAGTCGAAACGGCTCCTGCGGTCGCATGACGACCTGCACGCCAATCCGCGCTACCGGCTTGCGGTCGAGTTCTTCTTCAACGAGCTGTATGGAGCGGACGGACGCCGGCGCGACTCCGACATGATCAAGGTGCAGCGGGCCATGGAGCGCCTGCTGCCGCGTGAGGGCCTCGAAGCGCTGTGCCTCGCGGTGCAGCTCGAGACGTTGTCACAGGAGCTCGATGCGGACGTCGCACGCTCCCTGCCCCCGGGCGGCATCACCGTGGCGCGGTATGCCGAGGCCTATCGCAGTGTGGGCCGGCGTTCGGCCCGCGAACGACAGATCGCGCTCACCGGCGAAATCGGCGAATATCTCGACGGCGTGGTCCGCAAGCCGATCGTCCGCAGGCTCGTCCGGCTGGCGCGCGGCCCGGCCCACGCGGCCGGATTCGGCTTGCTGCAGGAATTCCTCGAGCGCGGCCTCGATGCGTTCGAGGCGATGCACGGAGCAGCGGAATTTCTCGGCACGGTGCGATCCCGCGAACGACGGTCCATGGAGCGGTTGTTTGCCGGTACGGCGGACCCGTTCGAATTCGATGCAGCCGAGCGCAGGATAAAGAAGAGGGCGAAACCGGGATGAGTTCAAGCGGCCGGCCGACGGGCAGGAAAGGCAGGAGAAAGGCAACCCGCAAGCCCCCGCCGCACTGGCGCAAGTACCTGACCCAGGCCGAGCTGGAGCTGCCGCCGCCAGCGGGCGGCACGAGTTCGAGTACGCCGAGCCACCCGAGTTCGCGTGGTGGCAGAGCAGGCCCTTCGTCGCGGGTCTCACCGTCGCGTGCGTGGCACTGGCAGCGCTGGCCGTGACGTCGATGATGAATGCATCTCGTGATCGCGAAGCGGCCCGAGTGGCTTCCGAACGCGAACAGACCCTGACGCTGCGGGCGATCAACAGCGTGCGCTCTTTGCGCATCACGCCCAATCCCCGCAGCTGGTCCGCCAGCCCGGACATGACGCTGGCCTGGCCCGAGCCGCCGCAACTGCTCGAGCTGCGGCTGGCCGTGGGCTACTCGCCATTCCCGGCCTTTGCCGTGATCGTGGACAAGGTCGATCACGGCCGGGTGCTGGTCGTCGAACGCATGGCCCCGGATTCCAACAAGGAGCTGCGGCTGTCAATCAACAGCTCGGCGTTCGGCCCCGGTGAGTACCGCCTGCGCTTGCAGGGTTATACGTGGCGCGGTGATCGCGTCGACGTGGGCTGGATAAGATTGCAGGTCGCTGATCCGCACTGACTTGCGCCGGGCCCTAGATCTCCGCGCGCAGCGCCTGCATTGGCGGGTGCGAAACGACGGAACGCGCGGCCAGGATCCCTGCGGTGCCCACCAGCAGCGCGCCACCGACGATGCCCACCAGCCACACCCGCGGGTCGGGCGAGTACGGCCGGTCGAAGACCTGCTTCGCCAGCAGGTAGCCGACCGCGGTCGCGCCAGCTGCCGCGAGCAACCCGGCGAGCGCGCCCAGCACGATGAATTCGGCAGCCACGCCCTGGAACACGACGCTGCGGCTCGCGCCCAGCGTGCGCAACATCGCGCTTTCGTAGCGGCGTTCGTCGCGCGTGGCCTGCACGGCGGCGAGCAGCACCATGAGCCCTGCAGCCAGCGTGAACAGGAACACGTACTGCACAGCGAGGCTCGCCTTGTTCATCACGTCGCGCACCTGCGCGAGCAGCGCGTCGATGTCGATGATGGTGACCTCGGGGAACTGCCGCACCAGGTCGACCAGCAGCGGCCGCTGCTGCGGCTCGACGTGCACGCTGGTGATCAGCGTACCGGTCGCACTTTCGAGCACGCCGGGCGAGAACACGACGAAGAAATTCGGCTTGAAGGTGTCCCAGCGAACATCACGCAAGCTGGTGATCGTGCCGGTGACCGCCTCGCCGGCAATGTCGTACGTCAGCGTGTCGCCCAGTTGCAGCCCCAGGCGCTCGGCGTAGTCCGTCTCGACCGAGATCTGCGGCGTTTCGTCCGTTGCCGGTGGCCACCACTGCCCCGCGACGATCTTGTTGCCGGGCGCGAGCTCGGCCGACCACGTGAGGTTCGCCTCGCGCTCGACGAACTCGTTCGCGCGCTCGCCCTGGAACGTCATCTTCTCGACCGGCGTGCCGTTGATGGCACTGAGGCGCGCCCGCAGCATCGGCACCAGCTCCGTCGCCGGCAGTCCGGCCCTGGCAAGGAACTGCTCGACGCCCGCGCCTTCGTCCGGGCGGATGTTGATCATGAAGTAGTTGGGCGCATCGACCGGCAGGCTGCGCTGCCAGTCCCGCAGCAGGTCGTCACGCACCAGCGCGAGCAGCAGCAGCACCATGAATCCGAGGCCGAAAGCCACGATCTGCACGATGCTGTCGCGCCCGCGTCGTGCAATATTCGCGAGGCCATATCTCCAGGCGACGCCCACGCCGCTGCGCAGCGGCGCAAGCAATCTCACCAGCACCCAGCCGGCGACGGCGAGCAGCAGGAACGTCGCGCCGAGACCACCCGTCACGTACCCCACGAGCTTCGGATCGCGCACGATCCAGTACAGCAACGCGAGCACGGCACCGATCGCCAGGCCGTAGACGACGGCGTACCGCAGCGGCGGCGGCTCGAGATCGCGACGCAGGACACGGGCGGGCGGCACACGCTTCAGGCGCAGCAGCGGCGGCAGCGCGAACCCGACGAGCACGACGACCGCAGTGACGATGCCCAGCAGGAAGGCATCGGCCGAGGGCGGCGGCAGGTCGCCGCGCAACAGGTCGCGCAGCAGCCAGGCGATGCCGGATTGCGCGAGGTAACCGATCGCCGTGCCGGCGACGGCGGTCACGACGGCGATTGCGACGAGCTGGACCACCGTCTGTGTCAGCACGAACCGCTGCGGCGCCCCCATGCACTTCATCAGCGCCACGGTGTCGAGATGACGACGCGCGTAACGCTGTGCTGCCATCGCCACCGCGATGGCCGAAAGCAACACGCTCACCAGGCTCGTGAGCGAAAGGAAGCGTCCCGCGCGATCGGCCGACGCGCGAATCTGCGGGCTGGCGTCGGCGATCGACTGCACCCGTTCACCGCGTTGCTTGCCCGCCCTGAGCCACTCGCGGAAGTCCTCGACAGGTCCGGGATCGCCCGCAATCAGCAAGGCCCGGCTCACGCGACTGCCGGGCTGCACGAGCTGGGTGGCCGGCAGATCGGCGCGGTTGATCATCAGCGTCGCCGCGAGATCGGTGAAGCCGCTGCCCTGGTCGGGGCGATAGTCGAGCACCCGCGTGACGCGGACCGTGTGAGCGCCGACCGTGAGGCTCGCGCCTACCTGCGCGCCGAGCTTCGCGAGCAACCGTGAGTCCGCCCACGCTTCGCCCGGCGCGGGAATGCCGTCGGTGACCACGCCATCACCGAACGGCTGGTCCGCCGTCTTGAGGCGGCCGCGCAGCGGATAGCCTGCGCCGACGGCACGCAGCGCGATCAACGACGACTCCTGGCCGAAGAACACCACGCTCGGCATCGACTCGATGCGCGCGGAACGCAGGCCACGCCTTGCCGCCTCAGCGTCATAGGCGTCGGCAACAGGCCGCGCGGACTCGAGGCGCAAGTCGGCTGCCAGCACTTCACCGGCCTGCCGCTCAACCGCCAGGCCGATGCGGCTGGTGAAGAACCCGACCGCCGTCAGCGAGGCGACCGCAACGAGCAGCGCGAGCACGAGCACGGCGAGTTCGCCGGACTTGAGGTCCCGCAACAGGTTGCGCAGTGCGAACGCGAGCGAAGGCATCTTCAGTTCAACCCGGGACGACGCGACCGGCTTCGAGACGGATGATGCGGTCGCAGCGCTCGGCGAGTTGCCTGTCGTGCGTGACGAGCACGAGCGTGGCCTGTGTCGCGCGGTTGAGACCGAACAGCAGGTCCATGATCTTCTCGCCGGTCGCGGCGTCGAGGTTGCCGGTCGGCTCGTCTGCGAACAGGACGTCCGGCTCGCGCACGAACGCGCGCGCGATGGCGACGCGCTGCTGCTCCCCGCCCGACAGTTGCCGCGGATAGTGCCCGACCCGCTCGGCGAGACCGACGCGACCGAGGACTTCCCGCGCTGCTTCACGGGCATCGGGGCGACGCGCGAGCTCGAGCGGCAGCATCACGTTCTCGAGGGCCGTGAGCGATGGCACGAGGTGGAAGGACTGGAAGACGAAGCCGACGTGGCTGGCCCGCACTGCGGCGCGACCGTCTTCGTCGAGCTGCGTCAGGTCGTTGCCCGACAGCCATGCACGGCCCGAGGTCGGTTCGTCGAGGCCCGCGAGCAAGGCGAGCAGCGTCGACTTGCCGGCACCCGACGCACCGACGATCGCGACGGATTCGCCGCGCCGGATCGACAGCGACACGTCCGACAGGATGGCCAGCGTTCCCTCGGGACTGCTAACCTGCTTGCCGAGCCCTTCCGCCGCCAGCACCACCGTCGTGTCGTTCATCAAGACCTCTTTTTCACTCGCTGCCATTCGTGTCCTGTGCCTCGTCCTGCTGGCCTGCGGCATTACCGCTGCGGCCAGGGCAGCGGATGCGCCGGCGGCCGCCCCCACCATCCTGGTCCTGGGCGACAGCCTCAGCGCGGGTTACGGAATCCGGGTCGAGCAGGGCTGGGTGGCCCTGCTGCAGTCCCGGTTGCGCGCCAAAGGGTACGGTCACCGCGTCGTCAACGCCAGTTCGAGCGGCGAGACCACCGGCGGCGCGCTGGCCCGGCTGCCCCGGGCGCTGGCCACGCACCGGCCGGCGATCGTCATCGTGGAACTGGGCGGTAACGACGGACTGCGGGGCCTCCCCGTCGCCGACATCCGCCGGAACTTCGAAGCCATCATCCGCAGTTCGCAGCAGGCCGGGGCGACGATTCTGCTGGTCGGCATGAAAATTCCGCCCAACTACGGCCCCACCTACACCCGCGACTTCTACGGCCTGTATGGCGACCTGGCGCAGCAATACAAGCTGCCGAGCGTGCCATTCCTGCTCGCGAACGTGGCCCGGGACGAGAGCGCTCTTTCAGGAGGACGGCATCCATCCCACGGCGGCCGCCCAGCCCCGGTTGCTGGACGAGGTCTGGCCGCACCTGCAGCCGCTGCTGGTCCGGAAGTAGAACCTGCCGATTTCTGCGGATCACCAGCCGGTGTTTTTGGGCTGCTGCGCTGTTATATAGACTGGATGACGCTGACCGCGGCCACGACCGCGGGCGCAACCACCAGGGGACCCGTTTTGGAAAAGATCTGGCTGCAGCATTACCCGGCCGGCGTGCCGGCTGAAATCAATCCATCCGAGTACCGCTCGCTGCGCGAGTTGATCGAGCAGGCCATCGCGGCGCATCGCGACCGGCCCTGCTTCACCTGCATGGGCCACACGCTGACCTATGGCGACATCGACGTGCTCGCGAATCGCTTCGCCGCGTATCTGCAACAAGTCGCCCGGCTGCGCAAGGGTGACCGCATCGCGCTGATGCTGCCCAACGTGCTGCAGTACCCCGTCGCGATCCTGGGTGCGTTCCGGGCCGGCCTCACGATCGTCAACGCGAACCCGTTGTACACGCCGCGCGAACTGCAGCACCAGCTGCACGATTCCGGCGCACGCGCGATCCTGATCCTGGAGAACTTCGCCCACACGCTGGCCGAGGTGAAGGGCGACCTGCACCTCGACACCGTGATCGTCACGGGCGTCGGCGACCTGCTCGGCTTCCCGAAATCGATGCTGGTCAACTTCGCGCTGCGCCACGTGAAGAAGCAGGTGCCGGAGTACAGCTTGCCCGACGCCGTGAGCCTGACGGAAGCATTGAGCAAGGGTCGCTACGAGAACCTGGAGCGCGTCGAACTCGGACACGAGGACATTGCATTCCTGCAGTACACCGGCGGCACGACGGGCGTGTCGAAGGGTGCGCGGTGCTCACGCACCGCAACCTCATTGCCAACGTCCTGCAGTCCGAGGCGTGGATCCGTCCCCAGCTCGACCCGGACCAGCCGCTGATCGCGATCACGGCGTTGCCCCTGTATCACATCTTCGCGCTCACGGCGAACAGCCTGACGATGATCAAGCTCGGCGCGCACAACATCCTCATTCCGAACCCGCGCGACTTCGCCGCGTTCGTGCAGGAGCTGGCGCGTCACCGCTTCTCGTTCTTCGCGGGCGTCAACACGCTCTTCAATGCATTGCTGCACACGAAGGGCTTCGACAGCCTTGATTTCAGCGGGTTGCGCGTAAGCCTGGGCGGCGGCATGGCCGTGCAGCAGGCCGTGGCCGAGCGCTGGAAGGAAGTGACGGGCAACGTGCTGACACAGGCCTGGGGCCTGACGGAGACTTCGCCTGCAGCGTGCATCAATCGGCCGGGCGACGACTTCAACGGCTCGATCGGCCTGCCGATCCCATCGACGATCATCACGATCCGCGACGACGACGGCAATGCGTTGCCGCAGGGTCAGTCCGGCGAGATCTGCGTGGAAGGCCCGCAGGTGATGCGTTGCTACTGGAACCGTCCTGACGAAACCGGGAAAGTCATGTTGCCGGGCCACGTGCTGCGCACGGGTGACATCGGCTACATGGACGCGCAGGGCTTCGTCTACATCGAGGACCGCAAGAAGGACATGATCCTGGTGTCGGGCTTCAACGTGTACCCGAACGAAGTGGAAGGCGTCGCCGTGACGCATCCGGGCGTGCTGGAGGTGGCTGCGGTGGCACAGCCGGACGAGCGCGCGGGCGAAGTGGTCGCGCTGTTCGTGGTGCGCAAGGATCCTGCGCTGACGGAAGAAGCGCTGATCGAGCACTGCCGCAAGGAGCTGACCGGCTACAAGGTGCCGAAGCGCGTGTACTTCATGGACGAACTGCCGAAGACCAACGTCGGCAAGATCCTGCGCCGCGAACTCAAGGATTCGTTGAAGCCGCAGCCGGTGAAGCCGGCGGCAGTTGCGATGGAGTAGACCAGTTGATAGACTGGTCGCGTACTGAGGAGCCGCCAGCATGAAGACCGAAATCGGCGCCTACGACGCCAAGACGCGGCTCCCCGAGCTGCTGCGGCAGGTAAAGGCCGGCAAGCGTTTCACCATCACCAACCGTGGCGCAGCGATTGCGGACCTCGTGCCGAGCGAGACCACCCGGGCGCCGGACGCACGGGCGGCCATCGAGAAATTCCAGGCCTTCCTGCGTGACAACCCGGTCCAGCCAGGCCGCAAGCCGAGCATCAAGTCGCTCATCGAGGAAGGCCGCGAGTGAACTTCGTGCTCGACGCCTCCGTCACCATGGCCTGGCTGCTGGGCGACTCGAAGCCGGCCGACCGTGCCTATGCACAAGGCACGCTGGAGGCGTTGAAGCACGCCAATCGCCACGCCGAAGTACCGGTGACGTGGGGTCTCGAGGTCTCAAACGTGATCGCGCGCGCCGAAGCAAAAGGCCTGCTCGCGGAAGCGCAAAGCAAGGCATTTCTGGAGATGCTTTCGAATGCGCCAATTCGTAGCGACGGGGCAACGTTCACGCAGGCTCTGGGCAGCATATTGGACATCGCGCGACGCTACCGCATGTCATCGTACGATGCGTCCTACCTCGAACTCGCACTGCGAGCCGGGCTGCCGCTTGCAACCCTGGACGCAGACCTCGCGAAAGCGGCGCGCAAAGCAGGCGTGAAGCGCTTCACTCACAGTTAGGCGAGCGATTCGGTCGTGCCGCTCGATCACTGGCGCTCGTATACGCTCCAACATGATCGACATCGAGGTGATAAGTGGCGCTGGGCGCAACGATGTACGTGTTCGAAGTGCGCCTGGCCGATGCCGATCGGGGCGTCTACGAAACGCTGACGCTCCGGGTGGCGCGTCATCCGTCGGAGACCGCCGAATACCTGGTAACGCGCCTGCTCGCTTACTGCCTCGAGTACGCCTATGGCATCGCGTTTTCGAAGGGCTTGTCCGATCCGGATGAACCGGCGATCAGCGTGCGCGACCTGACCGGCGTGCTGCAGACCTGGATCGACATCGGCGCACCGGATGCGGCCCGGCTGCACAAGGCCGCGAAGGCGGCACCGGACGTGGCCGTGTACGTGCACCGGGATCCGGATCAACTGCTGACGAAGCTCGCCGGCGAGCGCATCCACCGTGCCGATGCGCTGCGCATTTGCGCGGTGGATCGAGAGCTGCTCGCGGCATTCGTCGAGCGCCTGGACCGGCGCATGAACTTCGACCTGGCGGTCTCCGATCGAACGATCTATCTGTCGCTCGGCGAGGACACGCTCACGGGCGCGGTCGAGGAAAGGCGCATCGTGGCCTGAGCCCTGCCGTCATTCATCGTCCAGGTCACCTGGTCGCAACCGGTAGCCGATGCCCGCTTCGGTCACCAGGAACTGCGGGCGCCGCGGATCGCGCTCGAGCTTGTCGCGCAGTCCCTTGACGCACACACGCAGCGCACCGGAATCGCCGACACGGTCCGGACCCCAGACCTCGCGCAGCAACTGTCGCGAAGTGACGATCATCCCGGACTGGCGCGCGAGACAGTCGAGGACCCGGTACTCCAGCGGGGTCAGGTGGACCGCGCCGCCCGGTCCGCTCGCGACTCGACGGGTCAGGTCGATGTGCGTCTCGCCGAGCGATAGCAGCGGCAGGCTATCCGCGCCACGCGATGCCCGGCGCAGGCCGGCACGCACGCGCGCCAGCAACTCGGCCGCGCTGAACGGCTTGGTCACGTAGTCGTCGGCGCCTGCGTCCAGCGCCGCAACCTTCTGCGACTCCATCGTGCGCGCCGACAACACGACCACCGGCACGGGCGACCAGGCCCGGACATGACGGATCAGCGCCAGTCCGTCGTCGTCCGGCAACCCGAGATCCACCAGCAGCAGGTCGGGCTTGTGCGTGCGCGCCTCGATCTCGCCGCGTTCCGCGCTGCCTGCCTCGATGACCCGGTAGTTCTCCGCCTCGAGCAGGACGCGCAAGACCGCGCGGATGCCGGGCTCGTCTTCGATGACCAGGATCAGGTGCATCGCCTGCGTCATGGCGTCGCCACCGCGACAGGCAGCGTGAACTCGAACCGGGCGCCCCCGTGCGTGCCGTGTCCTGCCGTGATCTCACCGCCATGGGCGCTCACGATGGCACTGCAGATGGCGAGGCCGAGACCGGCGCCGACGACAGGGCTTTCCTCGTGTCCGCGCTGGAACTTCTCGAACAACAACCGCGGATCGCCCGGCGGCAGTCCTGGACCTTCGTCCTCGACCACGACGCGCACCATCGGGGCGTCCGCCACGGCGGCGATGCGGATGCGCGTGCCCGCTGGCGTGTACTTCGCCGCATTGTCGAGCAGGTTGGCCAGCACCTGCGACACGAGCACCGGGTCGACGCTCACGGCAGGCAGGTCGTCGGGCAAGTCGATCACGACAGGATGATGCTGCAGCCGCGGCTCCAGGCGATGGAGGGCGGTTCCGACGAGGTCCTCGACGGAATGCGTGTCGCGCCGCAACTCGACACGACCCGATTCGAGGCGCATCAGGTCCAGCACGTTCGAGATGAGATTGGACATCTCCTGCGCCTGGTCCTCGATCGACAGCGCGAGGGACTTCCGGGCCGCCGGCTCCAATGTCGCGCCGTGGCGGGCCAGCGTGCTGGCCGCGCCGGCAATCACCGACAACGGCGTGCGCAGGTCGTGCGAGATCGACGCGAGCAGCGTGTTACGCAGGCTCTGGCTCTCTGCGGCGATGCGCGACCGCGCTGCCTCTTCACCCAGCGCGACTCGTTCCCAGGCGAGCGCGATCTGTCCGGCGAACGTCTCGAGCAGGTGCCGCTGCTCGGGCAACAGGACGCGCCGCCGGTTGGTTGGCCGCACTCCAAGCACGCCGAGTGCGCCACGCGCGCCGCGCAAGGGCAGGTAAACGGCGGGCGCGGCGGGCAGCGTGTCGGTGCCGAGGCCGGCGCGCTGGCCATGATCAAGGACCCACTGCGCGACCGAGAGGTCCGCGCCACGGAACGAGCCTTCGTCGGAACTGCCGGCCGGATACTGCAAGCGCCCGGACGAGTCGGGTGTGAGCACGACGGCGCTCGCATCGAAGACTTCGGCGATGTGACGGACCGCCACGCGCGCCATGTTGTCGCTGCCGCGCGTTCCGGCCAGTTCGCGGCTCATCGCATACAGCAGCGCCGTGCGTCGCTCGCGAGCGCCGGCGACGCGGTTCTGCTGCCGCACGTTGGCCATCAGGTTGCCGATGGTGAGCGTGACGGCGAGCATGACCAGGAACGTGATCAGGTACTCTGCATCGCTCACCTGGAACGTCAGCCGGGGCGGCACGAAGAAGAAATCGAAAGCCGCAACGCTGGCGATGGCGGTCAGGGTCCCGGGCCCACGGCCGAGCCGGAGCCCCGCGATCGTCGCGCCCAGCACGTAGATCATGGCGACGTTGGTCTCGGAAAACGTCGGGTCCATCAGGTAGGCAATGCCGGTGCAGACCGCGGTGATTGCCGCCGCCCAGCCGTAGCGCGACCAGGGCACTTCGCGCGAAAGGTCCAGGTGCGGCCTGGCACGCCCCGTCGCCTCCTCGCCCTGTCGTGCGACCACCAGCACGTCGAAGCCTTGTGCGCGCTTCACGAGTTCCGTCGCTGTCGATGGCCGCCACAGCGTTTGCCAGCCGCGCCGCTTCGGCTCACCGACCAGCACTCGTGTTGCACCGCGCGTGCGTGCGTATTCCGTCAGCGCCGTGGCGGCCGTCGTGCCGTCCAGCGTCACGGTGCCAGCGCCGAGCGATTCCGCCAGGCGCAGGATGTCGACGCGCCGGTCGCGCTCCGCATCGGAGAGGCGCAGCAGTGCGGGCGTTTCGACGTAGACGACCGTCCACTCCGCGTCGAGCGCGTCGGCGACTCGCTTGCCGGTGCGCACGAGCTGCTCCGCCTGCGCATCGGGACCGATGGCGACCAGCAGCCGGTCGCGGGCCAGGTAGGCGCGCGACGGCGATCCCGCGAGGCCCTGCGCGCGTGCCTCCGCATCGACACGATCGGCCGTGCGGCGCAGCGCGAGTTCGCGCAGCGCCATCAGGTTCGGCTTGCGGAAGAAGCGTTCCACCGCCGTGCCGACCTGGTCGGACACGTAGACCTTGCCCTGCTGCAGGCGTTGCAGCAGGTCGTCCGGGGTCAGGTCGATCAGCTCGATCTCGTCGGCATCGTCGAGCACGTGGTCCGGGATCGTCTCGCGCTGGCGGACACCCGTTATCTGCGCAATGAGGTCGTTGAGGCTCTCGAGGTGCTGGACGTTGAGCGTCGTCCAGACGTTGATGCCTGCGTCGCAGAGTTCTGCGATGTCCTGCCAGCGCTTGGCGTGCCGCGGCGGCGGCTCCCCGTCGACCACGTTCGAGTGCGCCAGTTCATCGACCAGCAGTATCTCGGGGTGACGCTGCAGCGCGGCGTCGAGATTGAACTCCTGGCGCACCATGCCGCGATAGCGGACCGCCTGCAGCGGCAGGCTTGCCAGGGTCTCGAGCATGCGCTCGGTCTCGCGACGGCCGTGCGGCTCGACGTAGCCGACCACGACGTCGGTGCCCGCCGCCCTGGCCGCGAGCGCCGCCTCGAGCATCGCGTAGGTCTTGCCGACCCCCGCCGCAGCCCCGAAGAAGACTCGCAGCGTCCCGCGGTGCGCCCGCGCCTCCTCCGCCTGCACCTGTGCGAGCAGCTGGTCCGGGTCCGGGCGGTGGTCGGCCATCCGTCGATTATCGTCCTGCGTCGAGCGCGAGATTCAATTCGAGCACGTTCACGCGCGGTTCACCCAGGACGCCCAGCGTTCGTCCTTCGGTTGCGGCCCGGACCCGCTCGAGTACCTGGGCTTCCGGCAGGCCCCGCTCGCGAGCCACGCGCGGCACCTGGAATTCGGCCGCGGCGACGGAGATCTGCGGGTCAAGGCCGCTGGCTGAGGCGGTCACGAGATCCACAGGCACGGGCCTCGTGTTGCCCGGATCGGCCGCGCGCAGTGCGGCGACGCGGCTCTCGACGGCAGTCACCAACGCCGGGTTCAGGGGTCCCTGGTTGGAGCCGGAAGACACGGCGCCGTTGTTCGGCGCCGGGCCCGTGGCCGACGGCCGGCCCCAGAAATACCGCGGTGACGAGAATGACTGCCCGATCAGTCGCGAGCCGACGAGTTCGCCATCCAACCTGATGAGACTGCCGCTGGACTGCCTGGGAAATGCCACGGCGGCGACCAGCGTCACGAGCCCTGGATAGACGACGCCCGTCACGACCGTCAGGAGCAGGAACACGACCAGCACGCGACGCAGTTCACGGATCATTGACGTTGTCCTCATACCCAGCCGGTGGCCGCCAGCAGCACGTCGATCAGCTTGATGCCGATGAACGGCACCACGAGCCCGCCGAGTCCGAAGACCAGCAGGTTACGGCGCAACAAGTGCGCCGCCGAGGCCGCGCGTGTCTTGACGCCGCGCAGCGCGAGCGGGACCAGCACCACGATGATCAGCGCATTGAAGATCACGGCCGAGAGGATCGCGCTCTCCGGGGCTCGCCAGGCGCATCAGGTTGAGCGCGTCGAGCTGCGGATACGTGGTGGCGAACGCCGCCGGGATGATCGCGAAGTACTTGGCCACGTCGTTGGCGATCGAGAACGTCGTGAGCGCGCCGCGCGTCACCAGCAACTGCTTGCCGACGTCCACCACCTCGATCAGCTTGGTGGGATTCGAGTCGAGGTCCACCATGTTGCCGGCTTCCTTCGCCGCCTGCGTGCCCGTGTTCATGGCCACCGCGACGTCCGCCTGCGCCAGCGCCGGCGCGTCGTTGGTGCCGTCGCCGCACATGGCGACCAGGTGACCTTCGCCCTGGTAACGCCTGATCAGCGCGAGCTTCGCCTCGGGGGTCGCCTCCGCGAGGAAGTCGTCGACGCCGGCCTCGGCCGCGATGGCGCCGGCGGTCAGGGCGTTGTCGCCCGTGATCATGACGGTCTTGATGCCCATCTGCCGCAACTCGGCGAAGCGCTCGCGAATGCCGCCCTTGACGATGTCGCGCAGTTCGATGACGCCGAGCACGCGCCTGCCGTCGGCCACCACGAGCGGCGTCGCACCGCCGCGCGCCACCGTCTCGACCTGTTGCGTCACTGCGACCGGCCACGCACCGCCTTCCGCCTCGACGAACTTGCGGATGGCATCGGCCGCCCCCTTGCGCAGCCTGCGTCCTTCCAGGTCCACGCCGCTCATGCGGGTCTGGGCCGAGAACTTGTGGAACTCATGCGTCGAGCCGGCCAGGTCGCGCCCGCGGAGCTGGAACCGTTGCTTGGCCAGCACGACGATGGATCGGCCCTCCGGCGTCTCGTCCGCGAGCGAGGCGAGTTGCGCCGCGTCAGCCAGGTCCTGTTCCTTCACGCCCGGCGCGGCATGGAAGGCCGATGCCTGCCGGTCGCCGAGCGTGATCGTGCCGGTCTTGTCGAGCAGCAGCACGTCGACGTCGCCCGCCGACTCGACCGCGCGACCGGAAGTCGCGATCACGTTGGAGCGCACCATGCGGTCCATGCCCGCGATGCCGATCGCCGGCAGCAGGCCGCCGATGGTGGTCGGAATCAGGCACACCAGCAGGGCCACCAGCACCACCGCGGTGACGGCGGTGCCGGCGCCCGAGCTCGCGACCGCAAACCTGGAAAATGGCGCCAGGGTGACGGTGGCGAACAGGAACACCAGCGTCAGCAGCGAGAGCAGGATCGACAGCGCGATCTCATTCGGCGTCTTGCCGCGCTTGGCGCCTTCCACCATCGCGATCATGCGATCGAGGAACGCCTCGCCCGGGTTGCTGGTGACGCGCACCACCAGCCAGTCGGACAGCACGCGCGTGCCGCCGGTCACGGAGCAGAAGTCCCCGCCCGATTCGCGCAGCACGGGCGCCGATTCGCCGGTGATGGCGCTTTCGTCCACCGAGGCGACGCCGTCGATGACTTCACCGTCCGCGGGAATGATGTCCAGGGCCGCGACCAGCACGACATCGTCACGCCGCAGCGATGAAGCCTGGACCAGGGTGTGGCCGTCTTCCACGCGCCGGCCCTTGAGCTTCTTCGCCTGCACTTCCTTGCGCGTGGAGCGCAGGGCCGCGGCCTGCGCCTTGCCGCGGCCTTCTGCCACTGCCTCGGCGAAGTTCGCGAACAGCACCGTCAGCCACAACCACGCGGCGATCGTCAGCACGAACGCGGGGTGCCCGGCGTTCGGCGCCATCCCGAGCGCGGCGGCCACGCCCAGCGCGGTCGTGAACAGGCTGCCCACGAAGACCACGAACATCACCGGGTTGCGGACCTGCACACGCGGGTCGAGCTTGGCGAAGGAGTCGCGGATCCCCTGCAGAACGATGGGTCGACCCAGGGCGGTGGTGCCTGCATGTGTCGCAGTCATCTCAATGGCTCCCATGAAGCTGGAGGTGTTCCACGATCGGCCCGAGCGCGAGCGCCGGCAGGAACGTGAGTGCGCCGACCAGCAGCACAGTGGTCACCAGCAAAGTGACGAAAAGTGGAGTGTGCGTGGGCAACGTACCCGCCGTGGTTGCGGTCGCACGCTTGGCCGCCAGGCTGCCGGCGATGGCCAGCACCGGCATCATCAGCCAGTAGCGCGAAACCCACATCGCGATGCCGAGTGCGAAATTGTAGAAGGGCGTGTTCGCGGCGAGGCTGGCGAAGGCGCTGCCGTTGTTGTTGCCCGCGGAGGAGAAGGCGTACAGGATCTCCGAGAACCCGTGCACGCCGGGATTGGCAACACTCGCGGTGGCCGCCGGCACGGTGACTGCCACGGCGGTGCCCAGCAGGACGGCGAGGCACGGCACGAGCAGCACGATCGCGGCCATCTTCACTTCGTAGGCCTCGATCTTCTTGCCGAGGTATTCGGGCGTGCGCCCGACCATCAGTCCGGCGATGAACACCGCGATGACGGCGAACATCAACATGCCGTAGAGCCCGCTGCCGACGCCGCCGAAGACCACTTCACCGAGCTGCATGAGCCCCATCGGCACCAACCCGCCAAGCGGCGTGTATGAATCGTGCATGGAGTTGACGGACCCGTTCGATGCGGCAGTCGTGGCCGTCGCCCAGAGGGCCGACTGCGCGATACCGAAGCGCGCCTCCTTGCCCTCCATGTTGCCGCCGGGCTGGATGGCAGAGGTGGCCTGGTCGACGCCGAGTGCATCGAAGCGAGGATTTCCCGCCTGCTCGGCCGCGAACGCGCCGACCAGCAAGGGCACGAAGATCACCAGCATGGCTGCCAGCAAGGCCCAGCCCTGCCGCTTGTCGTCGACCATGCTGCCGAAGGTGTAGCAAAGAGCGGCCGGGATCAGCAGGATGGCCAGCACCTCGAGGAAATTCGACAACGGCGTCGGGTTCTCGAAGGGGTGCGAAGAGTTGACGTTGAAGAACCCGCCGCCGTTCGTGCCGAGCTGCTTGATCGCCACCTGGCTCGCGGCCGGGCCGAGCGGCAGGGTCTGCTCGGTGACGGCCTGGTCCTTCATCACCGCCCGGTCCGGGCGCGTTGGTCGCCGGCACCTGGATCACCACCGGATCGACCAGGGTCGCCTGCTGGTACGGCGCGAATGTCTGCACGACGCCCTGCGCCGCGAGCGCCACCGCCAGGATGAATGACAGGGGCAACAACACGTACAGCGTGCTGCGCGTGAAATCGACCCAGAAGTTGCCGATCTGGCCGGCCTCGCGGCGAACGAAGCCGCGGATCAACGCGATCAGCACCGCGATGCCCGATGCCGCCGACAGGAAATTCTGCACCGCCAGACCGAGCATCTGCGTCAGGTAGCTCATGGTCGCTTCGCCGCCGTAGCCCTGCCAGTTGGTGTTGGTCGCAAAGCTGACGGCCGTGTTGAACGACGAGTCGGGCGATATTGCGCCCAGCCCTCGCGGATTGAGGGGCAGCACGCCCTGCATGCGCTGCAGCGCATACACGGCGATGATTCCCAGCAGGTTCACGAGCAGCGCGCTGAGCGCGTAGCGCTTCCAGTCCGACTCGTGCGCCGGATCCACGCCGGACACGCGGTAGATCAGTCGCTCGACAGGCCCGAGCAGCGGCGACATGAACGTGCGCTCGCCCCGGAAGACGGCAGCCATGTAGGCGCCGAGCGGCTTTACCAGAGCCAACAGCACCACCACATACAAAGCCAGTTGCAGCAGGCCCTGGCCGGTCATTGGAATTTCTCCGGGTACAGGAGAGCGACCACGAGATAGACGACCAGCCCGACGGCCAGCAGCAGGCCGATCACGTCCACGGGAGTCATGACTGCCTCCGCAAGCGCCCGCACAACAGGAACAGCCCCCAGGTTGCGGCGCACAGCGCCGACGTCACCAGCAGAACAAGGATTGCCATGGCCTGACCTCCAGTTACGAAGACAAGCTTAGGCAGTCGGGTGTTAGGGCGGCGTTAGGAAATTCCGCTGGCCGGCAGCTTCAACCGGAAGTCGCTGGAGTTCATTCCCCGATCGCGCGCAAATGCAGGATCGCTCGCGCCTCGGCTGGCGTGGCGACCTCGGCCCCGAGATCCTCGATGATGCGACGGGCGCGGGCGACGAGTTGACCGTTGGTCGCAAACACTCCCCGCTCGAGGTAGATATTGTCCTCGAGTCCAACGCGAACGTTGCCGCCGAGCAGCACCGCTTGTGCCGCCATTGGCATCTGTTGCCGACCGATTCCGAAGCCAGCCCAGATCGCTTGCGCCGGCAACAGGTTGCGCATGTAGATCATGGTTTCCGTGTCGGCGGGTGCTGCCCACTTCACCCCAAGAACGAACTGATACAGGGGCGGGCCGTCGATCAACCCCTCGGCAACGAGCTGGTTGGCGAACAACACGTCCCCCATCTGGAACGCTTCGAGCTCCGGCTTGACCCCGAGTTGCTGATACAGGCGCGCCATCTGCCGCAGGGTGCGCGTCGTGTTCAGGTAAACGAACTCGAAGCCTGCTTCCACCTGGTTGCCGGTCGTCACGTCAATCGAGGCAATCTCGGGCAAGCACTCGCGCAGGTGCGTCACTCGTTGCTCGGCCGACAACATGTCACTCGACGGCAGGGCGCGCGACTCGTCGTCGGGATCCGGCAGGAACAGCGCGCCGTGCCCGGCGGTCAGGTTGATGACGATGTCGATCCCGGCAGAACGTATGCGGTCGACGATTTCCCGAAACAGGCGCGGGTCGCGCGAACCGTGGCCGGTTTGCGGATCGCGGGCGTGAATGTGGGCGATCGTCGCGCCGGCGGCGGCGGCCTCCTGCACGGCGCTGCAGATCTGTTGCGGCGTGATCGGATACTGGTGCGGATAGCGTGGATGAACCGGTGCATTGCCGCTCACCGCGCAGGTCAGGATGACTTTTCGCTTCATTGCTGCGCTCCGCTCGCTCAACCTTCCCATTCGGCATTGCCGTCCACCGCGATCACCTGCCCCGTCACGTGCCGCGCGGCATGCGAGGCGAGATAGACGCACATCTCGCCGACCTCGGGCGGTGTGATCTTGCTGCGCATCGAAATGAATCCCAGCAGCTGCTGTTCAGCGGCTGCAATCGTCACGCTTCGCTCGTCGGCCGTGCGTCTGATGATGTCCCGCATCCGCGGCGTGTCCATGAAGCCTGGCCTGATCGCGTTGACGCGAATGTTGTCCGGTCCGAGCTCACGGGCAAGGTTGAGCGTCAGGCCCTCGAGCGCCCATTTCGATGCGACGTACGGCGTGCGGCCCGGCAATCCCGTGCGGGTACTCGTGGTGGAGATATTGACGATGCAGCCTGAGCGGCGCCGCTGCATCTGCGGAATCACGCCCTGCAGCATCAGGAACGTGCCGTGGACGTTCACGTCGAACGTATGCCGCCACTCACCGTAGGGGACATCCTGCAAGGGCGCGGTTGGGCCCGCGATGCCGGCGTTGTTCACCAGGACATCGATGCCGCCCATGCGCTGGTCGGCCCCGGTCACCAGGTCGTGGACGTCGTCAGGAAGCGATATGTCCGCGCGAACCCCGAGCAGGCGCGCATCTTCCTGCAGCGCGCGCGCCAGGGCGGCGGTGTCCATGTCGCAGATGCAGACACGGGCGCCCGCGTCCAGGAACGCTTCGGCGATGGCTCGCCCGATGCCGGACGCAGCGGCCGTTACCAGGACGCGCTGTGCACCTGCGGTGTTCAAGGGAATGCCCCGTAGCTCCCGGCCACCGGCAGCCAGAGTTGCGAGGGCATGGCGGCGCCCCAGTGCACCGAGTAGACGGGCGGATCACCGGCCGCCGGAATTCTCGCAAACGTGCCTGCATCGGCACCGGCAATCGCAAGCCGCAGGCGGTGCCCTTGCTGCACGACGACGGACACTGGCAGCAACGGGAACGACACCCGCTCCGCCGAGCCCGCAGGCATGGGTTGCGCATCCTTGCGGGCAAACGAATGGACCGGACCGAAAGTCCGGTAGGCGGGTGGCGCGGTGTCGAGCCTGCGATGCTGCAGTCGAAACACGCCTTCGGTCAGGTACGTCGCGCTGCCGTCCGCGGCCACGTCCTCGAGGTACACGTGCAAGGCACCGTCGTCACGGGTAGAGGCCAGCCAGAGGTCGAGCACGGCGTGACCGGTGATCTCCACGACCTGTTGCAATGGCGCGGTCGTATACGTCAGCAACTTGCGGCTGGCGGGCGTGCGATCGCCATAGTGCACGGGCGTCCCGAGCTGCGTATGCCAGCGATTCTGCGCGCCCGAGCTGGTCTGGAAATCGACGTCATACCGGTCGACGCCGGATTCGCCAACGGCCGCGTCCGCGCGCAGCATGCGGTCCCGGCCAAGGTGCAGCGGGCGCATTGCAACCCCGGCGGGTGGCCACTGTTCGCTCGTCCGCCACTCGTTGGTGCCCAGGGTGAAATAGCGGATCTCGCGCTTCATGGGTGGCGGCGCGGCGCCCTTGAGGTAAAGGTCCAGGAACGCAAAGATCTGCTCGTACTGTTCCGGCACGGAAGGTCCGACCGCGGGCCCCGGCTCCGGCAGGTAGGGATCGGCGTTCAGTGATCCGCCATGGTTCCATGCGCCGATGATCAGGCGCATGGGTGTCTTGTAGGTCATGTAGCGGCTGAGCGCGCCGTCAGCCGTTCCGGCATCGAACCAGCTGGCCCAGAAGTACATCGGCACACCGGCATCGTCGATGGCCGCGCGGCGCAGGGACGGACTCACCGACGAAAGCGTGACCGCAGGGTCACCGTCGCTCGAGAAGCTGTCGTCGCTGTAGACGAGCGTGCCCGACAGGCTGGTGACATCGAGGTTGCGAGCGTGGCCCTTCACGGCCGCGGTGAGTCGAGCGGAACCCGCGGTCGTGGCTGCCTTGACGCCGAGCCCCTGGGGACTCCTGGGATCGCAGTCTGGACCCACGAGCGCACAGGCGTCGTTCGCGTCCAGCGCGTCGACGATCTGTCCCCAACCGCTCAGCAAAACGATGTTCGGTACGCCGCCGGGAAAAACGGCATGACGATACGTATCGAAGTCGTTGAATCGCGGCACTGCTGCCTTCAGTGCCGGCGGCGACCCGATGGCTGCGAGCTCGGCGCTATTGCCCAGGTAGGAAGAGCCCGTCGTGGCGATCCGTCCATTCGACCAGGGGCGCGCGGCGAGCCATTGAATCACCTCGCTGTAATCGGCCACCTCCGCCGACGAGAACTCCGTGGAGCGGCTGCCGAAGGACGCACCGGAACCACGCACATCGGCAATGGCCAGGGCGTAGCCGGCCTGCGCGAACATCGTGGCCATCTTGAAATTGGTGTCGTCCTGCTCACGACCGGACGGGTTGGCGCGCGCTCGCCAGTACCGGGTCAGCAACAGTACGGTCGGCAGTCCCTTCGGTGGAACGGCTTTGGGAACCCAGGTGTCCACCGCGATGTCGACGCCATCGCGCATGGTCACGAACTGCGATGAATTGCGCAGCTCGACCGTCGTCTGCTCGCGACTCTCGCAAGGAGTGGCAATGGCCAGCAGGGCCACTACGAGGGCGGCAATCAGTACTCGTGCCATGGCGTCGACTACACCTTCTGCGGAAACTCGCCGGATTGCCGTAACCTGTCCGAGAGAGTCAGGAGCAAACTGGCCTCCGCAACCAGCGCCTGCTCGATCGTCTCGCGACACGGCTGGCCCAGGTAGCGCTTGAAGCGGGTCACGGCTTCGGGCGCGAGTTCGCGCAAATAGGTTGCGCACTCCATCACCCGCGCGTCCAGCTCGCTGGCTGGACAGATCATACTGGCGAGTCCCAGGGTCGAGGCCTCGCTGGCGCCGAATTTTCGTCCGGTCAGCAGCAGTTCATTGGCACGAGCGTGGCCCATGGTCGCTGGCAGCAAGGCCGTTGCCCCACCGGTGGCGCACAGTCCGAGCCGGGCCTCTGGAAAGAAGCCCTGCGCATCGTCCGTGAATATGGACAGGTCGCAGTTCAGTACCCACTCGAGCCCGCCGCCGACGGCCCAACCATGGACGGCGGCAACGACCGGCTTGTCGCCAAACATGATCTGTCGCGAGACGTCCTGCAGCGTGTTGACCGTGCGTTCCAGCTCGTCGCGTCGGCCATATTCCGCAGGCATGGCCTTCAGGTCATCGCCTGCGCAGAAGGCGCGGCCACGGCCGCGCAGTACGATCACCGCCACCTCGGGGGACGTCATGCACTCGAGCAAGGCGGCGTGCAACGCGTGGACCAGCGCCCGGTTGATCGCATTCAGGCGCGACGGCCGGTTGAGCCAGATTTCACAGATCCCGCCCTCGAGTCGCGTTTCGACGGGCGCAGACTCTCGATCCATCGCGTCAGCTGAGGGTGTGGACATCACTTCGCACGCTCGCGGGTGCCCTGGAAGGACTGGTTGTAGAAGGACAGTTCGAGCCCCGCCACAACGTCTTCTTTGCGCGTGAAGCGGAATATGTGTTCACTGTCCATGGCGCTGACGAAGGTATCGTCGCCCTGGAATTGAAGCGGAATCGCGGGGGCGGCAGGATCGGCCGCGCCGAACTGGAAGTGCAATCGGCCATCGCGCACGACGAAGCCGAAGCCCGGCGTGCCATAGAAGTGCACCGGTGCGATGGAAAAATCGCCCGCGAAGTCTTTCGCCATCTCCGCGTCGAGCGGCAGGTCGAGCACCGCTGGCGCCGGAATGCCGAGGATCAGCCGCGCGAGTTCCGCCTCGAGGTGTGCCGGGTGGGGCGTAACGCCGCTGCCATTGCTCAGTACGACGATCGTGACGTCGTCGTCCGGATAGTGCGTGAGAAAGCTGGTGAATCCGGACGTGAGCCCCGCATGGGCCACCTTGGTCCGGCCATGAAAATCCACGACTGCGACCGAGCCAAGTCGGTAGAACGGCTGTGTACCGTCGGTCAGTTGGACGGGTGCGAGCAGTTGGCTGCGCACCTCCGGACCGATGCTGCCACCCGTGCTGCTGCCGTAGGCCATGCGCGCGAAAACCTGCAGGTCATCGGCCGTGGACAACAGCGCGCCGGCCGAGAATGGCAGGACCGGATCGTATCGCGCCGCATTGCGAAAGCCTGCCGGCGACGGAAGGTAGCCGCGGGCCCGGCCGGGTACCAGCCGGCTTTCGTCGGCGAAGGAGGTCGACTTGAGACCCAGGGGTTCGGCAATCTCCGTCGCGA
Source organism: Pseudomonadota bacterium (assembly GCA_016713725.1). Classification (GTDB taxonomy): domain Bacteria; phylum Pseudomonadota; class Gammaproteobacteria; order Steroidobacterales; family Steroidobacteraceae; genus RPQJ01. The sequence goes on along the minus strand of JADJOO010000018.1, from coordinate 35,269 downwards.
CGTGGTCTGCATAGGACTTGCCGGATACCTTCTCGATGATCAGGCCGAGCAGGTACGTACCGGAGTTCGTGTACCGCCAGGCGGTTCCCGGCTTGAAATCGAGAGGTTTCGCCGCGAAGAGTGCCAGCACGTCCTCGCGGCCATATGGCCGGAAGTCCTGCGCGACGGGCCCGACCACGTACTCCGGAACGCCGCCGGTGTGGGTCAACAGCTGCGCCACCGTCACGGCGCCTGCCGGCCCCTGGAAATCCGGCAGGAGTTTGACGACGGTATCGTCCAGGGAAAGCTTGCCGTGACGCAGCAGCTGGTGAATCGCGAGTCCGGTGAATGGCTTGGTGATCGAGCCGACGTACATCACGGTCTCGGGCGCCATCGGTGTTCGATGCTCGAGGTCCGCGTAGCCCCAGCCCTGGCGCAGGATCGGGTGGCCGCCGCGGTAGGCGGCGACCACCAGACCCGGATACGTGCCGGAACCGTAGGCCGCGACTGACCGCGCCTCGAGTTCGCCCGCGAGACCGGCGACCGCGTCGGATGCCAGCCCGCTGCTTCCCCAGCAGAGCGACACCGTCGCAACGATCGTTGCGAGGGTGTCCCGGGTACGCCTGTGAACCATGGAGCTTCCCGCCTTGCTGGTCACGCTCAGAACTCGTACGAGAGATTGACTCCATACGTGCGGGGACGGAGCGTGTAGGTGAGCGTGCCAGACGTGAGGAAACGCAGCGATCCGAGCGCCGGACGCTCGTCACTGACGTTGTCGACGAACGCCGCTACCTGCCACTGGTTCTTCTTGAGTCCGGCACGCAACGAGCCGGTGCCAAAGGCATCGCGCTGGTAGAGGTCAGGCACGGAAGGATCGTAGTTGAAGGTCATGTCGCCGGAATATTGATAATCGGCGTGGTAGAACGCTTCCATCTGCGCGGCAATGGCGTGTGTGTACGTGGCGCCGACGGAGAAGCTCCAGTCCGGTACGTACACCAGGCGGTCGCCGCTCTGTGCGCCGAGGCCGGGGGCGGATTCCGTCAGTTCGGCATCGACATAACCGATGGCCAGGTCCAGCATGAGGCCGTCGATGGGCATCGCATTCACTTCGAGCTCGAAGCCCTTGCTCTCGGCCTTGCCGGCATTGGCCGAGAGCACGAAGCCGCAGGTGGGCAGGTCGATGCTCTGCTGCAGGTCGTCCCACTGGTTGAAGTAGACGGCACCTTGAATGGTCAACCGCCGATCCATCAGGCTCGCCTTGCTGCCGACTTCGTAGCTCCACAGCTCGTCGGAATCGACCTGGTCGCTGGGGTTCGTGACGCCGATGGCTGCCAGGTCCGCGTCGCACAGGCCCGGCGGCGGCACCACCGTGCCGAATCCGGGACGATAGCCCTTGGCAATCGTCGCGAAGACCATGGTGTTCTCGTTCGTGCGGTAGCTCGCCTGGACCTTCGGCGTGAACCCGTCTTCAGCCGCATTCACGTCCGTGATCGACTCGCCGCCGTTGAAGAGGCCGTCGGCTACCGCATAGCGATCGCTGTCGTTGTCGAACCAGCGCAGGCCGGCGGTCAGGTCGAGCTTCGGCGTAACCGAGTACGTTGTCTCGCCGAAGACGGCGAACTGCGATTCCTCGCGCTCGGCATCGAACACGAAAAGTCGTCCGCCGGGCACGACCGGAGCGCCGCCAAAAAGGTCGTCGTTGATGTCCGGCGTGACATAGCGTTGCTTCGTGGTGAGGTCGTCCTGCTGGTAGAAGAGGCCACCGATCCACTTCCACGGACCGGAACCCGTGGATGTCAGGCGCAACTCCTGGGTAAACACCTCCTGTTCTTCATTCGTCCGGTATGGCGCGACGTAGGGAAACGGCAGTCCGAGCGCTCCCGGAAGCACCCGATCGAAGGGCTCGGTCGTCAGCAGTTCGTACTCCGAGTACGAGCTGGCGGACAGGAGTTCCGCCCAGCCGAAGTCGTAGGAGACGTTCAGGCTGTAGATCGTGAACGTCTCCTCGTGCGGGGACATTTCCAGGAAGTTCGACTTCAGGTCGCCCATTTCTGCGACGTACGTGGTCCACGCGTCGGCTGTCGTCGACTGGTAATAAATTCCAGGCTCGATGGTCAGCTGCTCGGTCGGCGTCACCGTCAGCACGGCGCGCACGCCGGACGAATCCTCGTCGTTGTAGTTGTCGCGCACGTCGATCAACTTCGCGGCGGACTCGGAATACTGGTACTCCGGCAGCGGTTGGCGCTCTTCCGGCCGGTTGTCGACGTAGCCGCCATCCTGCTGGTAGTACGCGACGACGCGCAGGGCAGCCTTGCCCTCTGCCAGGGGCACGTTGACCATGCCGTTCATCGCGTAGTTCTCCTCACCACCGTCGGTGTAGGACAGGGTCCCGGCGACCGACGCGTCGAACTCGGAGCTGTCGGGCTTGTTGGTGATCACGCGAATCGCGCCACCCATGGAACCGGCGCCGTAAAGCGTGCCCTGCGGGCCGCGCAGGACCTCGACGCGCTCGAGGTCGAACAGGCGCGGGTCCACGAATCGCATCGGCGTCTCGTCGATGTAGTACCCGACCGTCGGCGAACCGACGTTGGAGGAGATGCCGCGCAGGTTGATCTGGCGATTGCCACGGTTGCCAAACGTGCCGACGGACGAGAACCCGAGACCGGGAACCCGGTAGAGGTAGTCGACGAACTCGGTGATACCCAGCTTGCTGAGATTGTCGCCTGCAAGCGCCGTGATCGAAATCGGCACGCTGAGCAGCGACTGGGTGCGCTTCTGGGCAGTGACGATGATCTCTTCCAGCTGCGCGTCTGCCGCCATCGACGGCATGCTCAGCGTGAGTCCAAGCGCGGAAGACACCGCGACGCGTACCAGGATTCGACAATGCAGCGACATGTTTGGGCCCGCCGTGATCAGGGGTTGGTCTGTCTGGAACTCGTGGTGCGGCACCTGCCGCAGCTTCGTCCGGCCGGAGCATGCCCCGAAATTGACATTGACGTCAATATTAATTCAGATGACCGGCGACGCGCGCATGACCTGCGGTACTCTTCGACCCGAGGACCTTCCACGCATGAACAACCCGACCGACGAGACCCTGCCGGGCATGTGCCGGCGCGCAGCACGACTCTGGCCGGAGCGGCCGGCCATCGTCTGCGAGCATGGCGGCACGACGACGACTTTCGCCGCACTCGACGCGCTGATGCACGCCCTCGCCGCCGAGCTGGTCCGCCGGGGCATACAGCCTGGTCATCGGGTTGCCGTGCGGCTGCCCAATTGCGTGGAATTTCCCGCACTCTGGCTCGCCATCACGGCCGCCGGCGCGGTCATGGTGCCGGTCAACCCGGCCTATCGACGCAGCGACATCGAACACGTCCTGCGCCACTCCGGCGCGCAGGCCTGCATCGGCGACGATGAGTTCATCGCCGAGGCGCGCGCGCTCCTGCCCACCGTGCCGACGCTCGCGTGGGTCGACGGCATCGATTCCCTGCCCCGCGGTTCCCGCGGTGCACACGACGCCGGGCTGCCCGAGGTGCGGCCCGACTGGCCGGCGAACATCCAGTTCACGTCCGGCACCACCGGCCTGCCGAAAGGTTGCGTGCTTTCGCACCGGTACTGGGCGCGTTTCGGTCGCTGCTTCGTCGAACAGGGCCCGCACATCACTGCGGCGGACACGCTGCTCACTGCGCAGCGGTTCTCGTACGCCGACCCGCAGTGGAACGTCGCCCTTGCGCTGCAGTCCGGGGCCACGCTGGTAATGCTCGATGGATTCAGTCCATCGCGCTTCTGGCAGCAGGTCGTCGACCATGGCGCAACGTTTTTCTATTGCCTCGGCGCGATGCCTACCTTGATGTTGAAGTTGGCTCCGGGTCCGGCCGAACGATCGCATCTCGTAAGGATGGTCGTCTGTTCCGGCATTCCCCGGGCGCGGCATCATGAACTCGAGGAGCGCTTCGGCGTGCCGTGGCACGAGGCCTATGGCACGACCGAGACCGGTGGCGACCTGATCGTCCCGGTCGAGGAGCACGCGGCGAGCGTGGGGACTGGCCACCTGGGCCGACCCGTTCCGGGCAAGGAGCTGCGCATCCTCGACCCTGACGGGATGCCGGTCGTGGCAGGCGCGGTCGGCGAACTGTGCCTGCGCGGCGTAGGGATGATGGACCGTTATCACGACGATGCGGCGGCCACCGAGTTTGCCTTTCGGGGCGGCTGGTATCACACGGGTGATCTCGTGCAGGAGGATCCGGCCGGCCGCGTCTGCTACGTCGCACGGAACAAGGATATGATCCGCCGGGGTGGCGAAAATATCGCGGCTGCAGAAGTGGAAGCCGTCCTGCAAGGGCACGATGGAGTGCGCATGGCCGCCTGCGTCGCCGTACCTGACGAGCTACGAGGAGAGGAAGTGAAGGTATTCGTGGTGGCTCAGCAGGAGCCCGTCTCCGAGCAGGCCTACTTTCGCGAACTGGTCGGTTTTCTCAGCGATCGAATCGCGGATTTCAAGGTGCCCCGCTACTGGGAGCTGCTCGCCGAATTGCCGCTGACCGTCTCGTCGAAGGTGGCCAAGCCGGAGCTGCTGCAGCGTGAAACCAACCCGCCGCGGGGTTGGGACCGGAATTTGCGCTGATGTCGGATCGCCGCAGTTACGCGTGGATCGTGGCGCAGCAGGCCGCCGATCCGCAGCTGTCGAAGTCGGACCGCACTGCCTCCAGGCTGAAAGCGGCGGCGGCGCGCCTGCTCGAGAAATCCAGCTACAACGACCTTCGTGTCAGCGACATCGCGCAGGATGCCGACGTTTCGCAGGGCACCTTCTACACGTATTTCGACAACCGCAAGGGAATCGTCCGGGTCATATTCGACGAGTACTTCGCCATCCTTCGAGCTGCCATGACCAGCCCGAAACCAACGCATGAATTCGGCAAGATGCGCGAGTCGACGGAAACGTTCGTCAGGTATTACCGCGCCAATCTCGGCCTCATGCGCTGCCTGCGGGCCCTGGGAGAGATCGACGTCGAGTTCGCCAAGCTCAAGCGCCGGCTCGACCAGACCTGGTTCGAACGCAACACTGCCCATCTTTCGCGGACGCGACTCGGCAACGAAATGTCGCAGGACGACATTCGGTTCGCGGTGTACGCGCTCGGCGCGATGATCGAGGAATTCCTCTACATCCGGTATCAGAATCCTGATCCGGCGGTGGTGCGCCTTGCGCGCAGCGAATCGGACGTAGCCGACAAGCTGGCTCGCATCTGGTATCGCGCGCTCTACCTCGCCGACCCGGAGGCGGCAACGCGCTAAAGGGGATCGCTGCCGAGCAGCAGGCTTCTGCGCTGCTCGCGACTGATCGATTCGCGCAGGGTGTGCCCGCTGCTCCAGACGGCATACCCGAGTGCCAGCCACGCCAGCAGGATCATCCAGTCGAAGGGCACCCCGCCGTCGGACCGGCCGGCGATGACGTTCAGCACGATCATGCCGAGCGAGGCGATCGCCGCCAGGCCCCCGACCAGGTGGGCGCCGGCCAGCCTGAACGGACGCAGCGCGTCGGGTCGCGTATGGCGCAGCCTGACGACCGTCAAGGCGACGACCAGGAACAGCACCGCCAGCGCACTCCCGGCGATGGTTACGAGCGGTCCGATGAACCCCACGCCGAGCGGCGCAAGCGCGAGGCCGGTCGCGGCAATCAACAGCACCGCACCGACGGGTGACTGGTGCTGGCGATGGGTGAGCGCCAGGCGCGGCGACAACAGTCGAGCACGCGCCATGGCGAAGGCGACCCGGGCACCGGCAAAGAACACGGCATTCCAGCTCGTGACCAGCCCCAGCAGTCCCGCCACGAGCACGATCTTGCCAACCGCGCGGGAGCCCAGCACGGATTCGAACGCACCCGCAGCCGGGAGCGGCAGTGCGAGCAGTTCCTCGCGCGGCAGCGCCATCGACGCCGACACGATCAGCAGCACGTAGAAGACCATGGCGGCGGCCAGTCCCAGCAGCATCGTCTGGGCGACCCTGCGCGGCGAAACGCCCGGTGAACGCTCGCCGATCGCCTGTGGCACCACGTTGAAGCCCGCATACCAGAGCGGCGTCGTCGCGAACACGCCTGCGATGCCCATGAATCTCGCGGGAACCTCAGCGCCGCTGAACAACGGCGTGAGGTGCGCGGTATCACCCGCGAGCAATCCCGCGCCGATGAACGAAACCGCCGCAACACACATGATCGCCGTCGCAACATCCTGGAACCGTGCGGCGCTGTTGCCGCCTCGCACGTTGAGCCAGGCGATCGCCGCGATTCCAACGACGGCGGTGAGCACATCGCCGACGGCCACGTCCGCACCGAGCAAGCGGTAGAGCACGGGACCGCGCCAGCCGGGAACCAGTTCGGCGACTACCCATCCGGCCGATATCGCCAGGAAGACCATGATCGAGAGAAAGATCAACAGCAACAGCCACCCCACGATGAAGGCGGCTCCGACACCGAAGCATTCGTGCGCATAGACCATGTCGCCGCCCGACTCCGGGTACATGCTCGAAAGCTCGGCATAGCACAGGGCGATGAGCATCATGACGGCAGCGCCGCCCGCGAACGCAAGCGCCGCGCCGACGGACCCTGCCCCCGCGATCCAGGCGCCCAGCACCGTCACCCAGCCGACGCCGATCGTCGCGCCGAACCCCAGGTTGAACATCTGGTACAGGCTCAGCCTCGCGCCCAGGTGCGCTGCGCGCGGCGTTCGACCGGTGCGGTGCTCGTCCGGTCTCAACATTGCAACGACAGCCGCGACGGCTGGTGGAATTCATAACCGCTGGGCTCGGTGCTCGCGGCGGCGTCGAGACGCAGGCTGCCATAACGCCGCAACAGGGCGGCGATCGCAATCCGGGCCTCTGCCTTGGCGAGGCGACTGCCGAGGCAATGATGCGGACCGACGGCGAAGCCGACATGGTGACGCAGGTCCTTGCGATCGATGTCGAAGCGATCGGGATCGCGAAATACCGCTTCATCGCGATTTGCCGACCCGATCATGCAGTTGACCAGGCAGCCCTTTTGCAGTGCGATCCCCAGCAGCTCGGTGTCGCGCGTGACGTAGCGGGTGACGGCTTGCACGGGCGACCGCCAGCGTATGGTTTCCTCGATCGCCACGGGCAGGAGCGCGGGGTCGGCCGCGACGCGCTGCAGGGTCTCTGGATGCGTCGCCAGCGCGTGCACGGTGTTCAAGATCAAGGCCTCAACGGTCGAAATGCCGCCGAAGAAGATTATCAACGCATTGCGGCGTATCTCGTCATCCTCGAGCCGCGACTCGGCAGGCACGGTGACCAGCGCGCTCAGCAGCGACTCATCCGGTCGGGCCCTGAGCGCATCGAGGCGCCGCTGCAGGTGCGCGTGGAACTCGGCAACGCTGGCCAGCGCGGATCCGCGAACGACCGGGTCCCGCGTGTAGTTGGCCAGCGCCGCCTCCGAAATCGTCGTACCAGCTCCGCAGCAGTGCCTCGTCCCCGGACGGCAGCCCGAACACCGCCAGCATCGTCTGGATCGGCAGCCGGCTGGCAAGGCCCGCGCGCAAATCCACGACTCCGTCGCGCGGCAGGGCTGCAACCAGCTGGTCGACGAGCTGACCGATCCGTGGTTCGAGCTGGCCACGGATCGCGCCCGGCGTGAAGCTTGACTGCAGCGCCGTCCGGTAACGCTTCTGCTCGGCGCCGTCGACGGTCATCATGTGCCGGCCGAAGGTGTCGTACACGAGCATGCCCTCGACACCGACCGCATAGGTCTCCGCATCCAGCAGCACACGATGCACGTCCGCGTGGCGCGTCAGGTAGTACATCTGGAAAGCTGGAATCCACGAGATCGGCTCATGCGCACGCAGCAGGCCGAGCGTGGGGTACGGATTGCGGTTGAAGGCGTCCGGCTGCAGTTCGCGGCCGATCGGGAACCCGTTCAGTTTCACCTTGGACCTCACAGTTCGCGTCGCCGATGCCGGGTCGGCACGCCAGCCATGGAAGCAAAACTTGACGTTGACGTCAATTTCGATTTAGCTACCCGCCGTCCCACTGCAGCGAGCATCGACGTGCGCGGTCCCGGCTCAACCCTTCGCCCCGGCGCCCGATTCTGCGCCTTGACGTGCGTACTGCTGGCATCCGTCGCGCGCGCGGAGCCTGGCTGTGCGGCGCTCGACGGTATTTTCCGTGCCGCAGGCGCGGATCCGGTCCCCGGCTTCGCCGTGGCGGTGGTGGCGGATGGGGTGCTCCGGTGCACGGCGGGCTACGGCGCGGCGAACCTGGAATTTGGACAACCAGTCACCGCGCACACGCGATTCAACATCGCGTCACTGTCGAAGCAGTTCACGGCGTATGCGCTCGCTCGCGCGGCGACAGCTCGCCGGGTGGACCTGGATCGCGCGATCGAGCCGCCGATCGCCGGCGATGCGGCCGCCGCCGCGCACGTCACAGTCCGTCAATTGTTGACCCACACCTCCGGACTGCGCGACGTCGAGACACTCTTCCCGATGTCCGGTGCACGTCCGGGCGATGTCATCACGCAAACCGATGCGCTCGCGATGATCCATCGCCAGCGGGCACTGAACTTCGCGCCGGGCACGCGGTTCCTCTACTCGAACTCGGGTTACGTGCTGGCGGCCGAGGTCGCGCGGGTCGCGAGCGGCCTGCCGCTCGACGCATTGCTCGCCCGCGAGGTTTTCCAGCCGGCGGGTATGCAGCACACGAGCGTCCTGTCCGACTCCGCAGTGGTGGTCGAGCAGTTGGCATCGAGTTATGCATTGGACCGGGCCACTGGCCAGTGGCGGCACCAGCCGTACAACTCGACCCTGCTTGGCAGCACCAACATTGCGAGCACAGCCGCCGACCTTGGCGCCTGGGCGGAGTACCTGCTGCGGCTCCATCGCGAGGGCGACGCGACCGTGCGCGAGATGACGACAGCCGCGCAGCGCAACGACGGCGAGACCATCGACTATGGCCTTGGCCTTGAACTGCGCATGCATCGCGGTCTCAAGGCCTGGAGCCACACGGGCGCGCAGGCCGGGTTTCGCAGCGCGCTCATGGTGTTCCCGGACATTGGCGCGGCGGTCGTGGTGCTTGGCAACGGCGGCGCCAGAACTCTGCCCTTGGCGGAGAAAGCGGCCGACCTCTTCTTCGGCGAACAATTCCCCGTGGCGGCGCGCGCACCCGACGAAAGTGCGACGGCGGCGCTCCAGTCATCGGCGATCGCACGATTCGCTGGAATCTACGAACTGGAACCGGGCCTGGTTCTCGAGATTCTCGTCGATGGCGAACGCATCGCGGCGTCGATGGACCCTCTCGGCACGGTCGTGCTCGCCCCGCTGGCCTCCGGGCGCTTGCTGCACGCGGCCTCAGGCGTCGAGTTCAGTTTCGACGAGCAGTCCGACGGTCGCTACAGGCGCGTCCAGGTGACCGGCCTCGGACCCAGGTTGAGCGGCCGGCGCCAGACTCCGGTGCAGGTGACGGCCGAACGCCTGCAAGCGCTCGGCGGTCGCTATTACTCGTCGGACCTGCAAGCACGCTACGAACTGGGCACGCTGGACGGTCATCTGTCGGTGCAGATTCCACACCTGCCGCCACTGCGTCTCACGGCCATCGAGGGCGGGCGATTCGTGGCGCCGGCGATCGGCCTGGTGCTGCAGATCCCCGCTACCGCAGGCAAGCACGGCACGTCGTTCCTGGCCCACACGTGGCGTGCGCAGGGCATTGAATTCAGGCGGGCGTCGAAGGCCGACCCGCAATGAGCGCATTGCCGCCACGAGTGCTCGACCTGCAGGGATCGCCCCGCGAACGCGGTCTGCAGCACGGCAGCCAGCTCGCCGACGGGATCCAGGCGATGCTCAAGTCGTGGCGCGGCCACGTCGGTCCGCGCAGGTTTCCCCAGGCAGAGTACCTGGCCCGCTTCTCGCAGTCGCACCGCTTCCTTGCAGCCATGCAGGCGCATGCGCCGCAACTCGTGGCGGAGCTCGAGGGCATCGCCACGGGCGCCGGGGTGCCTTTCCAGGCGATTCTCGACCTGCAGCTGCTCGACGAAGAGTGGTGGTACCGGCACGCGTACGCCGGCGGCATCGATCCTGCGGCACATCATTGCAGCGCGCTGGCAGGCCGCACTCCGGATGGCAAGGTCGTCGTCGCGCAGAACTTCGACGGCGTGAGCTGGATGGCGGGTCAGCAATGCCTGTTTCGTCACCGTGATCCCGGGTCGGGCCTGGACGCGCTGGTGTTCTCGCTGCCCGGGATGCTCGCGCTGAACGGTGTCAACGCGGCCGGCGTGGCCGTCTGCGTGAACTCTCTGGTCCAGCTCGATGGCAGCCTGTCGGGCCTGCCGGTCATGGCAATGATCCGGCTGTTGCTGGAATCAAGGGATTTTCCGGCGGCTCGACGCATGCTCGAGGACCTGCCCCATGCGTCCGGACAGAACTACGTCATCGGCGATCGCCATGCGTTCGGCGCGTTCGAGGCTTCGGCGGTCTCCGTTCGCGAATGCCCCGGCGCCGCGGCGGGACGACCCGTCTGGCATACCAATCATCCGCTGGTGAACCCTGACCAGTCGATCCATGCGCGTGCAACCGCGACCTGGTCGGCCGGCAGGATCGAAGCCACGTCGGCGAATTCGTCCGCACGCATGAGCTGCCTGGCACGACACCTGGCGGACCGCGCGACCATCACGGTCGACTCCATCAAGCAGCTGCTGTCCTCGCGGGAAGACGCGATGCATCCATTGTCCCGGGTGCTCGGCGCAGGCGGAACAGACCAGGTGATCGACTACACCGCGGCCTGCACGATCCATGAGCTCGGCGAACGCGTGGTCATGCATTACGCGCCGGGCCCGCCGTGCAGTACGCCCTTCTGGTCGATCGACGTCGGCAAGGCTGGAACGACATGCAAACCCTCCTGAGCGCCGACGCGAGCTACATCCTGCTGGCCATCGTGTGTGCATCTGCGGCCGTCGGCTACGCCATCGACAGTTCCCGCTGGGGCAAGAAGGTGCCCGGGGTATTGCTCGCGGTGTTGATACCGATGCTGCTGACGGCGGGTGGCGTCATTCCGAGCGCCGCACCGCTCTATGACACGCTGGGAGCCTTCCTGGTCCCGCTGGCGATTGCCCTGCTCCTGCTCGGCGCGGACCTGCGCAAGATCTACCGTGTGGGGGCGCCGCTGCTCGCAGTCTTTGCGTTTGCCTGCCTCGGCACGCTGGCAGGCGTGCTCGTCGCCGGCGAGCTCTTCGACCTGGGCGCGGACCGCGCTGCAATGTCCGCCGTCATGGCGGGTACCTATATCGGTGGCTCGAGCAACCTGCTCGCCATCTCGCAGATGGTCGAGTGGAGCACGCCAAACGCCGTGTCGGTTGCCTTTGCGGCGGATGCAGTCGGTGGGCTGGCTTTCCTGGCCGTCATCATGCTGCTGCCAGGCATCCGCTGGGTGCGGCGCCTGGTGCCGTCACCGCTGATGGACTCGGTGCAGGCCGAGCCGGCGGCGATCGCACAGGCGGCGCCGCCGCCACTCACGCTGAATGGCGTGTTCATCGCCCTGACGCTCGCGACCGGCATCGTTGCAGTCTCGTACGCGATCGCTCCGGCACTTGGCATCGGGCGGTCGGCACTGCTCGTCGTGTCCGTGGTCGCGCTGTCGATCGGCAACCTGTTCCCCGGCTATTTCGCCAGGACGCGGGACACGGAAGCGCTCGGCACCCTGTTGATCTACCTGTTCATGCCGGTGATCGGCGCAATCACCGACCTGCGGACGCTGACGGGTACGGCCCTCGAGGTGGTCGCGTTCGCGTTGTGCATCGTATCAATACACCTCGTCGTGCTCGGCATCGCCGCGCGTGTCTTCCGCTTCGACCTGGCAACGGCATTGATTGCGGCCAATGCGGCGGTCCTCGGTCCGTCCACGGCCGCGGCCATGGCCAGCAGCCTCCACTGGAGATCGCTGGTGGCGCCGGGCCTCATGTGCGGCCTGCTGGGCAACGCCGCCGCCAATTTCATCGGCATGGCGGTGTACCGGATGCTCACGCCCTGAACGAACCCCATCGAACACAACCTCACAACGCAAGCGAAGCCCGTCATGCAGATCAGCTATCACGTCGAAACCTGGCCCCTGGCCGCCCCGTTCAGGATCGCCAACCACGTCTGGCCGGACGTCGACGTCCTCGTCGTCGAGCTGCGCGACGGCGAGCATTGTGGCCGCGGCGAGGCGTCCGGCGTCTTCTACGTCCAGGACGATGCGGAGCACATGGCCGGCCAGCTGCGCGACCTGCTCGGCAAGCAACCGGGCCGACTCGATCGCCGCCTGTCCCTCGCGGAATGGCTGCCAGCGGGAGGCGCGCGCAACGCCGTCGATTGCGCACTCTGGGACCTGGAGGCAAAACGCAGCGGGCGCCGCGCGTGGCAGCGCCCGACGTGCCGGACGCGCCAGTCACGACCACTTACAGCATTGGAATCATGGCCCAGCCCGGCCGGGGCCGCCGAGTTCGCGACACGCTACCGGGATTTTTCAACGCTCAAGATCAAGCTTGGCGCGCATGAGCCGTTGCAGACCGTCGAGGCGATCCGCAATGCGCGTCCCGACGCCCGGCTCGTGATCGATGCCAACCAGTCGTGGACACTCGCACAGCTGAAGTCCATTGCGCCATCACTCCAGGCGCTGGGCGTCACGATGATCGAACAACCGTTGCCCCGCGGGGCTGACGCCGATCTCGCCGGTTACGACTGTCCGGTTACCCTGTGTGCCGATGAATCCTTCCTCAGCGCCGCAGACTTCGACCACGTCACGACGCGCTACCGCATGGTCAACATCAAGCTGGACAAGGCCGGCGGCCTGACCGAGGCGATGTCACTTGCGCGGGGCGCCAGGCAACGCGGTCTCGGATTGATGGTCGGCAACATGCTGGGCACGTCGCTGGCGATGGCGCCCGGATTCCTGCTGGCGCAGTTGGTGCATTTCGTCGACCTGGACGGGCCCTTGTTCCTGCGGGCGGACCGGCCGTTCGGCTTTCAGTACGACGGCGACCGGGTCTACCCGAACGAAGCTCGCCTCTGGGGATAACCCGGGCACCCACGCGGTCACCCTGCGTCGATGGACTGCGCAGGATGACATCCGGTACTGCTCCTTGCCGTTGCGTTCTTCTGCCTCGCGGCGCTTTACGGCAGCGTAGGGCACGCGGGCGCATCGGGTTACCTGGCGACGATGGCTCTGCATGGCGTGGCGCCCACCACCATGCGACCCACTGCGCTCGCGCTCAACCTGATCGTTGCGACGTTGACCACATACCGTTTCTGGCGCGCGCGTGGCGGCGAATCGACGCTGGCGGAGCGCAACGTGCAGATTCCCCTGGTTGCCGCGGTTGGCAGCGGTGCGGCCATCGGCCTGCTGTCGGGACTCACCGGTACCGGGCGCGGTATCTTTCTCAGCCCGCTGCTGCTGTTCGCAGGCTGGGTCGGCACAGCTCTTGGACTGGAGCGACTGCCGAGACGTGGCCTGATCCTGGCACTGGCAGTGGTGCTGCTGGTTGCAGGAGGTAAACTCCTGCTGCCGGCGCACCAGCCGGCGAGACACGCAACGCCCGAAACCATGACGCACTCCTCCACTGGCTTGATCACATTGCCGCAACGGCCGTCGAGTGGGGTCTCTCCAAGCCAAAAGAGTACGGTGAGGACGAACGCAAACGCCCCCTTGCCGCGGTTGCAACGGACCTGAACGGGCGACTGAAGCAGTGTTGCAAGAGCGCCGACTCTCCTTCCGGAGCGATGATCGCGATGCGCAGTCACCTGGCACTTTTTGCCCGCTACGGACTGCCCAACCCGAAGGCGACGCAGCTCGTCAGGGACATGACGATGCAGGCGTTCACCCCCAAGAGGCGATGAACCCGGAAGGGCCCACCGTGTCACTTCAACCGCAAGCGGTCACCGCGTTGACGAAGGCCACGGCCACGGCAATTGTCGGGATCGACACGCTGTGGGGCGGCGACGTCATGAACCCGTCGGGCACCGGTCGCTTCATCGCCGACTCCTGGTTCTCCGACGAGCCGCTGCCCAGGGCCTACCAACATCCGGCGGCGGCGCAGCTCCGACAGAGCGGTGGCGTTGCCGGCAGGAAGATCGACGTATCGGCTGTCGATGCGTACCTGAAAGCCATCGACATTCCAGCCGCCATCGGCAAGCTGAGTGAAGCGGCAGGCAACGCCGGTCAATTACGTGGCGCGTACCTGCAAGGCCTGTGCGAATGCCTGGGCGTGATGTGGGACCTGGTGCAGGAGCGGCTCGGGCGCGGGCAGACCGTGCCGTACGAGCGTTGCGTGACCGCGTCCACCGGCGTCGCGCCGACCCCTTCCGATCCCGTGGCCAAGCGTGAGCGAATCGCGGAGTTGCTCGCGAAGCAAGGCTACAGGTCGGCCACGCGGGCGAAGCTGCTCGCCGCCGTGGACCCATGGCGCCGCGAGCGCATGGTGCCGAAGAAGTCGATCGCCATGCTGGCCGACGCGTGCATCGCACAGTTCGACGCGGGCGCAGCCCAGCACCTCGTCCCTTATCTGCCCAGGGCGCTGCGTGACGTGCCCCGCGCCAACATCGAGTTCCTCGCGATCGAGAACGCCTGGTTCTCGGGCTCGATGAATTACATCGGTCGCGCGCGCAACCGTGACGGCTCGCCGCAGTACGAAGCAAACTACGAGATCAACGCGGCGCTCGAGATTTCGGTGCCCGAGTTCATGCAGCTGGTGTCGCACGAGGTCGTTCCCGGCCACGTGACCAACTTCGCGTGGATCCAGGCGTTGTACGCGCGTCGCAAGCTGGGCTTCGAGGCGACGGTGCTCACGATGAACACGCGCGGCGCGGCACTGTCGGAAGGCATTGCGAACAATGCGATCCTGATGGCATACGGCGTCACGGAAATCGACGAGCTGCCTGGCGCCGACCTGCAGCTCGGCACCCTGCTCGCGCTGCTGCAGGACGACGCCAAGAACCAGTCGTCGTTCCTCACGTGGGAAAAGCACTGGGCGCAGGACAGGGTGCGCGGCGTACTGCGCAACGAATTCCTCTGCTCCGACGAGCGCGCCGACAAGCTGTCGGGCGCCTGGGGCCGTCACCCGCTGCTGGGACGCATGTACCTGCCGGTGTACCGTGCGGGCACCGTCAAGGTGGCCGCGCTGCGCAGGAAGCACCCGCCCGCAAAGATCATTCCAGCGCTGTATGGCGCGCTCGGACTGGTGGACCTGGTGACGATCGATCAGGTGCTCGGTACCGACGCAGCAATGGGCAACCGTGGCCGCATGCGCTGACGACGGCGCGGTCGGCGAGGAGCCCGCCGACGCGGACACAGGCGCTGCCGCCGCCGCAAAGCCCTGGGCCGTTTACTTGCTGCATTGCGCAGGCGGCAAGAGCTACATCGGCATCAGTCCGACGCCTGACGAGCGATTCGAAGTTCACCGGACTGGCAAGGGAGCCGCGTTTACGCGGGCCAACCGACCACACGCGCTTGCCGCTGTCGTCTGGTTCGAAAGCAGAAGCGCAGCCGCCTCGATGGAAGTGCGATTGAAGTCGCTGGCGCGACCGGCGAAGCTTGCGTGGTTCGAGCGCTTTGCGGCAGCGACGGCCACGGTGCCGGCGACACTCGATGTCGGGCTGGCCAGCCTGACGAGTCGACGATTGTGCAGCTCGACTTGACGTTTCCTGTGAAACGTCAAGTTGATCTGATCAATCGCCGACTCTGTTGATCAGCATCGACTACGGCTTCTTCCTGGAACGTCGCGACGCGGCCGCCATCGAGTGCTGCGCCACGTAGTGCGCAGCCACGTCATCGCCGGCGCCCGCCGCGCGGTGGATGCCCTCGATGATCATCTTCTCGGCGCGCTCGGTGCCCACCCAGTTCACGATCGTCACCCACTTGCCCTTCTCCAGGTCCTTGTAGTGCTGGAAAAAGTGCGCGATCTGGTCGATGAGCGTGATGGGCAGGTCCTTGTACGACTTCACGCCCGAATAGAACGGGTGGAGCTTGTCGACCGGGACGGCGATGATCTTCTCGTCGTCGCCCGCCTCGTCCTTCATCAGCAGTGCGCCGACCGGGCGCACCCGCACGATCGCGCCTGCCACCACCGGGCTCGGTACCACCACGATCACGTCAACCGGATCGCCGTCACCCGAGAGCGTGTGCGGCACGAAGCCGTAGTTGCCGGGATAGTACATCGCGGTGTGCAGGAAGCGGTCGACGCGCAGCGCGCCCGATTCCTTGTCGAGCTCGTACTTGACCGGCACGCCGCCCTGCGGAATCTCGATCAGGACGTTGATGTCGCTGGGCGGGTCGGCGCCGATGCTGATCTTGTTGATGTCCATGGGGGGGGGGAAGGGGTTAGGGGATGGGGGTTGGGGATGGGGGTTAGTCGGAACTCGTAGCGTCAGGTGCAGAGTCGGTTCCCGGAGCGTGACGCATTCGGATCGGGATGTCAGAGCAAGAATTTGCGGGCTTCATCGAACGTCTGCTATTTCGTTCCGACTAACCCCCATCCCCTATCCCCTATCCCCTCTCCTCATGGTATTGCGGAGAAAGTTCGTGCACGGCCTCGATCATCGCGAGCGCGTGCTCGGGCTTCACTTCCGGATGGATGCCGTGGCCGAGGTTGAACACGTGGCCCGAGCCTTTGCCGTAGCTTGCGAGCACGTGCCCCACCTGCTCGCGGATCTGTTGCGGCGGTGCGTAGAGCACGCTCGGGTCGAGGTTGCCCTGCAGCGCAACCTTGTCCTGCACGACGCGACGGGCGTCGGCCAGGTCGGTCATCCAGTCGACGCCGAGCGCGTCACAACCCGTCGCCGCCATCTCGGCCAGCCAGCCGCCGCCACCCTTCGTGTAGAGGATGACAGGCACGCGGCGGCCGTCGGCTTCGCGCGTCACTCCGTCGACGATCCGCTGCATGTAGCGCAACGAGAACTCGCGATAATCCGCGGGAGTCAGCGCACCGCCCCACGTATCGAACACCATGACCGCCTGCGCGCCCGCGGCAACCTGGCCGTTGAGGTAGGCAATCGTTGCGCGGGTGATCACGTCGAGCAGCCGGTGAAGTTCCTTCGGCGCGCCGTAAAGCATGCCCTTGATGTGCTCGAAGTTCTTGCTGCTGCCGCCTTCGACCATGTACGTGCCGACGGTCCACGGGCTGCCCGCGAAACCAATCAGCGGCACCCGGCCCCTGAGCTCGCGACGAATCGTGCGGACCGCATCCATCACGTACCGCAGTTCGCCTTCCGGATCCGGAATCGGCAGCTTGTCGATGTCGGCGGGCGTGCGCACCGGCCGCGCGATCTTCGGGCCTTCGCCGGTCTCGAACGAGAGGCCGACGTTCATCGCGTGCGGCACGGTCAGGATGTCCGAGAACAGGATGGCCGCGTCGAGCCGGTAACGCTCGAGTGGCTGCAGCGTCACTTCGCAGGCCAGCTCGGGATTCATGCACAGCTGGAGGAAGCTGCCCGCCTTCGCACGCGTGGCGCGGTACTCCGGGAGGTAGCGTCCGGCCTGGCGCATCATCCAGACCGGTGTGCGGGGGGTTGGCTGGCCCAGCAGCGCGCGCAGCAACAGGTCGTTCTGCAGCGGTGCGCTCATGCGCGTGCTCCGGCAAAGGAGTGGGCAATGGTCGCCTGAATGGCCTCGGCGGCTGCGCGCGGATCGGCGGCATCGCGGATCGGTCGGCCGACGACGATATAATCGGCACCGTTGGCGAAGGCCTGGGCGACGTCGACCGTGCGCTTCTGGTCGTCCACCGGCTTGTTCTCGACCGGACGAATACCCGGTGTAACGACGAGCAGTCGGTGATCGATGAACTCGCGCAGCATCGGCGCCTCGAGTCCCGACGAGACGACGCCGTCGCACCCGGCTTCGAGCGCGCGCCGGGCGCGGGAGAGCACCAGCTTCTCGACATCGACGGTGAACCCGAGGTCGTCGAGGTCGCCACGGTCGAGGCTCGTGAGCACCGTGACCGCGAGGATCTTCACGTCGCCCTTCGCCGCCGCTGCCGCCTCCATGATGGCCTGGTTGCCGTGGATCGTTGCAAACGTGACGCCCCGGTTACGCAGCTGCTTGACCGCCGCGGCGACCGTCGCGGGCACGTCGAAGAACTTGAGATCGACAAAAACTTTCTTGCCACGCGCGACCATCCAGTCGAGCAATTCGAAGTAGCCGCCGGACATGAACAGCTCGAGGCCGAGCTTGTAGAAGACGACGGACTCGCCGAGCTGCTCGACGAGCTGGCGCGCCGCCTGCGGGTCGGCGACGTCCATGGCGAAGATGAGGCGTTCCCGGTCGGGGATGTTCTTGGGGGTCAAGGCGTCACTCCGGCAAAAGCCCGGGAATGCTACCAGACCGACCCCGGCCGGGCGTCGGGGCATGCCCTCACGGGGGTCAGGTCCGTTCGGCAGGATTGAACAGCCGGCGGTGCTCGAGGATCGCGAAGCGGTCGGTCATGCCCGCGATGTAGTCGGCGACGGCGCGTGCGCGGCCGGGCTCGCCGTCGGCGGCTTCGAGCCGGCGGGCGACGTCCTGGTGCTCGGTCGGCATCAGGTTGACCTCGCAGAACATCGCATCGAACAGCTCGCGCACCACGCGCTGCGCCTTGGTCGTCATGCGCAGCACACGGAAATGCTTGTAGAGGTGCTCGCGGAGGTAGCGCTTGAGCTCGAGGTGCTCTTCGCGGACACCATCACTGAACATGAGCAGCGGCTGCGAGCGCGACCGCACCTCGCCCACGCACTGCGGTGCCGCGCTGGCCAGCGAGGCCGTCGAGGCATCGACGAGGTCATTGACCGTGTAGTCGATCATGCGGCGCACGACTTCGTGCACGAGGCGCCGCCCACCCAGTTGCGGGTACTGCCCGCGCACGAGCTCGAACTGGCGACCGAACATGGAACAGCCGCAGAGGTCCTCGATCGTGATCAGCCCGGCGCGGATGCCGTCGTCGACGTCGTGGTTGTTGTAAGCGACCTCGTCCGCAAGGTTCGCCAGCTGCGCCTCGAGACCGGGCTGCAGCCGCTGCAGGAACCGCTCGCCGAGTTCGCCGAGCTTGCGGGCGTTGGCCGCCGAGCAGTGCTTGAGGATGCCTTCGCGCACTTCGAACGTGAGGTTCAGGCCCGGAAACTCGGCGTAGCGCTCCTCGAGCTCGTCCACCACCCGCAACGACTGCAGATTGTGCTCGAACCCGCCGAAGTCGCGCATGCACTCGTTGAGCGCATCCTGCCCGGCGTGGCCGAACGGGGTGTGGCCGAGGTCGTGCGCGAGGCAGATCGCCTCGGCCAGCGGCTCGTTCAGGCCGAGCGCCCGCGCCACGCTGCGCGCGATCTGCGCGACTTCGAGCGAATGCGTGAGCCGCGTGCGGTACAGGTCGCCTTCGTGATTGACGAAGACCTGCGTCTTGTAGACGAGCCGGCGGAACGCCGTCGAATGCACGATGCGGTCGCGGTCGCGCTGGTATTCGGTGCGATGCCGCGGCGGTGGCTCGGCAAATCGACGGCCACGCGACGCCGTCGAACGCTGGGCGTAGACCGCGAGGACCGTGTCGTCGTCGCTGCCCGGCACGTGACTGCCGCCCCGCTCGCTCATGCGACCTCCTCGAAGTGGCTGCGCAGCGTCGCCTGCAGCGCTGCGGTCGGATAGTCGCCCGTGACGACGCCTGCGCCGAGCTCGCGCAGCAGCACGAGCCGGATGCGGCCCTGCAGCACCTTCTTGTCCATGCCCATCAGTTCCAGGGCCCGGGCGGCACCGATGGCCGGCGCCGCGGTCGGCAGTCCGGCGCGGCGCAACAGTTCACGCACGCGGGCAACGTCGGTCGTGCCGATGCAGCCGAGACGCTGCGAGAGATCCGCCGCGAGCAGCATGCCCAGCGCCACGGCCTCGCCGTGCAGCCATTCGCCATAGCCGGCCGCAGTCTCGATGGCGTGGCCGAAGGTGTGGCCCAGGTTCAGCAACGCGCGCTGGCCGTGTTCGCGTTCATCGGCCGCGACGATCCGCGCCTTGATCTCGCACGACCGCCTTACGGCATGTGCCAGTGCGTCCATGTCCAGTGCGAGCAGCGGCTCGACGTTGGCTTCGATCCACGCGAGAAAATCGGCGTCGTCGACCAGGCCGTACTTGATCACTTCGGCGAGTCCCGCCCGCAATTCACGCGGCGGCAAGGTGCGCAGCGTGCCGAGGTCCGACAGCACCGCGCGCGGCTGGTGAAAGGCGCCGATCAGGTTCTTGCCGCCAGGGTGATTGACGCCGGTCTTGCCGCCCACGGCAGAGTCGACCTGGGCGAGCAGCGTCGTCGGCACCTGCACGAAGTCGACGCCGCGCTGATAGCAGGCGGCCGCGAACCCGGCCATGTCGCCGACCACGCCACCCCCAAGCGCAACCACGCAGGCATCGCGGTTCAGGCGGGCTTCGACCAGCGCATCGAACACACGCTCGAGCACCGCCAGCGTCTTGTACTGCTCGCCATCAGGCAGTTCGATCGTGCGCACGCGCTTGCCGGCGAGGCCCGCGAGCAGGCGCGCGGCGTACAGCGGACCGACCGTTTCGTTGGTGACGACGAGGACGTCGCGCGCAGTGACGTGACCGTTGACGAGGTCTGCGTCGTCGAGCAGGCCAGGGCCGATCACGATCGGGTAGCTGCGATCGCCCAGGTTGATCTGCAGCGTCTGCGGCGCGCAACCCGTCATCGCTCGGGCCCGTCGACGCCGAGGTGGTGACAGATCTGGTCGACTACCGTCTTTACCTTGCGGCCGTCCGTGTCGACGACGATCTCGGCCACCTCGGTGTAGAGCGGTGCGCGCTGCTCGGACAGGCGCTCGAGCGTGCCGCGCGGGTCGGGGTTGTTGAGGAGCGGCCGGTCATTGCTGCGCCGGGTGCGGGCGAGTTGCTGGTCCACGGACGTCCGAAGATACACGACACGACCGCGGGCGCGCAGGCGCTCCCGGGTACCGGCGTCGAGGACGGCCCCGCCGCCCGTCGAGACCAGCACCCGGTCGCGGCGGCTGATTGCGTCGATGACCTCGGCCTCGCGGCTGCGGAAGCCCGCCTCGCCCTCGCGTTCGAAGATATAGGCGACGTCGACGCCCGTACGGGCCTCGATCTCGGCGTCGCTGTCGATGAACTGGAGGTTGAGCCGCTGCGCCAGCTGCCGGCCGACCGCGCTCTTGCCCGAGCCCATCGGGCCGACGAGAAGACGTTCATGCGCGGCGGTGCATCGGCGTTGTGGACCCCAAAGAAGTGCGGCCGCAGGATCACTGCGGCCTCGCATTCTCGCACCCGAAGGCCGGCGCGTCAGTAGATCTCGGCGACCTCGCGCAGGATCTTCGGCGTCACGAAGATCAGGAGCTCGTCCTTGTTGTCGGTCTTGCCCTTGCTGCGGAACAGCCAGCCGAGGCCCGGCACGTCGCCGAGGAACGGCACCTTGTTGACGGTGTCGCGGCGCTCGGTCTCGAGGATGCCGCCGAGGACGACTGTCTGGCCGTCGTTGACGAGCACCTGGGTCGTGATCTCGCGCGTGTCGATGCTCGGCACGCTGCCTCCGGTCGCGCTCGGCAGGATCTGGCCCACGCTGTCCTTGGACACGGTCAGGTCGAGGATCACGCGGTCGTCCGGGGTGATCTGCGGCGTGACCTTGAGCGACAGCACGGCTTTCTTGAACTGCGTCGTCGTTGCGCCGCTCGAGGCCGATTCCTGGTACGGGATCTCGGTGCCCTGCTCGATCACCGCTTCCTTGCCGTTGGCAGTGATGACGCGCGGGGCGGAGACCACTTCACCGCGGCCTTCGCGCTGCGCGGCCGTGATTTCGAGGTCGACCACGTAGTCGGAGTCGAGCAGCGTCATGGCAATGCGGCCGGCCGGGTTGGCGATCGGCAGGTTGACCAGGTAGCGATCCAGCCCGGTGGCAACCGCGTTGCCGTCGACACCGACACCACCCGGACCGTTCGGGGAAATGATCGGGCCACGTGAGCCGTCGGCAGAGTTGAGGCCGCTGTTGCTGACGTACATGAGGCCGTCGTTGCTGCCGTAGTTGCCGACGAACGCGCCGCCGAAGCGCACGCCCAGCTCGCGGCTGAAGTCGTCGTTGACGATGACGATGCGGGCCTCGATCAGCACCTGCTTCACCGGAATGTCGAGCGTCTGCACCAGGCGGCGGATGTCCGCCAGGCGATCGGCCGTGTCCTGCAGCAGCAGCGTGTTGGTGCGCTCGTCGATCGCGAGGCTGCCGCGCTCTGATAGCAGCGAGCTCTTGCCCTGCGACTTGATCAGCGAGGCGAGGTCCGACGCCTTCGCGTAGTTGACCTGCAGGTATTCCGTGCGCACCGGCGCAAGCTCGGTGAGCGACTTCTGCGACTCGAGCAACTGTTTCTCGCGCGCGGCGAGTTCTTCAGCCGGGGCGACGTAGATCACGTTGCCTTCCTGCCGCTTGTCGAGCCCCTTCGTGCGCATGACGATGTCGAGCGCCTGGTCCCACGGCACGTTCTGCAGGCGCAGCGTGACGTTGCCCTGGACCGTGTCGCTGACCACGATGTTCTGGCCGCTCGTCTCGGCGAGCAGCTGCAGCACCGCGCGGGTCTCGATGTCCTGGAAGTTGAGCGTCAGCCGCTCGCCGCGGTATTCCTTCTTGCCCGGATCGGCGGCCACGGCTGCCTTCGTCCGCTGGCGCAGTTCGAGCACGTATTCGCGATCGCTCTGGTAGCCGAGCTGCTCGTAATCGCCCGTGGCGTTCACGATGATGCGGGCGCCGTTCGGCGTGTTGGTCACGTCGAACGAATTGACGGGCGTTGCGAAATCGACGACGTCGTAGCGGCGCGCGACTTCGGGTGCGACGCCGGTGCGCGGGAAATCCACGACCGTGCGACCGCCTTCCTGCCTGACGCTGGCCTGCACGCGCGGATCGCTGGTGCGCACGATGATGCGGCCGGCGCCGTCGGAGCCGCGACGGAAATCGACTTTTTCGATCGCGAACGCCCCGGCGGGAGTCGCCGTGGCAGTCGCCCCGGTGCTCACCGTTGCGGCCACGGCCTCGTTGCCGGCCCCGCGACCGAGCGAAACGAAGACGTTGTTGCCGTCAGTGCGGGTCGAATACGGCTGCAGCGAGTCGAGGTTGAAGACGACGCGCGTGCGGCCCGAAGCTTCGGCCGCGACAATCGAGTCGACGCCACCGGACTTCACGTCGATGCGGCGCGATTCGAGCGCGACAGACGTGCCCGGCAGGTCCACGGAGAGACGCGCCGGGTTGTCGATGGTGAAGGCGACCGGCTGCGGCGCCGGGCCATCCAGCATGAGCTTCACCTCGAGCTGGTTGCCAGGCTGCGGTTGCAGCTCGACCTTGGTAAGCCGGGTGGTGGGCGCCTGCGCAAGCGCGACCTGCGCGGCGAATGCGAGCGCCCCGGCCAACGCGACGAACGCCGCGGAGCGGAACGGCCGATGCAGGCGGCCAGCCTCCGGGCGGCGATGGTTCACGTGCGACGATGCAGCGGTCATTCTCGGATCTCCTTGCAGATCATTCGCTCAGCGCAAGTGCAGCGGGGCGCTCGATAAAGCCACCCATGCCGTCAGGAACGATCTCGGTGAGCGAGATCTTGCCTTCCTCGATGGCCGAGATGCGGCCATCGCTCTGTCCCATATGGTTGCCAGGCAACACCCGGTGCACCAGTCCGTCCTTGGTCTGTACCAGGCCGAACAGCTTACCTTTCAGTCTTACCGTGCCGACCATCCGCAGCGTGTCGAGCGAGAACTGCTCGAGGAACTCGCGCGGCCGGTTCTGGTCCGGACGGATCGCGTTCGGCGCATTCGCCAGGGCAGAAAGGCCCGGCTCGAACGGCGAGCGCTGATCGGTCGCGGCGTAATTGAACGTCTCGTACGGCTTCACCTCGGGCAGCGGCTCGACGCCGGTACCGGGTGCGTTCTTGATCTCGTCGACCTTGGCCTGCAGCGCGTCCATGTCGTTGCCGCAGCCCGCGAGCAGCAGTGCGATCGACGACGCGAGCAGCGCCAACCCGGAGACGGACGACCGTGTCTTGACCGTCGTGCTCATGGTCATGCCTCGCCCGCAGCGGGCTTCTTCTTGCCCTTGCGGTCCTTCTTGGCCTTGCCCTTGTCGTCCTTCGGCGCCGCCGCGGCCTGGCTCTCTTCGTCGAGGTAGCGATAGGTCTTCGCGGTGACGTTGAAAGTGAGCTCTGCCGGGTCCATGACGCCCTTGCCGGCGGCCGGGGTGATCTCGATGTCGTGCAGGGTCACGATGCGGGGCAGCGCGGCGATGCCGCTCGCAAACCTGCCCATCTCGTGATAACCGCCCGTCAGGCGGATCGTGATCGGCAGCTCGGCGTAGAAGTCCTTCTTGTTCTCGCCCTGCGGCTGGAACAGCTTCTCCTCGAGGCCCGCCCCGAGGCCGGTCTGCGAGATGTCGACCAGCAGGTTCGGCACCTCGGTCTTGTTCGGCAGCTGCCGCAGCATCGCGCCGAAGGATTTCTCCATTTCGGCGAGCTGGACGCGGTAAGCCTCCAGGTTCGCGGCGCGCTTGGCCTTGGTGGTCAGCGATTCCAGCAGCTGGCCTTCCGTCGCCCGTGCCTCGAGCAGCAACGGCCGCTTGCTCTTCCAGACGAGGAAGTAGTAACCGCCTGCGGCGGCGACAAGGAACAACAGCACGGCCGTGCCGATGCGGACGCCGAGCGGCCAGCGGCCCGGATCGTTCGGGTCGAGGTTGCGCAGTTGTTCCCACTGAGCCTGCAACTGGTTCATTTGGCGGCCGCCTTCTTCTTGGCCTTGCCGGAGGTAGGCGTTTCGACCGGGTCGTCTTCGGCCGAGGCCTGGCGCCGCTGGTTCGCGAACAGCGTGAACGAGGCGCCGCCGGCCGAGTCCTTGGCGCGGGTCTCGACGATCTGCAGGGTCGGGTCTGCGAGCCACTGCGACGCATCAATGTTGCGCATGAACGAGGAGACGCGCGTGCTCGACTGCGCGATGCCGCGCAGCTCGAAGCGGTTGCCCGACTGCCTGAGGAACGTCAGGTAGACGCCCTCCGGCAGGACACGCACGAGTTCGTCAAAGACGTGGACGATCTCGGGACGGCTGCGCTGCAGCGTCTCGATGATTTCCATGCGCGCGAGCAGCCTGCGCTTCTGCGCGTCGAGGCCGTTGATTTCCTCGATCTGCTTGTCGAGCGCGGCGATTTCCTGCGTCAGGAGGTCATTGCGATCTTTCTGATGCTGGATCGCGGAACTCATGTGCCAGTGGCCGAGCAGAATGAACAGGCCGGCCGTGGCCGCTGCCGCACCGAGCGACAGGAGGAATTCCTGGCGCTTGCGCTTGCGTTCCGCCTCACGCCACGGCAGCAGGTTGATTCTTGGCATCAGTCGAAGCTCCTGAGCGCCAGGCCGCAGGCGGTGAGCAATGCCGTCGCGTCCTTCTTCACGCCCTGTGCGAGGGCACGAGTTGAGATCTTCATCTGGCCCAGCGGGTCGCCGCGCTCGGCCGGGATGCCCACCCGGCTTGCGATCACGTCGGCGACGCCCGGGATGTTGGCGCAGCCGCCGCAGATCAGGATCTGCTCCGGCTGTATGCGTCCCGCGCCGGCCGCGAGGTAGAACTGCAGCGAGCGGCTCACCTGCTGGCACATGTCGTCGATGAACGGGTCGAGCACCTCGGACTGGTAGTTGGCCGGCAGGCCGCCTTCCTTCTTGGCGCGCCCGGCTTCTTCCATCGAGAGGCCGTAGGTGCGCATGATCTCTTCGGTGAGCTGCTGGCCGCCGAAGGAGAAGTCGCGGGTGTAGGCCACCTTGGTATCGCGCAGCACGGAGAACGTGGTGCTGCTCGCGCCGAAGTCGACGACGGCGATACTGCGCTCCATCCCGCCGTCCGGCATCTGGTGCGTCAGCAGGCGGCAGGCGTTTTCGAGCGCGAAAGCTTCGACGTCGACGATGCGTGCGGTGAGGCCGGCAGCCTGCACGGCGGCCTGGCGCTGCTCGACGTTCTCGGAACGCGTGGCCACGAGCAGTACGTCGATCATTTCAGGGTCTTTTTCCGACGGACCGATCACTTCGAAGTCGTAGCTGACTTCTTCCATCGGGAAGGGAATGTACTGGTCGGCCTGCATCTCGACCTGCGACTCGAGCTCGTTGGCGCGCAGGTTGCGGGGCATCTGGATCACCTTGGTGATCGCGGCGTCGCCGCTGACCGCCACGGCGCATTCCCTGCTGCGGGCGCCGGCACGCTTCACGGCGCGGCGCACGGCTTCGCCGACGGCCTGGGCGTCGACGATGGCTTTTTCGTTGATGGCATTCGGCGGCGAGGGCTCGGCCGCATACGATTCGACTCGATACGAGTCGCCGCTGCGCGTCAGCTCGATCAGCTTGATCGAGGACGTTGTGATGTCGAGTCCGATGACCGGTCGGAACCTGCGCTGGAACAGCACGGTTGATCCTTTCTAGTTCAAGAGGTTGCGCCGCGATCGTGTGGCAGTTTCAAAGCCCCCGCGCCACTATATATCAGGGTTTGACCTAATAGAATTGTGAGTGGGCTAACAAAAACCATAATCCGCGTCGCTCCCTGCGGGCTTGGTGGTGAAAAACCGACAATCCCGCCGACTTGGGCTACCCCCTAGGGCCGGTGGCGTTGCGCCCCCACCTTTCGACGGGTTTGCCTTGGTGTCGGCGGCTACTATGCACAGGCGCCTTGGGCGCAGCAAGGAACGGTTCGCAGTTTTGGCAATGAGTCGCAAGATCATGACGAGAATCCTCGGCGTTCCGCTGGCCACCGCTTTGTCAGCGCTGGTGCTGGTCGGCATGGGATTCGCAGGGGCCTACCAGTACCTGGCCTCTGAAATTCCAGACGCTGCCGCACTGCGCGACGTGAAAACGCAGCTGCCGCTGCGGGTCTATACGCGCGACGGCAAGCTGCTGGCGCAGATCGGCGAGCAGCGCCGCATCCCGGTGGCCTTCGACGAGATCCCCCCCGTCGTCATCGATGCTTTCCTGGCCGCGGAAGACGCGCGATTTTTCGAGCACCCCGGGGTCGACTGGCAGAGCCTGGTCCGAGCCCTGGTTGCGAACGTGAGTTCGGGCAGCGTGCGCGAGGGCGGCGGCACGATCACGATGCAGCTCGCGCGCAATACCGTGCTGACGTCGGAGAAAACCCTGCGGCGCAAGCTGAAGGAAGTGTTCCTGGCGATGCGGCTCGAGCGTGAATTCTCGAAGCAGGAAATCCTGACCCTGTACCTGAACCGCATTTTCCTCGGGCAGCGTGCCTACGGCATCGGCGCGGCGTCCGAGGTGTACTTCGACAAGTCGGTGCACGACCTGACCGTCGCCGAGGCATCGCTGATCGCGGGCCTGCCGCGGTCGCCCTCGCTGGACAACCCCGTCGCCAGCATTGCCCGGGCGCACGATCGCCGGGCCTACGTGCTGCGACGGATGCTCGAACTCGGCAAGATCGACCAGGCCCGGCACGACGCAGCGCTCAACGAACCCATCTCCAGCCGGCTGCACGGACCGATCATCGAACTCGACGCGCCGTACGTGGCCGAGATGGTCCGCGCCGAAATGTTACGTCGGCACGGCACGGACGCGCTCACGGCCGGCTACCAGGTCTTCACGACCCTCGACAGCCGCCTGCAGCTGGCCGCCAACGCCGCTACCTGGCGCGCCATCCTCGAGTACGAGCGCCGGCACGGTTATCGTGGCCCGCTCGAGCGGATCGACCCGGCGCAGCTCGGTGACGCGGCGTCGCTGAACCCGTTGTTCAAGCGCCATCCGCGGCGCGGCAGCCTCTCGGCGGCGGTCGTCACGGCCGTGGCTGAACGCAGCGCCGAGCTGGTCCTGCGCAATGGCTCCGCCATCAGCCTCGACTGGGATGGACTGTCGTGGGCGAGGCCGGTGATCGATCCGCTCAAGGATGCGCTCGGGCCGTCGCCCAGGACCGCGCGCGAGGTCCTCGCGGCTGGCGACGTGGTCTACGTCGAGCCGCTGCCCGAAACCGGGTACCGCCTGGGCCAGTTGCCTGCGGTGTCCGGCGCGCTGGTGGCGCTCGATCCGAACGACGGCGCCATCGTCGCGCTGGTCGGCGGCTTCGATTTCGGGTCGAGCAAGTACAACCGCGTGGTGCAGGCGCATCGGCAGCCGGGCTCTGCTTTCAAGCCGTTCCTGTATTCCGCCGCGCTCGAGCGTGGCTTCACCCCGGCGACCCTGGTGAATGACGCCCCGATCGTGCTGCCGGGCGGCGGTGGCCCGGAAGGCGACGAAGAATGGCGGCCGCAGAACATCACCCGCAAGTTCTACGGACCGACGCCGATGCGCGAGGGCCTGGTCCGCTCGCGCAACCTGGTTTCGATCCGGCTGCTGCGCGGCGCGGGCATCGGCTTCGCGCTGAAGCACATCGCGAATTTCGGCTTCGGCCCGCAATCGCTGCCGCCGAATCTCACGCTCGCGCTTGGCACCGGGCAGGTCACTCCGCTCGAAATGGCGCGGGGCTTCGCGGTGTTCGCCAACGGCGGCGCGCTGGTGACGCCGTTTTTCATCCAGTCGGTGCAGGACCCGGCCGGCAACGAACTCTTCCAGGCCGAGCCGGCCAGGGCATGCGCACTGTGCGATTTCGACGCGGCGGGCGAGTCTGCAGCGGCGGTGGCCAGCGATCTTGCAGCCGTACCGGACGTCGTGCCGGGCACCGTCAGCGTCCTACCCGGTGACGCTGCGGCCGCAAGTGCGGGCGTCGAGGCGCGCGCTCCCCAGGCGATCAGCCCGGCCAATGCGTTCGTGATGACGGACATGATGACGGACGTGGTCCAGCGCGGCACGGCCCAGCGTGCCGCGGCCGCGCTCAAGCGCAAGGACATTGCGGGCAAGACCGGCACGACGAGCGACCGGCGCGACACGTGGTTCGTCGGCTTCAACGCCGATATCGCGGCTGCGGTGTGGCTCGGATTCGACCAGGAGCGTTCGCTCGGCGAGAACGAGGAAGGCGGCAAGACCGCCCTGCCGATGTGGATCTACTTCATGCAGGAAGCGCTGCGCGACAAGCCGGAGCACCGGCAGCCGGAACCGCCGGGCGTCGTGCGCACGTGGGTTTCGCGGGAGAGCGGTGCGCCGACGCGTGCCGGAGCGCCCGGCGCCCTGTTCGAGACGTTCCTCGAGCAGCATGCGCCGCAGCCTGGCATGGGTGGCTACAGTGACGACGGCGTGGGCGCGGAAACGCTCGAACCCTCTGCGAGTGATGAATCCATCTTCTGAGGTCAGCATCCAGCTGCTATCGGCAACCTGTTGACGTCAGCAACCTGCGCAACGCCCATTGCCGGTACGGCACGATTCGGTATGCTCGGAGACACATGAGTCGACAGAGACCCAACCCCCGCGCAGAGATGTTGCGTCAGGCGGTGGCCGAGGAAGCCGCGCGGGTGATGGCCGAACAGGGCATCGACGATTTCCTGTTTGCCAAGCGCAAGGCGGCTGCACGGCTCGGCGTCGTGGACGTGGCGATCCTGCCGCGCAATACGGAAATCGAGGCCGCGCTCTTCGCGCGGCGGCGGCTGTTTGCGGGTGACCGGCACCAGGACGAAATCGCGGAATTGCGGCGCTCAGCCCTGCAGGCCATGCGCCTGATGGCGGAGTTCGATCCTCGCCTCGTCGGGCCGGTGCTCACCGGCAGCGCTTCGGCGCACTCCGACATACACCTGCACCTGTTCTCGGAGTCGGCCGAAGCCGTCTCGATCCGGCTCGAGGAACGCGGCGTGCCGCACGAAACGCTCGAGCGCCGGCTCCGCTTCGAGCGCGACCGCACGGTCACCTTCCCGGCGTTCCGCTTCGTCGCAGGCAACCAGACCATCGACGCGGTGGTCTTCCCGCTGGACGGCATCCGCCAGTCGCCGTGCAGTCCCGTCGATGGCAAGCCGATGCGCCGTGCGACCGCAACCGAGGTCGCAGCGTTGGTGTAATGCAGGCGGCCGAGCCGTTCTTCTTTCTGCAACGCGGAAAGGCAGACACGAGCTGGTTGCAGGCGGTCGATCCGGTACCTTCCCCCGAGCTTGGAAAGGCAGACAGCGCGGTTGCCCCCGGAAAGGCAGGCCGCGCTCGGGAAGCCGATGGAACCGCTTGCGAGACGGCTGGTCTCGTTCGCGGCCAGGCCCGCGAACGTCGCACGGCGCAGGTAGCCGGTAACGAGCGACCTCGGAACCCGGATCCCGCACCGGCTCGCGGGGGCCGAACAAGGTCGACCGTTCGCGCGCCGAGGCCGATCAAACGGACTGCAGTTCCTGCGCTGTCGTCGGCAGGTGCTCGCGCAGGACCTCGACCGGGCTGTGAACCAGGTCCTTGGGCACCTCGTACACGATGCAGGCCGCCGTGTCGGTTGAGAATTCGGCGCGCATCAGGCTGCGGAACGGTGCGGCGGCGACGACGATCAACTGCTCGTACCCCTTCTTGCGCCGGTCCAGGTCCAGCCTGCCCGCAATCTCTTTCGCGAATTTCGCGGCCGCGCGGCGGCTCGGTTCGTTTTCTCCCTCTATGGCGTGACGCGCCTTGCGGAAGCTTTCATACGATCGGCCGGGCCGGTCACTGGAGAAGTCCCGGTCGTGCAGGTGGGCCGCCGGGTCCGACATCCGCGCGACTTCGATGGGGTGGGCCTTGAGCGAACTGAGGTCGTAGAAGATTGCTTCGGCCTGATCGGCGACGACGATGCGTATGCGGCTCATGTGAATCTCCCGCAGCGGACCCGACTCCAGAGTGCTCCCGCGCCGTGCGCGCGACAATTCGTGAATGTGCACAGGCGTGGTGGGGGAAGGCGCCCGATCGCGCTGGTACCAGGCGGTCTATCCGGTGCCTTTCCCCGAGCTTGGAAAGGCAGACACGCGCTCGGGGAAAGGCACCGGATAGACCGCTTGTGACACGGCGCCTGAGCTCGTTCGCGGGCAAGCCCGCGAACGTCGCACGGCGCAGGTGACCGATAGCGGGCAACCACGAACCGGAGCCCGCACACCTCCCGCCGTCTCGCGATCAACGCAGCATCGGCACTTCGTCCCCCTATCGACTGTGGCTGCGCTGGTCGGGCGCAAGGTGGGTCGTCGCCTGGAACCTTCAGGTTCCCGACGCAGCGGAGCACACGGTCACGATGCGATCCGTTGCTTACGCCGGCGATGCGACATCGAGTTCTTGCCGTCTGGCTGCATGCGCCGTGCGATGTTTTCGGGCTGGCCCGAAAACGAGCTCAGGCGCCGCCTTGCAAGCGGTCGATTCGTTCTTCTTTCTGCAACGCGTGTCTGCCTTTCCGCGTTGCAGAAAGAAGAACGGATCGGCCGCCCGCTACGACGCCCGACGCCTTGCGGGACTTCCGAAAAAATCAGCCGCGCTTGTCGACGTCGACGTAGTCCCGCTG
Organism: Pseudomonadota bacterium; assembly: GCA_016713725.1. Taxonomy (GTDB): domain Bacteria; phylum Pseudomonadota; class Gammaproteobacteria; order Steroidobacterales; family Steroidobacteraceae; genus RPQJ01. Next base: position 3,952 of record JADJOO010000018.1, on the reverse strand, counting down.
CGTCGGCCCGGTGTAGAGCTGGCGCGGCCGCCCGATCTTCATGGCCGGATCGCCAATCATCTCCTGCCAGTGCGCCACCCAGCCCGCCGTGCGGGCGATGGCGAACATGACCGTGAACATCGAGCGCGGAATGCCGAGCGCGCTGTAGATCACGCCGGAGTAGAAGTCGACGTTCGGGTAGAGCTTGCGGGCGATGAAGTATTCGTCCTTCAGCGCGATCTCCTCGAGACGCAGCGCCAGCTCGAACAGCGGGTTGTCGTTCTGGCCAAGGCGCGACAGCACCTTGTGGCACATCTCGCGGATGATCTTCGCGCGCGGGTCGAAGTTCTTGTAGACGCGGTGACCGAAACCCATGAGCCGCGTGCTGCCGTCCTTGTCCTTCACGCGCGCCAGGAACTTCTCGATGTTGTCGACGGTGCCGATGTCCTCGAGCATCTCGAGCACGGCCTCGTTCGCGCCGCCATGCGCGGGGCCCCACAGCGCCGAAACGCCCGCGGAAATCGCCGCGTACGGATTGGTGCCCGTGCTGCCCGCGAGGCGCACGGTGGACGTGCTCGCGTTCTGTTCGTGGTCGGCGTGCAGGATCAGCAGCAGGTCGAGCGCCTGGGCGGCCACCGGGTCGACGACGTAATCCTCGGCCGGCACGGCGAAGAACATGTTCAGCATGTTCGCGCAGTAGTCGAGGTCGTTGCGCGGATAAACGAACGGCTGGCCCAGCGAGTGCTTGTAGGCCGCGGCCGAGATCGTCGGGATCTTGGCGATGATGCGGTGCGCGAAGATCTCGCGGTGGCGCGGGTTATGGATGTCCATCGAGTCGTGATAGAAGGCCGACATCGAGGCCACGACCGCCGACACCATCGCCATCGGGTGCGCGTTGTAGTGAAAGCCGTTGAAGAATCGCAGCAGCGATTCATTGAGCATCGTGTGGTAGCGGATCGAGCGGTCGAACTGCTCGAACTGGCTGCTGGCCGGCAGGTCGCCGTGGAGCAGCAGGTAGGACGTCTCGAGGAAATTCGACTTGGCCGCGATCTGCTCGATCGGGTAGCCGCGGTACAGCAGCACCCCATTGTCGCCGTCGATGTAGGTGATCTTGCTCTCGCACGCCGCCGTGGCCATGAAGCCCGGGTCGAACGTGAAGACCCCGTGATCCTTGTTGATGCTGGCGATATTGACGCAGTCCGGACCGACGGTCCCGCTGCGCGCCTCGAGGACGGACTTCTTACCGGTCTCGGTGTTGACCAGTTCGTACTTTTTGGTGCTCATCGTGGTGCAAACCCCGTATCGACACTCGCGCCCCGAAAACACGGGGTTGGCCAGCGAGGTTTGCACGGCAGCAAAGTTTGTTCAAGATCGGACTAATCCACGATCTTGAGCTTCTGGCCCGGCGTCGGCTCCTTGTCCGGATACAGGTCGTTCAGCAGCCGGAGCCTCTCGGCTGGATACTTCTTGATCGGCGATTTTCGCGCCAATTGCTCGATTTTCGTCTGATTACTCGCCTGAATGACCCGGATCCGGTCCGGTTCGGCGGCCGTGAACTCGTTGTCCTTGAGACGCCGGAACGTCTTTACGGTCGACACGAAGACGGGCTCGAAACTCGCAGCACCCGCCGCCTGTCGCGTGGAGCCCTGGAAGATGTAGGCGAGGTTGTTGTAGTACACCACGGCCACGTTCGCCGGCCCCTGGTTACCCCAGGGCAGGGTCATGCTGCGCACGACCGCCCGGTAGCCGCTCAGGTTGTTCACCTGCAGCGGCTCGGCCTCGGTCGTCGTGACGCCCTGCAGCATCCGCCCCAGGAACTCCTTCGGCGCCATGCCGGGCGGCGGCGCCTCGGCCGACACCGCCATGACGGCGTCCTTCGCCGCGGTGTAGGCCACCACCTTGGTGCGCTGGTTGTCGACGATCCAGCCGGTCGGGAACGCCAGCGTGATGCCGAGGTCGGCGTGGTAGAAGCGCGAGCCGCGCACGACCCCCTGCGCCCGGCTGTCGCCCATGGGCAAGCCGTTGATGTGCGAAAGGTAGAGCTCGCGGTTCGGCGGCCGGTCTTCGGCGTTCTGCACCCTGCCGGCAGCCTTGACCACCTCGTGCAGGCGCGTGTCGTTGTCCGGGTGCGAGGCAAACACGCCGTGATAGACGCGGGGCTTGCGGTTCTCCTGCCGCGCCATCTGCACCTCGAGCATTTCCTGGTTCTTGAGCAGGCGGACGACGTCGATCATCGCCTCGGGCTCGTAACCGATGCGATTCAGGTACTCCGCGCCGAGTTCGTCGGCCTCCAGTTCCATGTCGCGGCCATAGCCGCTGATGAGCGCGCCGCCGGCCATGTTGGCGACGTTCGCGAGGTCGCCGCTGCCGGTCAGGATCCCGACCACCATGGCGCCTACGCCTGCCGCCGTGGCCCCCGCCTGCTGGCGCACGGAGTGGCGCGCCGTGACGTGCCCGATCTCGTGGCCGATCACCGCAGCCAGTTCGGCCTCGGAATTGAGGTAGGCCATGATGCCGCGGGTGATGTAGACGTAGCCGCCAGGCAACGCGAACGCGTTGACCTCGTCGCCGTCGAGCACCGTGAAGGTGTATTGCAGGTTCGGGCGATGGCTTTTCACGGCGATGCGCTGGCCGACCTGGCTCACGTACTGCTGCAGCTGCTCGTCGTCGAAACGGCCGTACTGCTGCAGGATCTGCGGGTGCATCTTGCGCCCGAGCTCGATCTCCTGCGCCTCGCTCATCGTCACCACGTCGGTCCCGCCGGTGACGGGGTTCGTGGCACAGCCGCTCACTGCGGCGAGCACCCCCGTCGCCGCGACGGCGAGGGCAACGAGCTTAAGGCGCGGCGAGATCGGCATGGTGCGCTCCGGAGCAACGAGTCCTGAGTCTAGAGTGCGCCGCGGAGCCCAGAAAGTTCCGTGCGGAAGGACACGGCCCCAGAACGCAACGGGGCGCCCTGAGGCGCCCCGCGAGCGATCGCAGCTCCCGACGTGACGCCGGGTAGACGATACCGTCAGGCCTTCGCAGCGCCCGTCGCGTACTTCTTGCGGAAGCGGTCGACGCGGCCACCCGTGTCCACCATCTTCTGCTTGCCCGTGTAGAACGGGTGGCAGTTCGAGCAGACTTCGATCTGCAGGTCGTTGCCCAGCGTGGAACGCGTTTCGAACGTGTTGCCGCAGCTGCAGGTGACGTTGATCGCCTTGTAGTTCGGATGGATCGCGTCTTTCATGGCGCAGCTTCCAGGCAGGTGCAAAAGAGGGGGGCGAATTATAGGGACGCGCCCCGGAATCGACAAGCGACATCGCGCAGGGGCGGGATCGAGCCGGTGGACTGGTTCTCGATGGAACCTCCCGGGCCGATTTAACCTTATGTTATCCACAAAAGCTGTGGATAACTGTGTGGATGAATGGGCTGACTACGGACCTTCCACCGTGCGAGATGCAGTGATTTCTGCATTGATCAAAAAATGATCAGACCTATTTATCATTTAGTATCAACGAGTTATGTTCGTCGTCTAAGGTTTCACTTTCGCTACAGGCCGTAACCTGCCGAAAGTGCGCCACCCTGCCCGCCGTTGTGCATAACTGAATTTCGGGTACTCCATTCGATCCCGTCATGCAAGCCCCCTTGCAGCCGCCAACGGTAGTCGGCGTCGGTGCCCGCTCGCCGAAACGAAGCTAAATATCTGTCAAATCGGCAGAAACAGCTCCTGGAGGTCGTTCAAAAATTGTCGGCCTCGCGTGGTGGGTTGCCAGCGATCGTCCCGCTGTTCGAGCAATCCGCGAGCCTCGGCCCGTTGGATTGGCGCCAACAGCGCGGCGCGAGGCAATCCGGTCCGCTGTTCGAACTGCCTTTCGGTAAATCCCGCGACCAGTCGCAGCGCGTTGAGCATGAATTCGAACGGCAGGTCGGCTTCCGGCACCGTGCGCGACTCGGCCAGGCGCTCCCGGGGAGAGGCGGCGGCGAGATAGGC
>JADJOO010000017.1 GCA_016713725.1 Pseudomonadota bacterium | reverse complement strand
CGCTCTGACGATCCAGCCGCGCAGGCACTTCCCGTCGGGCTGCCCATCCGTGTGTTCGTCCCGGCCGCGCAACCATGAGTGCCGGGGTCCACGCGACAGTCCCGGCCAGCGAATTGGAGCCGGCGATTCGTGCTCGCGGCCTGACGCGGCGCTTCGGGCATGTCACCGCGGTGGATGGAATCGACCTCGACATCCCGCGGGCGCGCATCTACGGCTTCCTCGGTCCCAACGGGTCGGGCAAGTCGACCACGATCCGCATGCTGTGCGGCCTGCTGCAACCGAGCGCCGGCACGGTCAACGTACTCGATCACGAAATGCCGCGCGATGCCGAGCAGCTGCGAACGCGGCTCGGCTACATGACGCAGAAGTTCTCGCTCTGGGACGATCTCACCGTGAGCGAGAACCTCCAGTTCATGGGGCAGGTCTTCGGGCTGCCTGCGCAACGCCGGCGAGCACGTGTCGCCGTCGTGGAGGAGTTTCGACCCGCGTCCTGTTCAAGCAGCGTGCCGGTACGCTGAGCGGCGGCCAGCGCCAGCGCCTCGCGCTCGCGGCTGCGACGTTGCACGAGCCCGAACTGCTGCTGCTCGACGAGCCCACCAGCGCGGTGGATCCACAGAGTCGCCGTGATTTCTGGGAGAGCCTCTTCGACCTGGTCGCACGTGGCGTGACGATCCTCGTGTCGACGCACTACATGGACGAAGCCGAGCGTTGTCACGAGCTCGCGATTCTCGCGAGCGGCCGGATCGTCGCGCAGGGCCCGCCGCAGCAGCTGATGTCGGAAATTCCGGCGGCGGTGGTCGAGGTCGAAGCGGTGGATACGGTCGCCGCCCGGCGCGCGCTCGTGCTGGACGAGAGCGTGCTCAGTGTTGCGCAACTCGGGACGCGACTGCACGTGCTGATCGACCCGGCCACGCCGACTCCGGCGGAGCGCGTCCTGCGGCGCCTGCGCGACGCGGCGGTCACCGCGAACACGGAGCTCGTCCGCGCCAGTCTCGAAGACGTCTTCGTCGCGGCCACCGGTTTCGGCCGCGAGGCCGGCGACAAGCAGCGCCGCTGAGCCACGCCATGCTGCTCCGGCTCATCGCGATCACGACCAAGGAAGTCCGGCAGCTGGCCCGTGACCGGCTCACGTTCGGCATGATCATCGGCATTCCGCTGATGCGGATCCTGCTGTTCGGGTACGCCATCAATTTCGACGTCCGTGACCTGAACGCGGCCGTCGTCGACGAAGCGAAAACGAGTCACTCGCGTGCGCTCGCCGCCGACCTGCAGGCGACCGGCGTGATCGTGCTGCGCCCGCCCAGTCCGAGCCTGCCCGACCTGCGCCGGCGCATGAAGAGCGGCGAGATCAGCGTCGGCATCGTGATCCCGCATGATTTCGAGCGACGCCGACTGGGCAGCGATCGCGCCGTGGCACAGGTCCTGGTCGACGGGTCCGAACCGATGGTCGATGCCGTCGCGCGCGGACTGTCGTCGGTGCCGTTGCCCCTGCGGGCGGGCGACTACAAGTCACGTACACCGGCTTTCGAGGTGCGCACGGAATACAACCCCGAGCGCCGTACCGCCGTGCAGGTCGTGCCGGCACTGATCGGCGTGATCCTGAACATGACGATGGTGATCTTCACGGCCGCGGCGATCGTGCGCGAACGCGAGCGCGGCAACCTCGAGCTGCTGATCGCAACGCCGATCCGTTCCTGGGAACTGATGGCCGGCAAGCTCATTCCCTACGTGCTGATCGGACTGATCCAGACGACGTTGATCCTCACGGTAGGCGCCCGCATCTTCGACGTGCCGATCAATGGCAGCCTGCTCGACGTCTACCTTGCGGCGGCGTTGTTCATCGCGGCCACGCTGACGCTTGGCCTCGTGATCTCCACGTTCGCACGCACGCAGTTCCAGGCGTTCCAGATGTCGTTCCTGACCCTGCTGCCGTCGATCCTGCTGTCCGGCTTCGTGTTTCCATTCGATGGCATGCCGCCGCTGGCGCAGATGATCGCGCAGGTGCTCCCGCTCACGCATTTCGTGGAGATGATCCGCGGCATCCTGCTGCGTGGCGCGCCACTCACTGCCATGCAGGTGCCGGCACTGAAGCTGGGGGTCTTCCTGGTCGTCGCGCTCGCAATCGCGACGCTGAGGTTCCACAAGCGGCTCGACTGAATCCCCATCGGCGCCCAGTCTGCCGAATGACCGTCAGGTGCGGCCGGCGAGCTGACGAGGCTGCGGGTACTTGGCCTACGGCGCTCGCCAGCCGATGCGCTAAGGTCGACAAATGAACACCCAATACGAATCGCCCGTGGCGCCTGCCGCGGTGCCGTGCCTGGTTCACGCCGAACGGTCCGGGTGGTCGGCCGCGATACTCGCGCTGCTCGTGCTCAGTGGCTGTGGTGGTGGCAGCGATGGTGGCTCGCCCGCAATCGACACCACGGCACCCAGCGTGCCGCAAGCCGTCACGGCTGTTGCCGAATCCGCCACGCAGGTGCGGATCACATGGAGCGCCTCGATCGACACCGGCCAAGGTGTCGCCGGCTACCGCGTCTATCGTGACGGCGTCGCGGCTCCGATTGCGACGGTGACCAGCGGTACCACCCATACCGACACGGGCCTGCTGCCGTCGACGCGATACAGCTACAGCGTCACTGCGTTCGACCGGTCCAGTCCGACGAATGAGTCGGCCCGCATCGACCGCCGTCGCGGTGACGACGCCGAACGCCACGAACCAGCCCAGGCTGGCGACGGAGCGTGTGTTCACGAACCTGCCGGCGTTCCAGTCCCCCGTGCTGGCGCTGCAGGCGCCGGGCGACGGCTCGACGTGGTACGTCGTTGAACAGCAAGGACGAGTCCTGGCCTTTGAGAACACTGCGGCGGTGAGCAGCACACGCCTGTTCGTCGACCTGACCGCTCGCGTGCAGTCCGGTGGGGAATCGGGACTGCTCCGCATGGCGTTCCATCCGTCCTATCCCACGATCCCCCGCGTCTATTTCTCGTACACGGCGCAGGTCAACGGGTCGCTCGTCTCCCGGATCTCCTCCTTCGAAACGCGCAATGGCGGTGCGTCGCTCGATCCGGCCAGCGAATCGATCCTGCTGACGGTTGCGCAGCCGGCGGCCAATCACAACGGCGGCAATCTCGTGTTTGGTCCGCACGACGCGCTGTTGTACGTCGGTTTCGGCGACGGCGGCGGTTCGGGCGACCCCTGGGGCGCGATCGGCAACGGACAGAACCTCAACACCGTTCACGGCAAGCTGCTGCGCATCGACATAGGCGGCGCCACCTCGCCGTCAGTGCCGTACCGCATCCCGCCAGGCAATCCGTACGCCGGGAACCCGCCGTGCAACACCGGCACCGGATCGCAACCCGGGCGCGAGATCCTCGCGTTCGGGTTCCGCAATCCCTGGCGCTGGAGTTTCGACCGTGCCACTTTCGACCTATGGGTCGGCGACGTGGGCCAGAGCGCCCGCGAGGAAGTGAATCGCGTCGTCGTCGGCGGCAACTGCGGCTGGCGCTGCCGGGAAGGCACCCTGGCGTACAACCCGGACTGCGGCGCGAACGCCGGCACCAGCCTGCCGCCTGTCGCGGAATACGACCGCGCGGCCGGCCAGTCGATTACCGGTGGATTCGTCTATCACGGCGCGGCCATCACGGGCCTGCAAGGCCGCTATGTGTTCGGCGATTTCATATCGGCCGGCTGGGCACATTGCCGGCGACCAGGCACCGACCCGGGTAGTGACGTCTGCCGACGGCATCGCGACGGGCCTTGCCATCGCGTCGTTTGCCGAGGACGCCGAAGGCGAGTTGTACATCGTGGACTACGGCGGCACGTTGCACCGAGTGCGAGCGGCAAATTGACGGCCCGGCGGAGTCGCGCGAATTGCGGGCGGTCGATCCAGTCGTTCTTCCCGGGCTTGAAAAGACAGTCACGCGCTCGGGAATAGCGCTGATGGTGCTGAACCTGCGCGGCCGAATCAGGCGTCCTCGGTGATAAACGCTGCCCAGCGCCGGTCCGAGTGCAATGACCTTAGGATGGGTGACAACCTCGCTTCGTGCCGCAGGTACCAGAGGAACGAGGCACTGATGTCCGACCGGATTGCCAGGGCTTCCTTCTTGCCTACGAGCGTCGCGAATGCCTCGTCTTCCTGGCCCCGGAAGGCGTAAATCTCCGCGACCCGAATCCCTCGAAGATGTCGTCCAGCAGCGCAATGTCATCGGCATCATCGCGAGCCGCGCGAGCGCTGCGTCCGCCTCGGCGCGCTTCGCGGGCAGTGCGTAGAGCAGCGCGGTGCCGTAGTCCCTTGCTCGCCCCTCCGGCATTCCGGCCAGGACCCGCTCCGCTTCCGGAAAGCGTCCGAGCAGGACGAGGATGCGCACGATATCGGAATCCAGGTCAGGCTTCGCACCGTCGAAGTTTTCGCGCGTGTTCCAGTACTCCTCAAGTGCCGCCTCCAGCTGCCCGTCCGCGACCAGCACCGCGGCGAGATTCACGCGGTAGATGAGCGCCATGGGGTCGGCGGCGATGATCCGGCGATGAATCTCCACAGCCGACTGGAAATCGCCTCGTTCGACGGCAAGATCGGCTTGCCCGCTCAGAACCAGTGGATTGTCCGGGTCGAGACGGGCCGACTCGGCCCAGTGCTTTCGGGCCGCCTCGCGCTCCGACGACTCGGACAGGAACTGCGCCAGGCGGTGGTGGGCAACACCGAGCCTTGGCGCAAGCGCGACCGCGCGGCGTGCGGCTTCGCCCTGTTTCTCGATCAGGGAGCGGTCCGGCGGATCGCTGCTCCGGGCAAGCAGCGAATAGGCGCCCGCGAGAGCAGCCCAGGCCCTCGCATAGTCCGGGTCGACCGCCACGGCATCCAGGTACGCGGCGACGGCGCGTTCGACGTCGCCGGGCGCCCGGCGATAGTAGAAGTGTTCGCCCTGCGCAAACCGCACCAGGGCATCGACCTTTTCCGTCTCATGGCTGGCGGACAACACGAGCCGGGTCTCAAGCGCGGCAGCAACGGCCATCGATATCTCGTCCTGGATCGTGAACAGGTCGCCGAGGTCGCGGTCGTAGGTTTCCGACCAGAGGTGCGCGCTGTCGGCAGCGTCAATGAGCTGGGCAGTCACGCGGATACGATCCCCCGTTCGTCGGACGCTGCCCTCCAGCACGTGGGTCACCGCGAGACGGCGCGCAATCTCGGCGATATCGAGCGACTGTTCGCGCAGGGCGAAGGTGGACGTCCTCGCGATCACGTCCAGGCCTTCGGACCGCGTGAGGCGGTTCAGGATGTCCTCGGTGAGACCGTCGGCCAGGAACTGCTGGTCCCGGTTTTCGCTCATGTCGTCGAATGGCAGGACGGCAATTCGGGGCACCGCACCCGGGGTCGCGAACACCGGGGCGGGATCCACGCCTTCCCTGTCCAGTGACAGCAGGGCCCCTGTGACGAGGGTGATGATGGCCGCGACGGCCGCGGTCCACAGCCAGGGCACTCTGCGAGAAATGTGTTTCGCCGCCGCAGGGGGCTCTATCGATTCCGCAACGCGGTTCAGGCGGTAGCCGCGCTTTGGCAGTGTTTCGACGAGGGCGCGATACTCGTCACTGCCGCCGGCGGCGGCTAGCTCCCGGCGCAAGTCGTACAGGCAGCGGGACAGCGCGTCGTCGGTCACGACGACGTCGGGCCAGAGCCGGGAAATAAGATCCTCGCGCGGAACGACCTGGCTAGCACGCTCCGCTAGCATCGCGAGGACGCCCATCACCTTGGGGTCGAGCTGCACCCGGCCGCCGGGACCTTCGACGTCGCCGGTCTGCGGATCGACCCGCAGGTCACCAAGCCGAAATGCGCTGCCGGACTTCGCGCCGGTTCCAGTGTCGGCCGCCGTCATTCTGCAACCCCGGGATTGACCCGATTCGTCCCTGGCCGAGAACGACATCAGACCGATGTCAGGCATTTATTAAAGTTTCGTCAAGACTTCGGCGTTGCCCGAAATGCAGTCTCCCTCGAGACGGAAATCCCCGTCCGGGATGCCGAGAAACAGCAAGGAGTGGACCATGAAGGGCAATTGGAGATTCTGTTCAATGACGGCGGCGAGCTTGCCGCTCGTCTTCGCTTCGATGGGCGCTGACGCGACCACCCCGAAGTACACTGCCTGGAGCGTCGCGACGCCGGTCATCGAGGTCAACAGCACCGTCGCCGATGGGTGCCCGATCGAGTCGCGTGACGGACTCAGTCTCTACATCGCCTCCGTCCGTCCGGGGACGCTGGGCGCCAACGACATCCGGGCGGCGGACCGCGCCAGCAAGAGCGATCCGTTCGGGGAGCCGCAGAATCTCGGCGCCCCGGTCAACACGGACACAGCCGACTTCTGCCCGACGCCGATTTACGGGAGCTTCCTGATGTTCGTGTCCGAGCGGCCCGGACCGGAGACCTGCGGGGCCGGTCCTGGCCTCGGCGACATGTACATCATCCGGCGCAACGCGGCCTTCGGCTGGGGCGAGCCGCAGCACCTCGGCTGCATCGAGAACGGAACCGGCCCGAACAGCGCCGCGGCCGAGTTCAGTCCTTCGCTGGTGACGACCAAGGAAGGCACTTTCCTCTATTTCTCGAGCACGGTGAGTGGCAACCACGATATCTACGTCAGCAAGAAGCTCAGGAACGGCGAGTTCGGCCCGCCGTCGCCGGTGACGGAGCTCAACACCGAGTTCGATGACCGCATGCCGAACATCAGCAGCGACGGCCTCGAAGTCGTGTTCAGTTCAACTCGGCCAACGGACGCGAAGGGCGCGGCGTCATTCGGCAGCTTCGACGTGTTCTACGCTCGCCGCCACAACACAAAGCAGCAGTTCTCGGCGCCGGTCAATCTCGGCCCGGGCGTCAACACGGCCGGCAGCGAGACGCGCTCGACGATCTCCTGGGACCTGAAGCGGCTGTATTTCGGCCGTGACGGTGAGATCTATTCCGCCACACGGACGCAGAAGAAGTGACGGCGGTCGCCGGTCAAGGCTGGCGGACGTAATCTCCGGGCGCGTCCTCGAGCGGCTTGATGTCCTCGGCGGACGCGCCCATCTCCGGCGGCGCGACACGATCCGTCGAGGAGTGGACCTTGAGCCACTTCGCCCAGGCCGGTCACCACGAACCCGGTTTGGCCTCGGTGGTCGTGAACCACTTGTCCGCGAGTAACGGCGTTTCGCCGCCGCGGGTGAGCAGGAAGTGATCTCCAACGTGATCGGCTTGCCCTCCACCTTGAAGCGCCCCCCGCCAGGTCAGCCTTGGCACGGAAGTGATCACACGCTTTGAGCGTCTGCTCTGCAGCGACACGAACTTCTGCTCCGGATAGTTTTTTCCCCGTACAAGCCGCTTGCGACAAGCCATGGAATTTCCTGTGGCGGCCACTCGGCCGGCACCGCTCGTTTGCGCCAACACGCAGTTGAACGAAGTGCTGTGGCCGCGATGCAAACATTCTGATGTTCAAGCCCGATGTTGATGCGCCGCGCGAACGTGTTCGGCCGCCGAGCACGGCAGCTCAGGCGCCGCAGGTCAGACCGGGCGTTGGTTCCGGTGGTTCCTCCGGCTCGCGTGTCTGCCTTTTCCGCGAGCCGGAGGAACGACCGGAACCCACGCCCGGTCTATCACCTCGTCAGCGCGCCAGCACGTACTCACCCGGCGCATCGCACAGCGGCTTGTAGCCGGTCGCGCCCATCCTGGGCGGCGCAACTTTCGTCTTTGTCGAATGTTCGACGAGCCATGTCGCGAACGTCGGCCACCACGAACCTTGTGCGGGCTCGACTTTCTTCATGTACTGGGCCGGCGAGGGCACGCGTGCGCCGGCCTTCATCGTCAGCACCCGATGTCGGCGCTTCGGATGCACCGGCCCGCTGATGATGCCGGCGTTATGGCCGCCGCTCGTCAGGCAGAAGGTGAAGTCCTTCGAGCGCACGAGCTTGCCGACCTTGTACACCGACTGCCACGGCGCGACGTGATCGGTCTCGGTGCCGACGACGAACATGGGCGCGTCGACCGCCGCCAGGTCGAGCGTCTCGCCCAGCGCGACGTAACGTCCCTCGGCGAGATCGTTGTTGAGATACAGCTGGTGCAGGTAATCGGTATGCATGCGATAGGCCATGCGTGTGCCGTCGGCGTTCCATGACATCAGGTCGTTGACGCCGGTGCGCTCACCCTTCAGGTACGTCGCGACAGACGGGCTCCACAGCAGGTCGTACGTGCGCAGCATCTGGAACGCGCCGCCCATTTGCCTGCTCTCGAGCACGCCCTTCTTCCACATCAGCGCTTCGAGCATCGCAAGCTGCGCCGGGCTGATGAACACCGACAGCTCGCCCGGTTCGCTGAAGTCGGTCTGCGCGGCAAACATCGTGACAGTCGCGAGCCGGTCGTCCTCCCTCTGCGCCATCGCCGCCGCAGCGATCGCGAGCAGCGTGCCGCCGATGCAGTAGCCGACGCCGTGCACCTTGCGCTTCGGCACCACCTTGTTGACCGCGTCGAGCGCCGCGAGCACGCCGAGAGACAGGTAGTCGTCCATGGTGACGTCGCGGTCTGCGGCCGTCGGGTTCTTCCACGAAATCATGAAGACCGTGTGACCCAGGTCGGTGAGGTATTTCACCAGCGAGTTTTTCGGCGACAGGTCGAGGATGTAGTACTTCATGATCCACGCCGGCACGATCAGGACCGGCTCGGCGTAGACCTTGGGCGTCGCCGGTGAATACTGGATCAGCTCCATCAGCGAGTTGCGCAGGATGACCTTGCCCTTGCTGCAAGCGATCTGCTCACCGACCTGGTAGTCCTCGACGCCGACTGGGCCGAGTCCCTTGAGCATCCTCTGCACGTCCTCGGCGAGGTATTTCATGCCGCGCACGAGGTTCTTGCCGCCCTCCGCGCGTGTCTGGTCGAGCAGCTGCGGATTGGTCGGCAGGTAGTTGTCGGGTGCCAGGAGTTCGAGCCCCTCGCGCACGGTGAACCCGACGACGTTCGCGGCGGCCGCATCGGTTCCGGGAACGCCATTCACCGCTTCCCGGGCAAGCTCCGCGGCCGTGATGAACGACTGCGCGAGCACGTTGAACGGAAACTTCGCCCACGCCGGATCGGCGAAGCGCTTGGCGTAGGGTGTGTCTGCGGCCTGCGGTGCGACCGGTTCACCCTGGCCCTGCATGGCGCTGCCGGTGAACTGGGCGAGCGCGATCGCCTTCTGGATCGCCGTCTGTGCGATCTGTGCCTGCCGTCCAGGGGCGAGCGCCAGCCGCGAGCACATTCCACCAGGCGCCGCCGAACGCCTGCGGTGACATGCCGCCGGTCAGCTGGCCGAGCCTCGCGAGCAACTCGCGCGACGCCTCGTCCGAAATCAGCGACTGTCCCGCCTCGCCCTTGTCAGCGCTCATGGCAATTTCCTCCGCACCGCAGCTAAAGTGATTTGAGATCGACGGACAGGTCCGCGAGCTGCGCGGGGTCCGGGTGTTTGCGCTCCGCGATCCACTTCTTGCCCTGCATGAAGTCCTTCGGGCTGTTGATCGCATCCACGGCCAGCAGTTCGCCCTGTGCCAGGTAGTACAGCGCGAAACGCCCCGAGTCGGGATCGCCGCGCATTGCCGTCTGGTCGTACCCCTGCGACAGGCCTGCGATCTGCAGCTTCAGATCGTACTGATCCGACCAGAACCAGGGCACGTGCTCGTGGCGGACCGCCTTGCCACAGATGTTCGATGCCGCGGTCTTGGCTTGCTCGACGGCGTTGTCCACCGACTCGAGCCGCAGCCGACGTCCATAGCGCACGCTCTGATGGAACGTGCAGTCTCCCGCGGCGTAGATGTTCGGATCCGAGGTCTGGCACTGCTCGTCGACCCAGATGCCGTTTTCGCAGCGCAGGCCAGCGGCCGCAGCGAGCGTCGTCTCGGGCAGGATGCCCACGCCGACGATGACGAAGTCCGCGTCGAACTCACGCTCGCCGCAAGCGACGCGGTTCACGTGGTGGCCCGACGCGTCCCCCTTGAACGAGGACACCGACATGCCGCAGAGCACGCGCACGCCTTCGCGCTCGTGCCGATGCATGTAGAAGGCCGACATTTCGGGTGTCGTCACGCGATGGAGCGGCCGGTCGGCCATTTCGAGCACGGTGACGTCGAGGCCAAGGTGCCGGGCAGACGCGGCCGCCTCAAGCCCGATGTAACCCGCGCCCACGATGACGATGTTCTTCGCCCCGGGCAGGTCTGCACGGATACCGTCCACGTCGGCCATCGTGCGCAGGTAGTGGATTCCCTTGAGGTCGTAACCCGGCACCTCCAGCAGGCGGTTGCGGCTGCCGAGGCACAGGATCAGCTTGTCGTAGCGCAGTTCCGCGCCGTCGCTCAGGCGCAACCGCTGGTCCGCCCGGTCGATTGCGGTGACCCGCAGCCCCAGCTTCACGTCGACCAGGTGCTGTTCGTAGAACTCGGCGCTGCGCAGCAGCAGCCTCTCGCGGTCCATTTCACCCGCGAGGTACTTCTTGGACAACGGCGGCCTGTTGTAGGGCAGGTACGGCTCGTCGCCGACCAGGACGATGTGGCCTGTGTGCCCTTCGCGGCGCAGCGTATCGACCGCCTGCACCGCCGCGTGGCTCGCACCGACAATCACCACCGTCTGCTCCGTCATGCCAACCTCTACGGACCCTGCCGATGACCTATGATGCCGCAAAGCAACATGGTCGGGGGTGCGTCCGGGTGGACCCGTGGCTATCCTTCCGCACCAGCCATGAGCAGCAGACGGCCGCTACGCTCCACGGTGGTGCGTCGGGCCTGCAGGATAGTTGAGAATTCGGCCTGACCCAAGGTAGGCACGGATTCTGCATAAGCAGTCCGAGGTCCCCCCGAGGGGAGGCGGCGCGGTGTGGGTCGTTTCGGTTTCCAACGACGAGAAACCGCGGCCGGCCGCCTGACAATGAACACGAGAACCGAGGAGCCCGAAGTCCATGAAGCTGATCAGCGCAATCATCAAACCCTTCAAGCTGGACGACGTCCGCGCCGCCCTGTCCGAACTTGGCGTGTCCGGCATGACGGTCACTGAAGTGAAGGGCTTCGGGCGCCAGCGTGGCCACACCGAGCTGTACCGTGGCGCCGAATACGTCGTCGATTTCGTGCCGAAGACGCGCATCGAAGTCGCGGTCAAGGAATCGCTGGTCGACCAGGTGGTCGAGGCGATCGTCGCGGCCGCGCGCACTGGCAAGGTCGGTGACGGCAAGATCTTCATCGCCGATCTTGAGCGTGCCATCCGCATCCGCACCGGTGAGGCCGACGACCAGGCCCTGTGATGGCCCTCTGATGGGCCCTTGACGGACCTGTGACGCGGCGAGTGCGGCTTCGCGCTAGCATCGGTCCCGGACCGCCGGAACCGAGGCTGCAATGACCGATCTCTCTCCCGCCGAGGCGCTCGAACGCGCCGTCGCCAAGCTGCACCTCGGCCGGCAGCAGCGACACATCTTCCTGTGCGTGGCAGGGGAGAAATGCGCGCCCGTCGCGCGCTCCGAGGAGAGCTGGGACTACCTCAAGCGCCGTTTCCGCGAGCTGGGCCTGGTCGACGTCGAAGGCGGCGTGCTGCGGACCAAGGCGCATTGCCTGCGGGTCTGCGTCGCCGGCCCGATCGCCGTGGTTTATCCGGAGGGCGTCTGGTACCGCAAATGCACGCCGGAGAACCTGGAACGGATCCTCCAGCAACACCTGATCGGCGGCCGGCCGGTCGCCGATCTCGTCATAATCGAGGCTCCGCTGCCGCCGCCCTGACGCAGGCTCGATTGATTCTCGCTGTGGGCGGCGTCTGACACCCGGAACCTTACGTCTGCTGCAAGGGTCACTTCCTCATCGGCACGCCGGTCGTCATCATCGGTGCCTGTTCCTGCGCTCCCCGGTGTACCCATGCCTCATGCCATCCGAATCCATGCCTACGGCGGTCCAGAAGTGATGGGCTGGGAAGGAGTTGCGTCCGTTGCCCCGGGGCGTGGCGAGGCATTGGTCAGGCAGTCGGCCGTTGGCCTCAACTTCATCGACATCTACGAACGCACCGGGCTGTACGGTGGCCAACTGCCGACCGGACTCGGCCGGGAGGCCGCGGGTGTGGTCGAGGTCGTCGGACCTGGCGTGCGCGACATCAAGGCCGGAGATAGGGTCGCCTACGCGTCGCCTGCGCCGGGTGCGTATGCCGAGGAGCGCGTGATGCCAGTGGCCAACCTGGTGCCAGTGCCGGAAGGCGTCAGCGATCGCCTCGCCGCCGCCGCGTTGCTCAAGGGCATGACGGCACAGGTGCTGTTGCGCCGGACGTACAAGGTGCGCAAGGGCACTGTCGTCGTGGTGCACGCTGCTGCGGGCGGCGTCGGCAGCATCCTCGTGCAATGGGCGCTGCACCTCGGCGCACGCGTGATCGCCGTCGTCGGCAGCGACGCCAAGGCAGCGACGGTGCGTGCCACGGGCTGCGCGGATGTGTTGATCCAGGGCCGCGACGACCTGGCTGCTCGCGTCAAGGAACTCACGGGCGGGCAGGGCGCGCATGTCGTCTACGATTCCGTCGGCAAGGACACGTTCTTCGCGTCGCTCGATGCGCTGCGCCCGCTCGGGCTCATGGTGACCTACGGCAAGGCATCCGGTCCCGGGCCGCCGTTCGCGCCGCTCGAACTGGCGAAGCGCGGCTCGTTGTTCCTCACGCGACCGACGCTGTTCTCCCACATTGCCAAACGCCCCGACCTGCTCAAGTCGGCCGCAGCGCTCTTCGACGTGATCGGTCGTGGCATCGTGCGGATCGAAATCGGCCAGACCTACCCGATACGCGACGTGCAGCAGGCGCATCGTGACCTGAATGAACGCCGCACGGTCGGCTCCACGGTGCTGCTGCCCTGAGCGTCCAACTCCTCCGCCGCACTGCATTTTCGCTCCTGCTGGCAGCCGTTCTTGCGGCCGCTCCGGCCCAGGCGGCGAAGGAAATCATCCACGACTGGCCGGCCGGCATCCCGTCCGGCCCGGAGCTGGAAGCGGCCGGCGCCGTGATCGGCGAAATCCGGGTGAGCATCGGCGACATCTTCGATCCGACGATCCCGTCCGAGGACAGGTGGCTGTACCGCACGGCGAACAAGCTGCACATCAACACCCGCCAGCCGATCATCCGGCATCAGTTGCTGTTCAAGAGCGGCGAGCCCTACGTGCAGCGACTCGTGGACGAAACCGAACGCATCCTGCGCGCCAACGACTATCTCTACGACGCGTGGATCCGTCCGCTGTCCTATGACGGCAAGACGGTCGTCCTCGAGGTCCGCACTCGCGACACCTGGACGTTGAACCCGGGCATCAACTACAGCCGGCAGGGCGGCGCGAACACGTCTTCCGTCGAGATCGAGGAGAAGAACCTGCTCGGCAACGGGCAACGGCTCTCTTTCGGCTGGGACAACGACGTGGATCGCGAATCGCTTAATTTCGAGTTCTTCGACCCCCATTTCCATTCGACGTGGACGCGGCTCGGCGTCGTCTACAGCGACGCCGATGACGGCAGTACCCAGGCAATCCGTCTCGACCGGCCGTTCTACTCGTTCGACACGCGCCACGCCGGCGGGGCCTACCTGTTCGATTCGATCCGCAACGAGCCGCGCTACGCCTACGGCAAGAACATCGGCGAGTACGAGCAGGACGAGCAATTCGTCGAGGCCTATGGCGGCAAGTCGCAGGGTTGGAAGGATGGTTGGGTCCGCCGGTGGACGGCCGGAGCGACGTATCACCAGAAGCGCTTTGACGAGGTCGTGGACGAGCCACTCGGCGGCCCGCTGCCCGCGGACCTCGAGCTCGCCTACCCCTGGGTGGGGTTCGACCTGATCGAGGACGTCTACCAGGAACGCACGAACCTGGACCAGATCGAGCGCACCGAAGACGTGCTGCTCGGATTGCGGGCCGGCGGGCGCATCGGCTACGCGTCCGAGGCCTTCGGGTCCGACCGCGATGCGCTGATCCTCAGTGCGTATGCGCAGAACGGATGGGAATTTGGCAGCGAGCGGTCACTGTTCGCGACCGCCGTCGCGACGGGTCGCGTCGAGGACGACGGGTTGCGCAATGCGGCGCTGTCCGCCGAAGCGCGCTTCTACGCGCGGACCTCGGAGAAGACCAAGTTCTTCGCAACCATCAACGCCACGGTGAGCGAGGCACTCGACGCGGACCGGCAGGTCCTGCTTGGCGGTGAAGAGGGCTTGCGGGGCTACCCGCTGCGCTACCAGGCGGGCACGTCGAAGGCATTGTTGACGCTCGAGCAGCGCTACTACACGGGCTGGTATCCGTTCCGGTTGTTCCACGTGGCGGGCGCCGCGTTTTTCGACATGGGGCGCACTTGGGGGACCGACGTCACCGGCGCTACGAGCGATGGTTTGCTGAAGGACGTCGGCATCGGCCTGCGACTGGGATCGAGCCGTTCGGCCTTCGGCAACGTCGTTCACATCGACCTGGCGTTTCCGCTCGACGGCGGCAACGACATCGACAGCGTGCAGCTGGTCGTGGAGACGAAGGCCCGCTTCTGACCTCGGTTCTTCACCTCTCCCGCCGCAGCGAAAGAGTTCGCCCGGAAAAGGGGACGCTCACCTATTTCGCAGAATAGGTGAGCGTCCCCTATTTCCTATTTTCGGGCAATGGCGATCCAAGCGAGCAGCAGTTCAAACGGGCCCGCCTGCTGGTCGCTCACCATGAGGCCGAGCTGGCGGACATGCGCGGGATCAAGCGGTCCGGCGTCCACGACCGGGCGGCCGCGAAAGCTGGCAACGAAGCTCGCGACCGGCAATGTCACGGCGGCCCACTCGCCGCGAGGCGGCTGGAAGCGCGCCTGGTACTGCACGCCATCGAAGCCGTCGTCCGTGCGCACGGTGAACTTGTACTGACGGCCATCCCCGCGACAGCGCAGCACGAAACTTCGTGCTCCCGACGCATGCCACTGGCGCGGCTCCGTGCGCACCGAGGCAAAGCCCCGCCGTGTTCCAGTGACACGACGCCGCCGAAACACGCGATCCCCGGCGAACAGGGCTCCAGGGTGCTGCGCGAGACGCCACCCATCACCCCATCGTCGACGGCGTGCCACGACGTCGTCGCGTCGTCGTTGCCGAAGTCGACCAGCCGCTCAGCCAATCTCGATCACCTGCCGGATCGACGCTCCGGCGGCGAGCCGGTCGAACGCGCCATTGATGTCGTCGAGCCGGATGCGCTCGCTCAGCAGCTTGTCGACGGGCAGGCGTCCTGCGCGATACCACTCGATGTATTGCGGAATGTCGCGTTCGGGCGCGCAACTGCCGAGATAGCTGCCTTTCAGCGTGCGCTCCTCGGCGACCAGGCTGACGTGCGAGAAAGAGACCTGCTGTTGCGGATGAGGCAGGCCCGCGGACACCGTCGTACCGCCACGGCGGGTGACACGATAGGCGAGTTCGAGTGCGCGCGCCGAGCCCGCCATCTCGAACGCGAAAGCGACTCCGCCGCCCGTGGCCTCGCGGACGCGGTCGACGCAGTCCGGCGCTGCCGCGTTCACGGTCAGCGAGGCGCCGAATTCGCGCGCCTTGGCCAGTTTCGCCTCATTGAGGTCGATCGCGACGAGTGAGGTGGCTTCCTGCATGCGTCCGGCCAGCAGCGCGGCGAGACCGACACCACCAAGCCCGATCACGGCGAGCGACGAGTGCCTCGGCATCGCTGCGGTGTTGACGACCGCGCCCACACCCGTGATGACGGCGCAGCCAAAGAGCGCGGCCTCCGCGAATGGCAACGTGGGATCGACCCGCACCAGCGAGCGACGACACCGTCGCCCACTCGGCAAAACCCGATACGCCCAGGTGATGGTTGACCGGCGCGCCGTGCTGGCAGAGCCGGCGTTCGCCGGACAGCAGCGTGCCCGCGGTGTTCGACGCGAGTCCGGGTTCGCACAGCGCAGGACGCCCGGCCACGCAGGGGCTGCACACGCCGCAGCTCGGCACGAACGAAGCAACGACGTGATCCCCGCGTTGCAGGTCGGTGACGCCGTGGCCGACTTCCTCGACCACGCCCGCCATCTCGTGGCCGAGTACCATCGGCAGCGGTCGCGGCCGGTTGCCGTCGATGACCGAAAGGTCGGAGTGGCACAGCCCGGCGGCCCGCACGCGGACAAGCACCTCGCCGGGTCCAGGTGGCGCGAGATCGAATTCCCTCGATCACGAGCGGTTTCGATTGGGCATACGGGCCGGGACGACCAGCTCGCGCAGCACGGCGGCCTTGGTTTTGAGCATGGGCCGAGCGTAGCCCATGCGCACCGCCGCCCTCCACTGCAATAATGCGCACGCCGACAGACCGGTGCGCCGTTGGAGTAGGACAGCATGACCACAGTCGCAGCGACCGCGCCGCCGCAGCCCCCCACGCGCCGCGACGAGTTTCCCGTCCTGCGGGCGATCACCACGCGCTGGATGGACAACGATCAGTACGGCCACGTCAACAACGTCGTGTACTACTCGTACTTCGACACCGCGGTGAACGGTTTCCTGATCGAGGCGAGCGGCTGCGACGTACGGGAGTTGCCGGCCATCGGGATCGTCGCGGAGACGAGCTGCAAGTTCATGAGCGAACTGAGCTTTCCGGACACCGTCTACGCCGGGCTTGCGCTCGAGCGGCTGGGCAACTCGAGCGTCGTGTACCGCATCGGCTTGTTTCGCAACCAGTCGGCCGAACCCGCGGCCATCGGCCGGTTCGTGCACGTATGTCGACAGCGAGTTGCGACGACCGGTGCCGATTCCGCCACAGGTGCGCGCGGCGCTGCAGACGCTCGCCGATGGGTACGTGGGGTTTGCGGCGCTGCCCTGAGGGAATGATTGGCGATCAGCGCCAGGACGACGCGACCCTGGGTTCGATTCCTGCCCGATTTCGCAACGACTCCCGCTCAGAACTCCCAGACGAAGCCGAGCGATGGCACCAGGGACAACGATTTCACTGTCGCCACGTCCAGGAACGCCGGTCCATCCTCTGATTCAATCTGGTATTCCACGCAACAATCGTTGCTACGGTTGGTAAGGTTGCTGATTTCGAGAAAGACGGTCAGCTGCTGCCGCGAATCAAAGCTGAATCTCCGCGCCAACCGGGCATCGAACCGCGCGTAGGTACCGAGCCGCTCATCATTGCGTGGCCCGGCGGCGACCAGCGGGAACGGCTCGAGGGTTTCAAGCTCGACGGCCGTGGTCGGCCACCCGCTGTGCCACGCAACAGCGAGACTCACTTCCCACCGCGGTCCACGGTGCGCCGCCCCGGCGCTGATGAAATGGGTCTGGTCCCAACCGCGGTTGATCCAGTCGCTGGCTACCCGATCCTCGACGTGGGACAGGCTATAGCTGAGCCACGCTGTGCGTGGTCCGCCAGAACCGTAATTGATTGAAAATTCCACACCTTCGGCGATCGCCGAGTCCGGTTCGATCCGGATGCGGTCGGGTTTGAGCTCCGGCAACACGACGAGTGGATTGAGCAGGTTCTCGAAGCGCGGCCGAAGTCGCTGATAATTCTTGCGGTACGCCTCGACCCGCAGGTCGAGGTCCACAGTGAGTCGTTGCTCGACGCTCGCGATCCAGTGCTCGGCTCGCTGTGACGGAGAGAACTCTGATTCGCCATCAGAGACCGGCAACTCGTCGATTGCCTGTGCCTGAAAATGCCGTCCCCAGCCAACCCTCAGGCGTGTATGCGCGCTGGCTTGCCACAACACTCCAAGGCGCGGACTCAAGCTGTCACTGCCGTCATCGCTCAGTGTCTCGCGGTCCCAGCGCAGGCCCGCCTCGCCTGTCACGCCCGGCCACGGTTCCAGGCGTGCGTTGAGATACGCGGCGTACTGCTCACCCTCCGGGCGGAGGGAAACTGCCCGCGCACGAATCGTATCCGTCGGTGCGCCGGGCGTAAGGAACAGCACCTCGAACCTGGCTTCGTCCTGGTAGTCGTAGCGACCACTCGCGCGACGCCATTCCGCCCCTGCCTCGAGGACGGTCGCGGGTCCAAGACTCCTCCATGCATCGGCCTGAAGTGAGTCGATCGTGAACGAGCTTCGATCCTTGAGCGTACCGCTGCCGACGCCCGGGGAGGTCGGCACCCCCGGCACGATCGTTGCTGAGTCTGGCGTGTGAAGCTGTACGCGCCCGCCAGCCGCGGCAGAACGATCGTGGCCGAGGCGCAGCCAGAGGTACTCGTCACGATATTCCGCGGTCGCGACCTCTTCCTCGTCGCGATCCGAGACCCGCAAGTCGTCCTTGAAAGTGAGGACGTTGCCTTCGACGAGCAACCCGTGGGCAAGTTGGTAGTCTACATGAGCATAGAGGTCCGAGTACTTCGGCTCGCCGAGATTCGAATCCGACACGTCGAGCACCAGGTCGAGGTTGCCGCGCCGCGCCGATGCCAGCCAGTGACCCGCAGCGGAATCAAATGACCCGCCGACCAGTCCACTCAGGTTGAAAAAACTTGCCGCCAGCTGGCCCTGCAGTTCCTCGCCAGGCTCGACCGGCGTGATTTCGATCACGCTGCCCATGCGATCGCCATAGGTGACTGGAAAACCGGCCGTGTACACGGTGAGGCCGCCCACGAGGCCTGGATCGATGCTGCTGAAGAGGCTCTGGAAGTCCTTCAGGTGGAAAGCGTTGTACAGGCGGAGTCCGTCGAAGCTCACGAGCGTCTCATCGTCGACGCCGCCGCGGATGTTGGACTTGCTGGTGAAATCCTGGTGAGCCACGCCAGGCAGCCGTGCGACGGCGCGCAGTGGATCATCCCCGAGTTCGGGGAGCAGCGCGATATCGGCTGCCGTCAGCTCGGCTGTGGACGCCAAGGGGCCCACGGACAGTCGATAGCGACTGGCGCTGACGATGATCTCGTCGAGATCGCGTGTCGGATTGCCGAGCGCCGGCGTTGAGGAAGGGGCCGGTCGCCGGGTGGCCTCCGCGCGCACCAGCAGCAATGTGCCGCCTGGCCCTGCGGTCACGGCAATTCCAAATGGGCCGACGATCTCCGCAAGCAGGGTACGAGGGTCACGGCCGGCGGGCTCGGCTGCGATCCTCATCCCGTGCTTCACGAGATCGCTGCTGTAGATGATCGCCAGGCCCTGCGCCTCGAGCCGCTCGAGTGCCTGCTCGAGCTCTAGCCCTGCGTACTGACTGGACTCTGCCGGGGCATTCGCCGCTGCCGCGGCAAGCAACCAGCCAAGCACGAACCGGCGCCATCGCGTCAGCCGGTCCACCCCGGCAGCGATGCTCGGCACTCTCGGCGGATTCACGACTGGAGCCCTTGTGCCTACTCGTAGCGGACCTCGATTGTACCGTCCGGCAGAATTTCGTAGGCAAGGTCAGTCGTCGCAAGCCAGACGCGCAGAGTATCGAGTGGCGCGAGCGGGCCGATCTGACCGTGCAATATCACCGCAGCAGCTTGCCGCTCTGCGGCCGCACCCGCATACCGCACCTGGCGACCCGTCTCCTGTGCGACCCAGTCGAGCAGCACCGAGACTGGCCGGCCATTGAAGTCTGGCACCGGCGTAACGGTCTCGGCCCAGGCCCAAGCCAGGTCATCGCCCGCGATGTTCCCGCGTGTGACGCTGCCTCGTGCGTCGATTGACAATTGCTGGCCCGCAGCTGCAACGAGTGCCCCCGAATCGCGCTGCAACGAGACGATTCCCTCGCGAACCCGCAGCTGCAACACATCGCCCACGTAACGCAGTTCGAACTGCGTGCCCAGGTCGCGTGCGGTACCCAGTGGCGTATCGATGACAATGCCACTGACGCCGCTGCCCGTGTCCGTGTACACCGCGCCGTGCTGCAGGCGAATCGAGTCCGGCGCACGAAGCTCGACCTCGGTCAGCACCCGCAAGGCGCAGCGACACGCCGCTTCCGAGCCGCAGGTCGGCACGGCCGTCCGGGCCAGTACGCAGGTGAGTACCTGCCTGCATTGGGAGTCCGCCCGCGACCAGCGGGAGCCAGGCGTCGGCGCCGGTTGGCCGCGTTTCGACGCCGCCGCCAAAGGCGATCAACGCGGGCGACCTCCGGTGCTGCCGCCATGGGCAGCACGGCGCGCAGTAGCGCTGCGCCTGCCGCTCAGGAGGACGAAGACGGCGGCAAGCCCTTACGCCGACGCGCCAGCGTCGACGGTGAGCGACCTTCCGCTGCCAGGTGTCCTCGGCCGCGGCAAGCACCACGCGGTAGGCCTCCGCCGGCGGATCCGCGCGGCGCCCAGCCGTACGGACCAGCGTCCCGACCGGGTCCTCACTCATCCCGTTGTTCAATATCCGAGGTCATTGCATTGCTACTCTCTCAGGTCCGGCCCGGTAGCAGGCGAGTCCAGCGGGCCAGCCATTGCCGTGATCGCTTCGCGGAAGCCCGCGCCCGGGTCAGCAGAGACTCCGCCGCCTTGTCGCTGACACCGAGCCGCACGGCGATGTGCTTCACCGATTGACCGTCCACATACTTCCACTCGAGCACCTCGCCGTATCGCTCCGGCAGGGCATCCACTGTCGCCTGTACCAGCCGCCCCATCTCCGAGCGCCACACGCCGGTCTCAGGTAGCTCGGAGAGCGGAGCGGCCAGGGTTTCCAGCGCCGCACGCACGTCAGGCAGGTCCTCCAGCGGCACGATCACCCGGAGCTCACGGCGCGTGCGGCGGCCATAGTCCAGCAGCGTGTTTCGACAAACCTGGTAGAACCACGTGTAGAGCGCGGCCTCGCCGCGGTAGCTATCGAGGCGTTCGATACCCC
The DNA here is from genome assembly GCA_016713725.1 of Pseudomonadota bacterium. Lineage (GTDB taxonomy): Bacteria > Pseudomonadota > Gammaproteobacteria > Steroidobacterales > Steroidobacteraceae > RPQJ01. The sequence goes on along the minus strand of JADJOO010000017.1, from coordinate 12,374 downwards.
GGCAGAAGGTCTGCTGCACGACGTCGCGGGCCGCGTCGTGATCGCCGTCGAGACGGGCGAGTGCGAATCGATACAGGCGCGGAAAGTAACAGTCGAACAAGGAGCGGAATTCAGCCTGGTCGCCCGACAGGATGCGTCGTGCCACCACCAGGTCCGAATGAACAATCCCGCTCACGGTCCGTCGCGCCTCGCTCTATCGTTTGCTGCTTGAAGCTTAGACGTTCGTGGCGGGTGGATCCTTCGCGACGGACCGATCGAACCCGCTGCAGGGGACGCAGCCGACCCAGCCACGAGGGATTCCGGTGCGACCGGCGTCTAATTGGACGTAGGGGCAACAAACACGACAGGAGACCTGCAATGCTCACCATGATCAGCAAATTGGGACCGGTATGCGCGCCGCTCACGATGGCCATCTGCGCCACCTTGCTGGCCAGCGCCGCTGTGGCGAGTGGACCGGCGGATGCAGACCCGCCGGGGGCCTGCGCCGCAACATCACGCGCCGGTCGCAACGCCTGTGCCAACGAGGCGACGGACGACTACTGGATCGACATTGGCAACTGCGCGAACATCGCCGATGCCAGCGAACGCCCAGGATGCCGGCAGGAAGCGCGGACAGCGCAGCAGGAAGCATTGCTGGAATGCGGCGACGTTTTCGCTGCCCGTCAGGACGTATGTGTAGCGTTGGGCCAGGACCCGTACGATCCGCAGATCGATCCGTCCCAGTTTGCCGATCCCGCGGACATTGGCGGCACAATCGCGGTCAATCCGTATCTGCCGCTCAAGGCCGGCACGCGTTTCGAGTATGTCAGCAAACATTCCGGCGAGAAGGTCGTCGTCGAGGTGACATACGACACGATCGAGATCGCTGGCGTCACCTGTCGGATCGTCCACGACGTCGTTACGGACCTGACGACCGGCGAGTTGATCGAGGACACGGATGATTACTTCGCCCAGGATCTCCAGGGCAACGTGTGGTACTTCGGCGAGATTGCCCGGAACTACGAGGACGGCCTGCTGACCGACCTCGACGGCTCCTGGCGTGTCGGGATCGACGACGCAAAGCCCGGAATCCTGATGAAGGCGGCGCCACAGGTCGGCGACGTGTACCGGCAGGAATTCCTGCTCGGCGACGCCGAGGACCTGGCCGAGGTCATCAAACTGAACGGCAGCGCGAGGTCCCCGTACACGTCCTGCGCGGGCAACTGCCTGGTGACGGGCGAATTCACGCCGTTGGAGCCGGGTGGGTTCGAGAAGAAATATTACAAACCGGGCGTCGGTAAGATTCTGACGCTCAAACCAGAGACCGGGGAGCGTGAGGTTCTGGTGAAGGTCTCGAGTTTTCGCAAGCGTTGACTGGGTGTCGCCGTGCGGGGTGGCCGGCCGCCCGGGAGACGGCCGTCGCGCCCATTGGCGAATACATCGAAGAATGCGTCGCTCGCAATGCCGGTGCAGACCCTGCAGGTTCTGCGGCCTCCGCTTCGCGAGCGACAGCTGCTTGTGCGCGGGCGACCTGACGCTTGGTCAACCGGCAACCGATACGCCGGCTGGCGGCGAATCCCGCAACGTGCACATCACGCGATACAGCCGGCCCTGCGCGTTGCCGTGCAGCGCATCCACGATCATGCCTTCCGGGTCACATCCCGCGGCGCTCAGCAGCAGCCGCTCGAAGCTGCGGATGTAGCTCTCGCAATGCTGCTTGCGGATCGGCGTCCCGTAGAACAACGCCCATCCGTCCGGCGAATCGGCCAGCCGCACGTGCAGCAGGATCATGCGGCGACTGAAGACGGACGACTCGCCGGAACTCAGGCGCGCGAACATCAAGTCGACCTCATCGTCCGACACCACGCCGTCTCCGAACGTGCCCTGGCTCGAAATGAACAGCATCCCGGCGATCACCTCGAGCTGGTGCATCACCATCTGGGCCACGTCGATGAACGTGTCCTGTCGCGCGTGCAGTTCGTTGGCGGCAATGGCGCGGGTCTGGATCTCGGCGTGCTCTGCCGTGCGCTGCATGACTTCGAACTGGCGCTGGATCGCGGCGTTGTTGGCCGCGAGCTCGCGCTGCTGGAGAAACAACCCGAGCACCAGCCAGAGAAAAGCGAGCGGTGCGAACGCGCCGTCCAGGAAATCGCCGAGGTCGCCGAGCGGCAGCCGCAGGAAAGCGATCCAGCCCATGGACATGGCCACGTACAGAACGCCTGCGCCAACCCAGAGCGCCGTGACTATCAGGCCAAGCTGGACTTGCCGGTCGCGTTGCGACGCAAGGCTTTCCGAGTGACGGTCGTTGGCCATGGCGTGCCCCCCAGGTGGTTGTGCCGGGATCTTGCCATGCGACATCCCCGCGAACACGACCGCTGCGCGACGCGGGCAGCCTGGACGTTACGACTCCAGGATATGCCGTCCCTTCTGGATCGCGAGCGCGCCGCTGCGCACCACTTCAAGCACCTCGCCGAAGTTCGCGACCTCCGCCATGAAGCGGTTGATGTCGGCCTCGCTGCTCGTGAGTTCGATGGTGAAGCTGTCCGCCGCATCCCAGAGCACGCGGCCGCCCGCGCGTTGCGTGGCCGACCAGAGCGATCCGACCTGGGTGGCCTTCGCCTTGACCTTGATCAGCAGCAGTTCGCGCTCGAAGTGTTCCTCGCGTGTGACGTCCTCGACGTCGACCACGTCGACCAGCTTCAGCGACTGCTGCGTGATCTGGTGGATGACGGCGTCGTTGCCGGTCGTCACCAGCGTCAGGCGGGAGACCGTGGGATCGTCCGTCGCCGCTACGTTCAGCGATTCGATGTTGTAGCCGCGGGTCGAGAACAGGCCTGCCACGCGGGTGAGCGCGCCCGATTCATTCTGCAGGGTGATGGCGATGATGTGGCGCTGGCTTGGCACGGCTGACTCCAGATAACTGCATCTCTATGATTCTATTACGAAAACAGGCTGAATGGTCGCCGAGTTCCGCACCCCAGAATAGGGGATCGGGCGGGAACCGCCTAGATGGACGCGCGGCGGCAACGGCTGTTAGTCTCGTTTGCAGCGCAACATAAACTTTCCACACCCGTTGCAACGAGCGCGCCCGTGAACAGCATCGCCGCGAGTCCACTGCCAACCACCTCGTCCGCGCACCCGCGGGCCGGCCAGTCCATGAGCGGCGCCGAGATCATCGTGCAGGTGCTGGCGGACGAAGGCGTCGACACCATTTTCGGGTACAGCGGCGGCGCGATCCTGCCGACGTACGACGCAATCTTCCGCCACAACGACCAGCAGTCGCAGCTGGCTGCAGGCGCGCGCCCGATGCCGCTGATCGTCCCGGCGAACGAGCAGGGCGCAGGTTTCATGGCGGCGGGTTACGCCCGGGCGAGCGGCAGGGTGGGCGTTTGTGTCGTGACATCGGGGCCTGGCGCCACCAATACGGTCACGCCGGTGCGCGACTGCGCCGCGGATTCGATACCGATCGTCGTGATCTGCGGGCAGGTCGGCACGTCCGCCATCGGCACCGACGCGTTCCAGGAAGCGCCGGTCTCCAACATCATGGGAGCCGTCGCGAAGCACTGCTTCCTCGTCACGGACCCCGCCAAGCTCGAAGCAACCGTGCGCACCGCGTTCGAGATCGCGCGCTCGGGTCGTCCAGGCCCGGTCGTGATCGACGTCCCGAAGGATGTCCAGAACTGGGAGGGCAACTACCACGGCAGCGGCATGCTGCCGATGCGCGGCTACCACGCGCGCATGCAGGCATTGCGCGCCCGCACGCTCGACGATGATCACGCGGCGAAATTCTTCCAGATGCTGGGCGAGGCCGAACGCCCGCTGATCTACGCCGGCGGTGGCGTCATCCACAGCGAGGCGGCGGACGAGCTGCGGGCCTTCGCCAACGAGTTCGGCATTCCCGTCGTCACCACGCTGATGGGCATCGGTACGTACGACACGACGGAGCCGCTTGCGCTGCACATGCTCGGCATGCACGGCACGGCGTTCGCGAACTACGCGGTGGACGATTGCGACTTCCTGTTATGCCTCGGTGCCCGCTTCGACGACCGCGTCGCGGCCGTGCCGGCGAAGTTTGCGTGCAACGCAAAGCGCATCGCGCACATGGATGTCGACGCGTCCGAGATCAACAAGGTCAAGCGCGTGCAGTGGAGCCATGTCGGCCTGATGCGCCCTGCGCTCGAAAAGCTGCGCCTGCAGGGCAAGGGCGCGGGTTTCAAGCGCGACTGGTCGCAGTGGCATGCGCACGTCGCCGGGCTGAAGCGCCGTCACGCGATGAATTACGATCGCGACAGTGAGCTGATCCAGCCTTACTACGTGATCGAGGAGATCAACCGTCTGACGCGCGGCGAGGCCGTGATTGCGACCGGCGTCGGCCAGCACCAGATGTGGGCGGCGCAGTACTTCGATTTCCGTGAACCGCGCCTGTGGCTCACGTCGGGCAGCATGGGCACGATGGGGTTCGGCCTGCCCGCGGCGATCGGCGCGCAGTTCGCGCGTCGCGACAAGCTCGTGATCGACATCGACGGCGATGCCAGCATCCGCATGAACCTCGGCGAACTAGAGACCGTCACCACCTACGACCTGCCGATCAAGGTCGTCGTGCTGAACAATTTCGGCGACGGCATGGTCAAGCAGTGGCAGAAGCTGTTCTTCAAGGGCCGCCTGTCGGCCAGCGATAAGTCGCTGCACAAGAAGGACTTCGTGAAGGCTGCGCAGGCCGACGGCTACCAGTTCGCCGTGCGGCTCGACCGCAAGGCGGACGTGCCGCGGGTCGTGAAGGAATTCATCGAGTTCAAGGGCCCGGCCTTCCTCGAGGTGATCATCGATACCGAAGCGGGTGTGTACCCGATGGTCGGCCCGGGCCAGGCCTACGATGAAATGATCACGGGAGATTTCATCGAATCGCGCGAGGCGCACCGGACGACGGCGGAGCCCGGCGCGTCCGAGATGTTTTGACGCCGTCTGCGGGAAATTGGGGACGCTCACCTATTTCCGCAGGAAATAGGTGAGCGTCCCCAATTTCCCAATTTCCCGCAGGCGTGATACTTGCGTCCATGGCGCCCCCGCCCATCAGTCCGCAGCCGCCATTCGCCGAGGCCGCCCGCTTCTGGGCGAAACTCGGACTCATTTCCTTCGGTGGCCTGCCGGCCAGATTGCCATCCTCCACCGCGAAGTCGTCGAGCGTCGTGGCTGGCTCGACGAGCGCGAATTCACGCGCGCGCTGAACTTCTGCATGTTGCTGCCGGGTCCCGAAGCGCTGCAGCTCGCGATCTTCCTCGGCTGGAAACTGCACGGTACACGCGGTGGCCTCGTTGCGGGCCTCGGCTTCATTCTGCCGGCCGTGCTGCTGCTGTTCGCGTTCTCGTATGTCTACGTGGCGCACGGGTCACTGCCCTGGGTATCGGCGCTGCTGTACGGCCTGCAAGCCGCCGTCGTCGCGCTGGTGCTGCAGGCGATGACACGCATCGCGCGCCGTGCGTTGCAGTCGTCGCTGCACCTCACGCTCGCGCTCCTATCGTTCCTCGCGCTCGAGTTCGCGCACGTGCCGTTTCCCATCGTACTGCTGATTGCGGCGGCGGTGGGTGCGTATCTCGCGCGCCACGCGACGTCGAGTGAAGCTCCCATGTCCAGTGCGGCACCGGTGGGCGCTGGACAAACGGCCGGGTGGCTGCCATCGGTCTCGCGCTCTGGCTGATTCCGCTGCTCGTCGTGGCGGCCACGCTCGGCGGTGCATCGCTCTGGACCGCCATCTATCTGTTTTTCACCAAGGCCGCGCTGGTCACCTTCGGTGGCGCGTACGCCGTGCTCGGCTACGTCACGAGCCAGCTCGTCGACAAGCTCGCATGGGTCACGGCCGACCAGTCCGTCGCGGGACTGGCGCTGGCGGAAACCACGCCGGGTCCGTTGATCATCGTGCTGCAGTTCATGGGGTTCATGGCCGGCTGGAACCAGCCCGGACCGTTGTCGCCGCTCGGCTCGGCGCTGCTCGCAGGCGCGCTTGCAACCTGGGCGACGTTTCTGCCGTCCTTCGTGTTCATCCTGCTCGGGGCGCCTTACGTCGAGCGCCTCACACGCAACGCGCGCATCGCTGGTGCGCTCGGCGCGATTACTGCCGCGGTCGTCGGCATCATTACGACGCTCGTGCTGCTGCTGGTCCAGGTGGTGCTGTTTCCGGACGGGTGGAGCGCCGCGCCGGATTGGAATGCCGTGCTGCTCTCGTTCGCGGCGTGGTTCCTGCTCGAGCGCGCACGCTGGCCGCTCGGCTCCGTGCTGCTCGCGGCCGCTGCAAGCGGGTTATTCCTGCGACTGCTGCAGCAGTGAGTCGAGTCGCTGCTGGAACACCTCGAAGGATTTGGCCCCGGACATCACCTCGCCTGCGAATTCGCCGTTGGTGACCAGGCCAATCACGAACGACGGCGTCGACGCAATGCCGCTCGAGGCCGCCAGTGCCGCGTCGGCACGCACGGCGGCCAGCACTGCGGGGTCGGCGCGGCAGCTCTCGAAGCGGGTGCCGTCCAGTCCAAACCGGCCCGCCAACTCCGCGTAGCGACCCTGGCTCAGGAGCGACTGGTCGCGGAACAGCGCCTCGCGATACTCCCAGAACTTGCCTTGTTGGCCTGCGCAGCGAGTCGCCACGGCGGCGGGCACGGCGAACTCGTGCATCGGCAGCGGCAAGTCGCGCGTGGCGAACCGGACCTTGCCGGTGTCGACGTAGCGTTCGCGCAGCAGCGGCCAGGTGTCGCTGGCGAACCTTGCACAGTACGGGCACTGCAGGTCCGTGAACTCGATGATCATGACACGAGCCCCGGTGGAGCCGAGGATGCGATCGTCAGCCCTGGATTTCTCCGCTGTGGCCGGTGTTGCGACGGGAACCGCGACAGGCGGGGCGGTCGACGCGCACCCGGCGGTGCCGGCCAGAACAACAAGGGCCGGCGCCAGCAGCGCCCGCAGGGTCGAGGTAACGTTCCTTTGCATGGAGTCAGAGCCTGCGTCGGAACGAGGACGATCGCAAGTGCCGCTGCCCGGACCGTGATGCACGCGGTACCATCCGCGCATGAAATACCTGCACACGATGGTCCGCGTCACCGACATCGACGCCTCGCTCAGGTTCTATTGTGACGCGCTCCGCGGCTGCGCGAGTTGCGCCGCACCGAGTATCCCAAGGGCCGGTTCACGCTGGTGTTCCTGGCCGCACCCGGCGACGACGACGCGCAGGTCGAGCTCACCCACAACTGGGACCGCGAGGAGTATGGCAGTGGCCGCGCCTTCGGCCATCTCGCGTACGAAGTCGACGATGTCTACGAGACGTGCCGTCGCCTCATGGAGCACGGCGTCATGATCAACCGTCCGCCGCGCGATGGCCGTATGGCCTTCGTCAGGTCGCCGGACAATATCTCAATCGAGTTGCTGCAGAAGGGCGTGGCCCAGCCGCCGGCCGAACCCTGGCTGAGCATGCCGAACACCGGCGTCTGGTAGCCCGTCACACTTGCGCAAACTACGGACGCGGTCCGGCGCCGCGGTGCGAAATTGCAATCATTTGGGTGCCATCTGGCATGCGAGCGCCGGATAGGCTCGCATACTCCACCGCATTGATAGCGCAAATCGTCACGCGCCGTGGCGCTATGGCAAGGCGGAGGCCCCGGTAGAAATGGCACTCGAAAATCGCTCGCCGACGTCCTGGCACTGGTTGCCGGAGGACCCCGCCGTCGCGACGACGGCGGTGGAAGAGAACCAGACCGCGTTTGAATTCGTGCAGTCGCTTGCGGTCGAGCTCTCGAGCGGCCGCGTGGACCTGCCGACGTGCCAGGAAGTCGCGACCCGCGTGCACCACGCACTCGATGAGGACGACCTGAGCAACACCCTCGTGGCGCGCGTGATCGCGTCCGACGCAGGCCTTGCGGCCAACGTGCTTGCGCTCGCAAATCGAAAGACGGCGTCGCGCGATGCGAAGCCACTCACCGACCTCAAGGTGGCCGTCACACGGGTCGGGCCCGACAATGTCCGCAGCGCTGCGCTGCCGTATGTGCTCGGGAAGATCCGCTCGGCGCAGACGCACGCGCACCTCAGCGCAGATCTCGCGGCCTTGTGGGAGCGCAGCACGCTCGTGGCGACGATCGCCCGCGCAATCGCCGTGCGCACTGGCGCGGCGGCTCCGGACGTCGCGCTGCTCGCAGGCCTGTTGCACAACATCGGCAGCGTGTACCTGCTGGCCCGCGCGGACAAGCACGTCGCACTCTTCCGCACCGCGGCTACCCGCGACGTGCTGATGCATGACTGGCAGGCGCCGATCGGCAAGGCGATCGCGCAGAACTGGGGGCTGCCCGATGTCATCGCCGACGCGATCGGCGAGCAGGACCAGGTCGATCGGCACGATGCCGGAGCGCGCGACCTGACCGACGTGCTGTGCGTGGCCGTGCGGTCGGCAGCTTTCTTCGGTCATCCCGACGAGCTCGAGATCGCGCTGGGTTCGCTGCCGTTGTTCGGTCGGCTTGCCATGAACCTGCGCACGCTCCACCAGGTGATGGACGCCGCCGCCGCCGAGATTCAGGGCCTGCGCCTGGCGCTCGGCGTCGCCGCACAACCGTGAGCGCGACGACGTGACACTGGCTTAGAACGTTGCGCCGACGATGCGCGGTTCGGGCTCCAGCGCGACGCCGAACTTCTCCTGCACCGAAGCGGCCACCCGACGCGCCAGCGTCAGCAACTGCGGACCGGTGGCCCGGCCGAGATTGACCAGCACCAACGCATGCTGCGCCGACACGGCGGCATCTCCGTCGCTGAAGCCACGCCATCCCGCCTGCTCGATCAGCCATGCCGCCGACAGCTTGTGCTCGGCATCGTTCGACGCCGGGAAGACTGGCATGCCCTTGAAGCGCGACTGCAACTCGACCGCGCGCGCGCGCGCAAGGACCGGGTTCTTGAAAAAACTGCCGGCGTTGCCTGCGACGGCGGGGTCCGGCAACTTGCGCCGTCGAATCCGTCGGACCGCGGCGGCTACGTTGCGCGGCGTCGGGGTCAGCCCACCCATCGCAGCGAGTTCCTCGCTGAGCCCGGCATACGCGAGGTTCGTCGCGCCGGACCTTGGCAGTCGCAGCTCGATGGCGGTGACGATCCGGCGGTCGGGCTCGCGCTTGAACACGCTGTCGCGATAGCCGAACCCGCAGCGTGCGGCCGTCAGCCGGTCGACGGCAGCCGTATGGGAGTCGCAGACGTGCACGGCCGCGATGAACTTGCCAACTTCGACGCCATAGGCGCCGATGTTCTGGATGGGCGCAGCGCCCGCCTGACCGGGTATCAACGCGAGGTTCTCGAGGCCCTGCAGGCCGTGATCGAGCGTCCAGTCGACGAGCGCGTCCCAGTCGAACCCTGCATCGACGCGCACGAGCGCGTGCTCGCCGTCGTCGCTCACGATGCGGGCCGAAGCGCACTGCAGTTGAATCAGGCAGCCTTCGAAGCGGTCGGTGGCGAAGAGCACGTTGCTGCCTGCGCCGAGCACCATCAGCGGCAGATTCCGCAATGCCGGCTCGGCCAGCAGGGAAGGCAGCGCAGTTGCATCGTGCACCGTGGCCGGCACGGGGCGCACGCGTCCAGATGGAACGTTCCTGTCGCGCAAATGGCACGTCCCAGGCAATCGAATACGCGGCGGCCATCCGGCCCTCCCGGGGCATGCGGCGGAGGGCGGTGAGCTTGCCACTGCGCGAGTGCATCCGTCACTATGCATGCAAGGCCGCAGCCGAAGGGCCCGATCCACCATGCATGCAAAGAACACAGCGCCACGCGGCGTCGGTACGCTTGCGGAAGCCCAGGCGTTTCTCGACGCGAATCGCGACATCGAGACGGTGCAACTGGTCATCACCGATGCGTGCGGTGTCGGCCGCGGCAAGAACGTGGCGCGCGAGGAGCTCGCGGCGCTGTATGGCACGGCCGTAATGTCGCCGGCTCCATCCTTGGCCTCGACATTACCGGCGAGGACGTCGAGGGCACCGGGCTGGTCTGGGACGTCGGCGACGCCGACCGTGCTGCCGGCCCGTCGCGGGATCACTGACTCGCGCGCCCTGGCTCAAGCGACCTTCCGCGCAAGTCCTCGGCACCATGTATGAACCTCGACGGCCAGCCTGCGAAGGCCGATCCCGCGCCACGCGCTCGCCGGTGTGGTCGCGCGCTGCGAAGATGCCGGACTGACGCCGGTGGTCGCCGTCGAACTCGAGTTCTACCTGCTCGAACGTGACTCAGCCGGCCGGTTGGTGCCTTCGGCCGGCATGCTGAGCGGCGAGCGCCGCGGTCGCATCGACGCTTACGGCCTCGGCCGCCTCGACGACATGTCGCCGCTGTTCGGACGATCTTTATGCGTCCGCGAAAGCACTGGGGCTGCCCGTACGCACACTGATGTCCGAATACGCGCCGGGCAGTTCGAGATCACGCTCGAACACCGAACGGATGCGCTGCTGCGCGCGTCGACGAGGCCATCCTGTTCAAGCGGGCCGTCCGCGGCGTCGCTGCGCGCCATGGACGCCTGGCGTGTTTCGGCGGCTGCCGTTTGCGGAACGGGCCCGGTTCCGGATGCACCTGCACGCCAGCCTCGCCGACCGTGATGGCGGCAACGCATGTGCCGCGGATGATCCCGCCGGCAGTCTGCTGCTGCGCCACGCGATCGGCGGTTTGCGCTCGACGCTTGCCGACGGCATGGCGATCTATGCGCCCAACGCAAATTCGTATCGCCGTTTCCGGTCCCTGAGCTATGCGCCGGTAGCCGTTACGTGGGGCATCAATAACCGCTCCGTCAGCCTGCGTGTGCCAGCCGGACCACCGGCGGTCGGTCATGCCGAGCACCGCGTGGCCGGGGGCAGACGCCAACCTCTACCTCGTCGCCGCCGCGCTGGTGCCTCGGCGGGTGCTGCACGGCATCCAGAACCGGATGGATCCCGGGCCGCCGCTGGAGGGCAACGGCTATGCGCAGGCGCAGCAGGGGACGCTGCCCACGCAATGGCACGCTGCGCTCGAAACGGCCGCGTCCTCGGCGTTCCTTCGCGACACTCTCGGCTCTGGATTCCTCGATGTCCTCCTCGCGGTCAAGCCAGCAGGAGGCCGAAAATTCGGTTCGCTCGGAGCGACCGGACTACGAGTGGTACCTCGACGGCGTGAGCGTGACGCGACATAATTTTGCCGCCGCTGCAGTGGACGCGCTCTGCGTGCCCGGTGCGGCATTAAGTCATGCCGATCGCGACTGGGGGGGAGCTGAATCAACGTGAGGCTGGCCGGGCGCGCGGAGAATGCGCCGCATGAACGCCGATTGCCCACCGAGGATCAGCCAGTGACCCGCATTTCCGCCCGCACGATCGCCCGCAGCGCCGCACTTTCGAGCAGGAGTTCCCCTACAGTGACCATCCACCTGCGCAAGATGTACGTCGACTGCCGTTTCGTGCAATTGCACCTGCACAATGTCATTTCCCTCTAGCGGCGGTTTCGGACGAGCTGACGCCGCTGCAGTGTGTTGCGCCGCCGACCCAGTCGGGCCGGGTCCGCCCGGTCTTGCGCGACCTGGCCGTGACCGCAGCGTCCACGCCCCGGACCTGCCGGGTTCAGGTGGAGTCCGACGCACCCGAGCACGCGCCCGGTCGTGGCTGACCACGCTGCCGCGTTCGTCGACTGATCGATTCGCTGCGGCTCAAGCAGGTGGACGTGGTCGGGTATCAGGCAGGCGCGCTGGCAGCCATCGAACTCGCGCTGGCGAGGCCCGAGCAGGTGCGCCGACTGATCCTGATCGGTGTGCCGTCGTCGGACAGCGGTTACCAGGTCGGCGAACGCCTGCCGCTGCTCAAGCTGCCCGTGATGATCCTGCAGCGCACGGGACGGAATTCTGGGAGTCCACGGGTCGTGCCGAATCGCTGCTGCGCGATGCTCGTCGCGTCGACCTTTCCCACCCCACCGGCAAGTGCTCGACGCGGGACGCGGAGGAATCGTGCGGTACGCGCGCGACTTCCTCGATCGCTAGCGGCTCAATCCCAGGTGAGCGCGTGGTGACGTCGTTTCCGCGTCACGCGCGCGTCACCGGCAGGCGCCCGGCGCGAGGGTCATTCGTGCCGCAGCGCGTCGATCGGATTGATCTGCGCGGCTTCGGCGCGCCGGGAAGTAGCCGAAGATCACGCCGATCAGCGCCGAAAAAACGAAAGCGACGACGCGTTGATGCGGACGTCGAACAGGAACGGCACCTGCAACATCGGCGCCAGCGCCCAGCTGGCGACCAGGGAACCAGCAGCAGACCGACGACTCCGCCGAGGCAGGCCAGCACGATGGCTTCCACCAGGAACTGCAGCAGCACCTCCCGTCCGACTGCGCCGATCGCTAGCGGATGCGATCTCGCGCGTGCGCTCGGTCACGGACACCAGCATGATGTT
>JADJOO010000016.1 GCA_016713725.1 Pseudomonadota bacterium | reverse complement strand
ATACGGACCCACGCTGACAAAGATCTCGAAGAGCCGGGCCGGTCCGCAGCATCGCGTGACGGACACACGGGTTCGACTGATGCGTCCGGGGCTTCGACTTCTGCTCGCCGCAAGCGCCGTCCTGTGCAACCTGGCGGCCGCGCCGCTCTGGGCGCAAGGTCGCATCATCGAGGACGTCGTGGCGAGCGAGCAACGCGGCTATGTGTCCGTGTCGCTGCTTTTCAGCTGTACGCTGCGTTACCTGTCGCACACACCGGCGACCGACGGCGAAGCCGTGCAGGTCCGATTCTCGGCGGGCCCGGACTGTGGCCGCGCAACCGCCTCGGAACCGCCGCCGCTGCTGGCCGGCGCCGCCGGTTACGTGCGCTCGATCGACCTGGTGCGGCCGTTCGGCTCGGATGTCCAGGTCCTGATCGGCTGGTCGCGGGCCGAGACGTTCGTACTGACGCCATCGATGGACGGGCGGCTGCTGCGGGTCAGGTTGCTGCGCGCGCAGATCGCCGCAGGTGACCGTGAAGGAACTGCCCCAGGGCGTTTCGACCCTACGCGGTGAACCTGGCCTCGTCGACCACCCCCTTCCCGCCCGAGGCACTGGCAGCGGCTGCAAAGACCGTAGGCGCACGCACTTATGTCTCCGAGACCGTGGTCGACGAACAACGGTGGTATCGCCTGCGTGCAGGGCCTTTCGTCAACGAAGCGGCCGCCAAGCAGGCGCTCGCCAACTCGCGCGGCGAGTTCCCGAAGGCGTGGGTGGCGATCTCGGATGACGACACGCTGAACGAGATCGGCACGCCGTCCGGCGTGGCGACCGTGCGGCCGACGGCGCCGCAGGTCAACGCCTCGATGACGCCGGATGAACTCAAACGGACCCTGGCGCAGGCCAAGGACGCCTTCCGCCACAAGGACTATGCCACGGCGATCCCGCTGCTGACGCAGCTCACCCAGCAACCCGAGTTTCCGCAGCGGGCCGATGCCCAGGAGATGCTCGCGCTCGCACGCGAACGCAGCGGCCAGGTCGCTCATGCCAAGGCCGAGTACGAGGACTACCTGCAGCGCTATCCGACCGGCGGCGGCGCCACGCGCGTTCGCAAGCGACTGCAGGCGCTGGCGTGGGCCGCTCGCCCTGGCCGCGACGGAGCGCAAGGCGGCGACGGGGACGAGTCCCCGTGGCGGGTCTATGGCGGCTTTTCGCAGATCTATCGCCAGGACCAGAGCCACATCGAAAACGGACTCGCCAGCAGCGACTTGACGACGCAGAACGCCTTGCTCACGGACGTCAGTCTCGTCGCGCGCCGCCACGGTGAGCGCTTCGACTTCACGACCCGCGCGAGCGCGGGCTACGGCTACGACATGCTCTCCGACGGGCCGGGAAGCCAGTCGCGCGTGTCGTTGTTCTTCGCGGAGATGACCGACCGCATCGCCGGCTGGTATGCCCGGCTCGGCCGGCAGGCGGGAGGCTCGGGCGCCCTGATGGGGACATTCGATGGGATGCAGGCGGGATACCAGCTGTGGCCCAAGCTGCGCGTCAATGGCTTCTTTGGTTTCCCCGTGGACTCGACACTCGAAGGACCCGACAGCGAGCGCAAGTTCGTTGGTGTCTCGGCCGACGTCGGCACGCTCGCGAATGCCTGGGACTTTTCGTTCTATGCCGTCGACCAGCAGTATTCCGGCGTCACGGACCGGCAGGCGGTCGGCACCGAGGTGCGGTATTTCCGGCCGGGCATCACCGTGGTCGGGATCGCCGACTTCGATATCCACTACAGCACGCTCAATACGATGATGTTGCTGGGCACCTTCGCGCTGCCTGCGCGCTGGACGCTCAACCTGAACGTCGATCACCGCAAGAGCCCGGGCCTGGCGACGCGCAATGCCATGATTGGCCAGCCGGTGCGCCGGTTTGACGAGTTGTTCGGCCTGTACTCACCCCAGCAGATCGAGCAACTGGCCCTCGACCGCACGGCCGAATCGCAGATGTACTCGGCAGGCGTCTCGCGGCCCTTCGGCGAACGCTGGCAGTGGTCGCTCGATGCATCGACGATGACGCTCGGCTCGACGCGCGAATCGGGCGGAGTGCCCGCGACACCCTCGTCGGGTACGGATACCGCGGTTTCGACGCAGGCCCTGGGTTACGGGTTGTTCGGCCGCGGCGATGTCACTTCGCTGGGCCTGCAGTACCAGACCGGCGAGAATGCGCAGATGCTGTCACTGGGCGTCGGCACGCAGCTGCCGATCGGCGAGCGCTGGCGGGTGGGACCCCGGCTGCGGCTGGACCAACGCAAGCTCGAGATCGACCGCTCGACGTCGTTGACGTATTCACCGGCGCTGCGGGCGGAGATGCGCGGCAAGCACCTGACGTTCGAGGTGGAGGGCGGGGCCGAGTTCGGATCCCGCGACATGGGTACGCTGTCGGAGGACACGAACCGCTACTATTTCAGCCTTGGCTATCGTTATGATTTCTAGCGACCGTTCGCCCGCCAGCGGGACGAGGTTCGGCTGGTCCGTCGCGATCGCGCTGGCATCGGGGGCTTTGCTCGCCGCGGGCCACCTCGCAGGTTGCGCGAGTGAGCAACCGCACGGTCCACGTGAATACCTCGACGAACGCACCGCCGCCACGATCACGGTGGCTGGCGAGTCCATGGTCTTCGCCTACGACCGCCCCGAACTGGGCGTGAACGCGCGCGACTACGTCACGCTGACGGCCGTGGACGTCAACACGGCCGGCCGGCATGCCACGCACCTCGTGGGTTACGCCTGGTCGACGCTGGACAAGCGTGCCGTCAAGGAAAGCGACAGTCGCTACGCGATCGTCGCCGACGACCGCACGCTGCCGCTGCAGGCGATGCCCGAGGGGTTCCGTTCGATCGGGATCAATGAACCGCCGATTCCCGTCCCGTCGCGCGATGCGCTGCCGCTGACCGCACCGGTCACCCGGGACCAGCTGCAGTTCCTGCGGGACACCCCCGGCGTGCGCGTGGTGCGAACGCGCGACGGCGTCACGGAGCGGTTCGATCTCTGGCGAGCCCCCGGCCATTGAGGGTCCCTCTGGGCACGCTGACCGGCCAGCGGCTCTTCATTTCCTGGTAGTGTGGGCGACGACGGGTTGACCTGCGGCTGGAACATGACGATGCTGATTGCCTACACGCGCGAGGTGAGCCCGGCGCTTGCGAGCTGCGAACTCACCCACCTCGAGCGCGAGCCACTGGACGTCGCCGGCGCACAGGCCGAGCACGAGGTGTACGAGTCGGTGCTGGAACAACTCGGCGCAGGAGTGCGGCGGTTGCCCCCGGCACCGCAGCTGCCCGACGGTGTCTTCGTCGAAGACGCGGCCGTGGTGCTCGACGAAGTGGCCGTCATTTCCCGGCCGGGCGCACCTTCAAGGCAGCCTGAAACGGCGTCGGTCGAGGCGGCTCTCGCCGCGCATCGACCCCTCATCCGCGTTTGCGCGCCCGCAACCTTGACGGCGGTGACGTGCTGGTCGCCGGGCGCAGGATCTACATCGGCCTGTCGACGCGCACGACCGGCGGTGCGATACAGCAACTGGCCGATCAGCTCGCACCGTATGGCTATGAAGTGATCCCGTTGACCTTCACGGGTTGCCTGCACCTGAAGTCAGCGGTGACACGCGTCGCCGACGACCTGGTGCTGCTGAATCCGGCCTGGGTCGAAGCGGACGCCTTTGCAGGATATCGGGCGCTGACAGTCGATCCCGCGGAACCGCATGCCGCGAACGCCCTCGCACTGGGGGGTGCGGTGATCCACCCGCTGCAGCATGTCCGCACGCGCGCACGACTGGAGGCCGCGGACTGACGGTCGTGACCGTGCCGCAGGTGGAACTGGCCAAGGCCGAATCGGGCGTGACTTGCTGCAGCCTGCTGGTCGAGGTTCCCTGAATCCGTAGTCCGCGGAATCTACGCGGCAGAAACGGGCAGCTCTGGTGGCCTCTTGTTGCAGCGCCACGTGCACCGAGCCTTGCCGAGGCGGACTATCCTGGCCCCGTCGCGACCCCCGGTCGCATGCACTGGGCAGGGAATACCAATGTCGACTTACAAAGCGGGTTGCATGTGTGGCGCAGTCCAGCTCGAGATCACGGGTGATCCGGCCGTGCAGGCCTTCTGTCACTGCAGTTCGTGCCGCGGCTGGTTGAGCGCGCCCATCCACGCGGCTGCGCTCTGGCCCGCGACGAGCGTAAAAGTCACGAAGGGCGCCGACAACCTCGGCCTCTACAAGAAGACGGAGAACAGTCACCGCCAGTTCTGCAGGAGCTGCGGCGCGGCAGTCCTGGTCGGTCACCCCGGGATGGGCATGGTCGACGTGCCGGCGGGCTCGGTGACCGGGCTCAGCTACAAGCCTACGCTGCACGTGCACTACGGCGAGAAGGTCATGGCCGTGAAAGACGGCTTGCCGAAATTCAAGGACTTCCCGAAGGAGTTCGGCGGCTCGGGCGACATGCTCGCCGAGTAGCACCGACTGCGACGGTTCCCCCCGTCTTCACCGAGCAGGGAGTTTGCCGGCCCATGCAACTGCGGCCCAACCGGACTTGTTTTGATCGGTAATGTTTCGATATATTTGGAAATATGAACGAAAACGATACCGTCAAGGCACTCGCGGCTCTTGCCCAGGAATCCAGGCTCGCGGTCTTTCGCCTGCTGGTGCTGCGCGGACCGGACGGCTACCCGGCTGGTGAGATCAGCGAGCAACTCGCAATCCCGGGCCCCACCCTTTCCTTCCATCTCAAGGAACTGGCGGCGGCGGGCCTCGTGGCGGCACGCAAGGACGGCCGGTTCATCTATTACAGCCCCAACTTCGAACGCATGCGCACGCTGGTCGGTTACCTGACCGACAACTGCTGCAGCCTCGCAGCCATCTGTGCACCGGAATGTGCATCCCCTGTCGCCGTCCGTCGCAAGAAGAAATCCGCATGAAACGCCTGCCCGTCCATGCCTCCGCTCCCGGCGTCCGCTGCTGCGCGGCCTAGACCCGGATGAACGTACTTTTCCTGTGCACCGGCAACTCCTGCAGGTCGATCCTGGGGGAGGCGACTTTCAATCACCTCGCTCCAAAGGGCTGGCAAGCGATGAGCGCCGGCAGCAAGCCCACGGGCAAGGTGCACCCACGCTCGCTCGCCTTGCTCGAACGCGAAGGCATCGCCATCGACGGCTGTCACAGCAAGTCCTGGGATGCGCTTCCCGTGACCCCTGACATCGTCATCACCGTTTGTTCGAATGCAGCAGGTGAAACCTGCCCGGCGTACCTGGGTCCGGTGTTGCGCACACACTGGGGCGTCGACGACCCGGCTCACGCAACGGGTACCGACGTGCAGATCGACGCAGCGTTCATGGCGGCCTACCGGACACTGCGTCGGCGCGTCGAAGCCTTCGTCGCGCTGCCGCTGCACGACCTGCAGCAGGATCGTGCGCGCCTGAAACTGGAACTGGATCGAATCGGCGAACAGGTCCGCTGAGGTATAGAAGATGTCTGCAGCAAGCGGCCTCCCAGTCGCAGGCCAGCCGTACGACGAACGCGCCGATGAATGCCTTCGAGCGCTACCTGACGCTCTGGGTCTTCGCCTGCATCGTCGTTGGCACCGGCGCGGGCCACTACTTCCCGGAAGTGTTCCAGTCGATCGGACGCCTGGAGCTGGCAAGGGTCAACATCCCGGTCGGCGTGCTGATCTGGGTGATGATCATCCCGATGCTGGTGAAGGTCGACTTCAGCGCACTCGGCGAAGTCCGCCGGCACGCACGCGTGGCATCGGCGTGACGCTCTTCGTCAACTGGCTGGTGAAGCCATTCTCGATGGCGTTGCTGGCGTGGATTTTCGTGCGGCACCTGTTTGCACCCTGGTTGCCGGCAGACCAGATCGACAGTTACATCGCCGGACTCATCCTGCTGGCCGCGGCCCCCTGCACGGCAATGGTTTTCGTCTGGAGCCGGCTCACGAACGGCGATCCCATGTTCACGCTGACTCAGGTCGCACTCAACGATTCGATCATGGTGATCGCCTTTGCTCCAATCGTGGGCCTGCTGCTGGGCATCGCGGCGATCACGGTGCCGTGGGGCACGCTGATCACCTCGGTGGTGCTCTACATCGTGATTCCGGTGGTCCTGGCGCAAGCCTGGCGGCGCTGGCTGCTGCGGCGGGGGCCGGCGACCTTCGATGCTGCCATGGCAAAGATCGGGCCGTGGTCCGTGGTGGCCCTGCTGCGTTACACTGGTCCTGCTGTTTGCGTTCCAGGGCAAGGCAATCCTGCAGCAGCCCCTGGTGATCGCCCTGCTCGCGGTGCCGATCCTGATCCAGGTGTTCTTCAACTCGTCGCTTGCCTACGTGCTGAACCGGGCGCTCGGTGAGAAGCACTCCATCGCCTGCCCTTCGGCACTGATCGGTGCATCGAACTTCTTCGAACTCGCCGTGGCGGCCGCCATCAGCCTGTTCGGCTTCGAGTCGGGTGCCGCGCTGGCAACGGTGGTCGGCGTGCTGATCGAAGTGCCGGTGATGCTGCTGGTGGTGAAGATCGTGAATTCCAGCAAGGGTTGGTACGAACGGGGCAGTTCGGCCGCCTGAGCGCCGAGCAGCCAGCGACCCTGCGTGACGCGGGTACCACGCCTGCGCACAGTACGCCATTGACGTACCTGCGTCACTGACGTACCTTGCTGCGGCGATGAGCCACGACGTCTTCATCAAGCTGCTGGAGTCCGCGCGCGAACTGCGCCAGCAGCGCGTGCGCCGGTTGACACGCCTGGCGCGAGTGGTCGGCGGCGTCCCGCCCCCGCAACGGGCACACGATCGACGTGCGTGCCATCCGCGCCGCGACCGGCCTGAGCCAGTCGAAGTTTGCAGAGCTTCTTTCGATCGAAGTATCGACGCTGCGGAACTGGGAACAGGGACGGCGCGATCCCACGGGTCCCGCACGTGCATTGCTGCGCGCAATCCGCAACGATCCCGTCGCGGTCATGCGCGCCCTCACCAACTGAGCCAGGACACACCATGAGCACGATCAACCGGACGACTGTCTCGGACCTGCGGGGCGCCGCGCGCCTGGCGTTCGACGCCACGCTCGGCATCACCACGCTCGTGGAGAAGATGCACCACACCATCCAGCTCGTGCACCCGCCGCTCGGTGCGTCGCGGGCGGACTCGACGCGCGGCCTGACCGGCCTCATTTACCGCAGCATCCGCGGCACGACACGCGTCATTGGCAAGGGCCTCGATGCCGGGCTGATTCCCGATGGCGGCGCTTCCTGCCCGCAGGCGCGAATCGACGACGAGCAGGAACGCATGGGTATCGGCCATCAACGGCGTCTACGGCGATCACCTCGAGCGGACGGCCAATCCACTGGCAATCGAGATGAGTTTCCTGCACGGCAGCGACTTCGTGGATCCCGAACGTCCCGGCGACGTCGTGCAGGACGCGTCCGACAAAGTGCTGCTGGCAATTCATGGCCTGTGCCTCAACGAACAGCACTGGGTGCGCGACGGCCATCACCGCATCGCAAACGTGGCGGAGACAACCGGCCACACGATGGTCCAGCTTCGTTACAACAGCGGCCGCTCGATCGACACCAACGGCAGGAGCCTCGCGGTGATGCTGGAGGCGTTGCTCGGGCGCTGGCCTGTCCCTGTGACGCAGCTGGTGATCGTGGGCCACAGCATGGGCGGCCTCGTGGCGAGAAGCGCCATTCAACACGGCACCGCCGCCGGGCATTCGTGGCGGGGCCTGCTGCGCAAGCTGTTTTCGCTGGGCACGCCCCACCACGGGGCACCGCTCGAACGCGGCGGCAACCGTCTCGATTACGTCATGGAATTGAGTCCGTACGTGGCCCCGTTCACGAGCCTGGGCAAGGCCCGCAGCGCAGGCATCACGAACCTGCGCTACGGCAGCATCACGGATATCGAGCATGAGTTCGTCCCATTGCCGGCCGACGTCGAGTGCTATGCGCTGGCCGCTACTCTCGGCAAGCGTCGCGGCCTGCTTGCAGAAAGACTGGTAGGCGACGGTCTGGTTCCGCTCGACAGTGCCCTGGGCGGCAAACAGAGCGACAGCGCGCGACCCTGGCGCTTCCGAAGGAGCGACAGTGGATCGGCTACGAGATGGGACACCTCGAACTGCTCGGTCGCCCCGAGGTGTACTCACAACTCGAAAACTGGCTGCGTTGACGACACGCCGTGCCCGGAATTGCCTCGACCTGACCTTCGAACACCTGACCCTGACGGACTCCCCATGATTCCTGAGACCATGCGCTACGTTGCCGCGACTGCCGCCGGCGGACCCGAAGTCCTGACGATCGGCTCGACGGTCGTGCCGCAACCGAGACCGGACGAAGTCCTGATCCGGGTGCAGGCCGCAGGCGTGAACCGCCCCGACGTTGCGCAGCGCAAAGGGCTGTACCCGGCACCTCCCGGGGCGAGTCCGATTATTGGTCTCGAGGTGGCAGGTGAAGTGGTCGCGCTTGGGGGTGAAGCGCAGGGCTTCGCGATCGGCGATCGTGTGTGCGCGCTCGCGAATGGAGGCGGATACGCTGAGTACTGCGCTGCGCCAGCAACGCAGTGCCTGCCCTGGCCAATGGGCTACGACGCGATCCGGGCCGCGGCCCTGCCCGAAACGTACTTCACCGTCTGGGCCAACCTGTTCATCCATGGGCGTCTCGCACGCGACGAGACCGTGCTGGTGCACGGTGGCAGCAGCGGTATCGGCGTCACGGCCATTCAACTCGCGCGCGAGTTCGGGGCGCGCGCCTACGCCACCGCCGGCAACGACGAGAAGTGCGCTGCGTGCGTGCGACTGGGCGCAGACGCTGCCATCAATTACCGGACGGCCGACTTCGCCGAGCGCATTGCAGAACTGACCGGCGGTCGCGGTGTCGACGTGGTCATCGACATCGTCGGGGCACCCTATTTCGAGCGCAACCTCAAGTGCCTGGCGATGGACGGCCGACTGGTCGAAGTTGCAACCCAGGCGGGTACGCGCGTCGAAAGCCTGGACCTGTTCGACATCATGCGGCGTCGCCTGACCATCACCGGGTCGACGATGCGCCCACGGACCACGGCCCAGAAAGCAGCGATTGCCAGGGATCTGCGCGAGCGCGTCTGGCCCGCGCTGGACGCCGGCCGTGCCGGCCCCGTCATTCACCAGGTCTTTCCGCTCGAACAGGCGGCCGAGGCCCATCGTGTCATGGAATCGAGCGTCCACATCGGCAAGTTGATGCTCGACCTGTCGCGCTAGATCGGCGCGCCCTACCCGCCTTCGTTCGACTCATCGTACGCGGCGCACGTTTCGTCGCGATCCGTGACCCGCGTGCAACCCTGCGAGTGACTGCGGCATCTCATGGTCATCAGTCACACAGCGCCACGTCGGCGCGCCGAGGAGACCCGCCATGGAATTCGCCGCCACAGTGATGCTCGCCGCAATCGTCCTCTACCTGCTCACGCAGGTCGAAGACCTGGCTGCCTAGGGAAGCTCTGCCCTAGAGCACGTCCCACGGATAACGACCCTGTTCCAGGATCGCACCTGCCAGCGCCTCGATCGACTCGTCCTCGTTGTGGCTCAGCCCACGCACGTTACGGACCATGCGCCGACGCGCCTGGTGAGTAAATACCTTGGCGATGTCGGTCACCTGGGTCGCCGAAGCTGGGTCGCTCTTGATGATCGAGTCCGCTCGTGAGACCACGCAGAGCCCGACGAACAGGTCGATCATCAGGTCCGCGATGCGCCGTTGCGAGTGCTGCTGCTCGGAAATGCCCCTGCCGTATTTCCGCAGCACGCTTTCGGCAACGCGCGCGGTGGCGCGGGCGTAGCTCTCGTAGATATCCACCAGCGGCCGCAATGCCGGCGCGACCGGCGTGCTGACCTTGACTGCGGCCCCCAGGCCCGTCGCGCGGGCGAAGCGCCGCTCGGCATAACCCGAGAGCACGCCGAAGCCCTTGATCGGGTCGTTGAAGATCGAACTGACCGCCGACTGCAGTTCCTTCAACGACGCGCCAACGTCCTTCAGCGAAGACAGCGCGATGTAGAGCCGGAGAATTTCGTTGGTGCCTTCGAAGATCGGCAGGATGCGGGCATCGCGCACGTACTGCTCGTAGGGCAATTCGCGCATGTAGCCGCTGCCGCCCGCGATCTGCAGGCTCTCGTAGGCCGTGCGCTGCATCGCCTCGCTGGCGAACACCTTGGTGATCGCTGCCTCGACCGAGTAGTCTTCGCAGCCGCTGTCAATGTAGTGCGCCACCATCCAGACCGCACTCTCGGCGGCGAAACACTCGACCGTCATCTGCGCGATCTTCTCGCGCACGAGCCCGTACTCCGCGATGGCCCGATCGAACTGCTTGCGCCCGTGCGCCTGCGCCACGGATCGGCGGATGAGCGCCTTCATGCCGCCTACGGCACCGCCGCCCAGGCCCGTGCGACCGTTGTTCAGGATCCCCATCGCGACCTTGAATCCCTTGCCGACCTCGCCGAGCACGTTCTCGGCCGGCACGCGCACGTCGTTGAAGGCAACCGTGGTCGTGCAGGAGGCTCGAATACCCATCTTGTCTTCGTGCGCGCCGTGACTGACGCCGGGCCAGGCGGCTTCGACGATGAATGCCGTGACCTTGCCTTCAGGGCCGTCGGTGCGGGCAAACACCGTGTAGAAATCCGCGATGCCACCGTTGGTGATCCAGAGCTTCTCGCCGTTCAGGGTGAAGCTGCCGTCCGCATTGCGCTTCGCCGCAGTACGAATGGCAGCGGCGTCGGAGCCGGCGCCGGACTCGGTCAGGCAGAAAGCAGCGATCATTTCGCCCGTGGCGAGCTTCGGCAGGTAGCGCGACTTCTGTTCGCCGGTGCCGAACAGCAGCAGGCCTTTCATGCCGATCGAACTGTGCGCACCGATCGTGAGCGACACCGAACTGTCGTAACTGCTGGTCTGGGCCAGCACGCGGGCATAGGCCGCGTTCGACAGGCCGAGACCACCGAACTCCTCGGGGATGATCAGGCCGAACAGGCCAAGCTCGCGCAGCGACTGGACGAACTCGTCGGGCTGCCGGGCGGCGCGATCCCAGCGCGCGAAATCGGCCTGCTTCCCTTCGAGAAACCGGTCGATGGACTCGACGATCATGCCGAGCACCTCGCGATCGCGGTCGTTGATCGCGGGGTACGGGAACAGGTTTTCTTCCAGGACGTTGCCGAACAGCAACTGCTTGGCAACGCTCTGGTCGGTCAGCGGGCCGGACGCCCTGGCGTCGGTGGAGACGGCTGATTCGATGGTGTTCATGACGGAAAAGCTAGCACTTCGGCAGCGCGCGGGTAATCGGTGAAATACGCGCGGTAAGCCCGCCGCCGCGCCGCAGGCGGCCATTACCGTAACCGGATCTGAGGGTCGCCCGTAGGCGGCCGGCCTGGCCTGCTGCACTTGATCCACTCCCGCACCACATCCTCGAGCACGGCGAGCGGCATCGAGCCGTTCATCAGGACCACTTCATGGAATCCCCGCAGGTCGAAACGTGGTCCGAGGGCCTTCTGGGCTTCGTCGCGCATTCGCAGGATCGCCAACTGCCCGACTTTGTACGACGTGGCCTGGCCCGGCCACACGACGTAGCGCTCGATCTCGCGCGTGACTTCGGCTTCGGTCATGCCTGTCTTCGCAACCATGTACTCGATCGACTGTTCGCGCGACCAGTGCCTGGCGTGCATGCCGGTGTCGACGACGAGACGAACCGCTCGGAACATCTCCGCCTGCAGCCGGCCGAGGTCCCCGAGTGGGTCCGTGTCGTAGAAACCCATGTCGACCTTCGCGACGCGTTCGGCATACAGCGCCCAGCCTTCGGCATAGGCGCCGAACGGCAGCACCTTTCGCAACATCGGCACGCCCTTGATCAGCTGCTGCGCGGAGAGCTGGAAGTGATGACCCGGCGCGCCTTCGTGAATCATCAGCGTGGGCAACGTCCATTTCGGGTTGTCGGCCGTGTCTTTCTGGTTGATGTAGAAACGGCCCGGCCGCGAACCATCGAGCGCCGGGGGGTTGTAGTAGCCGCCTGGTGACGAATCCTGGGAATACTCCGGCACGCGCACGATCTCGAGCGGCTGCGGCGGGATAGTCAGGAAGAACCTCGGCGCTGCCGCCATGACACGGTCGTTGATCACATGCAGGTACGCGATCATTTCAGCGCGGCCGGCGTCGGTATTCGGGAAGTTCTGTGCCGGAGCGGTGTTCAACTGCTCGATGCGCTCGGCAAGCGTCGTGCCCTGGATTCCCTGGGCATCGAGGATCGCCACCATCTCGAGCTCGATGCGCTCCACCTCCGACACGCCGAGCGCGTGGATCTCGTCGGCCGACAGTTGGGTGGTCGTGCTCGACTGCAAGGCGGCCGCGTAGATGCGGTCGCCGTCGGGAATGCGCCAGATGCCGGCGTCGTGGCTCGACTGCGGACGCATGTCCTCGAACAGCGCGATCATCGCCTGGTAGCCCGGGATCACTTCGCTGGCGACGAGTTCCTCGGCACGCTTGATGTAGGCCTGGCGCTCGTCAGCCGTGAGCGACGCGACCTTCTCGAGCTTCGCCGGGAGCGTTGCGACCAGCGGATTCCTGGCGGCACCGTCGGCGATAAACGCGCGCATGCCGACCAGGGCCTGGTCGATCACGAAGTCCGGCGGGATCACGCCGGCCGCACGGTCGTCTTCGACCCGCACCTTCGTCTCGCGCAGGACGCGACCGAATTCGGCGAGGCGCGACAGGTACCGCTCGACACTGCGCTCCTTCTTGATGACGTGGGCATCGGTGAGGAATTGCGGAGTGCTGACCATGACGCCGGAAATCTGGTTGACGCGGTAGCCGTTGTGCTCGAATTCGCCCTGCCGGATCAGGTCGTCGAGGAACCACGCCGTGGTCTTCCAGGTGATGAGTTCCTGGCCCGAGAGGCCGTCAGGACCGTACTTGTCGAGACCGGCGCGCGTCTTCCGCAGCCGGGCCAGGACTTCGTCCTCGTGCGCCTTGGTCTGGTCGTCGAGCTTGCCGCTGTGGAAGTCGAATGGCGTGTTGTCGATGAAACCGAGCTGCGTGAGGATCTCCGGCGAGTCGGCAGTCAACTGCAGGGTGATCTTGTTGACGTAGTTGTTCAGCCCGACGGGTGTGAACCAGAACCACATCGACGCCGCGGCCAGGCCGGTAACGAGCAGGCCGCCGATCCATGCCAACACCTTCCCGACTTTCCGCATCGTCATCGCGCGCTCCCAGTGACTGGCCGAAAAACGCGGCACTATACCGAGGAAGCGTCGCGTTCAACGTGGCTTGCGCAGCAGCTGCTCGGCGATTGCCCGAAACGCCGGGAGCGACGTTGGATCGAAGTGCATGTTGCCCGCACGCGGGTGGGACGCGAACCGTGCGATGACCATCTCCGCTTTCGGGTCGATGTAGATCGCCTGCCCGTGAATGCCGCGAGCCATGAAGGTGCCGTGGTCATCGTGCGAGATCCACCACTGCTTCCTGTAGCTCCAGCCCGGCAAGGTCTTGTAACCCGCGGGCACGAATGCTTCGGGACTCCCGCCCTTGCGAATGTCTGCGATGACAGCCGCGGGCACGATCTGCTGCCCGTTGTACCTGCCCTGCAGGCGGATCATTTCGCCGAACCGTGCCAGGTCGCGCAACCGGCAATTGAAGCCTCCGGACGCGACTGCTGCGCCCGACGGGTCCAACGCGATGAATGCATCGGATTCGGCGCCCAACCGGCTCCAGATGCGCTCCTGCAGGACGAGCTCGGGTCGCTTGCCGGTCACCCGAGCAATCAGCCAGCCCAGGACTTCCGTGTTCGGCGAACGGTAGGTGAACGCCTCGCCGTGGTTGCCCTTGCGCGCGACTGTCGGCAGGAACTGCAGGATCGACGACGGGCCCGTGTAGCCCGCCGGGCGCGGAAACATGCCTGCGGCGCGCGCAAACGACAGGAACGAATCCGAACCGCCGACGTAGTTCTCGGAAAAATCCAGCGCCGTCGTCATGTCGAGGACCTGGCCCACCGTCGCATCGCCGAAACCACCGGCCGCCAGCTCGGGCAGGTAGCGCGACACCGGCGCCGCCGCGTCGAGCTTGCCTTCGGCCACCAGCATCGCTGCCAGCGTGCCGATGACCGACTTCGTGACCGAAAAAGCAATGTGCGACCGCTCGGCCGAGAGCGCGCCGAAATACCGCTCGTAGACCATGCGCCCGCGATGGAGCACGACGATGCCATCGGTGTAGTTGGTCGCCAGTGAATCCGCCCAGGTGAGCGGCGTGGATCCGCCGGGAGGCGTGAAGGTGACCGCATCGAGGTCGTCGCGTTCAGCGCGAACCAGCGGAGTCACGGGACCCGTTCCCCGCAATACTTCCGCCGATGGCATGACCTCGCGCCAGTGCGAGAAGCTCCAGCGCCATTGCGGAAAACGGTAGTGGCTGCCGTCGTCGTACCGGATCTGCTTGTCGAGTGGCGGCGGGTATCCCGCCATCCAGCCAAGCGTGACCGGATCAGTGTCCGCAGCGCTTGCGAATACCGGCGGCGCGTCAGCCGCCTGGACAGCAACGGAGTGAGTCAAGACGACGAGCGCGGCGGCCAGAAATGCGAAGCAACGGGACGCAGGCGCGGTCTGCCTTGAACGGGCACGATTGGATGAATTCACGAATTCCCCCTGCCGGTCTTTGAATGCCAAGCATACCCCGGGGCCGCGCCCTGACGGCTCGCCTTGACTAACCGGGCCAAAACCGTATTTTCGACGGGCCCGGCCCACTGCACGGCACCATCAGGCATTCCCCTGCGCCTGGGCAATCCCCCGGCGCAGCTGCCAACGGTGACGCACATGTCGACGCACGAAACTCGATTCCTGACGCGCGCTCGTCCTCGTCGCCTTAACCGGAGTGATCCTCAGCATGGGCACAGTCTCCGCCGCCGAACCGCGAGCCCGCGATCTCGGCATTCCGTTTCCGGGCTCGCCCGGGCCGCTCAATGCGATCACCGACGTCGCGGGCGTCGAGGTCGGTTACACGACGCTGATTGCGGGTGACGGCAAGCTCGTGGTCGGCAAGGGCCCGGTGCGCACTGGCGTGACCGCGGTGCTGCCACGCGGCCGCAAGGACCTGAGCGGAGTCTTTGGCGGCTACGCCGTCGGCAATGGCAACGGCGAGATGACGGGCACGATCTGGATCGAGGAGTCCGGCATCGTCGGCACTCCGATCCTGATCACGAACACGCACAGCGTGGGTGTCGTGCGCGATTCGGTGATCGCATGGATGCTGCAGAACGGTGGCACGGAGCAACTGTGGGGCCTGCCCGTGGTAGCGGAGACCTGGGACGGCTACCTCAACGACCTCAACGGCTTCCACGTGCAGCGCGAACACGTCTTTGCCGCACTGGACGGTGCGCGCGGGGGCGTCATTGCCGAAGGCAATATCGGCGGCGGCACGGGCATGCACACGTTTGAATTCAAGGGCGGCACGGGAACGTCGTCACGTCGCGTCCGGGTGCACGGCATTGCCGATTACACGGTCGGAGTCCTGGTGCAGTCGAACTTCGGCCGTCGTTCGCAGTTGCAGGTTGCCGGCATCCCAATCGGCCGCGACTGGCCCGAAGACTCGCCGTTCACCAAGGAGAGCGGCCCCGTCAATGAACTCGGTTCGATCATCGTCGTCGTCGCGACCGACGCGCCGCTGCTGCCGTCGCAACTCAAGCGCATCGCGCGGCGCGCCGCGATGGGTATCGCGCGCACCGGTGGCACGGCGGGCAACGGCTCGGGCGACATCTTCCTCGCGTTCTCGACGGCGAATTCGGCCGCAGCCACCGCGACGGAAAGTCTGCAGCAGGCTGCCTTCGTTCCGAACGACCGCCTCGACGGCCTGTTCGAAGCCACGGTGCTGGCCACGGAGGAGGCCATCGTCAACGCGCTGGTGGCGGCGCGAACCATGACTGGCATCGACGGCAATCGCCTCGTGGCGATCGATCACGCGCGACTGCAGGAAATGCTGCGGCGCCACGATCGCCTCGACACGGACAGGAAACCCGGGCGCTGACATGCACGCCGACCTGCTCGCTGCGCTGGCCTGAACCGTCCAGACCGTGCGTTGCACCGCGTCAAGTCATGTCGACCCACCTGGAGTACAATGAGCGACCGCGCGCTGCCTTTTGCTGTCGCGTCCGCGCTGTCTTCCTACGGACCGACGAGGCGTCCCACGACATGCAAGCCAGCACGCAAGCGAATACCTGGAACCGCAAAGCCCTGCTGTGTTCCTTCGAGACTTCCAGGACGCAGATCCTGCTGCCGGCATTGGTGCTGCTGCTCGATATCGCATTTTTCAGTGCGGGAACCGCGATCGTCCTGCTTGCCGATAGCCTGCTGCTGAAACTGCTCGGCACGCTGGTCGTGTCGTTTGCGATCGTCCGGCTTTTTCTCGTCGGCCACGACGCCTGCCATGGCAGTTTCTTCTCGAGCGCACGGCTCAATGCCGTCTGCGGACGAATCGCATTCCTGCCGTCGATGACCGCGTTCAGCCTGTGGGAGATGGGTCACAACACGGCTCACCACGGCTTCAATAACCTCAAGGGCCGCGACCAGGTCTGGGCGCCTTACTCCAAAGCCGAATTCGACGCGCTGCCGGGTTACCGCCGGGCACTCGAGCGGTTGTATCGGTCGGGCCTCGGTTGGGGTGCGTACTACCTGTATGAGATGTGGTGGAAGAAGCTGTACTTCGCCAGCCAGAAGGAAATCGGCTCGAGCCGCCGCAAGTACAAGTTCGACAGCCTGCTCGTGACGGCGTTCGCCGCCGCCTGGGTCAGCGGCGTCGTGTACACCGCAGCGGCAACGGAGCAATCAGCCTCGCTGCTCGTCGTGCTGGCGGTCGTCGTCCCGTTCCTGTTGTGGAACGGCGTGATCGGCTTCGTGGTGTACCTGCATCACACGAACCCGGGCATCGCCTGGTTCCAGAACCGCCATGAATGGCAGCGCAACCGCGCCTACCTCACCTCCACTGCCTGCGTGCGCTTTCCGTGGGGCATCGACCGCCTGATGCACAACATCATGGAACACAACGCGCATCACCTGAACCCGGGAATCCCGATGTTCATGCTGCGGGCAGCCCAGCAGGTGCTGCGCGACAGGTTTCCGGATCTTTGCGATTACCGCATCACCCCGCGCACGTACATGGACGTCGTGCAGCGCTGCAAGTTGTACGATTTTGCCAATCACCAGTGGCTGGACTTCGACGGCAAGGTGACCGCCCGCGTGACGCTGGCGAACGCGGTCGCCTGAGGCCGCTCCCGGCCGGGCCACAGCGCACCGGCCGTCCATTACCAGAAGGGATCTCCATGCTCGATGCACACACGGTCCAGGGCAGCCATGGGGACGTCTTCACGTACCTGCGCGGCGACCTGGATGCAACTGCCACCCACTGCCACGTGCCGTGCGATGTCGGTCCTGCTAGCCTCGTCTTCGTCAGCGACCAGGCGCAGCTCGCCACCGCGCGCGAACGCGGAGCCGCCATACTCGTCGTGCAGCGCGACATTGCCGATCAGCTGGTCGCGGTGGAAGCCGGCTTTGGCTGCTGCTTTTCGGTCAAGGCCATGTCGATGGGAATGGCGGTTTTGCTCAAGCATTTCGACCAAAAACGCGAGCGCTTCGCCCAATGGGGCGAACGTCATCCCACGGCCATCGTCCACGCGTCAGCCACGATCGGCGCGGACGTCCTCCTTGGTCCGTACTGCGTGATCGGCGCCAACGCCAACATCGGTGACGGCTGCTGCATCGGGTCGCATGTCGTCGTCGAGAACGATGCGCGGCTCGGTCCCAACACCGTGCTGCATCCGCATGTCTTCGTGGGCGCTGGATGTGAACTTGGCCGCGACTGCGAGGTGCATCCGCACACCAGCGTCGGCAGCGACGGTTTTGGCTATGCGGTTGGCGCGAGCCGGCGGCCGCAGAAGCTGTCGCACCTGGGCAACGTGCGCATCGGCGACGAGGTCGAGATCGGCAGCAACTGCGCGATCGATCGCGCGACGCTGTCGTCGACCCATGTCCGTTCGGGCACCAAGATCGACAACCTCTGCCACATCGCGCACAACTGCGACCTGGGCGAAGACGGGTTCTACACCGCGGGCTTCATGATGGCGGGCTCGACGACGATCGGACGACGTTTCATGACCGGCGGCAACAGCGTGGTGTCGGCGCACCTCAAGCTGGCGGACGACGTCGTGCTGGCAGGGCGTTCGACGGTGACCAGCGACGTGCCCGAACCGGGACACTACGGCGGCTATCCGCTGCAGCCGTTGAAGGACTTCATGCGGACTCTTGCAGCGCTGGGCCAGCTCACCGAAATCCGCAAGAACCTCAATCGGGTGCTCAAGCACCTGCAGCTGCCGGAACGGCCGTAACGCGTTCATGACGTCGATACCCCGGCAACTGACGACATGAATGGCGAGTACTCCGATGCATTGGTCGTCTTCGGCATCACGGGCGACCTTGCCTTCAAGAAGATACTTCCGGCGCTCGAAAATCTCGAAAGACGCGGACGATTGCCGGAGATCGTCGTTGGCGTCGCGCGAGGTGGAGTCACGCAGGAGGCTTTGATCGCCCGGCTGCGGGAAAGCCTGGCGCAGCACGGCGACGGCACCGACCCGGCAGCGCTGCAGCGTCTCGAAGCCAGGCTGCAGCTCGTCGATGGCGACTACCGTGACGACACCACGTTCGTGGCGTTACGCGCAGCGCTGGACGGCGCCAGGCGCCCGTGCCACTACCTGGCCATTCCGCCAAGCCTGTTCGCCGCGGTCGCCGCCAAGCTCGGCAGTTCGGGCTGCGCAGCGAACGCCCGTGTCGTCGTCGAGAAGCCGCTGGGACGCGACCTGTCGAGCGCGCAGACGATCAACCGGGCGCTGCAACAGGTCGTCGATGAGAATTCCATCTTTCGCATCGATCACTTCCTTGGCAAGGAAGCCGTGCAGAACCTGCTGTACTTCCGGTTCGCCAACTCCATCGTCGAGCCGCTCTGGAACCGCACGCACATCGAGCACGTCCAGATCACCATGGCCGAGCAATTCGGCGTCGAGGGCCGTGGCCGGCTGTACGAGGAACTTGGCGCGGTGCGGGACGTCGTGCAGAACCACCTGCTGCAGGTGCTGGCGATCCTGGCGATGGAACCACCGGTCGGCACCGGCCCCGAAGCGATGCGCGACGAAAAGATGAAGGTGCTGCGCGCGATCCGGCATCCAGACCGCCGCGACATCGTGCGCGGCCAGTACGAGGGGTATCGGAGCGAGGACGGGGTAAGTCCGAACTCGGATGCCGAAACGTACGCGGCGCTGCGCTTCGAGATCGACTCGTGGCGCTGGGCCGACGTGCCATTCTTCATCCGGACCGGGAAGCGGCTGCCGGTGACAGCGACCGAGGTGATGGCGACGTTTCGACGTCCGCCACAGCGACTGTTCGATGAAACACTGCCGCCACGCGCGAATTACCTGCGGTTCAGGCTCGGACCGGACCGAATTGCGATTGCGCTCGGTGTCCGCACCAAGGATGCCGGCGAAGCGATGGTGGGCGTTGAGACCGAACTCTATGCCTGCAATTCGCGGACTGACGAGATGACGCCGTACGAGCGACTGTTGGGCGATGCAATGCGTGGCGACGCGACGTTGTTCGCGCGCCAGGATTCCGTCGAGGTGGCCTGGGACATCGTGGATCGGCTGCTGGCCAGCGGTCCCCAGGCAGAAAGATATGCGTCGGGCAGCTGGGGACCGGATGGCGCGGCGCGCATGGTCGAACGCTTTGGCGGCTGGTACGACCCGCCGTCGGTTTCAGCTTCGACACCCTGCGGCTGACCAGACTGCGCCTCGGCGCCGGGCGACCCGACGAACTCGACCGTTACTTCGACTTCACCGCATGCCCGCCGAAAGCCTGGCGCATGCGTGCCAGCAGTCGGTTGGTGAAATCGCCTTTGCCCTGGCTCGCGAAGCGCTCCATCAACGAGAGCGTCATGACGGGCGTTGGCACACCGAGTTCGATGGACTCGATGGCCGTCCAGCGGCCTTCCCCGGAGTCCGCGACGAACGGCGCCGTCGACTCGAGTGTCGCGTCATGCGCCAGGAGCTCGGCCGTGAGGTCCAGCAGCCACGACCGGATCACCGTGCCGTGTCGCCAGGCTTCCGTGATCTGCGGCAGGTCGAGCGCAAACTCGCTCTTGGCGCGCATCAGCGCCAGCCCTTCGGCGTAGGCCTGCATCATTCCGTACTCGATGCCGTTGTGGACCATCTTGGTGAAGTGCCCAGCACCGGCCGGCCCGCAACGCACCCAGCCACGGTCTTCCGCCGGAGCCAGGGCGCGCAACACGGGTTCGATCGTTCGCACGGCCGCAACGTCGCCGCCCACCATCAAGCCGTACCCGTTCTCCAGACCCCAGACACCTCCCGACACGCCGGCATCGACGAACGACAATCCGCGCTCAGCAAGCGTTGCCGCATGACGCTGGCTGTCCTTGTACATCGCGTTGGCACCGTCGATGACGACATCGCCAGGCAACAACAGCGGCACCAGCCGTTGCAGCGTCTCGTCCGTGGGCGCCCCAGCGGGCAACATCAGCCAGACGATTTTCGGCGATGGCAGGTTCGCCACGAGTTCCTCCAGCGTGACGACCGCAACCAGGCGCGGCTCGCCCGCCAATGCCGCTCGAGCCTCGGCCGCCCGGTCCCAGGCGATCACCACGTGGCCCGCACGCGTGATGCGGCGGCTCATGTTGCCGCCCATCCGGCCCAGTCCAATCATTCCCAGCGTGAGGTTCATCGCGTTTCGACCCGTTGCAGCCCGGCGGGGGCGATCGATGGTCGCGCGATGCCGGGACGCGCACAAGGGCGGGCGGCCCCGGGGCGCTCGTCGACCTGCGAACCTGATGATCGCGGTGCCAGAGCACCGGAAAGCACGGGACAGGCCTGGTCCGAGCGACTAGTCTTGCAGGGCGCTGGCGGTAACGCGGACGGGCAATGGACATCGATGCACTGACACTCGCGCGGCTGCAGTTCGCCTTCACGATCACCTTCCACATCGTCTTCCCGGCGATCTCGATCGGGCTGGCCAGTTACCTCGCCGTGCTCGAAGGTCTCTGGTTCCTCACTGGCCGCACGGTCTTCCTCGACCTCTTCAATTACTGGAAGAAGATCTTCGCAGTAGCCTTCGGCATGGGCGTCGTGTCGGGCATCGTCATGAGCTACCAGTTCGGCACCAACTGGAGCGTCTTCTCCGACAAGGCCGGTCCGGTCATCGGGCCGTTGATGGGTTACGAAGTACTCACCGCTTTCTTCCTGGAAGCGGGATTCCTCGGCGTCATGCTGTTCGGCCTTTCGCGCGTGGGGCCGCGACTGCACTACCTGGCGACGCTGATGGTAGCGCTCGGCACGTTCATTTCCGCGTTCTGGATTCTGTCGGTCAACAGCTGGATGCAGACGCCGGCCGGCTTCGCGATCAACGAGGTCGGCCAGTTCGTGCCGGTGGACTGGGTCGCAGTCATCTTCAATCCGTCATTTCCCTACCGGCTCGTGCACATGCTCCTGGCCGCGTACCTCAGCACGGCGTTCATCGTCGGTGGCACGGGCGCGCTGCATCTGCTGCGCGATGCGACGTTGCCAGCCTCGCGCATCATGTTCTCGATGGCGATGTGGATGGCCGCGATCGTCGCGCCGCTGCAAATCGTCGCCGGCGACTTGCACGGGCTCAACACGCTGGAGCACCAGCCCGCCAAAGTTGCGGCAATGGAAGGTCACTTCGAAACGCAGGCGGGCGCGCCGCTCATCCTGTTCGGGTGGCCGGACATGGAGCAGGAGCGGACACGGTACGCCGTCGAGGTGCCGAAGCTCGGTAGCCTGATCCTCACCCACGACTGGAACGGCACCGTGCGCGGACTGAAGGAATGGCCGCGCGAGGATCGCCCGAACGCGGCCATCGTCTTCTGGAGCTTTCGCGTGATGGTCGGGGCCGGGCTCGCGATGCTCGCGGTCGGCGTGTGGAGCCTGGCGCTGCGGGCGCGACGACGCCTTTACGACCAGCCATGGCTGCTGCGCGCGTCAGTCGCCTTGAGCCCCATCGGCCTCGTCGCCGTGATCGCGGGCTGGATCACGACCGAGGTCGGTCGGCAGCCCTACACCGTGTACGGCTTACTGCGAACCGCACAGAGCGCATCGTCGATCGACGCCGCCGCAGTGGGCGCTTCGCTCGCCGCATTTGCGATCGTGTACTTCGCGGTCTTCGGTGCCGGTGCGTTCTACATGCTGCGCCTGATGCGCAAGGCACCGGAGCCTGTTGAGCCGGAATTCGCACCCTCCCACCCGATGCATGCGAGCGGCCTGATGCCCGGACCGGTCATGCGCAAGGCGCCGCGCGCATGATGCAACTGGACCTCGCGCTGATCTGGGCAGGACTCCTCGCCTTCGCAGTGCTCGCTTACGTCGTGCTCGACGGCTTCGACCTCGGCGTCGGCATCCTGTTTCCCTTCATGCCCGGGGAGACGCAGCGCGACGAGATGATGAACTCGGTCGCGCCGGTGTGGGATGGCAATGAGACATGGCTCGTGCTGGGTGGCGGCGCCCTGTTCGCAGCCTTTCCGCTGGCCTACGCGATAATCATGCCCGCGCTGTATGCGCCCGTGATCGCACTGCTGCTTGGGCTCGTCTTCCGCGGCGTGGCTTTCGAATTTCGCTGGAAGACACAGCGCGGCAAGTTCCTGTGGGATGGCGCATTCGCCGCCGGATCGACGATCGCCGCGTTCGCCCAGGGACTTGCGCTCGGCGCGCTGGTGCAGGGAATTCCAGTGGCAGGCCGCGCTTATGCCGGTGGCTGGTGGGATTGGCTCACGCCTTTCAGCGTGCTTACCGGCGTGTCGCTCGTGGCTGGCTATGCGCTGCTCGGTGCCACCTGGCTCATCTACAAAACGCAGGGTCCCACCCAGCAGCGGGCGTATCGATTCGCCAATTTTGCCGGCGGCGCGACGTTGGCCGCCATCGGACTCGTCAGCCTGTGGACCCCCTTCCTCAGTGACGTGTTCATGCAGCGCTGGTTCTCGTGGCCGCGGATTCTGCTCGTGGCGACGGTTCCGGCTCTTGTCGCTCTCGCCGCGTACGTCCTGTTCAATGGACTGCGACGGCGGCAGGAACTGAGTCCCTTCCTCGCATCGCTGGCGCTGTTCGTCCTGTGCTTCGTCGGACTGGTGATCAGCTTCTTCCCGTACCTGGTGCCGACATCGGTCACGCTGTGGGAAGCGGCTGCGCCGCCGTCGAGTCTCGGCTTCCTGTTCGCGGGCGCCGCCTTTCTGATCCCGGTCATCCTCGCGTACACCGCGTACTCGTACTGGGTGTTCCGCGGCAAGATCGAACAGGGCGGCGGCGGTTACCACTGACGATGGCGCCGAAACGCTGGCAGCGCTTGCTCTGGTTTGTCGTGATCTGGGCTGGCAGCGTGACAGCACTCGGCGCAGTGGCGTGGGCGATCCGGTGGGCCATGGGTCTAAAATAGCGGCCTGAAACGGAGAACGACAAATGAACGGCGCCCAGTCCCTGCTGCAGACCCTGGTCAATTGCGACGTCGAAGTATGCTTCGGCAATCCCGGCACTTCGGAGATGCATTTCGTCGCCGCGCTCGACTCGGTGCCGCAGATGCGGTCCGTGTTGTGCCTGTTCGAAGGCGTGGTGACCGGCGCAGCCGACGGCTACGGGCGAGTCGCCGGCAAGCCGGCCGCCACGCTGCTGCACCTGGGGCCCGGGCCTTGCCAACGGCCTGGCCAACCTGCACAACGCGCGTCGCGCCGGCACACCGCTCGTGAACATCGTCGGCGACCACGCGACGTATCACCTGCAGTACGACGCGCCGCTGACGTCCGACATCGTCGGTTTTGCGCGCCCGGTATCTTCGTGGATCCACGAATCGAAGAGTGCGGACGGCGTCGCGTCGGACGCTGCGCGGGCGGTCCAGGCTGCTCGCTCGGCGCCCGGTTGCGTGGCCACGCTGATTCTCCCGGCCGACACCGCCTGGAACGAAGCTCAGCGCGCCGAGCAGAAGCTGCCGGACCTGCTGCCGACACCGGTCAGCTCGAACGCCATCGATGCCGCAGCCAGGCTGCTGTCGAATGGCAGGAAGACCGCGCTGCTGTTACGCGGTGCATCGCTCTACGGCGCGGGCCTCGAGGCCGCCGGGCGTGTGCAGGCCAAGACGGGCGCACGATTGCTCTGCGACACGTTCGCGCCGCACGCCGAACTCGGCGCAGGCCGCGTTCCGGTCGAGCGCATTCCCTACTTTGCGGAACAGATCGTCGACTTCCTGAAGGAATTCGAGCAGATTATTTTCGTCGGCGCCAAGCCGCCAGTGTCCTTTTTCGCATATCCCGGCAAGCCGAGCTGGTGCGTGCCCGAGGGTTCGCACCTCTGCTACCTGGCGCACGCGCACCAGGATGGCGCCCAGGCCCTCGCGGCGCTGGCAGACACACTCGGTGCCCCGGCGCGTTCACCTGTGCGAATTCCACTGCAACTGCCGGAACTGCCCAACGGCCCGTTGACCGCTCTCGGCGTCGCACAGGTGATTGCCGCAATGACACCCGAAAACGTCATCTTCGCCGATGAATCTGCGACCGCATCGCTTTCGTTGCTCACCACGATGGCGCGCGCCCGGCCGCACACGCACCTGCCACTGACCGGCGGTTCTATCGGCCAGGGGCTGCCGCTCGCCGTCGGCGCAGCCATCGCTGCACCGGACCGCAAGGTGATCTGTCCGCATGGCGACGGCGGCGCGGCGTATACGATGCAGGCGCTCTGGACAATGGCGCGTGAAAAGCTCGACGTCGTGATCGTGATCTACGCCAACCACTCGTACGCGATTCTCAACATCGAACTCGGGCGCGTCGGTGCGATCGGCAGCGGTCCGGTCGCGATGTCGATGCTCGACCTGCACAACCCTGAAATGAACTGGATGAAGATTGCCGAAGGCCTCGGCGTCGAGGCCAGCCGCGCGACGACCTGCGAAGAATTCGCGGCGCAGTACTCTTCGGCACTCAAGCACCGTGGACCGCGCCTGATCGAGGCGCTGATCTGATACCGATACGCCTCAGGTCCGGCGCAGCATAAGGACGTTGCCGCCCACTGCCAGCGCCGCGCCCGCGAACGTAAGGGCGTCGGGCTGGAATCCCTCGAAGGCCATCGACACCACGAGCGCAAGGAGGGGCGTCATGACACCAATAGTGCCTGTGGGCCCCGGTCCGATGCGCTCCTGCAGTGTAAGGAAGCAGGCGAAGGTCAGCACCGACCCGGCTAGGGCGAGGTAGAACAGGGCCAGCCACCACGACGCGATGGCCGGGGGAACAAAGCTCTGGCCTTGCATCAATGCAAGCAACGCAGACGCGGCGGCTCCGTAGAGCATGCCGAACCCCAGCGCCGGCCAGAACGGCAGGCCGCGAGCACGGTTGCGACTGGCCGTCAGGCTGCCGACCGTCGACAGCAAGACGGAACCCACGGTGAACAGCGCTCCAAGCAGCGTGTTCCGATCACCGGTGGTTTTGCCGAACTCAGGCCAGAAGATCAGCGCAACGCCGGCGATGCCGAGCAGACCGCCAAGGATGAAACGCGGCCTCAGGTTGACGCCGAAGAGTGCGCGGGCCCCGAGGCCCGCCACGAGCGGAGAAGCCGAGTAGCCCACCGCCACCAGCCCCGACACGAGATGCTGCTCCGCGTGGTAGACGCAGACGTACGACACGCCGTACATGAAGCCACCCTGCAACGCGAAAATCGCGTGCTGGGCTGGCGTGAAGCGCAGCTTCTGCTGTCGCAACACGCACAGGCCGAGGATCACGGCTCCAGCCAATGCGAAGCGCATCGCCACGCCGACCTCGGGCGCGGTGTGCCCGATCTGGAACGTGATCGCGAACCAGGTCGTGCCCCACGTGAGCACGCAGATCGCAAACAGCTGCCAGTTCTTGAGCCGGTGCATCGTGCTAAATACGCTGCTGGGAACGCACCGGCATAGTGCGAAGTCTAGCGAAAATCGACAAATCAACCGAAATGCTGCTTCGCAGCATTCCTGTTCGGTTTGGCGTATACTGCGGACCGCTGTTCAGCATTGACGGTTCGCTGGCTTCACTGCGCCGTCTCGAATCAGGCTTCCGTGCCTGTCGCCTGAATCCCGTCGCGTACGCACCGCATCGCCGGCTGTCCGGAGTCTATCTTGTCCACTTTTGTCGTTCTGTTCAGTATCACCGCCCTGGTGGCCACGGCGCTGCTCTTTGTCCTGCAGGTGTTCGAGGACTTTCGCAATGCTTGACTGGATGCTCAACACACGCCGTCGTTTGGGCTTCGAGCGCACGGTGCAGGAACGCTCGTGCACTGCCGCAAGTGGAGACTGGACGACGCGACCCGGCAGCGGCCAGGTTCGTGCCTCGGGCCTCGAAGGGGGCTCGACCCGTCGAGGCCGGGTGGGTTCGCTGGCCGTGTTGAATACCGGCTGGCATCGTGCCGTGCACGACTTCGCCCGGGACCGGAATACGCCTTGACGCAGTGAATGCAGTGCGCCCGATCAGGCCGCGCCTGACCGGCTCGGTTGCTGCCGATCAGCGGCTGCGGAGTGGTCAGCCGCCCGCGATCAACGCATCGGGGATCTCGTAGCGCTCGCTCTCGCCCAGCCTCACGATGGTGACATCGCCCCTGCGTTCGGACGTCAGCGTATCCATGGAACGCGCATTCGATGCCGTGGGCATGCCCTTCACGAACAGGATGCTGCGCTTCTCGACACTGCCGGGAATGTCGAGCGTGGCTGTGCCATCGTAGCCGCGGCGGATCACGGACGCATCGCACTCGCGCGACGAAGTTTCGAATGCGGGCACGCATTTGATCTTCGCGGACGCGTGGTACGAGGTCCCCGGGATCAGTGCGTCACTGGACGTTGAAGTCGGCGCGAGCGCCGGTCCGCTGACGCCAACGGTGAGCGTGTAATCGCTGGTCTCGCCGCGCCGCGCCGCGCCGCCGGGCGCATCAGGTAGACACGCACTGTGTAGTCTCCGTCCGCCGGCAGCACACCCGAGTAGTTCTCGCCGTTGTCGCCCACGAACATCGCGCTGCCCTGCGAGGCGGGCGGCATCACGTTGAAGTAATTCTGCGCATTGGACTTCCGCAGCTTGACCGACAGAGTTTGTCCCGCGGCGGCGCGCACGACGTAATCGACTGTTGCATCGCCCTTGATCTGCCCCTTGATGTCGGCAAACGACGCTCCCCTGGCGAACTGCACCGTTTCCTGGCGGATCCCCGCATCGGCGACGGCATTGTCCGCCACGGATAGAGCGAGAACGAGAATGAACGTTGCGGCGACGAATCGAGCCTTCATGCCAACACCCTTCCGAAGCCAGTGAAATGCCAGCGACCGAAAATCAGCATCCTTTGGCGCGCTTTATCATCCGGGGTCATCGAGGTGCACGCACAATGCGGACGTGCAAGCCGCGCCGGGGCGATCATTCAGCCGCAAGGTCCTCCTCGACGTAGCGCAACAGGGCCTCGAGCAACGCTTCGCGCGGGTAGTCGTTGTGGTTCACGAGCGTGCCGCCAACCGATGTGAGCGGCCGATGGGCATCACGACCGCCCAGTGATCGGCATTCAGGAACCCGAGCAGCGTGGCGTCAGGCACGATCTGGTCACTGTAGACGACCTGCCCGTCATTGCGCGGGTCGATCTGCGCAAGCTTCCAATGCGTCGGCACGAGCGCCTCCGAAACTCGATCCGCGTCAGGCAGCGTGACCAGCGAGTACAGGCGAATTCCCGCCGGCAACCTGTTCGCCGCCAGCCATGCATTGCTCTGGACGGGCCCGCGCCCTCCGTTGTGAATCGCGTCATTTCGGGCTTCCGTTCCAACGGCTGGATGGGCCCGCCGCGCATTGCGCCAGGGAGCCGCCCTGTTGACAGGAACCCTATCCTGATCGATTGTCCATTGCGACAGGTAGCACTCATCACTCGATCACGGCAGCAGAGGCAGGAATGAAAGCATCGGTCGTCATTGCGACAGCGATTCTCGCACTGGGCGCAGCAATCTCCATTCAGCTCGCAGAAGCCGACTCTCGGCAAGCCAACTGTGAAGTGCGCAAGAACGGCGAGACGAAGCAAGGCAAGTCCGGCGCCTGCTCGTTCGCGCAGCGGCAGGGTTACATCGACATCGATCTTCGCAACGGCGACGTCTACAACCTGCGCCCCGGCAACAAGGCGAACCACTACCGGGACCAGAAGGGCAACAAGGTCGTGCGCACGAGCTCGAGTGACAACACGCAGGAGTTCAAGTGGGAGGGCGGCACGCGCGTGATCATTACGTTCTCGTCCCACGGCAACAACGGGCATGGCCACAACCAGGGGCAACGGCAGCCCGGAATTCAAGCGCGGATACAACGATGCGGTCAAAGGCCGCCCTTACGACCAGGACCGGCATCCGCAGGACTACAAGGACGGATACCGGGCGGGCGAACAGGACCGTAACCGGTAGCTCTCGCAGCACGAATTCCACGGCTAGGTGCAACGGCAGCCGCACGCAGGCACGGCACAGGTAACATTGGCGATTACTGGACGGGCCAGCCCGAACCAAGAACCCACCATGTCACTCTTCTCACGCCTGTTTGGTAAATCACCGCCCGCGGCCGAGCCACCGGCAACCCGCGAACGTGTTGCCGGAATTGAATCGCCACCCACACCCGACCCTTCCATCCGCGCCAGGGAAGAGGAAGCGAGCCTGTCGCTGGCCATCGTCGCCGG
The DNA here is from genome assembly GCA_016713725.1 of Pseudomonadota bacterium. Lineage (GTDB taxonomy): Bacteria > Pseudomonadota > Gammaproteobacteria > Steroidobacterales > Steroidobacteraceae > RPQJ01. Next base: position 117,730 of record JADJOO010000016.1, on the reverse strand, counting down.
TGACATGGCCGTGATCGGCAAGTGGGTACTCGATGGAAGCTCAACTCGGATCCGCCAGATGGCGGCACGAAATGTCACGGATCCGGACCAGTTGCGGGAACTGATCCCCGTAACTCGCCACGGGAAAGACAAGAACGTCCATCGGATTCTCACCTCCCGGCGTGATGAACTGCTCGCCGAAATTCGCAATACCCAGCAGCTGCAGTCGGATCTGGAAGAGGCTGCCACGGCCATCGCCCGGCACAGCGGGCGCCCGTTCGATGCGTCTTACCCGACGACCCTCGCACAGCTCGAGGCCCGGTGGTGCACGCTCGCACCCCAGGCGCCGCCGAACCTGCGCAGCGAAGTGATGCAGCATCTGCAACGTGCGCACGAAGTCGTCGTCCATCACCGCCAGGCGCTCGAGGCGGAAACCGAGAGGCAGCGATCCGCCGCCGTCGCCGCTGCAGAGGCACGCCGACAGCGGGAACTCGAAGCGCAGACCGCAGCAGCAGCGGCCGCCGAGCAAGCTCGGATACGCGATGCCGAACGCCAGGCCTTGCGCGAGGCCGAACAGGCGCAACGTGCAGCAGACGAGGCCAAGGCGCACGAAATCCTCGGGCTGCTGCGACAGGCACGGGCGGCGCTCGATCATGGCGGCACGGCACGCGCTGCCCGGCTGCGCGCCTCCATCACGGAGAAGCTGGCGGATGCCCCTGCCCTGCCCGCGTGGTTTGCACGGCAGCTGGAACAGGTCGACTCGCGGCTTGCCGAGCTGCAGGACTGGAAGACTTTCCGGGTCGTGCCGAAACGGGCCGAGCTGGTGCAGCGGATGCAGTCGCTCGTCGGCGCCGACCTGGCGCCCGGGGAACTGGCGCAGCAGATTCGTCAGTTGCGGGACGAATGGCGGACTCTCAACCGGGGCGCGGGAGAGGATCCCGCGGATGAATTGCAGCAGTTCCAGGATGCAGCAGGCCGGGCCTACGAGCCCTGTCGCGAACACTTTGCCCGGCAAGCCGAGCTGCGCAAGGAAAACCAGGAACGGCGCGAAGCGCTCATCGAACGACTGGCGAACTTTGCTGCCGAGCAGGCTGGCGAACACCCGAACTGGCGCTCGATCAACCAGGCCATCGTCGAGTCGCGGCGCGAGTGGCGTCAACATGCGCCGGTGGACCAGGCGATCGTGAAGCCACTGCAGGCACGTTTTCATGCGTTGGTCGGCGAGCTGCAGGCGCGCCTCGATGCCGAGTACGCACGCAACGTGCAGATCAAGCGCGACTTGATCGCCCGCACCACCGAGCCGCTCAATCTCGAGGACACGCGCTGGGCCACTGACGAAACCAAGAACCTGCAGCGGACCTGGAAGTCGGTCGGCATCGTACCGTGGAACCTGGACAACGCGCTGTGGGACGAATTCAGGCAGCGGTGCGACGCTGTCTTCCAGCGCAGCTCTCAGGAATCGGCGGCGTACGCTGTCACCCTCGAAGCCAACGAGGCGCAGGCGACCGGCGTGTGCGAGGAACTGGAGCGGATAGCCGGGCTGACCGACGAGTCGTTGCTGACTGCCGTGCCGCAGCTGGACGAGCTGTGCGCGAAATTCGAGTCGCTGGACCTGCCGCGAGCGTCCGCACGTGCCTTGCAGCAACGGTACTCACACGCGACCGACCGTTGTGCCGAGGCCGTCCGCAGACATCGCGCGAAGGCGGCGCGCCGTGGCTGGACCGATGGATTTACGGCTGCTGCCCGGGTCCGCGCGTACGCACTTGCGACCGTGCAGGGTCGATCGCCACCCGAGTGTGAGGCGTTGCGGGCGTCGGCCACCTCTGCGATCGCCGATCTCGCACATGCGCCCAAGGCGATGCGCAGCATCCTCGAGCAACGACTCGCGGCCGTCGCCGCCGGTACGGTCAACCTGGACGTTGCCGCGAACGAGGCAGCGTTGCGACTGCTGTGTATCCGCGCGGAATTGATTTCGGGTGCCTCCACGCCGCCGGAGGACCTGGAATTGCGGCGCGAATACCAGATGCGACGCCTCGTCGAAACGATGGGACATGGCGAACGCGCTACCCCTGCTGAACTCGACGATCTCGCCCTCGAATGGATTGCGATCGGGCCGGTCGAGCCGACTGTCCACGACGCGTTGCTGGCCCGGTTCGAGCGCTGTCGTGCCGCCGGATGACCGTCAGGATCGCCGCATGAACAGCACACCTAACGCACTGGTCATCATGTACGACCAGTTGTCCCCTGCGGCGCTCGGTTGCTATGGCAGCCGCGTCACGAAGTCACCGCACATCGATCGACTCGCCGCGGCAGGCGTGGTATTCGACGCTGCATACAGCAACAGCCCGCTGTGCACACCGGCACGGTACTGCATGATGACGGGGCAGCTGCCGTCGTCCACCCGCGGCTACGACAACGCGGCTTATCTCGCCAGCACGATCCCGACGTTTGCGCATTACGCCCGCGCAGCCGGTTACCGTACGGTGCTCTCCGGCAAGATGCATTTCGTCGGCCCCGACCAGCTGCATGGCTTCGAGAAGCGCTGCACGACGGATATCTATCCAGCGGATTTCGGCTGGACTCCGGACTGGCGCCAGCCCGACCAGCGCATCGACTGGTGGTATCACAACATGGAAAGCGTCACAGGCGCCGGCGTGGCTGAAGTCACCAACCAGCTGCTGTTCGACGACGAGGTCGGATTCCACGCCGTGCGCGCGCTGCACGATGCAGCCCGGGTCGATGACGGGCGACCGTTCCTTCACGTCGCCAGCTTCACGCATCCGCACGATCCGTACGTGACGCGGCAGGAGTACTGGGACCGCTACGAGGGCGTCGATATCCCGCTGCCTGAGGTGTCTGCCGCAGACGTAGCCGCCGATCCGCATACGCTGCGTCTGCGAGCTGCGTGCGATATGAATCGCACGCCCATCAACGATGACGACGTGCGTCGTGCGCGTCGCGCTTACCTCGGCAACGTCTCGTACGTCGATGACTGGACTGGCCGTCTCTTGCGAACGCTCGAGTTGCTCGGGCTGGCGGACGATACGGTCGTCATCCTGCTCGCCGATCACGGCGACATGCTGGGCGAGCGTGGGCTCTGGTACAAGATGAACTTCTTCGAGGGGTCCGCGCGTATCCCGCTGGTCGTTCACGCACCGGCCCGCTTCCGCGCGCGCCGCGTGTCGACTCCGGTCTCGCTGGTCGACGTGCTGCCGACCCTCATCGAGTTGTCGGGTGGCGTCGTGACCGACGCCGTCGCACCGCTGGCCGGCCGCTCACTGCTGCCGCTGTGCGAAGGCGGGTTGGAAGATCGAACCGTCATCGGCGAGTACGCCGCCGAGGGTGCCTGCGCACCGATCGTCATGCTGCGCCGGGGCGCCTTGAAGTTTGTGCACTGTCCAGTCGATCCGGACCAGTTGTACGACCTCGCGAAAGACCCCAGGGAGCGGATCAACCTTGCCGGCCACCCGGGGCAGGCCGCAACTGTCGCCGAGTTCCGTGCCGAGGTCGCGCATCGGTGGGACCTGGCGCGACTGCACGAGGACGTAGTGCAGGACCAGGCGCGACGGCGGTTTGTAATGAAAGCATTGCGCACAGGCGTCCACACACCCTGGGAGTTCACGCCACGGCGCGACGACTCGAACCAATACATGCGTAACCATCTCGATCTCAACGCCGTCGAGCGGAGCGCTCGCTGGCCGCGCTGAAGCCCACTGTGCGCCCTGCCGGCTGATCTCGATCAGCCCGAAGTTCGGTCAGCGGATCACGTCGAGCCAGTCAGGCCGGGAGGGTCAGCACCGGCGCGAAGCCGCCGCCGACCGTGCGGAAATTCGTCGTCTGACCCCGGTACAAGCGCGCTGCTCGCAACCAGGTTGCACCGTGCATGGCGTAGTTGCGGACATCGACGCGGAGATCGGCTTCCGCACCGTCTGCGGACTGGATGCGCCGAAACGACGTAGGGGCAACGGTCTGCGCAACGTAGCGATGCGCGAGGATGTACTCGAACGTGGTTCGAGTGAGCTTGTCACCCCGATACGCGGCCTTGCTGCCAAAACCATCGACTGGCTTGAAGAACAGGCCCTTTCGTCGCTTCCAGAGATCGTCGGCCGCGGCGGGTTCGACCAACTCCGTCGCCGGAATGGTCTGCTGCAGATGCGAGCGATCATCGGCGTCGAGACCCGCCTGCTGCAGTAACTTTTCATCGCCCAACCATGCCAGAAGCCGCTTGTCTGCCCATCGCGCATGCGCGGCCGGATGCGGTGTGATCACCGCGAGTCCCGACTCGTAGGCGCGTCGCAGGACCGAGTGTCGCTCGTCGGCCAGGTAGAAGTCGGTCACACGGTTGTAGATCAGGTCGATACGCTCGTCGGCGATAAAGACACCGTCGTCCCTCAGGTCAAGGCCCGTGACATCGGCAATCACGACGCGCCAGCCGGCGCGTTCCAGCAATCGCTGATACAGCAGGAATTCAGGATAGAGATACTGGCCTTGCGGCTCGTCGTCGACGATTGCGACGGTTCGCAGCGGCACTTCGCCGCGAACGCTTGCCCATTCCGCTGAGAAGCCGTCCGTGATGCGCTGCCCGAGCTGAGTGATGTCAACGCTGGCGGCGGCCAGTACGGACAACGGTTCTGCAAGGCAGTCACACCCCGCCGTGGCGGCGTGCGCCAGCTCGAGACTGACGAGCAAGCCACCTGGATTGGTGTTGATCTCGATGAGCTGCGGAGTCGGTCCGCCGAGATGAAAGTCGAAGCCCAGGATACCGCCCGCGTTTGCCGGGGGACGACGAGCCAGCGCGGGCGCGTTGCTCGCGATCTTCTGCTGGTATGGGCCGCTGGTGAGTGCGCGCGTGATGAGCCGGACGGTCCGGTCCATTGCGATTGCTTCACCCGGCGCAAGAAACACAACGCTGCCCGAGACGAGTCCGGCCTGTGATTCGAGGAGGCTGGCCGCATCGCCGAGATTGGCGCGGAGCTGGTCGCGCAACTTCGTCCGATCGACCCAGATGCACTGGCATGCCGCGTTCAGGTGCGCCGCCAGTGGCACTGCCGAGGATTCGAGGACTTGCTCGATCACTTTGTACCGGTGGTTTCGTAGCCCGCGTTCAGAACGGACGCTTCTGCGAGGTACATTGGCGCTCCCGACACGGCACCGCGTGCGAACAGATCCCGGTACCGTGAGTTGCCCTCGAGGCCGGCCCAGTTCCAGTCGTGTCGGGCCCACCACGCGTGGCGCCAGCCGCGCATCACCGCCTCCTCGAGGGTCTCGAGCGCCCGCTCTGTTTCGCCCATGACGGCTTGCGCACTCGCAATCAAGTGGACAGCATCTGCGTTCACGATGCCGTCCGCGCGTAATTCCTCGGCTCGCACGACGAGTGCTTGCAGGGTACCCCTGCCGCCTTCGTCACCGGCCAGGATACGCAAATGGGCGTAATTCACCACGTGGGGCAGGCGCCAGACCCATTCGTCGTTGACCAGATCGTTGATCGCGCGTCGCGGATCGGGTGGGTCCTCGGCGTACGCCTGGCGTGCCCCCGGCAGGTCATGGACTGCAATGAGCGCCTGCGCGCGCTGGGCGGGACCCCAGACGGACCCACACGTATCGTTCGCTATCGACTCGAGCGCATTGCGGTTCCCGCTCACGATGCGCAGGCCCACCACGAGGTCGGCTTCGAAGTGGTTGCCAGTGGGGTTGCAGCAGGCTGCCTCGACGACCGCGATGGCGGCGTCGATCTGGCCGAGCTGTGCCAGGATGAGTCCCTTGCGTGAGAGATAGAACGCCCGCGTCGGCGCACGTTCGATCGCTCGGTCCAACCAGCGCAGCGCCTCCTCGAGCGAACCGCGCGATGCGTGCAAACGTGCCATGCCCGAATACGGGACCTGAAACTCCGGGTCGATCTCCATCGCTGCAGCGAAACGAGCCTCGGCTTCCGTCACGTCGCCAAAACGCAGGGCGTCGAAGCCGACATTGGTGTTGATGATCGGCGACAGCGGATCGAGCCGGAAGGCATCGCGCATGTGCGCGGCAGCCTCGCGGTATCGGCCCTCAGACGTCAGCACCAGGCCACGCCAGACGTATGCCATGGTGTAGTTCGCGTTCAGCTCGATGGCACGCGCGAGCGACCGCTCGGCGGCCGCATAGTCATGCTGGTTCTGGCGGATCAGGCCCAACGAGGCGTGCGCTTCCCCAAGCGCCGGAGCAAGCTCCAGCGCCCGCAGGGCGGCAGGGAGGGCGTTCGCGATCGATTCGCCCATGGGTATGTTGCCGTAGTAACCGGTGCTCGCCAGCGTGTACGCATCGGCGAGGCCCGAATGGGCCAATGCATAGCTTGGATCGCGCTCGATTGCCTGCCGGAAGCAGTCCATCGCCCGCCGCAGCGACGCCTCTGTGCGCTTGTGGAAGTGGTGGCGTCCGAGGAGGTACAGGTTGTAGGCATCGAAACTCTGGGTCGCAGGTTCGAGACGCGGCCGCTCCGCGGTGGCCGCACGGGGCCTCACCGCGGCGATGACGGCGCACGCCACTTCGGTCTGCAGCTTGAAGATGTCATCGAGCCGCCGCTCGAAAGTCTCCGACCAGACCTGGTAGCCGTCGACCGCGCTCACCAGCTGTACATCGATGCGCACGGTATCCGCTTGCTTGCGCACGCCACCCTCGAGCACCGAGGACACGTTCAGGCGTCGGCCGATTTCGCGCACGTCGTCGTGGCGGCCTTTGAACGCAAACGACGAGCTGCGCGCAGCTACGCGCAATCCCTGGACCCGCGCCAGCTGGTTACGGATCTCCTCCGCCAGGCCGTCCGAGAAATACTCGTTTGCCGCCTCGTTGCTCAGGTTCGCAAACGGGAGCACCGCGATCGAGTCCTCGGGTGGGTTGGCGGCAGGGACGGTCAGTGCGGGGGTACGCTCGATGCCAGCGGGCGTGAGATCGAACATCCAGGCGAGCACGGTGGCAACCGGCAGGCCGAGGACGAGACCGGCGACGACGAAGCGCATGTAGTTCGCGGCATCGAATGCATCCAGGAGCAGGTCGAACGCCTGTGCCAGAACCCACGCGCCCGCAGCGTAGTACAGCGCGGCCCGCACCACGCGCCGCCGCCGCAGTTCCGCCCACAGATGCTTCGGATTGCGGCCACGCATCGCCCGCTACGCCTTGCTCCCCGGTCCCGCAACCTCGCACGCCCGGCGCCATCTCTCGCGCCGAAACTCATCGCGCAGCTGCCACGACCAGCGTCGGATCGACTTCAGCCACCCACGCGAGCATGCCGCCTTCGAGATTGACTGCCTGCGCCACCCCTCCACGCAAGGCGACACTGCACGCAATGAGACTGCGCGCCCCGCTGCGGCAGATGAACGCCGGCAGCCTGCCTGGCGGAATCTCATGCAGGCGCGCGGCCAGCTCCGCCACGGGAATGTTCAAGGCACCTTCAAGGTGGCCGGTCGCGAATTCGCGAGGTTCGCGCACGTCGACGATGACGGGTACAGACGTCGCCGACTCACGCCGCTCGTGCGAATGCTCAGCACACAGCAAGACCTGCAACTCCGCCGGCCGCAGCCGGCGAACGCGGTCCCGCAGGGTCGTCGCATCGCACAGTCCGGTTGACGGATCGGTCGGCGCGAGAATGGTCGGCTGATCGCCGCAGACGGCACAGTCTTGCCGGCGCTTGAAGCGGAACTCGCGCACCGTGAGTTCGAGCGCGTCGTACACGAGCAATCGCCCGCTGGCTGGACTGCCTGCACTCACGATCAGCTTGATCGCCTCCGTCGCCTGCATCGCACCGACCACGCCCGGCAGCACACCGAGCACCCCGGCATCGGCACAGTTGGGCACGAGTCCTTCCGGTACTTCCGGGTACAGGCAGCGATAGCAGGGTCCGAGCCCCGGCAGATACGTCATCAGCTGCCCTTCGAAGCGATGAATCGCGGCCGACACGAGCGGCTTGCGCAGCAGCACGCAAGCGTCGTTGACGATGTACCGCGTCGGAATACTGTCGGTGCCGTCGAGGACGATGTCGTAGCCGCGCAGCAGGTCCATGACCGTAGCGGCGCGCACCTCGAGGTCGTGTGCGTGCACATCGATGCAGGGATTGAGGGCAAGCAGGCGCTCGCGTGCCGCCTCGACCTTTGAACGCCCGACGCTCGCTGTCTCGAACAGCACCTGTCGCTGCAGGTTCGATGCATCGACGCGATCGTGATCGACTACACCCAGCGTGCCGACACCCGACGCCGCCAGGTACAGCGCTGCCGGTGATCCGAGACCGCCCGCACCGACGACCAGCACGCGCGCGGCCCGCAGCTTTTCCTGTCCTGAAACTCCGACTTCCTCGAGACTCAGGTGTCGCTGGTAACGCTCGCGTTCGGCAGCGGACAGCGTCGTCACGTCAGCCTCCGCTGAGCGCGCAGATCAGGTGCAGCGTGTCGCCACGGCCGATCCGATGGTCGAGCTGTTCGACCGCGTCGGTGTTGACGTACAGGCGGATGTGGGGCCGGATGCGGTCCTGTTCGTCGATCATGCGAAAGCGCATGCCGGGGTAACGCCGGTCGAGGTCGGCGAGTGCCTCACGCACCGTTGCACCTCGCGACTCGACGATCGCCCGACCGTCCGTGTAGGAGCGAAACGGACTGGCGACGCGTGTCGTGACGACTGTTCGCTCGCTGATGCTCACCCGCGATCCCCTAGCCATTGCCCCACGTCACGGAGAATACCTGCGGCAGGTGCCGCGCGAGGCAGGTCCAGGAAGACCCTTCGTTGCGGCTCGCCCAGATCTCACCGGAGGTCGTGCCGAAATAAAGCCCGAGTTTCTTCCCTTCGTCGTCCGCACACATCGCCTGGCGCAAAACGGTGAACCATCCCTGCTTGCGCGGCAGGCCACGATCGAGCCGGTGCCACGACTTGCCGCCGTTGTGCGTCGCATAGACCGCAGGTTTGCCGTCGACCGACGTGCGCGGCCACACCGTAGTGCCGTCCATCGGAAATACCCACGCCTTGTCCGGATCGGTCGGGTGCAACACGATGGGGAAGCCGATGTCGCCGATCCTGCGGGGCATCGCGTCGCCGATGCGCGACCAGCGTTGACCCGGCCGGTCGAGACGATAAATGCCGCAGTGGTTCTGCTGATACAGCCGATCGGGCATCGTGGGATGCACTTCGACGCAGTGCGGGTCATGGCCGTACTGCGGGTCTGGATCGGGCATGAAGTCCGCGGCACAACCAGCATTGAGCGGTCGCCAGTCGGCGCCGGCATCGGTCGATTCGAAGACGCCGCCGCTCGACACGCCGAGATAGAGATGCCGGGCATCGCGCGGATCCACGCGCACCGAATGCAGCAGCTGGCCGATAGGCGAACCCTGCCCTACGATCCACGTCGGATTCATCGGGTGGTCGTTGAACCCGGCGACGGGTTGCCAGGACGCGCCTGCATCCTCGCTGCGGAAAAGTCCCGCGGGCGAGGTGCCCGCATACCAGGTACCGCTCTCGCCGGCATGACCAGCCGTCAACCAGAACACTGCGTCGACCGCTTTGGGCGCTTCGCCTTCACCGCTCCTGCGGAACGCCGGCGGTTGACTCGCTTCTTTCCACGAGCGCCCGCGGTCGCTCGAACGGAATACGGTCGGACCCAGGTGTCCGGTCTTCGCCGCCACCAGCACGACTTTCGGATCGCGCGGGTCCTGCACGACGTGATGAATGACGTGGCCCAGGAACTGCGGCCCGACGAGTTTCCAGTCGCGACGACTCTCTTTGCTGCGCAAGGCGAAGAGTCCCTTGCGCGTCCCCACCCAGAGCGTCCTGGCCATGGGTGCGAAGCTTGCAACATTTGCGGGCGGCGTCAACAGCCAATGGGAAATCGAGACGCCTAAGCCCCCTGCTCCAATCGCCAGTCGACCTACGACCAGGTACTCCGCGACTTCGGCATGGTGCGTCCGTTCAGCAACATCCGCGACGCCTGCGTTGCGGCGGTCGAGGCCGAGATCGCCAATGCGGCGCTCTATGAGCGACTGCTGGCAAGCACCGAACGATCGGACATACTGACGGTGTTTCGCAACCTGCGGGACGCGTCACAGGAACGACACCTGCCAGCTTTCCGGCGCTGCACCGAGCGCCGCCGATGATCACCTGAGGAGACCCCCCCCCCGCAGAACGCCGGGGGGGGCGGCGCGCGGCCCCCGCCCCCCCCCGGGGCCGCCCCCCCCCCCGGGCCCCCCCCCGTCCCCCCCCGCGGCGGGGCCCCGGGCCCGCCGCCGGACCACCAGCCGCGGGCACCGCTCAAGGCCATTCTGGCCCAACGCGACGAAGAAAGAGCACGCCGCCATGGTGCTGGAGTGGATACGCCGCAATGACGGCGCGTTCTCGAAGGAGCTCAAGGACTATCTCTTCACGACCGCGCCGATCGCGCACGGCTAGCGCGCGGATCGTTACGGTGCTCGCCAGCTTCGTGCACCCATGAAGCCCCAACTGCACGGCAACGCAGCGATCGTCCTAACCGGGATTGGCGCGACTGACCAGCCCCATGCGCTCGAGCACGGATCGCAACTGCAGCCAACGCTGCTCGAGCGCTCCGGTGTAGCCGATCGACATTCGCACCAGGCCAGGCCTGATGCCCGCCTTCTCGAGCTCTTCCGCCGGCATCTCGCTGCTGGTGGAGGACGCTGAGCACGACATGAGCGTCTCGCTGTAGCCCAGGCTCACCGCCATCAGGCCGAACTGGTGTTCGTTCTGCAGCAGGCCCATGAATTCGAACGCACGCTCGCGAGATCCGAGATCCAGCGCGAGGATCCCGCCGTATCCGAAGTCCGGGTTCGCCAACGCCCCCAGCAAGGCGTGGTCCGGGTGATTCGCGAGGCCGGGGTAGGCCACCGGCAACCCCAGTTCGTCGAGACGCGTTGCCATAGCCTGCGCCCGGCGGCTGTGCTCTGCCATGCGCAGGCCGAGATGAGGCAGGCGCAGGCTGATATCGAAGGCCACCTGCGGATCCATGGTAGGCCCGAGCAGCATCAGCGAACCCGTATGCAGGTCCATGAGCTTCATGATGAATTCGGTGGTGCCACATACGGCCCCGGCGATGTGGTCGCTGGCGCCGTTGATGAACTTCGTGAGGCTGTGCACGACGACGTCGGCACCGAGCTGGATTGGCGCCAGGATCAGCGGCGTGAATGTGTTGTCGACGACGAGCATCGCACCGTGCCGATGGGCGACATCCGCGAGCCGCGGGATGTCGGCAATTCGCAAAGTCGGGTTGGAAACCGATTCGCAATAGAGAACCCTGGTGCGCGGCGTGATCGCGCGCTCCACGGCGGCGAGATCCGAGACGTCCACGAACGTCGTCGTGACACCAGCCTTCGCAGGCAGGTAGTCATGCAGGAAGGCGAACGTACCGCCATAGACTGTGCGGCTGGCAACCACGTGGTCGCCCGTGCCGCAGATCTGCATGATCGTCGCCGCGATGGCTGCCATCCCGCTTGAAGTGCAGTAACCCGCCTGCGCGCCCTCGTACGCCGCGATCTGGCGACCCAGCACGTAGACCGTCGGATTGAAGTGACGCCCGTACAGGTAGCAGCCGCCCACGTCCGGGCCGAGATGCCCCTGGAAGATCTCGGGCATCGTCGTCGGGTCGATCACCGTGAACGTCGTACTGGCCTCGACCGACATGTTCACGCCGCCGTGCTCGCCGAACTCGTGGCGGAGGTTGGCAAATGCCTGGATCGGGTCGAGTCTGCTCATGGTGTCCTCGTTGAATCGGTTCGCGCGCCACGACCGGACGCTTACTGTAGCCCGGCCGGTCGGGGACCACCTCAGGCAGCGCTCTCGCGTCATCAACCTGTGCAGGTCATCGAATTCCTGCTCGCAGCCTCGACGCAGTCGCCGATCATCAGGCGCATCTCATTCTGTACACACCCTGTACAATATATTTTGACTTTTTGTACGATCTTGTATAATTTGTGTATAGCTTTATCAAACCCGATCGCCCGCCAATGCCCACTCGGGAACAGTTTCCGATACGCACCGTATCCGCCCTCACCGGCGTCAGCACCGTCACGCTGCGCGCCTGGGAGCGCCGCTATGGCTTGCTGCGCCCGGTGCGGACCCCATCCGGTCATCGGCTCTATACGCACGCGAACGTCGAGGAGATCCGGCGGGTGCTGGCGCTCGTCGAACGGGGCATCCCGGTAAGTCGCGTGCGCCAGGTCCTCGACGCCGAGTCCGCCTCGCGCGCACCGGACGCCGCGGGCAACCCCTGGACCGATTACCAGGACCGCATGGCGGCCGCGATCGCTGGCCTGACGAACAGAGCCTCGACGACGTCTACGAGGAAGCGCTGTCGCTGCATTCCATCGAGAGCGTGACCCGCCGAGTCGTGCTGCCGCTGCTCGAGAGGCTCGGCGCGCGCTGGGAAGAGATTGACGGCGCGATCGCCGAGGAGCACTTCTTCGCCACCTACCTGCGCAGCAAGCTCGGCGCGCGCCTGCAGTACCGCATGCGATACGCGTCCGGCCCCCGGTTGGTCATTGCCTGCGCACCGGGTGAGCAGCACGAGGTGGGGTTGCTGCTCTTCGCGCTCGAGGCGCGCAACGCCGGGTTCCGGCCAGTGCTGCTCGGCGCGGACACGCCCTTCGCCGACATGGCCATCGCCCTGCGCCGCTCGGGCGGCGACGGCATAGTGATCTCATCCTCCGTGGATCCGCACGACGGCGTCCTCGAGCGCGACCTGCGCGAACTCGTTTCGTCGGTCGCGGTGCCGGTCTTCGTCGGCGGCGCAACCTCGGTGCGGCATCGCCGCACCATCACCACCGCCGGCGCGATCCCGCTTGGCATGGACCTGGAGGACGGCGTGCGCCTGCTCGCAACCACACTTTCGTCCGAGGAGCGCGCCACATGAGCCAGGCCACCCGCCGTGCCATCGACTGGGTCGAACAGGGCTACGTCCCGGACGCCGTCGTGCGCGCCGGAATCCGCCGGCTTTGCGAGCAGCGGCTGCGCGAGATCGCGGCCGGCGACTGCGAGCGCGCCGCGGACGCGACCGAAGCCTTCGTCGCGGCCATGGACGCGGCCGAACTCGCGCCCGTGCCGCACCTCGCGAACGAGCAGCACTACGAAGTGCCCGCGCGCTTCTTCGATCTCGCGCTTGGACCGAACCTCAAGTACTCGAGCGCCTGGTGGCCGCAAGGCACGCAGACGCTCGAGGCGGCCGAGGCCCGCGCACTTGCGGCAACCTGCGAGCACGCCGGACTGGCGAACGGCCAGGAGATCCTCGAACTTGGCTGTGGCTGGGGCTCGCTCACGCTGTGGATGGCAGCGCATTACCGCGGCAGTCGCATCACGGCCGTCTCGAATTCGTCCTCGCAGCGCGCCTGGATCGAATCCGAGGCGCGCCAGCGCAACCTGACGAACGTCCAGGTGATCACGGCCGACATGAACCTGTTCGCCGCCCCCGGCCGCTACGATCGCATCGTGTCGGTCGAGATGTTCGAGCACATGCGCAACTGGCGCACGCTCTTCGGTCGCGCGCACGACTGGCTCGCGCCCGGCGGACGGTTCCTCATGCACGTGTTCTGCCATCGCTCGACGCCGTACGCGTTCGTGGATGGTGGGCCGTCCGACTGGATGAGCCGTCATTTCTTCTCCGGCGGCATGATGCCGAGCGACGACCTCGCCCTGCACTTCCAGGATCGTCTGCGCTTCCTAGCCCGCTGGCGCTGGGACGGCACGCATTACGAACGTACGGCGAACGCCTGGCTTGCGAACCTGGACGCGCGGCGCGAGACGGTGCTCGAAGTGCTCGCTGCGACGTACGGGCAGGCCGCGCCGCAGTGGCTGCAGCGCTGGCGCGTGTTCTTCATGGCATGCGCCGAGCTCTTCGGCTACCGCGACGGCCAGGAGTGGTGGGTGAGCCACTACCTGTTCGAGCGCCCCGCGACGGAGGCCGCCGGGTGATGGAAACCTCGACCTGGCTTGCGCCGATGCGCGGCATCGCGCTACTCGCCACGCTGCTGGTCGTGGCACCGGCCGCCGCCACGAACCCGGCCGCCCCGGCTGTTGGCGGTGAGTGGAATTTCCGGGTGCTGCTCGACGGGAAGGAAGTCGGCTGGCACCGGTACATCGTGCGCGGGGACGGGGCGGCGACCGAGGTGGAGAGCCGCGCGCAGTTCGACGTGCGGTTCCTGCTGCTGAACGCCTACACCTACCGACACACCGCGCGCGAGCGCTGGCACGGCGCCTGCCTCGACGAACTCGAGTCCCGCACCGAGACCAATGGCCGAGTCGAGGAAGTGGCCGCGGTGGCGTACGACGACGCCATGGTGGTGGACGGTCCGTCCGGGGACGCGCGCCTGTCCGGCTGCGTCATGAGCTTTGCGTACTGGGACCCGCGCATCCTCCGCGCGACCCGTCTCCTCAACTCGCAGACGGGCGAACTGCTGCCCGTGAGTGTCGCGGAACAGGGGACGGAACGGGTCAACGTCGCAGGACGCAACGTCGTGGCGAACCGCCATCGGCTGTCGGCCCCCGACCTGCAGATCGATCTCTGGTATGCCGACGGCCGCTGGGTCGCCCTCGAAGCGCCGACGCCGGGCGGTCGGACACTGCGTTACGAACTCTGATGAGCGTCAACCCCATGCCCCACAGACCGATCCTCTGCGCGGTTGCGGTCCTCGCCCTCGCCGGCTGCAGCAGCGTGCCGCGTCCGCCGGTACCCGACGTGCAACACGTCGAACTCGAGCGGTTCATGGGCGACTGGTACGTGATCGCGTCCATTCCCACGTACATCGAGCGGGACGCCTGGAACGCGGTCGAGTCCTACAAGCTCGATCCCGACGGCACCATTGCCACGACGTTCACGTTCCGCTCAGGCGGCTACGACGGACCGGAGCGACTCTACAGGCCGCGCGGATTCGTGGTGGACCGGACCTCGAACGCGGTGTGGGGGATGCAATTCGTGTGGCCGATCAAGGCTGACTACCGCATCGCCTACCTGTCCGACGACTACGGCCAGACCGTGATCGCCCGCGAGGCCCGCGATTACGTCTGGATCATGGCGCGCGCACCGCAGCTGAGCGAGGCCGACTACACACGCCTCACCGACTTTGTCGCTGCAATGGGTTATGACGTGTCGAAACTGCGCAAGGTACCGCAACGCTGGCCGGAATCAGCGCAGGCTCGCGGAGCCACGCCGTGACCACCCGCCTCGCTGTAGCGTTGCGCCGCTGGGTGGACAGCTCGGCCGAGGGCGACTCGCCGCGCGGCGACCCGCGCGGCATCGACTGGCCGCGGGTCGTCCCGTTCGTCGCACTGCATCTCGGCTGCCTCGGCGCGATCTGGACCGGCTGGAGCCCGTTTGCAGCGGGACTCGCCGTCGTACTCTTCGCAGTTCGCATGTTTGCGATCACCGCCTTTTACCACCGCTACTTCTCGCATCGCGCGTTCCGCACGTCGCGCGCGTGGCAGTTCGTGTTTGCCGTACTCGGCGCCTCCGCCGTGCAGCGCGGGCCGCTGTGGTGGGCTGCGCACCATCGCCATCACCACGTGCACTCCGACCAGCCGGAAGACGTCCACTCGGCCCGGCAGGAAGGCTTCCTCCGCAGCCACATGGGCTGGTTCCTGGCGCGCGAAAACTTCGCCACGCGCACACGACTGGTCCGCGATTTCGCGCGCTATCCCGAGCTCCGCTGGCTCGACCGCTACGACGTAGCCGTGCCGGCTGCACTCTTCGTGGCGCTGTGGACACTCGGCGCGTGGCTCGAGGCCACCCACCCGTCGCTGGGCACCAGCGCCTGGCAGCTCGTCGTATGGGGCTTCTGCATCTCGACCGTCGTGCTGTTCCACTCCACTTTCGTCATCAACTCGCTGGCGCACTGCTGGGGCACGCGACGCTACGAGACGAACGATGACTCACGCAACAATCCCCTGCTGGCACTCGTCACCTTCGGCGAGGGCTGGCACAACAATCACCATCGCTACCCCGGGGCCGCGCGCCAGGGCTTCTACTGGTGGGAACTCGACCTGAGCTGGTACGGCCTCCAGTTGCTCGCCGCGCTCGGCATCGTGCGTGACCTGCGGCCGGTGCCCCCGTCGATCCTCGACGCCGGGCGCCGCGGCCGGCGGAGGCAGCCGTGAAGATTGCGGTCGTCGGTGCCGGCATCGCGGGCAACGTCGCGGCCCGCGAACTCCACCGTGAGCACGACGTCACGGTGTTCGAGGCGGGCGACCACGTCGGTGGCCACACGCACACGCACGAGGTCGAGATGCACGGCCGGACCTGGCACGTGGACACTGGCTTCATCGTCTTCAACGACCGCACCTACCCGCACTTCATCGCGCTTCTCGACGAGCTCGGCGTCGCGTCGCAGGAAAGCTGCATGAGCTTCTCGGTGCGCGACGAGGTCGCCGGACTCGAGTACAACGGCACGTCGCTCAACTCGCTGTTCGCGCAACGGCGCAACCTGCTGCGGCCGTCGTTCCTCGGCATGGTGCGCGACATCCTGCGATTCAACCGCGAGGCGCCGTGCCTGCTGGACGAGGCGGGCGGCGAGCTTCCGCTCGGCGAGTACCTCGCGCGCGGCCGCTACGGGCGCGCGTTCGTGGACCACTACGTTGTGCCAATGGGGGCTGCGATCTGGTCCACCGAGCCGGCGTCGATGATGGAATTCCCTGCACGCTTCTTCGTGCGATTCCTGCACAACCACGGCATGCTCTCCGTCGACGACCGGCCAGCGTGGCGCACCATCGGCGGCGGCTCGGCGCGCTACGTCGAGAAGCTCACTGCGCCGTTCCGCGACCGCATCCACCTCGCGACCCCGGTGGAACAGGTTCGGCGCCTTCCGGGCGGTGTGCTGGTGAAGCCCCGCGGACAGGAAGCGGTTCGCTTCGACGCCGTGTTCCTCGCCTGCCACAGCGACCAGGCGCTCGGGCTGCTCGCCGACCCGAGCACTGCCGAACGCGAAGTGCTGGGCGCCATCCCATACCAGGCGAATGAGGCGGTGCTGCATACCGACGTGCGCCTGTTGCCACGCCGACGTCTTGCCTGGGCTGCTTGGAACTACCACGTGCGGCCCTACTGCGGCCCGGTGGCGCTCACCTACAACATGAACATCCTGCAGCGCCTCGACGCGCCGACGCCGTTCCTGGTGACGCTGAACCACACGGACGCGATCGACCCCGACCGCGTGATCAAGCGTGTCACCTATCACCACCCGCTCTACACCCCGGCTTCGGTGACAGCCCAGGCCCGCCACCGCGAGATCGACGGCGCGCGGGGCATCTACTACTGCGGTGCGTGGTTGCGCAACGGCTTCCATGAGGATGGGGTCGCAAGCGCGCTCGCCGCCGTTGGGCATTTCCGGGACGACCATGCGCAGCGCGCTCTACACCGGTCGGCTTAGCCACCACCGGCGGCGCCCGGTGTCGCACGCGTTCGACTACGCGCTCTGCTACGCGTGGCTCGATCTCGCGGAACTCGACGAGGTGTTCCGCGGCCGGTGGCTGTGGTCGACCCGGCGACCTGCGCTCGCGTGGCTGCGCCGCGCCGACTACCTCGGCGACGCCGCCGTCCCGCTCGACACCGCCCTGCGCGACCGCGTCGAGTCAGAGACCGGTCGGCGCCCCACGGGGCCGGTGCGCCTCCTCACGCAGCTGCGCACCTGGGGGCATTGCTTCAACCCGGTGAGTTTCTACTATTGCTACGACCCTGACGGGCAGGCGGTCGAAACGGTCGTCGCCGAGATCACGAACACGCCCTGGGGCGAGCGCCACGCCTACGTGCTGCCCGCCAAGACCGGAACTCGCGACGGCGATGGACTGCGTTTCTGCTTCGGCAAGCGGTTCCACGTATCGCCGTTCATGCCCATGGACCAGGACTATGACTGAACCTTCGGCGAACCCGGCGCAACCCTGCGGGTGCGCATGGTGAACCGCAGGGACGGCGAGCGGGTGTTCGACGCGGCCCTCGCGCTCGAGCGCCGCGAGATCAGCGGTGCGAGCCTCGCCTGGACACTGGCACGGTACCCGTTCGCCACTCTCAATATTCTCCGCAGGATCTACTGGCAGGCCTTGCGCCTGTGGCTCAGGCGCATTCCCTTTCACGCCCACCCAGCCGCCCGGGCCGAGGAGCGACGCACATGAACGACACGACCCTGATCGAGCTCGCGCCCACGATGCCCCGCCCGAACCTGCTTGGCACCGCGGCGAAGCGGCTGGTGGCAGGGCGCCTCGCGGCCCTTGAATGCGGCACGCTGAGCGTGCACGAGGGCGACGCCGTCCAGGAGTTTCGCGGTGCGTCCGCGGGCATGGCCGCCACGATCGACGTGCGCGACCCGTCGTTCTACGCGGAACTCGCCTATGGCGGCTCGGTCGGCGCCGCGGAGTCGTACATGTTAGGCCATTGGACGGCGCCGGACCTCACTGCGCTCCTGCGACTGATGCTCGCCAACCGATCGGCCCTCGATTCGCTCGAGGGCGGCCTCGCGAAGGTATCCGCACCGCTGCGCCTCGCCGCGCATTGGCTGCACCGAAACACCCGGGCCGGCAGCCGACGCAACATCTCCGCGCATTACGATCTGGGCAACGACTTCTTCCGGCTGATGCTCGACGAGACGCTGATGTACTCGTGCGCGCTCTTCGAGCGCTCGGACATGACCCTCGCCGAAGCCTCGCGCGCCAAGCTCGATCACGTCTGCCGCAAGCTCGAACTCGGCCCGGCGAACCACGTGCTCGAGATCGGCACCGGCTGGGGCGGCTTTGCCCTGCATGCCGCCGGCCGCTACGGCTGTCACGTGACGACGACCACGATCTCGACGAGCCAATACGAGCTCGCGCTGGAACGCGTGCGTGCCGCTGGTCTCGAGGATCGCATCACGGTGCTGCTCGAGGACTACCGCGACTTGCGGGGTCGCTACGACCGGCTCGTCTCCATCGAGATGATCGAGGCCATCGGTCACCGGCAGTTCCACGAATTCTTCCGCCGATCGGCAGACCTGTTGACGCGCGACGGGCGGATGGTGCTGCAGTCGATCACGATCGCCGACCAGCACTACGAACGCGCCCGGGACGAGGCCGACTTCATCAAGCGCCACATCTTTCCGGGCAGTTGCATCCCATCGGTGGGCGCGCTTACGGCCGCCATGGTCGCGGGGAGCGACCTCCGGCTCGTGCACCTCGAGGACATCGGCCCGCACTACGCGACGACGCTCGCGGCGTGGCGGCGCAACTTCCATGCCCACCTCGACGAGGTGCGCAGGCTCGGCTACCCGGAAACCTTCATCCGGATGTGGGACTTCTACCTGTCCTACTGCGAGGCAGGCTTCGCCGAGCGCGCGCTCGGCGACGTGCACATGGTGATGACGCGCGAGGGCTGACTGGTCGCATCGGCCGGCGCTCGAACCACCGCCGGGCCGGGCTCCATCCATCCGCAGCGGAATCACGCGGGAAGGCGGGAGCGGGTGATGGCAACGGAGCCAACGTGAGTTGCACTTCCCCTGGCTCTGAATCAATCAGTTGCGACCGCCGGCAGACTCCAGGTCGCGCTGAGATTTAGCCGAGAAGTCTGTACCGACCGCGACGGTAACGACGATTGATGTCAGCGCTTTCACGAGCCTTTCCTGTTGACAAGGTTGGGTGCGTCATCGAACTTCGGCGAGCGCGACGCATATGAAGCTCATGCGCTCATTTCCCTGGATCCTCCTTACGCCTGCCGGGGGGCGGACTGGCGAGTTCGCCGCTGCCAACTGATCTTCTGGATCTCCATGACAAGAAGCAGGCTCAGCGAAACGACACCGAGCGTGAGCCACTCCGATGCCGGGAGCGGACTCAGGTTCAGCACGCGCTGCAGCAGCGGAACGTGCATGGCAGTCACGTGCGCAAGCAATGCGCCCGTGACACCCGCGACGAGGAATGGATTCCGACTGAGCGGAATTCGCAATGCCGAGATCGTCTCGGAGCGTGCGTTGAAAGCGTCCACGTTCTGCAGCAGCACCATGAGCAGCATCAGCGCATTTCGGGCGTGCGGCACCGGCACACCGGCCTCGAGCATCAACACGTAGACGGTAAATGCCAGCAGCGCCATCCAGAGTCCGCCCAGAAGGACCCGCTCCAGCCTGAGCCGGTTGAACACGGGCTCGTCCGGCCGGCGGCGGCGATTGCACCTCGTTACCGCGCCCCTTCTCGAATGCCAGCGCCACGTCCTGGACACCATTGGTCACCAGGTGGAGCCAGAGCAGTTGCGCCGGCAGCAGCGGCAGGGGCAGGCCGAGTATCACCGCCAGCCCGACAGTCAGTACTTCAGCAATTCCTGCGGCGATCAACAGGTACACGACATTGCGTATGTTCTGGTACGCAACGCGGCCTTCTCGACCCCCGCGACGATCGTCGCAAAGTTGTCGTCGCTCAACACGACATCGGACGCATCGCGCGCGACGTCCGTGCCGCTGCGACCCATGGCAACGCCGATGTTGGCATGCCGCAGGGCCGGTGCATCATTGACGCCGTCACCGGTGACCGCGACGAAGTGCCCGGCCTGCTGCAATGCCTTGACGATCGACAGCTTCTGGTCCGGCGTCACTCGCGCGTAGACGCGTCCGGACTCGACCGTCTGCCGCAGATGAGCCGCATCCCCGGCGCGCAAGTCAGGGCCGTGTACCACGTCGCCGGCATGCGAGGCGATGCCTAGTTCGCGAGCGATGGCGAGCGCCGTGACAGGATGGTCGCCGGTCACCATGATGACGCGGATCCCGGCATCGTTGCAGCGTCGCACGGCCGCCGGCACCTCCGGACGCAGCGGGTCGATCAGACCGACCAGTCCTGCAAACTGCAGGTTGGCCGGAGCCGCTGGCACCTCGGCCGGATCCATCACCCTCGGCAGGCAGCCTGAAGCCAATGCCAGCACCCGCTGGCCACGGCTCGCCATGTCGACCGCTGCCGACTGCACGGCAGGGCGCTGCCCGGCGTTCAGGTCGCACATCTCAAAAAGCCGTTCCGGCGCACCCTTCACCGCGATCCACGTGATGTCGCCTTCGGCATGGAAGGTAGCGGCGAAGCGATGCTCTGGCTCGAACGGGATGCCGTTCACGGCCGGGCGTTGCACGAGGAATGTCTCGCGGTCGACGCCACCCTTGCCGGCAAGCGCAAGGAGCGCGATGTCGGTCGGGTCGCCGCGCCAGACCCAGGCGCCGTTGTGTCGGTGCAGGTCACCTTCGTTGCACGCAACCGCAATCTCGAGCAGTCGCTGCAGGTCGCCGTTACCAGCGGCCATGGGCTCGCCGGTCATCTGCTCTATCTGCCCCTCCGGCTCGTAGCCGGCGCCAGTGACGGTGCCGCGCGTTCCATCGGCGAGGAATACCTCGCGCACGGTCAACTCATTGCAGGTGAGCGTGCCCGTTTTGTCGCTCGCAATCAGCGTGCAGCTGCCGAGTCCCTCCACCGCCGGGAGTCGGCGCACGATTGCGCCACGGCCGGCCATGCGTCGCGCTGCAATGGCGAGTGCGATCGTGATCGCCACGGGCAGGCCCTCTGGAATGGCCGAGACGGCGAGCGCGACGCCGAACATGAACATCGTCGCGACGCTAGCGTCGTGCACCAGGACGGCGACCGCGCCGATGAACGTCGCGGCCGACAGCACCGCGATTGCGATCACGCGACTGAACCGCTCCATGCGCTCGACCAGCGGCGGTTTGCCGGCATCAGCGGCCGTGATCGAAATCGCGAGCCGCCCGACGACGGTGGCGGCGCCCGTCGCCACGACGACGCCATGCCCGCGCCCCCTGGCGACCGCCGAGCCGGCGAAGGACATGTTGCGGCAATCCGCCGGACCTGCGTCGGGCGCGCCGATCCACGCTGCGTCTTTCAGAACGGGCAGAGATTCCCCGGTCAGCAGCGCCTCCTCGAGTTCGAGGCCGTGCGCATCCAGCAGCCGCAGGTCCGCAGCGACGCGCTGGCCACTCTCCAACGCGACCACGTCGCCGGGAACGACCTCCGCGGCGTCGATATCCAGCGACTCACCGTCGCGCAGCACGGTCGCGCGTATCCGCAGCAACTGCTGCAGGCTCTGGCTCTGCCGCTCGGCCCGCCACTCCTGCCAGCCGCCGACGACAGAGTTGAGTGCCAGCACCACTCCGATGAACCCGGCGTCACTGAAGTCCCCGAGCAACAGCGCGGCGACCGCGGCGGCGAGCAGAACATAGATCAGCGGGCTCTTGAGCTGGCGCAACCCGATCTCAAGCATCCCGGGCGGGGGCTTGGTCGGCAGCAGGTTGCGCCCCGCCCGTTCGAGCCGGACGGCGGCCTCTGCGCGGGTCAGGCCGGTTTCGGGGACGTCAAGAAGTTCGAGCGTCGCCTGCGACGACAACGCGTGCCAATCCTTGGCCGCTGGCCAGGCGGGCCGAGCTTGCTTGACGACTTTCGCAATCATCTTCAGCCGCTGGAGCGAGATGGTTCACTGTCGTTTCCCGCTGCATCGCTCCATCAATTTCGGGAGCCGCCGCTCGCGGCCAACCGGAAGCTGTTCGGCTTGAGCAGCAGCAGGTCGCAGGGCGCAATGTGCATCAACTGCTCGGTGGTGCTGCCGATCAGCAGTTGCCGCACGGGACCGTGCACGATGGTTCCCATCACCAGGACATCGGCGTCCTCGGTCGTCACGATCTCGAGCAACTCCTCGACGGGCTTTCCATCCAGGATCCTGACGTCCCTGGCCTTGAGGCCGGCCCCACGCGCCAGATGCTGCATCATCGACTTGACGCGCTGCCGCTCGCGGCGGAGGGCCGCCCGCCGGACTGCAAGCGCAACACTGGGTTCACGCATGCAATGAACAAGGCGCACGGAGCCGTTCGTCGCAGACGCAATCGACGATGCCATGCCGACGATGCCGACATCGAGACTGGAGACGCGCAGGCCGTGCGCACCGGGATCCAGCGCAGCCAGCACCCTGGGCTTGGAGTAGGGCGCCGCGCTTCGGGCCAGCAGCAACGGCACGGGGCACAGCCGGGCGACCTCCCAGTCGATCTGCGAGAGGCCTTGTTTTCGTCGGGTTGAACGGTAACGCGGCTCCGCCACCACGATATCCGCCCCTCGCGGGTTGCCGCCCGTGCGATAGCCTCGGGAATGGCTCGATCCCATTCCACACGCACCCCGATCTCGACGTCGGATCGCGCGAGCGCGCTGGCCACGGACTGCAGTTGCTGCGTGGCACGGACTACAAACTCGCGCCGCACCTTTGCCAGTGCGGCGTGTCGAAAAAGGCCGCCCGACAGTGAGGGACTCATAACATGCGTGGTACAGGACGACGTCTGCGCCGAACAACCAGGCGAGCTCAGTCGCCTTGCGGGCGGCCACCTGCCCGCTTGCCGCAGGATCCGCAACTGCAGCAAAGACTGTGCGGACGGACTTCCTAGTCGCCATTGCGATCTCCAAGGCGGCATCGCGGCACCGGTCAATCAGCCAGGGACCAACTGCTCCAAAATGATGTTCTCATCAGG
Source organism: Pseudomonadota bacterium (assembly GCA_016713725.1). GTDB lineage: Bacteria > Pseudomonadota > Gammaproteobacteria > Steroidobacterales > Steroidobacteraceae > RPQJ01. Next base: position 94,301 of record JADJOO010000016.1, on the reverse strand, counting down.
CACGAACCACGGCGAGTCGGGAATTTACCTAAGCATCTGGCGCGAACATGCTCGACCGGTGAGTCTTCACAGCGTGGGTTCGCAACGCGGTGCCAGATGCGCAAAATACCGGCAAGTGCGGTGATGGAATCCGTCGCGCAACGGGTTGTGCATCTGTCCCCGGTACCGGTACCGGTGACGTTGATGCGATGGCGAGCACGACTGGCTGCATGACGTGAAGCCGGGCCAGGTGATCCTTGTCCACGGTCAGTTCATTCGCCCGGATCAGGTGCAGGAGCTGAAGTCGCTCGGCATATTTCCGTCGATGTTCCCGATGGACACCTTACTACTGGGGCGACTGGTACAAGCAGATCGTCGGCCCGGAACAGGCCGCCCGGATCTCCCCGATGCGCGCGATTCTGAACACGGGCCTGCACGCGACCAGTCACACAGACGCACCGGTTGCGCTTCCCAACCTGATGCAGGTTGGCCCGAAGCGGTACACGTACTGCATTGCTTTCGTAGGAAGACACCGAAGACCGCACTTCAAGACATCGAGTTGGCACGAGAACGGCTCGCCCGAGTTCCCAGGAGATCATCCCATGGCTGGGAAAAATGTCCGCAGCGTATTTCAGGATCTCTAGCCCGAGGATCGGACCGCGGAGATGGAGATGCATTCGCTCCTTCTCCAAGGTCTTGGAAGTTGGCTGGCCGGCTCCGGCATGACGCAAGCGGAGGTGGCAAAGATTCCTGCAGTCAGCCTGGCGAGGGTCTCCGACATCAAGCGCGGCAAGATCAGTTCGTTCAGCCTCGACTTGCTCGTCCGCTTGGCGACCAGGGCGGGGCTGAACCCAAAGTTGAAGTTAGTCGCTTGAGTGAATGCCATCCGCGGGCGCGTCGAATGACGCAAACACGGACAAGCAAAGAAGCGGAGCGGGTGATGGAAATCGAACCCACAAGAGCAGCACTATCTCGCCTGCCCTATCAACAACTTGCAGACGGCGGTAATCCCGCGTGTGACTGGCGTGTGACCTCGTGGCACGAAGCTCCGCGATCAGTGGAGCCAGGGCGCAGAGTGCCGTGATAGTCAAGTTTTGCGGCAAAGAGCCATTCGCTGGATCCACTTGTAAAGTGTCACTTGTCGATTCACGATGGCATGTGATCAGGAGTTTCCGACACAAGGGGCTCGAAGCTTACTTCAGGCAGGGCACCAAAGCCGGCATTCAGCCGCAGCACGCCTCCAGGCTGCGGCTGCAACTGACCGCGGTCGACGCAGCGACGAAGGCGGGTGATCTGGCAGCACCCGGGTGGCGGCTGCACCCACTGACCGGCATCATTTCATGAGCAACATGCACAACCCCGCGCACCCCGGCGTAGTCCTACGTGAGTATCTCCCGGAAGGAGTATCCATCGGCGAAGCAGCAGAGCGCCTGGGCGTCACACGGCAAGCCCTCTCTGCGCTGCTCAACGGCCGCGCGGGCGTCAGCGCGTCGATGGCCCTGAGGCTCGAGGGAGCGCTCGGGACCAGCGCTGAGATGTGGCTCAACATGCAGGCAAACCACGACCTATGGCGAGCGCGCAAGCATCCGCCCAGGGTCCGGCGAATTTCTGCATCAGGCAAGGCAGCCTGACGGCTTCACTCATCTCAAACGGCCATGGGAGGACACGGCCGCTACAGCCGTCGAAACCTCTCGCGCTCGTCGAGTCGTGGTGAAGTTGGAGCGGGTGATTGGCGTGTGAATGTGCGGCGAACCTCCACTCACGCGAACAACGCCTCAATAGCGGACGCCGCAGGACCATGAACACAGCCGATCGACGTAGCCGCCGGAAGCCGCGGTCGCTCAGTCCCCCACGCGCCGTGCATAAGAACGGACTTCGCCCCAATCCAACTCGAATCGATCGCGTGATCCATCCGCAGGCATTCGAATGCGAAACGTCGCCGGGTACTGCTCGGCAACGTACTCGCGGGGACCGGCGGGGATGAAATTGAGAGGACCGATCAAGTCGATCTCCACGCGCAACGTATCGCCGTCGGGAGTAATGACGTAACGGAACAGACTATCCTCGAAGCGTCCGGACGGAGGCGGCCCCGATACGCCCGCGCGGGCCGGAGGTGCATCTCCGAGCAGCATCGGCATTAACTCGGTCAGCCACACGAATCCCTTGCTGGTCAGGATGACGAGTCCGAGGTCCTCTTCGGGTAGGTAAGCGATCATGGAGCTATGGCTGTCGACGTTGCCGCTATGCCAGACCATCGAGTGGCCGAGGAACCCACGTGTCGAGAGACCAAAGCCATAAGGAACCTGCGTGCCATCCGCAAGCCGGCTCGGCAATGCGAGGCGGGAGATCCTGCCGTTACCGGACATGAGGCCGAAACGGATCCACTTCACCAGCGCAGCGGCGTTGCCACACAGTCCACCATCTCCGACATAGGCGGCGGCGCTGGCGTCCAGCGGTGTATGCCGGCCTTCGGCCGATACCCCGGGGACGAATTGATCGGGCCGCAAGCTGTGGCAGGACATGATGCCGTCCAGTCCCGCCGGTCGCAGAACAAGGTCAGCAAGCACATTGTCGAACGGCCGACCCGTCACCCGCTCTACGATCAGCGCCAGCGCCTTGTAATTGGTGTTGCTGTAGGCCCAGCGCGTACCGGGCGCGAACCGGCGCGGCGTGTCGGCCGCGAGGGCGACGTAGGCTGCTATCGGAGTCGCGGGATCGTCGGCTAGCGGCCGGTAACCCTCCAACCACAGGTGATCGGCCAGCCCGGATGTCTGCGAAAGCAGATGCGAGACGTGGAGCGCGGGTTCGTCGGCGAACCACTCAGGCAGGTACTCCCCCACGCTTGCGTCGAGCCGCACTTTGCCCGCATCGATGAGCGCCAGAATCGTCGCCGCCGTGAACTGCTTTGAGATCGAACCGAGCGGAAAAACCGACGCCGCATCCGGCGTTGGCCCATCGGAACCGGCCGAACTGAACCCCCGTTGCAGGATCAACTCGTCGCCGCGGATGATCGTGACGTGCGCCGTCGGAATGCCTTCACGCGCCATGTAAGCACGCACAGCAGTGTCGACCGCGACGACATCCGGTCGGGCCAATGCCGGCACGGCGACGCACAATCCCAGCAGGGTGGCCAGGGCTAGCGCGGTTTTCAATTGCACAACGCAGGGTCCGGCAAGATGGCTGCAGCATACCGCACGCGATCAGGCTTGCTCGAATGAGCGCACCTGGCTTGCGGTCAAGTGCGGTGCCAATCCGGGCGAGGCAATTGTAAGGATGGAGCGGGTGATGGGAATCGAACCCACGTGAGTTGACCTGGCCCGTCCGCCGAATCAAATACTTACAGACGACGTCGACTCTGCGTGCGATTGGCGTGTAAACGCCAGATCCTGTGGAAATTGATTATGCTATATCTTGCATAAAGCAGTCTGCACGACTATGCTCCCGCCATGAAACCTGTCGTCTGGCTCGGGAGCTCGAAGTCCGACCTCAAGGCCTTCCCGTCTCCGGCGATGGACGACATGGGACACCAGCTATTTCGGGTTCAATGCGGGCTCGACCCTGGCGACTGGAAGCCCATGCCATCGATCGGGCCCGGTGTCCGCGAAATTCGGGTGCGCGATCCGTCCGAGCGTTTCGGACCATCTACTTGGCGACGCGGCCGGAAGCGGTTTACGTACTGCATTGCTTTCGTAAGAAGACGGCGAAGACCGCACTTCAAGACATCGAGTTGGCACGAGAACGGCTCACCCGAGTTCCCAGGAGAGCATCCCATGGCTAGGAAGAAAGTCCGCAGCGTATTTCAGGATCTCTATCCCGAGGATCAGGCCGCGGAGATGGAGATGCGCTCGCTTCTTCTCCAAGGCCTTGGAAGTTGGCTGGCCGGCTCAGGCATGACGCAAGCGGAGGCGGCAAAGATCCTTGCGGTCACCCAGGCGAGGGTCTCCGACATCAAGCGCGGCAAGATCAGTTCGTTCAGCCTCGACTTGCTCGTCCGGCTCGCGGCCCGGGCTGGGCTGAACCCGAAGTTGAAGGTAGTCGCTTGCGTGAATGCCTTCCGTGGACGCGCCGAATGACGCAAAAACGGACAAGCAGAGAAGTGGAGCGGGTGATGGGAATCGAACCCACGTGAGTTGCCCGACTCCGCCCACTAGATCAATCACTTGCGTAGAGCGATGCTCCGGCGTGTGATAGACGTGTGAACGTGCAGCGTAGCGCCATTCTGATAAAGCCGCGCCCCGATAGCGGAGGTCCTGCGGGGAACGACCCATTTGCCGCCTATCGTCCGGTCGAGAAGCTGCCGCTCACGGACATGCCCGATCGGCCATGCGCGGGCCTTGTCCCAGATTTCCGAAGGCAATCGCTCCAAGAGTCAGCTCTGTCGCGGCGCTCGCGATACCATCATTCCCCTGCCATATCGCCGTCGGCAAAGCGCATGCTCGATATCTCCGCCATTTGCCTGGTCATCACGGCGCTCCTGGCCTACCTGAACCATCGCTTCGTGGGGCTGCCGACGGCCATCGGCGTCATGGCGGCGGCGCTGGTCCTTTCCTTGTTGCTCGTCGGGCTGAGCGCCATGGGCGTCGCAGCGGAGCTCCTGCAGTACGAGCGGTCGCTGCTGCGCTCGATCGACTTCTCGGAAGTCCTGATGCAGGGCATGCTTTCGTTGCTGCTGTTTGCCGGCGCCCTGCACGTCGACCTGAGCGAACTCAAGTCATTCCGCTGGCCGGTGGTCGCCCTGGCCGTGCTCGGCACGCTGCTGTCGACCGCCGTGGTCGGCTATGGCATGTGGGTCGCGCTGCCGCTGGTCGGCCTGCCTTTGCCGCTGCCGTACTGCCTGCTGTTCGGTGCGCTGATCTCGCCCACCGACCCGATCGCCGTGATGGGCATCCTCAAGTCGGCCGGTGCCCCCAAGGAACTGGAACTGGTGATCGCCGGCGAATCGCTGTTCAACGACGGCGTGGGGGTCGTGATCTTCTCGCTGCTTCTCAGCATGGTGACGAGTGGCGTGACCCCGACGCTGGGCCAGGGACTGGGACTGCTGCTGCACGAAGCGGGCGGCGGCCTGCTGTTCGGATTCGCAATTGGCTACGTGACCTTCCGCCTGCTGAAGAGCGTGGACAACTACCAGGTCGAGGTGCTGTTGACGCTAGCCGCGGTCATGGGCGGATACGCGCTGGCGAGCAGGCTGCACGTGTCCGGGCCGCTGGCCATGGTGGTTGCGGGCCTGATGATCGGCAACCACGGTCGCGAGCTGGCGATGTCGGACACCACGCGCGACCACCTCGATACCTTCTGGGAGCTGATCGACGAGATCCTCAACGCAGTGCTGTTCGTGCTGATCGGCATGGAGGTTCTGCTGGTGGTGTTCTCGGCCAGCGAACTGGTCGCTGTCTGCGCGGCGATCATCGTGACGCTGCTTGCGCGCCTGCTCACCGTCGGACTGCCCGTGCGCCTTCTGCGGAAGGCCTTCAACCTGCCGCGCGGTTCCTGGAAGGTACTCACCTGGGGAGGTCTACGCGGCGGTATCTCCGTGGCGCTCGCCCTGTCACTTCCTATCGGTCCTGAAGGTGACACGGTTGTGGCGCTTACTTACGGCGTGGTGGTCTTCTCCATCCTTGGGCAGGGGCTCTCCATTGGATACGTCACAGCATGGCCATGACACGCCGCTGATCAGTCGAGTTCCGGGACGACAAAGCCTGCTGCACGGTCGAGTCCGCTCGTCCGGTAAGTCGAGCCATGCCGCAGACCGGAGTACGATGTATAGGCAACTCTCAGCCGGCTCGCGCCATGAATCGCCTCTGGCTGCCGGACAATTGAGGTTCATTCGCCGTGAAAGCACATCTGCTCGAGTACTGGGATCGGCTTCGCTCGGGCTTCTGGTTCGTTCCCGGGATCATGACCGGCGCGGCGGTCCTATTCGCCTTTGCAACCGTTGCCATGGACGAATCGGTGACGGTGACGGGCTGGATGACCGAGCAGAGCTGGGCCTACACCGGGGCGCGGAAGGGGCGAGCCTGGTGCTGAGCACGATTGCCGGCTCGATGATCACGATCGCGGGAGTGGTTTTTTCGATGACCCTTGTCGCCCTGTCGCTCGCCTCGTCGCAGCTGGGGCCCCGCCTGCTGCGTAACTTCATGCGAGACACCAGGAACCAGGTGGTACTCGGCACGTTCATTGCGACTTTCGTGTATTGCCTGCTGGTCCTGCGCACCATCCGCCGTGCCGAAGAGGTCGTCTTTGTCCCCCACCTGTCAGTGACCACCGGGGTTGTGCTCGCGATCGTCAGCCTTGGGGTCTTGATCTATTTCATCCACCACGTCTCCGTTTCGATCCAGGCCGACGAAGTCGTCGCGCGGGTCAGTAACGAACTGATCGACGGAATCGAGCGACTCTTCCCTGAAGAAATGGGGCATGGCGCGCCGCGTCCCGCGAACATGCTCACCGGCGCAGGGCTGCCGGCGGCCTTCGACCTTGAGGCCCGGCCCGTCAGGTCGACTGCAGACGGCTACCTCCAGTCGATCGACCCGCATGCCCTGATGGCGCTCGCGAAAGACGGGGACGCGCTGTTTCGGCTGGAGCGACGGCCCGGACAATACGTCGTCATGGGGTGCCCGCTGGTGACGGTCTGGCCTGGGGATCGTGTAACCGAAGCGCTCGAGGAGCGGATCAACTCCGTGTTCATCCTGGGCCACCAGCGGAGCGCCACCCAGGACATCGAGTTCCCCATCCAGCAACTCGTCGAGATTGCGGTGCGGGCGCTCTCCCCGGCATCAATGACCCCTTCACGGCGACCACCTGCGTCGACCGGTTGGGGTCGGCGCTGCATCGCCTTGCGCAGCGGGAAATGCCGTCCCCGTTCCGCCTGGACGAGCAGGACCGACTGCGGGTAGTTGCGCCCGGCGTTACGTTCCCGGAGATCGTGAACACGTCGCTCGGCCCGATCAGGCAATACGCCCGGTCGAGCGCAGTCGTGACGATCCGCCTGCTGGAGACGATCGCCATGATCGCGGGGGCAACGCATCGACCGACAGACCGGGCCGCGCTGCTACACCAGGTTGAGATGATCGCCCGCGGTGCGCTCGAAGCTTTGCCGGAAGACGGGGATCGCCGCGCGGTAGAAGAGCGGTACCACGACGCGAGCCGCGCACTTTCATGAACAATCGCGCATCGCCATGAGCCGCGTGCCCACCGCGCCTCCTCTGGCGATGCTTTCGTTCTATTTTCTCTTTTCGATCTTCACGCTGCTGTCTTCATGATGACCTTGCTCGGGTGCTCCTGCAGTCGGGGCACTGCTGCTACAGGTCGTGGCCATCAGCGCTGAGCCGGTTCCGTCCCGGACAAGGGCAGGCCGGCCGTCTTCCGCGCTGATCGTGCAACCGCCCGAGCGTGCTGTCCAACAGACGCGCAAGCTTTTGCGCGCCATCCACCGCCTGCTCCAGCGTCGCGGCGTGGTCCGTCACCGCTACCGGCTGCCGGCCTTCGAGTCGGGCCTCCATCATGCAGCGTCGGTCGTGCTGCCCGCTCTTGTCGCCGTTCTCGTCACTCAGGTGAACTTCCACCCGGGTGACATGTTCACTGAAGTGCTCCAGCGCCTGCTCGACGGTGGCGGACACTTGCGCGGCCAGCGCCTCGGTGCCGGCGATGTTGATGTCGGTGTTGAGTTGGATCTTCATGGGTTTCTCCTGTGGGGTCTTGGGACGCACGCGGGTTCAGTGACGAAAGCTCGCCGCCACGCCGGTACGACACGGCATGCGTCCGGCCGGTAGCATGGACCTCGCCGCCCATCTTTTTGAGCAGGGTACCCAGGTCGTCGAGCACGTCGTCGGCGTCCGTGTTGCCCAGCTCGGCGGGATCGATGTGCCCGGTCGATGCGTCGAGCCGGCCGGCTACCTGGCGCTCGGCCTCGATCAGCAGCGTCGCCACACGGCCGACCACCGCGGCCTGCGCGACCTGCGACAAGTCCTCACTGCCCAGCCCGTTTGCCGCGGCGGCCGCATAGGCCTCGCTCCATGCTGCCTGCTGCGCCTGCTGCAGCGGTGCCGCCACGTCCCAGGCGCGCTGCCGCATGTCATCATGGGTCATGCCCTGGGGGTCGGTCATCAGGCCGCTGGCCATCAGGAACGGGTTGTGGCTGACCTCACGGAACCGATGGTGGTGCTCGGGCAGGGCGGCCAGCATCAAGGGCAGGCCGGAAGGGCGCGAGTGGTGTTCCAGCACGGCTCGGTCCACGGCGCGGAAGAAGCGCTCGGCGTCGCCGTTGATTTCGTCCTTCCTGCCGCCTTGGCCATGGTGCATGGGCCCATGTCCGACGCCCGTGCCGCCATCGACGACTGGTGCTGTGCGACTCGGTGCGCTCGTCGCCCAGTACCGCGGTCATCGTCCGCGGCACGCCGGGTGCCAGCGCCACGGCATCGAGTGCGTTGCGATCACCTTCGAAAAGCTGCACCTGGTGCAGGCTCAGCGCCAACACCTGGTAGCGCCCAGCCGACTGCAGCCACTGGCGCAGCGGCGTGGTATGGAAGCTGTCGGCCACCACAGCCAACTCGGCCACCGGCCGCTGCATCAGGTAGACGCGGAACAAGCCCGGCGCGCCCAGCACGGCCAGGCCGTCCAGCGTGTGGTTCCAGAAGTCGTGGTCCTGTGCGAGAACCTCGAACGGCTCGACCAGGGCCCGGACGGCATCAACCGCGTGCTGCTGTCGCAGCGATGCCTCCAGCGCCTTCACCAGATGGCGGAACCGGATCGGGTCCTGCTGATTGTCCGGATGGTGTCGATGGGTCGGCTGGTAGAGCGACATGCAGGGCCGCCCCTGGAACGATGCGATTTCGGCGAGGCTGGCCTGGGTAAGTGCGTCGGGTGTGTGACTGGTCTTCATGTCGCTTCCTTCGGTGGTGTCTGTGACCCGGCGGTGGGAGAGCCCGGGCTCGATGGATCGCGCACGGGCGATTTTGGCCGCGGTATACAGCGACATCGGTATGCCACAGGCTCGCCGATCGGGACGGCAACCAGGACGCGGTCCTTGTCGATCATGCAGTCTGCCCAGCTCGCGCGAACTGGTCTGTACGACAGCGCACTCGCACTCGGCCGTCCCGAGCCGAAATGACGGAACCGGACCATTCTGAAGGTTAGATTTTCGGCAAACCGGCCCCTGGAGGGGTAAGGAGTTTGCCGTGAAGAAGGAGCGGTTTTCGGTCGAGCAAATTGTGGCGACGTTGAAGCCGATCGAACTCGGGAGGACGGTGGCGGTGGCCTGCAGTCGGACCAGGTGCGGGAGTTGAAGCCGCTGCAGGAAGAGAACACCCGGCTGAAGAAGCGGGTCGCGTAACTGAGCCGGGACAAGGCGATCCTGCAGGACATCAACTCAAATAAATGGCCCGGCCTGCGGTGAAGCGTCAGGCGGTGGACTACATGGCAGACCACTACGCGCCGAGTCGCCGGCAAGCCTGCCGCGTGGTGTGCCAGCATCGCAGCGTCCAGTAATACCGTTCACGCAAGGACCCGAAGACGGCATTGCGAGCCCGGATGCGGGAGCTGGCGCAGATCCGCATCCGATACGGCAAACTCTGGCTCCACGTGCTGCTGAGACGCGGGGGCTGGGCACTTGGCAAGGACCAGACGTACCGTCTATACACCGAGGAAAGCCTGCAGCTACGCAGTAAGCGGCCGCGCCGCCGCAAGATGGCGGTTGCTCGACGCGAGCGCTACGTCCCGAAGAGACCCAACCAGGCATGGTCGATGGATTTCGTCGTCGGCCAGCTACTACGTGCGGAACACATCGTGGAGGCCTGCAATCGGCTGGTGTCGACTCGAGGATCGCCGGTGCTCGTTGGCAAGTCACGCGGACATAAGCCGGACTCGCCCCAAACTCAATTTAAGCCAAGGCGTTGGCCGCGCCATCGCAGGGATCGGGACATCGACGAGAATTTGGAAGTGGAGCGGGTGATGGGAATCGAACCCACGCTAGTAGCTTGGGAAGCTACAGTTCTACCATTGAACTACACCCGCTGGCCGACGTTGATTCTATGCAGGTCCCGCCAGGTCGGCAAATCGCCGGGACGGCCATTAGGCGCCAGGCGATACAATGCGCCCGCGAACCCTGCCGCCAGGCGAAAACGGCTTCAACATGATTCACCCTGCCCTGGTGTCCCGGGTCCTGGTCGCGCTGCTCATTTTTGCCACCCTGCTGCCGGGGTGCGCCGCAACCAATAGGCTATTCCGCGACCGGGCCGCCGAAGAGCGTGCGGCCGCGCTGCTGCAGATACAGCTTTCCGACATGCGCTTCGCCGACGAGTACACGGCGTGGGTCACCGAGCGGGTCAGCGTGTTTCAGCAGTCCACGGACGATCCCGGGGAGCGGTTGGCAGGACAGTCGTGGCTGGTTTCGCAAGCCACCAGCGCTTTCACGATCGCGACCGGCCCGAACCCGGAGCTCAACGCCATCGACATGCTGGTATTCGCCACCCTGAGCCGCATGGTGATCGAGGACCGCTGGGTCGGCGAACTCTACGGCCCGAGTGCCGAAAGCCTGCTCGTCGCGCACCAGGGGCTGGAGGAACGCGACTGGAACTTTGCACCCATGCTGATGAGCGAGGCGCAGGTCATCGAGCTGCGCTCAGGCATCTAGGCCTGGCATCGGAAGAATCCGGTCGGACGCGCAGTACCGTTCATCCATCTCGAGGACTTCGCCTTCGCCACCGGCGTCGCAAGCACTGGCACCCCGTCGTCGAGCAGCATCTTCTCCTTCCTGGGTATCGATCCGCTGAGCAACCTCGACCCCGCGGTCCGCGAACTTGCGCAGACTCGCCAGCTGGCCGAGCGGGCCGTTTACTACGGCCAGCGTGCACCGAAGCTAATCAGCATGGAGGCGCAGCGACTTGCCTTCGAGCTGGCCATGACCCCGGAGTCGACGGTGATGCTGGAGAACGTCGACCGTATCGGCGGCGCCGCTCAGACGGCGAGCAACCTGGCCGCGGACCTGCCGCGCCTGCTGGCCGAGGAGCGGTCCGCTGCGATCGAGCAACTGACCGGAATCATGGACGAGCGCCAGGGCCAGTTGCAGGCGCTGGTCGTCGAGCTGCGCTCGACGCTCGAGGCCGGCGGCACGACGTCCGACTCGGTTCGCGAGACCATCGCTGCCCTGGACGTGCTGCTGGCCCGCTTCGATCGCCCCGCATCAGCGACTGCCCGGAGTGAGTCGCGGACCTTCGACGTGACGGAGTACACCGAGGCACTGCGCGTGATGGGCGAAACGGCACAGCAGCTCCAGGTGCTGCTCGGCCAGGCAGATGGCAAGATGCCGGCGTTGAACCAGGCATCGGAGCGTGCCACCGGGCAACTCGTGTCGCTGGTCGACCACGTGTACTGGCGGCTGGTGCAGCTCATCCTGGTGCTGGTTGCGGCCGGCGTTGTCGGCGCACTCGGCTACCGGACCGTCGTGCGCCGTTCGTACGCGCGCACGCCGCGACGTAGAGGCACGCAGAAAACGGGACCCTGATTGGGGCCTCGTTTTTCTTGACACAGAAAACGCAGCGGTCTTCGGATAGCAGTTACGCTACGCAGCATGACGACCGTTCAGTTCCGCAATCCCGAAGTCCGCCTCTCCGAAGCACTGGCGACGACGCGGCGCGCAATCGAGGGGCACCAGGTTACGTTGCGCGAATTGCTGTTGCTGGTAGGCGAACAAGGCCTGCTGGTCTTCTGCGCGATCCTAGCGATGCCGTTCCTGCTGCCGGTGTCGCTGCCGTTCATGAGCACGGCACTGGGGGTACCCATGCTGCTGATCGGGTACGCCGTCACGATGAACCGCGTGCCCTGGTTGCCCGATCGTGTGCTCGATCACTCCTTGCCGAGTGCGACGGTGCAACACACGCTCGAGCGAGCGGTGAGGACATTCGATCGTTTCGAGCATCTCGTGCGGCCCCGGATCCTCGGACTGACGGCAACTCCGCGCGTAAACGCCGTGCATGGCATTGCACTCGTCGTCGTCGTCGTCGCGCTGATGGCGCCGCTGCCGCTGATTCCCCTCGCCAACACGCTGCCCGCCATCGGCGTCATCCTGCTGTGCCTCGGCATGGCGGAACGCGATGGCGCGCTGCTGCTGTTCGGGCACCTGGTGGCGCTGGTGTCGGTGCTTTACGTTGGTGCTCTGTTCTACTTCGCCGCCGAGGCCGGCAGCAATCCGCAGGCGGCGCTCGACATGGTCCTGAAGCTCTTCCAGAAAGTGTTCGGCGGATGAATTCCCAGGGAGGACTCATGGAACTGAAGAACCTGCTCGCCACGCTGGCCAGTCTCACGCTGTTGGCAGCAGCGCCGAATTTCGCGCTGGCCCAGCATGAGCATCAACAGCACGAAATGCACGGCCCCGGTGGCGCAGCGGCACAACTGCAGCTGAACGACGGCAAGAAATGGCAGACGGATGCCTCGCTGCGACTGGGCATGGCCAGTATCCGCGCAGCCTTCGACGCCGACCATCCAGCGATTCACGCAGGCAAGCAGACCCACGTCCAGTACGCCGCACTCGCAACGCGTATCGAGCAGCAAGTGAAGTCGATCGTGGCCAACTGTCGTTTGCCGGCGGATGCCGACGCGAACCTGCACTTCGTCGTCGCCGACCTGCTGCAGGGCGTTTCACTCATGCGCGGCGAGGACACGGCGCGGTCACGCCACGACGGCGCGGCATTGGTCCACGGCGCGCTGACGGCTTACGGCCAGTACTTCGACGATCCGGCCTGGAAGCCGGACGCACCCATGCACGTGAAATAGATTGAAGTGTGGTGGCTGCAGCAGCGATCACGCGCCCTGCACTCCGTGCGCGCCGAGGATGTCGTCGAGACTCCACTCGTGCTGCCGCCCGAACCGCTCGGCCAGGAATTCGACGAACGAGCGCACCTTGGCCGACAGGTGTCGCCGGCTCGGATAGACCGCGGCAATGGGTGACCGCGGGGGCCGGTAGTCCGGCAGCAACGGCACCAGCTGCCCGGTGCGGATCTCGTGCGCGACGATGAAATCCGGCTCGTAGACGACGCCCATGCCCTGCACCGCGAGCGACGCGAGCACCTGGCCGTTGTTGGCGCGGTGCCGCGGCGGGATGCGCACCGACACACGCGATTCGCGCCCCTCCGTGCCTTCGAATTGCCACGTGTTCGGCATGCCGACGTTGGTGTAGCTCAGGCACTCGTGTTGCTGCAGGTCGAGAGGAGTGCGGATCGGTTCACTGCGCCGCGCGACATACGAAGGCGATGCGCAGCAGACGATCTGCGTCCAGCCGAGCCGTTTCGACACCATGCCCTGCGAACCGATGTGCCCGATGCGGATCGCGAGGTCGAAACCCTCCTCGACCAGGTCGACGACACGATCGGATAGATCGAGGTCGAGCAGCAGGTCCGGATGAATTGCGCCGAATTCCGCGAGCGCCGGCGCGAGGTACCGCATCCCGAAGCTTACGCCGCACGTCACGCGCAGCGTTCCCTTGGGTTCCGCTGCCGTTACGCGCACCGAGGCCTCGGCGTCCTCGAGGTCCGACAGCAACTGCACGCTGTGTTCGTAGAACGACTGTCCGGCTTCAGTGAGCGACAGGCGTCGCGTGGTGCGATTGAGCAGCCGCACGTCCAGATGCGATTCGAGCTCCGATACCTGCCGGGACACGGCCGAGGTGGACAGGCCGATCCGCTCGGCCGCCCGCGCAAAACTGCCAAGTTCGACGACCTTGGCGAAAGTGCCTACGGCCAGGAAGCGGTCCATCGGTTAATTATTGCATTTTACGCAATTATTAATCAACTGAGATCGTATTTATCCCTTAAATTGAAAGGCTCAGGATGTGCTTACGGTCGGGGCACAAGTCCCGGGCACGAACAGATGCTCAACGTCAGACAAAGACGCAACCAAGGAAGATTCGACCCATGAAGCTGTACTACACGCCTGGCGCCTGCTCGCAGGCCCCGCACATCGCGATCAACGAACTCGGACTGGCGTACGAGCCGGTCAAGGTGGATCTGGTCAAACACACGCTGCCGGACGGCACCGATTTCTACTCGATCAATCCGAAGGGCTATGTCCCGATGCTCGAACTGGACGACGGCACGCGGCTCACGGAAGTGGGTGTACTGCTGCAGTACATCGCGGACCAGAAGCCAGGCACGATCGCGCCTGTCTTCGGCACGAAGGCACGCTGGCAGCTGATGGAATGGCTCAACTTCATCTCGACCGAAGTGCACAAGGGCTTTGGTCCGCTGTGGAACCCGCAGACGCCGGCCGATGTACGCGAGCGGACGGTGCAGGCGCTCGGCAACCGGTTCTCGTTCATCTCGAAGACGCTCGCGCAACAGTCGTTCCTGACGGGCGAAACGTTCTCGATTGCCGACGCCTACTTGTGGGTCGTGCTGAACTGGGCCGACTACCACAAGGTCGACCTCGCATCGTGGCCGGCCTTGCAGCAGTTCCGTGCGCGCGTCGCAGCGCGTCCGGCGGTGCAGACGACGCTGAAGGCCGAAGGCCTGGTGAAGTAACACCCGCCTCACCTCCCCCGCTCCCGGCTACCTCCCCCGCCGCAAGCGGGGCGGGTTGGGGCAAGGGCGACAGGACGATCTCGATGCAACGTTTCCCCACACTGTTTCTCTCACACGGATCACCTATGCACGCGCTCGATGCAGGCGGCGCCGGCAAGGCCTGGCGCGCGACTGCGGATTCACTGCCGAAACCGCGGGCAATCCTGATGGTGTCGGCGCACTGGGAAACCTCACTGCCAATGCTGACGGGTGGCGCTCAGCTGCAGACGATCCATGATTTCGGGGTTTCCCGAACCGCTGTACAAGCTGTGCTACGACGCGCCGGGCGCGCCCGCACTCGCCGACGAAGCAGCGGCCTTACTGCGCGAGAACGGGATCGCCTCATCGAGCAACGGCTGTCGCGGCATCGACCACGGCGCGTGGGTGCCGCTGCGCTGGATGTACCCGGCGGTCGACGTGCCCGTCGTGCAATTGTCGGTGCAGCCGGGTCTCGGTACCCCGCATCACCTGCAGATGGGGCGTGCACTGCAGTCGCTCACGGCACGCGAAGTGCTGGTGATCGGCTCGGGGCACGTCACCCACAATCTGCGTGACTGGATGACGAGCCGTGACTTATTGCAGCCCCTGCCGTATGTGTCCGAGTTTTCCCAGTGGCTGGAAAGTCACCTGGCGAGCGACGACGAAGCGGCGCTGATCGCCTACCGCGAACAGGCGCCGGAAGCCGCGCGTGCCCACCCGACGGAGGAGCACTTCCTGCCGTTGTTCGTTGCACTGGGAGCAGCCGGGTCCAACGTGAAATCGAGCCGGATCTACGCGGGCATGGAAGGCGCGGCGCTGTCGATGGACGCCTACCGCTTCGATACGCGCTGAGACGTCAGCTATCGAGCAAGTCGCGCCCGTGGTGTCGCCGATGCAGCCACAGGGCCGCCACGCGTCGAACAGAAAGAACGGCGGGCAATCCCAACGTGAGCAACCGAATGACGCGGCTGGGCCGCAGCACGACGGCCGCCACGATGACGAAGCCAACCAGCAGCGCGGGATGGGCGGCCGCTCGCCGCGAAGCAACTACCGCGGCATCCACGACCCAGAGCGATCGCCCGACGTCGCCGGCCGTGAGCGCGAGGTCGCGACGCTGCAAATCGCATTGAGCAATGAGGTCGGCCCGTCGCAGGGCGAGTGATTCGCTGCGGCTCATGGCGCGCGCGGGCTGAGTTGCTCCAGGTCACGCTCGAGTTCGCCGAGTGTCGCGGTGAGCAGTCGCGTCGTTCGCTGCCCGCGGCGCGCCATCACGATGTAAGCGGCCACCGCAACGATGGCGAAGCCCACGGCCACCAGCGCGGTCGCCGTGACGCGATGCGTCTCCCAGACGGATGCCACGATCGTCAACGCGACAAACAGCAATGCAAGACTCGCGAGCGCGAGCACGATCATCGCCCCGACGAGAATCGCGACGATCCGTCGGAGTTCCTGCTCGAGTTCGTTGCCGAACAGCCCGACTCGTGTCCGCGCCATCGCGACCAGCGTCCCGAGTAGCGTCTGCACGGACTCGAACAGGCCACCGGGCGTTCGCCCGGCTGATTCCTCGTGGCGGACCAGGTGCATGTCCATCGTCGCCGTGGCTTAGCGCCGGCCGACCAGCAGTCCCGCGACGAACGCGATGCCGGCTGCGACGCCGATCGACGGCCAGGGCTTTTCGTGAACATAGCCGTTGGTCGCGTGCGCGGCGGCCTTCGCTCGCTCCATCATCTGCTGTTCCATCTCGACGACGCGAGTCCGGGCGTGACGCAGCGACTCCTCGGCGCGCGTCCGGGCCTTGACAGCTCGCTCGCTGATATCACCAGCAGTGGCATGCATCAACGCTTCCGCATCGCTGACGACGGCTTTCAGGTCCTGCACGATCTGTCCGTTGCCCATGTCCATGCGTTCCATAGTCTTGCTCCTTGAGGCATTGATTGATGAGTGACCAGCGGTGATGGTCATGACGGGAAGGCGACCAGCAGGTCGGCGAGCTCGTCGGCGTGCTCTTCTTCCACTGCCATGATTTCTTCGAGCATGCGGCGCGTGGTCGGGTCCTTGTCACCCAGGTACTGGATGAATTCGCGGTAGCTGTCGATCGCAATGCGCTCGGCCACCAGGTCCTCCTTGATCATCCCCGCGAGCGAATCGCCGGCGATGTACTCCGCGTGGCTGCGGCGGGAAAGGCCGTCCGGCGCGAAGTCCGGCTCGCCTCCAAGCTGCACGATCCGCGCGGCGATCAGGTCGGCGTGCCCCTGCTCTTCGTTCGAATGAACGAGGAACTCCTGGGCAACGCTCTGCGAATGGATGCCGCGCGCCATGAAGTGATGGCGGCGATAGCGCAGGACGCAGACCAGTTCCGTGGCCAATGAATCGTTCAGCATCTGGAGTACGGCGTTGCGATCAGCCGTGTAGCCCGCGGTGACGGCGCCTTCATCGATGCGAGCGCGGGCGCGGATGCGCATGGCCGCGAGGTCGGTCTGTTCGGGTGGATGTTGCATGCTGCTTCCCATCGAATGTGGGATTCAGCTTGCGACTTCCCGCCGCCAGGTTCCGTTCGCTATCGCACGCACCGGTGCGTCAAGCCAAGTGGCCGTCCACAAAGATGAGGCCCGGACTATGCCGGGCCTCATCATGGTTTACGCCTGCGAGCCGTAGCTCCTGGGTTTTGGGCGACGGGCGCCACCGCCTGGCCGGCCATGCGCCTGGCCGCCGGTGCCCTGGCCCTGGGCCGGTCCAACTCCCTGGCGATGACGCTGCTGGGCCTGCGGCTTGGCGTGCCGTTGCTGCTGGGCGCGCGGGTCGACGTGACGCGGTTCGCGCGTCCTTCCTTCACCCGACGGACGCGGAATCTGCGTGCGGTCCAGCGGCAGCACGTTGATCTTGCGGCCGAGCACGCGCTCGATCGCGCGGAGGCGATCACGCTCGTCGTCCGAGACCAGCGACAACGCCTGGCCCGTGGAACCGGCGCGACCCGTGCGGCCGATGCGGTGCACGTAGTCTTCCGGCACGTGCGGCAGCTCGTAGTTCACGACCTGCGGCAGTTCGGTGATGTCGAGGCCGCGCGCTGCAATGTCGGTCGCGACCAGCACCTGCACCTTGTATTCCTTGAAGTCTTCGAGCGCACGCGTGCGTGCACTCTGCGACTTGTTGCCGTGAATCGCCGCGCACTGCAAGCCGTCGTGCGTCAGCTGCTCGGCAAGGCGATTGGCACCGTGCTTGGTGCGGGTGAAGACGAGCGTCTGCGCATTGGGGCCGGACTTGAGCAGGTGGCTGAGCACGGCGCGCTTCTCACCCTGCGAGACCAGGTGCACGCGGTGATCGACCAGCTCGGTCGGTGCATTGCGCGGCGCGACTTCGATTGTGAGCGGATTTCGCAGCAGCCCATTTGCAAGTCCGCGGATGTCGTCCGAGAACGTCGCCGAGAACAACATGTTCTGGCGGTTCGGCGGCAGCATCGCGAGCACGCGACGGATGTCGCGGATGAAACCCATGTCGAGCATGCGATCGGCTTCGTCGAGGATCAGGTAACGCACGCTGCGCAGGTCGATGTTGCGTTCGTTCGCGTGATCGAGCAGGCGACCCGGCGTGGCGACGACGATGTCGACGCCGCGACGCAGCAGGTCGATCTGCGGGCGCGGGCTGACGCCGCCGAAAATCAGCGCCGACTGCTGGCGCAGGTGGGCGCCAAGATCGGCGATGGACTGCTGCACCTGCGCCGCGAGTTCACGAGTCGGAACGAGCACGAGTGCACGAGGCGCACGCGAGCCACGCGGGTTCGGCTGGTCTTCGTGCAGCTTCTGCAACAGCGGCAGCGCAAAGGCGGCCGTCTTGCCGGTGCCCGTCTGGGCGGCGGCGAGCAGGTCACGACCTTCGAGCACCGCAGGGATGCCGCGCGACTGAATGGGAGTTGGCTGCGTGTAGCCCATTTCCTGGACGGCACGCACGAGCTCGGCCTGGAGGCCGAAGTTTTCGAATGACATTGACTGACTTTTCCGTGCGCCTGCCCTGGCCGTAATTGGGACCGCTAATTGGGGACGTGCACCTATTTCCCACCTTCTGCCAGTGGAAATAGGTGCACGTCCCCAATTAGCGGTCCCAATTACGGCCAGGCACCGGACCAGGCGCCTTACTTTGATGATTCGAGCAGCGAAATGCAGACTTCGATCAGTCTGCAGGAGGGGCCGCATAGGCATTCCCAGGGAGGGAAGCGCTGAAGAACCTCGTGCGCAGACCGGACTGCGCGGCGGCAAACTGTGGCGGGAGTCTACCTGAAACCGTTATTTCGTGCCAGCGAGCGTGGTGAGCAGCACGTACCAGTGATCGAGGCCGGCATAAAACGCCTTGACTGGAATGCGTTCGTTCAATCCGTGCGCGAATTCGTCCGTGGATTTCATGAAGAGGCTGCTGACGCCGTACGTTGGAATGCCTGCACCGCGAAATGTCGAACCGTCCGTGTAGTAAGGCGCCATATCCGGCACGATCGGGACCCCCGGATAGCTGGCACGGACCGCCTTGGTGACGGCAGCGGTGACATCGTCGCGCAATGGGGACGGTGGGCCCTCGTACGAGTCCCCGTGCAGCTTCACTTCGATCTTGCCGCCAGCCACTTGCTGGAGCGTGTCACGCACCTCCGCAACGCGTGTGCCCGGGAAGATGCGGCAATTCACGGTTGCCGTCGCCGACTGCGGCAATGCGTTGTCCGCATGACCGCCGGCGAGCATCGTCGCGACGCAGGTGGTGCGGGTGCGGCCAACCATCGAAGGTGACCTGGCGAGCACCGCGGCCGCCTCTGGATCGCCAGGGTTCGCCGCGAACTTCGCCATGGCCTGCCCCAGCTCACCGGGGCTGGAGGAAGCGGCCGCCTTGAAGCTGCCGATCGTCCAGTCGTTCCACATGACCGGGAACGAATGTCCCTGCACTGCCTTGAGGGCATCCGCGAGTTCATAAATGGCATTATCGGGGCGCGGCTGCGAACTGTGCCCACCCGGGTTGTGCGCCGTGAGCGTATAGCTGGCGTACGATTTTTCCGCGCCCTGCAATTTGTAGTACTGCGGCTTGCCCGTGCCGCTGTCGAGCGTGCCGCCACCGCCATCGCCGTTCAGCGCGTATTCGGCGTCCGTGAGTTCACGGTACTTCGTCGCGAGCTCCTTCGTCGTCGCCATCGTCGTCTCCTCGTCGCCGGAGAAGGCGACGATGAGGTCGCGCTTCGGCACGAACTCTTCGCCCTTGAGCCGCAGCAACGTGGCGGTGATCAGGGCAATCTCACCCTTGACGTCCTGAGTGCCGCGTCCGAAGAAGTAGCCGTTCTCCTCAATCAGCTTGAAAAGGGTTGCGCTCCCAGTCCTCTGGCTTCGCCGTGACGACGTCCATGTGCGCGAGCAGCAGGATCGGCCTGCCACCCTTGCCGTTGCCGCGATAACGCACGACCAGCGACGCAGATTCGCCCGAGGGCAGGATGTGAACGTCGTCATCGGGAAACCCGGCCGCCCGGAAGCGATCCGCCAGGTACATGGCGACTGCCGGAACCTGGCCGAGGCCAGCGGAACTCGGTATGGAGATGATTTTGTCCAGGATGACGCGCGCATCGGCTCGGACGCTGTCTGGTGCCGCAGCGTGCGCCGTCGACGCGAGGCCGCACACCAGAGCCACCATCGAACCCATCAGTCGCATCCGCATCCTGGCACCTGCTTTAGTCTTCAGCATTGCAGCAGTTCGACCCGTTCAAGGGTCTTGATTGTCGCTTACGTACGCCCACATGGCCCGTTCGATCTCACGCGTGGGCTCGCCAGCGGCAATCACCCTGGCCAGCCACTCGTCCACAACTGCCTGCAGTGCGGGGTCGCGCACCATCAGAATACGCTTCTCGCCCCGGGTCAACGTGCCGGGGTACGTTCGGCACGACTGGCCGGGTCGGCGGCGAGCCTGCAGTTCGGCTTCGACGTCGTCGGTGACCATCACGTCGGCCCGGCCCGCCGCAATTTCCGCGAACACACCTCGGTTGTCCGGATGCACGAGGATCTGCGCCTGGTGCACGTGCTCGCGCACGTAGCGCTCGTTGGTCCCACCCGGATTCACGATCACGCGCACGCCGGGGCGATCGAGTTCGGCTGCAGTGTCGAACCATTCGCGGTCAGCGCAGCGCGCGATCAATGTCTTGCCGCCTTCATGGTAGGCAGCGGAGTAGAGGCCCAGCGCAGCACGCTCCTCGGTGTAGCCGATGCCGCTCAGCGCGACGTCGAAGCGTCCGTTGCGCAGGTCATTGACCAGGCCGGGCCAGCTGGTGCGGACGAACACCGGCTCGGCACGGAGATGCGCGGCCAGGTCGCGCGCCAACTCGATGTCCGCGCCGGACAATTGGCCATTGGCGTCGAGACTGAACGGAGCGTAATCGCCGGTGGTGCCGACGCGAAGCACACGTGTCGCCTGCACGCGGTCCAGGACCGGGCCGTCCGCGACACGGACGACTTGTCCTAAGGCAGCCATCAATCCCATGGTTTCGTCCGCCGGAAGCTCGTGGCGCCGAACTGTGGCTTGCACTTGCTCGTTCACTGCGGCGGCAGTGTCGTCACGCAACGGCGCCAGCAGGTACAGCGCGGCGAACTGCTGTTCATTCGTCGCATCGATGCTCTCGCGCATCACTTGCAGACGCGCGGGTTGGTCGCACGGCGCGCAACGGCCGGCCTGCTTCCATTCATCGTGCCAGCGCTGCTGGACAGCGCGAGCGAGACCGATCTGCTTGGCAAAGAACGCTTGCGTCGTCAGGGGATCCAGGCCCAGCGACTGGGCTCGTTCCGTCACGTACTGCAAGACGTCCGCTTCGCGCGCGGCATCGACGATCGGTGCGCCCGACAGCCACTTTGCGGCGGCCACATGGCGCATGAGCGTCAACCGCTCGTCAATGGCTTGCACCAGGGATTGCGCCGCATTCGCATCGGCAAACTCGGCCGCGGGCGCCCGGGCGATGTTCGACACGAGTGCGTTTGCAGTTGCGGCTGCATCGGCCTGCATTGATTGACTGGAAGCACAACCCGTGATCACGCAACCAACTGCGACAGACAACAGCAGTGCGCCGAACTGGCCGCCGCAGAAGGCGCGCGATTTTCGATCCGGAAGGTGCGTCATGATTTCTTTCCCGCCCGGCCCAGCACGACGGCGCGCAATCCGAGCCAGCACGCGAGCAGGTCGAGTTCTTCGTGCAGACCGGCGTCGACAGCGCGCCGATCCACGTCCGGCTCGTAGTGAATGGCAATGACGAGCAGCCTGCCGGCCTCGCGGTCGGACTTGAGGTCCACGCGCGCGACGAGATCGTCGTGCAGCAGGAACGGCAGGACGCAGTAGCCGTGGATCCGCTTGTGCGCCGGCGTGTAGATCTCGATGCGGTAATGAAAATCGAACAGGCGTTGCAACCGGTCTCGAAACCAGACCAGTGAATCGAACGGCGATAGCAAGGCACGGGCCTCGATGCGCGCAGGCACTCTCGTGCCAGCCGCCAGGTACGAGGGACCTCTCCACCCTTCGACCTGCACGGGCACCAGCTCCCGCGACTCGACGAGTTCGGCGACACGTGCCTTGGCGTCCGCCGGGCTTAGCCGAAAGTAATCGCGCAGGTCTCGCTCGGTCGCGACACCCATCGCCAGGCTCGCGATGCGCAACAACTCGCGGTGCGCGTCCTCGACCGCAGGCGTCGGCGAGACGACGACGGCTTGCGGCAATACCCGTTCGGTCAGGTCATAGACGCGCTCGAAGCGTCGCCGCGAATGCGTGGTGATCTGCCCGGTCCAGAACAGCCACTCGAGCGCAATCTTGCCTTCGCTCCAGCCCCACCAGCTGCCCTTGCGGCGGTCACCGGTGCCGATCTCGGACACGCCGAGCGGGCCGCGATCGCGAATTTCCGCGAACACCTCGCCGCAGAAGGCGGCACGGTCGCGCCCGAATCGCGCGACGTTGCCCCAGGTGCCGTCGCCGTTTTTCGCCCGCTGCATGCGCCAGCGCAGCAACGGCTGGCACTCGACCGGCAACAGGGACGCCTCGTGACCCCAGTACTCGAACAACTGTCGCCGACGCCCGCCGTACGCGGCCTCGTCAAGCAGCGGCAGGGCGTATGCCCCGAGCCGCGAGAACAACGGCAGGTAGTGCGACCGCACGAGTACGTTGACCGAGTCGATCTGCAGCAAGCCGAGCGCGCGCACGGTGCGGACTACGTCGGCCTTCACGATGTCCCGATCGGGGCGCTGGCGGCCAAATCCCTGCGCCGCGAGTGCGACCCGCCGCGCCTCGGGCAGCGACAACGATTCGCGTGGCCTGCGGAGGTTGCTCATGGGAGGAATGATACCGGTGCGTTACTCTCGGCACCTCGCCATCCGCCCCGGAGTAGTCGAATGATCCGGTATTCGGCAGACGTGATCGTGATTGGCGCCGGCATTGCGGGCGTGACGGCAGCCATCGAATTATTGAACCGGGGCCGGCGTGTCCTGCTGCTCGATCGCGACAGCGCAGGGAACATGGGTGGCCTCGCGAAGGAAAGCTTTGGCGGCATCTGGTTTGCCGGCACGCCGCTGCAGAAGCGTTACGGCATTCGCGACGGCGCCCAGCAGGGCCTGCGTGACTGGCACGCGTTCGCGGAGTTCGGACCGGACGATCACTGGCCGCGCGCCTGGGCGGAGGCCTACGTCCATCGCGCCAATGAAGAAATCTACGACTGGCTCCGCGGCATCGGCGTGCAGTTCATGCCGATGCCACTGTGGGTTGAGCGCGGCCTGCATACACCGGGCAACTCGGTGCCGCGCTGGCACATCGTCTGGGGTACCGGGCACGAACTGCAGGTGGTGCTGAACGATCACCTGCTGTCGCACCCGAAGCGTGACCGGCTCGACGTGCGATTCGAGCACTGCGTCGAGTCACTCATGGTTACGAACGGCCGCGTCACGGGTTGCCGCGGCCGGCGCGAGGCCAGCGACGATGAATTCGAGGCGAACGCCGAGAGTGTCGTGATCGCGAGCGGCGGCATCAATGGCAATCTCGAACGCGTGCGGCAGCACTGGCACACGGACTGGTCACGACCACCCGCCACGCTGCTGAACGGTTCGCACAAGTATGCGGATGGCACGCTGCACGACGCTGCGGCCGCGCACGGCGCGCGCATCACGCACCTGGACTGGCAATGGAACTACGCGGCGGGCGTGCATCACTGGCAGCCGCGCAAGCCGGCGCACGGACTTTCGCTCGTGCCGCCGAAATCCGCGCTGTGGCTCAACTGGCGCGGCGAACGCATCGGTCCCATGCCACTGGTCACGGGCTTCGACACGCACGACCTCGTCGGGCAGATCTGCCGGCAGGAACGCGCGTATTCGTGGCAGCTGCTGAACCGTCGCATCATGCTCAAGGAGCTCGCGATCTCGGGCGGCGAATTCAATCCGGCGTTCCGGCGCAAGAACCGGCTCGCAGTCGCGCGCGACATGGTGCTGGGCAACCACTGGCTCTACGACCAGATGACGCAATTCTGTCCGGATGTCGTGGTCGCACCGACGGTCGAGACACTGGTCGAAAAGATGAATGTGCTCGCGGGCGATGGGTCGGTCGACGTCAGCGCGGTCCTTACGGCTGCGACCAATTACGACGACATCATCGGTCTCGGCCCGCGGTTCCACACGGACGATCAATTGCGTCGCATCGAGTTCGCGCGCCGCTGGATCGGTGATCGACTTCGCACTTGCAGGTTCCAGCAGATCCTCGAGCCATCAGCGGGCCCGCTGATCGCGATCCGCGAGTTCATCATCAGCCGCAAGAGCATGGGCGGGCTGCAGACTGACCTTGAATGCCGCGTGCTCGATCACTTGGGCGAACCCATTGCCGGCCTGTTTGCCGCGGGCGAGAGCGCAGGATTCGGCGGTGGCGGAATGAATGGCAAACGCGGCCTCGAAGGCACTTTCCTCGGCGGCTGCCTTCTGGGTGGACGCATCGCGGGCAAAGCTGCCTGAATCGGTCCTCACCCGCGTGCGGCGCGAGAGGCGCGTCTGGGCCCCTCCCGCTGCAGCAGGAGAGGCGACGCGTCACACGAAGTGGTTCGCCATACGCTCCGGCAGGTTCTTCACCTTGAAGGCGAACATGATCTTCAGGACGCCCGTGATGATCGCCCACGACGCGATCATCCAGATGACGGACAGTCCGCCCACCTTCGGGTTCACGATCACGAGGATTCCGAACAGGACCGAAAGCCCGCCCGTGAGGTACAGAATCCACTCGCGCGCCGTGGAGGCCCGCCCCTTGTAGCCGAGCATCACCAGGAACACGCCGGCCATGATCGCTTCGAAGGCAACCAGCAGGATGAATGCCTTCATGCTGACGAGCGGATTGAGCAGCGCGTAACCGCCACCGACGACCCCGAGCACACCGATCAGCAGCATGATCCACCAACCGTCCTTGTCACGGTTGCGGATGGAGCCGACGACGTTGGAGGCGCCATCGACCAGGATCGCGGCTGCGAAGAAGACCGCGACCACGAGCCAGGCCGTCATCGGCTGCGAAAAGGCCAGCACGCCGAAGATCACACTGGCTGCGCCGCCGATCAGGAACACCCACCATGTGCGCTTGCACAGGATTCTGGCGTCGCCACCGAGTCGGGTCAGCAGCAGTCCGTCCGATTGGGCCATCGTTTTTCTCCACGCCCGTCGGCCGGGCCTTATGATTGCAGTCCCCTCTGGCCAGCGAAACTCTAGACCCTTGCCGTCATCGAAGCCAGATGCCGAGCCCGGAACCGGCGCTGCCGCGACGGCGCCCGACAGGTCGCACCACCGTGCGATCCGCAGCTTTGTGGTGCGCGCGGGCCGCATGACCGGCGCACAGGAGCGCGCCTGGCGCGAACTGTGGCCCGCACTTGGCATCGAGAACGGCGAAGAACCGCTCGATTTTGCGGTCGCCTTTGGTCGAGATGCACCGGTGGTGCTCGAAATCGGCTTCGGCAACGGGGAGTCGCTCGTCGCGCTGGCAACCACCCATGCCGAACGCAATTACCTCGGCCTGGAGGTTCATCCGCCCGGTGTCGGACACCTGCTGCTGTGCTGCGAAGCAGCGCAACTGCGCAACGTGCGCGTGATCTGCGAGGACGCCGTGCAGGTCCTGCAGCGGCGGATGCCGGATGCATCGCTCGACGAGGTGCTGCTCTATTTTCCGGATCCATGGCCAAAAAAGCGGCACCACAAGCGCCGCATCGTGCAGCCTCCGTTCGTCGAACTGGTAGCGCGCAAGCTCAAACCTGGTGGCGTCTTCCGCATGGCGACCGACTGGCAACCGTATGCCGAACACATGCTCGCAACTGCAGGCAGCTGCCGGGAGCTGACAAACGAATCAGCGACGGGTGATTTCGTGGAGCGGCCGGATAGCCGTCCCGTCACGCGCTTTGAACGGCGCGGCCAGCGGCTTGGACACGGCGTGTGGGACCTGGCGTTCCGCAGGAGAAGTGAATAGTGGGGAGTGAAGGGTGAGGAAGTGAGGAAGGGAGGAAGTGAATAAGCATGGCGTGACACCTTCAACTTCCTGTTCACTATTCACTTCCTTCACTCCCCTCCTGCTCCTTCCTCCCTTCCACTATTCACTACTCACTTCCGTCAGCCCAGCGCCCCACGCACCCCGTCGATCACGAACTGTGCCGCGAGCGCCGCGAGCATGACGCCAAGCAATCGTCCGAGCACTGCGCTGCCGGTCACGCCAACGACTCGCATGACGGGGCCCGTCACCAGCATCAGCGCCAGTGTCAACGCGAGCACCACGCCGATCACCGCGATCTGTGCGAAGAACTGCACCGAGCCGAACGGCACGGCGGCAAACGCCAGCAAGATGGTCGCGATCGCACCGGGTCCGGCGATCATCGGAAACGCAAGCGGAAAGACCGAGATGTCGACGCGGTGATGCGCTTCCTCCCCCTCGACCGGGGTGATCGAGCGCACGCCTGATTCACGCGCGAAAACCATTTCGATCGCGAGCATGAACAGCAGGATCCCGCCGCCGATCTTGAAGGCGTCGACGCTGATGCCGAGCAGCTTGAGCAGCGCCGTGCCGCCGACGGCGAACAGGATGCAAACCACCGCGGAGATCGTGGCGGCCTTGAACGACATGCGCCGTCGGAAGGCGTCGTCCGCGCCTTCCGTGAGTCCTGCCAGTATGGGCAGGAGCGACAACGGCTCCACCACCACCAGCAGAACCACAAAGAATTTCACCAGTTCGTCGAGCATGGCGCCTTCACGTGTTTCGCGACTTGAACTCCGGGCCGCGCAGGTCTACAACCAAGAATAGGATACCAAGCGCAAGGACGCGTCGAGGACAAGACGATGAGCAACCCCGCACCTGTCGTTGGAAATTGGTACGCGCGCTCCGGAGGCGATTCCTTCGAGGTGGTCGCGATCGACCGCGACGACTCCACGATCGAACTCCAGTACTTCGACGGCACGATCGAAGAGCTCGATTTCGACGAGTGGCGAGACGAGCAAATTGTCGCCGCCTCGCCGCCCGAAGACTGGACCGGCTCGGTCGACGTCGATCCTGAAGACACCGAGAACGAGTTCGACCTGGCGCCCGGCAACGGCAACAGCCCGTTCGACGCCATCGATCGCGGCGAGGCGGACGGCTATTCCGAGCTCGAACTGCCGGACGAACAGCAGGAGCGCCCGTCGGGCTGAGCAGCGTTCAATTCGGGTCCCGCAGCGGTACTGCATCGTCGAGCAGCACATAGCCGTGCCGGACGTGCACCGGCAGCGGCTGCAAACCCAGCCCCTGGCATGGACCGGACAGGCAGCTTCCCGACTCCATTGCGAACAGCGCGCCGTGCATCACGCAGCGGATCGTCGTGCCTCCTGGCACCAGGAACTGGTCCGGCTGCCAGTTGAGCGGGAATCCAGCGTGCGGGCAGAAGTTGACGTAGCCGTAAACGCGCTCGCCCTGTCGCACCACGAAGCCCTTCAGGGGCCAGTCGCCCTGTCCCATCGTGAAGCCGCGCGCACCGGGATCCGCCAGCTCATGCAGCGGGCAGATCACTCGCGTCATGTCGATCTCGTCCGCCACCGCGACTCACCGGCCTTCCTGCCGCATCTTGCGCGCGAGGAAAAACAGCAGCACGAGGGCCGGCAGCCCGAGCGTCGAGGTGTAGACGAAGAACGCCGGATAACCGATCGCATCGACGACGAAGCCCGACGTGCCCATCAGCAGCTTGCCGGGCAGCGCATAGATCGACGAGAACAGCGCGTACTGGGTCGCCGTGTAGGAAGCGCTGGTCAGGCTCGAGAGATAGGCGATCAATGACGTGCCCGCGATGCCCATTGCCAGGTTGTCGGCGCTGATGAGGAAGGCGAGCCCGAGCAGATTCGGCTGGTTGTACGACGCGAACGCGGCGAACATCAGGTTGGCGATGATCACCAGCACGCTGCCGAGCGCGAGCGAGCGGATGACGCCCAGGCGCGCCACGGCCATGCCGCCGACCAGCGTGCCGAGGATCGACCAGAACACGCCAAAACCCTTGGCGACAGCGGCGATTTCCTTGAGCGTGAAACCGACGTCCAGGTAGAACGGGTTGCTCATCACGCCCATTGTGAAATCGGCGAGACGGTAGCTGCCGATGAACGCGAGCATCAGCACGGCGAGCTTCACGCCGTAACGGGTAAAAAAGTCGATGAACGGATTCACGACGGCACCGACGAACCATGCGCCGAGATTGCGCATCGACTCCGGCCAGTGCGCCTTGCGCGCGAGCCAGTCGCTGACCCGCGCCTCCTGCGCCAGGGTGTGTTTGATCACGCGCGTCGCCGGCTCGCGGATGACGAGCGTGGTGACGATGCCGATGCACGCGCAGGCTGCCATCGAAGTGTAGGACACTGTCCAGCCATGGTCGGCCGCGATCCAGAGCGCGCCGGCGCTGGCCACCATCATCGCGATGCGATAGCCGAGCTGGTACGCGGCGGCCATCACGCCCTGCATTTCCGTCGGCGCCGATTCGATCCGCCAGGCATCCACCGCGATGTCCTGGGTGGCGGACGAGAACGCCACCATCAGCGCCAGCGACGCAACGACGGCCAGGTTTCCCACTGGACTCATGTGCGCCATGTTGAGCAGTCCGATCGCGATGCCAACCTGACCGAGCAGCATCCAGCTGCGCCGCCGGCCCAGCAGCCGGTGCAGCACAGGCAGACGCAGCTTGTCGACGACGGGCGCCCAGAAGAACTTGACCGTGTAGATGATGCCGACCCACGACAGCATGCCGATCGTGGCGCGCTCGATGCCGACTTCGCGCAGCCAGGCGGACAGCGTCGAGAAAACCAGCATGAACGGCAGGCCGGCCGAGAAGCCGAGGAACAGCATCGCGGCAACCCGCGGATTGCGGTATGCCAGCACCGCGTCCGCCCAGCCGCGCCACCAGGGCTTCCTGGCGCCGGGTACGGCCTGCGATGCGCCTTCGCTCGCGCCAGTCACAGGTCGTACGTCACGGTGAGCGGAGCGTGATCGGAGAAGCGCTGCGCCTTGAAGATTTCGGCGCTGCGCACGCTGCCGCGCAGGCCCGGGCTCAGCACGTGGTAATCGATGCGCCAACCCACGTTCTTCGACCACGCCTGGCCACGGTTCGACCACCACGTGTATTGATCCGGATCGGGATTTACTTCGCGGAATGCATCGACGTACTTGACGCCGTCGAACAGTTCGTCGAGCCACGCGCGCTCTTCGGGCAGGAATCCCGAGTTCTTCTGGTTCGAGCGCCAGTTGCGCAGGTCAATCTCCTTGTGCGCGATGTTCCAGTCGCCGCAGAGAATGTAGTCGCGGCGCTTGCGCTTCAGCGCACGCAGGTACGGCATGAACTCGGCGAGGAAGCGGAACTTGGCCTGCTGGCGCTCCTCGCTCGACGAGCCCGAGGGCAGGTAGAGCGAAATCACGCTCAGGTTCTTGAAGCGCGCCTCGATGTAGCGGCCCTCGCCGTCAAACTCCTTCGACCCGTGGCCAGCCACGACCGTCAGTGGCTTCTGCCGCGAATACACGGCCACGCCGCTGTAGCCCTTCTTGACCGCGTCGAAGTAATAGCAGTGGTAGCCGGCCGGGTGGAACTGGGGCCCGGTAATCTGGTCGCGCTGGCATTTCGTCTCCTGCAGGCAGACGACGTCCGCGTCCTGGGCCGGCAGCCAGTCGAAAAAACCCTTGCGCGCCGCAGAACGGATGCCATTGGCGTTGAGGGTGATGATGCGCATGGGCGCAAAGTATAAAGTACGCGCCCATGCACCAACCCGACTTCATCCGCCTGTGCCTCGAACTCGGCGTCCTCCGATTTGGCGCGTTCACTCTGAAGTCCGGCCGCAGGAGCCCGTACTTCTTCAACGCGGGCCTGTTCAATACCGGCCATGCAATCGGCTCGCTCGGGCGCTTTTACGCGCGGGCGGCAACACTCTCCGGCGTGTCGTTCGACATGCTGTTCGGGCCGGCCTACAAAGGCATCCCCCTGGTCACGGCGACGGCCGCCGCGATGGCCGAACACGAAGGTCGCAACCTGTTCTTTGCGTTCAACCGCAAGGAAGCCAAGGACCACGGTGAAGGCGGCACCGTCGTCGGCGCGCCGCTCAAGGGTCGCGTCCTGATCGTGGACGACGTGATCACGGCCGGTACGGCCATCCGCG
The DNA here is from genome assembly GCA_016713725.1 of Pseudomonadota bacterium. GTDB lineage: Bacteria > Pseudomonadota > Gammaproteobacteria > Steroidobacterales > Steroidobacteraceae > RPQJ01. The sequence continues at coordinate 64,159 of JADJOO010000016.1, read as the reverse complement.
AATCCGTGGAGATCATCCGTTCGCAGGGGGCAACGCCGGCGGGCGTCCTGATTGCACTGGATCGCGAGGAACGCGGCCAGGGCACAAAGTCGGCCGTGCAGGAAGTGCAGGAATCGTTCGGCCTGCCGGTCGTTTCGGTGCTGCGATTGCGCGACCTCATGGCCCATCTGGAGGCCACCGGCGACAGCGCGGTGCTGAAGTCTGTCCGGGCCTATCGCGACCAGTACGGGGTCTGATGGTGATCCCCAGCTTGAAGCAGGTCACAATGTTGAACGCGACAAACACCAAAATGCTGCAAAAAGGAGAGGGTATGGCCTCAGAATCCCCGTCATGCGCGCAGACCCTCTGACCGCTTCCTCCTCGACTCCCGCCCGAGTCCGTCTCGGCGTGGTCGTCGCCCTGCTGCTGGTGGCCGGTGCCCTCGCGGCCGGTGTCGCCGATGCCGCGCAGAAGAAAAAGCCCAAGTCGAGCGGGCCCTCGCTGAGCGACGAGCACGTCTACCGCTGCAAGAGCGCGTCCGGCCATAGCTTCTTTGGCCAGAACATCCCACCCGAATGCATGGGCGCCGACGTCGAGGTGCTCGACGAGACGGGCCGCGTCGTGCGCATGATCCCGGGCGCGAAGTCGCTCGAGCAAATCGCTGCGCAAAAGGCAGCCGACGACGCCAAGGCCGCGGCTGCACAACGCGACCGCACGTTGCTCGCCACGTACCTCTCGGTCGCAGACATCGAACGGCTGCGCGACCAGCGCCTCGAACTGCTCGAACAGCAGAACGTCGTGACGCGCCAGTACATCACCAACCTGCGCGCGCGCGAGGCACGGTTGATGGAATCGGTGCAGCGCTTCCGGCCGTACAGCCCGAAACCGAACGCACCAGCGCTGCCCGAGCAGATCGCGAGTGAAATCGTGAATACGGTGAAGGGCCTGCAGGTCTACGAGCAGGAGCTGACGAAGAATACGGCGGAACGCGAGCGCGTGACGCGGGAATTTGCGGCGGATATCAGCAGATTCAAAGAGTTGAAGGGCATCAAGTAGGGAAATTAGGGGACGCTCACCTATTTCCGGCCGGAAATAGGTGAGCGTCCCCTATTTCCCGTCCTAACCCCGTCCGGAACTGCCGAAGCCCCCGGCTCCCCGGTCGCTGGCAGAGAACGCCTCCACCACATCGAACTCCACCTGCACGACGGGAACGACGACCATCTGGGCGATGCGCTCGCCTGGTTCGATCGTGAAGGCCGCCTGGCCCCGATTCCAGCACGAAACCATCACCTGCCCTTGGTAGTCGGAGTCGATCAGGCCGACGAGATTGCCGAGCACGATACCGTGCTTGTGGCCGAGACCTGAACGCGGCAGCAGCACCGCGGCGAGACCGGGATCCTCGAGGTGGATCGCAATGCCGGTGGGAACCAGCTGCGTCATGCCCGGTTCGAGCACCAGCGGTGCATCGAGGCACGCGCGCAGGTCCAGCCCCGCGGAACCGGGCGTCGCGTAGTGCGGCAGCGGATAGTCCTTGCCGATGCGGCTATCCAGAATGCGCACCTGCAGCTTCGGTCGCCGTGCGTTCATCGCGATCGGCTCCCGGAGTAACGTTCGGCGATCACTTCGATCAACTCACCGGCGAGCCGGCACTTGGGTGCACGTTCCAGTTCGCGCTTGCCGCCCTGCCAGTACAGCGTGAGCGCGTTGTCGTCGCAATCGAAAGCGAGGCCTTCCCCGACCTGGTTCGCGGCGATCATGTCGAGCTTCTTACCCTCGAGCTTGAGCAGCGCATTGCGCTCGACGTTCTGCGTTTCCGCCGCGAAGCCGACCACGAACGGGCGTGGCGATCCGGCCGCCACGGTCGCAAGGATGTCGGGTGTGCGTGCCAGTTGCAGCGTCAGCTCGTCGCTGGTTTTCTTGATCTTGTGTTCCGCGACCTCGCGCATGCGGTAGTCGGAAACGGCCGCGGCAGCGATGAAGATGTCGGTATCGGCAATTTCAGCCTGTACCGCATTCATCATCTGCTCGGCGGTCTCGACGTCGACTCGTTTCACGCCGGGCGGCGTGGGCACGTTGACCGGGCCACTGACGATGACGACGATGGCGCCGGCATCGCGCGCGGCCTCGGCCACCGCGTAACCCATCTTGCCGGAGCTGCGATTGGTGATGAAACGCACGGGATCGATGCGTTCGCGCGTCGGACCGGCGGTGACCACGACCTTGCGCCCGCGCAGCAGTCCGGCGGTTTCTACGCGCGGCGTCGCAAACACAGCCTCGACGATTTCCTGCGGTTCAACCATGCGGCCGGCGCCAATCTCACCGCAGGCCTGGCTGCCGTCGGCAGGACCGAGAATCGCCAACCCACGCTGCCGCAACGCGGCGACGTTCGCCTGTGTCGCGGCATTGGCCCACATCTGCCGATTCATCGCGGGCACGACGACGATCGGCACGTCGGTCGCGAGGCACAGAGTCGACAGCAGGTCGTCCGCCATGCCGTGCGCTATCCGCGCCATGAAATCCGCCGTGGCCGGCGCGATGACGATGCGCTGTGGCCAGCGTGCGAGTTCGATGTGCCCCATGGCCGCTTCGGCCGCAGCGTCCCACAAGTCTGTCCGCACGGGTCGACCCGAAAGCGCCTGGAACGTAAGCGGAGCGACGAACTGCTGCGCGCCGGCCGTCATGACGACCTGCACGTCGGCGCCGCGATCCTTGAGTCGACGCGTCAGTTCGGCACTCTTGTAGGCGGCAATTCCGCCCGTGACACCGAGCACGACGCGCATCGTTGGGGCTTCCGGGACTGGCATGGCGGGCGATTATGGGGGCGCGCCGCGGGGCGCGGCAAAGGGACTGTCCGCATTCTGGCGTGGCGGTCTCAGGTCATAACCAGCGGCTCTGGCTCCGTGGCGGGGTGAACCTGGCAAGCGTTGCCGTCATTTCTGGCACTCCGGACAGAAATACGTCGAACGCTGGCCCTGGACGAGGTGCCGGATCGGCGTTCTGCAGCGCCGGCACGGCTCGCCAGCCCGCTCGTAGACGAATAATTTCTGGCGGAAGTAGCCGGGTGTGCCGTCCGCATTGAGGTAATCGCGCAGCGTAGTGCCGCCCTGGTGGATCGCCTCGCCGAGAACCTGCCGGATCGACTCGACGATGCGCTGCCATTCCGCCTGCTTGATCCGTCCCGCGGCCCTGCGCGGGCGGACCCCCGCTCGGAACAGGGCCTCGCTCGCATAGATGTTACCGACGCCCACGACGACGTGCTGATCCATCAGGAACAGTTTCACCGCGGCCTTGCGGCGCTTCGCCCTGGTGGCGAGCAGTTCCGCCGTGAGGCCGCATTCGAGCGGCTCCGGACCGAGCGACGCCAGCAACGGATGATCCTCGACCGGGCCCGTACACCAGTGCAGGCTGCCAAAGCGGCGCGGATCGTTGAAGCGCAGGCACTGGCCCGAATCGAACACGAGGTCGTAGTGGTCGTGCAGGAGCCGCGGCGAACCTGCCGGCATCACGCGCAGGCTACCGGACATGCCGAGGTGGGCGATGAGCGAGCCGCGGTCGAGATCGATCAGCAGGTACTTGGCGCGGCGACGCACGTCGTGAATGCGCTGGCCGACCAGTTCGAGCACGAGCTTCGGATCGACGCGCCAGCGCAGGCGCGGCTCACGCAGGTCGAAGGCAGTGACGGCGTGGCCGACGATGGCCGCGCGCACACCGCGCCGTGTCGTCTCGACTTCGGGTAACTCTGGCATCAGGCTCGCGACGTTCCACTATTTGCCGCCGAAAAAACAGGTCCTGCCGGAGCTCGTCGGCCGGCGCCCCGCAGAACAAGAACCCGCCGGTGGGCGGGTTCTTCGAGACACCCGGTCGAACCGGATGCGGCAAGCGCGATCAGGGATTACTTGATCTTCGCTTCCTTGTAGGCCACGTGCTTGCGGGCTTTCGGGTCGAACTTCTTGACCTCGAGCTTCTCCGGGTGGAGGCGCTTGTTCTTGGTCGTCGTGTAGAAGTGGCCGGTACCGGCGGTAGAAACGAGCTTGATCTTGTCGCGCATGTGAGTGACTCCTGCTGCAGCCGGGCCGTCAGACCTTGACGCCCTGGGCGCGAAGCTCGTTCACGACGACTTCGATGCCCTTCTTGTCGATCGTGCGCATGGCATTGCCGGACACGCGCAGGCTGACCCAGCGCTTTTCCGTTTCGAGCCAGAAACGCTGCGTGTGCAGGTTCGGCAGGAAGCGGCGGCGCTTGCGGTTGTTGGCGTGCGAAACGGTGTTGCCGCTCATCGGCCGCTTGCCGGTGACCTGACAGACTTTCGACATGGTGCTGATCCTGTGACAGACGGGCCGGCCGAAAGGCGGACCCCGGTAAACGAGCCGCGTTTTATACCAGTCCGTCACGACCGAGGCAAGCCGGGAAGGGGTTAGGGGATAGGGGTTAGTCGGAGGTGCGGACCAAACGGATACCACAGCTGCAGCTCCGACTAACCCCTATCCCCTAATTGTGGTCCCCTTTGGGGGGGGGTGGCAGGGGGGTGGCCCCCCCCTTCCCCCCCCCCACCTTCCCCTAACCCCTTGTTTCTAAAGCAGGCCTCTCTCTGCAAAGGAGACGCAGGCCCCGTCCCCGACCACGATGTGATCGAGTACCCGGATGTCCACCAGCGCAAGGGCGTCCCGCAGGCGTGCAGTGATCAATTCGTCGGCCTGGCTGGGCTCGGCGATGCCCGACGGGTGGTTGTGGGCCAGGATGACTGCTGCGGCATTGCGCGTCAGCGCGAGCTTGACGACCTCCCGCGGGTGGACGCTGGCTCCGTCGATCGTACCGCGGAAGACCTCGTCAAAGGCAATGACCCGGTGGCGATTGTCCAGGAACAGGCAGCAAAAGACCTCATGTTCGCGGTCCCGGAGCCGGGCCCGCAGGAAGTCCCTGGTGGCCCGGGGGTTGGCCAACGGCGGGCCAGCCAGCATCTGTTCGGCATAGTGGCGCCGGGACAACTCGAGCGCTGCCTGCAACAGGGCAAATTTGGCCGCGCCGAGGCCGGGGGTACGGCAGACCGCTTGCCGCTCGGCCATAAGCAGGCCGCGCAACGACTTGAACTCACCCAGCAGGCCACGAGCGATGTCGACCGCCGTGCGGCCTCGCGTCCCCGTCTGCAGCAGGATCGCGAGCAATTCGGCCTCCGAGAGCGCCGTGGCACCCAGTTTCAGCAGCTTCGCGCGGGGACGTTCGGTTTCAGGCCAAAGTGGCAGCGGCAGCGACGACATCGGGGCTCCTCGGTCGGTGAGCAGCCATGTTCGTGACTGCGGCGGCCCAGGACACCGCTCATATGCGATGAAAGCGCGGCGAAATGGCGCGACCGGCGAGCGGACGTCAGAGAACTTTCCTGGCGAAGCGTTCGCGCAGGGCGTCGGCCACGGCCGGATGCACGAATTCGGAAATGTTGCCGCCGAGGCTCGCGATCTCGCGGATCAGCGTCGACGAAATGAAGTTGAACTGCTCGGTCGGCGTCAGGAACACCGTCTCGACCTGGTCGGTCAGGTGCCGACTCATGGTCGCAAGCTGGAACTCGAACTCGAAATCCGACACCGCGCGCAGGCCGCGCATCATCACGTTGAGTCCGTTGACCCGCGCAAACTCCACGGTGAGCCCCGTGTAACCCATGACCTCGACGTTCTGGAGGTCGGCGAGCACGATCTTGACCAGCTCGATGCGTTTCTCGAGCGGAAACAACGGCGCCTTCCCCGGGTTCGCGGCAATGGCAACCACGACCTTGTCGAAGATCCGGCTCGCCCGCCGGACCAGGTCATTGTGGCCGTTCGTAAATGGATCGAACGTGCCTGGATACATTGCGCGACTGCTCATTCGCTCCCCCGTGCCTGGTGATCGTTGTTATGGACCGGCGAGCCCCGGCGGGCGAGATGATAGCCGACGTCGCCCGCGCGCTTGCTGCGTAACAACGTCCAGCCAGCAGGTAGCAGAGGCTCGCCCCGAGCCGCTGCGTCTTCGAGATAGATCCAGGCCCCAGGGGTGAGCCACCCGCCACGATCCAGTTTCTCGGCCAGGACGGGCAGCCACGCCTCGCCGTAGGGCGGGTCGAGGAACACGATGTCGAAGGGTCTCGAGGCCGGCGGGCCATGCTCGAGCCAAGCCAGTGCATCCACCTGTTCGACGCGCCCGCGATCGCAACGGAGCTGGGCGAGCATGTCGCGGATCGCCCGGGCAGACCCGGCATCGTGCTCGACGAAGACGACCTCACCAGCAGCCCGCGAGAGCGCCTCGAACCCAAGCGCGCCACTGCCCGCGAACAGGTCCAGGCAACGTGCGCCGGCCAGTTCGAATTGCAACCAGTTGAACACGGTCTCGCGGACTCGGTCCGGAGTCGGCCGCAAACCTGCCGATGGTGGGAAATGCAGCTTGCGACCGCGCCATTCGCCACCGATGATTCGTACTTCGAAGCGGCCGCCTGCAGGGGCAGCCACGCGGCGTGTCGGGGGACCGCCCGCCGGACCGTTTGTTGCTTTGGCAAAACGGCCCGTGCGCGGAGTTTCCGGGCGATTGTTGCGTGGCATCGTCAGGCGAGCGTAGGCTTCGTGAAGATTACTAATACGCGCGATGCTACGCGCGGATTTAACTGAGGGGATAGACAAATGTTCGAGTCCAGGAACAGGCCGTTCGCGCCGGCGCTCGCAGCAGTGTTGGCAGGCATCGCGCTCGGCGGATGCCATGCGTCGAGTGAGGGACCAGAATCACCGCCGCCGCCGACGGAGCAGGCGATCGCGAAGTTCAACATCGCGACAGGCAACCTGCCGTATCCGATCGACCTGTACTTCGTTCCGTCGGCGGCCGCCCCGCTGCCCGACGGCACGCTCAATCTGCCGACCGTGCCGTGGCGCAACGCTGCAATGCAGGCCGCGCTGAACTCGCAGGACGGTTGGTCGACCACCAGCAGCCTCGACACGAGCTTCACCCTGCCGCTCGACAGCGCTTCGATCGGCGCCAGTTCGGTGAAGATCATCAAGCTCTGGCTCAATCCTTCGACCAAGGCGCCGGCAAATCCCGCCGACCCGACACAACTGATGTTCCTGCCCAGCGGTGCGGCGAGTCCGGTCGCAGGACTCCTCACGTACGGCACCGATTTCACGGCCGACGTTTCTCCCGATATCGACAGCGGCGGCAAGTTCCTGCGCATTACTCCGCTCAAGCCGTTCGCCTTCAGCACCGGGCCGGCAGTGAACAATGCCGGGCCGAATGCCGGCAAGATCCTGAACGTCGGCTACCTCGTGGTCCTCACCAACGGCCTCAAGGCGACGACGGGTGACGCGATGTCCCCCGATACGCTCTATGCGGACATCAAGGCCGCGCCCGCCGATTGCAGCACTTTCACGGACGCCACGCAGAGACAGGTCTGCCAGCTCTTCAAGGCGCATCTGGGGATCGCACAGGCCACTGGGACGAACCCCGCCGACGTTGTGCTGTCGTGGAGCTTTTCCACGCAGTCGATCGATGACACGCTCAACGTGATTTCGCTGACCGCGGCACCGCAACAGACGCTGATCGTGCCGACGGGCCTCACGACACAGCAGGCGAATGCGAGCCTGCAAGGCAAGGCCAATATCTACGTCGGCTCGACGAGCCTGCCGTACTACCTGCCACCGGCTGCCACCACGTCGGACAAGGCCGTGCTTACAGGTTTCTGGTCGGCTGCGGCTGCACCAAATCCCGCGCTCGGCCTCGATCCGGACAGCCGCAACCTGACGATGTTCAACCCGGCACCGGCGAAAGTTGCAGACGTCACGGTGCCCTTGCTGGTCACGATCCCGAACGCCACGTCGGCATGCCCGTTCATCTACCCCGTCACGGCGCCGCCGGGCGGCTGGCCGGTCGCGATCGTGCAGCACGGCATCACGCGTAACCGCTCGGACGCGCTCGCGATGTCGGATGGCTTCGCCGACGCGTGCTTCATCGTCGCGTCGATCGACCTGCCGCTGCACGGCATCACCGACAAGACCAGCCCGCTGTATTGCGATGCGACCAAGCCGCAGTGCATCGGCGCGACGGAGCGCACGTTCAACGTCGACCTCGCCAACAACACGTCCGGCGCAGCCGTTGCTGACGGCGTGACCGATTCGTCGGGCACGCACTTCATCAACCTGACCAGCCCGCGCACCGGGCGGGACAACCTGCGGCAGGGGCGTGAACCCAACGGGTGTCAGCTACGTCGGCCTGTCGCTCGGTGGCATCGTGGGCGGCGGGTTCGTGCACTTCGCCAACGACCTGCGCACCGCGACGCTCGCGGCGCCCGGCGGCGTGCTCACGAGACTGTTGCTCGACTCGGCGACTTTCGGCCCGCGCATCGCCGGCGCCGTGAGCGCCAGCGCGGTGAGGGATTCATATTCCTACAACCTTTTCTTCCGCGATTTCCAGGCGGTGGTCGACTCGGGCGACCCGATCAACCACATCAATGACGCGACTGCGAAGCACCCGGTGCACCTGATCAAGGTGCTGGACGACTCGGTCGTGCCGAACAGTTCGACCGACCGGCTGATCGCGGCGGGCGGCATGCGCAAGCTGGTCGACCTCGGCCCGAACCCCGTCGGCGCGAACGACGGTGTCAACGACGACGCGGACGGTGCCGGCTACACCTTCTTCAGCCAGGGTTCGCACGGTTCGCTGTTCGACCCGACGGCAAGCCTCGCTGCGACGGTCGAGATGCAGAAGCAGACCATCAAGTTCGCCGCTTCGGCAAACGCGCCAGGCGGGCCGTTCGTGATCCTGGAGGACCCGACGGTGCTCGACCTGAACTGACGCGCAGTCTCGAGCTGCAGGACGAAGGGCGGGAGCGATCCCGCCCTTCTTTTTTGGGGTCCGCTACAATCGCGGCTCCACACGCCTGGATCACGACGCAACCCCATGGGCTTATTCGGTTTCCGGTCGAAAAAGACCAGCGAGGGCGACCAGCCCGACGCCGAGGAAGCTGCGCCCGCCGGTCCCGCACCCGGACCGGCCGTGGCCGAGACGCCGAAACAAGGCTGGCTCGCCCGCATGCGCGCCAAGCTGAACCGTGGCGACTCGTGGCTCACTTACGACCTCGCCAACCTGATTCCTGGCGGGAAGATCGATGAGACGGTCCTCGATGAACTCGAAACGCGCCTGATCGCGGCCGACGTCGGCATCGAGACCACCGAGAAGATCCTGGGCTCGCTGCGCGGTCGTGTGCAGCGCAAGGAACTCGGCGACCTGAATGCGCTGCTCGCCGCACTGCGCTCGGCCATGCTCGACATCCTGCAGCCGGTCGCGCAACCGCTCGACATCGATGCGGCGAAGAAGCCATTCGTGATTCTCGTGGTCGGCGTCAACGGCTCGGGCAAGACCACCACGATCGGCAAGCTTGCGCATCGCTTCACCGCCGAGGGCCGCAAGGTGGTGCTCGCGGCCGGCGACACGTTCCGCGCCGCTGCCATCGAACAGCTGCAGGTCTGGGGCGAGCGCAACAACGTGCCGGTCGTCTCGCAAGCGGCCGGAGCCGACCCCGCGGCGGTCACGTTCGACGCGCTGCAGTCGGCACAGGCGCGCGGTGCCGACGTGATGATCGCCGACACCGCAGGCCGACTGCACACGCAGAGCAACTTGATGGACGAGCTCAAGAAGGTCCGTCGCGTGCTCACTCGACTGGACCCGACGGCGCCGCACGAAGTGCTGCTGGTGCTGGATGGCAGCCAGGGCCAGAACGCGCTGGCGCAGGCGCAGCAGTTTCAGCAAGCCGTGGGGGTCACGGGCCTCGTCATGACCAAGCTCGATGGCACGGCCAAGGGTGGCATCGTGCTGGCCATCGCTGACACGCTGAAACTGCCGATCCGTTACATAGGCATCGGCGAAACCGCAGCCGACTTCGACGTGTTCGATGCGGGCGCGTTCGTCGACGCCGTGCTGTCGCCTGCGCGCATGGCGGCCGGCGCGTGATTCGTTTCGATCACGTCTCCAAGCGTTACCCGAACGGTCGCGAGGCGGTCAGTGACCTCTCGCTGGAGATTGCGCGTGGCGAGATGGTGTTTCTCACCGGTCACTCGGGCGCGGGCAAGAGCACTTTGCTGAAGCTGATCGCGCTGATCGAGCGGCCGAGCAAGGGCACGCTGGTCGTGAACGGGCAGAACACCTCTGCCCTGCCGCGCTCGAAGATCCCCGCGTTCCGCCGCCAGATCGGCGTCGTGTTCCAGGACCACAAGCTGCTGATGGACCGGCCGGTCTATGACAACGTCGGCCTGCCGCTGGTCATCGCCGGTGTGCCGGAGAAAGACATCCAGAAGCGGGTGCGTGCCGCGCTCGACCAGGTAGGGCTGCTGGGCCGTGAGCGAACGCGCCCGATCGAACTCTCGACCGGCGAGCAGCAGCGCGTCGGCATCGCGCGGGCGATCATCGGCAGGCCGGCCCTGCTGATCGCCGACGAACCTACTGGCAACCTCGACCCCGATCTTTCGATCGAGGTCATGAACATCTTCAAGCGCTTCAACGAAGTCGGCGTGACCGTGCTGATCGCGAGCCACGACATCCACCTGATCGAGCGCTTCGGCGTGCGGCGCGTGATCCTGGCGCAAGGCCGCACGGTCGACTCGTGGGACGCGCATCCCGAACCGGCCTTGCCCGAAATCCGCGCGGACCGAACATGAACCAATGGTTCGAACGGCACGTGCAGACGCTGGTGGGCTCGCTGGGGCGGCTCTGGCAGCAGCCCTTCGCGACGATGCTGACGATCGTCGTCATCGGCATCGCGCTGGCGCTGCCGGCCTGCCTGCACGTGCTGGTGCAGAACGTGCGTGTCGCGAGCGGCGGCTGGAACAGCGCGCTTGACATCTCCGTCTACATGAAGCCGAACGCGTCGCTGGACCAGGCGAAGCGCGCGGCCGAGCGCATCCGCCAGCGCCGCGACGTCGACGAGGTCACGTTGATCGAAGCCGATGTCGCGCTTGCGGAATTTCGCCGCAACTCGGGTTTCGGCGCCGCGCTGGATGCCCTCAAGAACAATCCGCTGCCGCACGCGCTCGTGGTGCGACCGGACGCCGAGTACCGCGACGCAGGTCGCGTCCAGGAACTCTCGAACGAGATCAAGAAGGTCGACGGCGTCGACATCGTGCAACTCGACACCGAGTGGGTCAGCCGCTTCAACGCAATCCTCGACGTGATTCGACGAGGCGTCTTTCTGGCAGCCGTGCTGTTCGCGCTCGGCATCCTCGTGATCATCGGCAACACCATCCGCCTCGACATAGAGAACCGCCGCGGCGAAATCGAAGTGACGAAACTCGTGGGCGGCAGTGACGCCTTCGTGCGTCGACCTTTCCTCTACAACGGCGTCTGGTACGGGTTGGCCGGCGGCCTCATTGCAGGCCTCATCGTCGCCATTGTCGTCGCGGTGCTGAACGCACCGGTGCAGCGCATTGCGGGCCTGTATGGCAGCCAGTTCGAGTTGCAGGGCGTCGGCATCGTTGGCTGGGTCGCGTTGCCGCTGGGCGGCGCGCTGCTCGGCTGGCTCGGTTCGTTCATTGTGGCCACGCGCGAGCTGCGCGAAATCGAGCCGAAGTAGGGAGAGGCTAGGAAGGACAGGAAGGACAGAAAAGCCAAGAAGGCCGATCCCTCCCGACCTTCCTGCCTTTCCTGCCTTTCCTGCCTTTCCTGCCTTTCTTGCTCCTTCCTCGCCTTCCTCGCCTTCCTCACCTAATTTATTGTTTTAACTGAACTTTCAGCTTCCGCAGCACGGTTATGAGGAACTTCCCCGACATTTAGCACTCCAAGTCGCAGACTGCTAATATGGGATTCACACAGGTTGGGAGGTACTTCGAATCGATGACTACGGCCACTGCCCTCGTCACCCGCACGCCCGCTGAACTGGCCCTGGCCGGCCCGCTTGGCAGTTTCGACGCGTACGCCGACACCGTCAGCCGCATCCCGATCCTGAGCCGCGAGGACGAGCAGGAGCTTGCCGTCCGCTACCACCGCGACGGGGACCTCGACGCGGCGCGGCAGCTCGTGCTGTCGCACCTGCGGTTCGTGCTGCACATCGCGCGCGGCTATGCCGGCTACGGCCTGCCGATGGGCGACCTCGTGCAGGAAGGCAACGTCGGCCTCATGAAAGCAGTGAAGCGCTTCGACCCCGTGGTCGGAGTGCGCCTCGTTTCATTCGCGGTTCATTGGATTCGTGCCGAGATTCACGAGTACGTACTGCGCAACTGGCGCCTGGTGAAGGTCGCCACTACCAAGGCGCAACGGAAGCTGTTTTTCAACCTGCGCAAGCACAAGAAGAACCTGGGCTGGCTGTCGGCCGCGGAGACCACTGCCATTGCACGCGATCTGGGCGTAACCGAGCACGATGTGACCGAGATGGAGCGGCGCCTGTCGTCACGCGATGTCTCGTACGACCCGACGCCGGACGCCGACGACGAAGACTCATCTTCGTACTCTCCGTCGGCATACCTGCCAGCTCCCGACTCCGACCCCGCGGTGGCGATCGAGAATGCGGAATGGGATGACGACGTCGACGAGCGCGTCTCGAAAGCCATGGCACAGCTCGACGAACGCAGCCGGGCAATCCTGCACGCGCGCTGGGTGGATGAGCCCAAGGCAACGCTGCACGACCTCGCGGACAAGTACGGCGTTTCGGCCGAGCGCATTCGCCAGATCGAGGCGAATGCGCTGAAGAAGCTGCAGAAGCTCGTTGTCGCCTGACGGCGCCCGCGCGGGTCACGCCGTCTACTTGGCCCGTGCCTTGGCCTTTACCTTTGACGTACGCCTGGTGCGCTTCACCTTGCGCGCGCGAGTCGACTTTGCCTTCGCCGCTTTCGCCGGCCGGGCCACCTTTGCGTAGGTCTCGGTGGCAACCTTGCGCGCACCGCGACCCGCGTTCCGCACGATCGAGACCGCGCGGTTCACGTCACTGACGACCCGCTCGCGGACCGCCCGCAGCTCGTCAGCCTGGCCACGCACCAGGTCAGTGACGTTGTCCGATTGCGCTACGCGCTCGAGTTGCGTGGCGGCGTCCGACAGCGCCGACGTGACGACTTCAAGCTGCAACGCCATCAGGCTCAACACGGCCTCGTGCGACACGTTCGTGAGCTTCACTCCGGAGTGCGTCACCACGCGGACCGGATCCTGCAGCGCTCGAATGCCTTTCGCCGATTTCGCGGCGACGCCCCGAACGGCCTTGCCGGGTGCCCGGCGCAACCGGGTTGCCTGTTCAGCCAGGACATGAGCCTGCTCATTCACGAACGCTTTGACTTTGCTCGCCATCGGACGCTCCTGAAAAGATTACGGGATCGCGGCACGATCCATTCTGAACCTACGCCTCGCGCACCTGCCCGGCAAATCACGAACGGACCAGGGGCGTGCCAGGCCCAGCATGCTGCCAACCCCTGACCCCACTCCCTATCCTCCCTGCACTCAGCCCTGCTTCGCCTTCTGGACGCTGTCCTCCGTGACCGGCACGATCGTGATTTCCACGCGCCGGTTCTGCGCGCGGCCGTCTTCCGTGTCGTTCGTCGCGACGGGGTGAGACTCCCCGGCACCTACCGTCACGATGCGCGTCTGGTTGACACCGTGACTCGACAGATAGGACGCCACGCTGCTGGCGCGCTTGTCTGACAGCTGCTGGTTGTACGCGTCGCTACCAACACTGTCGGTGTGCCCGGCCACCTCGATGACTGTCTTGTCAAACTCCTTAAGCGTTGCCGCAACCTTGTCCAGTACCGGATAGAACTGGGCATTCAGGTCGGAGCTGTCGAACGCGAACGTCACGCCGCCCGGCATGTCGAGGGTGATGTTGTCGCCCGTGCGCACAACATCGACGCCCGTACCCGCCATCTGCTGGCGCAGCTTCGCTTCCTGCTTGTCCTGGTAATACCCGACCGAACCGCCGACGAGCGCGCCGGCGGCCGCGCCGATCATGGCGGACTTGAAAGGATTGTTGCCGGCGCTAAGCAGTCCAACGACCGCGCCAGCAGCCGCGCCGTAGCCGGTGCCCTTGCGCGTCTTTTCCTTCTCCGGGTTCGTCGCGAAGTCTTCCATCGAGGCGCACCCCGCCAGGGCCACCGCCGCGGCGGCAAGCAGGGCGAGAAAGCCAGAACTAACGGGATGATTCATGAGTGACTCCTGATTTAAAAACTTTACAGTATGTTGACATCTTATATTCCTGAAAGTCTAATTATAAAATTCCGTTTGAAATTTGTTCAATGACAGCGACACTCATCGCCGCCAATACGGCCCGCCGAGTTTCGAGATTCAATGAAGCGGGTAAGAGTTCCTCGCGACTGGCCCGATCGCCGATGGCCCCCCCGCTTCGGCCCGCTCGGCAGCGCGTCGATCCTGGAACGGAAATCCGGGTTGGCCAGTTCGTTGATGTCCGCGTTGACTTCCGCGGGCGAGCGGCCCTGATGGGCGGTTCCAACGAGCAGCAATTCCGGGATTTTCATGACGAGTCGTCCGACCAGTCAGCATAGTGCCGCCACGGGGTGTCAGGCCACAGTTTCCATTAGAATTGCGCCCCCGCCGAACAAGTACCCGACCGGGAGCCCCCGTGCCCGCCTCCGCCCTGAACCCGCTCGACCTGTACGACGTCCGCGCCTCGCTCTCCGAAGAGGAGCGCATGGTGCAGGACTCCGTTGCGCGCTTCGTTGACGACGCCGTGCTCCCGATCATCCGGCCGCATTTCGAGAACCACACGTTCCCCAGGGGAACTGGTCGGCGAGCTCGCGGGGCTCGGCCTGCTCGGCAGCTCGCTCGAGGGCTTCGGCTGTGCGGGCATGAACGCCGTGAGCTATGGCCTCATCTGCCAGGAACTCGAACGCGGCGATTCGGGCCTGCGCAGCTTCGTGTCGGTGCAGTCGTCGCTCTGCATGTACCCGATCTACACGTACGGCAGCGACGAGCAGAAGCAGCGCTACCTGCCGCGCATGGCGCAAGGCGAAGTGATCGGTGCGTTCGGCCTCACCGAACCGCACGGTGGTTCGGACCCGGCCAACATGAAGACGCATGCGAAGCGTCGTGGCGGCGACTGGGTGCTGAATGGCGGCAAGATGTGGATCACGAACTCGCCGATCGCCGACGTGTTCATCGTCTGGGCGCGGGCCGAGGAAGGCATCCGCGGCTTCCTGGTGGACCGGGGCACGAAGGGCCTCGAAACCCCTGAGATCGAGAACAAGTTCTCGCTGCGCGCGTCGGCAACCGGCGCGATCTTCCTGAATGACGTGATCGTGCCCGATTCAGCGATGCTTCCCGGCACCACGTGCGGCATCAAGGCGCCGCTCTCGTGCCTTACGCAGGCCCGCTACGGCATCACCTGGGGCGTCATCGGCGCCGCGCAGGCGTGCCTCAAGGAGGTGCTCGAGTACACCGGGACGCGGATCCTGTTCAACCGGCCGCTGGCCGCGACACAGGCGATCCAGATCCGGCTCGCCGAGATGTCGCGGAAGATCACGTTGGCGCAGCTGATGTCGTTGCAGCTCGGCCGCCTGAAGGATCAGGGCCTCATGTCGCCTTCGCACGTGTCGCTCGCGAAGTGGAACAATTGCCGAGCGGCGATCGAAGTCGCGCGCGACGCGCGCGACATCCTTGGCGGCTCTGGCATCAGCGCCGAGTACGTGCCGATCCGGCACGCGCTCAACCTCGAGAGCGTCATCACGTACGAAGGCACCGAGACCATTCACCAGCTCACGATCGGTCGCGAGCTGACCGGCATCAACGCGTTCTGACCCTTCTCACCTCTGGCGCGTCAGCGGGCGAGGTCGCGCGCCGCGCGGATGAGTGAGCAAACACTATTTGCGCACGACCGCGTACTCCACCGTCACCACGGCCTTGACTAGCTTTTCGACCGTGCTCGTGTCATAGCTGCCGTAGTCAGCCGTTTCCGTCGAGTTCGGCGACGTGATCTGGAACACGCCTTGCGACGCCGAGCGCAACGGCCCCACTGTCACGCCGCTGTTTGCCGCGAACTGCTGCGCTCGCAGCAGGGAATCCCTGGTCGCCGCGCCGATCAGCCGCACTTTCACTGCGTTCAGGTCGGTGAAGAAATACTGCGGCGGCATCGCACTGATCGCAATGCCGTCACTGATCAAGCGTGATGCCCTCGTGGCAATGGTGCCGATCTGCGCGACGTTCTTCGACGAGAACTCAAACTGACGGCTCAGTTCGTACCCGAGAACGCGACCTGTCTGCACGCCACCAGGGCCGAACTCATGGACGGTCTGCGTATTGACGGTACCCTGCTGCAGTCTCCCTGCGTCGGCGCCCGCGACCGATTCCATGTACTTCACGACGCGCGCCGAGTCGGCATCGAGCTTGCCGTAAGCCATCGAAAGATCAGGTGCGCGCACGCTGACGATGGCGCGCCAGGTGCCAGCGTCGGAGACCACTTTCTCTTCCGCATAGCCCTTCACCGTGATCCTGTCGCCCGCGAGCTTGATGCGTTCCAGGCTCGACGCAACGATCCACGCGGACAGCACGAGACCGACGGCGAGCGCGGCACCGAGCGCGAGGAAGGCCACCGTAGACTGGCCGCGCTGCCGCGCGACGGCGGTTGCCGGGTTAAGCCCGAGTTTCATCATGAAGGTTTCCTTGCGTGGCAGCGACATACTCGCATTTTGTGTCGCCATTGAATGCGTGCGTCAACGGCTGTCGGCTGCGTCGATGGCGATGACGCGATCGCCCGCTTCGACGCGCAACGTCGGATCGTCCCAGCATCCGAACCGCCGTTGCCCGCGACGAATCTCGACGATCAAGGTGCCCTCGGTTTCGCGCGCCAGGCGCCCCACTTCTTCCGCACGGGCCTCACGCTCGACGAGCTGGCACTTCCCGCGGTAGGACAGCAATTCAGACACGAAGTCGATCGTGCCTTGCGTGCCGACTGCATCGGCCATCAGGTAGCCGCCAACGCGCGACGGCGCGACGGTCTCGTCGGCGCCGCCCGAGCGCACGATCTTCACGTTCTCCGGTTCGGCAACGCTGGCAATGATGCGAACCCTGCTCGCCAGCGCGCGTACCGTGAGGACGATCAGCACGGTGGTGTCGTCACGACCGACGCTGACGATGACCGAACGCGCGCGTGACTTCCTCGCGGTCAGGGTCGATCACGGCGATCTGCTCGGCCTCCCAGCCCCGCAGCAGCAGTTCGGAAGCGGCGATGGAGCCGCTGTGGCCGTAACCGCAGAGAATGACGTGATCTTTCAATTCGCGCTGCAAACGCAACATGCGCCATTCCTCGATGAGCCGCTGGATGATGAGCTGGTACGCCGTACCCAGAAACGTAAGCCAGACGAAAATCCGTACGGGCGTGACGAAAAATGCGTCGATCAGACGCGCCTGGTCGGAGACCGGGACGATGTCGCCGTAGCCGACGGTCGTGATGGTGACCATCGTGAAGTAGATGACGTCCGAGACGGAGACGTGGCCGTCGATCTGGTCCCACAAGCCATCGCGGTCGAGCAGGAATACGACGAACACCGATACGACCAGCAACAGCACGAAGCCGGCACGCAGCAGTAGTGTGATTTCGGCGGGACGAGTGGCGCGCCGGATGCGGAGCGGCAGCGCATGGTCGCCCCGCTCAGCGCGGATACGGCGCATCCTGCGACGTACCCAGCCGAGTCGAATCCGTCGTGACCCGGGCAAGTCGCCGGTCCGGCGAGAAGAAAGCAAATGGCTACCCCGTCAGGGGCGGCGGCACGCCGCCCTGCGCAGCGCCAAATATAGCGCACGCCGCCACGCGGTCGGCAGCGCAAAGGGAGGTTGGCCAGGTCAGGCGACCGCGAGCGGTGCCAGTTCGTACCCGATGATTTCGCGCGTCTGGGGATCGAGAATCGGGGTACCGCTGTTCCAGCGGCCGGCGACCCGGGCCGTTTCCAGCAGGGTGCGGCTAGGCACCACGGAGGCCAGCATCAACCCGCCGTGCGGGTCGCGGACGAAAGCCGTTACCGACGCAGCCGGATTTCCGGCGGAGGCCGGTTCGGGAAAAAGCAGGGCGAGGACTTCCTCTGGGGTGATCGTGTCGGACATGGTCTTTGTATGCAGGTGTTCCTGGTCAAGGAGACAGCAACTTGCATGCCAACGCGCTGCCCCAGCAATCACAAGCCATCAGGGCGGTCTCGACGAGGCGTGGGTGACAGCACACGTCCATCCTGGTGACCGGCACTGTCCATGAGTGACGCTCGTCACATTGCGCGGCGATCGGGTCCAATGTCGTCAAGCGCGCGGGGGTGCTCATTAAGTAAACTCCGCGTCCGGAACGCAGCCGCCTGCACGGAGGAGAGCCATGAACAGCAACGACACCTGGCTGCCGGAGATTGTCGCTCATCGCGGTAATGCCATTGAGTTTCCCGAGAATACATTGCAGGCACTGGAATCGGCCGTGGCCCTGGGCGTGCGCCACGTCGAGTTCGACGTGCAACTGACGGCCGACCACGTCCCCGTCGTGTTCCACGATTCGGATCTCGCCCGTGTCGGCAACCGTCCCGAAAGCGTGCATTCACTGTCCTGGTCGCAACTGGCCGAGATTCCGGTCGGCGAGGTCAGCCGTCTCGGCGAACGTTTCGCCTATACCTGCGCCCCGTCGCTGGCACAGGCGGTGGAGGCGATCGCCGGCTGGGATCACGTCACTGCATTCGTCGAGGTGAAGCGCGCGAGCCTGCGTCGATTCGGTCACGAAGCCGTGCTGCGCCGGGTGAGCGACGTCCTGCAACCCGTGCTGAGTCGCTGCGTGCTGATCTCGTTCGATCTCGCCGCCGTCAAGATCCTGCGGCAGATGACAGGCGCACGGATCGGCTGGGTGCTGAATCAATACGACGCGGACAGCCTGCGCGAAGCGACTGCGCTCGCGCCTGAGTTCCTCTTCTGCAACCTCGAGCGCGTGCCCGCCATGACGGGGCAGTTGTGGCCGGGGCCGTGGGACTGGGCCATCTACGAAGTGCGCGACCTCGAAACCGCGCGTCATTGCCGCGAGCTTGGTGCAAAGTACGTCGAGACGATGGCCGTGCGCAGCCTGCGCACTCAGTATGACGAGGCCGCATCCGGAGCATGAGTGCCCGCGACGATGACGAAGGCCTCGCCTGGCTCGCCGGTGAACTGAGCGCGATCCGCCGCGAACTGCAGCCTCCCGGCGAATCGCGTGCGCTGTACCTCGCGCTGGATCAGGGTGGCACGTCGAGTCGCGCGGTCCTGTTCGATTCACTCGGCCGCGAAGTGGCGACCGCCCACGTCCCGATCAATACACGAAGAACAGGCGAGGATCGCGTGGAGCACGACGCGGCCGAACTGCTGCAGTCGCTGCGAACCGCAGCGCGCGATGTCGCCGAATCGCCGCTCGCCACTGGCCGGCCGATCGCTGCGGCCGGTCTCGCCACGCAGCGCTCGACCATCTGCTGCTGGGACCGCAACGACCGGACACCGTTGAGCCCCGCACTCTCCTGGCAGGATCGCCGCAACGCCGCCTGGCTCGATGAGCATCTGGGCACGCGCTCTGGCTGGGTCCGGGAGCTCACGGGGCTGCCGCTGTCGTCGCACTATGGTGCAAGCAAGATGCGCTGGTGCCTGGACGAGTTGCCGGCCGTGCGGCTGGCTTTGCGCGACGAACGGCTCTGCATCGGGCCGCTCGCCAGCTTCCTGGTGCAGGGTCTGTGCGCGGCGGACGAAGCCTGCGCCGACCCGGCCAACGCATCACGCACGCTGCTTTTCGACCCCGCGCTCCTGGACTGGTCGCCTCCGCTGCTCGAGGCATTCGGCATCCCGGCTGCCGTCCTGCCGCGTTGTGTCGGCACGCTGCACGATTTCGGCTCGGTCCCGTTCGATGCAACCCGGCGTGCGCCTCTGCTCGCGTGCAGCGGGGACCAGTCCGCCGCGGTCTTTGCGTTCGGCCCGCCCTCGACGACTACTGCTTACGTCAACGCTGGAACGGGCGCTTTCGTGCAACGCGTGTTGCGTGACGGTGCGGGTCAAGCGCCGCGTGGGTTACTGAAGAGCGTGCTTTTCGCACGGACCGACGATGCGGCGGGCGCACTCTACTGCCACGAAGGCACGGTCAACGGCGGCTACGCCGCGCTCGAGTGGCTGGGCAAGCGAGTCGGCGTCGACGTCAGGCGCACGCTGAAAACGTTGTCGGCATCGCTAGCGGGCGGTGACGTACCGCTCCTGTTCATGAACGGAATCGGCGGACTCGGCGCGCCTTACTGGTTGCCCGACTTCCAGAGCGAATTTCTGGCGCCCGTCGGCGGCTCCGCCACACACGAGGATAAGGCGACCGAGCTGCAGCGGATCGGTGCCGTCGTCGAGAGCATCGCGTTCCTGATCGCAGTCAACGTGCTCGCGATGCACCGTGCGACTCCCTTGCAGCGACTGACGATCACCGGTGGACTCGCCGCGTGCGACTACCTGTGTGAAGTCCTGGCCGAAGTCACGCAGATGACCGTCGAACGACCGACGCTGCTCGAAGCCACTTCTCGCGGCATTGCTTACCTGGCCGCAGGCCAGCCGCCGGACTGGCAACCCGTACCCATCGAAAAGTCGTTTGCCCCGACCGGGAAACATCCCGTGCTCAACCGGTTCGATGTGTGGCGCGCCGCGATGGCCGTGCGCACCGGCACGGCCTAGGGAAGACCTGTACAGGGCTTCCCTGGGACTCGGCCGGAGTCGAACGACGCAAGGACCTGTCGCTCGACCCAGGTCGACCCGGCGACGCCATCGTAGAAGCCGCAATGCCCGCCGTAGCGCGTACGCGTGATGGTGAGCACCGAGGGTCGCGCGATGCGCTCGAGGTCCGCTGCGGGGATGATCGGGTCATCGTCAGCCGCGATGATACGAACCCGCGCGTCACCCAGCGCTTCCAGCGGCTCGAGCGTCCGGCCGACCAGCGCGTAACCCCGCAGGTATTCCTGCAACGACGGAAACCCGCCGTAGCCGCATGCCAGCCGACGGGTCATCTCGGTGAGGTTACCCAGTTCGAGGATGTCGTCGAGCGACTGGTACACTTCGGGCCACGCCTCGCGCTTCTTGCGCAGCGAGCGACGCCATTTCCACACGAAGTATTCGCGGTACAGCGCCCACCCCGACTCGAGCCGCGCCAGCGTGTGTTCGGGATCGATCACCGGGCAGACCGCGACGATGCGCGAGACGGCGATGCCCGCCACTGCCGCGCGTGCGCCGACGCGCAGGCAGAAGTTGCCCCCGAGCGAGAATCCCGCGAGTACGAGCCGCTTGCCCGGATGCTGTCGCTGCAGTTCCCGCACGGCACCGACCACTTCGGCGATGCGGCACGAATGGAAGATTCCAGCATTGAGATGGTGACTCTCGCCGTGATCGCGCAGGTTGAGACGCGCGACGTCGTAGCCGGCATCGAAGAGTTTCTGTCCGAGCGAGAGCAGGTACAACGAGTTCGCGCTGCCTTCCCAACCGTGCAGCAACACGGCCACGCGGTCGGACCGCGGCCGTCCCGCGTCAGCCTGCGTTGCGACCAGCGCGAGCAAGCGCACGCCGTCGCCGCAATCGACTATTACGTCGCGCGTCGCCTGGCGCAGCACGGACGCGCGCCGCTCGACCCCCGTACGTCGCAGCGGCAGGCTCGGGTAGATCGACTGCACGTGGTGATGTCGCAGCCGCCATGGCGGCACGAAGTCAAGTGACGCGTCGGCCGTGGTTCGGGGCGCAGCGCTCATGCGTACCAGGCGCGGTCACGGACGATCTCGATGCGGCTCGAGCCGGGCAGCGCCTCGACGAAGCCGCTGCCCATGACCTGCGATGGCGTGCGGTGACCGGGCTCGGCGGGCTGGCCGTCGAGCAGGTGCTGGGCAATCGCGAGTGATGCATGCACGGTGACGTCGTAGCCATTGGCCACGCGAACCCGTGCCGTCACCCGGTCGCCGCTCGGCGCCTGGGCTTCGCCCCACACGAGCATCGTGCTTGCCGCACGCGCAGCCGCATCCGGCCCCGCCGGACCCCTGGACGCGATGCGTTTCAGCAGTCCCTGCAGCGGGCCAAACCGCAGCAACCCGCCGAACGTGTTCAAAAGCTTCAGCTTGGCGATGCTGGCGGCCGGCATCGCGATGTAGCACTCGATGTTGCCGATACCGGTCGTCCAGTAGGCGGTGCTCACGTCGCCCCACGGAATCGTCACCGCCGTGAGCGTGCCTTCGCCGAAATCGATTTCGCGCTCACGGAAGGCGTGAACGACCGGCGTGATGCGCCCTGCGCTGCGAATGCGACCACCGCGCGCAAGGTTTTCGATGCTGGTCTTGAGCGTGCCTCGGCTCGGCCGGCCGCGCGCAGGCGAAACCGAGCGACAGGTAGGTCGCGTCGGGCAATTCCTGCTGCAGACGCGCCGCAATGCAATCGGTTGGAACCACGTCGAAGCCCGTGGCCGGGCACAACACGACGCCCGCCTGCCGCGCCAACGGATCACGCTCATGCACGGCTTCGAGCACGTCGATTTCGCCGGTGATGTCGAGGTAATGACTGCGCTGGCGGAGGCACGCTGCAACCATCGGCGCCGACGTGGCCGCAAACGGTCCCGCGCAGTGCAGCGTCACGGTCGCGCCCTGCAGAGCGCGATCGAGTGCATCGGGATCGTCGAGCGACGCGATGCGAGAGTCGCAACCGAGTTCCCGCGCTAACCCGGCGACCGCCGCCTCGTTGCGGCCGGCCAGCACGGGATGGAGTCCGCGGCGAACCGCTTCGCGCGCGATCAGTTCGCCCGTGTATCCCGTGGCGCCGTAGATGATCAGCTGCGCCGCGCTCATGAGGCCGGCAGGACGTGGAATTCGACTCTATTGTTCCTCGCCGCGACCGTGTTCCAGCTGCCGGCCGTAGTCTTCTCGTCCTGCTCGGGGTACGCGACGGGCTGGCTGCGCCCGCCGTTGACCACTTCGATCTGGATGTCGCCACCGGTGCGGCGGCGCAAGATTGCCACGAAATTGGCGAAGCCGACTGACTGCCGCTGCGCCACCGATAGCGAGTCGTCGAAGGGATTACCCACGAGATCGCACTTGGTCGCTGGCAAGTCGACGTCTGCCGGGGAGAAGCCTTCGTTCGCATTGCCGCCCAGGCAAAAGTCGCCGACGTAGGACTCGACGCGGATGCGGCCCTTGAACTGCTGCGTTTCGAGCGTCGAGGCCAGCGCGCGCAACCGCTCCAGGCGACTGCCCGCCAGCGGGGTCTCGCCGTAGGGAACGTACTCGGTCGCAATCGGGCCCGAGGTCGATCCACCGATGCCTCCGCCCGCCGGCGCGGCTGCCAGCAGTGTGTTGCTTGCGACGGCGGCACTCGCGGCCGCGGCCGCAATCGCCGCCGCCGCTTTCGCCCGTTCGACTGCGGCCTGCGAATCGGCGAGCTCACGCACGAGGGACGCGTTGGACACGTTCGCCTGCCACGCAACGTAGCCGAGCACTGCGGCGGGTACGGCCGCAAAAAGAGCGGTGAGCAGGACCGGCCACCACTGGCGGCGCGGCGGCTGTGGCGTGAGCGATTCGAAAGTAGGTGCCGTCGGAATTCTGCCGATGCTCTCCTTCATCTCGCTGGTCAGCCGGCGCGCGAAAGCCTCGAACGTGGCGAGCAGGAACCGACGCTGCTCGGTCAGCTGTTCCCGCACCAGATGCTGGACGGAGTTCCGCAGACCCGCCTGAAGCTCGGACGCCAGCGCCGGCGTAAAGGCCATCGAAGCCGGCGAAGGCGCCAGCGGTGCCGCCGCCAGCGCTGGCCGGGTCCCCGTGGCCGACAGCGCATCGACCGCCTGGGTGTCGTCCGGGTTCGCAGCCGCCAGCGCCGCCGCCATGGCCGCCTCGTCTGGCGACCGTTCGGCTGCCATCGCCGCAGCCGCAGCCGGCCCCGGGAACAGTGCCTGGCGTTGAGTCCGTCGATCCGGCAGCAGGTGGAGCTGGTACAGAATCCGTGACACGTCGACCGGCCGCACCGTCTTCGGCAGCACGCCGCCCGCGCCGAGGGCGCGCGCCTGGCTGACGTACAGTTCGCCTTCCTGCGAGGTGTACATCATGAGCGGGATCGTCGCGGTCAGCGGGTCGGCCTTGATGGTCTGCACGGCCTGGAATCCATCCATGCCCGGCATCAGGTGATCCATGAAAATGACGTCGGGCCGGCTCCGCTGCAGGTATTCGAGCGCCTGCTCGGCCGACTCGGCCGTATCCACGGTCATGCCTTGCTGTTCGAGCATCCGGCTCAGGATGACTCTTGCCGATCGTGAATCGTCCACGATCAGGGCGCGCTTGCCCGTCGTCATGTAATCCCTGGGTCCTTCTGGAGGCACCTGACAGGTGCCGCGTGTACCGGCTTTCTACCTTGAAAGAGGCGTAAAGCCAATCCCGGCAAGTGGAAGTGGTGCCGCTTGACTCCGGGCGTATGCTTTGCGCATCGATTGAGTCAAATAAGCAACGGAGGCATCCCTACATGCCCTACACAACTCAGGACATTCGCAATATCGCCCTCGTGGGCCAAGCTGGCGCGGGCAAGACGCTGCTGGCCGAAGCCTTGCTCGCGCAGTCCGGTGCAATCCGGTCCAAGGGGTCGCTCGCCCGTGGCACGACGGTCTGCGACTTCGATCCGCAGGAGAAAGCCCTGCTCCACTCTCTTGATGCCGCGATCTGCGGTTTCGAGACGCAAGGCCGTCGCGTCAACATGATCGACACGCCGGGATACCCCGACTTTCTGGGTCGCACGTTGAGCGCGCTCGAGGCGGTGGAGACGGCGGTGATCGTCGTGAGCGCCGTCAACGGCATCGAGCCGATGACCCAGCGCATGATGGAGTTCGCCCGGACGAGGGGCCTGTGCCGGCTCGTCGTCGTCAACAAGATCGACGCGCGCGACGCGCGCACCGAACACGTGCTGATGGAGCTGCGTGAAGCTTTCGGCAGGAGCTGCCTGCCGCTGAACCTACCGGCGGAAGGCGGCGCGTCGGTCGTCGACTGCTTCTTCCAGTCGCAGGGCAAGGCGACTGACTTCTCGTCGGTCACTGCCGCGCACACCGAAATCATCGACCAGGTGGTCGAAGTCGACGAAAAACTGATGGCGCTCTACCTGGAGCAGGGCGAGGAGCTGCTGAATCCCGAGCAACTGCACGACCCGTTCGAGCAGGCGCTGCGTGAGGACCACCTGATTCCGATCTGCTTCTGCTCCGCCGAGACCGGCGCGGGCATCCCCGAACTGCTGGCCGTGCTGGCGCGACTCGCGCCGAACCCGGCCGAAGGCAATCCGCCGCCGTTCCTGAAGGGCGATGGCGACGCGGCCGAACGCGTGACCGTGAGCCCCGATCCGGCAAGGCACGTCATCGCGCACGTGTTCAAGGTCACGATCGATCCCTTCGTCGGCAAGATGGGAATTTTCCGCGTACACCAGGGCACCGTGCGGCCCGGCGCGCAGCTACTGGTGGGTGACGCACGCAAGCCGATCAAGCTCGCGCATCTCTACCAGCTGCAGGGCAAGGAACATGCCGAGATAACCCAGGCCATCCCTGGTGACATCTGTGCGGTACCCAAGATCGACGAGATTCATTTCGACGCCGTGCTGCACGACTCGCACGACGAAGACAACTATCACCTGAAGTCCGTGACTTTCCCGCCCGCGATGCTCGGACTCGCAATCCGCTCCGAAAAGCGCGGTGACGAGCAGAAGCTGTCCGAGGGCCTGCACCGTCTCATGTCCGAGGACCCGTGCGTGCGCGTCGAACATCACGTCGCGCAGAACGAGACCGTGCTGTACGGTCTCGGCGACCTGCACCTGCGCGTGATGCTGCAGCGGCTGACTGAACGTTATGGTGTGTCAGTCAAGACGAGTCCGCCTGCGGTGCCGTACCGCGAGACGATCACACGTCCGGCCGAAGGCCACTGCCGGCACAAGAAGCAGACGGGGGGCGCCGGCCAGTTCGGCGAGGTGTACCTGCGCATCGAGCCGCTCGCACGCGGTGCGGGCTTCGAGTTCGTCGACGACGTCGTGGGCGGAGCGATCCCCGGCCAGTTCATCCCCGCGGTCGAGAAAGGCGTGCGCCAGGTGCTGACCGAAGGCGCGATAGCCGGGTTTACGCTGCAGGACATCCGCGTGAGCGTGTACGACGGCAAGCATCACGCGGTGGACTCGAAGGAAGTCGCGTTCGTGTCGGCGGGCCGCAAGGCCTTCGTCGAGGCAATCAAGGAGGCGGCGCCGATCGTGCTCGAGCCGATCGTCCGCATCGTCATCAGTTGCCCGAGCGCGTCGATCGGCGACGTCAGCAGCGACCTGGCGACGCGACGCGCGCGCATCAACGGCCAGGACACGTTGCAGGGTGGACGATCGGAAATCGCGGCGCTGGTGCCGCTCGGCGAACTGCAGGATTACCTGTCGCGCCTCAAGGCGCTGACCGGTGGCGAAGGCACCTACACAATGGACCTGAGTCACTACGATCCGGTGCCGGCGCGCAAGCAGCAGGAACTGTTGTCCGCGTTCAAGCCGCACGAAGAGAGTGAGTAGGGGATAGGGGATAGGGGTTAGTCGGAGGTGCAGCTGAACCAGATGCCGCGGCCGCTCTTCCGACCAACCCCTAACCCCTAACCCCTAACCCTTATGCCGGCCCTCAGTCGTCGTCGGGAGTTTCCATTTCCATCCCGAGCGCGCGGCGCATGCGACGCCATGCGCCGCGCCACGGCTTGTCGGACTGCGTCACGTTGGCGTGTGGCCACGGCTCGCTGGGCGCGGGCTTGCCGAGGAACTCGCACAGCGGTCCCCAGGCACGCATCTGTGTCGGGTCGAATTCGAGGAACTGGTCGGGTCGACTGCGGAAATGTTCGCGCACGGCCATATTGTGTGCACGGTACGCCTCGAGCCACGCCTGCCGGCTCTCGGCACTGTCGCCCGGGTTCGCATGCTTGCCGAACATCCACACGCGCATCGGCCGGATCCGGCGATTGCGGTAGAAGCTTGCGCAGCTCTCGATCCAGCGTCGTTCGTCGCGCACCGTCAGGATGTACTTCGCGTCCGGATACTGCTCATGGATTTCGCGCCACAGGTGGAAATAGGGGTTGTCGGTGAACGCATCGAAGAGCTCGAACGTCGGCAGCCGATAGTCGCCGCGCTCGATCTGCCGCAGCAGCGTCTCGCCGTCGTCGGCGCCCGGGTAGCTGCCGATCTTGTCGCCGTTGATCGTGCGATACCCCAGGACCTTCAGCGCTTCGTAGATTGTCGTCGTGCCGGTCTTGTAGAAACCGATGGCGAAAATCTTGCCGGCGTGAGGCGTGCACTGCATGGGGCGGAATTCTGCACCGAGCCGCACGGTTGCGCGAGGCAGCGGGTGACCTACGAAGCGTTTTCCCAAGGCAAACGCACTATTCGTCGTCGCCAGGCCCGGGCGCGAGGTCGAGCAGCAGCGACTGAGGTGGCGCCTCCGCCGGTTGGATCAGCTGCGGACCCTGGTTGCGCGCATTGCTCACGAGCCGGCTCACCCGGTGCGCAACCATTTCGCCCGGCCCGTCAGCGGTCAGCAGCCGGTCCAGCTGCTCCACGTTCTGATTTCGCGGATCGAGCCACTCCCCATAGGCGGAGGCCGGGATGATCACCGGCATCCGGTCGTGGATGTAGGCGATCGACTTTGGCGGCGAGGTTGTGATCAGCGTGCACGACTCGAGCGGCTCGCCCGTGACGGGGTCTCGCCAGGTTTCCCACAGTGCCGCGAGCGCGAACGGGCCCCCGCTTGCGGGCCGCAGGAAAAAGGGTTGTTTGTCGCGGGGCCCGAGCTGCATCCACTCGTAGTACCCATCGGCCGGCACGAGCGCGCGACGCTTGCGATAGGCCGTGCGGAAGGCGGGCCTCTCGCGCAAAGTTTCCGCGCGTGCGTTGGTCATGCGTACACCGGTCGACTTGTCCTTCGCCCAGACCGGCACGAGTCCCCAGTAGAGCATCGCGAGACGCCGCGTGGCGGCGATGTCGGGCGAGGTGTCGTCAGGCAGCTCGCGGACCGCGGGGATGAAAGTGGTCGGCGCGATGTTGTAACGCGCCTCGATCGCGGGCGTATCGTCCGGCAACCCGAAGAGCCGGACGACGGCTTCGTGGGGTGAGTAGAAGGCGAAGCGACCGCACATGGGAAGGGGTTAGGGGATGGGGGTTGGGGGATAGTCGGGAGTGCAGTTACGGCGTGGATATCCTCTGCAGATTTGTCGAGGAGACGCGGCGTCAGGGTGGCTAAACATCCGACTATCCCCCTATCCCCTATCCCCTAACCCCTCATTCCCTGGTGCCCGTGCCCTTGTTCATCAGCCACACGCAGGCTGCGAACAGCACCACCACCGACAAGGTCATGATCGCGAACGAAAAACCGACGTCGACATCGGATTGCCCGAGGAAGCCGTAACGGAAAGCGCTCACCATGTAGAGGATCGGGTTCGCTTTCGAGACCGCCTGCGCCCACTCTGGCAGCATCTGGATCGAGTAGAACACGCCTCCGAGGTAAGTCATCGGCGTCAGGATGAAGGTCGGCACGAACGTGATCTGGTCGAAGTTCTTGGCGAACACGGCGTTGACGAAGCCGCCGAGCGCGAACACGACCGAGGTGAGCAGCACGGCCGCGATCACCACGAACAGGTGCTCGACGTGCAGGCGCGTGAAAAACAGCGCGATGATCGTCACGATCAGCCCGACCAGCAATCCGCGCAGCATGCCGCCCGCGACGTAGCCCAGCACGATCAGCCAGCTGGGCAGCGGCGAGACGAGCAGTTCCTCGATGTGCCGGCCGAACTTGGCGCCGAAGAACGACGACACCACGTTGCCGTAACTGTTGGTGATCACGGACATCATGATCAGGCCCGGGGCGATGTACTGCAGGTAGGTGTAGCCGCCCATCTGCCCGATGCGCCCGCCGATCAGGCTGCCGAAGATGATGAAGTACAAGGTCGCCGTGATCACGGGTGGCACCAGCGTCTGGCCCCAGATGCGCATGATGCGGCTGAATTCGCGGATGACGATCGTCTCGAAACCGACTCGGCGCGCACGACGCATGTTGGCGGCCATCGTCACTTCGGCATGACTGCCAGGGACGGCGCCGGGCGTGCGGGTCGGCGGGACGGCGCTCATGCGCCCGCCTGCGCAGCCGGTGGGGCGGTCGGCTGGCCACTGCCGACGTCGCGGCCCTCGACGAGGCGCATGAAGAGTTCTTCGAGGCGGTTGGACTTGTTGCGCATGCTCACGACTTCACCGCCCGCAGCAGACAAGGCGACGAAGATCTCGTTCAGGTTCTGCTCCTTGTTGACCTCGACCTCGAGCGTCGTCTCGTCCGGCGCCGTCAGGCGATAGCCTGGCAACGACAATGTCCCACGCAGTGGCCCACGCAGGTTGAGCACGAAGGTCTCCGTGTGCAGCTTGCGCAACACCGTCGACATGCGGTCGTTCTCGATGATGCGGCCTTCGTCGATGATTGCGATGTGACGGCAGAGGTTCTCGGCCTCCTCGAGGTAGTGCGTCGTCAGGATGATCGTGGTGCCCTGCTCGTTGATCCGGCGCAGGAATTCCCACATCGAGCGGCGCACCTCGATGTCCACGCCTGCGGTCGGCTCGTCGAGGATCAGCAGCTGCGGCTCGTGGATCAGCGCGCGCGCGATCATGAGCCGGCGCTTCATGCCGCCCGACAGGGACCGCGAAATCGTCTCGCGCTTGTCCCACAGCTGCAGCTGGTTGAGCCAGTACTCCATGCGTTCGCGCGCGACGGGGCGCGGGATGCCGTAGAAGCCGGCCTGGTTCAGCAGGATCGTCGAGAGCTTCTCGAACTGGTTGAAATTGATTTCCTGCGGCACGACACCGAGGCAGGACTTCGCCGCCTCGAGTTCGGTGTCGATGCTGTGCCCGAACACGGTCACCGTGCCGCTCGACTTGTTGACGAGCGACGAGACGATGCCGATCGCGGTCGACTTGCCTGCGCCGTTCGGCCCGAGCAGTGCAAAAAAATCGCCCTCCTCCACGTCGAGGTCGATGCCCTTCAAGGCCTGGACCCCATTGTTGTACGTCTTGCAAAGCTGGCGCAGCGACAAGGCCTTCATGGCGGGACGGACGTTCACGGGAGGGGAGCGAAGGGTAATGTGCGGGCACCCGGTCAGCAAGGAACGTCGGTGTCGTCAGCGGGTCCCCTGCGGTGAGTCGGGCGCGCACGGCGCGCGGGAGCACAGCGCGCAATGATCGGATCGCGCTCGCAGTGCCCGAGCAGGCAAAGGCCCGCCGAATAGGCCCAGGTCAGGTCTGACTGCACGGTGCCTGCTGCAGCTTCGGCCAGCAGGCTCAAGTAACGAGAGTGCACAGGCCACCGCGGTCGCACCAACCCGGGCCACGAAGCGAGCCGAAACGAATCGGACGGCGTCAGCTCGGACAGGCGCGCCTCGGACGTCGGCCCCAGTCCAAAGGCAATGCGAGACGAGAACGGCGCGTTTTCGGCCAACCTCCGCGCCACGCTGAGTGCGACCAATCCGAACGAACGACGGGTTTCACCTCGCGCGCGGTCGACAAAGTCGGCGTCGGTGTCCGCAACAGTCTCGAGACGCCAGGGCGGTGCCTCGTCATCCCGTGGCAGCGCGAGCTCAAACAGCGAGATCGGACTGCACGCGGCACGCTCCCGGGCTTCAGGCGCAACCTCGACGAGTCGCTTCACGGTCGCAGCTGGCAACTGGAACCAGCAATCGGCGCCGTGGCCAGGGTCGAGCGCGTGTGCCAGGAACAGGCGATTGAGGTCCGCGATATCCCGACGAACAGCCGGATTCAGCAGGTTGCCCTGGTGCAGCCAGACAGCACCGGGCGGCGTCAGCTTTGGTTCACTCATGATCGATTCTCCATATATGGTCTACAAAGACCATATATGGATATAGACTCTCATGTATGGTCGTAATAGACCATATGTGGCCAAAACATCAAGAATGGGAGGAAGGCCATGAGAATCACGGACAGCCGGTATGATCGCGATCGCCTGCGGTTGGCTATCGCCCACCGGATGATCGCGCTGGAAGCCCGTACCCGCACCATCCGGATCGCGACGCAGCTGTCGGACGACAGGATCCGACGCATGTATCGCGACTATTTCGCCTCGACCGGCGGCAACCTCGTGCGGCGCCGGCGTGGTAAATCGCCGCGGCAGATGTCGTATTTCCGGCGTTCGCTCGAGCACGAACAGCAGGCGGCCCTGCTGGGCTCCCTGCTGCGACTCTGCAGCCTGCTGCAACGGTATCCCAACGGATTCCGGCCCGCGCTTGAGGACGTCGGCTGCTTCTGCGATGCGTACGAGACCTACCGGGGCTTTGGCCCGAAGGTCACATCTCGTTCGAGCACGCGTGGCACCTTTGGCAGGTATTCTGCCACAACGACGAATTCGTGCTCTCGAACTGCCCCGATTGCGAATCCCTTTGGCTGCAGGACACGCTGGAAATACTGCCGTACAACTGTCCGGCATGCAGGCGAGGCCTGCCGGCCCGCACGTGACGAGGGGCAGTGGGCAGGGGCCGCGCTAAACTCGTGGTCCCCTCGCCTGCCGGTAGCGGCCGTGCCTGCACCACCCAACGTCTTCGCTGGACCGTACCTGGATCGCATTGCGCACCTGCGCAAGGACGAGGCGTTCGTGGCCGAGGCCCTGCGCGGCGCCAAGGCCCGCATCGTGCCCGTGCACGAGACGCGTATTCTCGTGCAGCGCGGCGCCGACGGTTGGTCGGCCGCGTTTGCGACGTCAATGGATCTCGGGATACTGCCCGCGCTCGCCACTGAACCCGTGCTGCTGGGCCGCTTCGGCGACTGCATCTATTTCGCCGCCGAAGTGGCCAGCCCGGAACCGGTACAGGCACTTTTCACGACAGGCTCGGCCAGGTTCGAGGATCTCCGCATGGCCGGAGGGCAGTTGCCGGAACAACAGGCCGGCGTGCTCGCGTATGCGCGAGCCATGCTCTACTGGCGCGGCCGGCACCGGTACTGCGGGGCGTGCGGCGCACCAACACGCGTCGCCAGCGCCGGCCACGTCATGAAGTGCACCAATGACACCTGCGGCATCGATCATTTTCCGCGCCTGGATCCCGCCATCATCGTGCTGGTCACGGATGGCGAGCGGGCATTGCTCGGCCGCCAGGCATCGTGGCCAGCCGGGCGCTATTCGACGATCGCCGGCTTCGTCGAACCCGGCGAGAGTCTGGAAGACGCCGTGGCCCGCGAGGTGCTGGAAGAAACCGGCGTGACGGTGCTCGAGTCGACCTACCACTCGTCGCAACCGTGGCCGTTCCCGTCGTCGCTGATGATCGGCTACACGGCGTTCACCGCCGCCGAGTCGGTCCCGCGTGCCGACGAAGAACTTGAAGACGTGCGCTGGTTCACCCGGCAGGAAATCGCAGCTGGTTTCCCCGGACTGCCGCCGCCACAGTCCGTCTCGTTCCGACTGATCGAGCACTGGTACGACTCCGGCTCGGACCTGCCCCTGGCGCAGACACCCGGCGTCACGCTCTGGGGATCGCGGCGCGGCTGACATCGGCCCGCTGTCCGCATCCTTCGCAGTCGCATCGTGACGCTGGCAATCTTTCTCGTGCTCGTCGCCGCGTTTGGCGCAGGTTTCATCGACGCGCTGGCCGGCGGCGGCGGCCTGATCCAGTTGCCCGCGCTGTTTGCGACGTTTCCGCAGGCGCCGCACACCACCTTGCTGGGCACCGGCAAGCTCGCCGGGTTCGCGGGCACCACGAGTGCTATCGCCCGGTTCATCCGGCACGTACGTCTCGATTGGGGCCTGCTGTTGCCGGCCGCGGGCGGTGCATTTGCCACCGCACTCGTCGGTGCGTGGCTCGCGACGGGCGTCTCACCAGAACGGTTCCGGGCGCTCGTGCCGCTGCTGCTGAGCATCGTGCTCGTCTACACGCTGCTGAACAAGGACCTGGGCCGCGAGCACCGCCCGCGCACCCTGGGTCAGCACGGCCGGTGGCTCGCGGCGGGTACCGCGGGAATCATCGGTTTGTACGACGGATTTTTCGGCCCGGGCACCGGCAGCTTCCTGGTCTTCCTGTTCGTCCGCTTGTTCGGGCTCGACTTCCTGCACGCATCGGCTTCGGCCAAGATCGTCAATGCCGCCACCAATGCCGCGGCCATCATCCTGTTCGGGCTGACCGGCGAACTGTACTGGCTGCTGGGCCTCGCGATGTCGGTCTGCAACGTCGTCGGCGCGCAGTTCGGCAGTCAGCTGGCCATCCGGCGCGGCAGCGCGCTCGTGCGCAAGGTATTCATGGTCGTCGTGTTCGCGCTGATCGCGAAGACGGCGTGGGATGCCATCCGACTGCACCTGTAAGCAGGCGCGGCGTCAGGACCGCTAGAATGCGCGGGCGGCGATGGTCGCAAGGTTGAGGTGGGACGCATGGATCTTTCCTGGACGACATTCGCCGGCATCGCGCTCGGCATCGGCCTCGCTGCGGCCACGGGCTTCCGTGTGTTCCTGCCGCTGCTGATTGCCGGCCTTGCTGCGCGTTTCGGCTATATCCCGTTGTCGGAAAGCTTCCAGTGGCTCGCGGGCATTCCGGCGCTCGTGATGCTGGGCACGGCCGCTGCTGCCGAAGTCCTTGCGTATTACATTCCCGGCGTCGACCACGCACTCGACGTCATGGCGAGCCCCGCCACGCTCGTGGCCGGCGCGGTCGCAAGCGCCGCGGTGATGACGGACCTGCCGCCGAGCATCCTCTGGCCCGTCGCAATCATCGGCGGCAGCGGGATTGCTGGTTTGACCAAGGGCAGTTCGGCGCTCATCCGCGCAAAGTCCGGCCTGTTGACGGGCGGCCTCGGCAATCCCGTGGTCTCCACCGCGGAAACGATCGGCGCCACTGGCCTGTCGCTGTTCGCCATTGCACTGCCCCTGGTCGCCCTCGTGCTGATCGTCGTTCTGCTCACGTGGGTGGCGCGCAAGACGGGGCGATTCTTCTTCGGGCGCCGCAAGGTTGACGCCATCGCTGCGCCGCGGGAGCGCTGAGCGGGGTTTATGTGCCTGCTCGTGCTCGCATGGAAGTCTCACCCGCGCTATCGGCTGATCGTGGCCGCGAACCGCGATGAGTTCCATGACCGTCCGGCCGCCCCGCTCGGCTGGTGGCCCGACGACTCGCGCATTCTCGCGGGCCGCGACCTGCGCGGATCCGGCACGTGGCTGGGCGCAGCGCGTTCCGGCCGGTTCGGCGTCGTCACCAATTTCCGTGAACTCGAGCGACCCGCAGCGAACGCACCGTCGCGCGGCAACCTCGTGAGGCGCTTCCTGTCCGCAACGACCTCGCCGCCGGAATACTTCGACGAACTGCGCGACCGTGCGCCGTCCTACGCCGGTTTCAATCTGCTGCTCGGCGGGCCTCGCTCACTCTATTACTACTCGAACCGCGACGGACTCGAAGCGCGATCGCTCGGGCGCGGCATCTATGGCCTCAGCAACCACTGGCTCGATTCCCCGTGGCCCAAGTTGCTGCGCTCACGGACGCGGCTGTCGGAACTGATCGCGATCGATGCCATCGAACCTGCATCGCTGTTCGCGCTGCTCGGGGATCGCGCACCCGCCGACGTCGACGAGACGCCAGACACCGGCCTGCCACCTGAGTGGGAGCGAGCCTTGTCCGCACCATTCGTCGTGCACGAGAGTTATGGCACGCGCTGCTCGTCGGTGCTGCTGGTTGAGCACGATGGCCGCACGACGATGTTCGAGCGCCGGTTCGACGAAGGCGGAAACACGACCGGTGCCACGCGACTCGAATTCGCGAGCGCCGCAGCACCCGAGCGCGGGCTCGAGGCCAGGCCTGATCCGGTCCCGCGCAATGACGCACTGTGTGATCAGCCCGACCGCGGGAATGATGTTGAACGTAGCGCACAGGCCTGGAACGCTGATGAGCTCGCTGGCGCGACTGCTGCTGGCCTGCGCACTGGCATGGTCGGGATTGGTGCTTGCGGCCGCGCCCAGGGAACGCATCGAGATCAAAATCGATGGCGTACCGGACGACATGGAGGCCAACGTCCGCTCGTACCTGACTCTGTCCCGTTATGTGACCCGCGACGACCTGACCGACCCGCAGGTGCGGCGGCTCGCCGACCGTGCGGTGGACGAAGCCGCCGATGCGCTGCGTCCATTCGGGTTTTACGCGCCGACCATCCGCAGCCGCACGAGCCGCGACGATCCCAGGTGGATCGTGCGCCTGAAGATCGTCCCGGGCGAACCCGTGCGCATGAAAGACGTCGACGTCGAGATCATCGGCGCCGGTGCGGCTGACAAGTCCCTGATGCAGGTCGGCGTCGAGACGACGCTCAAGCCCGACACGCGCCTCGAGCATGCCAGCTACGAGGCCCTCAAGGCGTCATTGATGCGTACCGCACGCGACCGAGGCTTTCTCGACGCCACGCTGACGCGCCGCGAGCTGATCGTGAATCCCGCGGACCTGACGGCGGATGCCCGCATCACGCTCGAGACCGGCGGCCGCTACGAGTTCGGCACCCTGGAACTCGATCAGGACATCATTCGAGACGACCTGATGCAGGCCTATCTGCGTTTCTCGCCGGGCCAGCCGTTTTCACCCGAGGCGCTGAACAGCACGCAGTTCGCGCTCGAGGACAGCAACTATTTCTCGTCGGTCGTCGTCACGCCGGGTGAACGCGACCGGATCAACCTGACGGTCCCGGTGAAGATCCACGTCGAGCCGATCAAACGCAATCGCTACGCCGTGAACGCAGGTTACGGCACCGACACCGGCATCCGCGGCCAGTTCACCTGGGACAACCGGCTGGTCAACACCAAAGGCCACCGGTCGCGCGTCGAGCTCACGGCCTCAGAAATCCGCTACGAAGCCCTCGTTCGCTACGTGATTCCGGTCGGCGACCCGAGCCTCGAAAAGCTCGAGTTCTCGCTTGGCTACATCGATGAGGACATCGGCGACCTCAGGAGCCAGCGCACCGAGCTCACCGGCGGCCTGACACAGGTCTTCGGGCGCTGGCAGCAGGTGATGTTCCTGAAGCTCAACGATGAGCGCACGATCTATCCCGACGGGAGTTCAGACGACGCCCTGCTGCTGATTCCTGGCATCAGCTATGCAAGCCTGCCGCCGAACTTCCTGACGGGATGGGTGCGGGACGCCGCTTATTACGTCGAGTTGAGCGGCAGCCCGGCAACGCTCGGATCCGATGCTTCCTACCTGCGCTTCTATGGCCGGGCGGAACGCGTGTGGCCGATCCATGGGCCCTGGTATGTCCGTGGTCGCGCGGAATTAGGCACCAGCTGGGTGGATGATTTTTCCGCGCTGCCCGCTTCGCAGCGATTCTTTGCGGGCGGCGATCGTAGCGTTCGCGGCTTCGCACTCAACTCGCTGAGCCCGCCGTTGCCGGCAAGCGAAACCAACCCCGGCACTTCGTCGAACCAGGGCGGCGGCGGCGAGCACAAGGTCATCGCCAGCATCGAGTTCGAACGCGATTTTCGGCGCAACTTCCGCGGCGCCGTGTTCTTCGATACGGGCAACGCATTCAACGACTGGAGCACGCCGCTCGAATATTCGGTCGGCGTCGGCGTGCGCTGGAGACTGCCGATGCTCATGATCGGCTTCGACGTGGCGCAAGCGCTGTCGCAGCCAGACCTGAAGCCGCGCTTCCACCTGAACATCACGCAGGTGCTGTAGCGTGCGCCGCCGCCACGTCGTGTTCCTCGGATTGCTGCTGGCGCTGGCCGGTAGCGTCGCGCTGTTCCTGCACTGGTTGCTCTTCACGCAGCAGGGCCTGGAGTTCGCGATCACACAACTGGGTCGCTTGCCCACCGTCAAGATCGAAGTGCACGGCGCGCGAGGCTCGATCGCGGGCCCGTTGACGGCGGACAGCGTCACTGTCGATCACGAGGCAGCGCACGTCGTCGCCCGCGGCCTGGCAGTGCGCCCGGAGCCGGGTGGCCTGATCGTTGGCCGCTTCGGGCTCGAAGGGCTGACGGTGTCGCGCCTGGAAGTGAGGCTCAAGGAGCGGCCGCCGCAACCGGAGAAGCCTCCGTATTTCCTGCCGACCGGCCTGCACATCACGGCACCGGACTTCCGTCTCGGCAACATCGCACTCACCCTAAAGAGTGGCCAGCGCATCGAAGCGCGCGCAGCCCGGGGTTCCCTCAGCCTGACTCGCTGGCGGCTCGACCTCGACCCCATCGACGTGCGTGGACCGGACGGACGCATCAGCGGCAACCTGGTCCTGCGCGCCTCTGAGCCGCTCGGCCTGCGCACCGACCTGCGCGGGGAGTGGCGGCTGCCCGGCGACGCGTTCGAATATCGCTTCCGCGTCGTGACGCGAGGCAATCTTGACCGGCTCGGTGCGGATGTCTTTCTCGACGCTCCGGCGAAGCTGGCGTTTGCGGGCACCTTGCTCGACCTGACCGAGCAACCGCGGGCGAAAGGCACCTTCCGCATGACCGCGTTCGATGGCTCGCCCTGGGTACCCGCCGGGCGCTTTCCGCAAATGACGGGCACGATCACGCTCGCGGCGGGCCTGGCGTCGCTCGGGATCGACGGAACGCTCACCTCGCCGGCGCTGCCGAACCAGCAGCTGCGCGTGCAAGGCGCGGGTCGATGGGAAGCACGAACGATTTCTCTCGCCAACCTGAATGTGTGGTTGCCGCGCATGGGACTCGCCGTGACTTCGAGCGGCACCATCGAACTGCCGGACGCGGATGCGCCGGACGGCGCGCTGCCGCTGCTCGCCCTGAACGGCGAATGGTCGGCGCTGCAGTGGCCGATCGTGCTCGACGGCGAGCCCGTCGTGCAAAGCCCGCAGGGTGTGTACACACTCGAAGGCTCGATGCCGTACCGGTTCTCGACGCGCGCCCAGGTTGAGGGCCCCGCCATTCCGTCGACGAGCTTTGAGGCGGCCGGTGTCCTCAGCAAGACCGGCGTCGTGCTCGATCGTTTCGATGGCTACGCGTTGCGTGGGCGGATCAACGGTCGCGGCGCGCTGTCGTGGTCGGGTAACCAGGCGTGGAGTTTTGACGTCGACGCACAGGGACTCGCAATCGGCGAATTGCGGCCGGGCGTCGAAGGCCGCGTCAGCGCGAGGGGCACGATCGCAGGCGCAGGGCTCAGCGCAACAGCGCCGTGGACGGCGCGACTCGCGTCACTGTCCGGCACGATGCTCGGCAGGCCACTGACCGGGCGCGGCGAGATCGCGCACCGCGACGGCATATTCGATCTCCGGGGCGTTCGCATTGCGAACGGCGCATCTTTCGTCGACATCGACGGTCGCGTCGGCGCGAACGCGCTTGACCTCGGCTGGAACGTCGATCTGCGTTCGCTGGCCATCGTCCTGCCTGGAATGTCTGGAACACTCGTCTCGCGCGGCACGGCTCGCGGAACGCTATCCCGACCCGTCATCGCCGGCACTGCACGCATGCGGAATTTCGATTACGCCGGCGTGCAGGTCGCGAGCTTCGACGCCGAAGCTGACATCGACTCGAGCGACCGGCGTCGTTCGGGTGTCACGTTCAGCGCCGCGACCATTGATGCAGCCGGACTCGCGTTTGACTTCGCGCGCGGCAGCCTCGATGGCTTCGTCGGCGAGCACCGGATCACGCTCGACTTCGCCTCGCCGGGCGACCCCGAGCGCCGCATTGCCGAATTCCGTGGTGAATTCGTCGCCGAAGGCGGCTACGACCTGGCGAGCAGCCAATGGGCCGGTGATCTGTCGCAGGCCGACATCCAGTTCACGGAAGGCAATGCGCGATTGATCCAGCCGGCGGCGCTGGTGCTCGGCCCGGCGTTGCAGCGCACGTCGCCGCTGTGCCTGCGCACGGATCAGGACTCGCGGCTGTGCGTCGAGGGCGAGCGTCATGCGCAGCCCCTGGCGTGGCGCGTGCTCTACAGCGCGGAGGACTGGCCGTTGCAGCGGCTCCTGCGATCGCTGCTCGGGTGGCGAGAGTTCGACGGCCGGCTGCAGGCGGGCGGCTGGGCGGAGAAGTCGCCGGGCAAGGAGTGGATCGGCGGTTCGACGCTGCTCGTGCACGAGCCGACGATCAACGTGCAGCGCAACAAGTTCCGCGTCGAACGTATCCGGCTGGGCAGCAGCCGTTTCGACCTGCTGGCCGAACCCACGCAGATGCGTGCAACCCTCGACATCGATATCGACGAGACCACAAAGGTTCAGGGCGCAGCGCTGGTACAGCGGCACGCGGGCGCACCGCTCGACTCGACACTGACCGGACACATCAAGGGGACGTCCGAAGCGATCAAGGTCCTGCCGCTGCTGGTGCCGGAGATCGACCGGGCAGCCGGCCGGCTCGAAGGCAACGTCGTGCTGGGCGGTACGGTTGGCCAGCCAACGTTCAATGGCGACTTCCAGGTGCGCGACGGCGTACTGGAACTCTATCGAACCAATCTGAAGATCTCTGCGCTGCAAGCCGATGGCTCGTTCGACGGGGATGTGCTTACGTTCGACGCGAAGGGTGAGACCGCCAATGGCAAGTTGACGATCGACGGCAGCTTCACCTGGCCGGAAGGCATCATGACCGGCTCCATGCGGTTACGCGGCGACCAGCTGCTGGTGGCGGACACGCCGGAGCTGCGCATGCTCGCCTCACCCGACATCGTGTTGCGCGCCGGCGCGAACGGATTTGAGGTCGAAGGCGAGGTGAGGATTCCGAACGCGCGGATTTCGCCACGCGAGATCACAACCTCGGTCAGCACTTCACCCGACGAACGCATCGTCGGCCTCGCGGACGTCGAGGATACGGAGCCATCGTCGGGCGACCGGGTCACGAGCCGAATCAAGGTTGTGCTGGGCGACGCCGTCCGTGTGGATGCTTACGGCCTGAAGGCACGCCTGGAAGGCAGCGTGACGGTATCGACGGTGCCGGACGACGTGCCGCGCGGCAACGGCGTCATCCGGGTTGCCGAGGGTCAGTACCGGGCGTTCGGCCAGGACGTCCGCATCACGAGGGGCACGCTGTCGTTCAACGACTCGCCGCTGAACGAGCCGGTGCTCGACATCGTTGCCGAGCGCAAGATCAGGGACGCGGACATCACCGTGGCGGTCAACGTGCGCGGGACGATCGCGCAGCCTTTCGTCACGATCACCTCGCAGCCGTCGATGTCGAGCAACGAGGCCCTGTCGTACCTGCTGACGGGGCGCTCGATCGATACCCTGCAATCCGGCGAGGCCGCAAACGTCAACCAGGCGGCTGAGAGTCTCGCAGTGAGCGGCGGAGGGCTGCTGCTCGGCGGCCTCGGCACGCGCCTCGGCCTGGACGAAGTGTCCGTCGAACGGACCGGCGACAGCGACACGTCGGTGGTGTTGGGCAAGGCGCTTTCGCCGGACCTGTACGTGAGCTATGGCATCTCGATCGCCGAAGCGATCAATACCATCAAACTCAGGTACTCATTGAACGAACGGTGGTCGCTGAAGGCCGAGGCGGGCATCGAGCAAAGCGCGGATATCGAGTATCGGATTGAGCGGTAGCCGTTGTCCCGCTTTTGAGTCGCGGGTTGCAGGGGCGGGAGATTCGTGCTTCTTCCGGCGAGCGGAAAGGCAGACACGCTCGCCGGAAGAGGCACGGACCCCCGCCCTTACGTCACTCGCACGGCTCATGCAGCGGCACTGCGTTCGTGGAGCACGGCTCCAGGATGCCTAGCCGAGGTTCGGTCAGGTTGATCGTTGAATTTCATGGCGCACGACGTAACGAGCGCATGAGATCGTCGAAGGCTTGCGATTCGCTGGGGGACTTTTGCCGTGAGCAAGAATGACTCTGCTATAAACTCGTGTTGGTCGGGCGATGGATTTCGGGTTGGAAGCAGACGTTCGCGTAGGCGTACTTTCGCCGCCGATTTTCACCGTAGTCCGTTTGGTTTCAGCGCAAGCCGCGCATCAATAACGCGCTCCACCAACACGACTTGGTGACGGCGCCATGGAAATCGCCGGTAGCGACCCATCCGCAGTGGGCCATGCGACGTGACCTTGTCGACGTTGCATGCGCCGTGAGAATTCTCGGGCTTTGACGAGAATTCGCCCAGGCGCGGTCGGTCAGGCGTCCGTTCCGGGTCTACTCCGGGCGAGCGTGTCTGCCTTTCCGCTTGCCCGGAGAAGACCCGGAACAGGCGCCCGTGAGCCACGCCCACCTGCAGCGAACTTCAATCAAAGTCCGTAGGGATCTCCGGGCGCAGGAAATGCTGCCGCATGCGCATGACCTGCTGCGGCGTACACCGGCCGAGGGACATGGGCGGCAGCTCGTCCGGGTCGAAGAACTCGACCCCGTCCGTCTCGTAACTGCCGCGAGCCTCGCCGCCTTCGATTTCGCAGAGAAAGAACGCCTTCCAGCTGTGGTGCAGTGATGGCGTGTGGCCGTGCACGTTGCGGTCGTACAGCGCCGCGAGCTTGACCACCCGCACGCGAAAACCCGATTCCTGCTCGACTTCCTTGCGGATGGCGCCGGACGGCGAGTCGTTCACGTCAGCCCAGCCACCTGGCAGCGTCCACAACCCATCCGCCGTCTCGCGGACCAGCAGGACCTTGCCGTCGGCTGGACGGAACGCGGCGCCGCGCACCTCAACCTTGGGCGTTACGTATCCGCCGTCTCGCGACCACTCGGCCCGCAGCTCGACCGGATCGACACCTGCGCCGGCGGCCAGCAGTTCCGATGCGATGCACTCGATGGCCAGGTAGCGCTCGCGGTCGTACTCGTCCTTGCAGAAATGCAGACCCGTGCGCGCAAGCGCCTGCAGGCCGCGAAAGTGTTGCAGACGCGAATCCTTCATACCGGGAACTCCGGGCTTGACACAATCTGCATAATTATGCACATTTGAGCACCTTTTATTCACATAGACCGGACACAATTCCCGTGGCTGCCGACCTCAACGCCCAGACCCAACGTCGCGATGCGATCATCCGCATCCTGCAGCAGAACGCTGTCGCGCGTCAGGCGGAGCTCGTCGTCCTGCTCCACCGCGAGGGCCACGACGCGACCCAATCCAGCGTCAGCCGCGACCTGCGCGAGCTTGGCGTGGTCAAGGGCGGCGACCGTTACCTGCTGCCGGTCGTCGAGGACGCGCTCACGCCGAGCCACTTCGAGACGGTCCGCTCCTTCGTCAAGGGCTACCGCGCCGCAGGGCCGACGTTGACGGTGCTCCGCACGTCGGTGGGCACCGCCCAGAGCGTCGCCATCGCGCTCGACAAGGCCCGCTGGCCCGAGGTCATCGGCACCATCGCCGGCGACGACACGATCTTCATCGCGACGGAAAGCGCGAAAGCGCAGCGCCGCCTGCACGACCACCTCCGTACCCACTTCGGACGCTGAGACCCCCCGATGACCACGAAATCCCAGGGCGCCAAGCCCATCCTGCTCGCTTTTTCCGGCGGACTCGACACGTCGTTCTGCGTGCCCTGGCTCGCAGAAATGTACGGCCGCCCGATCGTCACGCTGACCGTCAACACGGGCGGCATCGACGCCGAAGCTGCGAACGTTCTCGCTGAACGCTCGCAGACGCTGGGTGCCGTTGCGCACCACCTGGTCGATGCGCGTCCGGCCTACTTCGAGCAGGTGCTCAAGTACCTGGTCATGGGCAACGTGCGTCGCGGCAACCTGTATCCGCTGTGCGTCGGCGCCGAACGCGTGCTGCAGGCACAGACCGTCGCGCAGTTTGCGCGCCAGCTGGGCACCGACGCCGTGGCCCACGGCTCGACTGCAGCGGGCAACGACCAGGTGCGCTTCGAGGTCGCGCTGCGGACGCTTGCTCCCGAACTCGAGATTCTCGCACCCGTCCGGGACCAGGCGTTCAAGCGGCCCGAGCAGCTGGAATACCTGCAGACGCGCAAACTCCCGGTGCCGCCATTCGGCGCGGCCTACTCCGTCAATCGCGGCCTGTGGGGCGTGACGATCGGTGGCAAGGAAACGCTGGTCTCCGAGACCTGCATTCCGGACGACGCCTGGGTGCTGACGAAGGACGCTTTCACGCACCCGCACGCGCCGGAACGGCACACGATCGGTTTCGAAGCGGGCGTACCGAGTTCGCTGGATGGCAAGCCGCTCGACGCCGTGAGCCTCATCGAGCAGGTGGAGACGATCGGTGCGAAATTCGGCGTCGGTCGCGGCATTCACCTGGGCGACACGATCATCGGCTTCAAGGGTCGCGTTGCGTTCGAAGCCCCCGCGGCCGAAGTGCTGCTCACGGCGCATCGCGAACTCGAAAAGCTGGTGCTGTCCGCGCGACAGGCCAGGCACAAGGACACGCTCGCTGCGCCGTATGGCGACCTCGTGCACGAAGGCCAGCACCTCGACCCGGTCTGTCGCGACATGGAAGCCTTCTTCATCTCGACGCAGCAGCGCGTCACGGGTGAAGTGCACGTCCTGTTCCGTCCGGGAGTCGTTTTCATCGAGGGCACCTCGTCGCGGTATTCGCTGATGAAGGCGTCGAAGGGCGCCTACGGTGAATCCGCCGGTGAGTGGACTGCCGCCGAGGCCCACGGCTTCTCCAAGATGCTGGCGCTACCGGGCATCTTCTACACGCGCGCCGGGCGCAATTGAGCACCGGCTGGGCCCGGGAGACACACCATGCAGATGAAGTCTGTCGTCGTCGACAAGATCGGTTCCATCGCGCAGGCCTGCGGCCTCGGCCACGAGTTGCGCGTCGCCACGACTGGCATTCCCTGCGAGGAAGGCGTGGTGCTGGTCGTCGAGGTGCTCACCAACAAGTCGACCTACAACCAGCTCGAACTCACCAGTGGCCGCATGGCCAAGGTGTCCAAGGGCGACGTGATCGTCGGCGCGCTCGGGCACCGACAGGCACTGTTCGGCTACTCGGGACACATCCCCGAGCAGGTTTCCGTGGGAGACGTCATCCAGGTGCTCAACATCGGCGGCGTGCTCGGCATCTGCGATTCGGTCAATCCCGACCGGGGCCAGCCGTTCGACGCGCGCGTGCTCGGCTGTGTGCTGCAGTTCCCGTTCCTCGGCGAGCGCATCGGCGTGCCGGCCCGTGTCGGCTATCACCAGCTGGACCAGGGCGCGACGCTCGACACGCACGGCGTGCCGATCGTGGCGCTTGCCGGCACCTGCATGGAGGCTGGCAAGACGGCCGCTGCCTGCGCGATCGTGAGCCGCATGCGGCATCGCGGCCTCGCCGTGCACGCATTCAAGGCAACGGGTGTCTCGCTGCGTCGTGACATCCTTGCGATGGAAGACGCAGGCGCGCGTCGCAGCCAGATCTTCACGGACTTCGGCATCGTCACGACGACCGCCGCGTCCGGTCCCGCCCTCACGCGGACCATGCTGACGGAGATGACCCAGGGCAAGCCCGACGTCGTGATCTTCGAACTCGGCGATGGCATCCTCGGCGCCTACGGCGTCGAAGCGATCCTGTCGGCCCCGGACATCGCCAGGTCGCTGACAGCCGTGATTCTTTCGGCCAACGATCCGGTTGCAGCCTGGGGTGGTGTGAAACTGTTGCGGGAACGGTTCAGTATCGAGCCCTGTGCGGTCACCGGACCCGCGACGGACAACGCAGTGGGCGTGAACATCATCGAGCAGCAGATGCAGGTGCGCGCGTTCAATGCAATCACCGCCGGCGCCCTGCTCGGCGACCACATCATTGATGCGCTGGGCCTCGCCGCGCAGCCTGTAGCGGCGATCAATCAATGAGCGCAC
Organism: Pseudomonadota bacterium; assembly: GCA_016713725.1. Lineage (GTDB taxonomy): Bacteria > Pseudomonadota > Gammaproteobacteria > Steroidobacterales > Steroidobacteraceae > RPQJ01. The sequence continues at coordinate 19,599 of JADJOO010000016.1, read as the reverse complement.
GGACACCGGCGATCGTGCTGGGCGGCACCGGCTACGTCGCCGGCGAACTGCTGCGCCTGCTCGCGTCGCATCCGTATTTCGATCTGGCAGCGGTTGCCTCGGACAGCCAGCCCGACCAACCTGTCGCCCAGTTCTTCCGCCACCTGCAGCCCGTGCTGCCACACCTGCGCTTCGCGAACCACGAGGAGATCCTCGAGTACGTCACGGCGAACCCGACTACCGCAGTTTTCTCGGCGGCGCCGCACGGCGTGTCAGCTGCCCTGATCGACCGGTTGCTCACGGCCGCCGAGCAGGCTGGAACGCAGGCGCGGGTCGTCGATACCTCGGCAGACTTTCGCTATGCGAGCGCGGATGCCTACGAGGCCGTATACAAGCACGTTCACGGCGCACCAGACCGGCTCAGCGAGTTCACCTGCGCGGTCCCCGAGCACCTGAATGCGTTGTCCACGCCCCACGTGGCACACCCCGGATGCTTCGCGACCGCCGTGCTGCTGGCGAGCGTGCCGCTGCTTGCGCTCGGCCTCGTCGAGCCGCGCCTGTTCGTGTCCGGCGTGACCGGCAGCACAGGCTCGGGTCGGCAGCCCGTGGCCGGCACGCACCATCCGCAACGACACAGCGACATGTATTGTTACAACGCGCTCGCGCACCGGCATGTGCCGGAGATCACAGCGCTCGCGCAGGCAGCCTCCGGCACGCAGGCGGACTTTGCTTTCGTGCCGCACAGCGGCCCGTTTGCGCGCGGCATTCATGTGACAGTCCAGGCGACCCTGCACGAATCGATGACGACGCACGAGCTCGTGCATGCGCTGCGCGAGTATTACGACCAGTCGGTCTTCGTGCGCGTCGGCGGTGAAATGCCGCGCCTCAAGGACGTCATCGCCAGCAACTTCGCGGAACTCTCCGGCGTCAGCAATGGCCGCACGGTCGCCGTGATGTGCGTGATCGACAACCTGACCAAGGGCGCGGCCGGCGGAGCCGTGCAATGGATGAACCGCATGTTCGGGCACGAAGAGACCGCCGGCCTGATGACGCCTGCACCGGGGTGGACCTGATGAACGCGGTCGTGAACTGGACGCCGCCTGCCGACCATCTGGCACCGGTGTATTCGCAGTGGGCTCTCGACGTCGTCAACGGCTCCGGCGTGTACCTGAACACGCGCGACGGCCGCAAGGTGCTGGACCTGTACGGCGGCCACGCCGTTGCGGCGCTCGGCTACTCGCACCCGCGACTGCTCGCCGCGCTCGAATCCCAGGCGAAAGCGCTGATCTTCCAGAGCAATGCCGTTCCGCTCGACGTGCGTGCAAGAGCCGCGCTGCGCTTGACGCGCTTCGCCGGCCTCGGCCTCAACACCGCGTTCTTCGTCAGCACGGGCGCCGAAGCAAATGAGAACGCGCTGAAGCTGGCATTGCGCATCACGGGTCGGCGCAAGGTCGTTGCCATCGAAGGTAGCTTTCACGGCCGCACGGCTGCCGCTGGCGCCGTGACCTGGGGCGCGGCGAAGAAGTGGTATGGGTTTCCGCAGGCGCCCTTCGACGTCGAATTCGTGCCGCGCGGTGATTTCGCCGCAATCGATCGAATCATCGGCACGGACACCGCCGCCGTCATCGTCGAACCCGTCCAGGGTGTCGGCGGTGCGCTCGACCTCGGCGAGCCGTTCCTGGCGGCATTGCGCAGGCGCTGCGCCGAGACCTGCGCCTTGCTCGTCTTCGACGAAGTGCAGTGTGGCATGGGTCGCACCGGATACCCGTTCGCCGCCGGCATGTACGGCATTTCGCCCGACATGATCACGACGGCCAAGGCACTCGGCGCCGGCTTCCCTTGCGCCGCGCTGCTGATGGCTGATCACGTCGCCAGCCACCTCAAGCAGGACGATCTCGGCACGACGTTCGGCGGCGGACCGATGGCGTGCGCGATGATCGAGGCCGTGGTGGACATCATCGAAAGCGAAGGCTTGCTGGCTAACGTGCGCAAGTTGTCGCAGCAGATGCGCGAAACCTGCGTCGTCGGGCCGGTGACGGGCACGCAGGGTGCCGGCTTCCTGCTCGGCCTGCGCACGCGCCGCCCGGCGCAGGACGTACAGCGCGAGCTGCTCGAACAGCACGACATCCTCACGGGGACCAGCGGTGACCCGCACGTCGTCCGCATCCTCGCTCCCTACGTGCTCGAGTCGCAGCACGTCGAACAGTTGCGCGACGCCCTCGCCGCCTTGCCCGCTTAACGAGAAAGGGCGCAGCGAAGTTCGTCTCCCTGCGCAGCACTCCGACTAACCCCTAACCCCTAACCCCTAACCCCTATCCCCTTCCTCCCCCTCCCCCTATGCAACGCTTCCTCGATCTGGCCGATCTCACACGCGACGAAGTCGTGGACCTGCTCGCGCTCGCCCAGAGCCTGCAGAGCCGACCCGAGCCGACTGCGCTCGCCGGGAAGATTCTCGGGCTGCTGTTCCTGAACCCGTCGCTGCGCACGCTGGCTTCGTTCCAGGCGGGCATGCAGCGTCTTGGCGGTACGGCGTTCGTCGTGACTCCGGGCCAGGGCACGTGGCAGGTGGAGACACGGGACGGAGTGATCATGAATGGCGGCGCCGCGGAACACGTGCGCGAGGCGATTCCCGTGCTTGCCTCGTATTGCGACGCGCTCGGTATCCGCTCGTTCGCCGAAGGCAAGGACCTCGCGGTGGACATTGCAGAAGAGCAGTTCATGCGCATGGCGAACCTGTGTCCGAAGCCGCTGGTGAACCTGGAATCGGCCGTCAACCACCCGTGCCAGGCGCTTGCGGACTGGCGGACGATGGACGAACTCGCCGTGCCGCGCGCCGGCAAATTTGTGTTGAGCTGGGTCTCGCACCCGCGTTCGTTGCCGCTCGCGGTACCGGCCGCGACCGTGCACATGGCGGCGCAGCGTGGCATGGATGTCGTGGTGCTGCGGCCTGATGGCTACGCACTGCCCGACGCAATCATGCACAAGGCGCGGGCAGCCGCCGCAGCTTCAGGGGGCAGGGTCTCCGAAACTGCCGATCGCGCATCGGCGCTGCGTGATGCGCACGTCGTGTACGCGAAGGAATGGGGCTCTCCGCTGCACTACGGTGACGCCGACGGCGAAGCGAAGGCACGCGCGCCTCTCGGCGACTGGTGCGTGCGCGAAAGCTGGTTCCAGCACGCGCGGGCCGACTGTCATTTCATGCATTGCCTGCCCGTGCGCCGCAACGTCGCGGTTGCAGACGAAATTCTCGACGGGCCGCGCAGCCGCGTGATCCGCGAAGCCGCCAACCGCATGGTCGTCCAGATGGCCGTGCTGCATCGATTGCTCAAGGGGAACTGACGATGATCGGACACAAGGTCGAACAGGCTGTCACGGTGCGGGCACTGCGCGGCGCGACGCCTTACATCCACATGTACAAGGGCAAGGTCTTCGTCATCAAGACCGGCGGCGGTGCGTTCCGCGACGCCGGGACGATGCGAGCCTTCGTCGAGCAGGTGACGATCCTGCACCATCTCGGCATCCGCGTCGTGCTCGTCCACGGCGGCGGCCCGCAGCTCGACGACGTGACGGCGAAACTCGGCGTGCAGACCCGCATGGTTCAAGGCCGTCGCGTGACCGACGCTTCGGCCATCGATGCCATCAGCATGGTCCTGAACGGCTTGATCAACACTCAACTGGTCGCGCTCTGCCGCAGCTTCGGCATCTCCGCGATCGGGATCGGCGGCATCGACGGCGGCCTGGTGCAGGCGCATCGCCGCGGTCCGGTGACGCTCGCGAGTGGCGAGGTCGTCGACTACGGCATGGTGGGCGACATCGACGGCATCGACGGCTCCGTCGTCACGCGACTGCTGGACAGCGGCTTCCTGCCCGTCGTGAGCCCGCTGTCGTGCGACTGCACGGGACAGCTGCTCAACATCAACGCCGACACGGTAGCCGCGGCGATCGGCGGCGCGCTGGTCGCCGAGAAGCTGATCCTGTGCACCGGCGCGCCCGGCATCCTCGAACGTGTCGACGATCCGCAGTCGCTGATCTCGTATACCGACCTGGCCGGCTTGCACCGACTGCGCGAGAAGGGTGCGCTTACCGACGGCATGTTGCCGAAGTCGAGCGCCATCGAAGCGGCGATTCGGGGTGGTGTCCGTCGCGTGCACGTGATCTCGTACGCCGAGACAGATTCGCTGCTCGCCGAGATTTTCACCAACGAAGGCAAGGGCACGCTGGTCGTCGCGGACACCAAGGCACTCACGGCGGCTGAACAGGGTCAATAGGGGCTAGGGGATGGGGGTTGGGGGATAGTCGGATGCGCGCTCGCGCGCAGCCTTTCTGACTAACCCCTATCCCCTAACCCCTATCCTCTTCTCTCTAAGAAGGACAGGTGCATGAGTAGATTGTGGGACAAAGGCGCACCCCTCGACGAGCGAGTGCTGCGCTTCACGGCTGGCGAGGATCACGCGCTCGACAACCGGCTCGTGGCCTACGACGTCCGCGCATCGATCGCGCACGCCGAAATGCTGCAGGAATGCGGCCTGCTCGCGCAAGACGAACTGGACGCGATCCGCAACGGCTTGAATGAGATCGCGGCCGCCCACGCCCGTGGCGAATGGTCCGTGACGCTGGAACTCGAGGACGGCCAGACGGCGCTGGAAATGTTGCTCACACGCAGGATCGGCACGGCCGGCGCTCGTCTGCATGCAGGTCGCTCGCGCAACGACCAGGTGCTCACGGCACTTCGCCTGTACCTCCGCGACGCAGTCGAAAGCCTCGCTGAGGGAGCCCGACACGTCGCCGAAGCGCTGGACGGTCTGACGGCCAACCAGGGGTCCGTCGCGCTGCCAGGCTACACGCACATGCAGCAGGCGATGCCGAGTTCAGTCGCGCTGTGGGCGCAGGGCTTCGCCGCGGAGATCCGCGATGACATCGAGGGGTTGCGTCACTCGCACCGACGCATCGGCAAGAACCCGCTGGGCTCCGCGGCAGGTTATGGCACACCGAACCTGCCCGTGAGCCGCGACGCAACGCGCGCCAAGCTGGCATTCCCTGCGAATCACGAGCCAGTGACGGCGGTGCAGCTGTCACGCGGCAAGGCGGAAGCCGAGGTGCTTTTCCAGATCACGCTGTTGATGCAGGACGTCGGGCGGCTCGCGTCCGACCTGTTGCTCTTCTATACGCGGGAGTTCGGCTTCGTGCGCCTGCCCGACGCGTTCACGACCGGTTCGTCGATCATGCCGCAGAAGCGCAATCCCGACGTCTTCGAGCTGGTGCGCGGCCGCACGGCCACGGCGCAGGCGTGCCTGGCGGAAGTGCTCGGCATCACCGCCAAGTTGCCCTCGGGCTATCAGCGCGACCTGCAGCTGATCAAGGCGCCGCTGTTCCGTTCGATCGACGTCTGCCTCGAGTCACTCGGCATCATGGCCGCCGCGATTCCAGAGGTGCAGTTCGTGCCGGAACACATCCGCATGGATACCGACATTCATGCGGCGGCTGAGGCCAACGCGCTCGTCGCGCAGGAAGGCATTCCGTTCCGCGAGGCATACCAGCGCATCGGCGCCAAGTACGCGCGCCCCGCGGAAGGAGGACAGACAACCGGCTCGAGACTCTTTGGGCAGGATACGGCAGGCTGCACGAAGCCGGGGGCGGGGAACGGTGTGGCGATCAATCCTGCGCCTTGCTTGCGCGCTGCGCGTCGAGCGTTCTCAACCGGCAGCAGGCCGCAGCGCTGCGCCGAAGGCGCCGCCCCCCGCCCCCCCGCGCGGCGCCCCCCCGCCCCCCGAAAAGGGCCTTCCCCGCCGGGGTTTTATCCCCCCCCGACGCGGGGACCCCCTGGGAATCCCAGGTGCCGCGCCGTAAGGCGACCAACGCTGCGAAAATGAGTAAGCTGCAATGGCATGGTCAGCGGGCACTTACGTCAGCGCCGACTCCAGGATGGGAAATCAGTGATGCCACTGCCGAAACTCGTCGCGTCGATGGTCGCGGCCTTGCTCTGGCGACGGCGCCGGCCGTCTCGGCCGCGCCGGGATTTCTCCCGCCTCGGCAAGGACCTCACGCCGGTGGGCGCCGAACAAGCCGGCAATGCCGACGGCACGATTCCCGCGTGGGAGGGTGGCCTGGCGCAGGCACCCGCAGGCTGGACACCGCAGCAGGGCTACATCGACCCGTTCCCGGACGACAAGCCGGTCTTTACGATCAACTCGACGAACGTCGGCCAGTACGAAACGAAGCTGACCAGGGGGCAGGCCGCCTTGCTGCGGAAGTATCCGCAGAATTTCCGCATGACTGTGTATCCGACGCGCCGCACGGTAGGTTACCCGAAGGCCGTGACGGATCGCGTCATCGCGCAGGCCGGCAAGGTCTCGCTGCAGGGCTTCGGCCTCAAGGACCTGAACGGCTCGACCACGCCGTTCCCGATTCCCGAGAACGGTCTGCAGGCAATCTGGAATCACCTCGTGCGCTATCTCGGCGGCGGCATCGTCCGCGCCGGACACTCGTTCCCGGTCCGACCGAACGGCGACTTCTACAAGATCGGCTTCGCCTCGCAGCGCATCTACGCGCAGAACGTCGAAAACGTCGCACCGAACCGGCTCTTCTACGCGCTCGGCTATTTCACCGAACCGGCGACGCTGCGCGGCACGATCTTCCTGGTGCACGAACCGGTGGACCAGGTCGCGGAACAGCGCTCCGCGTGGATCTACAACTCAGGACAACGCCGTGTGCGCCGTGCGCCGGATCTTGCGTACGACGGCATCAACGACGGCTCCGAAGGCATGCTGACGACCGACCAGGTCGACGGCTACAACGGCGCACCCGATCGCTACGAGTGGAAGCTGCTCGGCAAGCGCGAGATGTACGTGCCGTACAACACGTACAAGCTGTCCGACAAGTCGCTCAAGTACAAGGACATCATCCGGCCGAAGTCGATCAATCCCGACTACGTGCGCTACGAACTGCACCGCGTCTGGGTGGTGGAAGGCACGCTCAAGCCGGGCCAGCGCCACATCTACGGCAAACGCACGCTGTACCTCGATGAGGACAGCTGGTCGGTGCTGGCCGAGGATGCCTACGACACTCGCGGCGGCCTGTGGCGTGCGTCGATGCACGGCCTGCTGCAGGCGTACGACGCACAGGTTCCGTTCTACCGTTTCGGCATCTACCACGACCTCAACAGCGGCGGTTACCTCGTCGGCGGTCTCGACAACGAGGTCAAGGAGCCGATCCAGTTCAACGCCAAGGCCAAGGTCGGTGACTTCCAGCCGGACGCACTGCGGCGCCTGGGCGGAACTCTCTAGCGCAGGGCCGACTGGCCCCATCAGTCGAGCCCGAGCTGAAAGCCGGCATCGAGGTCCTGCTTCGAATAGACCTTGAAGGAGATCAACGTCTCCGAACCCGTGATCCCAGGCAGCTTGCGCATCTTCTCGCTGATGACACGCGCCAGGTCTTCGTTCTCGCGCACGCGCACCAGCGCGACGAGGTCATACTGGCCGGCCACCGAGAACACCTCACTCACGCCTTCAAGTTCGGCCATCGTCTGTGCCAGTTCGGGCACCTTGTCGGTCTCGGCCTTGATCAGGACGACGGCGGTCACCATGGGAAGCCTCGGGGAAAGTGATTAGTGAGTAGTGAGTAGTGAGTAGTGACTGGTCGGAACAGATTCTAGCCCCAACCAAACCTCGCCGATCACTAATCACTACTCACTGATTACTACCCACTACCCACTCCACTCCCTACCCACTACTCCTACTCCTGTCACTATCCTTCCCTTCCTACTCCCTTCCGCGTCCGGCTGTTCCTCCGGGCGGGCCAACCTGAATGCGGGCAGCCCTTCGAGGTGAGCACAGATCGCGACGAGCCGCGGATAGGGCGTGACATCGACACTGAAGCGACGTGCGTTGTACATCTGCGGCACCAGGCACACGTCTGCGAGGGTCGGGGCGTTGCCGAAGCAGAAGCGCTGCTGTCCGACCTCGACCGGGGTCCCGGGTATCGAACCGACCCAGCGTTCGAGCCCTGAGAATCCGCGTTCGATCCAGTGAGCCACCCAGCGGTTGACGGCTGCGTCGTCCGCGCCGAATTCGCGGCGCAGGTAACCCATGATCGGCAGGTTGTTGAGCGGATGCGTATCGCAGGCGACGACCATGGCCATGCCGCGGACGATCGCGCGGTCCCGCGCCGAGCCCGGCAGCAGCTGCGGCTCCGGATGGGTCTCCTCGAGGTACTCGCAAATGGCGAGCGATTGCGGTACGACGAATCCGTCGTCTGCCAGCGCAGGGATCAGTCCCTGCGGATTGACCGCGAGGTAGTCGGGCTTACGCTGCTCGCCGCCGTCGCGCAGCAGGTGCTTCGGCACGGACTCGTAGTCGAGGCCCTTGAGCGCCAGTGCGATCCGGACGCGGAACGCGGCCGAGCTGCGCCAGTACGTGTACAGCTGGAATGCCATCTGCGTCCTCCAGGGCCGTTCAGACGATGGTCGTGCGCAGCGTGTCGAGCCCGTCGATGCCGGCGACGATGCTGTCGCCGCGCTGCACGGCGCCGACGCCGGCCGGCGTGCCGGTGAAGATCAGGTCGCCTGCCTGCAGTTCGAACAGCGTCGCGAGCTCGGCCACGATCTCGGGCACGCTCCAGATCAACTCGGACAGGTTGGCGTCCTGTCGCGACTGCCCGTTGACCTCGAGCCAGATGCGACCCGACGTGAGGTGACCACCGTCCGCCACGGGGCGGATCGCGGTAATCGGGGCGGAGTGATCGAACGCCTTCGCGACGTCCCAGGGCAGGCCATTGTCCTTTGCATGCGTCTGCAGGTCACGACGCGTCAGGTCGTTGCCAACCGCGTAACCGAACACGTGCTCGAGCGCCTCGGTCGCTGAGATCTGCTTGCCGCCTTTGCCGATCGCGACGACGAGTTCCACCTCGTGGTGCAGGTTCGACGTGCGCGGCGGGTAACGCACCGGCGCACCGTTCGCGACCACTGCGTCGGCAGGCTTGGTGAAGAAACACGGCGGCTCGCGCGTCGGATCCGATCCCATCTCGCGCACGTGCGCAGCGTAATTGCGCCCGACGCAGTAGATGCGGTGCACGGGGAAACGCACGGACGAACCTGAGATTGCGACGGTGGGTCGAGGCACGGCGAACGGAAGCGAGTCGGCTGTCATCTTGTGCTCCTCGGTGTGCGACCGGGCCGACGCCTGGACGCGCAGCAACTCGGGCAGGAAGACTTCCTGCACGAGGATCGGCAGGCCGCCGAGCCGGTACACGGCGCGGCGGGCCCACATCGATGCGTCGCCGGTAACGACGCGTGCGGCCTCGACAAGCGGGTGGCCCGCAGGAAGTTCCGCGTATTCGAGCGGCTCGCGCTCGAGCGGATCGTCCACCTGGCGCAGCGCCTCGCCGAGCGGCGAGTCGCCGAGTTCGCGCAGCCACGGGTAATGTCCGATCGTCGAGGCCGGCAACACGGTCTGCGCGAACACGATGCGTTCGCCGCTGGCGCAAAACTCGATCTCGCGCAGCAGGCAGGTTTCGTCCTCGACCTTGAGCCGTTCGCGCAGAGGAGAGGTGAGCTCGCATTCACGCAGCCTGCCAAGCCGCCGAAATCCCATCGCCGGGCCACACAACGCACGGACGCGCGCGGTGAGCATTCCCGGCTCTGCGAGCCAGGACAGAAGGTCATGCGGCACGCGCGCCGAGACGGCGGTGAGCGGTGACCAGTGCCAGGGGTTGGCCAAGAGCCTGCAGCGGGTCAGAACTGGTCGGCGGTCAGCGCCATGATCGAGCTGCTGCCGGCGCGCACGGCGACGCCGTAGGCCAGCACACGCGGCAGCACGTGCTCCGCATAGAACCTTGCCATCAGCACCTGCGTGCGCAGGAATACCGGGTCGGTGCCGTCGGTCTCGAGCCTGGTGGTCGCGACCAGCGCGCCGCGTGCCAGCTGCCAGCCGCCGACGACGGTGCCCATCAACATCAGGTAGTTGAATGCCGCGGAGCTCACGAGCTCCGGATCCTTGCGCTCGCCGGCAAGCAGGTGCGACGAGCACAGCACGAGTTCGTCGAGGCCTTTCGCGAGCCACAGGCGGACGCCCGCCAGGTCCTCACCTGCATTCGCGAGCGGCGCGTCGACGAGACGCATGTCCGACACGAAGGCCGAGACGGTGGCGCCGCCGTCGCGCAGCAGCTTGCGGCCGACCAGGTCGATCGCCTGGATCGCGTTCGTGCCTTCGTAGATCGAAGCGATCCGCGCGTCGCGATAGTACTGCGCAACACCGGTCTCCTCGACGTAACCCATGCCGCCGTGCACCTGGATGCCGAGGGCCGTGACGTCTTGTCCGATTTCAGACGAGAACGCCTTGGCGATCGGCGTCATCAGGTCCCCGCTCGCAATCCAGGCCGCCGACGTCGCTGGCGTGTCGCCGTGGTTGCCGCGATCGAGGCACGACGCCGTGTAATAGCAGATTGCCCGGCACGCCTGCGTGAGCGAACGCATCAGCAGCAGCGTGCGGCGGATGTCGGGATGACGAATGATCGCGACGCGGCCCTTTTCGCCCGGGGCCCTGCCCTGCACACGCTCACGCGCGTACTTGACCGCGGCCTGGTACGAGCGGTCGGCGAGGCCCACGCCCTGGGCACCGACGCCGAGACGCATGTAGTTCATCATCGTGAACATGGCGGCGAGACCTTCGTTCTGCACGCCGACCAGGTAGCCCAGCGCCCCGCCACTGTCGCCGAACGCCATCACGCACGTGGGGCTCGCGTGGATGCCGAGCTTGTGCTCGACCGACACCGGGAACACGTCGTTGCGCTCGCCCGGCGTGCCGTCGGCATTCAGCTTGTACTTCGGGACGAGGAACAGTGAGATGCCCTTGGTGCCCTGAGGCGCCCCCGGCAGCCTGGCCAGCACCAGGTGCACGATGTTCGACGTCATGGGGTGGTCGCCCCAGGTGATGTAGATCTTGCGTCCAGTCAGCAGATAGCTGCCGTCGGCCTGCGGTTCCGCGCGAGTCGTGAGTGCGGCCAGATCCGAGCCCGCCTGCGGCTCGGTGAGACACATCGTGCCGGTCCATTCCCCCGAGACGAGCTTGCCGAGGTATTGCGCCTTCAGTTCTTCGGAACCGTGACGATCGAGCGCGAGGATCGCACCCTGCGAAAGTTCAGGGCACAGCGCGAAGGCCACGTTGGCGCCCGACCACATCTCATCGCATGCGATGGAGATCGTCTTCGGCAGGCCCTGGCCGCCGAAGTCGGGATTCGCGGCGATGCCCGGCCAGCCGCCTGCGCTGAACCTGGCATAGGCGTCGGTGAACTCAGGAGGAACCTGCACCGCCTGGTCCACGACCTGCACGCCCTGGCGATCACCGAGCCAGTTGGTCGGTGCGAGCACGCCGCTGGCAAAGCGGCCGGCCTCTTCGAGCACGGCCTCGACCGTATCCGCATCGACCGCCGAATACGATTGCAGCGCCGCGACGTGCTTGAAATCCGCGAGGTGCTCGATCGTGAATCGCATCTGCTGCAGGGGGGCGCTGTAATCGGGCATGGTCGGCTCCGGCGGGGCGTTTGTGCTGTGCAACAATTCATTTTGCCCTGCCCGGGCGGGTCCTGCCATGCCAGCCCGGCCCACGCAGGTACAATCGCTTGCTTGCCGCGAGGTTCGGATGAGTATCTGGTTTCAACCCACGTCGATCGAGCAGGTCCGGGCCACCTTCGCTGGCGTCCGCGACATCAACCTGCACCTGGACATCAGGCTGACCGAGATCGGCGACGACTTCCTGCGCGGGTCGATTCCCGTGGACGAGCGCACCCGCCAGCCTTTCGGCCTGCTGCACGGCGGAGCCAGCGTCGTGCTGGCCGAATCATTGGGCAGCACCGCCAGCAATCTTTGTCTCGATACCAGCAAGTTCTACGCCGTAGGGCAGGAGATCAGCGCAAATCACCTCCGTTCCGTGCGCTCCGGGCGGGTCACCGGAACGGCCCGGCCAGTACATCTGGGTGGCCGGTCCCAGGTCTGGGACATCCAGCTGCAGGACGAGGCTGGCCGGCTGACCTGTGTCTCGCGACTGACCATGGCCGTGATCGCGGCGCCCGGGCAAGGCATGACGCTAGTGGGGACGGAGAAGTAATGACGAAGCACATCAGCCTCAACGCCCTGGCGGCAATCTTCCTGGCCGCAGCGGCCGCGAGCGGCTGCGGGCTCAAGGGCGCGCTCACCCTGCCGTCGAAGTCCGATGAGGTCGTGATCCGCGCGCCGGGCCAGACCGTGCCAGCGGCCGGCGAGGCGCCAGTCACGCCATCCGCCACCGCGCCTGCGGAACCAGCCCAGGAAACCCCGGCCAAACCCAGGGATGAACGCATCCCGCCCCCGCCGCTGCCGGGCGGCAAACCAGGCACTGCCCGCGGTGGTTGATGCACGCACACTGGTGCTCGTGGATGGCTCGTCTTACCTGTACCGGGCCTTCCACGCGCTGCCGCCGCTGACAAACTCGCGCGGTGAGCCGACGGGCGCCGTGCTCGGCGTGCTCAACATGCTGCTGCGCATGCAGCGCGAGCAGAACCCGGAGCTCGTAGCCGTCGTGTTCGATGCGCCCGGCAAGACGTTCCGTGACGAACTGTTCGCCGAGTACAAGTCGCACCGGCCGCCGATGCCGGACGACCTCCGCTCCCAGATCGAGCCGCTGATCGACGCCGTGCAGGCGCTCGGACTGCCGCTGCTGCGGATTGCAGGTGTCGAGGCGGACGACGTCATCGGCACGCTCGCGCAGCGCGCCGTGGACTCGGGCCTGCAGGTACTGATCTCGACCGGCGACAAGGACATGGCACAGCTGGTCAACGAGCGCGTCACGCTCGTCAACACCATGACGAACTCGTCCCTCGATCGGGCCGGCGTCAAGGTCAAGTTCGACGTCTACCCCGAACAGATCATCGACTACCTCGCGCTCGTCGGCGACGCGTCGGACAACATTCCCGGCGTGCCGAAAGTCGGCCCGAAGACCGCCGCGAAATGGCTCAACGAGTACCGCACGCTCGACAACCTGCTCGAGCACCAGGACCGCATCGAGGGCAAGGTCGGCGAAAGCCTGCGCGCGTCGACCACGGACCTCGCGCTGTCGCGCGAGCTCGCCACGATCCGCTGCGACGTCGAGCTCGACGTCGGTCCCGAGCAGCTGCGTCGCCACGAACCGGACGTGTCAACGCTGCGCGAACTCTACACACGACTCGAACTACGTTCGCTGCTGAAGTCGCTGGACCCAACGTCCACTCCTTCCTCCCCTTCCTCCCCTTCCTCCCCTTCCTCCCCTTCGCCCGACGGCTGGGCGCCCGGACGCAACTACGAGCTGGTGCTCGAACGAGAACAACTCGATCGCTGGCTCGACGCGCTACGCGCCGCAGACGTCTTCGCATTCGACACGGAAACGACGTCCCTCGATTACATGCAGGCCGAGATCGTCGGCGTGTCGTTCGCCGTCGAACCCGGGACGGCGGCCTACGTTCCACTTGCCCACACCTATCCCGGCGCGCCGGATCAGCTGAGCCGCGCCGAGGTGCTGCGACTGCTGCAACCCCTGCTCGAGGACCTGGGCCGCGGCAAGCTGGGCCATCACCTGAAATATGACGCGCACGTGCTGCGCAACCACGGCGTCGAACTGCGTGGCATGCGCTTCGATTCGATGCTGGAGTCGTACGTGCTGAACAGCACGGCGACCCGCCACGACCTGGATTCGGTGGCGCAGCTTTACCTTGGTGTCGAGACGATTCATTACGAGGACGTCGCAGGCAAGGGTGCGAAGCAACTCAACTTCAGCGACGTGTCGGTCGAGACGGCAGCGGAATATTCCGCCGAGGATTCCGACGTCGCGCTGCGCCTGCACCGCACGCTCTGGCCGCAGCTCGAAGCCGTGCCTGAGCTCGCCCGGCTCTACCAGGAAATCGAGCAACCGCTCGTACCCGTGCTGCTCGACATGGAGCACTGCGGCGTGCTGGTCGACGCGCAGATGCTCAAGCGCCAGAGCCATGAGCTGTCGCGCAGCCTGGTCGAACTCGAAAAGCGCGCGCATGCAGCGGCGGCGCAACCTTTCAACCTCGAGTCCCCCAAGCAGCTGCAGGAAGTGCTGTTCGGCAAGCTCGGCCTGCCAGTGAAGCGCAAGACGCCCACGGGCCAGCCGTCGACAGCCGAAGACGTGCTCGAAGAACTGGCCGACGAGTTCGAACTGCCGCGCATCATCCTCGAGTACCGCGGACTCGCCAAGCTGCGCTCCACGTACACGGACAAGCTGCCGGAACAGATCAATCCACGCACCGGCCGCGTCCACACGTCTTATCACCAGGCCGTCGCGGCGACAGGGCGCCTGTCTTCGACCGACCCGAACCTGCAGAACATTCCGATCCGCACGGCGGAGGGACGCCGCATCCGGCAGGCCTTCGTGGCGCCGGCAGGCCACGTCCTGATTGCGGCGGACTACTCGCAGATCGAACTGCGCATCATGGCGCACCTTTCGGGCGACGCCGGCCTGCTCGATGCATTCGCGCATGACCGCGACATTCACCAGGCGACCGCCGCCGAAGTGTTCGGGGCGCCTTCGCCCGATCAAGTCACGCCGGACCAACGGCGTGCGGCGAAGGCGATCAACTTCGGGCTCATATACGGCATGTCCGCGTTCGGGCTCGCGCGTCAGCTCGGGATCGAACGCGGGGCGGCGCAGCAATACGTGGATCTCTACTTCCAGCGCTACCCGGGCGTGAAGCGCTACATGGACGAGACGCGCGCCGCGGCGCGCGAGCAAGGCTTCGTCGAAACCGTGTACGGACGCCGGCTCTACCTGCCCGAGATCCGGTCACGCAATGCGCAGATGCGGCAGTACGCCGAGCGCAGCGCGATCAACGCGCCGATGCAGGGCACGGCGGCGGACATCATCAAGCGCGCGATGATCGACGTGCACCGGTGGCTGTTCGACCAGCCTCACGCGCGCCTCATGATGCAGGTGCACGACGAACTCGTGCTCGAAGTGGCGGAAGATCGCGTCGACAGCGTGCTCACTGAACTGCGCGGGCACATGATGGCCGCGGCTGAGCTGCGGGTTCCGCTCAAAGTCGAGGTTGGCGTAGGCAGAAACTGGGACGAAGCGCACTGAACTTCGCCACGTCACGGCCGTCGAAACAACCGTAAAATGTCGATTCGGGCCGTCGCGCCCTCCAAGGAGATTAAACCATGCGTAAGACCACCGCCGCCGCGCTCGCGGCTGCCTGCGGGCTGTTCAGCCTGCCTGCCCTGTCTGCCGACAACGGCATCTATCTCGGCGCCAGCGTCGGCCAGAGCAGTGTCGAGTTCGACGACAATATCGGCGGCCAGAACCTCAACTTCGACGCCAGCGCGACCGGTTTCAAAGCAATCGCCGGCTGGCGGTTCCTCGACTGGCTGGCGGTGGAAGCCAACTACGTCGACCTCGGCTCCGGCGACGACAACGTGGCGGGCGAAAGGATTGAATCCGACGTCAATGGCATCACGCTGTCGGCGGTGGGTTTCGTACCCGTCGGTCCGGTGGACCTGTTCGCGCGCGTCGGCGCCGTCAACTGGAATGCTGACCTCGACGCGCCGGGGCTCGGCGTGAGCGCGAGCGACGACGGCACCGACCTGACCTACGGCCTCGGCGCCCAGTTCCGCGTGTGGAGTCTCAGCATTCGCGGTGAATACGAGATTTTCGATATTTCCGACGCGGACACGGTCGACATGTTCTCGATCGGCGTCACCTGGACATTCCTGTAATTTAACCCATTGACCGGCAATGGATTATTGGTGGGTTGGACGCGGCGAGTAACCAGGCTGGCGGCAGCCGGAACTTTCCCCGTGAGATCCCCTCTAATCCGCTTGAGTGTCCTTGTGACGCTTGACGTTGGCCTTTCTCCCTAGGCCCAACGCCTGCCCGGTCATCCCCCAATACCGGGTTGATTTACCCCGGCTGGATCTTCTGGTCCAGCCGGGGTTTCTTTTATGCGTCTACCATCGAGAAGTTTTTCCAGCGCACCGCGCGCTTCCTGCACACCGTCCCCAGAGTGCGCGGAGAACAACTGCACCGTGACGAGGCCGTCCTTTGGCAGTTTGCGGCGGACTCCCTGCAATGCATTGCCCGCCGCGCCGCGGCCGAGCTTGTCAGCCTTGGTCAGGAGGATGTGCACCGGCAGGTCGCGCGACGTGGCCAGTTTCAGCATGTCCTGGTCGTGGTCGGTCAGCGGGTGACGCACATCCATCACGACGATGGTGCCCCGCAGCGACTCCCGCTTGCCGAAGTACCCCGTCAGCAGCGTGCCCCAGTGCGCGCGCATTTCCCCCGCCACCTTGGCGAACCCATATCCCGGCAGGTCGACGAGCCGGCGGCCCGGCAGCAGCTCGAAAAAATTGAGCAGCCGGGTGGCGCCCGGACTCTTGCTGGTCCTGGCCAGCCCCTTGCGCTGGGTGACCGCGTTGATGGCGCTCGACTTGCCCGCATTGGAGCGGCCGGCCACGGCGACTTCGACGCCCGTATCCGGAGGCAACTGCCCGAGCTTGTTCGCGCTGGTCAGGAATCGGACTTCGGGGTATGCGGCCATGTTTCCTGTCCGTGGGACGCGCCCACGATGCGCGAAAGCCTTAGTGTACAATTTGCGGCTAGCCCGGCAGGCCGCAGAACAGCAAAGTCCCCGGCCTTTTCTGCACCGGCGCTCGTTCGGTTCTTGGGAGTGAATTCAGTCATGACCGCGAAGTTCGCCGCCCTCACGCTGGTTGCCGTGCTCGGCTGGACCGGCTCCGTCCACGCAGCAGGCACCGTCGAGGCCGGCCAGGCCAAATCGGCGACTTGCATGGCCTGCCATGGCATGGACGGCAACAGCGCCAATCCCGAATGGCCTTCGCTCGCGGGCCAGCATTCGTCCTACATCCTGAAGCAGCTCAAGCACTTCAAGGCTGGCGAGCGACAGAACCCGCTGATGAGCCCGATGGCCATGATCCTGGCCGACCAGGACATGGAAGACCTCGCGGCCTACTTCGCGTCTCAGACACCGCGTCCCACCGGCGAGACTGAACCCTCGAAACTCCAGCGCGGCCAGAGCATCTACCGAGCCGGCATCGCGTCGAAGGGCGTGCCTTCGTGCGCCGGCTGCCACGGCCCGAGCGGCCGGGGCATCCCGGGCGCCGCGTTCCCGATGATCGGCGGCCAGCACGCGGTGTACGCCGCGACCCAGCTGCGCAGTTACAAGTCGGGTGCCCGCGCCACCGACCCGAACTCGATGATGCGTACGATCGCGTCCAGGCTCACGGACGAGGAAATCGACGCCGTGGCCTCGTACCTCCAGGGCATGCGTTGAACCTCGCGGTCCGACGTCGGTCAGAAGCCACCATGAACAAGCAGACCTGCGTTTCCCGGGCCCGGCAGGCGTTCGCCGCCGGCGTGTTGTTGCTGCTGGCGGCAGGCACGGCCTCTGCCGCTTTCGAACCCCAGCAGGGCGTGCACTACAAACTGCTGACGCCCGCGCAGCCGACCAACGTCGCGCCGGGCAAGGTCGAGGTGGTCGAGGTGTTCTGGTATGCCTGCGGCCATTGCTACCTGCTCGAGCCCAAGCTCGAAGCCTGGAGCCGCAATGGCAAGCCCGCCAACGCCGAACTAGTGCGCTTGCCTGCCACCTGGAACAACACGCTCAAGACGCACGCGCGCGTCTTCTACACGATGGAACTGCTCGGCAAGCCGAACCTGAATGCCGAGATCTGGCGTGAGATCAACGTCAAGGGCAACCGCCTCGACACGCCTGCCGCGATCGAGACGTTCTTCACGTCGCGCGGCGTGAGCAAGGCCGATTTCCAGAAGGCCTTCGCGGGTTTTGCGGTCGACTCCAAGATCATGAAGGCAGACGACCTCAACCGCCGCTACAAGATCGCGAGCACCCCCACGGTGATCGTGAACGGCAAGTACGTCACCGACGTCAGCATGGCCGGCAGCGAAGACAAGCTGTTCGAAGTGATCAATGCGCTGGTGGCCAGGGAGCAGCCCGCGCGCTGATCCCCGCCGGATCAAACGCTGAGCCAGAAAACCGCCCCGGGAAGCCAGGGCGGTTTTTTTATGCGGATCGTTCGTTGCGGAAAACCGCTGCTGCGCGCAAGGCTTTTCGTTGCGCCCTGTGTTACAACGGCGACCGGACTTCAGGGCGGATTTCCTGATGCTGCGCTTATTGATTCCCACCGGCAGCGGCTACACCTGGGTCGAGCACACCCCGCCGGCGCCCTTTCCGGATGAGTTCCTGTGGGCAGACCTCTTCGAGCCGACCCCCGACGAAGAGCGCGCAGTCGAGGCGCTGCTCACCGTCGACGTGCCCACGCGCGACGAGATGAAGGAGATCGAAACCTCCAACCGCCTGTATGAAGAGGGCGGCGCCGTGTACATGACGGCGACGGTCGGCAGCAAGCTCGACAGCGAGCGCCCGGAGAGCAGCGCGATCACGTTCATCCTCGCCAACGGGCGGATGATCACCAACCGCTACGTCAACCCGACGCCGGTGCAGCGCTTCATGCAGTTCGTCGAGCGGTCGCCAGCAGCGTGCACTTCATCGGCCACGCTGTTCGCGGGCCTCCTCGAATCGTTCGTCGAACGAATCGCCGACCTGCTCGAACGCGTGCAGACCGAACTCGATGCCGTGTCGTTCGCGATCTTTCCGCGCGGCGGCGCAACCTCGCCGAGCAGCGCCGACCTGCACGCCCTGATCCGCCAGATCGGCGCCGACGGCGACCTGGTTTCGAAGGCGCGGGAGAGCCTGGTGAGCTTCCAGCGCATCCTGATGTACGTGCAGCAGACGCCGAACCTCGAGCTCTCGTCGGACCAGCGCAACCGCTTCAAGTCGACGCTGCGCGACGTGCAGTCGCTGTCGGACCACGCGTCGTTCCTGGTCAGCAAGATCCAGTTCCTGCTCGACGCGGTGCTCGGCCTCATCAACCTCGAGCAGAACAACATCATCAAGATCTTCTCGGTCGCGGCGGTGATGTTCCTGCCGCCAACGCTGGTTGCGAGCATCTACGGCATGAACTTCCATTTCATGCCGGAGCTCGACAAGCATTGGGGATACCCGGCGGCACTGCTGGCCATGGTGTTCTCGGCGCTGGTGCCCTACATCTACTTCCGCCGCAAGGGCTGGCTGTAGTCCCGCCCGCTTGCAACCGATGACGCCGGGCGTATACCTCGCCCTGACCGCGACGATCGCGGTGGCGGCGCTCACTCCCGGCCCGGCCGTGACGGCCATCGTGGCGCGTGCGATCACCGATGGCATCCGGCCCGCGCTGGCGATCAACGCAGGCGTGGTCACGGGCGACCTGTTGTTCTTTGCGCTGGCGGCCGTCGGCATGGCAGCGGCGGCGAGCTCGCTCGGCGATCTGTTCACCGTGCTGCAGTGGCTCGGTGCTGCTTACCTTGCCTGGCAGGGCATCACCCTGTGGCGTTTCCAGCCGCGCCCCGTGACGCCCGGCGTTGGCGCGCCACACGAGTCGAACTTCTGGCGCAACTACGGAGCCGGACTGCTGCTGATGTTCGGGCACGTGCAGGCATTGCTGTTCTATGCCGCGCTGCTGCCGGGCTTCGTCGACTTTTCCCGTCTCACGGCGTGGGATATCGCTCTCGTCGCATTGACGCTGGC
>JADJOO010000015.1 GCA_016713725.1 Pseudomonadota bacterium | reverse complement strand
ACCCCCGCCATTGCCCCTTGGCCTGCACCCGCCGCCACGCCTGTTGCAGGTTCTCCCTCGTCAGTGCCGCCGCAAGCAATCAACCGCTCCGACGCGGAGATTCAGCCCTGATCCCCCGGGGCCGGCCGACCCATTAACCGATCGACCGCCGGCTTGAAGAGGTCGATGGGCACCGGGAAGACGATGGTGGAACTCTTTTCCCCGGCGACCTGGGTGAGGGTCTGCAGGTAACGAAGCTGCATGGCCTCCGGCGCCTGCGCCAGCTTTTGCGCGGCCTGCAGCAGTTTCTCGGACGCCTGCAGTTCGCCTTCGGCATGGATCACTTTCGCGCGCCGCTCGCGTTCGGCTTCGGCCTGCCGCGCGATGGCGCGCACCATCGTTTCGTTCAGGTCGACGTGCTTGATCTCGACATTGGCGACCTTGATGCCCCAGGCGTCGGTCTGCACGTCGAGCACCTGCTGAATGGCCAAATTGAGCTTTTCCCGTTCGGCCAGCAACTGGTCAAGCTCGTGCTTGCCAAGAATGGCGCGCAGCGTCGTCTGCGCCAGCTGGCTGGTGGCCATCAGGAAGTCCTCGACCTGGATGACCGCGCGCTGCGGATCCATCACGCGGAAGTAGACCACCGCATTCACCTTGACCGAAACGTTGTCCCGGGTGATCACGTCCTGCGGCGGCACGTCCATGACGACGGTGCGCAGGTCCACCCGCACCATCTGCTGGATGCCGGGAATCAGGAGGACGAGCCCCGGGCCCTTGACCTTCCAGAAGCGACCCAGTTGGAACACCACGCCGCGCTGGTACTCGCGCAGGATGCGCAGCGAGGAGGCCACCAGCATGAGCAGAACGATCGGGATAAAGCCATAGCCGATTTCCCAATACATGTGTTTCTCCTTCGATTGATGTCAATGACCTGCAGCGCTCGATGGTCCGGTCCCGGCAGCCTGATCGGCAGGCGCTGCCGCTTCGGGCTCGACCTGCAGCACGAGTCCGTCGCGGCTCGTGGACGCACACCCGCTATCCCGCGCAACGGCGCGCCTCGAGCGCCCGCGCCAGCGTTCACCGTGGACCTGGATCCAGGCGCCATCCTCCCCGATCTCGATAACTTCGCCACTGGCACCCAGCATCTCTTCGGAGCCGCTCACGACGGGCCGCCGCCTGGCCTTGAGCGCGAATCGCAGGACCGCGACCACGAACAACACGTTGAGCACGGTGAATGCAGCGATCAGACCGAGCGGAATGCCGAAGCCCGGCACGTCGGTGTCGATCAGCATGACCGAGCCGATGACGAAGGCGATGATGCCGCCGACACCGAGCGCGCCAAAGCTCGGCAGCAACGCCTCGGCCACCAGTAGCGCGAAGCCGAGCACGATCAGCGCCACGCCGGCATAACTCACCGGCAGCATCTGCAGCGCGAACATGCCGAGCAGCAGCGAGATCGCGCCGGCCACGCCGGGCACGCCGAAACCCGGCGACGTCAACTCGAAATAGAGGCCGTAGATGCCGAGCAACAGCAGCAGGTAGGCGACCGTCGGGTCCGTGATTATGCTCAGCACGCGTGTGCGCCAGTCGGGGTCGACCGGCACGGCCTGCGCAGTTCGAGTGTCCAGTTTGCGTTGACTGCCGTCGTTCATCTGCACCGAGCGGCCGTGCGCCTGGTCCAGCAGGGCCGTGACGTCGACGGCGATGAAGTCGATCACGCCGCGGGTCTGCGCCTCCGTGGCCGACAGGCTGGCGCCTTCGCGCACGGCGCGGTCTGCCCACTCCACATTGCGCCCGCGCATCTGCGCCAGCGAGCGAAGGTAAGCGGCGGAGTCGTTGACCATCTTGCGCGTCATCGCATCGGCGCTCCCGGTCGCGTCTCTGCCTTCGGCCGGCTTCTCATCCGGCGAGGGCGGCGCGCCGGTTTTGTCCGGGGCAGGCTGTGGCGGCGTGCCGGGCAGTCCGCCGATCTGTATCGGGGTGGCAGCCCCGAGGTTCGTTCCCGGCGCCATGGCGGCAACATGGCTGGCATAAACGATGTACGCGCCGGCGCTGGCCGCGCGCGCACCGCTGGGGGCCACCCAAGCCGCGACGGGCACTGGCGATGACAGGATGTCCTTGACGATCTGCCGGGTCGAACTGTCCAGCCCGCCCGGAGTGTCGATCTGCAGCACGACCAGCGGTGCGCCGTCACGGGCCGCCTGCTGCAGGCCGCGGGCGATGTAATCTGCGGTTGCCGGCCCGATCGCACCGCTCACGTGCAATAGCGGCACCGTCGTCACTGCGGACGCCGCGGGATCGGTCGCGGGGTCTTGCCCGGCCGCGATCGGCGCGGCGAGACCCAATAATCCGAGCGCGAGCCACCGCCACGCTCGCGCATGCCACCTGATTCCGTCCCCGCGGATGCCAGTCATGGGCGAGCCTCCGCAACAGATCGCTGTCGCATCCTCAGCCTTGGATCATGCACTCTTTCGATTCGATACGCCGCGTCCGCGGTCGGGACAATATGTAGAACGCACCGATGCCCTTCGCCAGCCAGCTGATCGGCGAACGCACACCTCGGCAGTCACACGCCTGTGTTTCCCACCGCACCGACACGCGGAGGACAGCCTCCGATACTACGTTCATCGCGTTGGATCATGGCGGCGAGGAGTGATTCACGGTCGATGATGATGCGATTGCTCGGAACATTCATTGGAGACGAAAATGACTAGCAGCACCCTGGAACGCGAACGGAACAAGGCGGCGAATCCACCTCCGACCCCGGGCGCACTCGGCGCGCATCCAGTTGGAACGGGGCTCGGCGCGGCGGCAGGTGGCGCGGCCGCAGGTGCACTGGCCGGAACGGTGGCGGGCCCGGTGGGCACGGTGATTGGTGCGGTGGCAGGCGCCGTGGCCGGCGGCGTCGCTGGCAACACGATTGCCAAATCAATCGACCCCACCGTCGAGGAAGCGTACTGGCGCCAGAACTATTCGAGTCGGCCCTACGTGACCCGAGGGGCAAACTTTGACGAGTATGGTCCTGCCTACCGCTACGGTGTCGACGCGTACGGGCGCCACGAGGGGCCGCTCGTTCGGAACAGGCGGAACCCGAATTGATGCGCGATTGGGACCGCGCCAAAGACACGTCCAAGTTGACGTGGGAGAACGCGAAGCACGCCACCCGTGATGCCTGGCAGCACGCCAGCGACTTCGTTGAACGCGCGACGCCTGGTGACTCTGATCGCGACGGGAAGTAGGTCGAGAAAGGCAGTCCCCACGGGACGGCGATCTGACGACTGAACAGGAACCATCGAGTGGACACGCGACTCCGGCGCACGCCGGATCGAGCGTCCACTCGGCGCAAGAGGGAAACACCATGTCTGTTGCCAAAATCTCTGAAATCACCTCGACCTCAAAGACGAGCTTTGAGGATGCCGTTGCCGATGGCATCAAGCGCGCGAGCAAGACCATCCGCGACATCAGCGGCGCCTGGGTCGCCGATCAAGAAGTTGTGGTGAAGTCCGGCAAGATCGTTGAGTACAAAGTGCGACTCAGACTCACGTTCGTGCTCGACAACAAAAAGTAGAGCGTTACGCCGACGACTCAGGGGTTACATCCCCGTGGACGCAGGTATAGAAACCCCGCCGAAGCGGGGTTTTGTCACCAGGTCGTGTGGGCGCCTTCGAAAGTCCAGAACGGATCTGATGGAATAGGGCCTGGAACGACGCGGTTTCCGCGCGTAACCAACCCTTTTAGAACCCGCCAAAGGCTCCGGATGGCGAGGATAATGCGCAATACCCTGATAATCGTACAGCACGATAACCTATACTTTTCTCGGCACGATAACCTATACTTCACACAACGTAATACCCTGACTTCGACTCACCTTTTGGGTGACCCTCGTGCCCACGCACGCCGAACGCCTTGCCACCTCCCTCAAACAGCTGAAGCCACTGCAACGTCAGGGCGTGGTCGCGGTGCGCACCCGGCAGATCTCGCGCGTGCATCGCGAGCGCGCTTGCGCAACGGCTTCCTGCGCGAAGTCTTCAAGGGCTGGTACATCCCCACGCGTCCCGAGGAAACCCCGGGCGAGTCCACCGCCTGGTACGCCGCCTACTGGCCGTTCGCCGCCCAGTACCTCGAGCACCGCTTCGGTGAGCGCTGGTGCCTCGGTGCCGAGCAGTCGCTGCTGCTGCACGTTGGCGAGCGCTCGCCGCCGCCGCAGTTACTGGTGCGCGCCGCGACCGGCAGTAACAAGCCAACCCCTTGGCCGCACGGCACGTCGGTGTTCGACAGTCGCCTAAAGCTGCCCGAGGTCTCACAGCGCACGCAGCTCGAGGGGCTGCGGATATACACCTTGAGTGCCGCACTAGTGCACTGTCCGCGGGGAACTTTCCTCGACAAACCCATCGAGATGCGCGCCGCCCTCGCCATGCTGCCGGACGCCACGGACCTGGTGCGCCATGTGCTCGATGACGGCAAAAGCGCGGCGGCCGGGTGGCTCGCTGGGGCCTTTCGCAGCATCGGCCGTGCCGAGATAGCCGAGCGCATCCGCGACGCGGGTCGCAGTGCCGGCTTCACCGTGCGCAAGGAAGACCCGTTTGCGACGCCCTCCGCGCTGCAGTTTGTCGGCCGGCCGGTGTCGCCGTATGTCTCGCGCCTGCAGATGCAATGGCAGGCCCTGCGCACGCAGGTACTCGAGCATTTCCCGGCGCCGCTCGCCCGTCCGGACAAGGCGAGCTACCTGCAGGCCGTGCAGGACGCCTACAAGGCCGACGCCTATCACTCGCTGTCAATCGAGGGTTACCAGGTAAGCGATGCGCTCATCGAGCGCGTGCGCACGGGCGACTGGAACCCGGAGCGCAACGTGGAGGATCGGCGCAACCGCAACGCCCTTGCCGCCCGCGGCTACTGGCAGTCGTTCCAACGCGTGGCCGCCTCCATCGAGCGCGTACTCGAGGGCGCCAACGCCGGCGAGATCGCCGATCGTGATCACCAGTCGTGGTACCAGGAACTGTTCGGGCCTTGGGCAGTGGCGGGCAGTCTCAATCCGGGCGACCTCGCCGGCTACCGCAACGGTCCGGTGTACATCCGCCGCTCGCTTCACGTACCGCCGCCGCACGAGGCGGTGCGCGACATGCTGCCAGAGTTCTTCGCACTGCTCGGCGCCGAACCCAAGCCGGCGGTGCGGGTGGTGCTCGGCCACTTCTTTTTCGTCTACGCACACCCGTACTTCGACGGCAATGGCCGCGTGGGACGCTTCCTGATGAACCTGATGGTGGCAGCGGGCGGCTGGCGCTGGACGCTGGTGACGGTGCAGACGCGCGCGGCCTACATGTCGGCGCTCGAACGGGCGAGCGTGCACCACGACATCGTGCCGTTCACTCGTTACTTGGCGGATCGGCTCGAAGAATCGGCGCGCGGCATCGCGGTCCCGGTTCATGCAACCGGCGAAGCCGATCGACCGTGAGCGCACCCAAAGAGAAACCCCGCCGAAGCGGGGTTCCTTGACCGACGTTCAGGCTGACCTCAGGCCGCTGATCGCCGCCGGGCCACAACCGCTGCAGGGCTTATGTATATAAGAGTGGGGCCCTTTGCACCGGCTTGTGCAGGGCGTGCGTCTGGCCAGTGGAGAACCGGTCGCATTTGCAGCGCTCGATTCTTGTCTTACGGACGATCCTCAGGGGTGTGGAACACCCGCAGGACATAGATGTCGGACCCGGCGATTTCGTATCGCACTTCGTATCGCTGAACGAGTACGCGGCGCACCTCGCGATTCTCGAAGCCGGTGAGCTTCTCGCCCAGCCGCGGTTGTGCAGGGATGCGTCGCACCCTGCTTGTAACCGCACGCACGACGCGCACGGCTACCACCGAATTGACGGGCTCCAGGAACTCGTGGATCCGCCGCAGATCGGCATAGGCCGCCTGCGCCCAACGCAGCGCCACGCCTTCAACCCGCGCGCTTGGTGCGGGGCTTGGGCTGCTTCACTCGGCCAAGGCCGGCCGCCCATGCCTCCACCTCGGCGTGCTCCACGATGCGACCGGAATCCACTTCCTCGAGCGCGGCGAGTGTTTCGCGACGCCGCTCTTCGGCCAGGCCGACGTACGCCTCAACCGCTTCCTTGACCAGCCACCCGCGTGGGCGGTCGAGCTGATCCGCCAACCTATCCAGTTTTTCGGCCAGTTCCTTCGGCAGATGCGCTGTCACGACTCGGGTTGTCATGCTTTCAGTCACTTCTAATCAATTTGATTAAAAGAATACTTACGGGCCTGGCGCGGCGCAACCGTCCTCGGCGGGCATGGCCACTTTATCGGTCTTTTTTTGTCGGCTTTTGTACTCTGCCGCTTTGAGCGTTCGTGCTGGGGTTGGCAAGAGGCGATGGTCCGCCGGTTCATTGATTATCGCGTGCATAAATTCTAGAATTCCGGGAACTCGGATTCCGGAGAGAATTATGGATACGGTGAAGCTGGGGCGAAATGGCCAATTGTCGCTGCCCAGGGCGGTCATGAAGCGGCTGCACTTGGGCAACGAAACACTGTTGCTCGACGTCACCGACGACGGCGTCATTCGGCTGCGTCCAGCGGCCGTTCTGCCGATCGAGATGTACACGCCGAAACGTATCGTGGAGTTTGAGGGCGAGTCGGCAGTCGACGAGATCACGCGCGATGCGGTGCGTAAGGCCCTCGCCCACGCGGGCGGCTGATGTCGGTGTTGAGGTTATTCCTCGACGCGAACGTCCTGTTCCTGGGCGGCTATTCAAGCAGCAGTCCGGTGCACGACCTGTTCGCGCTTGCGCGCAGTGGGCGATGCGGGCTGGTAGCGTCCGGCTACGCGATTGAAGAAGCTCGCCGAAATCTTGCGGCGAAAGGCCCGGCTGATGCACTGCGGGCGTTCAATGAGGTTCCGGCGGATGTGATGCTCGTTGCAGAGGCGCGAGCGACTGCGCTCGAGCAGGCCACTGTTGCTGCGATCTCGGACCCAGCCGACGTGCCGATTCTGGCGGCCGCGATCCAGTGTCACGCTGACGTGCTGGTCACGGGTGATCGGCGCGCTTTCGGTCGACACTTCCGCACACGGCTCGCTGGCGTCGAGGTGCTCGTGCTGCGCGATGCGTTGCGGCGGGTGGTGGGATTGCCACTAAGCGACTCGTAGCGAAGATGAGCGGGAGTGCCAATGGATTTCCGACGCTGAAGCATCGCTTGCAACGGTGGATTGGGCTTGCCCCGCTGTCGTGGACGGATTGTTGTCCATACCGGTGCACCGGCCGCGAAACGAACTTCGCGATTCGGTCTCGCGAGTGCGCCGCAGCCCGGGCACCAGAACGCTACAATCCGGCATGACCTCGCAGCCCGTCGCCCGCCGCGGCCGTCTCTTCGTCGTCGCCGCTCCCTCCGGCGCCGGCAAGACCTCGCTGGTGCGCGGGTTGATGGAGCATGAACCCGGCCTGCGTTTCTCCATCTCCTACACGACGCGGCCACGGCGACCGACCGAGGCGCATGGTCGCGACTACTTCTTTGTCTCGAAGGACGAGTTCAAGGCGATGGTCCGGCGCGGCGAGTTTCTGGAGCACGCCCAGGTTTTCGACAATTACTACGGCACGGCCCGTGCCCAGGTGGAGGAGTCGCTCGCCGCAGGGCAGGACCTGGTCCTCGAGATCGACTGGCAGGGCGCGCAGCAGGTCCGCCGCGCGCTGCCCGAGTGCCGTTCCATCTTCATCCTGCCGCCTTCGCGCGCTGAGCTCGAACGTCGGCTGCGCGGCCGCGGCACCGACGCGGAGGACGTGATCCAGCGCCGGCTGCGGGACGCCGCGTCCGACATCGCGCACTGGACCGACTTTGACTTTGTCGTGGTCAACGACGACTTCGAGCGGACACTGCGTGAACTGCACGGGATCGTCCGTGGCCGGGGCGATGTCTCGCGACGGGGGCGGGAGGGGCTGGCCGAGCTTGTGGCCAGCCTCACGGCCTGACGACTGCGCAGTAGGCCGCTTAGCAGGCGGCGTTTCTGGGTCCGACTAACCCCTAACCCCTATCCCCTATCCCCTTCCTCCTGTTAAGCTTTCGCCCCTTTCCCCTAACCGTTTCCCAGCTAAAAATGGCCCGTATCACCGTCGAAGACAGCCTGAAGAACGTCCCTAACCTGTTCGAACTCGTGCTCGTGGCCTCCCGCCGCGCGCGCAAGCTGGCGAACGGGGCCGAGGCGACGCTCGATTGGGAGAACGACAAGCCGACGGTGCTAGCCCTGCGCGAGATCGCAGCCGGCCACGTGGGCGTGGAAATCCTCGAAGAACCGGAAATGCCGCCGCCTCCGCCGCCGGAGCTGATGCCGGAACCGGAATTCATGGGTGAGTTCCGCGCACCGCAGATCGGGCTGGGAGACTAACCCCCGCCCCCTGCACGCCCATGGACGTCACGTCTTCCCTGCGCAGCCTGCTGCCTTACGGAAGACGCTCCATCGGCATCAACCAGCTCATTGCGAAGCTGGAAGCCTACCTGCCGCCCGACCAGGTCGAGCTGGTCCAGGAAGCGTACGACTTCGCCTTCCACGCCCATGACGGGCAGCGGCGCCGCTCGGGCGAGCCCTACATCACGCACCCGGTCGCCGTCGCCGACCTGCTCGCCGACCTCAAGCTCGACGCGCAGACGATGATGGCCGCGATCCTCCACGACGTCATGGAGGACACGCCCAACACCAAGGACGAGATCACCTCACGCTTCGGCAAGGACGTGGCCGAGCTCGTCGACGGCGTCAGCAAGCTCGACCAGATCCAGTTCCGGAGCCGCGCCGAGGCGCAGGCGGAAAGCTTCCGCAAGATGCTGCTCGCCATGGTCCGCGACATCCGCGTGATCATGGTCAAGCTCGCCGACCGCACCCACAACATGCGCACGCTCGGCGCGATGCCGCCGGCCAAGCGCCGCACGATCGCGCGCGAGACGCTCGAGATCTACGCCCCGATCGCGAACCGGCTCGGCATGCACTCGATCAAGCGCGAGCTCGAGGACCTCGGCTTCCGCGCGCTGTACCCGAAGCGCTACAAGGTCATCGAGACCGCGGTGAAGTCAGCGCGGGGCAACCACAAGCAGTTCGTCGGGCGCATCGCCGCGTCGCTCAAGGAAGCGCTGGACCAGGCGCAGATTCCAGCGTCGATCGAAGGGCGCGAGAAGGACGTGCACAGCATCTACGAGAAAATGCGGCGCAAGAAGGTCTCGCTGATCGAGATCGTCGACGTGTACGGGTTCCGCCTCGTCGTCGACACGCCGGACACCTGCTACCGCACGCTCGGCGTCGTGCACTCGGTGTTCAAGCCGATGCCCGGCCGGTTCAAGGACTACATCGCGATCCCGCGCGTCAACGGCTACCAGTCGCTGCACACCACGCTGTTCGGCCCGAACGGCACGCCGATCGAAGTGCAGATCCGCACCTCGGAGATGCACCGCATCGCGGAATCCGGCATCGCCGCGCACTGGCAGTACAAGGACGGCGGCGGCACCCAGGTCGGCATCCAGGGCGATCGCGCGCGCGAGTGGCTGCAGCAGCTGGTCGAGATCCAGCAGGGCGGCAACCCCGAGGAATTCCTCGAGAGCGTCAGGGTCGACCTCTTCCCGGACAAGGTGTACGTATTCACGCCGAAGGGCGAGATCCGCCGCCTGCCACGCAACTCGACTTGCGTCGATTTCGCCTACGCCGTGCACACCGACGTCGGCAACCGCTGCGTTGCGGCCAAGGTCGATCGCCGCCTGGTGCCGCTGCGCACGCCGCTGCGCAACGGCCAGACCGTCGAGATCATCACGGCGAAGGGCGCCACGCCGAACCCCGCGTGGGTCAACTTCGTCGTCACCGCGAAGGCGCGCGCGTCGATCCGGCAGTACCTCAAGAACCTGAAGCGCAGCGAAGCCATCGACCTCGGCAAGCGCCTGCTCAACCAGTCGCTCGAGGAGTTCTCGCTGACGCTGCGCAAGATTCCGTCGGAGTCCGTGGACGCGGTCGTCGTCGAACTCGGCCTGCGCACGCCCGATGAACTGTACGAGAAGATCGGCCTCGGCGAACGCGTCGCGCCTTTCATCGCCCGCCGGATGTTGCCCGCGGATTCGGAGGGCGTGGCCGATGCCATCGCCGGCCCACTCGCCATTGCCGGCACGGAAGGCCTGCTCGTGTCGTACGCGCGCTGCTGCTTCCCGATCCCGAACGACCCGATCCTGGCGAGCCTCTCGGCCGGCCGCGGCGTGGTGATCCATCGCGAGGCCTGCGGCAACCTTGCCTCGTTCCGCAAGCAACCCGAGAAATGGATTCCCGTTTCATGGGGACCCCCGGCCACCGACAGCCTCTTCCACGTCGAGATTCGCGCCGACGTCACCAACCGCATGGGCGTGCTGGCGTCGGTCGCGTCCGCCATCGCGCAAACGCAGACCAACATCGATCGCGTCTCGGTCGTGGAACGCGACACGGACACGTCGACACTGATCTTCGAACTGATGGTGCACGACCGCAAGCAGCTCGCGAGCGTGATCCGCGCGGTGCGCGGAATGAGCGAGGTGTTGAAAGTCGCGCGCTCACTCGCGTGAGCGGACGGGCCTGGCAGGCGAGGAACGTGGGGAAGGGGTTCGTCGGTTTTATGTTGCCGCTGCTGCTGGCAGCGTCCGCCGGCCACGCGACGCAACCGGCGGGCAACGAGGCCGATGCCGCAGCGCTGCGCGCAAGCCAGGCGGTTATCGGTCGCGGGACGGGCAACCACGAGGTTCATCGACCAGGGCGGCAAACCGCTGCGTCTCGCCGACCTGCGGGGACGCCCGGTGGTGCTGAGCCTCGTCTTTACCAATTGTTTCGCCGTGTGCTCGGGCCAGACCCTGCACCTGCGTGAGGTCACCAGGATTGCGCGCGACGCACTGGGCGCACGCAGCTTTACCGTGCTCACGGTCGGCTTCGACAGCGCTCACGACAGCCCTGAACGCATGCTGGCCTATGGACGCGATCGCGGCATCGATGACCCGGACTGGCACTTTGCGAGCGCCGATGCGGCGACGGTGCGCCGCCTCACCGACGAGGTCGGCTTCACCTGGCTGCCGTCTGCCCGGGGGTTCGACCACATCACGCAGGTCACGATCCTGGATGCCAACGGCACCGTCGCGCAGCAGGTGTACGGCGCGGCGTTCTCGCCCCCGGAGCTGGTTGAGCCGCTGAAGGAACTGCTGCTCGGTCGTCGCGTCGAGCGCGCCTCGCTGCAGGGGCTCATCGAGCGAGTGAAGCTCTACTGCTCGGTCTACGATCCGACATCGGGACGTTACCGCATCGACTACTCGATGCTCGCGGCCGCAATCCCCGCCCTGATGGTGCTCGGCATGGTGGCGGTGGCGATCATCCTGGCGGGCCGCAGGAAACACTGAACCCCCGGGTTCAAGCGCGGCGGGCCCACGGCACGCGATTATTTTCGCTGCACCGCAGTATCAAGACGCATTCGCATCCGGCGCTTCCATGCAGAAAATATCTGCTAGAGTTTGTCCAGGATGTACGCATTCGTGATCACGTTGGTGCTGCTCGGCGGCCTGCTGCTGTGGTACTTCGCCTGGCAGCGCGGATCGTTTATGGCCCGGGGCATCGCCATTGGCGCAATCCTCGTGCTGGTCGGGGGACCCGTCATCCGGGCGGCCGGCTCGCTGGATCACGTGCCGATCTGGGCACCTGCGCTGCCGTTCGCGCTCATTTCAATCACCTTGTTCGGTTTCGGGCTGCTCGCCTGGTTCTGGGGAGAGGAGTAGCCGCGCTCAGCTGAGGACGGTCGCGACCACAATTTCTGCGGGGGGAGAGTAGATGAAGTGCCTTTATTACCTGGCGCCGACGCTCGGCAGTACCCAGGTTATTTCCGACGACCTGCACGAGGCCGGCATCAAGGACTTCTTTGTCCACGTCATCTCGCGTGACGAAGCCGGGCTGCAGCAGCAGCACATCCACTCCAGCAATTATCTCGAGACGCTGGATGTCGTCCGGGACGGCATCATCGGCGGCGTGCTCGGTTTCCTGGTCGGGCTCGTCGGCGTGTTCCTGCTCGACTACTTCGACCCCATCGGCATCGAGATACCGGCATTCGTCTACTACATCCTGGTCGGCGTGGCCACGCTGTTCGGTGCATGGGAAGGCGGGCTGATCGGCATCGGCATCGAGAACCGCAAGCTCGCAAGGTTCCATGACGACCTCGAAGCCGGGAAGTTCCTGATCCTGATCTATGCCCTGAAGGAGCAGGAAGCCGCGGTCAACAAGATGATGCGCGAGCGCCACCCCGAATCCGAACTGGTTGCGGTCGACCGCCATTTCATCAATCCGTTCAGTACGCTCACTCGAGAGTCCCGCCGATCCACCGGGGTGACCAGCTCCTGCAGAAGGGGTAGCGCATGGCAATCGCGCTGGCGCTCGTGTTGCTGGTGATCGGCACCGTAGCGTTCCATTTCCTGAACCCCTGGTGGTTCACGCCCATCGCCTCCAACTGGCAGACGATGGACGACACCATCAACCTGACGTTCTGGGTCACCGGCGCCGTGTTCGTGGCCGTGAACCTGTTCATGGCCTACGCGATCGTCCGCTACCGGCATCGCAAGGGCGAGTCACGCCGGGCGGAATGCAGCCCGAATACAAGAAACTCGAGTGGTGGCTGATCGGGCTGACGACGGTCGGCGTCGCGGCAATGCTCGCGCCAGGACTCGTCGTCTGGGCGAAGTTCGTGACCGTGCCGGACGACGCGGCCGTGGTCGAGGCCGTCGGCCAGCAGTGGTCGTGGAGCTTCCGCCTGCCGGGCGAAGACGGGGTACTCGGCGCCATCGATGCCACGCTGATCGGAGCCGACAACCCTTTTGGCATGGACGCCAACGATCCGCGCGGCCAGGACGACGTGCTGGTCTTCGGGCCCGAGCTGCACCTTCCGCTCGACAAGCCGGTCAAGGTGCTGCTGCGGTCCAAGGACGTCCTCCACAATTTCACCGTGCCGCAGTTCCGCGTGAAGATGGACACGGTGCCGGGCATGGTCACCTTCATGTGGCTGACACCCACCCGGACCGGCGAGTTCGAGATCCTGTGCGAGGAACTGTGCGGCATGGGGCACTTCGCCATGCGCAGCCGGGTCGTGGTCGACGACGCCGACACCTACCAGGCATGGCTCGCCAACCAGCGGACATACGCGCAGCTGACGGCACGCCCCGCCGCCGACCTGGTCGCGGGAGCGACAGCCTACTCGGTCTGCTCGGCCTGCCACGGCATCAATGCCGAAGGCAACCAGGCGCTCAACGCACCGAAACTCGCCGGCCTGCCCAAGTGGTACCTCACGCGGCAGGTGCACAACTTCCAGGATGGAATGCGCGGCGGTGCGCCGGGCAACGACATCGCAATCCAGATGTCGGCGATCGTCGAGCCGCTCGACGAGACGACCATCGACAACGTCGTCGCCTACATCGCGACGCTTCCGGACAAGGCCGCGCACTCGACCATCCGTGGCGATGCGGCGGCGGGCGCGTCCAGCTATATCACCTGCGCGTACTGCCACGGCGCCGCGGGCCAGGGTTCGTGGTCGACGAATGCGCCACCGCTCGCCGGCATGAGCGACTGGTACCTGGCGCGCCAGTTGCAACAGTTCCGGGAAGGCCATCGTGGCCGCCATCCGCAGGATCTGCATGGCGCGCAGATGGCGCGACTGAGCAGGGTCGTGCCCGAAGGCAAGCAGACCGACGACTTGCTGGCGTATATCAACACCCTGCGCTGAAAGCAGGCGACGCAATGCCGAGCACGGAGACGACCTGATGTCATACGTCGCGATCGCGGACCAGCACGCGCACATGCACGACCCGCAGACGTTCCTCACCAGGTACGTCTGGAGCCAGGACCACAAGGTGATCGCCATCCAGTACATGGTGACGGCGATGGCCATCGGGCTCGTGGCGATCGGGCTGTCGATGATGATGCGGCTGCAGCTCGGCTTTCCCGACACGTTCCATTTCATCAATCCGGCCAACTACCACCAGTTCGTGACCATGCACGGGATGATCATGGTGGTCTACCTGCTCACGGCGCTGTTCCTCGGCGGCTTCGGCAATTACCTGATCCCGCTGATGTGCGGCGCGCGCGACATGGTCTTTCCGTACCTGAACATGGTCAGCTACTGGGTCTACCTGCTCGCCGTGCTGGTGCTCGTCGCCAGCTTCTTCGTGCCCGGTGGATCGACTGGCGCGGGTTGGACTCTCTATCCGCCGCAGGCGATCCTCACGGGAACACCGGGCGCGGGCTGGGGCATCATCCTGATGCTCGTCTCGCTCGCCTTCTTCATCGTCGGCTTCACGATGGGCGGCCTGAACTACGTGGTGACGGTGCTCCAGGCCCGCACGCGCGGCATGACGCTCATGCGCATGCCGTTGTCGGTGTGGGGCATCTTCATGGCCACCATCCTCGCGCTGCTCGCCTTCCCGGCGCTGCTGGTCAGCGCAATCATGATGGCGCTGGACAACCAGCTCGGCACCAGCTTCTTCATGCCCGCGATCATGTCGCTCGGCGAGCAGACGGGGCACAAGGGCGGCAGTCCGCTGCTGTTCCAGCACCTGTTCTGGTTCTTCGGGCACCCCGAGGTCTACATCGTCGCGCTGCCGGCGTTCGGCATCGTCTCCGACCTGATCAGCGTGCACGCGCGCCGCCACATTTTCGGGTACCGGATGATGGTGTGGGCGATCGTCGCGATCGGCGTGCTGAGCTTCGTGGTCTGGGCCCACCACATGTACGTCAGCGGCATGAATCCGTACTTCGGGTTCTTCTTCGCCACCACGACCCTGATCATCGCGATTCCAACCGCGCTCAAGGTCTACAACTGGGTGCTCACGCTCTGGCGCGGCGACGTGCACCTCACGGTGCCGATGCTGTTCGCCATCGGCTTCGTGTTCACATTCATCAATGGCGGGCTGACGGGATTGTTTCTGGGCAACGTCACCGTGGACGTGCCCCTCTCGGACACGTACTTCGTGATCGCGCACTTCCACATGGTGATGGGCGTTTCGCCGGTGCTGGTGGTCTGCGGTGCGATCTACCACTGGTACCCGAAGATGACCGGGCGCATGACCAGCGAAGTGCTGGGCAAGCTGCATTTCTGGCTCACCTTCGTCGGCACCTACGCCATCTTCCTGCCGATGCACTACCTCGGCATCCTCGGCTTGCCGCGCCGCTACTATGAAATGGGCGACACGTACTTCCTGCCGGATTCGGTGCAGTCGATGAATGCCGCCATCTCCGTTGCCGCGCTGTTCGTGGCGGCCTCGCAGTTGATCTTCCTGTTCAACCTGGCATGGAGTCTCAAGCACGGCAAACCTGCCGACGGCAATCCCTGGCGTGCGACCACGCTCGAGTGGCAGACGCCCGAGACGCCGCCGCGCCATGGCAACTGGGGGCCGGAGTTGCCGGTGGTCTATCGCTGGGCTTATGAATTCGGCGCGCCAGGCCACAAGGAAGACTTCGTGCCACAGAACGAGGCGCCGGACGGGCGCGTCCCGGCCACGCATGGCCAGGCCAGTCACGGATGAACATTACCGTCGCCGCCGTCGCGCTCGTCGCCGGCATTTATGTCTGGTGGCTGGCCGTGCGACGGCTGACCACGAAACCGTGGGAGGCGCAGGGCACCTACGATGGTCGTGACACCGCCCAGATGGCAGGCCCCGCGGCGGCGCGCATCGGGTTGTGGGTGTTTCTTGCGGTGGCGACCTCGTTCTTCGCGCTGTTCATCACGGCGTACCTCATGCGCATGAACCCCGAAGCCGTGAAGGGCGTCGACCTGCGGGACTGGCGCCCGGTCGCCGACCCGGCAATCCTGTGGGTGACCACGGCCTTGCTGGTCGCGGGCAGCTGCGGGATGCAACTGGCCAGCTGGGCGCTGCGTCGCGGCGATTTCCAGCGTGCCCGCGCCGGCATGCTCGCGGGCGGACTGTTCGCCATCGCCTTTCTCGCCGGCCAGTGGCTGGCGTGGCGCCAGCTGCAGGCGGCGGGCTACTACGCGGCGGGTAACCCTGCCAACGCTTTCTTCTACGTGCTGACCGGCCTGCATGGGCTGCACCTGCTCGGCGGGCTGTTCGTCTGGGGCCGCGCGGCCAGCAGGATGTATCAGGGAAGCACGGCCGGGGACTCGACGCGACTGAGCGTGGAGCTTTGCACGGTGTACTGGCACTACCTGCTGCTCGTCTGGCTCGTGCTGTTCGGACTGCTCCTGATTACCTGACGCCTGAGGATGCACCTACCCATGGCAGCCGAGATCATGACGGGACACATCGAGCCGGCCGGCACAGTCGAGGGATTGCCCGGTGTCGTCACCGACTTCGCCTCGGACAAGCAGGCCTTCCCCGTTCACTGGGGCAAGGCGATGATGTGGATCTTCCTCCTCAGCGACACGTTCATCTTCTCGTCCTTCCTCGTGTCGTACATGCACGTGCGGATGTCGTCCACCGTCGCCTGGCCGAACCCCAGCGAAGTCTTCGCGCTGAGTCTCGGCGGGGCGCCCATACCGCTGATCCTGATCGCCATCATGACGTTCGTCCTGATCAGCAGCAGCGGCACGATGGCGATGGCGGTGAACTACGGCTATCGCCGCAACCGGGCGCGCACGACCTCGTTGATGCTGATCACCGCGGGCTTCGGCGCGATGTTCGTCGGCATGCAGGCCTTCGAGTGGGCCAAGCTGATCATCGAGGAGGGCATCCGGCCCTGGGGCAATCCGCTCGGCGCGGCACAGTTCGGCGCCTCGTTCTTCATGATCACCGGCTTCCACGGCCTGCACGTCTCCGCCGGGGTCATCTATCTCGTGATCGTGGCGCTCAAGGTCTGGCGCGGCGATTTCGAGCGCACGGGCAACTACGAGGCCGTCGAGATCGCCGGGCTGTACTGGCACTTCGTCGACCTCGTCTGGGTCTTCATCTTCGCGTTCTTCTATCTCTGGTAGGAGCAGCCATGTCAGCCCACGAAGGTACCCAGCATCCCATCAGCGTCTATCTCCGGATCTGGCTGCTGTTGTTCGTCCTGAGCGCGTTCTCCTACATGGTCGACTACTTCCACGTGCAGGGGTTGCCGCGCTGGACGCTGATCATCGTGTTCATGTTCCTGAAGGCCGGCCTGATCGTCAGCATCTTCATGCACATGAAGTGGGAACGGCTGGCGCTCAAGCTCGCGATCCTGGTGCCACCGCTGTGCCTGCTGGTGCTGATCGGCCTGATGGCGATCGAGGGCAACTACACCTTCCTCACGCGCTCGGTGGCGTTCACGCCCTGACTCGCGTCCCGGCTGCCGGTGCTGCGCAACGGGTCGTGACCGGCCCCGCTACTGTTCACACTACGGGCACTCCACTACCCTCTGCGCATCGACCACGTTCCCAGGAGCTGCCCCGTGTCTTTCATTCCCATCGCGACCAAGCTGGCGCCGCAGGCCATCGGTACCTATTCGCAGGCTATCCAGGCCGGTAACACCGTGTACCTGTCGGGCCAGATCCCGCTCGATCCGCAGACCATGGAAATGGTGACTGGCGACGTCGAAGTGCACGTGCGGCGTGTGTTCGACAACCTGCAGGCCGTCGCGAAGGCCGCCGGTGGCAACTTGTCGAACGCCGTGAAGCTCACCGTTTACCTGACCGACATGGGAAATTTCCAGACGGTCAACAAGGTGATGGCCGAGTACTTCGCACAGCCCTACCCGGCTCGTGCCGCCGTCGGCGTTGCCTCCCTGCCGCGGGGCGCGACCGTGGAAATGGACGGCATCCTCGTCCTCTGAGCCTCAGTCGATGAGTGACCCCACGCTCGCCGAACGGCCGGTCACGGCGCTGCGTGGCGTGGGTCCCGCACTCGCGGAAGCGCTCGCGCGGCTCGGCCTGCACACCGTACAGGACGTGCTGTTCCACCTGCCGCTGCGCTACGAGGACCGCACGCGCGTCGTGCCGATCGGCACGCTGCGCAACGGCGACCGCGCCGTCGTCGAAGGCGAGATCCAACTGGCCGAAGTCGTGTTCCGCAAGCGCCGCACGCTGCTGGTGCGCCTGGCCGACGGCACCGGGTTCGTCACGCTGCGCTTCTTTCATTTTTCCGGTGCGCAGCAGGCGCAACTCGTGCGCGGGCTGCGCCTGCGCTGCTTTGGCGAAGCGCGCCTCGGTCCGGGCGGTCTTGAAATCGTGCATCCGGAATACCGGCGCGTGCTGGCCGATGCGAGCGGCGCACCGCCCGATTGCCTGACTCCGATCTATCCGACGACGGAAGGCGTGCAGCAGGGACGCTTGCGCGTGCTCACCGACATGGCGCTGGCGATGCTGTCGCAAGGCGCGATCCGGGACTACGTGCCGCCCGGCGTGCTCGATGCGTTCGACCTGCCGCCGCTCGAGGCCGCGCTGCTTTACGTGCACCGGCCGCCGCCCGACGCCAACGTCGCTGAGCTCGAGGAAGGCCGGCATCCCGCGCAACGACGGCTCGCCTTCGAGGAACTGCTGGCGCATCAGCTGAGCCTGCGACTGCTGCGGCAGGAAACCGACAAGGACGCCGCGTGGCCGTTGCCGCGCAGGAACGACCTGGCCGAGCGTTGCCTCGCGAGCCTGCCATTCAAACTCACGGGCGCCCAGACGCGCGTGTGGGCCGAGATCGAGAAGGATCTGCAGCGTCCGCATCCGATGATGCGACTGGTGCAGGGCGACGTCGGCTCGGGCAAGACGGTGGTCGCTGCGCTGGCCGCGGTGCGTGCGGTGGAACACGGGGCGCAGGCGGCCGTGATGGCGCCGACGGAACTGCTCGCCGAACAGCACGCGCGCAACTTCAACGCGTGGCTGGAACCGCTCGGCGTTCGAGTCGCGCTGCTGACCGGCCGGCAGACCGGCAAAGTGCGCGCGGCACTCGAGGCCGATCTGGCGTCGGGCTCGATCCAGGTCGCCGTGGGCACGCATGCCCTGTTCCAGGAAGGCGTCGAGTTCCAGCGTCTCGTGCTGGCCATCGTCGACGAGCAGCACCGCTTCGGTGTGCACCAGCGCCTGCAGTTGCGCGAGAAGGGCCAGTCGAACGGCCGGTTTCCGCACCAGCTCGTCATGACTGCCACGCCGATCCCGCGCACGCTGGCAATGACGGCGTATGCGGACCTCGACGTCTCGATCATCGACGAGCTGCCGCCGGGACGCACGCCGATCAAGACGGTGGTGCTGCCGGACACGCGGCGCAGCGACATCGTCGAGCGCATCGACACGGCCTGCCGCTCGGGACGCCAGGCGTACTGGGTTTGCCCGCTGATCGACGAATCCGATCTCGTGCGCTACGAGGCGGCGGAAAAAACCGCGGCGCAACTGGCCGAAGCGCTGCCGGGCGTGCGTATCGGCCTGATCCACGGGCGGATGGCGGGCAAGCAGAAGGACGCCGTCATGACCTCGTTCAAGCAGGGCAAGCTCGACCTGCTGGTCGCAACGACGGTGATCGAGGTGGGCGTGGACGTGCCCAACGCGAGCCTGATGATCGTCGAGAACGCCGAGCGCATGGGACTCGCCCAGCTGCACCAGCTGCGCGGCCGCGTGGGTCGCGGCTCGGTCGAAAGCACGTGCGTCCTGCTCTACCAGGGTCCGCTGTCGCCCATTGCGCGCGAGCGCCTGGCGGTCCTGCGCGAAACGAATGACGGCTTCGAAGTGGCGCGCCGGGACCTCGAACTGCGCGGTCCGGGCGAGCTGCTGGGCACGCGGCAGACGGGCCTGATGCAGCTGCGGGTGGCCGACCTGATCCGCGACGCGGACCTGCTGCCGGACGTCCAGCGTGCGTCGGCATTGATGCTGGACGGTCCGCAGGCCAACATAGCGGGCCTCGTCGGCCGCTGGGTCGGCGCGGGCGAGCGTTTCCGCAACGTCTGAAGATTGCCTCGATGAGCAACCTGACCGACCTCGAAAAAGACACCGGCACGCCAACGAGCAGCTTCGCCCGCATGCGTGGCCGGCTCGTCGAATACGCGCGCCTGATGCGGCTCGATCGTCCGATCGGCATCTGGCTGTTGCTCTGGCCCGCGCTGTGGGCGCTCTGGATCTCGGCCGATGGCCGCCCGGACGAGCGGATCTTCGTGATCTTCCTGCTCGGCACCTTCGTGATGCGTGCCGCCGGTTGCGTGATCAACGACTTTGCGGACCGCGAGTTCGACCCGCACGTGCGCCGCACGGCCAGCCGCCCGCTGGCGCGTGGCGTGGTGTCGCCGGCCGAAGCACTGGCGGTGTTCGCCGTGCTGGGACTGATCGCGCTGGCGCTGCTGATCCCGCTCAATCGCCCGACGCAGGTGCTCGCGCTGGTCGGCGGCGTGCTGGCCGTGACGTACCCGTTCCTGAAGCGATTTTTCGCGCTGCCGCAGGCGTACCTCGGTCTCGCTTTCTCGTGGTCGGTGCCGATGGCTTTTGCGGCACAGACGGGCGAATTGCCGCTCGTGGCGTGGGTGCTGTTCGTGGCGGGCGTGCTGTGGACCACGGCGTACGACACGATCTACGCGATGGTCGATCGCGAGGACGACCTCGTGATCGGCATCCGCTCGTCAGCGATCCTGTTCGGCCGCGCGGATCGCGGGATCGTGGCGGCGCTGCAGGCCGGCGCGCTGGTGCTGCTTGCCCTGGCGGGTTACCTCGCGCAGCTCGGCCACTGGTACTGGCTGGGTCTCGCCATTGCCGTGGCCACCTCGCTGCACCAGCAATACCTGATCCGCCGGCGCGATCCGGCGGATTGCTTCCGCGCTTTTCTCAACAGCAACCTGTTCGGGCTCGCCGTGTTCGGCGGCATCCTGCTCGATTACCTGTTCCGGCCCTGAGCACGGCCTGCGCCGCACCTGTCACGGCGTGTCGCGGTCGCGCGGGAGCGCCCAGTACAGGACAAGCGCGCCGACGACGGCCGACAGCACCGTGCCCGCGAGTATGCCGATACGATCGGACACGACCACTTCGCCGGTCGCCGTGTTTTCGAACGCGAGAAAGCCGATGAGCAGGCTCATGGTGAAACCGATGCCGCACAGGATTGCAGCGCCGTAGACCTGCGCGAAGGTCACGCCGCTGGGCAGGCGCGCCAGGCCCGCCTTGACGGCGAGCCACGAGAACGTGAACACGCCGACCTGCTTGCCGACGAACAGCCCGAGCAGGATGCCGAGGGGAATCGGGTCGAGCAGGTTGCTCAGGCTCATGCCTTCGAGATTCACACCGGCGTTGGCAAACGCAAAGACCGGCAGGATGCCGAACGCCACCCACGGGTGCAGCGAGTGCTCGAGCCGCGACGACGGCGGATGGTCGGGATGGGAGGGATCCGGCGCCGGCACGAAAAGTGCCGTCACCACGCCCGCGAGCGTGGCGTGCACGCCGGATTTGAGCACGCACACCCAGAGCACGGCGCCGACGAGGATGTACGGCGCAATGCGTGTGATGCCGGCACGGTTCAGGACGAACAACGTGATGATCGCGACCGCGGCGCTCATGAGTGCCTGCGTCGAGAGGTCGCTGGAGTAGAACAGCGCGATGATCACGATCGCGCCGAGGTCGTCGAGCACGGCCAGCGTCATCAGGAAGACCTTGAGCCCAACCGGCACGCGGTTGCCGAACAACGACAGCACGCCGAGTGCAAAAGCGATGTCGGTCGCCGAGGGAATCGCCCAGCCGCGGATGCCGATCGGATCGTTCCAGTTCAGCGCGGCATAGATCCCCGCGGGCACGACCATGCCGCCGATCGCGGCGATGGCGGGCAGCGCCACCTTGCTGCGCTCCGAGAGTTCGCCCTCGACGACCTCGCGCTTGATCTCGAGCCCGACCAGCAGGAAAAAGATCGCCATCAACAGGTCGTCGATCCAGATCAGCAGCGTCTTGTCGATCTTGAACGTGCCGACCTGCACCTTGATCGGCGTCTGCAGGAAAGACTGGTAGTACTCGAAGAGCGGCGTGTTCGCGGCGATCATGGCGAGCACGCCTGCGAGCACGAGCAGGATGCCGCTCGCGGATTCGAGTTTCAGGAAATCGCGCAGGGCGGCGACGGGACTGGAATCGTAGGTGTACTGGGTCATGGTGAGGCCTGGCTCGAGTGCCGCGCAGTGTAGCCGACGCGAACGCGATCCTGCCCGGCTCAGCCGAGTGCTCGCGCCACGGCCCAGACGGCGATGGACTCGGCGCCAGCAGCGCGCAAGGTGGCCGCGGCTTCGATGACAGTGCTGCCCGTGGTGACGACGTCGTCGATCAGCACAACGTGCTGGCCGGCCACGAGGCGGGAGTCGGCGGCAAACGCCCCGCTCAGGTTGCCCGCGCGTTCCTCGCGCGAGAGTCCGACCTGCGGCGCCGTGCTGCGAATCCGGCGCAGACCCTTGTCGGCGAGCCGCAGGTCCAGCAGGCGCGACACGACCCGCGCGATTTCGTGCGACTGGTTGAATCCTCGCTCGACCAGACGCGACGGGTGCAGAGGCATCGGCACGACCAGTGCCGTTCGCTGCCAAGAAGCGCTCTGCTCACGCCGTGCCTGCACGACCATGCGTGTGCCGAAGACCCGCGCATTCGCCAGTGCGCCTTCGTACTTGAGTGCCTGCACCAGTTGCGTCACCGGAAACTCGTAGGCCCACGGGGCCACGCACTGGGAGTAGGGCAGGTCGAGCGCACGGCAATGCGCGCAGCCGCCTTCCTTACCTCCTGCCCTTCCTTCCTTCCTCCCCTTGGCCCCCTGCGGCAGCCACAGCGCCGGCAGGGTCTGGCACGACCGGGATTTCGGCTTCGCACTCCACGCATAAATCGTAGGCCGGCCGTTGCCCGGGACGACGGCACAGGACACACCGTGGCGGCAGCACCCACCCCGTCCAGCGGTCGATTTTCATGTAAACCTGGCTGCGGCGCATTGGTTGACAGTGTCGAGCGGGTCCGAATACTGCCCGGACACTGCTCCGCACAGCGTGGGCTGCCGGTTGCCCGAATGCCCGCGGTGTATTTGCCCCATTCGTCGAGATTTTCACCATGACCTCGCCCGACCTGAGCCTGCTCGGCACCGTACGCACCGACTGGACGCTCGAGGAGGCGCGCGCGGTCTACACGGCGCCGTTCAGCGACCTGCTGTTCCACGCCCAGCGCGTGCATCGCGACCACTTCGTGCCGAACCAGGTGCAGGTGAGCACGCTGGTCTCGATCAAGACCGGCGCCTGCCCCGAGGACTGCTCGTACTGCCCGCAGAGCGTGCGCTACGACACCGGCCTCGAGCGCGAGGAACTGATGGAGGTCTGCGACGTGGTGGAGCGGGCGCAGGCGGCCAAGGCCAACGGCGCGAC
Organism: Pseudomonadota bacterium; assembly: GCA_016713725.1. GTDB lineage: Bacteria > Pseudomonadota > Gammaproteobacteria > Steroidobacterales > Steroidobacteraceae > RPQJ01. Next base: position 83,246 of record JADJOO010000015.1, on the reverse strand, counting down.
CCGCTTCTGCATGGGCGCTGCCTACCGCAACCCGAAGCCGCACCAGCTGCAGAAGATCAAGGTAATGGTGAGCGAGGTCCGTGCGCTCGGTCTCGAGACCTGCGCTACGCTCGGCATGCTGACACCGGGGCAGGCGACGGAGCTGAAGGACGCCGGGCTCGACTACTACAACCACAACCTCGACACCTCGCGGGAGTTCTACGGCGAGATCATCACGACGCGCACGTACCAGGATCGCCTCGACACGCTGCAGGCCGTGCGCGACGCCGGCATCAACGTCTGCTGCGGCGGCATCCTCGGCATGGGTGAGACCGAAACCGATCGCGTTGCGTTGCTGCACACGCTCGCGACCCTGCCGCAGCATCCGGAGAGCGTGCCGATCAACCAGCTGGTGCAGGTGCCGGGCACGCCGCTGCACGGCCTGCCGGAACTCGACCCGCTCGACCTCGTGCGCGCGATCGCGACGGCGCGGCTGCTGCTGCCGAAGTCGTACGTGCGGCTGTCGGCGGGCCGCACGGACATGAGCGATTCCGTGCAGGCGCTCTGCTTCCTCGCCGGCGCCAACTCGATTTTCTACGGCGACCGCCTGCTGACCACGCCGAATCCCGGCCGCAGCCACGACGAGCAGCTGTTTCAAAGGCTCGGCATCGTGCCGGAGCAAGCCGCCGCCGTCGCCGGCTGAACGAGCGACGCGCCGATGTCGCGCGCCGACGTCACGCTGGCGGAAAAACTGGCGGCTCAGGCTGCCGCTGGACGGTCGCGCCGACGACGCACGGTCGAAGCGCGTGAGCCGGGTGGGGTCCGCGTCACGGTCGCAGGACGCGAGTGCCTCTCCTTCTGCAGCAACGATTACCTGGGGCTCGCGGACCACCCGCGGGTCGTCGCGGCATTCTGCGAGGCCGCGCGCCGGTGGGGCGTGGGCAGCGGTGCTTCGCATCTCGTGAGCGGTCACGACGCCGAGCATCATGCGCTCGAGGAAGAACTCGCCGAGTTCGTCGCGCGTCCTCGCGCACTGCTTTTTTCCACGGGCTACATGGCGAACCTCGCCGTCGCAGCCGTGCTGGTCGGCCGCGGCGACCACGTGCTCGAAGACCGGCTCAATCATGCTTCGCTGCTCGACGCGGGGCTCGCTTCCGGCGCGCGATTTTCGCGCTACGCGCACGGCGACGTCGCGGCGCTGAGCGCCAGGCTGGCCTCGATCGGCGCATCGGCACGGGTGCTGGTGATGACCGATGGCGTGTTCAGCATGGATGGCGACATTGCGCCGCTGAGTGAGACCGCCGCAGCCTGCCGCAAAGCAGATACGCCACTGCTCGTCGACGATGCGCACGGCTTCGGCGTGCTTGGCGCGACGGGTGCAGGTGCCGTCGAAGAAGCCGGACTCGGTGTCGACGATGTGCCGATACTCATGTGCACGCTCGGCAAGGCAGTCGGCACGTTCGGCGCCTTCGTCGCGGGCTCGCCGGTCCTGATCGAGAGCCTGCTGCAGCGCGCGCGCACCTACATCTACACGACAGCGCTGCCGCCGGCGGTGGCGGCCGCGACACGTGACTCACTGCGCGTGATGCGCGACGAACCGTGGCGCCGCGGTCGCGTGCTGGAGCACGCAGCACGGTTCCGTGCGGGGCTTGCCGACCTGGGACTGCCGTCGCTGCCTTCGCGCACGCCGATCCAGCCGGTGCTGGTCGGTGATGAAGCGGCTGCGGTTGCTGCGAGCGACGCGCTGTTCGACCAGGGTTTCTGGGTGCCGGCGATCCGCCCGCCGACCGTGCCCGTCGGCACGTCGCGCCTGCGCTTCACGTTCTCGGCCTCGCACACCGAGGCGCAGGTCGAGCAGCTGCTCGCGGCATTGCAGGCACTGCGTGCGAACGGCGTGCTCCGGCCGGCGACTTCTCCATGAACGCCCCGTTGCACATCGAGATCCGCGGTGCAGGTCCCGACGTGGTGCTGCTGCATGGATGGGCCTTGCACGGCGGGATGTGGGGCCCGTGGGTCGACGAGCTTTCGCGACGCGCGCGCCTGCATTTCATCGACCTGCCGGGGCACGGGGGCAGCCGGTGGCCGGAAGGCGCGTCGACGCTGCGTGACCTGGCGCGTGCGGTCTCGCCGCACGTGCCGAACGGCGCGGCGGTACTGGGCTGGTCGCTCGGCGGCATGGTGGCGCTGGAACTGGCGCGGTCGCGGCCTGGCGACCTGGCCGCGCTGGTGCTGATCGCAACCACCCCGTGTTTTCTTGCGCGCGACGACTGGCCGGCCGGCATGAACCCCGGCGTGCTGGACGGCTTCGCGGCGGGCCTCGCCGGTGACTACCGCCGCACGCTGTCCAATTTCCTCGCGCTGCAGACCTGGGGCGACGAGAACGCGGCCCAGGCGTTGCGCTCGCTGCGCGCCAACCTGGACGCGCACGGCGAACCCGATCCGCAGGCCCTCGTCGCCGGGCTCGGCATTCTTCGGACAGCGGACCTGCGCGACGCGCTTGCCGCAATCACCGTCCCGACACTGGTCATCGCCGGCGAGCGCGATCGCATCACGCCGGTGGCGGCGGGACGTGAACTGGCATCGCGACTGCCATCTGCGCGCTTCGTCGAAGTGCCGAAGGCGGGGCACGCGCCGTTCCTGTCACACCCGGATACGGTGCGGCGAGAGGTCGAAAGTTTTCTCGCCTTTTTGACTCCCCCTCCCGCATCAGCGGAAAAGTCCAGGAGCGAGGGCTCTGCTACTGAAGCCTTATCCGCGCGCAGCGCAGGCTTTACACCTTCCTCGGGGGGCGGGAACACCGGCAGCGAATTCGCACTCGACGTCCGGCGCGTCCGCGATTCGTTTTCGCAGGCGGCCAGAACCTACGACGCAGCGGCCGTGCTGCAGGCGACGGTGCGTGACGAACTGCTGCGCAGACTCGAGGTTCTGCGCATGGAGCCGGCAGTCGTCGTCGACCTCGGTGCCGGCACCGGGCAGGCCTCGATCGCGCTCAAGCGCAAGTACCCGGGCGGCCGGGTCGTGGCGATGGACATCGCGCACGGCATGCTGCTGCAGGCACGCAAGCGCCAGACCCTGCTGCGCCGGTTCGACCGGGTGGTGGCCGATGCGGCGGCGTTGCCGCTCGGGAATGCTTCGGTCGACATGCTGTTCTCGAGCCTGATGCTGCAGTGGTGCAACGACCCGGACCGGGTCCTGCGCGAATGCCGGCGGGTGCTGCGACCGGGGGGCGTGCTGCACTTCACCACGCTCGGTCCCGACACCCTGGTCGAGTTGCGGAAATCCTGGCAGGCCGCCGACCCGGGCCATGCCCACGTGAACCGGTTCATCGACATGCACGACCTGGGCGACGCGCTGGTGCGGGCCGGGTTCGCCGAACCTGTGCTCGACGTCGAGCGGTACACGCTGACGTATGACGATGCTCGCGGCCTGATGCGGGACCTCAAGGAGATTGGCGCGCACAACGCGACGGCGGGCCGGGCCCGTGGCCTGACGGGCAAGTCCACCCTCGCTCGCATGCTGGCCACCTACGAAGGATTTCGTCGCGGGGGTAAGTTGCCAGCGACGTATGAGGTGGTCTTCGCGCAGGCCTGGTGCCCCACCGGCCCGGTCCGCACCAAGGGCCAGCCGGGGGCGGAAACGGTGATTCCCCTGAGCCAGATCCGCCGTCGCAACTAATAATATAATTTGATAAATACGCCAGTTAATGATGTGAAATTCATACTCTGACTACCTTATCTTGATGTTAGTCAGTGCATGAACCAGAGCTCGTCGGATTGCCAAACTCCGTGAAATCCGTAATATACGGAAACCGTAAGGAGACATCCATGGTTCAAGTGACTGCCACCGAATTCGCCAAGAACTTCGGCCGATACCGCGAGGAGGCACAGCGGGAGCCCGTTGCCATCACCAGTCATGGCCGCACCAGCGGGTATTTTGTATCGGCCCACGAATTCGCCGAGCTTGTGCGATTACGGGCCTTCGAACGGCGCGTCCACCGGATCGAGGAGTTGCCCGAGAACATCGTCCAAGCCATCTCCGAGTCGACGATGGACTCGAAACACGAGTCCCTGAACGCGCTTCTCGACAAGTAGCGGTCGACAAAGCTCGCCGTGGCGATCCCGACGCCCCCCCCCCCCCTCCCCTTTTTTTCTTTTCTCCCGCGGGCGCGGGCCCCCCCCCCCCGGGGGGGGGGGCGCCCGCCCCCCCCCCCTCCCTTTCTTTTTTTCCCCCCCCCCCCCCGCCCCCCCCCCCCCCCCCCCCCGTTTTGCCCCCCCCCCCCCCCCCCGTGCCCCCCCTCCATCCGGAGGTAGCGGTCGAGATACCGACAAGTAAAGCGGCCTGGGTGGACCGGGGGTGCGTGGGTGGGAGTGCTCGTTGTGTGGCGTGCCTCGGGATCCGGAAGGGGATGTTTACGGTCGATTGCCCCCACGTTTCTTCGAAACTCTGCGCGACCGATTTGCGGCGCTACACAAGGCTCGCACCTTCAAGTCAACCCAGCGGTAGCATCTCCCGTCCGCGGCCAGGAACTGCGATCCGAGTCCATGCAACCACACCTCCGACTAACCCCTAACCCCTAACCCCTATCCCCTATCCCCTTTCCTATGACCCCCGGCCTCTTCATCACCGGCACCAGCACCGGCGTCGGCAAAACGGCGGTCTCCGCCGCAATCCTCCGGCTGCTGGCGACGGAAGGCGTCCAGGCGGTGGGCCTGAAACCCATCGCCAGCGGCAGCGCGCGCCGAGGTCCGGGTGAGCCGCTGCGAAACGCAGATGCGTTGGAACTGCAAGCCGCCGCCCCGGTGCAACTGCCTTACGAGAGCGTCAACCCGTGGTGCTTCGAACCCGCCATTGCCCCGCACCTCGCGGCGGAGGAAGCCGGGCAGGCCACGCCGCTCAGCGATCTAATAAAGTGGTACGAGCGGGTCACGGTGGACACGGAGTACGCGTTGGTCGAAGGCGCGGGCGGATGGCGCGTGCCGCTGTACCCGGAAGGGTTCCTGAGCGACCTGCCCGAAACCCTCGGCCTCGACGTGATCCTGGTGGTGGGCACCACGCTCGGCTGCCTCAACCATGCCCGACTCACCGCCGAGGCCATCCACGTCGCAGGCCGGTGCCGCCTCCTGGGGTGGATCGCCAACGAGATCGACCCCGGGTTCGAACGCCAGTCCGCCAACGTGGCCACCCTCGAGCGGCTGCTGGGCACGCCACCATTGGCGATCACCGGCTGGACGCCCGAGCGCTCCGCGTTCGGCAATGCCGTGCTCGACGTCAGCGGTGTGCGCCTGCGTGAAGCCCTGTTGGCTGCGGTACGGCGCTGATACCTGCTGCCAGAAATCGCACCCGACAGCGAAAAGCCATCGCGCACAGGATGTTCGTAGCCGCGAAGCAAGGGTAGATTTGGCCTCGTCCCAGCTGCTGTCGTCGCATCGCCATGGTCGTTTCGACGTTCGAATCACATCCCGCCGCCGAGTCCGGTCACCGGATCGAGCTGGCGCCGAATTGCTCGCTGACCCCGCAGACCGCGCGCCGGTTCATGGGCGGCCTGGCGTTCGTCACCTTCGGGACCGCGGGATTCTTCGCCTTGCAGGGTCTCTGGCCGATCCTGCCGTTCGCGGGACTGGAAATCGGCCTGCTCTGGTGGGCCGTCCGTGCGAGCATGCGCGTGGGCCAGCAGCGTGAACTCATTCTAATTACCGACGATTCGGTGGTGATTGAACGTCATGGTTTCACCCGACCCAGCCGGACGGTATTTGCACGCCATTGGGCGACGGTTAAACTGCGCGACCCGCCAGCGGCCAGGCACCCGAGCCGGCTCGTCATCGAGTCACACGGTCGTGCCTGCGAGGTGGGACGTTTCCTCACCGAAGAGGAGCGCATCGGCCTGGCCGGGCGTCTCCGTCAGCTGGTGGGCAAGTCGAGCGAATCCCCTGCGCTGGAGGCACGGTCCTGACGACCGGCCCGGCGCGCGGGTCGGGCCCGTCCTTTGCGGGCGGTGCCGGTCAATGACACGGGAGTTTCGGTAGTGCCAATGAACATGAAGCGTGCCCTCGGGGCCATTTCCGCGACGGCCCTCGCTGCGCTGTGGTCGGTACCGGCTGCCGCCGCCTGGACCCTGAACCTGCGCGAAGGCGTCACCGAACTGAGCCGCGAGATCTACGGCCTGCACATGCTGATCCTCTGGATCTGCGTCGTCATCGCCGTGGCGGTGTTCAGCGTGATGATCTATTCGATCGCCACCTTCCGTAAGTCGAAGGGCGCCGTGTCCGCGAGTTTCAGCCACAACACCACGGCTGAAGTCGTCTGGACCCTGATACCGGTAATGATCCTGGTCGCGATGGCAATTCCCGCGGCCCGCACGCTGGTCAAGATCGAAGACACCAGCGGCTCGCAGCTCACCATCAAGGCGACCGGCTACCAGTGGAAGTGGCAGTACGACTACGTCGATGAAGGCGTCTCGTTCTTCTCCACGCTGTCGCAGGCCAGCAACGAAGCCCGGCAGATCAATTCCGGCATCGACGTCCACACGGTCGAGAACTACCTGCTCGAAGTCGACAACCCGCTGGTCGTGCCGGTCGACACCAAGGTCCGCATGCTCGTCACCGCCGCCGACGTCATCCACAACTGGTGGGTGCCGGACTTCGGCATGAAGAAGGACGCGATTCCCGGTTACATCAACGAGCTGTGGTTCCGGGCCGACAAGGTCGGGCACGTACCGCGGCCAGTGCGCCGAGCTCTGCGGCCGCGACCACGGCTTCATGCCGGTGGTGGTCCGCGTCGTCGAGCAGGCCGAGTACGACAGCTGGCTCGCCAGCCAGAAGGCTGCACGACAGGCCGCGGCAGCCCCGGCGGCCCAGGCCGCAGCCGCAACGACGACGACGAATGCCAACGAGACGACGACCGTGCTGGTCGCGAACGCGGAGTGATTGATCAAATGAGCGCTTCCCAGACTCACGGCCACGACGCCGCGCACGACCACCACGACGACCACGACGACCACGGCCCGGCGAAGGGCATGATGCGCTGGCTGACGACGACGAATCACAAGGACATCGGCACGATGTACCTGATTTTCAGTCTCGTCATGTTCTTCATCGGCGGCGCGATGGCGCTGGTCATCCGCGCCGAGTTGTTCATGCCCGGCATGCAGCTGGTCGACCCGCAGTTCTTCAACACCATGACCACGGTGCACGCGCTGATCATGGTGTTCGGCGCGGTCATGCCCGCGACGGTCGGCCTCGCCAACTGGATGATCCCGCTGCAGATCGGCGCGCCGGACATGGCGCTGCCGCGCATGAACAACTTCAGCTTCTGGCTGCTGGTTGCGGCGTTCTCGCTGCTGATCCTGTCGCTGTTCATGCCGGGCGGCGGCCCCGCGTCGGGCTGGACGCTCTACCCGCCGCTCGTGCTGCAGACCGGCGATGCGTTCCCGTTCGCGATCTTTGCGATTCACCTCGCCGGCGCCTCCTCGATCATGGGTTCGATCAACATCATCGTCACCATCATGAACCTGCGCGCGCCGGGCATGTCGCTGCTGAAGATGCCGCTGTTCACCTGGACCTGGCTGATCACGGCCTACCTGCTGATCGCCGTGATGCCGGTGTTTGCGGGCGCGGTGACGATGCTGCTCACCGACCACTTCTTCCACACCACGTTCTTTGCCGCGGCGGGCGGCGGCGACCCGGTGCTCTACCAGCACATCTTCTGGTTCTTCGGGCACCCCGAGGTCTACATCATGATCCTGCCCGCGTTCGGGATCGTGTCGGAGATCATCCCGACGTTCTCGCGCAAGAAGCTGTTCGGCTACGACGCCATGGTCTACGCGACCGCCTCGATCGCGTTCCTGTCGTTCATCGTCTGGGCGCACCACATGTTCACGGTGGGCATGCCGCTCGCCGGCCAGATGTTCTTCATGCTCAGCACGATGCTGATCGCCGTGCCGACGGGCGTGAAGGTGTTCAACTGGACCGCGACGATGTGGCGGGGCTCGCTGACGTTCGAACCGCCGATGCTGTTCGCGCTGGCGTTCCTGTTCCTGTTCACGATCGGCGGCTTCTCCGGCCTGATGATGGGAATCGCCCCGGCCGACTTCCAGTACCACGACACCTACTTCATCGTGGCGCACTTCCACTACGTGCTGGTGCCGGGCGCCGTGTTCGCCATCATGGCGGGCGTCTACTACTGGCTGCCGAAGTGGACCGGCCACCTGTACGACGTGAAGCTCGCCAACATCCACTTCTGGCTGTCGACGATTTCCGTCAACGTGCTGTTCTTCCCGCAGCACTTCCTGGGCCTGGCGGGCATGCCGCGCCGCATCCCGGACTACTCGACGCAGTTCGCCGACTGGAACATGGTCTCGTCGATTGGCGCTTTCGGCTTCGGCCTCTCGCAGCTGCTCTTCGTCTACATCATCATCAGGTGCGCGCGTGGCGGCTCCCCGGCCACGGCGAAGGTGTGGGAAGGCCAGATGACCGGGCTCGAGTGGACGGTGCCGTCGCCGGCTCCGTACCACACGTTCGAAGACGCTCCGGTCGTCAAGTAAGGGCACGGCGTTGCAGGAAATGGCCGAGCGTGACCCCACTGCAGAACAGCGCCGTCGCATCCGCCGTTCAGCCATCGTGCTGGCGGTGGTTGCGATCGCCATCTACGTCGCCTTCATCGCTTCGGGCGTGATGAAGGCGCAGCCCTGAGGCAGCACGAAGCATGAGCAGCACGAACCCGCAAGCCAGCGCGAACCGCTCGCTCACCCGCAGCCTCTGGGTGATGGTGGCGGGCAGCTTCGTGTTCGGTTTCGCGCTCGTGCCGCTCTATGACGTGATCTGCGAGGCTGCGGGCATCCGCGTCAACGCGGCGCCGTCCGCGATCCAGGCGTCCATGGCCGGCGTGGGCCGCGAGGTCACGCTCGAATTCATGTCGATGATCCCGCCGGGCAGCGCGTTCGAGCTCACACCCGAGACACGCTCGATGAAGCTGCAGCCGGGCAAGCTCTACGAGGCAAAATTCCTGGTCACGAGCCGTGCGTCCGTGCCGGTGGTCGGCCAGGCGATCCCGAGCGTCGCCCCGGCGACGACGGCGAAGTACCTGCAGAAGACCGAGTGCTTCTGCTTCACGCCGCAGACGTTCAAGGCGGGAGAGCAGCGGGAATTCACGGTGCGCTTCATCGTGGCCCCCGGCCTGCCGCAGGACGTGGACCGGATGACGCTCGCCTATTCGATGTACACGGTGGCCGACGCGGAGCCCGCGCGGGCTGGCGGCGCTTGGGAAGTGGTAGTGAATAGTGATAGTGAGGGGAGTAGTGAGGTGCGGTTTGGTGACGGCGTACCCACGGTTGGCACCAGATTCCTGCATAATCACTAATCACTACTCACTAATCACTACTCACTACGCACTGTTTTTCGTTAACGCAGCAAAAGGCACACGCCATGGCTCACGCTCAAACCGCGCACGACGCGGCGAAATACTACATCCCGCACGGCAGCAAATGGCCCATCGTCGGCGCGGTCTCGCTGTTCGTCATGATGCTCGGCGCGGCCTCGCTGCTGAACGGCGTGAACGTCGCGCCCTTCATCTTCTGGGCGGGTTTCGCCTCGGTGCTGTTCATGTTCTACGGCTGGTTCGGCACCGTCATCGGTGAGAGCCAGGCGGGCATGTACAACGCGGGCGTCGACAAGTCGTTCCGCATGGGGATGATGTGGTTCATCTTCTCGGAAGTGATGTTCTTTGCCGCGTTCTTCGGCGTGCTGTACTACGCGCGCAACCTGTCGGTGCCTTGGCTCGGCGGCGAGGGCGCAAAGTACCTGAGCAACCTGTTCCTGTGGCCGGATTTCGAGCCCACCTGGCCGACCAACGGCCCGGCGGCAGTCGGCGGCCCGTTCGAGACGATCCCGGCGTTCGGCTTGCCGGCGATCAACACCGCGATCCTGCTCACGTCGGGCGTGACGATCACCATCGCCCATCACGCGCTGCAGGCGGGTAACCGCGGCATCCTCAAGATCTTCCTCGGCCTGACGTTCCTGCTGGGCTTCTTCTTCGTTTACCTGCAGGCGACCGAGTACGCGCACGCCTACCACGAGCTGAACCTGACGCTCGGCAGCGGCATCTACGGCTCGACGTTCTTCATGCTCACTGGCTTCCACGGCCTGCACGTGACGCTCGGCGCCATCATGCTGGTCGTGATCTGGCTGCGCGTCATGAAGGGCCACTTCACGCCCAAGCATCACTTCGCCTTCGAAGGCGTGGCCTGGTACTGGCATTTCGTCGACGTGGTGTGGCTGGGCTTGTTCATCTTTGTGTACTGGCTCTGACGAAGAAGGGGTTAGGGGATAGGGGTTGGGGGTTAGTCGGAAGCGCAATCCCGAGCCCGGGCACCAACCCAAACGAAGAAGGCCGGCAATGCCGGCCTTCTTTGCTGATGAGAAGTGATTCTGACAGCGCGGATAGAAATAAACCTTTCAGGTTCCACCTTCCGACTATCCCCTAACCCCCATCCCCTAACCCCTATCTCTTCCGACTATCCCCTAACCCCTTCGTTCATCGCACGTGATGCGGGGTTATAAGACCCGCGTACCAGGCGACGAACAATAGAATGAACAGCGCGACGGACAGCGCGATGCGCACGGTCAGCGCGTTGACCATGCGCCGCGATCTGCCCTCTTCCTTCACCAGGTGGAAGAGCCCGGAGAACAGGCTCAGGATGATGGCGACGAGGACAACGACGATGAGAGTCTTGATGAGCAGGGTCGGTTGGTCTGCGCGGCGCGAGTGCTGCCGGTGCGAAGTATAAATGAGCCTGCGGATTGCCAATCGCGAGTTCGCCCCGCGCCTGTGGGCAGCGCTGTTGACCGTCGCCGTGCTCGCAGTCTGTGTTGCGCTGGGTTGGTGGCAGGTGGGCCGCGCGCGTGAAAAGCAGGCAATGATCGAGTCCTTCCAGCGGGGCACCCAGTCGAGCGTCGAACTCAAGGGCGACGTCACCGTCGACGAGCTGCTGCGCTACCAGCACGTGCGCGCCGAAGGCCATTACCAGCCGGCGCGCCAGATTCTCATCGACAACATGCCTTCGCAGTCGGGCCGACCCGGGTTTCGCGTGCTGACGCCTTTCCGGCGCGACGGCAGCGAGCGGCTGCTGCTGGTCGATCGCGGCTGGGTGTCGCTCGGCGCAACGCGCCAGGACCTGCCGCCGGTGTTCGTATCGCCCGAATTCCGCGCCGTCTCCGGTCGCCTCGATGCGTTGCCCGCTCCGGGCGTGCGCGTCGGCGACGCAGGCATCGCGGGCGACACGAGCTGGCCACGCGTGCTGAATTTCCCGCAGCAGCAGGACATCGAAAAAGTGCTGGGCGCCCAGGTCGAATCGAGGATCGTCCTGCTCGACCCGGCGGCGCCCAACGGGTACGAGCGCGTCTGGCGTCCCGCCATGCAGTTCGGTCCCGAGCGACACCTGGCGTACGCGATCCAGTGGTTCGCGTTCGCGCTCGTCGCGCTGATCATCTTCATAGCCCTCAGCCTGCGCCGCCTTCCGGGCGCTGCGCCGGCGCCCACGGATTCGACTTCCGACGCACCATGAGCACACCGACTGCAGACACCCAACGCCGGCGTGGCCGCCGCCAGCTCATCTTCCTGGCATCGCTCTTTTTCGTGCCGCTGCTCGTGGCCTTCTGGCTGTATTACGGCGGTTCGGGATGGCGACCGGCCGGCGGCACCAACAAGGGCGACCTGATCAACCCGGCCGTGCCGTTGCCGGCTGTCTCGCTGGCGCAGCCGGATGGCACGCGCACTGCTGCCGATTTCCTGCAGGGCAAATGGACGATCGCGTACCTGGGCGACGGCGCCTGTGACGAACGCTGCCGCAAGGCGCTCTACCTGTCGCGCCAGTCCCGGGTCGCGCTCAACAAGGACATGGATCGCGTCCAGCGCGTGTTCCTGGCGACAGGGCCGCGTGTCGACACGCAGTTCATGGCCGCGGAACACGTGGACATGCTGGTCGCGCTCGCGGGCGACGACGCGGAATCAAGGGCGCTGCTCGCGAAGTTTCCCGCGTTCGACGGCGTTGCACCGGCGACCGCGGGCCGGCTCTACCTGATCGATCCGCTCGGCAACCTCGTGCTCAGCTATTCTGCCGCAGCCCCGGACAAGGCCCTGCTCACGGACGTGAAGAAGCTGCTGAGACTCTCGCACATAGGCTGAGAAATACCGTGAATACCAGGTCGCGACTGACTACGTTCCACAAGCTCTGCCTGTTCGGCACGATCCTGGCGTTCTGCGTCATCGTGCTGGGCGCCTACGTGCGCCTGAGTCATGCCGGCCTCGGCTGCCCCGACTGGCCCGGTTGCTACGGTCATCTCACCGCCGGCCAGGCGGCCGAGAATCACCCGGCCGCGAACGCGGCGTTCCCCGAGCGTCCGGTCGAGTACGCGAAAGCGCTCAAGGAAATGCTGCACCGGTATCTCGCGACGACACTGGGTTTCGTCATCCTGGTCATCGCCGCGCTGGCCTGGCGCAATCGGCAGGATGCAATGCAACCGGTCGGCATGCCGATCGCCGTCGTCGGGCTCGTCATCTTCCAGGGGCTGCTCGGCATGTGGACGGTGACGCTGCTGTTGAAGCCCGCGATCGTTGCCGCGCACCTCGCCGGCGGCCTGACGACGATGGCGTTGCTGTGGTGGATGGCGCTGGAGGCCACTCGCCGTTCACGGTCGAGTTCCGAAGACAGCCTGCGCCGCTGGGCCGCAATCGGCATGGTCGTGCTGGTCGTGCAGATCCTGCTCGGCGGGTGGGTCAGCTCCAATTACTCGGCCATGGCCTGTCCCGACTTCCCGACATGCCAGCGTTCGTACTGGCCGGCCATGGATTTCAAGGATGCGTTCGTGCTCTGGCGCGGCCTCGGCATCGACTACGAGGGCGGCGTGCTCGACCACCCGGCCCGCGTCGCGATCCACTTCACGCACCGCATCGGCGCCATCGTGGCCGCGCTCATCCTCGGTTTCGTCGCGTGGAAGGCCGTGCGGACCGGCCAATCCCCCGGCGTGCGCACCGCCGGCATCGCCCTGGCGGCGGCGCTCGTGACGCAGTGGCTCGTCGGGCCGATCATGGTCATCAAGACGTTCCCGCTGCCGCTCGCCACGGCGCACAACGCGGTCGCGGCGCTGCTGGTGCTCGCGATGGTCGCGCTGCTGCGGTTCCTGTTCCCGCCGAAGGGCTCGGGAATCTACTGACGCACGCGACGGATTCTGCTTTTCCAGGCGTAGCCAGCGGACCCAGACTCGCTGCCACGGGCCCCGCAAAGCTCCTGTAAAATCGTCGTCCCGCCGGATATCCGCCACGCTCGTGCCGTACAGCTCCGCCACAGACACCGTACCCGGCCAATCGACCTGGCGCGATTACTACGAGCTCGGCAAACCGCGCGTGGTCGCGTTGATCGTGTTCACGGCGGTGGTCGGAATGTTCCTCGCCGTGCCCGGCATGCCACCCTGGCAGGCACTGGTCTACGGCACGCTCGGCATCGGTCTCGCCGCGTCGAGCGCCGCCGCCATCAACCACGTCGTCGACCGCAAGTTCGACGAGAAGATGGCGCGCACGATGAACCGCCCGATCCCGACGGGTCACGTGACCATGCAGCAGGCGCTGACGTACGCCGGGATCATCGGCGTCGCGTCGATGGTCATCCTGTGGTGGCTGGTGAATCCGCTGACGGCCGTGCTGACGTTCCTGTCGCTGATCGGTTACGCGGTGCTCTACACCGTGTGGCTCAAGCACGTGACGCCGCAGAACATCGTCATCGGCGGTGCTGCCGGCGCCGCGCCTCCCGTGCTCGGCTGGACGGCGGTCACCGGCAGCGCCGATCCGCATGCGCTGCTGCTGTTCCTGATCATCTTCGCCTGGACGCCGCCGCACTTCTGGGCGCTGGCGATCGCGCGCCGCAAGGATTACGCCAAGGCGGGCATCCCGATGCTGCCGGTCGCCTACGGCGTCGAATTCACGCAGCTGCACATCCTGCTGTACACGATCATCCTGGTGCTCGTGACGCTGCTGCCGTACCTCACGCAGATGAGCGGCCTCATCTACCTGGCCGCGGCCGTTGTGCTCGGCGGCCTCTTCATTCGCCACGCGATCGCGATGCGCCGGCCGGACGCAACCGACCAGGTCCACATGCAGGCGTTCCGTTTTTCGATCAACTACCTGATGCTGCTGTTCGCCGCGCTGCTGCTCGACCACTACGTTCCGATTCGTCCCTGACGGCACGATGGCTGGCCGCTCCACGCATTTCGCCGCACCCCTGCTGCTGGCCGTGGTCACCGGCCTGATCGTCTACGTCTCGCTTTATCCGTTCCGCTTCATCCCCGATGGTCCGACACTGGTCGAGGCCTTGCGCTCGATCAGCTGGGCACGCGCCGGGCGCGGCGACATGTTCAACAACCTGCTGCTGTACGTTCCGTTCGGCTTCTGCGTCGCGCTGGTGATCGAGCCCCGCTGGGGCCGCTTCACCGGGATCGTCGTGGGCACGATGCTCGGCGCGCTGCTTTCGCTCGGGCTCGAACTGCTGCAGGCTTCGGTGGCGATCCGCGTGTCCAGCCTGCGCGACCTGTCGCTCAACGCGACCGGGTCGCTGCTCGGCGCCGTCCTCGGCACGGTCTTCCATGCGCTCGGCAGCCGCGTCTCGCCGCAGGGTACGCCCCGCAGCCGCTCGGCGTTCGTCGCGATGGCGATCCTGGTGCTGTGGCTGATCGAGCGCCTCTGGCCGCTGGTGCCGGATCCGGGCCTGCGCCAGTTGAAGAGCGCTGTGCGGCCGCTGCTCACGCCACACATCGACTGGATGTCGCTCGCCGGCTTCCTGGTCGGCTGGCTCGTCGTCACGCAGGTCGTCTTCAGTCTCGTGCGCCGGCAGCGCGCGATGGACGTGCTGCTGATCGTCATCGCCACGGTGCTGGTGGGACGAACGTTCGTGGCGGGAAGCACGCTCGAGGTGGCCGAGATCGCGGCCATTGCGCTGCTGCTGCCACTGCTGGTGCCCTTCAGCCGGCTCGACGACGGCTCGCGTTCGACGATCGTCGCCGTACTGCTCGGCGTCTGGCTCGCGTGGACGTCGGTCCGTATCCTGCTCGACTGATCGATCCCGCCGTCGGCTGGAATGCCGGAACTGCGCGAAGTGCTGCTGCGCAACGTGCCGCCGCCACCGCTGCTCGCGAACAAATCGTTCAGCTATCTCTCGCTGGGCTGGCTGCTGGCCGGCGCGGGCATCGTGCCGTACGTAGCCGGCGGCATGACCGTCCTGTTCGTGCTGCTGCTGACGATGCTGCAGATCGGCGTGTCCTCGCCCGCCTATGGCTGGGTCGACCTGTTGATCGCGTGCCTCGCGGGCTGGATCGTCGCGCGCTGGATACCCCGCCCCTGACCCCTAGAGCGGCGGCGAATCGTTGCCGAGCATCAGCTTGCGCACCAGCGGCACCGGTCCGCTGTACGACAGGAACGCGTCGTGGAAGTCGCGCAACGACGCCTTCGGGTTCGCGGCCATCCAGTCGTTGCGCAGCTGCAGGATCATCAGCTTGCCGAGCGTGTAGTTGAGGTACGCCGGATCGTAGGTGCCGCGCAGTGCCTGCTGCCGGGCGTTGCCCGGATCGGCCAGCGCATCGCGGAACAATTGCTCGGATTGCGCCACGGTCATGCCTTGCGTGTGCAGCCCGATGGCCGAGAGATAGCGCGCATTGCGCCGCAGCGCCGAAAGCAGCTGGCCGATCTCCCACTCCGGACTGCCGGCACGCAGGCCTTCGTCCTTCATCATCTCCTCGGCGTAGTGCGCCTAGCCCTCGGTGTAGGCATAGCTCTGGAACAGCTGCGCCACTTTCGACGGATTGCGGTTGACGTGCAGGAAGTGCAGGAAATGTCCCGGCCACACTTCGTGCACCGAGGTCGACAGCAGCGTGCCTTCGCCACCGACGTACTGCGCCTGCTCTTGCGGCGTCCAGCGCGGATCGGGCGGCGCAATGTAGTAGACCGACGGCACGTCACCGCTCTCGTACGGCCCGGCGGTGTTGATGTAGGCGAAGTTCTGCGCGTTGTACGGCGGCGCGGTTTCGACCAGCGCCTGCTCCGGCCCGGGAATCGTGACGATGCCCTTCTCCGCGACGAATGCGCGCAGCTCCGGCAGCTGGCGACGGGCGCCCGCCACGGCACCGCCTTCCGGCTGGCTGGCATTGGCCTTGTCGGCACACTCACGCAGCGTCTTGCCGGGCGCGAAGCCGTCGCACACCTTCCGCAGCGACGCGAGGTTGCGGTCCATGTCCGCCTGGCCGATCTGCTGCAGGCGAGCGAGCGGTACGTTGACCTGCTCGGTCGCCGCGACCATGCGCGAGAAGAGCTGCGGGCCAAGCGCGTAGTCCTGGGTCGCGTTCTTGCGTTCCGAGACGAGCCAGTCCGCAAGTTCCTGTGTCGACTTCGCCGCGGCCCTGTTGGCATCAGCCAGCTGCGACTGCAGCGCAGGATCCTCGACGCGGGCGAACACCGCGGCCACGTCGTTGCCGTAGAACTGCGCAAACCCGCTGAACACATTGATGCCGTATTCGATCCACGGCGCCGGCATCGGCGTCCGCAGGTTCGCGCGGATCTGCCCTGCCACGTGAGGAATTTCGCGGGCATAGGCGATGTAGGCTCGCATGCGGCTCTCGAGCGACGCATAGGGCTTGCTCAGGTAGATCTCCGGATCGAGCAGACCCAGGTAGAACGCAGGATTGCGCCGCGGCCAGTCGGCCTCTTTTTTCCAGAACAGGTCGACGTCGAGCGCGGCGAGCAGATAGGCACGCTCGCGCTGGCGGGATTCGCTCAACTGGCTGGCATCGACAGCAAGGAGGCGCGCGCGTTCGGCCTCGATCCGGGCGACGTCGCCGCGCAAGGCGGCGTCACTGAGGTCCGGCAGCTTGCCGTCGAATTCGTGGCGGCCCGCATACACGGCGGTGACTGGATTCGCGGCGAAATGGCCCTCGATGAATCGCGCGACGCCCGCGTCCCAGGCGGCGTCACCGCTGGGAACATCGGCCGCGCCAGCCGGCGCAACCGCCAGGACTCCCGTCGCGATGACTGCAGCAAGGAGCGAGACGAGACGATCGGCCTGGAGCTTGATGAAACGCATGGTTGAACTTCCTCTACTTCCTGTCCTTCCTCTACTTCCTCTCCTTCCTGTCCTTCCCGCCCTTCCTGACCTTCCTGGATTCGGCAGGCCCGTTACTCTACGCGAGCTGCAGACGAGTCCTGTAGAATCCCGCACCCTCCGATGGACGTTTCCCACATTCTTGCGCCGCTGAACGACGCGCAGCGGCAGGCCGTGAGTGCCCCGCTGCTGCCGACCCTCGTGCTGGCCGGCGCCGGCAGCGGCAAGACGCGCGTGCTGACCCACCGCGTCGAATGGCTGGTGCAGGTCGAAGGCGTGTCGCCGCACGGCATCCTCGCCGTGACGTTCACCAACAAGGCCGCGGCCGAGATGCGCCATCGCATCGAGACGCAGCTCGGCCTGCCTTCCGCGCCGCTCTGGATCGGCACCTTCCACGGCATCTGCCACCGGCTGCTGCGCCTGCACTGGCGCGAGGCCGGGTTGCCGCAGGGGTTCCAGATCCTCGACGGCGAAGACCAGCAGCGCCTGGTCAAGAAGATCATCAAGGGCCTCGGCCTCGACGACACGCGCTGGGTGCCGCGCGAAGTGGCGTGGTTCATCAACGCGCAGAAGGACGAAGGCCTGCGGCCGAAGCACCTGAAGGACGACGGCGACCCGACGCGGCGCCAGCTGATCAAGCTGTACGAAGCGTACGAGGACGCCTGCCGTCGCAACGGCGTCGTCGATTTCGCCGAGCTGCTGCTGCGCTGCTACGAGATCCTGCGCGAGGCGCCGGGCCTGGGCGAGCACTACCGCGCGCGCTTCAGGCACGTGCTGGTCGACGAGTTCCAGGACACCAACACCATCCAGTACAACTGGATGAAGGCACTGGTGGGCTCGACCAGCGTCCCGTACGTGGTGGGCGACGACGACCAGTCGATCTACCGCTGGCGCGGCGCGCGGGTCGAGAACCTGCAGCAGTACCGCAAGGATTTCCACGACGTGCAGCTGTTCCGGCTCGAGCAGAACTACCGCTCGACCGGCAACATCCTCGATGCCGCCAACGCCATCATCGGCAACAACAGCGGCCGCATCGGCAAGAAGCTCTGGACCAGCGAAGGCAAGGGCGCGCCGCTGCGCCTCTTCCGCGCGTACAACGAGCGCGACGAGGCCGAGTTCGTAACGGCCAAGATCCGCGAGTGGATCGCTCGCGGCGGCAAGCGCGCCGACAACGCCATCCTCTACCGCTCGAACGCGCAGTCGCGGGTGTTCGAAGAATACCTGCTCGCCGCGCGCATCCCGTACCGCGTCTACGGCGGCCTGCGGTTCTTCGAGCGCCAGGAGATCAAGGACGCGCTGGCGTACCTGCGCCTGATATCGAACCGTGACGACGACGCGTCGTTCGAGCGCGTCGTGAACCTGCCGACGCGCGGCATCGGCGCGCGCACGCTCGAAGTGCTGCGGGCCCACTCCCGTGAGCACGTGAAGTCGATGTGGCAGTCGGCGTTCGAATGCAACGAGGATCTCGGAGCCAAGGCAGTCTCGTGCCTGCAGGCGTTCCTGGCGCTGGTCGAGAAGCTCGACGCCGAAACGCAGGGCCTGCCGCTGCACGAGCAGGTCGACCACGTGATCCAGGCGAGCGGCCTGGTCGCGCACTACCAGAAGGACAAGGCCGACAAGGGCGAAGCCCGGCTGGAGAACCTCGAGGAACTCGTGAGCGCCGCGCGCGGCTTCGAGCCCGAGGACGCGGACATGCCCCCGCTGATGGCGTTCCTGTCCCACGCCGTGCTCGAGTCCGGCGAAGGCCAGGCCGAGGCCTGGGAAGACTGCGTGCAGATGATGACGCTGCACTCGGCCAAGGGTCTCGAGTTCCCGGTCGTGTTCCTGTGCGGACTGGAAGACGGCCTCTTCCCGCACCAGCGCTCGATCATGGACGTGCACGGGCTCGAGGAAGAGCGCCGCCTCTGCTACGTGGGCTGCACGCGCGCCATGCGCCAGCTGTACGTCACCTACGCCGAACAGCGCCGCATGCACGGCGTCGACAACTTCGGGGCCCCGTCCCGGTTCATCGCCGAAATTCCGCTGGCCCTGGTGGAGGAAGTGCGCCCGAAGGTGCAGGTGTCCCGGCCGGTCTATTCGCCGCAGTCGCGCACCACCCTGCAGCAGGCGGGCCGCCCCGCCGGCAGCAATCTTTCCATGAGTGGACGGCGGTTCCAGGACGAGACTCCCCCGGGGGCGTTCAAGCTCGGCCAGCGGGTCCGCCATGCCAAGTTCGGGGACGGGGTGGTCCTGAGCCTCGAAGGCCAGGGCGCCAACGCCCGGGTGCAGGTGAATTTCGAGCGCCAGGGCACCAAGTGGCTGATGCTGGGGTACGCCAACCTGACGACGCTCTGAGTCGCGCTAGAATGTCGCGCTGCCCCACAGGTCAAGAAGCTTGAAAATCATCATCCTCGGGGCCGGCCAGGTCGGCCGGACAGCGGCTTACCACCTGGCCCGCGAAGAGGCCAACGACGTCACCGTCGTCGACACCGACGAAGTGTTGCTGCGCGACCTCCAGGACCGCATCGACATCCGCACGGTGCAGGGCAACGCGGCGAGTCCGCGCACGCTCCAGACCGCCGGCGCACGCGATGCCGACATGATCGTCGCCCTCACGAACAGCGACGAGACCAACATGGTCGCGTGCCACGTGGCGTGGACCCTCTTCGGCACGAAAACCAAGATCGCCCGCATCCGCTCGCGCGATTACACGAAGCACCCGAGCCTGTTCGTTTCGACCGACCCCCCCGAAGCGGCGACGGCGTTGCCCGGATTCGCAATCGACATGTACCTGAGTCCCGAAGAAGCGGTCACTGCGTACATCGAGCGACTCATCCGTTACCCGGGCGCGCTGCAGGTCGTGAACTTCGCGGACGGCAAGGTCCGGCTCGTCGGCATCAAGGCGCTCAAGGGCGGCGCGCTGGTCGGGCGCCCGATCCGCGAACTCAAGGGCCACATGCGCAACAGCGAAGCGCGCGTGGCGGCCATGTACCGCAAGAACGAGAGCATCGAGCCCGAAGGCGACACCGTGATCGAGGACGGCGACGAGGTCTTCTTCGTCGCGGCCACGCAGGACATCCGCGCCGTCATGAAGGAAATGCAGAAGCTCGAAGACCCGGTGAAGCGCGTCGTCATCGCGGGCGGCGGCAACATCGGTTTCCGGCTCGCGCAGACGCTCGACGAGGAGAACCAGGTCAAGGTGATCGAGCGCGACTCGAAGCGCGCGCGCAAGATCTCGGAGCAATTGAACAACTCGATCGTGCTGGTGGGCGACGCGGCGGACGAGGAATTGCTGGTCGAGGAGAATATCGACAGCGTAGACGTTTTCTGCTCGCTCACCAATTCCGAAGAAGCCAACATTCTTTCCGCCATGCTGGCCAAGCGCCTCGGCGCGCGACGCGTCATGGCGCTGATCAGCCGTCCGGCCTACGCCGATCTCACGGCAATGGGCGAGATCGACGTCGCCATTTCGCCGCAGACCGTGACCATCGGTTCGCTGCTGGCGTACGTGCGGCGCGGCGACGTGGTGCAGGTTCACTCGCTGCGCCAGGGTGCGGCTGAAGCCATGGAAACCATCGCGCACGGCCTGCGCGGCGGCAAGGTCGTCGGCCGCCGTATCGAAGACATCAAGCTTCCCGAAGGCGTGAAGATCGTAACCATCGTGCGCGGCGAGCAGGTGATCATGGCGCACCACGACACCGTGATCGAGAACGGCGACCACGTGATCCTCTTCCTCTCGGACAAGCGGCACGTGGAGCAGGTCGAGCGCCTGTTCCAGACCTGAGCTGGATCGCGCTACGCAGTCGCCCTGATGCTTGCCGTCATCAACGTCCTCGGGTCGATGCTGATGCTGTTCAGCGTCACTTACCTCCTGCCGATGGTCACGTCGCTGATCTATCGCGACGGCATCCTGATCGATTTCGTCTACGCCGCGGTGATCTGCGTGGCGGTGGGTGCAGCGATGGTCGGGGCGACCCGGCGACACAAGCGCGAACTGCGCTCGCGCGACGGTTTTCTGCTCGTTTCGCTGGCGTGGGTGTTCATGTCGGCCATCGCGACGGTACCGCTGCTGATCGCGCTGCCGGGACTCACGTTCACCGACGCATTCTTCGAAACGATGTCCGGGCTCAGCACCACGGGCGCGACCGTGCTGACGGGCCTCGATTCCATGGCCCCGTCTCTCAACATGTGGCGCGCGACGCTGCACTGGTACGGCGGCATGGGCATCATCGTGCTGGCCGTGGCGATCCTGCCGCTGCTGGGTGTCGGCGGCATGCAGCTCTACAAGGCCGAGACGCCCGGCGCGGTCAAGAACGAGAAGCTGACGCCGCGCATCACGCAGACGGCCAAGGCACTTTGGGTCGTCTACGTGCTGATCACAGTATCCTGCGTGGCGGCACTCCGGCTGGCGGGCATGGGATGGTACGATGCCGTGTTTCACGGGTTTTCGACCGTTGCGCTCGGCGGATTCTCGAACTACGACGCAAGCATCGGTCACTTCGACTCCGTCGCGATTGAAGCAGTCCTGATCGGATTCATGCTGCTGGCGGCAGTGAACTTTTCCCGGCATTTCATCGCCTGGCAACAGAAGAGCCTGCGTACTTACCTCCGTGACGTCGAGGCCCGCGCAATGCTGCGGCTCGTGGCCGTGGGGATCATGGGCGTGACGCTGTACGTATGGGCCCACCAGGTGTACCCGGATTTCCTGACCGCCTTGCGGCACGTCGCGTTTAACCTGGTCGCGTTCGCGACGACCTGTGGCTTCGTGACGCAGGACTACGCGGCCTGGCCGGTTTTCGCGCCGATGATCATCGTGATGCTCTCCTGCTATACCTGCAACACAGGCTCGACCGGCGGCGGAATCAAGATGTTCCGCACGCTGGTGCTCGTCCAGCAGGCTGCGCGCGAGCTGTTCCTGCTCGTGCACCCGCAAGCCGTGACGCCGGTCAAGATCCGCAACCAGGTGGTCGCCAACCACGTCGTGTTCGCCGTGCTGGCGTTCGTCGTGCTTTACTTCGGCACCGTGGTCACGCTCACGTTCCTGCTGCTCGCAAGCGGCATGGACTTCATCAGCGCGTTCACGGCGATCATCGCGACGATCAACAACGCGGGACCGGGCCTCGGCACCGTCGGCCCGGCGAGCAATTACCAGGGGCTCACGGACTTCCAGACGTGGGTCTGCTCGCTGGCGATGCTGCTCGGGCGCCTGGAAATCTTTTCGGTGCTGGTGCTGTTGACACCGACGTTCTGGCGCAAGTGAGCGGGGATCGATGGCCAAGCGCAGGAAACTGAGTTCCAAGTCACGGCAGAAGCTGCAGCGCGGCTTCGCCATCATCGCTCTGCTGGCGTTGCTCGCCGCGATCATCCTCGTCGCCGTGCTCGATAGGCGCGTCACGCAGCAGTTCGAAGGCCGCCGCTGGACCCTGCCCGCGCGCGTATACGCCCAACCTCTCGAACTTTATGCCGGGCAGAGTCTCTCGTCGGCGCGCTTCGCCCAGGAGCTCGAGCGCCTCGGTTACATCCCGCGGACCCCGGTGGACCGTCCCGGCACGTTCCGGCGCAAGGGGGACTCGGTCGACGTTTACGTTCGCGAGTTCCGCTTCTCCGACGAGACGCAATCCGCACAGAAACTGCACGTCGGCTTCGATGGCGAGACGATTTCGGCGCTCGCCGATCCGAACGGCGGCGACGTACCCGTGTTCCGCCTCGATCCGCTGTTGATCGGCAGCATCTTCCCGATTCACGGCGAGGACCGGATCATCGTCTCGCCGGCCGAAGTCCCGCCGTTGCTGCGCGAAGCGCTGAAGGCCGTCGAAGACCGCAAATTCGAATCGCACCACGGCGTGAATCCGCTCGCGATCCTGCGCGCGTTGTTCGTCAACGTCCGAGCCGGGCAGGTCGAGCAGGGCGGCAGCACGCTGACGCAGCAGCTCGTGAAGAGCTATTTCCTCGACAGCCGGCGCACGCTGCGGCGCAAGGGCGAGGAGGCGATCATGGCGATCATCCTCGAGTCCCGGTTCGAGAAGGCGGACATCATGAACGCCTACATCAACGAGATTTACCTCGGCCAGGACGGCCGTCGCGCGGTGCACGGCTTCGGCCTCGCCAGCCAGTTCTATTTCGGCAAGCCGCTCGCCGAGCTGAACCTGCCCGAAGTCGCGCTGATGGTGGCGATCGTACGCGGGCCGTCTTACTACGATCCGCGGCGCCAGCCGGAGCGGGCGCGCGAGCGCCGCAACCTGGTGCTGAAGGTGCTCGCCGAGCAGGGCGTCGTCAAACCCGAAGAAGCCGAGCGCGCCATGAAGGCGCCGCTCGGCATCACCGACAATGCGGGCCGCTCCGCCAATTACTTCCCGGCCTTCCTCGACCTCGTGCGGCGCCGGCTGCGCGAGGACTACCAGGAACAGGCGCTCACCGAAACCGGACTCACCGTCTTCAGCACGCTCGATCCCCTGCTGCAGGAGAAAGCCGAGATCGCGCTGAGCGATGAGCTTGCCCGCCAGGACGAGGGCGGCCGCAAGGCAGCTCACGGTCTCGAAGGCGCCATGGTCGTGACGACACCGCAGACCGGTGAAGTCGTCGCGGTGGTCGGCGGGCGTCGCGCGTCGTTCGACGGCTTCAACCGCGCGCTCGACATGAAGCGGCCGATCGGTTCGCTGGCCAAGCCGATGGTCTACCTGGCCGCGTTGCAGTCGGGCCGGTACACGCCGGCGTCGGTCGTGATGGACGAGCCGATCGAGTACGAGCTCGAAAGCGGCGACGTCTGGAAGCCCAACAATTACGACAAGAAAGTCCACGGACCGGTCACGCTCCTGCGCGGACTCACGCAGTCGTACAACCTCGCGACCGTGAACCTGGGGCTGGACGTGGGTCTCGGGCCGGTCGTGAAGACCTACGTGCAGCTCGGGCTCGACGAGGCGCCGCCGAAGTACGCGTCGATCCTGCTCGGCACGGCGCAGCTGAATCCGGTCGAAGTCGCGCAGATGTACAACACGCTGGCGAACGGCGGCTTCCGCTCGCCTTTGCGGGCCGTGCGCGCGGTGATCGACGAACAGGGCAAGGCGCTCAAGGCGCCGGAGCTCGAGGTCGCCGAGGCGGCGCCGGCGGAAGTGGTGTACACGCTCAATCGAATGCTGATCGAGGTTTTCGAGCGCGGCACGGCACGGCCGGCCAGGAAGGGGCTGCCGCCGGACCTGGTCGTCGCGGGCAAGACCGGAACGTCAAACGACTACCGCGACAGCTGGTTCGCAGGCTTTTCGGGCGGTCACGTGATCGTGGTGTGGATGGGTCACGACGACAACGCAACCACCGGTCTCACCGGGACGACCGGCGCATTGCAGGCGTGGACACGCCTGATGGGCTCGATCTCGACGACCTCGTTCGACCCGCTGATGCCCGAAGCAGTCGAGGATCGCTGGATCGAGTTCTACTCGGGGCTGGAGACGTCGCCGTATTGTTCCGGCTCGGCCGTAAGAATGCCGTTCGAACTGGGGGCGGTGCTGAACCCGAACCCCGCCTGCCCGCCAAGCACCACGTCCGAGGAAGCCGCGCTGATGCAGCCCCTGCTGCGGAGCGCTCCGAACGTGGAAGGCGTCACTATGCCGGCTGATGCAGCACCGTACAGCAGCAATCGTCCTTGATCTGGTCCGCGCGGGGGCCGGACAATCGCGGCTGAGGTATTTCAATGCTCCCGCTGTCGCGAACGTTCGTCGCCGTCGCCTTGCTTGCAGCCGCGGGCTGCTCGCTGCAACCCTTCAATAAGCAGTCGCCGGCTTCGACCAGGCCCGGGACCCAGGGCGGCAGCGGGCCCGTGATCTCCGTGCCGCCCACGGTCACTTCGACCATGCCCGAGGAACCCGTGATCCAGGGTCCGGCACCGTCGATACCGGTGCCTCGCGAGCGCCCGAGGGTAGCGCCAGCCACCCTCAGCCCGGCCAGCAATGCGCTGGTCTCGCAAGCGCAGTCCCAGCGCAGGAAAGGCGACCTGCCCGGCGCGGCCGGTTCGCTCGACCGTGCGCTGCGCATCGAGCCCAGCAATCCGCTGCTCTGGATCGAGCTGGGCCGGCTGCGGATGGACCAGCGCAACTACACGCAGGCGGAGTCGATGGGCCGCAAGGCGCTGTCGATGGCGGTGGGCGACAGCCGCACACAATCGGCTGCCTGGCAGCTGATAGCCGACTCGTTGCAGGCCCGCGGCAGGAACCCGGAAGCGCAGGATGCGCTGGAGAAAGCCATGGAACTCGGTATTCAATAATTTTGCCGATCATATTTTTGCAGTTTCAGACTATTTATTGTCATATTTTCCCACTTCTGCAAATTCCTGCGAGTGTTTAATCATTGTCTGATCGATTTTTAATAAAGTGGGATATGCTTGCTGAAGTAACGCAATGATATTGCTAATCCAACGGGTGTTGGAGGCGAATGTTCGAGTAGGTTCGGACGTAGTGGGCGAAATAGGTCCTGGCTTGCTGGCATTCGTCGCCGTCGAGCCCGGTGACGACGATGCGACCGCGCGACGCCTGGTCGACCGGGCAGTGGGCTACCGCGTCTTCGGTGACGACGCCGGGCGCATGAACCTGAGCCTCGCCGATACCGGTGGGGGACTGCTGCTGGTTTCCCAGTTCACGCTCGCGGCAGACACCCGCAAAGGGCTGCGCCCGAGCTTCACAGCCGCCGCGCCGCCGGAACTCGGCCGACAACTGTTCGAGCGGGTCGTCGAATACGCCCGTGATGCATTGCCCGGCAGGGTTGCCACGGGCCGCTTTGGCGCCGACATGAAGGTCTCGCTCGTGAACGATGGCCCCGTCACGTTCTGGTTGCGGTTTTCCGCAGGCGCGGCAAACGAGTCCCGATAGCGATTGTCGTATGATGGCGGCCCCCGTTTTTGCGGGCCCCGGAGAACTCCATGGGTATCGGTTTTCGCGAACTGCTCATCATCCTGGCGATTGCGCTCGTCCTGTTCGGGGCCAAGAAGCTGAAGAACATCGGCTCGGACCTCGGCGGGGCCGTGCGCGGCTTCAAGAAGGCCATGAACGAGGGCGAGGACGAGCAGAACAAGCAGCTCTCGGACCTGACGGGCAGCGGCCCCAAGGACGCCAGCTTCCAGGAGCCCACCTCGTCCACGTCCAAGACGGACGGCAAAGCAGGCTGATCCAGCCGCATGTTCGAGGTCGGCTTCACCGAGATCATCCTGATCTTCGGCATTGCGCTGCTCGTGCTCGGGCCGGCGCGGTTGCCGAAGCTCGCTGCCGACATCGGTCGGTGGGCAGGCCGGGCACGATCGATGGCGCGCCAGCTCCGCAACCAGCTCGAACAGGAGACGCAGTTCGATCCGCTTGCAGACACCAAGCCGGCGGCGGCGCAGTCGAACACGATTCACGCCCCGGTAACTACGCCGGCACCGAACACGGTGCCAGATACCTCACCCGATACGTCACCGGATACGTCGTCCGGCACGTCGAGCGACGACTCCCGCGCCGCGCCGGCCCAGCTTGCTGCGGCCACGCCAGACACCCACTCCTCACCGGCCGAGACGATCGCTGATGAGCCAAAGCCCGGGTGAGGGAGAGCCGCTGGCCGAAGGCACGCTCGTCTCGCACCTCCTCGAGCTGCGAGACAGGTTGCTGCGCTCGGTCATCGCCGTCGTCGTCTGCTTCGTGCCGCTCGCGTTCTTCCAGAACGAGCTGTTCACGCTGGTCGCGCGACCGTTGATCGACAAGCTGCCGGCCGGCACTTCGCTGATCGCGACGAGCGTGGTGTCGCCATTCATGGCGCCGCTCAAGCTCTCGCTGATGGGCGCGATCTTCCTGGCGATGCCCTACATCCTGTTCCAGATCTGGGGCTTCGTCGCGCCGGGGCTCTACAAGCGCGAGCGGCGTTTCGCGCTGCCCCTG
The DNA here is from genome assembly GCA_016713725.1 of Pseudomonadota bacterium. GTDB lineage: Bacteria > Pseudomonadota > Gammaproteobacteria > Steroidobacterales > Steroidobacteraceae > RPQJ01. The sequence goes on along the minus strand of JADJOO010000015.1, from coordinate 56,264 downwards.
TTCGTCTCGAGCATCGTGCTGTTCTACGTGGGCATCGCGTTCGCCTACTACGTCGTCTTCCCGCTGATGTTCCAGTTCCTCGCGTCGACCACGCCGACGGGCGTGAAGATGATGACGGACATCGCGAGCTACCTGGACTTCGTGCTGCTGCTGTTCATGGCTTTCGGCATTGCGTTCGAAATGCCGGTGGCCGTGGTACTGCTGGTGGCGACGGGACTCGTCAAGCTCGACGTGCTGACGCGCAACCGTGGCTACGTCATCCTCGGCATCTTCATCATCGCGGCGTTCCTGACGCCGCCGGACGCGGTGTCGCAGAGCTTCATGGCCGTGCCGATGTACCTGCTGTATGAACTGGGCCTCCTGTTCGCACGCATGATCCAGAAAAGCCGGGCCTCGCCGGCGACCGCGACCGAAAGCTGAGGCACCGGGTGCTGGGGGGACATCCACGCGCGCTGTCGACGCTCTTCTTCACGGAGATGTGGGAGCGCTTCACGTTCTACGGCATGCGCGCCCTGCTCGTGCTGTTCCTGGTCGATGCGGTCGAGAGCGGCGGCTATGGCTTCGACGACAAGACCGCGACTGCGATTTATGGTCTCTACACGGCAGCCGTGTTCATGGCCGCGCTGCCGGGCGGCTGGATCGCCGACCGGCTGATCGGCGCGCAACGCGCGGTCATGGTCGGCGGCACGCTGATGACGCTCGGCACCCTGATGCTGACGATCCCCGGCCCGAAGCAGCTCTTCTTCGGCGGGCTGGTGGTGATCATCCTCGGCGTCGGCCTGCTGAAACCGAACGTTTCCACGCTCGTCGCCGACCTCTATCCCGAAGGCGGCGGCCGGCGTGACGCAGGATTCACGATCTTCTACATGGGGATCAACCTCGGCGCGTTCATTGGCCCGTTGATCGCGGGCTGGCTGGCGCAGCGTTACGGCTGGCGCATCGGTTTTCTCGCGGCGGCGATCGGCCTGCCGTTTGGACTGCTGCAATTCTGGCTGTCACGCCGGCTGTTCAACGGCGCCGGCGCGCACCCGAACCGCAACGACGGCGGCGCAGGACTCGCAACCGATTGGCGCCGGCTCTGGATCGCACTTGCGGTGTTCGCCGCGGTTGCGGCCCTGCTGTTCTCCGGGACCGTGCACCTCGACCCGGCGCGACTCGCAAAGAGCGCCGCCTACGTTCTGGTCGGCATGGCCGCCCTGTACTTCGTGTACCTGTTCTTCGGCGCGGGGCTCGACCCGGTCGAACGCAAGCGCATGGTCGTCGTGCTCGTGATGTTCCTGGGGGTCGCTTCGTTCTGGTCCGGGTACGAGCAGGCGGGCTCGTCGCTCAACCTCTTCGCCAAACGCTACATCGATCGCATGGTCGGTGGCTTCGAAATTCCGGCGGGCTGGTTCCAGTCGGTGCAGCCGGCGTTCGTCATCCTGTTCGCGCCGGTCTTCTCGGCGCTGTGGGTGCAGCTCGCGCGACGCCAGATGGATCCTGCTGCGCCGCTCAAGTTCGCGTTCGGCCTGCTGCTGATGGGACTCGGCTTCCTGTTCATGGTTTCCGCGGCCAACATCGTTGCCGGTGGCGCCAACGCCCCGGCCTACCTGCTGATCCTCACCTACCTGCTCACCGTGTTCGGCGAGCTCTGCGTGAGTCCCGTCGGCCTCTCGACCGTGACCAAGCTCGCGCCTGCAAGGCTCGTCGGCCAGATGATGGGCGTCTGGTTCCTCGGCAGCTCGCTCGGCAAGCTCATGGCCGGCCTCATCGCCGGCGGCTTCGACGCCAACAACCTCGCCGCGATGCCCGATCGATTCATGGGCATCGTGCTCTACGCCTGCGGCATCGGCGTGTTCCTGCTGCTCATCAGCCGCCCGCTCGCGCGGCTCATGGGCAACGTCCGCTGAGCTTCGTCGCCGCCAACCATCAATCGTCCTGAGACTGGAGTCCTGCATGCCCCTGATCCCGTGCCTGTCCGTCCGCCGTGTGTTCGCTGTCTTCGCGGCGTGTGCGATCCCGACCGTCTTTGCCGCCGATGTGTCGACTACTGCGGCCCCCGAACCCGTCACGGTCATCAAGGCCGGCAAGCTCATCGACGTGGTGACCGGCCGGGTGAGCAACGACCAGGTGATCATCGTGCAGGGCGGCAGGATCAGCGCAGTCGGGGCCGCGGGGACGACGGCGGTACCGCCGGGTGCCACGGTCATCGACCTCTCGAGCAAAACGGTGCTGCCTGGCCTGATTGACACGCACACGCACGTCACGGGCGATCCGACCCTGCCGCCGTATTACGGGTACGGCATCTCCGTGCCGCGCGAAGCGCTGATGGGTGCGCGCTTCGGTCGCGAGACGCTGCTGTCCGGCGTGACGACGATCCGCAACGTCGGCGCCGGCGGTTACTCGGACGTCGCGCTGCGCGATGCCATCAACGCCGGCGACGTGATCGGACCCCGCATCCTCGCGTCGGGCCCGGCGCTGGGCATCACGGGCGGCCATTGCGACAGCAACATGCTCGCGCCCGAATACAACGACCGCGGTGAGGGCGTAGCCGACGGCGTCGACGCGGTGCGCGCGATGGTGCGCAAGAACGTCAAGTACGGCGCGGACGTGATCAAGTACTGCGGCACCGGCGGCGTGTTCTCCAAGGGCACGCGCGTCGGCGCGCAGCAGTACACGCCGGAGGAAGTCGCCGCCATCGTCGACGAAGCCCACATGCACGGCCGCAAGGTCGCGGTGCATGCGCACGGCGCCAATGGCATCAAGGTCGCGCTCAAGGCCGGCGTCGACACGATCGAGCACGCGAGCCTGATCGATCAGGAGGGCCTCGACCTCGCGAAGAAGACCGGCGCGTTCCTGTCGATGGACATTTTCAATACCGAGTACACGCAGTCCGAAGGCCCCAGGCGCGGTGAGCTGGAGGAGTTCCTGCGCAAGGACCGTGAAGTGGCGCAGGCGCAGCGCGATAACTTCAGGAGGGCCGTGCAGATGGGCATCAAGCTCACGATGGGGACCGACACCGGTGTGCATCCGCACAAGGACGCGCCGAAGCAGCTCGCGTACATGGTGCAGTACGGGATGACACCGATGCAGGCGATCCAGGCAGCGACGAAGGTCGGCGCCGAGGCACTCGGAATCGAAGCCGAGGCCGGGCAGATCGCCCCGGGCTACTCGGCCGACATCGTCGCCGTGACGCGCGACCCTCTCGCGGACATTCACGCGCTGGATGCCGTCGAGTTCGTCATGAAGCAGGGAACCGTGTACAAGCAGTGATCCGGACGGAAATAGGGGACGCTCACCTATTTCTTTCCCACCTATTTCCACCTATTTCCCACCTGTTTCCGCAAGGGGGACTCGCCATTCGGGATCACTGGTTTGGGCATCCGCGGGGACTCGCCACGCTCTTCATGACGGAGATGTGGGAGCGCTTCACCTATTACGGGATGCGCGGAATCCTGATCCTGTTCCTGGTCGACGCCATCGCGACCGGCGGTTTCGGGCTCGACGATCGCAAGGCGACTGCGATCTACGGCCTCTACACCACGGCGACGTACCTGATGGCCCTGCCCGGCGGCTGGCTCGCCGACCGCCTGCTCGGTGCCCAGCGTGCTGTGGTGTGGGGAGCCATGCTGATTCTCGTCGGCAACACGCTGCTGGCCATTCCGGCGGGTCCCACGCTCTTCTATACGGGTTGCCTGGTGGTCGTGCTCGGCGTCGGGCTGCTGAAGCCGAACATCAGCGCGATGGTTGCACAGCTGTATCCGGAAGGCGGCGCCGCGCGTGACGCAGGGTTTACGCTCTTTTACCTGGGCATCAACGTCGGCGCATTGATCGGTTCTCTGGCAACGCCCTGGCTCGCCCAGCAATACGGTTGGCGCGCGGGATTTGCGGGTGCCGCCGTCGCGATGGCGCTGGGGCTGGCGCAGTTCCAGCTGACGCGTCATCACTTGGGGAACGCTGGAAAACGTGCGCGTCCCACGCATCCCGCCCTGCTCGCCGCCGACCAACGGCAGTGGCGCGGAGTCGTGGCCGTGCTGGGTGGCATCGCTGTCGTCACGGCGCTGATTGCAGCCGGCATCATCACGCTCGACCCGACACAGGTCGCACGCTGGACCGCCGTTGCGATCCTCGTCGTGACCGTGGGGTATTTCTGCTACCTGCTCATGTTCGCGGGTCTCGACCGCACCGAGCGCCGCCGCGTGCTGGTCGTGCTCGCGCTCTTCGTGTCTTCCGCGCTGTTCTGGGCCGGCTACGAACAGGCAGGGTCCTCGTTGAACCTGTTCGCGGAACGGTTCACCGATCGCATGGTCGGCGGCTTCGAGATTCCCGCGGGCTGGTTCCAGGCGCCGAGTGCACTCTACATCCTGCTGTTCGCGCCGGCGTTCTCGGCACTCTGGATCTACCTTGGCCGGCGCAACCTCGACCCCTCGGCCCCCGCGAAGTTCGCACTTGGGCTCCTGCTGCTCGGCCTGGGATTCCTGGTGATGTTTGGTGCGGCCACGGTGGTCGCGAGCGGCCGGCTCGCGGGTCCACAATGGCTGCTGCTGGCCTACCTGCTGCATTGCTTCGGCGAGCTGTGCCTGAGCCCCGTGGGTCTCAGTTCGGTCACGAAGCTCGCACCGCCTCGCCTGGTCGGCCAGATGATGGGACTGTGGTTCCTGGCGACGTCGCTCGGCCTGTTGCTCGCCGGTCTCGTCGCAGGTGGGTTCGATGCACAGGACGTCGCGTCGATGCCCGGCCAGTACCTGAAGATTGCACTCGTCGCGCTGGTCGCGGGCGCCACGCTGCTTCTGATCGCCAGCCGCGTGCAGCGGCTGGCTGGTGGCATCCGGTAGGAAACAGGGGACGTGCACCGGAAGTAGGGGCGCACCTATTTCCTGACAGGAAATAGGTGCACGTCCCCCATTTCCGGGCGGCTTGCTCTCGCACCGCAACATCCACCAGACTCTGCAGCCTCGCGCCTGCTGGCGCAACCCATTGGAATAGCGAAAAATAATGTCCAGCACCGCAGTACCCGGCGTGCCCGCCGGCACCTGGCTCGGCCACCCGAAAGGACTGTTCCTGCTCTTCGCGACGGAGATGTGGGAACGCTTCAGCTACTACGGCATGCGCGCGCTGCTGGTGCTGTCGCTCGTGGCAGGCGTCGAGACGGCGAACCCCGGTTTCGGCTGGACGCAGGCCGAAGCACTCAAGCTGTACGGTCTCTTCACCGGCTTCGTCTACTTCACTCCGCTGATCGGCGGCTGGCTCGCCGACAACTACCTCGGCCAGCGCAAGTCAGTGATCATCGGCGGCCTGGTGATGGCCGCGGGCCAGTTCACGCTGGCGGCCGCGATTCCGGGCAACCTGCAGCTTTTCTACATCGGACTGATCCTGCTCGTCCTCGGCAACGGCTTCTTCAAGCCGAACATCTCGACGATGGTCGGCGACCTGTACCCCGAAGGCGATGCACGTCGCGACGGCGCGTTCACGATCTTCTACATGGGGATCAACGCAGGCGCGTTCCTGGCGCCGCTCATCTGCTCGACGCTCGGCGAAGACCCGGCCAGGGGTTGGGCGTACGGCTACTTCGCCGCCGGCGTCGGCATGATCCTGTCCGTCATCATCCAGCTGCTGCTGGCGCGCAAGTACCTGGGCGAGATCGGCGTGGTGCCGGCCGCGCGCCGGGCTGCCGCGCTCGCGGGCGGTGAGAAAAAGCCGCTCACGCCGGACGAAGTCGATCGCCTGCGCGTGATCTTCATGCTGTTCGTGTTCATCGTGTTGTTCTGGGCCGCGTTCGAGCAGGCCGGCGGCCTCATGAACCTGTACGCCGCGGAGAAGACCGACCGCATGATCGGTGCGTTCGAGGTGCCGGCGGGCTGGTTCCAGTCGCTGAACCCGCTCTTCATCGTGCTGCTGGCGCCGCTGTTCTCGGTCGCCTGGAGCAAGCTCGGCGAGATCGGCCGCAATCCCGCGACGCCGAAGAAAATGACGATGGGCCTCGTGCTGACCGGCATCGGCTTCCTCGCGATGGTCGCCGCGGCGCTCGAGTCGCAGGGCGGCGACGCCAAGGCCAGCATGTGGTGGCTCGTGATCGCCTACTTCTTCCACACGACAGGCGAACTCTGCATCTCGCCGGTCGGGCTCTCGATGGTCACGAAGCTCGCGCCGCTGCGCCTCGCCTCGCTGATGATGGGCGTCTGGTTCCTCATCAACTTCGTCGCCAACTGGCTGGCCGGCATCATCGGCTCGTACGCCGAATCGCTCGGCGAGCTGTCGATCTTCGGCGGCCTGGCCGGGACGCTCTTCTTCTTCGCGATCGTGCTCTGGACGCTGTCCGGCACTCTCGTGCGGTGGATGCACGGCGCCGAAGACATCAAGCACTGATGGCACACGGCGGAGCGGCTGCATGAGACAGACCGAAGGCGCGGCGGCGCTCGCCCTGCTCGACCGTGAGCTGATCGACGCCGATTCGCCCTCGCCGCTGTATTTCCAGCTGTACACGGTCCTGCACGACGCCATCGTGAAGGGCGTGCTGCCGAACGAGTCGCGCATGCCGTCCGAGAAGGAACTCTCGGACGGATTCGACGTCTCGCGCATCACCGCGCGGCGCACGCTCGTCGAACTCGCCGCCAAGGGTCTCGTGGTCCGGCACCGCGGCAAGGGCACGTTCGTCAGTCACGCGGACCGCCCCGCGCCGATCGTCGCGCCGCTCGGCTCCAACGCGGAAAGCCTTGGCGACCTCGGCCGCGGTACGACGCTCACGGTCCTGTTCAAGCGCATGGCGGTGCCGCCACCGGACCTGCAGACGGCATTCGGACTCGGCGCAGGCATCCGGGTGTGCCAGCTCGTGCGGGTGCGCAGTGCCAGTGGCCAGCCGTTCGCGCACTACGTCTCGTGGACACCCAAGTTCTCGGCGACGATGCCGAAGAAAGAATTCGAGGGCGCCAGCCGGCTGACGCTGTTTGAACGCTACGGGCTCAAGATTGCGCGCATGGAGCGCTTCCTCAGCGCGGAAGGCGCGGCGCCAGACGTTGCGCGCGCTCTCGACGTCCCGAGCGGCAAGCCGCTGCTCAAGCTCGTCCGCTTTTCCTACGACGCGCAGGGTCAGCTGCAGGATCACCTCGTGGCCCGCTACAACTCCGACCTCTTCAGCTACCGCGTCGAAACGAAGGTCGGACTCGATTGAACCCAGGATTCCCGGAGACCGCAATGACCTCGACCCGCACCGGCGGCATCGCCCCGCGTTCCCTGCCCTGCCAGCTGCGCAGCCGCATTTCTGCGGGTGTCGCAATCGCGCTCTGCACGCTCGCGCCGCTCGGCGTCGCCTCGGCCGAGACCGCCGACGAGTTCGTCGCGCGACTCAACAAGGAGTTCGCGGACATCGGCCTCGAGCTGAATGCAGCTGGCTGGACACAGGCGACGTACATCACGGTCGACACACAGCTGTTGACCGCCCGTGCCAATGAGCGCTTCCTGGCCGCCTTCAGCAAGGCCGTCGAGGAGTCGAAGCAGTTCGACGGCAAGCCGATGAGCGCTGCATCGCGCCGTGCCATCGACTTGTTGCGGCTGGGCGTGTCCGCGCCGGCACCGGACGACCCCGCGAAGCGCGCTGAACTGGCCACGCTGCTGGCCGGAATGGAGGCGAAATACGGCTCGGCGAAGTACTGCAAGGCCGGCGCACAGGAATGCCGCGACGAGGTGCAGCTCAAGGCTGTACTCGAGAAGAGTCGCGACTACGACGAATTGCTCGACGCGTGGAAGGGCTGGCACGACCAGGGCCGCGCACTGCGTGCCGATTACACGCGGTTCACCGAACTGGCGAACGAGGGGTCGCGGACTCTGGGTTACAAGGACCTCGGCGCGATGTGGCGCTCGGGCTACGACATGCCGGCCGACGATTTCACGAAGGAAGCCGCACGTCTCTACCAGCAGGTCGAGCCGCTCTACAAGGACCTGCAGTGCTACGCGCGCGGCAAGCTCGCGGCAAAGTACGGCGAGGACAAGGTGCCGGCGGGCAAGCCGATCCCGGCGCACCTGTTCGGCAACATGTGGGCCCAGCAATGGGACGCTGCCTACGACATTTTCGAACCGTATCCCGGTGTCAGCCAGCTCGACGTCGACGCCGCGCTCGTCGCGCAGAACTACGACCCGGTCCGCATGGCCAAGTCGGCTGAGGCGTTCTACCAGTCGATCGCCTTCCCCGCATTGCCGGCGACGTTCTGGGAGCGCTCGATGCTGGCACAGCCGCGTGATCGCGACGTGCAATGCCACGCCAGCGCCTGGCACATGGACGGCAAGGACGATGTGCGCATCAAGATGTGCATCCGGCCAACCGCAGAGGAACTGCGCACGATCTACCACGAGCTGGGGCACATCTATTACTACGTCTGGTACAAGGACCAGCCGTTCATGTTCCAGAACGGCGCGCACGACGGCTTCCACGAGGCCATCGGCGACACGGTCACGCTGTCGATGACGCCCGCGTACCTTGCGAAGATCGGCCTGGTGCCCGAAGCGAAGGCGAGCAAGGAAGCCGTCATCAACCAGCAGATGAAGATGGCGCTGGAGAAGATCGCGTTCCTGCCGTTCGGCAAGATGATCGACGAATGGCGCTGGCAGGTGTTCTCGGGGCAGGTGACGCCCGGCGAACTACAACGCCGCGTGGTGGGCGCTGCGCGAGAAGTACCAGGGCATCCGTCCGCCCGTCGAGCGCACCGAGGCCGACTTCGATCCGGGCGCCAAGTACCACATCCCGGGCAACACCCCGTACACGCGGTACTTCCTCTCGTTCATCATGCAGTTCCAGTTCCAGAAGGCGCTTTGCGAGGCAGCCGGGTTCAAGGGTCCGCTGTCGGAGTGCTCGATCTTCGGCAACGAGGAAGCGGGCAGGAAGTTCGGCGCGATGCTCGCGAAAGGCGCCAGCCAGCCGTGGCAGGACACGCTCTACGAGCTGACCGGCACGCGGCAGATGGACGGCTCGGCGATCATCGAATACTTCAGGCCGTTGCAGGACTGGCTCAGGGAACAGAACAAGGGCGAAACCTGCGGCTGGTGAGCGCCCTGGCGCTCAATCGACGGCGAGTTCGGCGACGACGCAGTTGCGGCCGAGTTGCTTGGCCCGGTACAGGCGGGCATCGGCAAGCCTGAGCAGGGCCGGTACTCCCGGCGCCTCGCGGTGGATCGCGAGACCGATGCTCATCGTCACCCGCAAGCCGGGCGAGACGGCCGGCCAGTCCTCGCTCTCCACGGCCAGACGCAGGTCTTGCAGGCGCGCGGCGTCGAGTTCGTTCATGCCGACGAAGGCGAACAGGAACTCCTCGCCGCCGTAGCGCGCCACGAGGTCGCACTTGCGCGTCCGCTCCCTGAAAATGCGGCCCACGCGCTCGAGCACCCGATCGCCGACACTGTGGGAACGGCTGTCGTTGATCTCCTTGAAATTGTCGATGTCGGCGAGCGCAATGGCGAGCGCGGCACCCGGCCGGTCCGCGTGCTCGAACTCGCGCTGCAGGAACTCGTCGGCGTGGCGGCGGTTGTGCAACCCGGTGAGCTGGTCATGGGCCGCGAGTTGCTCGAGCTGCAGCGTCTTCTCGCGCAGCGCCGCCGTTCGATCCTCCACCAGCCGCTCCAGCTTCAGCCGAATTTCAGCGTAGCGCTTGAGCGCAAGCATCAACGCCGCAAGCACCGCCAGCAGCAGCAGGAAGACCTCCATCTCCATGCGCGTCCACACGACCGCGAGCAGGATCGCAGCGAGGCCTGCCATCAGTTCGATGATCGTGTCGAAGAGGCTTAGCGCATCGCGCGACGACTGACCGCGGACGCGCACGAGCGCAACGATTCCGCCTTCGTTGATGAACTGCAGTGCGACCAGCAGCAGCACGATTGCGCCAAACGTTGCCGGGTCGAGGCCGGCCAGGGGGACGGGCCCACCCACCTCGACGTAAAGCATTCCTGCAATGAGTATCGCCAGCGCCATCAGGCCCGCATTGGTGAGCGCCGCGTTGCAGACGGCGCGCAGCGGCACCCCCTGGCGCAGGCGGTGCCACGGATACAGCAGCGAGGCGAGGCCGTTGATCCACGCCGCATCCACGGGTCCCAACACCAGGATGCTGGAGACCTGGGCCAAGCGGTCGAAAGACACGTAGCCGAACACCGGGTGGGAATACCCGATCGAAATCGTGAAAACGCCGAATGCCAGGAAGAAAACGGCATGTCGCCAGGGGACCTGGGTGACGCCGCTGAGCGAGGTGGCCAGCACAAGCGCGGCAATGGCAGCTGCAAAGAGGAGAGCGCCGAACAGGAACTCGCCCGAACGCAGCCACGCATGGACCGAGCCGGGCTTCGATTCATCCACGACGGTCAGCCTCGATAACCGGAAACCGGCGGGAACACTAGCAGGAATGGCCGGCCTGGTGCGGCCGAGCGATGGCACGAGGATTCGGCAAACCGCCTTCCAACTAGGCATTTCCGCTGAGTCTTCAGCGCCGCGGGAGTGGCTGTCTTCCAGTACATTGGTTCGACGTCACAACGAGCGAAACAGCGGGACGCGGCAAGTCCCAGGCAGCGGATGCGCATCGACCGATACGTTCACGACGACCGCCTGACGTGGGGCGCCGCGTTCGTATTGCTTGTCGTCACCGCATTGCACGCCGCCGGTATCGGCCGGCTCCTGCTGGCCCAACTCGAGCCCCAGCAGGACGAGCTGCCACCGCCCATCTTCCAGGTGAGCCTGCTCAAGCTGCCACCGCCACGCCTGCCACCCGAGGTGCAGCAGGCACCGGACACCGCGAACGACGCGGTCAAGCAGGAACGGCCCAGGGTGACGCGCCCGGTGCCAATCCTCGTGGACACGCCCACGACGGATCCGGTCCCGCCCGATACGCAGGTCAAGCGTTACGAATTGGGCGACGAACTGCTGCCGGGCGAGCCCGGGCCGCCGATGCCCGAGGGAACCACCGACGGCGAATCGACCGCACCGGCCGAGCAGACCCCCGTTCATTGGAAGATGAAGTTGCTCGAAATGAAGCCCCCGATCTACCCGCCACGCTGCCTGCGCTTAGGGATCGAGGGCACGGTGCGCCTGCGGGTGCTCGTCGGCGAGGACGGGCGGCCCCAGGACGCGGCAATCCGCACCAGCAGCGGCGACGCGGGCCTCGACCAGTCGGCGCTCGATGCCGTGCGGGAATGGCGTTTCGAACCCGCAAAGCGCGACGGCGTGCCAATGCGCGCCTGGTGCATCGTCCCCATCACTTTCTCGTTGGCAGACTGAACACAGGATCCAGCCATGCGTCCCACCGAAGCCCTGACCACGATGAGTTTCGCCAACTTCCTGCAACAGACGGACGCCGTCGGGCTGTTCGTTTTCGGGTTGCTGGTCGTGATGTCGATCGTCTCTTGGTATTTCATCGTCCTGAAGGCCGCCCGGGTCGTCCGGATTCGCACGCGATCGCACCACGTCGTGACGACGTTCTGGAAGACGCCGACGGACCAGGCTCGCGGTTTCCTCGAGCAGCAGCCCGACTGGGAGCCGTTCTCCAAGATCGCGCTCGACGGCGAGTTCGCCATGGAGCATCACGATCGCCTCACCGAAGAGCGCGTCGCGGGCACGCTGCGCCGGGCCGAGTTCCTCGACCGCTCGCTGCGCTCCTCGATCAACCGCGAGACGGAGCGCCTGGAAACGGGCCTCACGTTCCTTGCGACCGTCGGCAGCACGGCCCCGTTCATCGGCCTGTTCGGCACGGTGTGGGGAATCTTCCACGCGCTGGTGCGCATCGGCGCGTCCGGCGAGACCTCGCTCGACCAGGTGGCGGGGCCCGTGGGTGAAGCGCTGATCATGACCGCGCTCGGCCTCGCCGTCGCGGTGCCGGCCGTGCTGGGCTACAACCTGGTGGTGCGCAACAACCGCGTGATCATCGCGAGCTTCCACGCATTCGCCGAGGACCTGCTCGCTTACCTCACGACCGGCGCACGCGTGCCCTCTTCCATGGACCACCATCGCGCTCATCGCCTGCAGCAACAGACGACCTGAAGCTCAACTACGGGAGACGGCCATGGCATTCAGTGGACTTGGTGGCGGCGGCGGCACCCCGCACTCGGCCCCGATGGCCGAGATCAACATGATCCCGCTCGTCGACGTCATGCTGGTGCTGCTGATCATCTTCATGATCACCGCGCCCCTGATCGCCCACAAGATCAAGATCGACCTGCCGCAGGCGTCGACCGTCCTGCTCGAGGAAAAGCCGGACACGATCGTCATCGCGCTCATGGCGGACGGCAAGATGTTCCTGAACGACGTGCCGATCGACCGCAAAAGCATGGTCGAGCGTCTCGCCGCCGAAGCGCAGCGCAAGCCGCAGCCGGAACTGCACCTGCACGTCGACCGCACGCTGCAGTTCCAGTCGCTCGCCACGGTCATGGCCGACGCGCAGAACGCGGGCATGGTCAAGGTCGGCATCGCGACGGATCCGCTCAAGGGCGAGGAAGGCGGCTGACGGACCGCGAGGAGTGACCGATGGCGCTTACCGTGACGCTCGAGTCGAGCAGCCGCTGCTAGCGGCAGGCACCATCGATGAAACTCGCAGACGCACTTTTCCAGGCACTCGTCGACCATGGCGTCCAGCAGGCGTTCGGCATCCCGGGGGATTTCGCGCTGCCGTTGTTCAAGGCGCTGGATGATTCGAAGCGGCTGCCTCTCTTCATGCTCAGCCACGAGCCGGGAGTCGGGTTTGCCGCCGACGCCGCTGCCCGCATCGCGTCCGCGCCGTCCGCGGCTTTCGTGACGTACGGGGCCGGCGCGCTCAACATGCTCAATGCCGTCGCCTCGGCCTACGCCGAGCAGGTTCCCGTCGTCGTGGTGTCCGGCGCGCCGGGGACACACGAGGGGCGCGGGATGCTGAAGCTGCACCACCAGGTGAAGACGCTCGACTCGCAGATGATCATCTACCGCGAGGTCACGTGTGACCAGGCGCGGCTCGACGATCCGCGCCGCGCGCCGGAAGACATCGCGCGCGTGCTGTCGAACTGCATCACGCACTCACGCCCGGTCTACTTCGAGTTTCCACGCGACCTGGTGGATGCTCCGTGCGAGCCGGTGCCTGTGCGGCCCGCGCCTGCCCTGTCCCCGGATGCCGTCAACGACTGTGTCGACGAGGTGCTCCAACGCATCGCACGTGCACAGTCTCCCGTGATGATGCTGGGCGTGGAGGTGCGGCGCTTCCGGCTCGAAGTGCCGGTCGCCGACCTGGCGCGCAAGCTTGGTATCCCGGTCGTGACGTCATTCATGGGACACGGACTGTTGTCGGCGCAGGACTCGCCCCTGGTGGGTGCCTACCTCGGCACGGCCGGCGATCCCGCCATCACGCACCTGGTCGAGGACTCCGACTGCCTGCTGTTGCTCGGCGTCACACCGTGCGACACGAACCTCGGCGTCGCAGAACACGTGATCGCGCCACGCACGACGATCCTGGCGCACAACCGTTCCGTCGGCGTCGGGCATCATCGTTATCCAGACGTGCCGCTCGCGGCACTGGTCGAGGGCCTGCTGGCGCGTCTTGCCCGCGAGCGGCGCGAGCCTCGTGCGTTGCCCGACGTGCGGCCGCAACCAGTGGCCCCGTTCGTCGCCGATGATGCGCCGCTGTCGCCGGGCGACATCACGGCGGCGATCAACGACGCGTTTGCGCGCAGCGGGCCCATGCCGCTCGCCGCCGACATGGGCGACTGCATGTTCGCCGCGTTCGACATCGGCCACTCCGAACTCGTCGCGCCCGGCTACTACGCCAGCATGGGATACGGGGTGCCGGCGGGACTCGGACTGCAGGCAGCCACCGGACGCCGCCCGCTGGTGCTGGTGGGGGACGGTGCGTTCCAGATGACCGGCTGGGAACTCGGCAACTGCCGCCGCTACGGCTGGGATCCGGTCGTCGTCGTTTTCAACAACCGCAGCTGGGAAATGTTGCGCGTGTTCCAGCCGGGTTCGTCACTGTATGCGCTCGACGACTGGGACTTCGCTGGCTGCGCCGCACCGCTGGGCGGGGTCGGCGTGCGCGTGAATACGCGCCGCGAGTTCGCAGCGGCACTCGAGCGCGCCATGGCGGAACGAGGACGGTTCCAGCTGATCGACGCCACGCTGCCGCGCGGCTCGGTCACCGTGTCGCTCGCCCGGTTCGTGTCGACGCTGCAACTGCGACAACGCATCCCGCCCGGCAGGTGACTGGACGATCACTGCCGGGTAAGCACCACGTGAGTGGCAAGTGGCGAGCTTTCGTGCCGGGTGCAGGCGTAGCCCAGGGCAGGAAGGTTGGTTCCTTCAAAGAGTCTTTCACCAGCGCCAAGCAGGACCGGCGCAATAGCGATATGCATCTCGTCGATCAGGCGTTGGCGCAGATACTGTTGAATGACGTTTACGCCACCCCCAAGACGAACATCCTTGCTTCCGGCCGCTTCTCGAGCTTGCGCCAGGACGGCGGCAATGCCTTCCGTCACGAAGTGGAAGGTCGTTCCTCCTGCCATGACCAGCGGTGCGCGTGCGTGGTTGGTCAGCACGAACACCGGGACGTGATAGACCGGATTCTCGCCCCACCAACCCCGCCAGCTCTCGTCCGGCCAAGGTCCGCGAACCGGCCCGAACATGTTCCTGCCGAGAATCCAGGCCCCGATGTTCTGAAAGCCTCGAGCGGCAAAGTCATCATCAAGGCCCGCTTCTCCGCCATCGCTACCGAACACGTTCTTCTGAAACGTTCGTGTGGAGATGGCCCAGTCATGAAGTGCGGTGCCGCCCACGCCGAGTGGGTTGTCGATGTCCTGGTCCGGGCCAGCGCCGAAACCGTCGAGTGAGATGGTGAAGCTTTCCACGCGAAGCCTGGACATGGTGTTTCTCGGGGTTCTGAGACACCGATCGGAATAGACCATCGATGTGTTGTGCGGTCAATTAGCGGTGTGCGCTCGAGCGAGGCACCGCTTGTAGCGGTCATCGACTCGGCGCGCGAACCAGTCCGTGGTCAGGTTGCGGGAGATCTTCGGGCTCTCGAGTGCGATCCGCGGCACCATCGCTCGAGGCACGGGGCGGCCGGGTGGTACCGCGTCTGCCAGGGCCATCACCCGCGAGTAGAGCGGGGTTCGCTCAAACGCCGCCTCGTCGCCGTGCTGCAGAGAACTGCGAATCTGCGCACCGCTCAGGTCCAATCGTCCGCCGATCGACCGAATCGCCAGCTCCGTGGCGCTCGGTTCATTGCTGCCCTCGATGAGCAGATCCCCGTCGAGGGCAAGGCGCCTTCCTGACGCTATGTTCACCGCGCTCTGGAAAGCGGCGTTGCGACTCGCAAAGTGCCCCGCGTTGTAGTCCGCAAACCTGAAGACCATGTCGTCATACGGCGCTGCGTAGTCGAGCAGATGCGCGATGCCGAAATAGAGCCCGCCGCGCCGCGTGAAAACTTCGGCGCGAATGGTCCCCGGCATCGGATAGGGGTATCGCCGGTTTTTAGCCTGTCTTTCCGCAAACGCGATGCTGACCTGCATCGGCCCACCCGTGCGCACCGGATTCAAGTCGCCGAACAGCCGCTCGGCGAGCGGAACCTCCCGGATAAAGTCCTCGAACAGCTCGCTGAGGTCCTGCTCTGTCCTGGCTCGGTCCAGGCGCTCCCCGTAGCTCAGGCCATCCGGGGAACGCAGATCGAGCGCGGCGCTCACCAGGAGTCTGGGGATGTGGTACCTCGCGGCGCGGACTTCGATCTCCCGACGCGCAATGGCGGGAAGGCCAGGCACCGCAGGGGCCACCTGAAAACTCGACTCCTGTTCCGTGACGGCCAGCACGCTGCAGATGTGTTCCGTAGTCGCCGGGACATCGAGGACTTCCAACGCGGCGTAGACGTCGGTCGCCCAGCCCTCGGAGTTCGCGAGCGTGGCTGGCATCAGGTATCGGATCTTCGCGCGCACGGCATCGGGATCGACGGCAGGCGGGCGCGGCGGGCTCGCGCATCCGGCCAGCAGGGCAGTCGCTGCGGCGAGCAGCGCGACTCGTTGCATTCCAGACAGCACTCGATCTGGTCCTCCATCGCTCCCGTCAGCGCGGGAGTCGGACTGCATGTCGGTAACGCTGCCTCAAATTCGCATCAGTTTCGCGTAGATCGGCGCGACCCAGCTGCCCAACAGACGCACGGCACAGTGCGACATCCAGGCGTCGAAACCGACGCGCCAGTGCGCGCGACGTCCGTGCACGGCCTTCCAGACCATTGCCGCGACGTCTTCCGGCTTCGCCTTGACGCCCATCGTCTCGAGCGACGCCGCCTTCCATTCCGCGTTGCGCACCATGCCTGTGTCGACGTAGGCGACATAGATGCCGCAGACGTTGATGCCCTGCGGGCGGTATTCGATGTTGAGCGCCTCGGTGTAGCCGCGCACGAAGAACTTGGTGGCGCTGTAGACCGCGTGATGTGGCGAGCCGTACTCGGCGGAGGTCGACGCCATCGCGACCATGTGCGTGCCGGGCGCGGCGCGCCTGAGGTGGGGCAGTGCCGCGTCGAACGTGTA
This sequence comes from Pseudomonadota bacterium, assembly GCA_016713725.1. GTDB lineage: Bacteria > Pseudomonadota > Gammaproteobacteria > Steroidobacterales > Steroidobacteraceae > RPQJ01. The sequence continues at coordinate 39,782 of JADJOO010000015.1, read as the reverse complement.
CATCACTCCCTTGACGTTGACGTCGACTTGCAAGTCCTTCTGCGCGGGCGTGACCTGGTCGTCGGGCGCCATGAACAACACGCCGGCGTTGGCAAATACGGCGTCGAGCTTGCCACCACACAGTGCAGCGAAATCATCGATCGCACGCGCGACCGCAGAACGATCCCGCACGTCTGTCACGTAAGGTGTAAAGCGTTCGCGTCCGATCGCTGCGGACAGTGATTCGACGGCGGCCGTGCTCAGGTCGCAACCGCCGACGTGCCAGCCCTTCGAGGCGAAGAGCCGGGCCGTGGCGGTGCCGATGCCGCCGCCGACGCCGGTGATGAAAATGGATGCATTCGCGGTTCGAGAGGTCATGATTCACGCTCAACGGGGTGACGATGCGGGAGGCGCCGGCGCTGCCCTGGTCCCACCGGACCGGTCATGGCATTGCTTTTGCCGCTGCCGGCCACTCTAATGCCGCAACTTAACCGGCGGAACGCATTCATGACCAACGACCAGGCCCCGGCGCAACTGACGCCCCGCGCGATCATCCTCGCCATCGTCCTGGCCGTCCTGCTCGCCGCCGCCAACACTTACCTCGGGCTGTTCGCCGGACTCACCATCGCGTCGGCCATTCCAGCGGCCGTGGTTTCCATGGCCGTCCTGCGGGTGCTCGGCGGCAGCACCATCCTCGAGAACAACATCGTGCAGACCGGCGCTTCGGCAGGTTCGTCGATCGCCTCGGGCGTGATCTTCACGATCCCGGCGCTCGTCATCCTCGGGCACTGGACCGATTTCCGTTACGCCTGGGTGCTCGCGATCGCCGGTCTCGGCGGCATCCTGGGCGTGTTCTTCTCGGTGCCACTGCGGCGCTCGCTGATAGTGGAGCAGAACCTCAGGTTCCCCGAGGGCGTGGCGGCGGCCGAAGTGCTCAAGGCCGGCGACAACCCGGCGCAGGGCGTGAAGCTGCTCGGCCTGGCCGCGCTCGGCGGTGGCCTCGCCAAGCTCGCGGCCGGCAGCGGCCTGCGCGTGATCCCCGACACCGCGGCAGCCAGCGGCTTTTTCGGCAAGTGGCTCGCGTACTTCGGCACCAATCTCTCGCCCGCGCTGCTCGGCGTCGGCTACATCGTGGGCCTCAACATCGGCGCGCTCGCGCTCATCGGCGGCATGATTTCGTGGAGTGTCGCGATCCCGATCTACGTTGCCTGGTTCCTGCAGGACAACCTGCCGCTGGCACAGCAGCTCGCGGGCGCCGACGCCGAGACGATGGCGAACGCGATCTGGTCGGCGCAGGTCCGTTACCTCGGCGTGGGCGCGATGCTGGTCGGCGGCATGTGGGCGCTGGTGTCGATCCGCAGCTCGCTCGCGTCGGGCATTCGCAGCGGCCTCGAGGCCACGCGTGCAGGCGCGACGCGGGCGACCTCGCACACCGAGCAGGACCTGCCGATGAAGGCGATCCTGATCGGACTCGTGCTGTTCACTATTCCACTTTTCGTCCTCTATCAGCTGATCGTCGACAACATCGGCATCAGCCTCGTGATGACGGTGATCATGATCGTCGCGGGCTTCGTGTTCACCTCGGTGTCGGCGTACATGGCGGGCCTCGTCGGCTCGTCGAACAACCCCGTCTCGGGCATCACCATCTGCACGATCCTGTTCGCGTCACTGCTGCTGGTCGTGCTGATGGGACGTGGTGCGGCGCTCGGCCCGGTGGCGGCGATCATGATCGGCTCGGTCGTGTGCTGCGCGGCCTGCATCGGCGGCGACAACCTGCAGGACCTGAAAGCCGGGCAACTCGTCGGCGCCACGCCGTGGCGGCAACAGGTGATGCTGGCGATCGGTGCTGCAAGCTGCGCGCTCGTGATGGCTCCCGTTCTCAACCTGCTGCTCAAGGCCTACGGCATCGGCGCGCCCACCGCCGAACATCCGAACGCACTGATCGCGCCGCAGGCCACGTTGATGGCTTCGGTCGCCAAGGGCATGTTCGGCGGCGAACTGCCGTGGGGCATGATTTCGATCGGCGCGCTGATCGGCGTCGGCATCATCCTCGTCGACGAATACCTCAAGCGCGTGAAGGCGCCGTTTCGCGCGCCCGTGCTCGCCGTGGCGGTGGGCATCTACCTGCCGCTCGAACTCTCGGTGCCGATCTTCTGCGGCGGCCTGATCGCCTACCTCGTCGAGCGCAAGCTGGGCATCAGCGGCGACTCGCCGCAGGCGGAGCGCGCGAAGCAGAACGGGATCCTGTTCGCGGCCGGCCTGATCACGGGCGAAGCGTTGATGGGCATCTTCATCGCCATCCCGATCGTGCTGTCGGGCAGCGCGGACGTATTGGCCCTCGGATCGGGGCTGCAGTTCGGCGAAGGGCTTGGCCTCGCCGTCGTCGCAGGGCTCGCGTTCTGGCTGTATCGCGCCGGCGCCCGTCGAGCCGCATGAATTCACACGGATGGTGAGGCTACGCGAAACCCGGCGACGGCCCGGGCGATGACCTCCTTCAGGGCACGCCTGTACGCGTGCTTCGCGCTGGTCTACCTGGTGTGGGGATCGAGCTTCCTCGTGATTCGCGTCGGCGTCGCGGACCTGCCGCCACTGCTCTTTGCGGCCGGCCGCGCCCTCATCGGCGGCTCCGTGCTGCTCGCGCTCGCGCTGTACCGTGGCGACCGCCTGCCGAGCACCGCGCACGAATGGAAGCTGATGTGCTTTTTTTCCATTGTCCTGATCGCATTGAGCAGCGGCCCATCCACGTTCGCGCTCAAGCACCTGCCGTCCAACGAAGTCGCGCTGCTCAACGCGAGCCTCGCCTTATGGATAGCGGGCCTCGGGACCCTCGGGCCGAAAGGGCAGTCGCTCTCGAGGATCAGCCTGCTCGGATTGATGCTCGGCTTCATCGGCGTGGCGCTGCTGGTCTGGCCCGCGGATTTTCGACTTACACCGCACGTCGGCTGGCAAATGCTGGTGCTGGCCGCTGCCCTGGTCTGGTCGGCCGGAACGATCATTTACCGCAACATGACCATGCCTGTGGGCCCCATCGGCTTCAACGCGATCATCATGCTGCTCGGTGGCCTGGTGCTGTTCGTCGCGGGTACCGCGTCCGGCGAACTGCCACGCTGGCACTGGGGCCTGTCCGGGATGCTCGCGCTGATTTTCCTCGGCGTATTCACCTCGGCAATGACCTACTCGGCATTCACGTGGCTGATGAAGAACGCGCGCACGGATCGCGTCGCGACGTTTGCCTACGTCAACCCGGCCATCGCCACCTTGCTCGGGTGGATGGTCCTCGGCGAGTCGCTCACGCCACAGCAGATGCTGGGCATGCTCGTGGTGCTGGGCGGCGTCGTGCTGGTGACGATGCCGCAACGCTATTTCTAGCGGCTGAACTTCAGCGGTTGGCCGGGAATTTCTCGAACCTGCCGGACGAGCCGATCAGGCCCGAAGCGGCCCACGAGACGATGCTGACGATGATCGCGGCGCCCACGGCGGTCCAGAAGCCCGAGATCGTGAAGCCAGGGACGACCCACGCGACCAGCGCGACCATGCCGGCGTTCAACACCAGCAGGAACAAGCCGAGCGTCACGACCGTGATCGGCAGCGTCAGGATGAACGCGAGCGGACGCACGAAGGCGTTGACGATGCCGAGCAGCACCGCGGCCAGCAGGAGCTTGGACGGCGTCGCGAAGTGCAACCCGTCGAGCAGCTGGCTCGCCACCCACAGGCCCAGCGCGGCAATCGCGGCACGCAGCAGGAATCCAACCATGTCGAGCGCTCCTTCGTGACGACGCCGGGCGCCGTTGGTTGACCTGCGCCCGATGGTAATGGAATCTGCAGGGCGTCACACCCGTCCAGGCAGCCCTGGAATCGAGAAGCCATGGAATTCGTCGCCATCGTCGCCCTGCTCGCCGTCCTGCAGTACATCTATTTTGCGACGCTGGTCGGGCAGGCGCGCGGCAAGTTCGGCGTGAACGGCCCGGCCGTGACGGGACATCCCGTCTTCGAGCGCTATTTCCGCGTGCAGATGAATACGCTCGAGCTGTTGATCGCGCTGCTGCCCGGACTCTGGCTGTTCGCGTACTACGTGCGCCCGACGTGGGCCGCGCTCCTCGGCGCGGTCTACCTGGTGGGTCGTTTCGTGTACCTGCGCAGCTACGTGGCAGATCCCGCGAAACGCGGCGTTGGTTTCGGACTCAGCATGCTGCCGATCCTGGCGCTGCTGGTCGGGGCGCTGCTCGGTGCCGGTTCAGCGCTGCTGCGCGGCTGACGTGGTCTTGACCGCCGCGTAGTGCGTGCCGAGCCCGCGGTCCTTCAGGTACTGCAGGGCCGTGAGGACAGCGGCATCCTTCATCGGCACGACCGGCGCGTGCCGTGGCTGGCCGACGATCGTCGGACCGATCGCGATGTCAGGTTCGATCCCGCGTTCGTGTATCGACGTGCCTGACGGCGTGAAATAAAGCGAGGTCGTGAGCTTCAGCGCCTGGCCGTCGCGCAACGGGATCACCGTCTGCACGGAGCCTTTGCCGAAGGTGCGCTCGCCCATCAAGGTCGCGCGGCCGTGGTCACGCAGCGCGCCGGCAACGATCTCCGACCCCGACGCCGAACCGCCGTCGACCAGCACGACCAGCGGCTGGCCATCGAGCGCATCACCCGGTGTCGCGGACATTTCGAAACGGGACGCGGGCGTGCGCCCGTCGGCGCGCACGATCACGCCGGAATCGAGGAAGGCATCGGCGATGCTGACGGCTGCTTCGAGCACGCCGCCCGGATTGCCCCGCAGGTCGAGCACGAGGCCGCGCAGCGGGCGGAACGCCGACTGCGGCGCCGGGTGCACCAGCATCGACAGGGCCTGCACCAGGTCGTCCGGCGTGGAGTCGCTGAACTGCGTGATGCGGACGTAGCCGAAATGGCCCGGCAGCGGCTCCGCGCGGACCGAATGCACGTGCACTTCGCCGCGTTCGAGCGTGAACACCAGCGGTTCCGGTTCGCCCTTGCGACCGACTGCGAGCTTGACCTGGGTGCCCGTCACGCCGCGCATGCGGCCGATCGTCTCGTCGAGACTGTCGGCAGTGACGGGCTGGTCGTTGACGGCAAGCACGATGTCGCCGGAATGCACGCCGGCTTTCGCAGCGGGCGATCCTTCGATCGGCGTCACGACGACCACGCGGCCATCCTGGGCCGAAACCTCGATACCCACGCCGGTGTAGCTGCCGGTCGTCGTGGCACGCATCTCGTCGTAGGCGGCGGCGTCGAGAAAAGCGGAATGCGGATCGAGGTAGGAGACGATGCCCTTGACCGCGGCCTCGTCGAAGGCCGAGTTGGGGACACGTTGCACGTATTCGCGACGGATGCGGCCCACCACTTCGTCGAGCAGCTGATGGCCGGCGACCGGGCTCGCGGTGGTCACGGCCACGGCGGCCGGGACCGCCGGCGGGGCAGCAAACCACTGCGGTGCACGGGCGAGGCCGTACCCGAGGGCAACGCCGGCCGTGGCGGCCAGCAGGAGGTGCGAACGGGCAGTCACTTGGGTCAGGCGGTCCTGGTTCCGGCGGAGCACTCCATGTTAGCGCCAACCAGTGTGCCGAGCACACCCTCGAGCGGCATGGGCCGTCCGATGTAAAAGCCCTGCCCGTAGTCGACCCCCAGGGACCGGGTAGCCTGCCAGATGGCCTCGCTTTCGACGCATTCCGCCACGGTCTTGAGCTTCATGGCCCGGGCGAGCTGGACGATCGCGCTCAGCATCGCCTGCGAGCGGTCGTCCGTCACGACGTCGCGCACGAAAATGCCGTCGATCTTCAGGTGCGTGACCGGCAGCGTCTTCAGGTAGGTGAGGGAGCTGAGACCGCGACCGAAATCGTCGAGCGCGACGTCGCTGCCGAGTTCCCGCAGCCGGCGGATCAGGGCCTCCGCCCGGACGATGTTCGCGACGGCCGCCGTCTCGGTGACCTCGAACGACAACAGTCCACGCGGCAGCTTGCCGTCGCGCAACACGGTGTCCATGAAGGCGGCGAATTCCGCGTCGCCGAGGGACTGCCCGGAAATGTTCACCGCAAAACAGGCCTGCAGCTCCTGCAGTCTTGCCGCGTGCGGGGTCAGCATCTCGATCGTGCGGCGCACGACCCAGCGGTCGATGGCTGGCGCCAGCTGGTAACGTTCCGCGGCCGAGAGGAATTTTTCCGGCGGCACGCTCTCGCCCTGCTCGTTGCTCATGCGCAGCAGCAACTCGAACTTCGGCGTCGCGGGCGCATCGCCAAACGGCACGACGGTCTGCGCCTCGAGCCTGAAGCGCTGGTCCAGCAACGCCGAGCGCACAGTGCCGATGAGCGTAAGGTCGGTGTAGCGGCGGACGATGCTCTGGTCGCCGTCGTAATAGGTTTCGACCCGGTTGCGGCCGCGATCTTTCGCGGCCTTGCAGGCGATCTCGGCGGACGCGAGCGCATGCGACAGCGGATGATTGCCCTCGACGATGTTCGCCACGCCGAGGCTGGCGGTCACTTCGACCTGCTGCCGCTCGCGCAGGAAGCCGAGCCGCTCGAACGACAGCCGCAGGTTCTCGGCAATGTCCTCCGTCGTTTCGATCGACGTCTCGGGCACGAAGATGGCGAAACGGTCGCCAGAGATGCGGGCCGCCAGCATGCGCGGCGCAAGGCTCTGCCGGATGCTCTCGGCGACGCGCACGATCACCGAGTCACCCACGTGCATGCCGAGGTTCTCGTTCAGCACGTGCAGGCGGTCGATGTCGACGTAGATGACGCAATTGTCCTTCTGCAGAGTCTGCGGCGTCAGCACGGCGTTCGTGCGCTTCTCGAAGGCGGGCCGCGTCAGCAGGCCTGTCGACGGATCGTACGAGTTCATCAGGATGTAGGCGACGCGGCGCCCGAGCAGTTCGACGATGCGCACCTGGCGCAGGTCGAAGTCCGGCGAATGCAGGCGCTTGAACAGCACCAGCACGCCGTGCACGCGCTGGGCGCCATGCATCACGGGACAGGCAAGTATCTTGTACGGAACGTTGGCAAACGGGCCGGAGTCGTGCGGGACGTTGGACGTCATCGTCTGGCGGTGCAGCTGGGCCCAGCCGAGCACCTGGCGATGCGTGCGCGTCAGGACGTCGGCACCCGCGCGCGGCGGCGTGTCGGTCGCGGTGCGACACACGGCGATGTTCTTGTCCGGGATCAGGAGTGCGCCGACGGCGCAGCCGAGATGATCGACGCAACTCTGGACCAGCTTCGCGAAGTCGTCCGTGGAGTCGCCGCCGTCGGACTCCTCCTGCGCCGCACCGAGCAGCAACTCGAGGTCACGATCGCGCACCACGAGGCTGCGCTGCAGGTTGCCGATGCTGGACTGCGACGCGAGTTCGCGCTCGAGGCACTGCAGCGCCGGCCGCAACAGTCCATGCACCAGCGTGAATGGCCGGGGATCGCGGTTCGACTCGCGACTCGCCATGCCGACGACGCCGAGCATCGCACCGTCGCCACTGCGCAGCACGAACACGTAGGCGACCTGCTCGCCCGGCAGCGACTCCGCGAAGCCGCTACCCAGCGCACCGGGCTCCACGAGTTCGGCGGCCTGGGCATCCTGCTGCAGGGCTTGCAGCTCGATGTCGTCGCTGTCCCCGCTCGCCCACACCGTCACGCCGAGACGGTCGTAGACGACGATCGATTGTGCGCGCGGCAGCAGCATCTTCAGCAGCTGCCCGTACGGGTCGAGCGATGTGCCGCTCAACGGTGCGGGTGCGTCCGAGAATTGTTCTGCGTTTGAGGCCATCGGTCCCAGCCCGTGCCCTGGGCAACGAATTTGATCTGGAACCGGATGATACAGAAAAAGGGGGGGGCCAAACCGTGATGCAGAGCCTATTTCCGGGTGAGCCAGGTCTGCGGGTCGACCGGCGTCCTGCCGCGACGGACCTCGAAGTACAGCGCTGGCTGGCTGTGGCCGCCGGAGTCGCCGACGGAACCGATGACGTCCCCGGCCACGACGGACTCGCCGACTTTGCGGAACAGTTCCTCGTTGTGACCGTAGAGGCTCATGTAGCCGCCACCGTGATCGATGACGAGCATCAGCCCCATACCCGGCAGCCAGTCGCCATATACGACGCGCCCGGCGTAAGGAGCGCGTACCCGGGCGCCGCGGTCCGTCCCGATCAGCATGCCCTGCCAGCGCATCGAGCCACCCGCGCGGGACTGACCGAACCTGGCGATGACCTTCCCGTCCTGCACCGGCCACGGCAGCTTGCCGCGCAGGGGCTCGAAAGGGGCCTGTTGCGCCACCGTGCCCGTCGAACCGCCCCTGCGCGCGGGCTGGGCCTGCTGCGAGCGTTCAATGGCTTTGCGCAGCTCGACGATGAGCCGTTCGACTGTCTTCGCCTGGGACTGCAGCTGCTTCAGCTCGCCGCCCCGGGCCTTGATCTGCTGATCGATCGCGCGCACGGCCTGGGCGCGCTTGTCCTGTGACGACTTGAGGTCGGCCACTCGCCGCTCGCGCTGTTGCTCGAGTGTCTCGATCCGGGTCTTTTCGGCCACGATCTTTTCGCGGACCAGCGCCAGGTGCTCGAGCTGGTCCTGAATGCCGCGGATGCGGTCCGCCCTGGCGCGGCCGAAATAGCCGTAGTACGCGAGCATGCGCCCGAAATTCGACGGATCCTCCTGATTCAAAAGAAGTTTCAGCTGCTCCTCACGGCCGTTCACATAGGCCGTCCGCAGCTCTCCTGCCAGCTCGGCGCGTTCCCCATCCAGCTCCTGTTCGCGGCGCAACTGCTCCGCTTCGAGCTCGCGCACGCGCGCTTCCACCGCCAGTCGCTGCGCCCGGATTTCGTCGAGTTCCTTGCGAGCCGACTGGACGCCGAGTTCGGCGTCGCGCAGCTGCCCGGACAGCTTGTCCCGCTTCTGCACGTCCTCGTTGACGGTCTTGCGGACCTTGTCGATCCGCTGGTTGAGCTTGCGCAGCTCGGCCTCTTTCTGCGCCGGCGTCTGCTTCACCGCCGCCAGGACCTGGCCCTGGTGCCAGGACCAGCACCGCCGCCACCAACCCGGCAAGGGCCTGCCCGAATCGAGCGCGAACCAGCCGCACCAGGGGGCGGACCGGCGGCGCAACGTGCGGCGGGGTGGGGGAAAATGCGGGCATCAGGCGGTGTTTGCTGCGGTTCACTGAGGCGGCGAGGGTGACAAATCCGCACAAGTCTAGCCTGTCGGCAGGGACTGCTATAATTCGCGCCCCTTTTTGCCGGTCTCCCTGATGGATCGTCTTCTCGAATATGCCGCCCGCCATCCCCTGCTGGTTGGCGGCACGGTGGTCCTCGCCCTGGCCCTCGCCGCGTACGAATTCAGCCGCTCCCGCTCCGGGGGGCAGGCCGTCGGACCCACCGAAGCCGTGCGACTGATGAACCAGGGCGCGCTGCTGGTCGACGTCCGCTCGCAGGCCGAGTTCGACTCCGGTCACATCCTGGATGCCCGGCACGTGCCGCAGGACCAGGTCGCCCAGGCCGCGGAGACGCTCAAGCGCTTCAAGGACAAGGTCGTGATCACGTGCTGCGAAAGCGGCATGCGCTCGGGTGCCGCAGCCCGGGTGCTGCAGGCGCAGGGATTCACGAACGTGGTCAACCTCCGCGGCGGCGTGCAGGCCTGGCGCGCCGAGAACCTGCCGCTCGTCAAGGAAGGCGGCGGCAAGTCCCGGCACGACGGAACCAAGGCATGAACGTTACCGCCCAGCCTGAAATCACGATGTATTCGACGGGCTGGTGTCCGTACTGCGACCGCGCGCGTGGCTTGCTCCAGCGCAAGGGCGTCGCCTTCAGCGAGGTCAAGGTCGACGAAGACGCGACGGGCCGCGACCTCATGCTGAAGCGCAGCGGCGGCCGCCGCACCGTCCCACAGATTTTCATCGGCGACCGCCACGTCGGCGGCTTCGACGACCTCTATGCCCTCGACAAGGCCGGCGAGCTCGACAAGCTGCTCGGCCGCGCCTGAACCACGTAGTTACAAGGAATCTTCCGCGATGACCGACCAGAACGCCGCAACGCCCGCCGTCGACCCCAATGCCCCGGTGGTGACGCCGCAGGTCGTTTACCTCAAGGACTGTTCGTTCGAATCCCCGCACGGTCCATTCGTCGGCGGCCTCGAAGGCCAGCCGGCGGTGAACCTCAATATCTCCACCCGCGCGACCGCCCTTGCACAGGACCTGCACGAAGTCGTCGTGCAGGTGCACCTCGAAGCCAAGGCCGGCGACAAGGTGGTCTGGCTGCTCGAACTGCAGCAGGCCGGCGCGTTCCTGGTCAAGAACCTGGTCGCGACCGACGTCGCGCAGGTCCTCACGATCATGGCGCCGAACTACCTGCTGTCGTACGCGCGTTCGACGGTCTCTGAACTGGTGACGAAGGGCGGTTTCCCGCCGTTCCTGCTGCCGCTCGTGACGTTCGAAGCCCTGCATGCCCGCGTCGCCGCGCAACAGGCGGCTGCGCAACAGCCGGGCGCCGCCTCGGTCAACTGAGACGCGCCGAAGACGCCGCGTGACGACCTCGAAGGATGCGGCGGTCGAAGCCGTGGCACGTCCGGCGATGGCCGTGCTCGGCGCCGGCTCGTGGGGCACGGCGCTCGCCGTGCACCTGGCGCGCACCGGACATCAGACGGTGCTTTGGGGTCGCAATGCCGCGCAGATGGCGGACCTGGCGGCCGCGCGCTGCAACACGCGCTATCTGCCGCTGACGCCGTTTCCCGCATCGCTCCGTGTCGAGCCCGACCTTGCGCGTGCCGTCGCGGCGGCGCAGGAATTGCTGATCGCCGTGCCGAGCCACGGATTCCGTGAATGCCTCGAGCACGTTGCCCCGCTGCTGCGCAACGGCATGCGCGTTGCGTGGGCGACCAAGGGCTTCGAGCTCGACTCGGGCAAGCTGCCGCACCAGGTGGCGAACGAAGTCCTGGGCAACGCCGTGCCGAAAGCCGTGTTGTCAGGACCAACGTTCGCCCGCGAGGTCGGGCTGGGCCTGCCCACCGCGATGACGGTTGCCTCGCGCGACCAGGCCTACGCGCTGGCATTGGCGCGTGCGCTCTCCGGACAGCATTTCCGCGCGTACGCATCGACCGACGTCATCGGTGTCGAGGTGGGTGGTGCGACGAAGAACGTGCTGGCGATCGGTGCCGGCATTTCGGACGGCCTCGGCTTCGGCGCCAACACGCGCGTCGCGCTCATCACGCGCGGCCTCGCGGAGATGATGCGGCTCGGTGTCGCGCTCGGCGCGGACAAAGACACGTTCATGGGGCTCGCCGGCCTCGGCGATCTCGTGCTGACCTGCACCGACGACCAGTCGCGCAACCGCCGCTTCGGACTCGCGCTCGCAGCGGGCAAGTCCACGGCCGAAGCACAACGCGAGATCGGGCAAGTGGTCGAAGGCGTGCTCGCGGCGCGGGCAGTGCGCAACGTCGCGAGCAATCACCAGGTCGAGATGCCGATCGCGGAGCAGATCTGCCGCGTCATCTACGAGGGCCTCGCGCCGCGCGGCAGCCGTGGCGGCGCTGATGGGCCGCGCGGTGAAGTCGGAGACGCAGTAACCAGCCTGGGTTGAACCTGCGCGCTCAGCGCCAGGCCAGTTGCCGCCAGGCCTCGTAGACCACCACGGCGACGGCGTTCGACAGGTTCAGGCTGCGGGCGCCCGGTCGCATCGGAATCCGGAGGCGCCGCTCGGGCGGACAGTCACCCAGCACCGACTCCGGCAGTCCGCGCGTCTCGGGACCGAACACGACGACATCCCCGGCCGCGTAACTGACCGTGTCATACGCGGTCTGCCCTCGGGTCGTCAGCGCGAACCAGTGCGGCGGATCGCCATCCTCCCCCGCGGCTGGCAACGAAGCCAGGCAGGACCTGAGGTCTGCATGCACGCGAACCTCGGCCAGCTCGTGGTAATCCAGGCCGGATCGCTGCACGGATCGCGCATCGAGCCGGAACCCGAGCGGCTGCACGAGGTGCAGGCAGGCACCCGTGTTCGCGCACAGCCGGATGACGTTGCCGGTGTTGGGCGGGATCTCGGGTTCGAACAGGACGACGTGCAGTGGCATAGAATCGGGTGTGACGCTCGCGGGACGGCCTCGCGCGCACGGATTGACCGGGGGATTCTCGCATGGTGTACGTCAAGCAACTTCTCGGACGCAAGGGACACCTGGTCTGGTCGGTGGATGCCGACGAACCGGTGCTCGAAGCTATCCAGTTGATGGCTGACAAGCACGTGGGCGCGCTGCCCGTCACTCGCGGCGGCGAACTCGTCGGGGTGGTTTCTGAACGCGACTACGCCCGCAAGGTGATCCTGCTCGGCCGTTCCTCGGCCGAGACACCAGTCTGGCAAATCATGAGTGCGCCGGTAGTGACGGTCACGCCCGACGATGGCGTGCGCCAGTGCATGCAGGTCATGACCGAGAAGCGGATCCGTCACCTGCCAGTCATGCAGGACGGACGCATGGTCGGCATGATCTCGATCGGCGACCTCGTGCGCGTGGTGATCGAGGAACAGGACCAGACGATCGAGCACCTCGAACGCTTCATCGCAGGCTGAGGCCACCCGCGACGGGTCGGGGCTGCTTACGTCCGGCCCGCCCCGCCGTCGGACGGCGCGTTGATTTCATTTACAATCCAGGCATGCACGCCCCCCTGGATACGTCGCTGGCCGTCGATTTCTGCGGTCTCCGGCTCGCTTCTCCGATCGTCCTGCTGTCAGGGTGCGTCGGTTTCGGCGAGGAGTACACGCGGGTGGAGGGTTCTCGAACCGCGACGTCGGTGCGATCGTGCTGAAGGGCACGACGCGCGAGCCGCGGCTCGGCAATCCACCGCATCGCGTCTACGAAACGCCGATGGGGATGCTCAATGCCATCGGTTTGCAGAACCCTGGCGCCGATTACGTGATCGACCGGATCCTGCCCACGCTCGACTTCACCGAGACGACGTTCTTCGCCAACGTCTGCGGCTCGACGATCGAGGACTACGTCGAGGTGACGCGCCGTTTCGACGAGTCGACGATCGACGCGATCGAGCTGAACATCTCCTGTCCCAACATCAAGGAAGGCGGGGTGCAGTTCGGCAATTCGCCCGACATGTCGGCCCGCGTGGTCGAAGCGTGCCGGCGCGTGACGAAGAAGCCGCTCATCACGAAGCTGTCACCGAACCAGACCGACATCAGGGAAAACGCGCGGCGCTGCATCGAAGCGGGCAGCGATGCGCTCGCGGTCATCAACACCGTGATGGGCATGGCCATCGACGTGAAGTCGCGCAAGCCGGTCATCGGCAACATCCAGGGCGGCCTTTCCGGGCCGGCGATCAAGCCTATTGCGCTGCTGAAGGTGATGCAGGTCGCCGAGGTCGCGCGCCCGCACAACGTGCCGATCATCGGCCAGGGCGGTATCTGCAGCGCGGACGATGCGCTCGAGTTCATTATCGCGGGCGCGACGACCGTTGGCGTCGGTACCGCGTTGTTCTACGAGCCACTGGTTTGCAGGAAGATCAATGCGGGCATCGCGGAGTACCTCGCCGCAAACCGCTTCGCCGGGGTGCACGCTCTCGTAGGCGCGCTGGACGCACCGAAGAAGACGGTCATGGCCTGCGCTTGCTGAGGAAAATAGGGGACGCTCACCTATTTCGCAGCCGCGAAATAGGTGAGCGTCCCCTATTTTCCAGGAGGAGAACACCGATGAAACTGAAACGTACCCTCGGGTGGATCGCCGTTTCGATTCCCCTGGTCGCGATACTGACTCTCGCCGTAGGTTACTGGCTCTCCGACAACGATTGCGGCAAGGCCGCGGCTCCCAGGGTACCGATAAAGGCCATCAACTACTGCGACTACGGCACCGCCGACGTGCTCCGGCTCGTGGACGTCGAGAAACCCGTGCCCCGCGACGACGAACTCCTCATCCGGGTGCACGCGGCGGGGGTTAACCCGCTCGACTGGCACTACATGCGCGGCACGCCGTACCTGATGCGGCTCAGCTCCGGACTGCGCAAGCCGAAGGACACGCGGGTCGGCGTTGACTTCGCCGGCACCGTCGAAGCAGTCGGCCGCAACGTCACGCGGTTCAAGCCGGGCGACCAGGTCTTCGGCGGTCGCTCTGGCGCGCTCGCGCAACACGTGGTCGCGAAACAGGACCGCGCCGTGGCGCTCAAGCCGGCCAACGTCAGCTTCGAACAGGCGGGAGCAGTCGCGATTGCCGCCACCACCGCACTGCAGGGACTGCGCGACGCGGGCCGGCTCGAGGCGGGTGACAAGGTACTGATCAACGGCGCCTCGGGCGGCGTCGGCACCTTCGCCGTGCAGATCGCGAAGTCGATGGGCGCCGAGGTGACCGCCGTCTGCAGCACGCGCAACGTCGAGCTGGTCCGCTCGCTCGGCGCGGACCACGTGGTCGACTACACCAGGGATGACTACACCAGCGTCGACATGCGCTACGACGTGATCCTCGATAACGTCGGCAACCGCTCGCTCGCCGAGAACCGGCGCGTGCTCGAGCCCGACGGCCGCTATGTGCTGATCGGCGGCGGCGGCCCGGAAGCGGGCAAGTGGATCGCCCCGATGGTGAAACCGTTGCAGGCGCTGGTGACCTCGCCGTTCGTGAGCCAGGACATGGGGATGTTTCTGGCGACCCTCACGCGCGAGGACATGCAGCGGCTCGCCGAGCTGATGAGTTCAGGGGCCGTCACGCCCGTGATCGACCGGCGCTACGCGCTCGGCGAGACCGCCGAAGCGATCCGCTATCTCGAGCAGGGCCGCGCGCGCGGCAAGGTCGTCGTCACGATGGAGTGAGACGGGTCGAGCCGCTTCGGTCAGGCGTCGTCCATTCCCAGCTCTTTGAGCTTGCGGGTCAGCGTGTTGCGGCCCCAGCCGAGCAGCTTCGCCGCCTCCTGGCGTCCGCCGCGAGTCACCTTTAGCGCTTCACGCAGCAGCGTGCGCTCGAACTCCGGCATCGCGTCGTCCAGCAACGGCGTCCCACCGTTCGCGAGGCGTGCCTGCGCCCAGCTCGCGAGTGCCACCGACCACTCGGCGCCAGTGGCCGTCGCCGTGGCACCGGCCCCGCCCAGGTCGGCCGGAATGTCGCTAGCCTTGATCTCGCGCCCGGCCGCCAGCACCGTGAGGCGACGACACGCGTTGACGAGCTGCCGCACGTTGCCCGGCCAGTCGAAGGCCGCGAGTGCGCGCGCAGCATCGTCGGACAGCACTTTCGGCGCCACGCCGAGTTCGATCGCCGCCACGTCGAGATAGTGCTGCAACAGCTCGGGGATGTCCTCGCGGCGGTTGCGCAGCGGCGGCACTTCGATGCGGATGACGTTCAGGCGATGCAGCAGGTCTTCGCGGAAAAGATTTTCGCGCACGCGCGCTTCAAGGTCCTGGTGCGTGGCGGCGATGACGCGCACGTCCACCTTCACGGGCAACTGGCCGCCGACGCGGTAGAACTCCCCTTCCGCCAGCACGCGCAGCAGGCGCGTCTGCAGTTGCGGCGACATGTCGCCGATCTCGTCGAGAAACAGTGTGCCCCCGTCCGCCTGCTCGAAGCGCCCACGACGCAGTTCGGTTGCGCCCGTGAACGCTCCCTTCTCATGGCCGAACAGTTCCGATTCCAGCAGGTCGGCCGTGAACGCCGAGGTGTTGAGCGCGATGAACGGCTTGGTGGCGCGCGGACTGTGACGATGCAGCGCGCGTGCAACCAGCTCCTTGCCGGTGCCCGATTCGCCGGTGATCAGGACCGTCATGCTGGAGCGTGAGAGCCGGCCGATCGCACGGAACATCTCCTGCATCGCCGGCGCGTGGCCGAGCATCTCCGGAATGCGGCGCGACTCGGAGGCCGACTCGACGGATTGCTGCTGCGTGGCCGCGCGTCGCACCAGCTCGACCGCCTGGTCGATGTCGAACGGCTTCGGCAGGTATTCGAACGCACCGCCCTTATAGGCCGCGACGGCGCTGTCGAGATCGGAGTGCGCGGTCATCACGATCACGGGCAGCTTCGGCCGCCGCGTGCGCACGTCGTCCAGCAGTTCTAGCCCGCTTCTTCCGGGCATGCGTATGTCGGTGACCAGTACGTCGGGTTCGCCGCGGCGCAGCGCGGACATCGCGCTGTCGGCGTCCTCGAACGCGATCGGCGACATGCCCGCCTGCTTCAGTGCCCGCTCGAGCACCCAGCGGATCGATGCGTCGTCGTCGACGATCCAGACTTCAAGTGCCGGCGGTTGGTTCATTGGCGTCGAAAGGCAGCAGGATCGTGAAGACAGTGCGACCCGGGCGACTGTCGAATTCGATCAGGCCGTCGTGACGGCCGATCAGGTCTTGCGCGACGGCGAGGCCGAGACCGGTGCCGGTCTTGCGCCCCGTGACGAGTGGGTAGAACACGGTGTCCTTGAGCTCGATCGGCACGCCTGGGCCGTCGTCCTCGACCTGGATGCCGACGACGACGCGGTAGCGACGACTGCCGATGCTGGCATTGGTGAGCGCGCGAGTGCGCAACACGATGCGGCCGTGCTCGCCGACCGCCTGGATCGCGTTGCGTCCGAGGTTGAGCAGTGCCTGGATGATCTGGTTGCGGTCGAGGCGCAGCCGCGGCAGGCTCGGGTCGTAATCGCGCTCGATCTGCACGCCCGTTGGCGCCTCGGCAGCGAGCAGGTGCCCGACGTGCTGCACGATCTCGTGGATGTTGACCGGCTCCTTGCGCGGCGGCTGGCCGGGCCCGAGCAGGGCGTCGACGAGCGCCGCGAGCCGATCGGCCTCGGCGATGATCACGGCGGTGTATTCGTGCAGCGCCGGTTCCCTGAGCTGGCGTTCGAGCAGCTGCGCCGCACCGCGCAGGCCACCGAGCGGATTCTTGATCTCGTGCGCCAGCTGGCGAACCATGGCGCGGCTGCCGCCGAGCTGCGTGATCAGCGCGTTCTCGCGCGTGATGCGCTGGTGGTGCGTGGTGTCGGCGAGTTCGACCAGCACGCCACCGCTGCGTCCCGGCGGATCGAACGGCGTCACGGTGACATCGAGTACGCGCAGCGGAGCGCCGGGACCGGCTTCGAACGGAATCTCACGCCGTGAGTACTGCGCGCCAGCCGCGCGCGCGCGGCTCACGACGCCTTCGAGCTCGACGTTGGATTTCAGCAGGTCGCGAACGGCGCGACCCATGGCCTGGTTGCGGCTGACACCGAAGAGGTCCTCGGCGGGTTCGTTCAGGTGCACGACGGCGCCGTCGCTGTCGAGCCAGACGATGGACGTCGCGATGCCGTCGAGCAGCGCAGTGAGTTCGGCCGGCGAGGGTCGCGCGACGGCTCGAAGTTCCGCGGCCATGTCACGCCTCCCTGGGAGGGCGCGGCGTCGGCGTGACTGGAAAGTTCAGCCGCCTGCGCGGGGTTGCGGTGGCCGGACGGCCGGGCCCTGGTTGCGCGGATTGTTGATCGTGGTCGCTTGCCGCACGTGAAAGACCACGGGCTCGCTGCGGATCAGTTCCCTGCCGTCCCGGCTCGAGATCACGCTCGTCACCGAATGCGCGCCGCGCTCCACATTGGTCAGCGTATGTTCCAGCGGCGTTCTCGCCTGGCAGCAGTTTGCCGTCGAGATACGTGAGCAGACGATGCGTGGGCCCCAGTTCGGGCTCCGCGCGGATACGGATACTGACAACGGAGTCGGCACCGAAAAAGCTGGCACCGCTCTCCGGCGACCAGATCTCGAGCCGGTCGTAGACGATTTCGGTCGCCGCGGGCTGCGCCCGGGACCGGGTGGCGGCCGCAGCCGAGGCGGGCGGCTCCGCTGCAGTGCTCGCGGGCGACCCGTTCAGGACGATCCTGCGGGCGCCGGGCGCCGGGTAGTCCGAAAAGTGAGTGACGCCGTTGGCGTCCTTCCATTGCCAGACTTCGCGCCGAGTCGACTGAGCCGAACTCGCGAAGGCGAGCAGGCACCCAAGCAGCAGTAGCCAGGTTTTCATGGTCCCGAAGCATAGCGATAAGCGATTCCACTGACAAAGCAATACCCGCGATCCGCGAAGTGCGTCATGGACGGGGGGACCCGCCGGGCGGCCGCCATCGACCGCCCGGCTGGAACACGGGTGCGTGGCCGCCTCAGACGCTGTAGTAGAGCTCCAGCTCGACCGGGTGCGTCGACATGCGCAGCCGCGTGACTTCCTGCATCTTCAGGTTGATGTAGGCATCGATGACGTCGTCCGTGAACACGCCGCCCTCCTTGAGGAACCCGCGGTCCTTGTCGAGCGCTTCGAGCGCCATGTCGAGCGAATGGCAGACGGTCGGGATGTCCTTCGCTTCCTCGGGCTCGAGGTCGTAGAGGTCCTTGTCCGCCGGGTCACCCGGATGGATCTTGTTCTTCACGCCGTCGAGGCCCGCCATGAGCATCGCTGCAAAGCAGAGATACGGGTTCGCCGTGCTGTCCGGGAAGCGCACTTCGATGCGACGGCCCTTCGGGTTGATGACGTGCGGGATGCGGATCGACGCCGAGCGGTTGCGCGCGGAGTACGCGAGCATCACCGGCGCTTCGAAGCCCGGCACCAGGCGCTTGTAGCTGTTGGTGCTGGCGTTCGAGATCGCGTTGAGCGCCTTGGCGTGCTTGATGATGCCGCCGATGTAGTAGATCGCAATCTCGGACAGGCCGCCGTACTTGTCGCCGGCGAAGATGTTCTTGCCGTCCTTCGCGAGCGACTGGTTCACGTGCATGCCGTTGCCGTTGTCGCCCACGAGCGGCTTCGGCATGAAGGTGGCCGTCTTGCCGTACGTCGCAGCCACGTTGTGGATCGCGTATTTCAGGATCTGCACTTCGTCGGCCTTCTTTACCAGCGTATTGGCCGAGACATTGATCTCGGCCTGGCCACCGGTGGCGACTTCGGCATGGTGCACTTCGACCTTGAGGCCAAGCTGTTCCATCGCACCGCACATTGCAGTGCGCAGGTCCTGGTAGGTGTCGACCGGCGGGACGGGGAAGTAACCGCCCTTCACGGTCGGGCGGTGCCCGAGATTGCCGCCGTCGAGCTGCGCGCCCGAGTTCCACGCGCCCTGCGCGGAATCGACCTCGTAGAAGCAGCCGTTGATCGAGCTGCCGTGACGCACGTTGTCGAAGATGAAGAACTCGTTCTCGGGACCCCACAACGAGGAGTCGGCGATGCCGGTGGACTTCAGGTAGGCCTCGGCGCGCTTCGCGAGCGAGCGCGGGTCGCGCTCATAGCCCTGCATCGTCGATGGCTCGACGATGTCGCAGCGCAGGTTGAGCGTCGGCTCTTCGAAGAACGGATCGACGATGGCGGTGCCCGCATCCGGCATGAGGATCATGTCGGACTCCTGGATGCCCTTCCAACCGGCGATCGACGAGCCGTCGAAGCCCTTGCCGTCCTCGAAGAAGGCGTCGTCGACCATGCGGGTCGGCACGGTCACGTGCTGTTCCTTGCCCTTCGTGTCGGTGAAACGCAGGTCAACGTACTTGATTCCCTTTTCCTCGATCAACTTGAGGACGTCGGCACCGGTGCTCATGGAGTCTCCTGATGAAGTCTTGCAGCGAATGGGATGCTCAGGGCCGCTCGCCGCGACGGCCCTGAAGCGTTGTCTGTGAGCGCATTCGGAATGCACCAATTATGCCATCGCACGAAAATCGCGCAACCCGTGGTCAGGATGACCTGATCAACGTCGATTCAATCGATCGGTCGCACTAAAATGGGGCATTTGACGCCAGATATGCCCTAATTTGATGCAGTCTGGGCTGACGAAAGCTATCCCGCGCCGATTTCCCGAACAAGTCGCGCGGCCCGCCTGAGCGTTCGCGGGATGCCTGCACCCCACGGAATACCGCCGGCACCGTGCTAGAGTCGCTCGCGATTGGGGGTGCGGAAATACACGTGACTACCGCTACGAAGTGGCGGTCGGGATCGTGCGTCGACATAAAGACCCGCACCGACGCGGGGGAGGTCCTGATGAAGATTCGCGCCCACGATCGCCGTTCGCTGGCGATCGCTCTCGCATTTGGCGTCGCAACGGTGCTCGCCGGTTGCGGTTCAAAGTCCAAGGAATAGCCCGACGCCACGACGGCTGCCCCACCCGCCGTGGCGCCTGCAGCGGCCCCGGCGGCGGCGCCTGCTCCGGTCACGGCCACGGACGTAGCCACCGCCACGTGGACTGCAGAAGCGCTCGAAGAACTGCTCGCACCGATCGCGCTCTATCCCGATCCGGTGTTGTCGCAGGTGCTGATCGCCTCGACCAATCCGCAGGAGGCGCTCGACGCGGGCAACTGGCTCATCGCCAACGAGGGCCTCGAGGGGAAGGCGCTCGACGACGCCGCGGCACAGATTGGCTTCACGCCGCCAATCCGCGCGTTGGTGCAGTTCCCGCAGACCATCGACATGATGTGCATGGAAATGGGTTGGACCACCGAACTGGGCCAGGCGTTCGTCGCCGACCAGGCCGGCGTGCTCGCTGCCGTGCAGCGCCTGCGCAAGCAGGCCATGGACGTCGGCAACCTGAAGTCGTCCGAGGCGATGCTGGTCGAGACGCAACAGCAGGAAGGCCAGGAAGTGGTCGTGCTGAAGCCGCCGACGCCCGAAGTGGTCTACGTGCCGACGTACGACCCGCAGGCCGTCTACGCACCGGCGCCTGCCGCGGCCGCTGCGCCCGCTGCGACGACGACCACCACCACTACGACCGGGAAGTCGGGCCACAGCACCGGTACGCTGGTCCCCACGGGCTTGCTCGCCTTCGGTGCCGGCATGCTCGTCAACGAAATTTTCGATGACGACGACGATTACCATGGTTACAACTACCCGAACTACGGTTATGGCGGCATGCCTTATTACCCGCCGTATCCGTACCGCCCGTCGTACGGCGGCGGGTACTACCCGAGCAACGGTTACAACCGCCCGCCCAACTACAACAGCGGCTTCCAGAACAACGGCAACATCTACGTCAACACTGGCGGCAACCGCCCGGGCGGCAATGGCAACAACTACTGGAACAAGTACGACGACAAGCCGCGCCACGGCAACAACAGCAACGGTTACAACAAGGCGCGCCAGACCAGCAGCCCGATCACGCCGGCCAAGCCGAACCGGTCGGACCTGAATGACCTCAACAAGCGCCAGCCGCGAGCCATGCCGGCAGACGTCAAGCGACCAGCGCCCAACGCGACCGCCAGCAACTGGAAGGGCCAGCAGAGCTACGCGGGCAAGGACAAGGCGAGCCGTCCGCCCACTGGCTCGATGCCGGGCGCCCGGGACACGCAGAAGCCGATGCAGAAACCGGCCACGCGCGACATGCCGCAGCCCTCGCAGAAACCCTTGCCGAGCGGCGATCGCGGTTACGGCGCCGGCAATGCACGGCGGCCGTCGCCGCAACCATCGGCAAAGCCGGCCCCGATGAACCGCCCGTCACCAGGCATGCAGCAGGGTGGCAATAAGGCGAACAGGGGCACTGCAATGTCGGGCGCGAACAGCAACCGCGGCAGCGCGGGAGCAGCGAGCCAGCGCGGCAAGCAGAGCATGCCGCAGGGCGCCCACAGCAAGGGCGGTGGTGGTGGCGGTAAGAAGAAGGCGCGCTGAGCGAGGAGCATCAACATGAAAAACACAGAACGTAAGTTCGTTCGCGCGCGTACGGCTGTATCGCTGTTGGCGCTCGCCTTGCTGGCCGTTGGCTGTGCCGGCAAGAAGGAAGAGGCTGCCGGCTTCGCAACGCCCGAGGCCGCAGTGGCCGCGCTCGTGACAGCATTCGAAAAAGACGACACCGCGGCGCTGGCCAGGCTGCTGGGTCCAGGGACCGAGGACCTGTTGTCTTCGGGCGACCCCGTGGCCGACAAGACGGACCGCGCTGATTTCCTCGCGTCGTACAAATTGAAGAACTCGCTCGCAGCGGACGGCGCGGACGAAGTGATCTACCGGCGAGTGGGCGAGAACGAGTTCGGTGCCATCGACGTGATGTACGGCTACGTGAACGCGCAGAACGGCTACGCGTCCGAGGGGCGTGATGGCGATCCGGCGGGTATCTACGCGCTGAAGCTGCACAGCGACGAGGGCATGCACAACGGCTTGTACTGGCCGACGGCTGAAGGTGAGCCGCCGAGCCCGGCAGGTCCCTTCATCGCGGGGGCAGCGGCCGAAGGGTATGCCGCAGGCAAAGGTGGTACGCCATACCACGGCTATTACTACCGCATGCTGTACGCGCAGGGAGCCAACGCCAACGGCGGCGCCCGCGAATACTTCAAGGACGGTGTGCTGACCGAAGGTTTCGCGGGAATCGCATGGCCTGCCGACTATGGCGCCAGCGGCGTGATGACCTTCATCGTCAATCACGACGGTGTGGTCTTCCAGAAAGACCTGGGCGAGGACACGGCGACGGCCGTCGAGACCATCCAGAAGTTCGATCCGGATTCGACGTGGACTGCGATTGTCCCGCCGGATCTCGGCAGCGAAGCGCCGGCAACGACCGAGGCAGCGCCTGCCTCCTGAGGTCGAGCTCCGTCGAGATCGAATCCATGGGCGGCCTTCGGGCCGCCCATTTTTTTCTTTGCTGCTTCGGCAGGTCACGATGACGGAACGGATCGGCCGTCGGACAATGGCCTGTCGTGCTCGACACGCTGAGCTCTCAACCTCGTCTTCGCACAGGCAGGCAGTCGACGCGACGACCCGCATCGCAAGGAGAAGAACGTGACTCGCATTCCCGGCGCGCAGCGCATGACTCCCTCGGAAGCCCTGGTCGAAACGCTCGCCGCCAACGGCGTCACCGACGTCTTCGGCATCGTCGGCTCGGCCTACATGGACGCCCTCGACATCTTCCCGGCCGCCGGCATCCGCTTCATTCCAGTGGCGCACGAGCAGGGCGCAGCGCACATGGCCGACGGCTATGCGCGCGCCTCGGGTCGCCACGGCGTGTGCATCGCCCAGAACGGCCCCGGCATCACCAATTTCGTCACGGCGATCGCGGCCGCGTACTGGGCTCACTCGCCCGTGGTGTTCATCACGCCGGAGACGGGCTCGATGACGATGGGACTCGGCGGTTTCCAGGAAACGGAACAGCTGCCGATCTTCTCGAAGATCACCAGGTTCCAGGGTCACGTCAACAATCCGCGGCGCATGGCCGAGATCGCCGCCCGCTGCTTCGATCGCGCCATGCTCGAGATGGGCCCGGCGCAGCTCAACATTCCGCGCGACTATTTCTACGGTGAGTGCACTGCGGTAATCGCACCGCCGATGCGCATCGGTCGTGGGCCGGGGGATGCCAAGGCTTTGGATGAAGCGGCCAGGCTGCTCGCGGCGGCGAAGTTCCCCGTCATCCTGGCCGGCGGTGGCGTGATCCTCGCGGACGGCACACGGGAAGCCTTGCGGCTGGCCGAGATGCTGCATGCGCCGGTCTGCAACAGCTACCTGCACAATGATTCTTTCCCCGCCTCGCACCCGCTCTGGTGCGGCCCGCTCGGTTACCAGGGATCGAAGGCCGCGATGAAGCTGATTTCCCAGGCGGACGTCGTGCTCGCGCTCGGCACGCGGCTCGGCCCGTTCGGCACGCTGCCGCAGCACGGCCTCGACTACTGGCCGGTCAGCGCAAAGATCGTCCAGGTCGACGTCGACGCGAAGATGCTGGGGCTGGTCAAGCCGATCTCGGTGGGCATCAATGGCGATGCGAAAGCCGCGGCAGCGGCGCTGATCGAGCGTCTCGCCGGTCGCGAGCTCGCCTGCAACGAGAACAAGGCCGAGCGCTCGCAGCGCATCGCGGCCGAGAAGTCAGCATGGGAGCAGGAGCTCGGCGCATGGACGCACGAACGCGATCCGTTCTCTCTCGAAATCGCGAAGGATTCAAAGTTCATGCATCCCCGCCAGATGCTGCGCGAGCTCGAGGTGGCGATGCCTCAAGGCGCGATGGTCTCGACGGACATCGGCAACGTCTGCTCAGTCGCGAATTCCTACCTCCGCTTCGAGCTGCCGCGCTCGATGTTCGCAGCGATGAGCTTCGGCAACTGCGGCTATGCTTTTCCCGTGGCGTGTGGCGCAAAGATCGCGTCGCCCGATCGGCCGGCCATCGCGTACGTGGGCGACGGCGCGTGGGGCATCAGCCTCAACGAGCTGCTGACGTGCGCCCGCGAGAAGATCGGCGTCACGGTGATCGTCTTCAACAACGGCCAGTGGGGCGCCGAGAAAAAGAACCACGTCGATTTCTATTCGCGACGCTTCAATGCCGTCAATCTCGACAGCCCGAGCTGGGCGGCCGTGGCGAGGGCATTCGGTTGCGAGGGCGTCACGGTCGACAGATTGCCCGACGTCGGCCCTGCATTGCAGGCTTCGTTGCAGGCGCAGACCGAAGGCAAGTGCACGGTAATCGAGATGATGCTGACGCAGGAACTGGGCGATCCGTTCCGGCGTGATGCGCTGTCGAAGCCGGTGCGCCACCTCGCGAAGTACCAGGCGTACACCTGACGACGGACCCCGCCCTGCTGCGTGCCGGTCTACCATGCCGGATACCACGGTCATCGCGCTCCAGGTCCCGCCATCTCCATGCCTGTCGACTCCAACCGCAAGAGCGGCGCCGTCCCCACCTCCCGCCTGGGACGGGCATTGCGCTTCGGCATGCTGACCGGCGAGCTTGCACTGTCCGCAGCCTTGGGCACCGCGCGGCAGCTGTCGACCGGCAAGCCCGTCGACCTGGCGGCTTCGCTGCTCACCCCGGGCAATGCGGAGATGCTGGCGCGCCGGCTCGCGGTACTGCGTGGACCCGCCATGAAACTCGGGCAGCTGGTCTCGATGTCAGGCGAGGAACTCGTGCCCGAGGAGTTCCGCCGCGCACTCGACGTGCTGCGTTCGCAGGGCTACTCGATGCCCGACAGCCAGCTGCGTCGCGTGCTGGGCCGCGAATATGGCAGGGGTTGGCAGCAGAAATTCGCGAACTTCGATTTCGATCCGGTCGCGGCGGCCTCCATTGGCCAGATCCACCGCGCGCGGAAACTCGGCGGCCGCGAACTCGCCCTCAAGATCCAGTATCCCGGCGTGGCCCGCAGCGTGGACAGCGACGTCGACAACCTCGCGACGTTGCTGCGACGCCTTGGCTTCCTGCCGCTGCAGCTCGACGTGCCTGCGCTCGCGCGAGAGGCCAAGCGCCAGCTCAAGCTCGAGACGGACTACGAGAGTGAGGCTCGCAACCTCGAACGTTACCGCAAGCTGGTCGCTGTCATGCCCGAGGTCGTCGTGCCGCGCGTCGATCGCGCGCTCACGACGCGGCACGTGCTCGCGATGGACTGGATCGAGGGTGAACCGCTGGAAGCGCTGGCGAGCGAGGCCGTGCCGCAGGCGCGGCGCAACGCCGTCGCACGCACGCTGTATGAGCTGATGTTCCGCGAACTGTTCGAGTTCCGCTTCGTGCAGACCGACCCCAACTTCGCGAACTACCTCTACCTGCCGGCGACGCAGCAGGTGGCGTTGCTCGACCTGGGCTCCGCCGGTGAGTATCCCGCCGCGCTCGTTGCCAGCTACCGCGACGCCTGCCGCGCCATGCTCGCCGGCAACGACGTTGCCCTGCGCGAGGCCATGTTCGCGATCGGCTACGCCCACCCGGAGGATCCCGAAGCCATGATCCGCAATGCCGCGGACATCATACGGCTCGCATGCGAGCCGCTCGTGCACCACGGGTCTTACGATTTTGCCGCGTCGGGCCTCGCCTTTCGCGCGCGCGACCTTGGCCTCGCCGTGGCTTTCGGCAAGGGCTTGCGCTCACCGCCGCCCGCCACGATGTTCCTGCACCGCAAGCTGATCGGCACGTTCCTGATCTGCGCGAGGCTGCGGGCGCGCGTGAACGTGCACGCCATTATCGAAAAATTTCTCTGACCCCTGCTACAGGTCGGCGACCGGCCGGAACAGCTTCCTTGCGGTCCGTCCCACCATGCGGCACACCACGGCGTCGAACGCGCCGCCGACCACGCCACCGACGACGGGGATCGCCTTCGGAAACTGCGCGAGGCCACGCTGACCGGCCTTGGTCAGCAACTGCAAGCCGATCCGCTTGTTGATCTCGACCAGGGCACGGCCCGGCACCTGTTTCATCGCCGACTGCGGCAGCTTCGAGCCGAGGTTGAGGCCGAGGTCGGACATGGCTTGCTTCGCGACGTCGCCAGCGAGGCTGAGCAGGATCAGCGTTCGAACACGCTCCTCGGCGAGGTCGTGCCCGTAGATCCTCGCGATCGCGCCGGCCATGCGCGCCTGGATGAGCCAGGACGCGACGAGCGCCGACGGGACGCCGACCGGCAACGCGACGATGCCACCGAGACCGGTGATGAATCCCGTCGTGAAGTTCTTGGTCATTTCCCACTTGATCAGCGCAGCCACGCGCTCGTCGTTGCCGTCGAAGTCACGATCGATCAGGTACTCGTCGGCCAGGTTCGTGGCGCTCGACAGCGGCGGGAACCCGCCCAGCCCCTTATCCAACAGGTAATTCACCAGCTTGCCGGCGGATTCGTCGTTCGGAATTTTTGCCGTCATGGGGTACGTCTCGTTGGGCTACCGACGCGCGTCGCCTGCGGCTGCATGCTAAAAGCACAGCGGCCGTTGGTCCTCGCTATGATCGCAGGACTCGAGGGGAGGTTGCGTGCTCAAGTGGAAATTAATGGTCTCGACCCTGCCGGTCGTGTTGACCCTGCTCGGCCTGAAGCTCTTTCTCGAACGCGTGCTCGGTTTCGAGGGACTGATCGATTTTTCGGACGTCGGCATCATCCTGACCTCCGGCGTATTCCTGATCGGATTCCTGCTGGCCGGCACCATGGCCGACTACAAGGAAGCCGAGAAACTGCCGGCCGACGTGTCCTGCACCCTCGAGGCCATCGAGGAAATCTTCGTGCTGGCGGCGACGGACCGCCCGGCCCTCGACCTGGCGGACCTGCGCCGTGAACTGCTGGCGCTGACCGACGCGATCCTGGCCTGGTTGCTGCGACGCATCTCCACGCCGGAGGTCTACGCCGCCATGACCCGGCTGAGCGAAGTGCTGCGGCAACTGGAACGCGCTGGGGCCGGGCCGTACGCCTCGCGCGCCGTGCCGCAGCTGCTGATGGTGCGCAAATGCGTCAGCCGCATCGATGTCATCGTGCGCACGGGCTTCCTGCCGCCCGCCTATGCCCTGCTCGAAGTCCTGATCGTGATGATCATCTCGCTGATGATGATCGCGCGCTTCAGGAGCGTGATCGCCGAGTCGCTGCTGGTGCCGTTCGTCGCGCTGGTGAACATCTACATGCTGCGGCTCATCAAGGACGTCGACAACCCGTTCGACTTCAAGGACGGCGCCCGCGGCCAGGAATCGGGCGAAGTCGCGCTGTTTCCGCTCGACGAGTACCGCGAGCGGCTCGCAGCGCGCGTCGGTCAAGGCAGCGATCCGACGCCAAATCGGAGCTGATACTCGAGATTCACTCATCGCAGGGGAGACACGCATGACGGCATCCGCATCGTTCGATCTCGCGGGCCGCGTAGCCCTGGTGACCGGCGGCAACCGGGGCATCGGCCGTGCTATTGCTCTCGGCTTTGCGCAGGCTGGGGCAGCCGTCGCGATCTTCGGACGCAACGTGGAGAAGAATGCCGAGGTGCTGGCGGAACTGAAGGCCACCGGAGCACGCGCGTTGGCGCTCGCGGTGGACGTCACTGATCGTACCGCGCTCGAACCCGCATTCCGCCGGGTCGAGGTGGAGCTGGGTCGGGTGGACATCCTGGTCAACAACGCCGGCATCGCCAACCTCAGTGGCGGCATCCTGCAGGAGACGGCGGAATCCTGGGACAACGTGCTCGAGACGCAACTGAACGCCGTGTTCCTGCTGTCGAAACTCGCCGCCGCGTCGATGGCCGCCCGCAAGCGCGGCAAGATCATCAACCTCGGCAGCATGTACTCCTACTTCGGCGCCGGTCCGGTTCCGTCGTACAGCGCCGCGAAGGGCGCGATCCTGCAACTGACGAAATCCATGGCCATTGAGCTCGCACCGCACGGCATCCAGGTCAACGCCATCGCGCCCGGCTGGGTCGAAACGGACATGACCGCAGTCGTCCGGACCGAGGCTTTCAAGGCCATGAACGACGAGATTCTCATGCGTACGCCGGCGGGTCGGTGGGGCCAGTCCGCAGAGATGGCCGGGCCGGCGATCTTCCTGGCGTCCTCCGCCTCGGACTTTGTGACTGGCGAAATGATCCGCGTCGACGGCGGCTACGCCATCCGTTGAGGTTGCGGAACACCTATACGCGGACCTGACGTGAAGGACAGATCTTGAATCGCTGGACACGGTGGCTGCCCGGACTGCAGACCCTGGGCCACTACGAAGCCGTCTGGCTGCCACGCGACCTGGTGGCCGGGCTCGTGCTGACGACGATGCTGGTACCGGTCGGCATCGCCTATGCCGTTGCCTCGGGCGTCCCGGGAATCTACGGCCTGTACGCCACGATTGTGCCGCTGCTGGCCTACGCTCTGTTCGGCCCCAGCCGGATCCTGGTGCTGGGGCCGGACTCCTCCCTCGCCGCGGTGATTCTTGCGGTCGTGTTGCCGCTCTCGGGCGGCGACCCGATGCGAGCCGTGGCCCTGGCGAGCATGATGGCGGTGGTCTCCGGGCTGGTGTGCATCCTGATCGGCGTGATGCGCCTGGGATTCGTCACCGAGCTGTTGTCAAAGCCGATCCGCTACGGCTACATGAACGGCATCGCGCTCACGGTGCTGATCAGCCAGTTGCCCAAGCTGTTCGGATTCTCGATCGACGGTGGCGGGCCGGTACGCGGCGTGACGCAGATCACCACGGCAGTGCTGAACGGCAAGGCCAACTGGGCTGCGTTCGCGGTGGGCGCATCCACGCTGGCCGCGATCCTGCTGCTGAAGCGATTTCACAGAGTGCCTGGCCTGCTGATTGCGGTCGTGGGTGCGACCGTCGCCGTCGGCGTGCTCGGTCTCGACCAGGACGCTGCGGTGACGGTGCTCGGCCCACTGCCGCAAGGCCTGCCCTCGTTCACACTGCCATGGATCGGTCTCGCCGACCTGGGCCAGGTGGTGATAGGTGGCTGTGCTGTCGCCATGGTGGCATTCGCCGACACCAGCGTGTTGTCACGCTCCTATGCGGCCAGGACCCGCACCAGGGTTGATCCGAACCAGGAGATGATCGGCCTCGGCGTCGCCAACCTCGCCGGCGGGCTGTTCCAGGGGTTTCCGATCAGCAGCAGTTCCTCGCGTACGCCGGTCGCCGAGGCCGCGGGCGCGCAGACCCAGCTCACGGGAGTGGTCGGCGCCGTAGCCGTCGCGTTGCTGCTGGTGCTGGCACCCGACCTGCTGCAGCACCTGCCTAACAGCGCGCTGGCGGCGGTCGTGATCGCCTCGGCCTTCGGCCTGTTCGAATTCAACGACCTGCGCCGCATCTTTCGCATCCAGCGCTGGGAGTTCTGGCTGTCCGTCGCCTGCTTCGCGGGCGTCGCCTTGCTCGGCGTGATTCCCGGCATTGGCCTGGCGATCATCATCGCGGTCCTCGAGTTCCTGTGGGACGGTTGGCGGCCCCACCACGCCGTGCTGGGCCGCGTCGACGGCATCCGCGGCTACCACGACATCAAGCGCTACCCGGCGGCGCGGCTGGTACCCGGCCTGGTTCTGTTCCGCTGGGACGCGCCGCTGTTTTTCGCCAACGCCGAACTGTTCCACGCGAGCGTGCTGGAGGCTGTCGCACAGTCGCCAACTCCGGCGCGGCGCATCGTCGTGTCCGCCGAGCCGGTCACCAGCATCGACGTGACATCGGCGGACGTGCTGGCCGAGCTGGCACAGGCGCTGCGCGAAGCGGGCGTCGAACTGCGGTTCGCGGAGTTGAAGGATCCGGTCAAGGACAAGCTGAAACGCTTTGAACTGCTCGAGCGCCTAGGCGCAGCGAACTTCTACCCCACCCTGGGGGCCGCCGTGGACGCGTATCTCGACGAGCACGCCGTGGACTGGAAACCCTGAAAGAGGGCCGCTGCAGAGAGTGTTCGATCATTGGAAATCGACATGCGGTTTATCGAGTGCGCCCGCCGGTCGAAGCAGCCGCGGGAGCCTGCCGGGGATGAGACCTTGCTCATGCTTATTAAAGTTTACTAAATAGATTACTTGCATTAATTACGTCTTTGCTAGTTATATACAATTTATATTGATCCACGTGGTGGGCCGACGGGCACCGCATCATTGTTATACTGCCTGCATTTGCGCGAGCAGCGAGCCCCCTCCCCATGCCCAAAGTGGCCCAGCCTCCCCGCACCTTCCAGGACCTCCTGCTCACGCTGCAACGCTATTGGGCCGAGCGGGGTTGCGTCATCCTGCAGCCCTACGACATGGAGGTCGGTGCGGGTACGTTCCACACCGCAACGTTCCTGCGTGCGGTCGGACCCGAGCCCTGGAGCGCCGCGTACGTGCAGCCTTCGCGCCGGCCTGCCGACGGCCGCTACGGCGACAATCCGTTCCGGCTGCAGCACTACTACCAGTACCAGGTGGCGATCAAACCTTCGCCCCCCGACATGATCGAGCTGTACCTGGGGTCGCTGCGCGCAGTCGGCATCGACCCGCTCGTGCACGACGTCCGCCTCGTCGAGGACAACTGGGAATCGCCGACGCTCGGCGCCTGGGGCCTCGGCTGGGAGATCTGGCTGAATGGCATGGAAGTCACCCAGTTCACGTACTTCCAGCAGGTGGGCGGCCTCGACTGCCGGCCCGTGATGGGCGAGATCACCTACGGCCTCGAGCGGCTCGCGATGTACCTGC
Organism: Pseudomonadota bacterium; assembly: GCA_016713725.1. Classification (GTDB taxonomy): domain Bacteria; phylum Pseudomonadota; class Gammaproteobacteria; order Steroidobacterales; family Steroidobacteraceae; genus RPQJ01. The sequence continues at coordinate 9,134 of JADJOO010000015.1, read as the reverse complement.
AGGGTGTCGAGAGCGTGTTCGATCTCGTCTGGACCGACGGCCCGCTCGGCCGCGTCACGTACGGCGACGTCTACCACCAGAACGAGGTCGAGCAGTCGAAGTACAACTTCGAATACGCCGACGTCGACGAACTGTTCCGCCAGTTCGACGCGCATGAGAAGGAGTGCCTGGCGCTGCTCGAGGCGAAGCTCGCGCTGCCGGCCTACGAGCGGATGCTCAAGTCCTCGCACACGTTCAACCTGCTCGACGCGCGCAAGGCGATCTCGGTCACCGAGCGCCAGCGCTACATCCTGCGGGTGCGCACGCTGGCCCGCGGCGTGGCCGAGGCGTACTACGCCAGCCGCGAGGCGCTCGGGTTCCCGATGCTGCAAAATAGGGGAGGTCAAAATAGGGGAGGCTCCCCTATTTCCAGCGGAAATAGGGGAGCCTCCCCTATTTTGGGATCCCCTGTTTTGCATGTCGACCCGCCGCTGCCCGAACGGGGAACCTCCCCTACCGGAAGCCTGGCATGAGCGTCTCCCGCGATTTCCTGGTCGAGATCGGCACCGAAGAATTGCCGCCCAAGTCATTGCTCAACCTGAGCGCAGCGTTTGCCGAAGGCGTGGCCCGGGGCCTCAAGGACGCGGGCATCTCTTACAAGTCGCTCGAGGCATTCGCGACCCCGCGCCGGCTGGCCGTGCGCGTCAGGAAGCTCATCGAACAACAACCGGATCGTCCGCTCGAAAAGCGCGGCCCGCCCGTAAAAGCCGCGTTCGATGCGAACGGTGCTCCGACGCAGGCCGCCCTCGCGTTCGCGCGTGGCTGCGGCGTCGACGTCTCGGCGCTCGAGAAGATCGAAACGCCCAAGGGTGAATGGCTCGTGTTCCGTGGCACCGAGACGGGCGCACGCACCGTGGACCTGCTCCCCGCCATCGTCACGGCGTCGCTCGATGCGTTGCCGATCGCCAAGCGCATGCGCTGGGGCGCCGGCGAAGCGATGTTCGTGCGCCCGGTGCACTGGGTGCTGTTGCTGTGGGGCAAGGACGTCGTCGAGACGGAAATCCTCGGCCAGAGCGCGGGCAACGTCACCTATGGCCACCGCTTCATGGCACCGAAGGCGCTCAGGATCTCGAGCCCGGCATCGTATGTCGGGACGCTGCTCAAGCGCGGCAAGGTCATGGCGGACGTGAATGCACGGCGCGACAGCATCCGGGCCGGCGTCACCGCCGCCGCCGCGAAACTGGAGGGCGATGCCGTCATCGACGGTGCGCTGCTCGACGAGGTCACGGGCCTGGTCGAATGGCCAGTCCCCCTGGCGGGACGATTCGACCCGCAGTTCCTCGAGCTGCCAGCCGAAGTGCTGATCGCCACGATGCAGGAGCACCAGCGGTATTTCCCCGTGCGCGACGCACAAGGGAAGCTGATGCCCTGGTTCATCACGGTTTCCAACATCGAGAGCCGTGACCCGTCACAGGTGATCGCCGGCAACGAGCGCGTCGTGCGTCCGCGCCTGACCGATGCCGCGTTCTTCTACAAGACCGATCGCCAGCACCCGCTCGAGACGCACGTCGACGCGCTCAAGCGCGTGACTTTCCAGACCCAGCTCGGCTCGCTGCACGACAAGTCGGAGCGCGTGCGTACCCTGGCGAGATCGATTGCTGCGACCATCGGCGCCGATCCGGCCCTGGCCGATCGTGCCGCAGTGCTCAGCAAGTGCGACCTGCTCACCAGCATGGTGGGGGCGTTTCCTGAACTGCAGGGCCTGATGGGCCGGTACTACGCGTTGCACGATCACGAACCGGCCGACGTTGCCGAGGCGCTGCGCGAGCAGTACCTGCCCCGTTTTGCGGGCGACGCCTTGCCGGTCACCGGCACGGGCATGGCGCTCTCGATTGCAGACAAGCTCGATACGATTGCCGGCATCTACGCGACGGGGCAGAAGCCCAGCGGCACGCGCGACCCGTTCGGTCTGCGCCGTGCAGCACTCGGTTTACTGCGCACGTCGATCGAGCGCGGGCTCGACCTGGACCTGCAACAGCTGATCGGTCAGGCCGTCGCCGCCGCGCGAGCCGACATGGCGCGTGTCGCGACCGCGCAGGGCAAGTCGTTGGGCGCGATCGACGCCGACGTGCTTGCGGTCGAGGTGTACGACTATGTGCTCGAACGCCTGCGTGCGTACTACGTGGAAGGAACTGCCGATATCTCTGTTTCGGTCGAAGCGTTCGACGCCGTGCTCGCGACTCGTCCTGCGTCGGCACTGGACTTCGATGCCAGGCTGCACGCGCTGGTGCAGTTCCTGCAGCTGCCGGATGCGACGAGCCTCGCGGCGGCAAACAAGCGGATCGCCAATATCCTGAAGAAGGTGGCGGAGCCTGTCGGCGAGACGGTCGACGAGGCGCGCCTGATCGACCCCGCGGAACAGGTGCTGGCCGAGCAGGTGGTGGCGATTTCGCGCGAGGTCGAGCCGATGTTCGCGGCGCGCGACTACACCCCTGCGCTGCAGCAGCTCGCGGCGTTGCGCAAGGCGGTCGATGATTTCTTCGACTCCGTCATGGTCAATGCGGACGATCCGGTCCTGCGTGCGAATCGACTGGCGCTGCTGAATCGCATGCGCGGTCTGTTCATGCGGGTGGCCGACCTGTCGCGGTTGCCGGGCTGAATCAGATGCTGCAGTGGATCCGCTCGGTGATCTTCACCGTGCTGTTGTTCCTGGGCACCGGGTTTTTCGGTGTCGTCGTGCTGCTGTCGGCGCTGCTGCCGCTCAGCATCGAGCAGCGTTACGTGGTCCCGCGGGCCTGGGGCCTGTCCCTGACGTGGCTGGCCAGGGTCGTTTGCGGCCTGGGGTACGTCATCGAAGGGCAGGAAAACCTGCCATCGCGCCCGTTCATCTCCCTGTGGAAGCATTCCTCGGTGTGGGAAACGCTGGCACAGATGTTCGTCGTGCCACCGGCTGCCTGGTCGCTCAAGCGTGAAGTCATCTGGATTCCGGTCGTTGGCTGGGCGGTGAGCACCTTCAAGCCGATCGCCATCAATCGCCGGGCGGGTCACTCTGCCGTCAACCAGGTCGTGCAGCAGGGACGTGAACGACTGGCTTCAGGCATGGGCGTTATCGTGTACCCCGAGGGTACGCGCGTGGCGCCGGGGCAGACGCGGAAGTACGGCGTCAGCGGCGCCTTGCTGGCCTGCGACACCGGAACACCCGTAGTCCCGATCGCTCACAACTCCGGGTATTTCTGGCGGCGCCGCAGCCTGCTGAAGAAGGCCGGCACGATCCGCGTCGTGATCGGACCGCCGATCGACCCGGCCGGGCTGACTCCGCGCGAAGTGAACGAGCGCGCACAGCAGTGGATCGAGGCGACGATCGCCGAGATCGTCGCGCAGCCGGGCGGTCAGCCGCGCTGAGCCGTCGACGCCCATGCTTCCAGAACTGCCAACGCCTCATGCCGGCTTCGCACTGCTGCTGACGCTCGTCACGTTCGCGACATTCGCGACGGCCCGACTGCGAGTCGAGCTGATCTGCCTGCTGCTGATCGCCGTGCTCGCGCTCGGGTTCTACTTGTTTCCGCTGGATCCGCCAGGTCGGCTGACCGGGCTCGAAATTGCGTTCGGCGGGTTCAGCCACGAGGCGCTGATCGCGATCTGCTGCCTGATGATCCTCGGCCGTGGCCTCGTCATGACGGGCGCGCTGGAACCGGCCGCACGGGCCCTGGCCCGGCTGTGGAACTTCAACCGCTCGCTGGGCATGTTGTTTTCGCTGCTCGTCTGCTTTGCACTCAGCATGTTCGTCAACGACACGCCCGTGCTCGTACTCACACTGCCGATCTTGCTGCGGCTTGCGACGCGCGCAGGCGTACCCGCCGCGCAAACCCTCATGCCCGTGAATTGCGCGATCCTGATCGGCGGCATGTCCACGACCATCGGCACGTCGACAAACCTGCTGGTCGTTTCGCTGGCGGCCGACCTTGGCGTCGGCCCCATCGGCGTCTTCTCCTTTACGAGCACCGTGCTGGTGGCTGCCGCCATCGCCCTGCCGTATCTCTGGCTCGTGATGCCCAGGCTGCTGCCGCACGACTCGCCCGACCGTCCAGTCGAGGCCCGTCGCTATCGCGCGGTGCTGCATGCAATACATGCGGACTCGCTCGGCGCCTCGCTGCGCGATGTGGTGCAGCGCATCAGCACGGGCGCGCAGGTCGTCGGTGCCGTGCGCGGCGGCAAGTCCTTGCGCTTTGCGGACGACCCCGGCTTGCTGTTGCAGCCCAGGGATCACGTCGAAATCGAGGGCACGCCCGAACAGCTGCGTGACGCCAGCGACGAGCTGCGAGTGCCGCTCACCCCCCCGGAGGTTGCGGCGCTCATGCGATCCATCGCTGTGGCGGAAAGCGAAGACGAGCAGATCGTCGAGATCGTGCTGGGCGTCGAATCCGGGTTGATCGGTCGCAGCGTCAAGGACGCAGATATCGCCGACCGGTATGGCGTGGCCGTCCTCGGCATCGCCCGGGCAGAGGCCCTGCCGTTCCGGCAACGACCTGAACCGCACGAGGAGGCGCTCGCCGTCGGGGACGTCCTGCTGCTGCGGGGCACTCCGACGCGACTTGCGGCATTCGAGCGCGGCGAAGGTGCGCTCACGCTGCAGGGCGGCATGGAACTGCCGCGCAGTCGCAAGGCACCGCTGGCGCTCCTCATCGTCGCCGCAGTGGTCACACTCGCTGCTACTCGCGCCATGCCCGTGGCGCTGGCGGCTCTCGCAGGCACGATCGCGATGCTGGCGACCGGCACGCTGCGATACGACCGCATCGGCCGCGCGCTCAGCCTCGAAGTCATCGTGCTGGTGGCGGCGAGTATCGCGCTGGGTCGCGCGCTGGTGGCGACCGGAGCGGCCGAATGGCTCGGCAGCCTGTTCGCCCACACGTTGAGCGACGTATCGCCGTTTTTTGCGCTAGCCGCATTGATGACCTTTGCGACGGTGCTCACCAACTTCATTTCGAACGCCGCCGCCGCCGGCATCACGACCCCGATCGCCGTGAGCTTCGCGAACGGGCTCGGATTGCAGGCAGAACCGTTCGTCCTGGCGGTGCTGTTCGGCTGCAACATCTGCTACGTGACGCCGATGGCGTACCAGACCAACCTGCTGATCATGAGCGCGGCAGGCTACCGGTTCGGCGACTTCGTCCGGGCGGGCCTGCCGCTCGCGCTGATCATGATCACTTCGCTGGCTTGGTTGCTCGCCCGGCAGTACGGCCTCTAGGCGCTTTTTTTGCAGGCTTCCGCGCGGGTTTCACAGCGGGTGCCGGCAGTGCTGCGGCCGTGGCTCGCACGAGGGTAGCGGCGGCCTCGGGGTCGTCGAGCAGCGCGTCGATCAGGTAGTACGGCTTGGCGCCCGGATAGGGTGGCGCCTCCTTCACCCGATCGAGCAGCGCCTTGCCGGCGTCCGTCGGCTTGAGGAAGAACTGATTGTCGCAAACGAGCGCAACGACCTTGCCGTCGCAGTAGACGGCAAATTCGCCGAACATCCTCCGGTGCGATACGCGGCCTGCGCCGCGGATCTGCTCACAGACGTACTCCACGAAGCCGATTTCCGATGCCATGGCGACCTCCCTGCCCGTCGGGGAAACACGATAAGTACTTTCGCTCATCAACGGCTAGGCGTAGCGTTGTTCTAATTGCCCCCGACGCCCCACAGGCGGTCATTTACAACCGAGGAATTCGTACGATGAACACGCTCTCGATTCTTGCACTCGCAGCCGCCCTGGCGCTGATGGCCGGCCCGTCCTACGCGGGCGATGCCGCCGCTGGCAAGGCCAAGGCCGAAGAAGCCTGCGTTGACTGCCATGGCGACGATGGCAAGGGCGACGACGAGAATTCACCCATTGCCGGCATGTCGGTCGCGGACTTCACCAAGGCGATGACCGAGTACCAGGACGGCACGCGGACCAAGGACGCCAAGATGGCGAAGGCGGCCAAGAAGATGACGCCAGCCGATGTCGCTAACCTGGCTGCGTATTACGCGAAGCTGCCGAAGTAATCCGACCATTTTTTGCGGGGATGACTGAGGGCCCTCATCGAGGGCCCTTTTTGTTGGCGTGAGAACTATCAATTCATAATTGATAACAGCCAGGTAAATTTATAGCTAACATCGTCATCATCAATTCCTGGTGATATCCACTCGGCTGCGGTCGAGCGCGCTCGAGCGGCATGGAAATGCGGGGGAAGGCAATGAAGATCACGTGGTTCCTGGTGGGCCTGCTTTGTTCGGTCGCCCTCCTGGCGGCCCCGGCGAGCCCGGCACGACCAACGGCAGCGGACGTCGAACGCGAGCGGACGCCGGCCGATTCATTCGTGGCGGCCATCGCCCGGCACTGCGGTAAAGCCTATGCGGGGCGGATCACCGCCAACGAGCCCGCCGCACCGGACGACCCGTTCGCCGGCAAGGCGCTCGTGATGCACGTGCGTGAGTGCGGGCCGGGAATGCTGCGCATCCCCTTCCACGTCGGCGACGATCACTCCCGCACCTGGGTACTGACGAGAACGACATCCGGCCTGCAGCTCAAGCACGATCACCGCCACGCCGATGGTTCGCCGGATGTGCTGACGATGTATGGCGGCGACACGACGACGTCCGGCACCGCCGCACGCCAGGAATTCCCGGTCGATGCGGAGTCGCGCGCCTTGTTTGAAATAGAGGGCTCGAAGGCGTCGGTCACGAACACTGGGCGATGGAAATCGAACCGGCGACACGGTTCGTCTACGAGCTCACGCGGCCAGGCCGGATATTTCGCGTCGAGTTCGACCTGACGCGGCCAGTGGCGATTCCGCCCGCGCCATGGGGCAGCACTGACACACCCTGACGGCGTCGGATGGAGAGTTAACCCCGCCTCGCTCGAGCCCCCGTTTACAGGGATGCACACCCTGCAAACGGAGTCCGAGCCATGAGCAATCCGATCACCCGCCGCACGTTGCTGGGGGCCGCAACCGCAACGGTCCTCGCGCTGGCAATCGCCCCGATGGGCGTCTGCCGGGCCGACACGCTCGCGCGTGTAGACGTCTACGACCGCGGCGCCGGCGAGGTTCTGACCGAATACCGCCACCTCGGCCGGCGATACGTTGTCGGCGAACCCGGCAACGAATACGCCGTCCGCATCCGCAACTGCTCCGGCCAACGACTGCTGGCCGTGCTGAGCGTGGATGGCGTCAATGCCGTGACCGGCGAATCCGCCTCGCCCGACCAGGCCGGCTATGTGCTGGAGCCGGGCGGCTACGTGAATATCCAGGGCTGGCGCAAGGACCTGAGCCGTACCGCGGCCTTCTATTTCTCGGATCCGGCGGACTCCTATGCCGCACAAACAGGTCGGCCGCACGATCTCGGCGTCATCGGCGTCGCGCTGTTCCGCGAGCGTCCGGTCGAGCGGCAGACGTGGCTGAGCAAAGAGAGCCGGTCGGAGCGATCGGACACGCCGGCGCGAGCCGAATCCGACGCTGCCTCGGACGCCAAGGCCAGCCGAGCGGCCGGGGCCACCGCAGCAGCTCCTGCCATGCAGTTGCCGTCGCTGGGCACGGGACACGGCCGCGGCGAGTACTCGCCGGTCCAACAGGTCGAATTCGAGCGCGGCAGCGCGCGGCCGGACGAGATGATCGCCATCCGTTACGAGCGCCGGGAAACGCTGGTAGCGATGGGCGTCATTGCGGAGCCGCCGTACCGCTTTTCGCGCCGCCACCCGGAGCCGTTCCCGGGCGCACTGGGTTTCGTCCCCGATCCGTGACCTGTGCGATTGCTGCATCCGCCGCGCAGCCCAATACTGCAAGGCGGATGCAGCCCCGCAACACCGAGCAGGAACCACGCACCGACGAGGCCTTGATGCGCGCCTACGGTTGCGGCGAGGCGCGCGCTTCGAGGTGCTTTACGCGCGGCACAGGGCGGCCACGTACCGGTACTTCCTGCGTCACGCAAACGGGCATCCGGCAACCGCAGATGAACTGCATCAGGACCTCTGGCTGAAAGTGATCCGCGCGCGTGAGCGCTACGAGGCGCAGGCAAAGTTTTCGACCTGGCTGTATACGCTCGCGCGAAATCGAATGGTCGATCACTGGCGTTCGCGCCACGGCATTGCGCCGGAGTCTCTCGAGGACGAGGCAACAATCATGCAGGCGGAGGAATCCGTCGCAGCATCGCGCGACGGCAGCGACGACCCGCTGCATGCAACAATCGATACGCAGGCTCGACATCGCCTTTTCGCCGCGTTGGCCGACGTTCCGCCGCTGCAACGGGATGCATTCCTGCTGCACGTCGAGGGCGGCCTCTCGCTCGAGGAGATCGCCAGCCTCACGGCCGCGTCCGTCGAGACGGTAAAAAGCCGGCTGCGTTATGCGTATCGCCGATTGCGCGCCGCGCTGGAGGACATGGCATGAGCAATCACGAGCATGAAAGTTCGCGATCACCCGCTGGGGACATCTCCCTGGATCGCGCCTGGCAACAGTTGTCGGATGAACAGCCGCCGCCAGCACTCGATGCCGCGATCATCGCGGCTGCACACAAGTCGATCGAGGATCACGACGAGCAGGCGCAGGTAATCCGCGCCAGCCGCCCGTACCGGAACTGGCTGACGCGGTGGCAACCGTTGGCTGCGGCGGCCGCCGTGGCTGGTCTCGCTTTCGTTCTCGTGCAATCGCTGCCGCTCGATCGCGATGTCGCGCCGACGATTCGGATCGAGGAACCTTTACCCAACGCCGCGACGGCGCAGAAGGAACTGCACAGCCCGCCAGCTGGCGAGGCGAGCGACGCCAAGGCGGTGCAACCCGATGAATCTGCCGCTGCTCCAGAGCCGCGTGCGACGGCGGACAGTGCACTCACGCAGGCGGTCGTCCCTGCGCCGGCCGCGTCGGCTCCGTCAGCGGCTGAGTTCGATCACGATCAACGACAGGAAGCGACGGCGAAAGCAAGCGGCGGAATCGCGTCAGCTGAAGTCGCCGCACCAGCACAGGAGCGTCGGCGGAATGATCAGTTGCCCTCGAGCGTGGCGGATCGAGCCGCAAGAATTGCGGCAATTTACGCCTCGGGCGACACAGCCGGCGCCGAAGCGGCCTGTGTGAATTTCGTGCCGTCGATCCGGATGCCGACACGTACTTGCCGGACTTGCCCGCGATTGGGCGCGGACCGTGGA
>JADJOO010000014.1 GCA_016713725.1 Pseudomonadota bacterium | reverse complement strand
CATGCTCGGCTCGAGGTGGTTCGGGTTGTCCGGCAGAAGCGCCGCCAGCATCGCTTCCAAACTGGGCCCTGATCTGAGTGAATCAGCGTCGCGTGGTCGTCGGCAGCGGATGGCCATCAGGACGGCATTCAGCACCAGTTCCGTGATGGATCGTCGGGCGCGCCGACCAGCCGACGATCTTGCGTGAGAACAGATCCATGATAACAGCCAGATACAGCCAACCTTGCCACGTCCGAATGTAGGTGATATCCGTGACCCAGACCTTGTTGCGGCGCGTCACCGTAAACTGCCGTTGCAGAATATTCGGGATCAAAACAGAAGGCTTTCCGACGGACCAGCGTCGGGTGCGATAGCCGTGCAGGGCGCGCAGGCCGTTCAGCCGCATCAATCGCGCAACCCGATGCTTGCTGCAGGTCTCACCCGCTTCGCGCAGGTCCAGGAACACACGTGGCGCTCCGTAGACACCCTGACTTGCGACGAACGAGGCGCGGATCAGCCGCAGCAACCTGGCGTCTTCCTGCGCCCGCTTCGACACCGGGTTTTTCAGCCACTCGTAGTAGCCGCTCCGGGTGACCTCGAGCAAGCGGCACATCATTTCGACGCTATGCTGGCTCTGGTGGGTCTCGATGAACTTATAGATCGCGGGAACGCGGCCGGCACTCAATCGTGTGGACATCGGGGCTGACCTCCGGTGCTAGCATGATGCTATCCGTGTCCACCGAATCCTGGGAACTCCACGGGAGCCGTCGAGCAAGAAGGATGTAGATCGCGTTTCTGGCCAAAGCAACAAGAACAAGCCACCTTAAGTAGGTTTAGGTCCCTCCGGCGCCAGCTAGAGAACAGGCCCACGGAGTACGTGGGCCGAGGGCAGGAACCTCCCGCGTCGCAGGGACGAAACTCAACGCTGAAAACGCGAAACGCCCGGCACCTTCATCAGGTCCGGGCGTTCTTCGCTGGCAGCTCTACCAGCTTGCTCGGCCTCACACGCTTTTTGCTAGCAAGTCAAGCTCCCGCCACAGCACCGCGCGGAACTCGTAGAGCAGCTGGCGGTAGAGCGCCTTCGAGATCCTGAGCCGGCTGGCCTTCAGATCCTGCATGCCGCCGCGCAGGTACTCCTGGCGCGTGATCTTCCAGAACCAGGCCTCTCGAGCATGATCGTCAACGTCCCGGCGCACGCGGTGAGCGCACGCTGGGGCGTCGTGGGGCGATTCCCGTTTTCGAGCGCCGACGCTCGTAAGTTGGAAGTGGTGGGCCGTGTAGGATTCGAACCTACGACCTACTGATTAAGAGTCAGCAGCTCTACCAACTGAGCTAACGGCCCATCCGGGGATGGTGAGTGGGGTGGACGATGGGGCTCGAACCCACGACCGCCGGGACCACAACCCGGAGCTCTACCAGCTGAGCTACGTCCACCATCGTCAAACAAAACACGAACACTTGCCCGACAAACCGCACCATCTCTGGTGATGGCGCGCCCGGCAGGACTCGAACCTGCGACCCTCGGCTTAGAAGGCCGATGCTCTATCCGGCTGAGCTACGGGCGCATGCGCTGCAGCAGTATCGCTTCATCCGAGTGGTCGGGGCAGAGGGATTCGAACCCCCGACCCTCTGCTCCCAAAGCAGATGCGCTACCAGACTGCGCCATGCCCCGCCATGCTCGACTGATCGTCGCCAGGCCGCTTTTGACGTTGCCGTCGACCGCGGACCCGCACGGGAGCGCGAATCATACGGATCGACCCCCATAGCGTCAATTTAGGATTGTATCCAGCCGGCGACACGAACAGGACCGCTCTGCGAAAATGACGTGCTTGGCCGGCTGCCCGGCCCGCCCCGGGAGGCTTTCAGCAATGTCCAGCAACGAATCCGGCGCCAGGATCATCGACGGCAAGGCGATCGCGCAGGAATTCCGTCGCGAAGTGCGCGCGTCCAGCGACCGCCTGGTCGCCCGTGGACTGCGCCGACCGGGGCTCGCGGTCATCCTCGTCGGCGACGATCCCGCCTCGCAGGTCTACGTGCGCAACAAGCGCCTGGCGTGCGACGAGTGCGGCATCGTCTCGGTGAGCCACGACCTGCCCCACTCCACTACGCAGACCGAACTGATGACGTTCATCGAGCAGATGAACGCCGACGACTCGATCGACGGCATCCTGGTGCAGGTGCCGCTGCCGGATCACATCGACGAACGCCACATCATCGAAGCGATCGATCCGGCAAAGGATGTCGACGGCTTCCATCCGTTCAACGTCGGCCGACTCGCGTTACGTCACCCCTTGATGCGTCCGTGCACACCGTACGGTGTGACGCGCCTGCTCGAGAAGACGGGCATCCCCGCGAAGGGCAAGCACTGCGTCGTCGTGGGTGCGTCGAATCTCGTCGGCCGACCGATGGCGCTCGAACTGCTGCTGTCGGGCGCGACGGTCACCGTGTGTCACCGTTTCACGCAGGACCTCGAGCGGCACGTTGGCATGGCCGACATCCTCGTCGTCGCAGTCGGCAAGCCTGGCATCGTGCGTGGCGAATGGGTCAAGCCCGGCGCCGTCGTGATCGACGTCGGCATCAATCGCCTGCCGAACGGCAAGCTCGTGGGTGACGTGGATTTCGAGTCGGCACGGCGCAATGCGGCGTTCATCACGCCCGTGCCGGGCGGCGTCGGCCCGATGACCGTCGCGATGCTGATGAAGAACACGCTGGAATCGGCGCTCCAACGCATCAAGCACTAGGAAATAGGGGAAATAGGACGCTCAGAAATAGGGGACGCTCACCTATTTCCGGAATTTATGCGGAAATAGGTGAGCGTCCCCTATTTCTGAGCGTCCCCTATTTCCCCTATTTCCCTACTTGACCGTGTAGCCCTTCGGTTCGAGGCACGCGGCGAAGCCTTTCTTGAACAGATCCAGTTGCTGCTGGTTCGCGGCCTGCGTCTGCTGCGTCGCTTGCTGTTGCTGCTGCGTTGCCTCTTGCGCGGCCGCCTGTTGGTTCTTGCGGCTCTGGCGGCCACCGGCCACGACGCCCGCCGTGGCGCCGATCGCCGCACCCTTGCCGGCATCGTCGTCCGCCACTTCACCGATGACGGCGCCCGCGGCAGCACCTCTCGCAGCACCCCTCAAGCGCGAGCCGTCGGCAGCAGGAGCCTTCTGCGCGGGTTGCGCAGCAGGTTGCGCCGCTGCAGGAGGGGGCGCCATCGGGTCGACGCCCGTCTGGCCCTTCGACCAGGCGTAGCACTCGCCTTCGTCCTGGGCTTGCTGCTGGGGTGTCTGCCCTTTCGCGGGAAACACCACCATGCCGAGCGAAGTGGAAATGGGTTTGGACGCGGGGGCCGGCGTCGCGGGAGCCTGCGCAACGGCCTGCACGCCGACGATAAGCAGGACCGTCGAAGCGATGATTCTGCTGATCCCGCTCATTTCCTCACCTCGATGGTCACCTGCGGAATGTGGCCGCTGAACCTGGACCTGGCTTCCGACCCGACCGCTTCGACGACCGGCGTGCCGAGATCGATGCCGATGTCTGCCGTCTCGTCCGCGGAGAATATGCCTGCCTGGGTATGCTCGATCCGCCCCTCGCCAACCTTTTCACCGTTGACGAACAGCGTGCCCAGGCCGCCCTTGCCTGGACCGCCGCCGTCGTACGCGAAGTCGAACTTCAGGGTCGACTTGCCCGGTGCGAGCGGCTTGCTCGCCACGATGCTCGACTGCTGCAGCCCCAGGAAATTGTACCCGTAGGCCGGCACGCCGTCCTTGACGTACAGCGACCAGCCGCCGAAGCGGCCGCCCTGCGCGATGATCGTGCCGTTGGCCACGCCCTGCGGTACATCGAGTTCCGCCGTGATGGTCTTCGAGCGGTTCTTCACGTTGATGAACACGCCTTCCATCATTCCGGTCATGCCTTCGGCCAGCGTCATCGAGTTGCGGCCGGCCATGAGGTCGGGACGACCGACCGTGGCGCCATCCAAGCGCTCGAAGACACGATCGTCCATCGGCAGTACGTGATGCTGCTCTGCTTCGTGCAGGAATACCGCCTGGAGCTCTGCAAGCTTCTGCGGATTCTTCGACGCAAGGTCGTCGGCCAGGCTGAAATCGGACCGCGTGTCGTACAACTGCCACGCGCTGTTGTCCTCGAGCGTTCGACGCGGCTTGGCTTCCCACGGCGCCCTGTGGATCGTGCGGGCGAACCAACCGTCGTGATAGATGCCTCGGTTGCCGGCGATCTCGAAATACTGCGTGGTGTGGCGCTCCTTCGCCTTGGGATCATCGAACGTGTAGACGAGGCTCGTCCCTTCCATCGGGATCTGCGGCGTGCCGTTGACCACTTTCGGTTCCGGCAGGCCGATCGCCTGCAGGATGGTCGGCGCCACGTCAATCACGTGGCTGAACTGCGTGCGCACCTCGCTCTTCGCCTTGATGCCCTTGGGCCAGTACATGACCATGCCATTGCGCGTGCCGCCGAAGTCCGAGGGCACCTGTTTCATCCAGCCGAAGGGCGAGTCGAATCCAACCGCCCAACCGGACGCCATGTGCGGATAGGTCTCGGGTCCGCCCCACTGGTCGATCTTCGTCAGCATCTGCGCGACCGTTTCCGGCACGCCGTTGAAGTAGGTGTACTCGTTGAACATGCCGTTCGCGCCGCCCTCACCGCTGGTCCCGTTGTCACCGGCGATGTAGACGACCATCGTGTTACTGGCCTGGCCGACGGCTTCGAATGCCTTGAGCATGCGTCCGATTTCATGATCGGTGTACTCAGCGTACGCGGCGAACACCTCGGCCTGGCGCGTAAACAGGCGCTTTTCGTCGGCAGAGAGCGTGTTCCAGTCGCGGATTGCAGGCGGCTTCGGCGCAAGCTTGGTGCCCGCCGGAACGATACCCATCTTGATCTGACGGGCCAGGGTTTCCTCGCGCATCTGGTCCCAGCCCTGGTCGAACTTGCCCTGCCAACGCGCGATCCATTCCTTCGGCACGTGGTGCGGTGCGTGTGTCGCACCGGGCGCAAAGTAAATGAACGATGGCTTCTGCGGCGTCAGTGCCTTCTGGAACTTGATCCAGGCCACGGCCTTGTCCGTCATGTCGGACATGAAGTGGTAATCGGGGTCGTGGGGCAGCTCGACCGGTGCCACACCGTCGTACAGGTATGGCGCCCACTGATTGGTCTCGCCGCCGATGAAGCCATAAAACTTGTCGAATCCCTGACGGGTGGGCCAGCGATCGAAAGGCCCGGCAACGCTCGCTTCCCAGGCCGCGGTTTCGTGCCACTTGCCGAAGGCCGCCGTGGCGTAGCCATTGAGCCGCAACGTTTCGGCCAACGGCGCCGTGGCATTGGGGATCTGTCCGGTGGCGCCTGGCAGGCCGGTGGCCATCTCGGTGATGAAGGCCATGTTCACCGTGTGGTGGTTGCGTCCGGACTTGAGCGCGGCGCGGGTCGGCGAACACAGCGCGGTGGTGTGGAAATTATTGTAGCGCAGGCCTTGCTGTGCCAGCGCCTCCATCGTCGGCATCGAGACCGGACCGCCGAACGCCGTGGGTACGCCGAAACCCATGTCATCGATCAGCACGATGACGACATTGGGTGCACCTTCGGGCGCCTTGACCTCGAAGCGCGGTGGCACCGCCACCTTGCGCGCATCGATTTCCTTGTAGAGAGGCCGAGCCGGTTCCTGGATCGGCAGGATCGTCCGATCGAGTTGCCCCGACTCCGCCGCGAACGCCTGCGCGGCAAGCAAGCCAACGGCACAGCAACTCACCGCCCTGCCGAGAAGTGACCCAGACATCTGCAATCTCCCCACACGTTGATCCCGCCGAGGTTACTCGTTTTCTCGAGCGCTGATCATCACATTTCCGCGCAGGTGGCCTTTCCGGCAGCTTTCTCGATCAGACGTGCGGGCGCATTTTCCAGGTCTTACCGGCTGGACCGGCAATACGCCGCGGGACTGGAGAGAAACGGCCGGCTAACCGCGGCGCCAGAGCGTCCGACCGCCGGGCTGGTCTTCGAGCTGTACGCCATTCGACGCCAGCAGGTCACGGATCCGGTCCGATTCCTTGAAGTCCTTCGCCTTGCGGGCCGCGGCACGCTCGTCGATCAGGCGCTCGATGTCGGCGTCGGTCAGAGACGAGACCGCCGACGCAGTCTCGGAGCCTGGCGACCGCCACTAGAGTCGACCGCACGGTCGCCTCGCTGCTTCGCCGCGCGCTTGCGCAGGAACACGTCCGGCTCGAGCCCAAGCAACCCGAGCCGCGCCCCCAGCGCGCGCATCTCAGCGGCCAACCCCGCCGCCTTGTCGAGATTCCCTGCTGCCTTGGCCTTGTTGACCTCGCGCGCGAGCGCCTGCAGCTCCGACACCGCGATCGGTGTATTGAAGTCGTCGTCCATCGCCGCTACGAATCGCTCGGTGGCCCCCGTCGACGCCTGCATAGCGATGACCGGCACACCGCGCAGCGACGTGTACAACCGCTCGAGCGCTGCATCCGCTTGCGCCAGGCTGTCCGGCGTGTAGTTGATCGGGCCGCGGTACTGGCTGTTCACCATGAAGTAGCGCACGACCTCCGGATCGCGCACCCACTCCAGCACTTCGCGCACCGTGAAGAAGTTGCCGAGCGACTTCGACATCTTCTCGTCGTCGACGCGCACGAAGCCGTTGTGCATCCACACGTTCACGTACGGCTCGCCGGTGGCCGCGCAGGACTGGGCAATCTCGTTCTCGTGGTGCGGGAACTTGAGGTCCATGCCGCCGCCGTGGATGTCGAAATGCGGGCCGAGGAGGTCGACCGACATCGCGGAGCACTCGATGTGCCAGCCCGGGCGCCCCGGGCCCCACGGCGATTCCCAGGCGGGCTCGCCCGGCTTCGCCGCCTTCCACAGCACGAAATCGAGCGGATCGCGCTTGGCCTCGTCCACTTCGATGCGCGCGCCTGCCCGCAGGTCGGCCAGCCGCTTGCCCGACAACTGGCCGTAGGGCTCGAACTTCGCCACGGCGTAGTACACGTCGCCGTTGTCGGCCGCGTACGCGTACCCCTTGTCTACCAGCTGCTGCACCATCGCGACGATCTGCGCCACGAACTCCGTCGCGCGTGGCTCACGATCGCCCAGGCGCACGCCGAGCGCGGCGCAGTCTTCCTGGTAGGCCTTGATGAAACGCTCGGTCAGCGCCTGCATCGGCTCGCCGTTTGCCCGCGCACGCTGGATGATCTTGTCGTCGATGTCCGTGATGTTGCGGACGAACGTGACGTCGTAGCCCGACGCCTCGAGGTGACGGCGCACGACGTCAAACACGATCAGCATCCGCGCGTGGCCGAGGTGGCAGTAGTCGTAGACCGTGATGCCGCACACGTACATGCGGACCTTGCCCGGCTCGAGCGGCCTGAAGATTTCCTTGCGCCCGGTCAGCGAATTATGAATTTGCAGCATGTATCCCTCGTAATTGGGGACGCTCACCTATTTCAGAAATAGGAAATAGGTGAGCGTCCCCTATTTTCCTGCGAGTGCCTGCGCCCGTTCGAGCCGGCCGAGGACACGTTTCGTGCCCATCAAGCCGACGAGCGGCGCGAGTTCGGGCCCGTGCGTCGCGCCGGTCAGCGCCGAGCGCAGCGGCATGAAAAGCCTGGCTCCCTTGCGGCCCGTCGCTTCAGCAATGGCGCGCGTCCAGGCCTTGAAGTCGCCGGCACTCGCGCCGTGCAAATGGCCTGCGCTCGCAAAGAACTCCGGTCCAGCCTCGGTGATCTGCGCGGCCGCTTCCGCCGAGACCGACACCGAATCGCTGGCGACCACGGCCACGAGTTCGTCGACCTCGGCGGGAAACAGGACATTGCCCTTCACCACCGCGACGAACCTGTTGCGCTCCTCACCTGCTGGCAACGCACCGAGGTGCGTACCGAGCCACCGCTCGATCTGCGCGTCGGACGAATGCGTCACGGCCTCGCGCTGCCAGTGCCGCAGCTGCGCGTCGTCGAAACGCGCGGCAGAATGGCTGGTGCGGCCGAGGTCGAAGTGCGACGCAAGCTGGTCCATCGCCAGCCAGCCGTCGTGACCGCAGGCATGGCCGAGCCGGACCAGGTAGTTGCAGATCGCAGCGGGCAGGAATCCCTGTGCACGCAGGTCGGTCAGGCTGGCCGCGCCCTCGCGTTTCGACAGCGGCGTGCCGCTGGGAGCCAGCACCAGCGGCAAATGGCCGTACTCCGGCAACGGCATGCCGAGCGCTTCGAGCAACAACAGTTGACGCGGCGTGTTCGCCAGGTGGTCGTCACCCCGCAGGACGAGCGTTATGCCCATCGCCGAATCATCCACCGCATTGCCGAGGAAGAACGACACGCTGCCATCGGCGCGACGGATCACGAAGTCGCCGATGTCGTCGGACTGGAATCGCTGCAGACCGTGGACGATGTCCACGAACTCGATCGTGCGATGGTCCGGCACGCGGAATCGAATCGCTGGCGCCTTGCCGGAGTCGATGCGTCGCTGCACCTCGGCCTGGCTCAGGCCCGCGCAGGTGCGCGCATACCGCGGTGGCCTGCCCGCCGCCAGCTGCGTCTTGCGCGAAAGCTGCAGTTCCTCGGGCGAGCAGAAACACGGGTAGCTGTGGGCACCCGCCGCTAACTTCGTCAGCGCCTCGGCATACACGGCACTGCGCTCGCTCTGCCGATACGGACCGTGCGGACCACCAACGTCCGGACCTTCATCCCAGTCGATGCCCAGCCAGCGCAGTTCGTCGAGTTGGCGCTCGAGCAGCGCGTCCTGGCTGCGGCCGGCATCGGTATCCTCGACGCGCAGCACGAATCGACCGCCCGAGGCGCGCGCGACGAGCGAGCTGAACAGCGCTGTGCGGGCGTTGCCCAGGTGCAGCGCTCCCGTGGGGCTCGGCGCAAAACGCGTGATCTGGGCGGTGACAGGCATGGCCGCGCATCTTACCGGATCGGGTCGATGGCCTTCTCGTCCGGCGCTGGCCCGCGGACCCCGGGACGCTTACCATCCGCCCAGTGTTTTTCGCCCGGCGGGTGCCGAATGTCCCTGAGTCTTCCGATTTTCTCGCGAGTCATGCTGCTCGTCGCCGCCGGACTGTGCGCGCCCGCGTGGTCGCAGGACGCCGCTCCGGCCGGATTGCAGCGGGTCCGTCTCGAAACGACGCTCGGCGCCTTCACGGTCGAGGTCGACCCGGCACGGGCGCCAATCACCTCGGCGAGTTTCCTGCAATACGTCCGTGACCTGCATTACGACGGCACGATCTTCCATCGGGTCATCGGTAATTTCGTGATCCAGGGCGGTGGCTACCTGCCGGACGGCGCCGAAAAGCCGGTCCGCGGCGGCGTACCCAATGAAAGCGGCAATGGCCTGAGCAACCGGCGCGGCACGGTCGCCCTGGCGCGCACCGGGGACCCGCACAGCGGGACGTCCCAGTTCTACGTCAACGTCGCCGACAACATTGCGCTTGACCCTTCCCCTGCACGCTGGGGTTACGCGGTCTTCGGGCGGGTGGTCGAGGGCATGGACGTCGTCGACCGGATCGCCAGCGTCGCGACTGGCTCCAGCGGCCAATTCCAGGAAGACGCGCCAGTGCAGCCGGTCGTCATCTCGACCGCGCGCATCGTTGGCGAGACTGCAACGACCCAGTGAACGCCGACCGCCGCAAAACGCTGCTGATCTCGGACCTGCACCTCGATCCCTCGTCACCCGGGATCGCGCGACAGTTCGTTGATTTCCTGCGCGGCGAGGCGCGGGCAGCGCGTGCGCTCTACATCCTCGGCGACCTGTTCGAAGCCTGGCTCGGCGATGACGACCCCGATCCGGCAGTGCGCTCGATCGTTGCGGAACTGCGCGCGCTGCACGATGCGGGGGTACCCACGTACTTCATGCACGGCAACCGGGACTTTCTCGTCGGCGCGCGCTTCGCGGCCGAGACCGGCTGCACCCTGCTAAAGGACGGCACCGTCGTCGACCTGCATGGCGAGCGGGTTCTGTTGATGCACGGCGACGTACTGTGCACTGGCGACACCAGCTACCAGCGTCTGCGGCGGATTCTGCGCAATCCCCTCACGCTTTTTCTGCTGCGCCATCTGAGCCTCGAGTCGCGGCGAAGGCTGGGCAGGAAGCTGCGGGCGGGAAGCCAGATGCACGTGGGCGCCACGGCGGCCGAGATCATGGACGTGACGCCAGCGGAAATCGTCGACTCGTTGCGGCGGGCTCGCGTCAGCACGCTGGTGCATGGGCATACCCACCGCCCGGCGATTCATTCGCTTGAGGTGGACGGCAAGCCGGCGCGCCGCATCGTGCTCGGCGACTGGTACACGCAAGGGAGCGTGCTCGAGTGGCGCAACGATGGCGTGGAACTTCGCGCGTTGCAGCGACGGAAGTGATTAGTGAGTAGTGAGTAGTGAGTGATTAGCCAGAAGTACGGCCGTGGCATCAGTGACCCACTGCACCTCGGACTAATCACTACTCACTACTCACTAATCACTTCCTCCCGGCGTGCCCGAATGGAACCGGAACTCGGCGTCCGGCGCCACGGCGAGCTCCGCCTCGACCGCTGCCAACTGCTGCAGGCGCTCGCGCGCACCCTCGCCCCGCTTGTCCGCCAGGCGCAGGTAGAGTCCGGCGTGCCGTGACTCGGCCGCCGCCAGCGACGCATAGAATGGGCCGAGGGGTTCGCCGAGCAACGGAATCAAGCCCATGAACCGCTCGTGCGATCGCGCTTCGATCAGCGCGCCCAGCAGCAGCAGGTCCATCCGGCGTTCGTGTTCTGTATGCCGCAGCGCCTTGCGCAGGCCCTCGGCATAGCGTGACGGGCTGAGGCGCCGGAACGGTACCCGCAGCGCCGTCAGTTGCTGCTGCACCAACTCGAAATGCCGCAGCTCCTCGCGTGCCAGGCGCGACATGCGATCCGCCAGCTCGAAGTCCTCAGGGTACGAGAACATCAGGGCGAGTGCCGTCGACGCGGCTTTCTTTTCGCAATTCGCGTGATCGAGCAGCAGCTCCTGCCAACGCTCCACGGCGAGCTCGTACCAGCGCGGATCGGTCGTCGACTGCAGCACGACGGGAACGCTCACCGGCGAGACTTCAGGCCGCCGCGCTCTTGAGCAACTCGTCGATGGTCGCGACGATTGCGGCGGCCGACGGCAAGCGATCGGCCGGCTTCTTCGCGAGCAACCCATCAAGCAACGGCTGCACGTACGCAAGGTTCAGCGGCAGGCGCGGCACCGGCGAATTGGCGTGCATGTAAATCACCGCGAGCGGTGTTTCTGCGATGTACGGCTTGTCACCGGTAAGCATCTCGAACAGCACGACGCCGAGACTGTAGAGGTCGCTGCGTTCGTCGAGCGGCGAACCATGTCCCTGCTCGGGGCTCATGTAGTGCGGCGTGCCGAAGATCGTGCCGATGCCCGTGATGTCGCTTTCCAGGCCAAGCTGGCGCGCGAGCCCAAAATCGATGAAGGCCGCCGAGCCGTCCTCGCGCAACAGCAGGTTGCCCGGTTTCACGTCGCGATGCAGGACGCCGACCTCGTGCAGCGCGCCAAGCGCTGCCGCCATCTGCCGCACATAGCCCAGCGCCTGCTGCGGGTCGAGACGCTCACGCATGCGCGAGCGCAGGTCGCCGCCCGGAAAGAATTCCATGGCAAGGTAGAGGTGGTCGTCCGCGATACCGATGTCGAAGATGCGCGCGATGTTCGGATGCCGCAGGTGCGCCACGAGATCGAATTCGCGCAGGAAGCGATCGAACGTCGTGCTGCCTTCGACGATGTCCGGCACCTGCCGGAAGATCTTGAGGACGCGCTGCTCACCGGTGCGTACGTTCTCGGCGAGGAATACGCTCGAAGAGCCGCCCACGGCGAGGCGGCGCAGGCAGCGATGGCCGCGGATGCGCACCGAACCGAAGCGATCGGGCGGACACTGTGCGCGCGCCGCACGTGAGGTTTCCGCCAGCACGTTGCGACGACGGGCCAGCGCCGTCCGCAGTGCACCACACAGGTCGGCATGCTCGAAATCCGAGCGCGTCAGCACGGCCAGCGCGCCCATGGACTTTGCCTTTTCCCCGACTGCGCCGGCACCTCCGGGCGCGAAGTAAACGATGGGCGGAAAGCCAGGCCGGTCGGTCAGGTCCGCAAGCCATTCCAGGCCGCGCGAGTCCTGCACCTCGTGGTCGAGCAGCACGACGTCGTACGCGACACCGGTGAATCCTGCAGGCAGGCGTCCGCGCGTAGCGGGCTCGTACTCGGCCGGCAACGCATCGCGCCATTCGAGCGTCACGTGATGTGCGAGCGTCTGCCGGTAGTCGGCGCGGTCACTCACGATCAATGCCCGCAACGTCATCGATGCCCTCCAGCCGCAGTCCCAGCACCAGGTCGCCGACATTCGTCAGCGTCGGTCCAGTATGCAGCAGATCGCCGGCCGCCTCGAGAAAAGTACCGGAATCCGCGCGTGCAAGCGAGACGACGGGATCGCAGCCGGCATCGCGTCCGCGCTGGCACGACTCCGCGTCGACCAGCGCGCCCGCATCACTCGATGCGCCATCGACGCCGTCCGTGCCGGCGGCAAGCAAGTGCGCATCGTGCTGTCCGCGGCGCTCTAGTTCGAGCGCGGCGGCCAGCGCCAGGTGCTGGTTGCGGCCACCGCGACCCGGCTGAGCTGGCAAACTCACGGTGGATTCGCCGCCCCGGATCTGCACGATACCTGCGGGCTGCCGCACGAGCGACGCGACGAAGCGGGCCCCAAGCTCGGCCGCGTCACCGTCGATGCGGGCACGCAGCAGGCGGGCCTGCAGCCCTTGCGCGCGTGCCGCCGCTGCCGCAGCGCGACAGGCAGACCCAACCGATGCCACGATTCGCACCGGCACTGCGGGCACGTCCGCGCTGCCCTGCGGTCGCTAGTGGACTCGGTCCAGAAGTGCGCGCAGTTCGGTCGGCAGCGCCCCCGCGCCTGGCTCGCCCATGCATTCATCCGGGAACGCATGCAGCAGTCCTGACCCGATGATGCGCGGATCGTCGCCAGGCACGTCGGAGATCATCAGGGCGTGTGTTCGCCGGCCATGCGCGATACGGGCGAGGCCACCGCCCTTCAATCGCGAGATGCGCCGGCGTAACGCATTCACCTGCGCGATGGGTGCGCCGGATTGCAGTGCCCACCGATTCAAGGCCTGCAGATCCGCGAGACTTGCACCCGGAACGAGCCAGTCGACGAGGCTCGAGGCGCCGCCGGACACCATGAACAGCACCTGAGCCCTGGCATCGAGTCCTGCCACGAATTCGGCAACTCCCTGGCCTGCGGCGAGGCTTGTTTCGTCCGGCAAGGGATGCGATCCGTACGTGACTTGCAGACCGTGTGTCGCGGGATCGAAGCCAGCCGGCACGTGACCGACCGGGGCAACGATTACACCGCCGGCAATCTGCGAGTCCAGCGCAGCGACCGCACCCTGCGCCATCGCTGCAGCGGCCTTGCCAACTGCGATCAGGTGCCACGGGCCGCGCAGCGGTCGTCGGTGAGTTCCTGCTGTACGACCCGCCGCCCGTCGACGGCGGCAAGCGCGGCACGAAAGCAATCCAGGAGGATGTTGCGCGGGGTCAGACGACGCGTCAGACGACGGCCTTCAGCACGCCCGACGCAGCGGCGCCGGTATTGCGGGTCTGCTTTGCGAGATCCGATCGCTCGCGCTGCAGCCGGTCAAGGTACTCCGGCGTGATGTCGCCAGTGACGTATTCGCCCGAGAAGCACGAGGTGTCGAACTGACTCACGCCCGAGTCATGGTGGCGCACGGCCTTCACGAGGTCGTCGAGGTCCTGGTAGATCAGCCAGTCCGCGCCGATCAGCCTGGCCACCTCGTCCTCGGTGCGGCCCGCCGCGACGAGTTCGGAAGCTGCCGGCATGTCGATGCCGTAGACGTTCGGGTAACGCACCGGCGGCGCGGCCGAGGCGAAATACACCTTGCTGGCGCCTGCTTCGCGCGCGATCTCGATGATCTGCGCCGACGTGGTGCCGCGCACGATCGAGTCGTCGACCAGCAGCACGTTCTTGCCGCGAAACTCGAGATCGATCGCATTGAGCTTGTTGCGCACCGACTTCTTGCGCTGGCCCTGCTCCGGCATGATGAAGGTGCGGCCGATGTAGCGGTTCTTGATGAACCCTTCGCGGTACTTGACGCCGAGGATCTGCGCGACCTGCATCGCGCTCGTGCGGCTGGTGTCCGGAATCGGGATCACCACGTCGATGTCGTGTTCCGGGCGCGTGCGCCGGATCTTGTCGGCCAGCAGTTCGCCCATGCGCAGGCGCGCCTTGTAGACCGAGATGTTGTCGATGATCGAATCGGGCCGCGCGAAATACACGTACTCGAAAATGCACGGCGTGTGACGCACGGGGTTGGCGCACTGCTTCGTGTGCAGGCGGCCGGTCTCGTCGATGTAGACGGCCTCCCCCGGACCCACGTCGCGCATCAGCTCGAAGCCGCTCTGGTCGAGCGCGACGCTTTCCGACGCGATCATGTGCTCGCGGCCGCGCGGCGTATCGCGTTTGCCGATGACCAGCGGGCGGATGCCGTGCGGGTCGCGGAAGCCGATCACGCCGTGGCCGAGGATCATCGCGACGACGGCGTAACCGCCCTGGATCCGGCGGAACGTGGCGCTGATCGCGGCAAAAATGTCGGCCGCCGAGGCGCTCGTCGTACCGAACCGCTGCAGCTCGCTCGCGAGCACGTTGAGCAGCACCTCGGAGTCGGAAGAGGTGTTCAGGTGCCGGCGATCTTCGCGCATCAGCACGTCCGCGAGCTGCCGGGCGTTGGTGAGGTTGCCGTTGTGCGCGAGGCAGATGCCATACGGCGCATTGACGTAGAACGGCTGCGCCTCGTCGGAACTGTCGCAGCCCGCCGTCGGGTAGCGGACGTGGCCGATGCCGATGTTGCCCTTCAGCTGCAGCATGTGCCGCTGCTGGAACACGTCGCGCACGAGGCCCACGTCCTTGCGCAGGTACAGCGCGCCTTCGTGCTCCGTCATGATGCCTGCCGCGTCCTGTCCACGATGCTGCAGGACGGTGAGCGCGTCGTAGATCTGCTGGTTGACCGGCGTGAAACCCACGATACCGACGATCCCGCACATGGTTGCGCCCTCAGGTACTCGACTCGGTGACGTCGTCGATGACCTGTCGCCCGGTTTCGACATAGCCACTCAGCACGGAGGCCATTTCCACACCCACTGGCATCAACCTGGACTCTTTCCACCACTGTTCGTCCTGCATCTCCGCAGCCTGCGCCAGCATGACGGCGAAGCCGACGATGACCGCGCCACGAACCAGGCCGAACACACCCCCCAGGATGCGGTCGAGGCCGAGCGTGAGTCCCGAGCGCTGCACGAGGTAACCAACAGGCTGCCGAGGATCCAGGCCGACAGCACCGCGACGAGCAACAGGATCATCCGGGCTACCCAGACCTGGAGTTCAGTGCCCGTGAGTGAGCCGCCCAGGTAAGGCTGCACGGCGGGCGCGTAGCGCCAGGCGAGCCAGAGGCCCACCAGCCAACCGAGCAGCGCGACCGATTCGCGCAGGAATCCCCGGATTGCTCCGAAAAGCAGGGAAATCAGCACGATGGCAATAAGGCTATAGTCGACTGTCGTCATGCGGCCGGGCAGGTCCTGGCAACAAATTTGAAGGGGGGAATTCTAGCAGAGGGGGCCATCAGCCGCCGGAGACGACGGACACTGGCAGGCCACGGGCCTTGAGCCTTGCAGCGAGTTTGTCCGCGGCCGCCCGGTCGGGCACGGGTCCCGCCCGGACTCGATGCAATGTCTTGCCGGACTTGGACAGCGGCGCGATATACGCCGGCATGCCATCGGACTTGAGGTCGGCGACGAGTTTGCGGGCCGTTGCTTCGGAACCGAAGGCCCCGACCTGCACCGAGAATGCACCTTTGGCCGGCGCGACCGGCTGCACCGCTGGGTCGATCGCAGCAGGGCTGGCCTCAGGTGCCCTCACGGGCGTTGGCGCCGCGTCCTCGACGACCGCAGGTTGGGTCCGCGGCGTCGAGGCGGTCTGCGCCTCTGTCACCGGCAAAGGCGAATCGACGGTCGGCAACGATGGGGCCGTGGCCGGTGCCGCTGCGGCGTCCGGACGAGGCTCGAGCTTCGCGCCGTCTGCCACCGCCCCGCCAAGGTCGATGGTGACGGTGCGCGTCTTTTTCGCGCTGCTCTCGGTCGTCCCGCCCGCCGCGGAATTCTTCGGGCCCGAGAGCAGTTCGGGCACCAGGGCGACCGCCAGCAACACGAGGATGCTCGCGCCGATCAGCCTGGCCTTCAGTGGTTCTTCCATCGCGCGAGGATTATAGGGGAACACGCAAGGCCGCGAGCGCCGGACCGACGACGTGGAAGGACCCGAACACGACGATGCGATCACCCGCCCGCGCAACCTCGGCGGCGCGTTGCATCGCCTCGGGTACCGTGCCCGCCGGCTGCAGATGGACGCCCGCGTCGCCTGCCCTGCGCCCGAGTTCCGTCGCGTCGATCGCCCGCGGGCCTTCCGCCGTGGCCGCAAACCACTGGTCGATGGACTCGCGCAGGGTATCGATGACGCCGGGCACGTCCTTGTCGCCGAGCATGCCGCAGACGGCGAGCGTGCGGCCCGCCACCGGCAGCGCCCGTAGGTTGGCAGCCAGCGTCGTCGCTGCAGCCGGGTTGTGCGCCACGTCCAGCACCCACTCGAAGCCGCGTGCATCCGCCACGCGCTGGAAACGTCCGGGCAACTGAGCGGACCGCAGGCCGCGGACGATTGCCTCGCGGGACACCGGCAAACGGTCCCGCAGCTGATGCAGTGCCATCAGCACCGTCGCAGCGTTCGCGACCTGGATCGGGCCCGGCAACGATGGCAACGGCAGCTCGGCCAATACGACTCGATCGCCGATGGTGAAGTCCCAGCCGGCCGCGCCAACCGCACGACCGTCGAAATCGGTGCCTCGCACCTGCAGCCGCGCGCCGAGCTCGTGCGCGCGTTCACGCACGGACTGCGGCGGCTCGGGCGTGCCGAACACGGCCGGACGCCCTGCACGGAAAATACCGGCCTTTTCGCGGCCGATGGATTCCAGGTCGGGGCCGAGCCAATCCATGTGATCGAGACCGATCGAGACCACCACCGCCACGTCAGGATCGACGACGTTGACGGAGTCGAGCCGGCCGCCGAGGCCGACCTCGAGCACGATCACGTCGGGGACCGCCGTCTCGAAAATCAGCAGTGCCGCGAGCGTGTTGAATTCGAAGTACGTGAGCGAGTCGGGCCCGAGTGCGTCGGCCGCGCGCTCGAAAGCCGCGATGATCGAAGCCTCGGACACCATCGCGCCGTCGATACGGATGCGCTCGCGATAATCGGCCAGGTGCGGCGACGTGAAGGTCGCGACGCGATAACCGTTCGCACGCAGCACCGCCTCGAGCAACGCGACGCAGGAACCCTTGCCGTTGGTGCCGCCCACCGTGATGACGGGCGCGTGCGGCCTGATCCAACCGGTGCGCCCGAGGACGCCTGAGATCCTCGTCAGGCCGAGTTCGATCGTCGCCGGATGCAATAGCTGCTGCCAGTCGAGCCAGTCGTTGAGACGCTCGAATCGCGGTCCTGTCGGCATCGCGGGACCGGTCAGGGCGACGGGCTTGTTTCGTCTGCGCGCACGAGCGGCGGCCGGCCGAGCATCATTGCGAGCAGTGTCGCCACGCGGTCCCGCAGGTCGCGACGGTCGACGATCAGGTCGATCGCGCCGTGCTCGAGCAGGAACTCGCTGCGCTGGAATCCCTCCGGCAGCGTCTCGCGCACCGTCTGTTCGATCACACGAGGACCGGCAAACCCGATCAACGCGCGCGGTTCGGCGATGTTGAGATCCCCGAGCATCGCGAGGCTCGCCGACACGCCGCCCGTGGTCGGGTCGGTGAGCACCGAAATGTACGGCAGCTTCGCCTGCGCCATGCGCGACAGCACCGCGCTGGTCTTGCTCATCTGCAGCAGCGACAGCAGTCCTTCCTGCATGCGCGCGCCGCCACTCGAGGAGAAGCAGATCAGCGGCAGGCCGTTGGCGAGGCAGTGTTCGGCGCCGCGCGTGAAGCGCTCGCCGACGACCGAACCCATCGAACCACCGAGGAAGCGGAACTCGAACGCGCTGGCGACGACGTCGATACCGTGCAGCGCGCCGGCCATCACGATCATCGCGTCCTTCTCGCCCACCGTCTTCTGCGCGGCGGTCAGCCGGTCGCGGTACTTTTTGCTGTCGCGGAACTTGAGCGGATCCTCGGGTTCGACTTCGTCCGCGAGCTCGCGTCCAGTGCCCTCGTCGAGGAAACCCACGAGCCGGTTTCGCCCCTCGATGCGCATGTGGTGGCTGCACTTCGGGCACACCTGCAGGTTGCGCTCGAGTTCGGCGCGGTAGAGCACGGCGTCGCACGCCGGGCACTTGATCCACAGGCCCTCGGGGACGGAACGCGAGCGGCGTTCCGTCTTGATTCGCGAGGGGATGATCTTTTCGAACCAGGTCACGACACGGCTCCCGTGGGCGGACGGCGAAGTTTACCCGAAGGCAGTCCGAATCCGGCGGGGTAGTCGGCGCCGACGAAATACAGCCCATCCGGCGGTGCCGTGGGACCGGCTACGCGACGGTCGCGTTCCCGCAGGACTGCCGACAGCCATTCCACGGTGCGCTCGCCGCGGCCGACCAGGATCAGGCTGCCCGCGATGTTGCGAACCATGTGATGCAGGAAGGCATTGGCACGCACCCGCAGGTCGACGTATGGACCGTCGCGGTCGACCGACAGCTCCATGAGCTCGCGCACCGGACTCGGCGACTGGCATTCAGACGCGCGGAAGGCGGAAAAGTCGTGGTGCCCCACCAGCGCCTGCCCCGCTTCGTGCATGCACGCGGCATCGAGTTCGTGCCGGATCCAGCAGACGCGCTGACGCTCGAGCGCCGGGCGCATGCGCCGGTCGAGGACGCGGTAGTGGTAACGCCGCGCCGTTGCATGGTGGCGCGCATGAAAATCGTCGGGTACGGCATGGGCCCAGAGCACGGAGATTTCCGCAGCGACGTTGGCGTTCGCACCGAGCGTCCACGCGTGCAGCGGCCGCTCTGCTGTCGTGTCGAAGTGCGCCACCATCTCGAGCGCATGCACGCCGGTGTCGGTGCGGCCGGCAGCGACCAGTTCGACGGGCTGGTCTGCGACCTGCGCCAGCGCGCGCTGCAGTTCACCCTGCACGCTGCGCGCGTGCGACTGGAATTGCCAGCCGGCGAACGCCGAGCCGTCGTACTCGATGCCGAGCGCGAGACGCGGCACGAGCCTGCCCGTCAGGGCAGGCTGGCGATCAGCCGCTCCGCTTCCTGGCGCTGGGTCGAACTGCCTTCCTGCAACACCTCGTCAAGGATGCTGCGGGCACCTTCCGGGTCGCCCATGTCCATGTACGCACGCGCCAGGTCGAGCTTGGTGCCGACTTCGCTCATCGTCGCCGGCTCGCCGCCCAGGTCGTAATCGACATTGCCTGGCAGGTTCGCGGTCAACCCGGTCGAGTCGAGCGCAGGCAGTTCACCCGTCCCGTTGCACCGGTCAGGTCGACGATGCCCTCGAGCGATTCGTCGCTTGGCAGCATCGCCGTGTCGTCGACCATGCGCATCAGTGCCGTCGAGTTGAGCAGGTCGGTATTGTCTTCCTCGAGCAATTCGTTGCCGCCGCCCATCATCGTGGTTTCGACGGTGTCGCTGCTGGAACGCTTGCGCGCGTCACTGGCCTCGCCGGCGTCCAGCGACTCGAGATCGCGCAGCGTGTCGAGATCGAGGCCGAGACGATCGACTGTGACCTCCTGGGTATCGCCGGTCGTATCACCGGCGCTGCTCATGCGTGGCATTTCGATCGTCGGCAGCACCGTGGACTCGTCATTGCCACGGGCCGGCTCGTCGAGGATGAAGTCGATGCCCGAGCGGTCGATTGGCGCAATCTCGGTATCCGACTCCGTCAGGTCCATGTCTGGCCCGGCCGAATCTCCGGCCGGAATCGTCAGGTCAAGCGTGCCGGTCGAGCCGTGCAGCTCCATGTCAAGCGAATCGGACGCTGCGGAACTCGGGCGGCTTGCAAACAGCGCATCACCCGGCGCGATCTGCTTGCCCATGATCAGGACCTTGTCCCATTCACCGGCCGGCGCGTCCATGCGTGTCGTGTCGAGGTCGTGGGCCAGATCGAGGAAGCGGTCCTTGTTGCCCCAGACGAAATAGATTTCGAGCAGTTTCAGCTTGAGGTCGCGACGCTGCGGTTCGCGCTTCATCGCGAGCTGCACGAGGTCCGCTGCCTGGGTCGTACAAGCCGTACGCCATGTGGAAGTCGGCCTCGGCCAGCGGATCGCCCGATTCCATGCTCGCCGGGCCGTCACCCGACAACGTGTCCTCGACCGTGACGACCTTGCGTGTCGGTTCTGGTGAGCGTGCGGCAGAGGCAGCTGCAGCAGCCGCTGCGATGGTCGCGCCACGTCCGGTGCTTTCGCCGCCACCCCGTTACTCGACGAGGATGTCGGTGTCGCGTGAACGCGGCGTGTACCTCGGACCAGAGCTGCGACCGTCGCGCGAACCGAGCGCCTCTTCGAGCGATTCCTCGGCGCTGCCACGTTCGCGGCGCAGGCGCTGGATCAACCAGGCACCAAGACCCGCGGCCAGCAGGGCGAGCAGCACCCACCAGTAGTCGGTGATGCGCTCGAGCAGGCTCGGCTGCGGCGGCTCGACGACTGTCTTCTTCGGCTTCTTCGGCTTGTCAGGTTGCGCCGGCTCTGTGGTTGCAGCGGCCTCGGGCGCACCGCCCTGCAATGTCGCGAGTTCGGCGTTGCGCACTTCGAGCAGGCGCTTGGCCTCAGCGAGTTCGCTCTCGAGCTGCTTGACGCGCGTCTCGAGATCGCCTGATGCCGCGGCTGCCGGCGCTCCGGTGGTCGCAGCGGGTGCCGCAGTCGCGGGTCTGGTGGACGTGGAAGTGGAAGTGGACGGCGCTGCAGTGCCCTGCTCCGGCGTGACGAGACGGAGCGTGCCCGCTTCGCTCGCAGCGGCGGTGGCTGTACCGTTTCGCCATGCTTCGTACTGTCGTGCCACTTCGGCCGACGCGTCGCTCGCTGACACGGAGCTGATCTGGCTCGCGTCGGGAATGCGCAGCAGGCTGCCGGAGCGCAGGACGTTGATGTTGCCGTCAAACGCCTGCGGATTGTTCTGGAAGATTGCAACCATCGCCCGATTGATGTTCGAGCGCGGGCCCGGGTTCGCGGCACTGGCGATTTCCCACAGCGTGTCGTTGTTGCGCACCCGGTAGGTGCTGCCCGGCTCGATACCCGGGGCCGCCGCGGGCGCGGCCGAACTGGTGGGGCTCGAGGAGCGAACGGATTCGGTCGTCGTGTCGGCGACCGGAGCCGCGGAACGCGTGCTGGTGGCGCCCCCCGAACTGACCCTGGGAGCCGCAGCCACAGGCTCGCTGGCCGCCGGACCCGGCGCGTAGACCGGTGGGTCGAGCAGCACTGTGTATTCACGGAGCAACCGGCCGCGCGGCCAGTTGGCCTCCACCAGGAGCGTCACGAAGGGTTCGGTGACCGGCCGGGGCGAGGTGACGCGCAGGACATCCCTGCCGTCTGCGCCCCTGGCAACCCGGAAGTTGAAATCGACCAGGAACGCCGGGCGGTCGAGGCCGTAGCGGATGAAGGTGTCGCTGGAGGCGAGCGCGGCACGCAGTGCCCCGAGGTCCTCCTGGTTCGCCGAGACCAGTTCGATTTCGGCGTCAAAGGGCTGATTCAATGCTGAATTCAGCTTGATTTCGCCCAGGCCGAGCGCGTAGAGGGCGCCCGGGGCCAGCAACGCGCTCATAAGCAGGACGCGGCGTACAGCAGTCTTCATCGAGTCTCCCACCAATCGCGAATCGTGGCTCGGCCGCAGCGGTACGCAACGGGTCCGTTGGGTTCGCGGATCGACAACCAATTAAACATAACTATATCCCACGGGCACGTCCGCACCCAACAAGCCTGCGGCTGCAGGCGCCTTTGTAGCCCTTTGGACCGGCAATTGCCGGACATGCTGCACATTTCCGTCGGGTACCCGACCGGGGCGCCGTGAAGTCAGGTTATCACCGGGGTGCTGGACCGGACCTCGGCATTCTGGGCCCGGTGCCGCAGGTAATGGTCGGCCAGCACGAGCGCGAGCATCGCCTCGGCGATGGGCACGGCCCGGATGCCGACGCAGGGGTCGTGACGGCCCGTGGTGACGACCTCGACCGGTTGCCCCGCCACGTCGATCGAGCGGCCCGGCTTGACGATGCTCGAGGTCGGCTTGATCGCCATGCTGACGAACACGTCCTGACCCGACGAGATGCCACCCAGCGTGCCGCCGGCCTCGTTCGACAGGAAACCCTGCGGCGTCATCTCGTCGCGGTGCTGCGAACCACGCTGCTCGATGCTGGCGAAGCCTGCGCCGATCTCCACTCCCTTGACGGCATTGATGCTCATCATCGCGTGCGCGAGGTCGGCATCGAGCCGGTCGAACACAGGTTCGCCGAGGCCGGGCGGAACTCCGGTGGCCACGACATTGACGCGGGCCCCGATCGAATCGCCGTCGCGACGCAGCGCGTCGATCATGGCTTCGAGGTCAGGCACGCGCGCGGGCTCTGCACAGAAAAACGGGTTGGCGTCGATGGTGCCGCGATCGAGCATGGCGAGCCTTATCGAGCCCATCTGCGCCAGGTAGCCGAAGATGTCGATGCCCTTCGCGGCAAGGAACCTGCGCGCGACTGCGCCGGCGGCCACGCGCATCACCGTTTCGCGCGCCGACGAACGGCCGCCGCCGCGGTAGTCGCGCAGGCCGTACTTCTGCTGGTAGGTGTAGTCGGCGTGGCCCGGCCGGAACCGATCCTTGATTTTCTCGTAGTCGTACGAACGCTGGTCGGTATTCTCGACCAGCAGGCCGATCGGCGTCCCGGTGGTCACCCCTGCGAAGACACCCGAGAGGATGCGCACGCGGTCCGGTTCGTGACGCTGGCTGGTGTACCTGGAGGTGCCCGAGCGGCGACGTTCGACATCACGCTGGATGTCCTCCTCCGTGAGTAGCAGTCCGGGCGGACAGCCATCGACGATGCAGCCGAGCGCCGGACCGTGGCTCTCGCCGAAGGTCGTCACGGTGAACAGCGTTCCGAATGTGTTGCCCGACATGCCTAGCTCGCCCCGGAAAGCTCATGACGGTGCCTGTGGAGATCGTCTTTCGTCAACAGGAAGACTCCGCCGCCGCCGTGCTCGAACTCGAGCCACACGAAAGGCACGCCCGGATAGGCATGCTGCAACCGTCCTTCACTGTCGCCCACTTCGACCACCAGGACACCGCCCGGCGCGAGGTGCGCCTCGGCGTCGCGGAGGATTCGACGCACCACGTCGAGCCCATCGCTGCCGGCACGCAAAGCCATGTCCGGCTCGTGCAGGTACTCGCGCGGGAGCGCGTCCATTTCCGCATCGCTGACATAGGGCGGATTCGACACGATCAGGTCGTAGACGGCGTCGCCCAGCGGTTCGAACGTGTCGCCCAGGTGCAGCCGCAGGCGCGCACCGACGCCATGACGTTGCACGTTGCGGGCCGCCACTTCGATGGCATCGGGAGAGAGATCCACGGCATCGACCCGAGCCTGCTGAAATCGCAGCGCGCACGCTATGGCAATGCAACCCGAGCCAGTGCCGAGATCGACGACCCGCAGCACGCGCGCTGGATCGATCCACGGAGCAAAACCCCTGGCGATCAGCTCGGCGAAAGGCGAGCGCGGCACGATCACTCGCTGGTCGACCTCGAATTCGAGTCCGGCGAACCACATCCGGCCCATCAGGTAGGCGACGGGTACACGGCGGCGGAGCCGCTCGGCGAACAGGCTGAGTACCTGTTCGATCTGCGGCCTGCCTGGCTTGACCGTGTACGCTATCCCGGCATCGGCATGGTCGAGACCGAGCGCGTGGAAGACGAGCGCCGCAGCATCATCCCGCGCATCGGCGGTGCCGTGGCCGTAGGCGAGCCCGGCGGCGTCGAACTCCCGCGCGCCAAAACGGATCAGCTGCGCGACGGTGGGCGCGGCTGGCGGCTTGCGGGTGAACGGGCTCGGGGGCGTCGGCATGGTTGCTGCGGTCCTGTGGGATAATCGGCGCGATGACCACCCGCCCCCTGTTCGAATCGCACTGGCCGCCATTGTAGCGTTTGCGCTCGGGCTGATACTCGCTCGCGTGTTCGTCAAGCTGCGAGAGGTGCCGGTGCCGGCGACCGAAAGCGCGACGATCCTGCCGCAACCGCGTGAGCTGCCCCCGCTCGATCTCGTCGACCAGGACAATCGCCCGCTACCGCGCGACTTTCTGCGCAACCGCTGGACGGTCGTGTTCTTCGGTTTCACGCAGTGTCCGGACGTTTGCCCCACTACGCTCGCGACCCTCGCGCGGATGAAGAAGAAGCTCGCCGACCTGCCAGCCGAACAGCAGCCGCGAGTGCTGCTGGTGAGCGTGGATCCCGAACGGGACACGGCCGCCGTTCTCAAACCGTACGTGTCGTTCTTCGATCCTTCGTTCATGGGTGCGACCGGGACACTCGCGGCGACCGGTCAGGCAGCCAGGGCATTCTCGGTTCCGTTCGCCAAGGTACCGCTGCCCGGCGGCGGTTACACGATGGACCACGGCGCCGGACTCTTCGTGGTCTCGCCCGAGGGCGCGCTCGCTGCCTATTTGTCGCCGCCGCTCGATGCCACTGTCCTGGCTCGCGATTTCCGCACGGTCGTGCAGTATTTCGAGGATTCGCGCCGATGACCGTCGAGTTCGAACGCTCTGGCGGCGACGAGCTGTTCGCCCTGCTGCAGAAGGTTCTCCCGCAGCACCTGCTCTCGCGCGGCATGCATGCGCTGGCGCGCAGCCGCCGACCTGCCGTGCGCAACCTCATCCTGCGCACGGTGCTGCGGTCGTACCCGCAGATCGATATGCACGAGGCATTGCAGCCTGACCCGTTCACCTACGAATCGTTCAATGCTTTTTTTACGCGCGAGTTGCGACCAGGGGCCCGTCCGATCGCCACTGACGCTCGTGCCCTCGTGTCGCCGGTCGATGGCACCGTGAGCCAGCTCGGCCGCACGAACGCGGGCGCGCTGCTGCAGGCCAAGGGGATGCAGTACACGTGCGCAGCCCTGCTGGCGGATGCGCCCGCTGCGACTCGCTATCACGGCGGCAGTTTCGCCTGCCTCTACCTCGCGCCCTACAACTATCACCGCATACACATGCCGTGTGACGCGGTCCTGCGCGTCACGCGCTATGTGCCGGGACACCTGTTCAGCGTGAATGCCGCGACAGCCCGCACGATCCCCGATCTGTTCGCCCGCAACGAACGCGTCATCTGCGATTTCGACACCGCTGACGGCCCGCTCTGCCTGGTGCTGGTGGGCGCGCTCTTCGTCGGCAGCATCGAGACCGTTTTCGCTGGTGAGATCAACCCGCCGCCCGCTCGCGGCGGCAGGGTTCGCATGATCGAATCGGGTGTCGGACGCACGTTCAGGCGCGGCGAGGAGCTCGCACGCTTCAACATGGGATCGACCGTGATCGTGCTGACCGGCGAAGCCGTCGCGTTTGCGCCGCGAGTCGAGCCCGGCGAACCGGTCCGGCTCGGCCAGATGATCGCGCGATTCGGTGCATGACGCCGGGCGCTGCAGCGGACGCGGAGTGGCGGCCCACGGCCGATCTGGCGCGGTTGCGACTGCGCGCTGATCTGCTGGCGCGGGTCCGCGCCTACTTCAGTGCGACCGGCGCGCTCGAAGTCGAGACCCCGGCGCTCGTCCGCACGGCCGTGACTGACGTGCACCTCGAGTCGTTGCGCGTCGCGGACGACGCAACAGGCGGGGCGACCATCGGCTACCTGCAGACTTCGCCAGAGTACGCGATGAAGCGGCTGCTCTGCGCCGGGGCACCCGACATCTATCAGGTCTGCAAGGTGTTCCGCGCCGGTGAACGCGGCGGACGACACAACCCGGAATTTACTATGCTCGAATGGTATCGGCACGGACTCGACCACCACGCACTGATGCGCGACGTCGAAGCCCTGATCCGGCACGTGCTGGAACCCGTGCGGACTTTCGCGGCCAGCGAATCGATCACGTATGGCGATGCGTTCCAACGGCGCCTGGGCCTGGATCCGCTGCAGGCGCCGGTCGACGCGATCATGCAGGCCATCGAAAGCGCTGGTACTCCCGTGCCGGATTCGATGCGCGCCGGGGCTGCGCGTGACGACGTGCTCGACCTCGCCATGGGCACCGTCGTCGCGGAGTCGTTTGCAAGCGATCGGCTTACTTTCCTCTACGACTTTCCGGCGAGCCAGGCTGCACTGGCGCAGATCCGCGGCGAAGTGGCCTCGCGCTTCGAGGCGTTCTGGGGCCCGCTGGAACTCGCCAATGGCTTTCACGAGCTGGGATCGGCGCCGGAACAGGGCGCGCGTTTTACAGCGGACCTCGCTCGACGCCGCGAAAGCGGACAGCCCGTGCGTGACGTCGACCGGTTTTTCCTGGACGCGCTTGCGTCGGGCCTGCCGCCCTGCGCCGGTGTGGCGCTCGGCTTCGATCGTCTCGTGATGGTCGCGGCGCGCGCGGAACGCATCGACGACGTCGTCACGTTTCCCTACGAGCGGGCCTGACCGGCCCGCGTTTACCCGCACGGAGTCCTGCGACCATGCATGCGTTGAACGACGACGCACGTTCCCGCGCTAAGCCGGCGTTGTTAGATGAACTCGAGTCGAGCCTGCGCGGATTGCTCGCGGGCGAGCCGAACCTGATCGCCTGCGCCGCGAACATGTCGTCGCTGCTGTACTGGAGCCTGCCCGACCTGAACTGGGTGGGGTTCTACCTGCTCGATGAGGCGTCGGGTGACCTGCTCGTCGGGCCGTTCCAGGGCAAGCCTGCCTGCGTGCGCATTCCGTTCGAAAAAGGTGTCTGCGGTGCCGCAGCAGCGCAGCGCCGCACGCTCGTCGTGCAGGACGTGCATGCGTTCCCGGGTCACATCGCGT
Source organism: Pseudomonadota bacterium (assembly GCA_016713725.1). Lineage (GTDB taxonomy): Bacteria > Pseudomonadota > Gammaproteobacteria > Steroidobacterales > Steroidobacteraceae > RPQJ01. The sequence continues at coordinate 128,284 of JADJOO010000014.1, read as the reverse complement.
GCGACTCGGCGTCGAACTCGGAAGTGGTGGTGCCGATCGTGCTGGCCGACGGCCGGCTGCTCGGCGTGCTCGATCTCGACAGTCCGTTGCTCAACCGGTTTGACGACGAAGATGCGCGGGGACTGGAGCGACTCGTCGCGGTCCTCGTGGCTGCGATTGCGGCCGTGAAGTTACCAGGGGCGGACGGTCGGTGAGGGCGTTCGTTCCGGGTCTTGTCCGGGCGAGCGGAAAGGCAGACACGCTCGCCCGGAAAAGACCCGGAACGAACGCCTGATCGACCGCGCCTGTGCGAATTCTCGCCAGGGCCCGAGAATTCGCACGGCGCATGCAACGTCGACGCGTCACCGGCTCAGGATGGGGCGAGACCCGCAATCCCCCTGACTGTGGCACTAAACTGTGTTTATGGGCTCGTTCTGATCCGAGCCGCACGCCGAATGCCGGGCGCCCTCGTCACTTTCAGCCAGGAGCGAAAGCCGGGGTTGTCGTTCCGACTAACCCGCATCGCCTATCCCCTGACCCCTCGGGTCAGCTCTTCTTCGCGCGGCTCAGATACTCCGACGTGCGCGTGTCGACCCGGATGATCTCGCCTTCGTTCAGGAACAGCGGCACGCGCACCATCGCACCCGTCTCGAGCTTCGCCGGCTTCTGGCCACCCGTCGCGGTGTCGCCGCGCACGCCCGGGTCGGTTTCCACGATCTTGAGTTCAACGTGGGCCGGCGCGTTCACCGACAGCGGCACGCCGTTCCAAAGCATGACCGTGCACATCGTACCGTCCTTCAGCCACATGGCCGAGTCGCCCATCGCTTCCTTGCCGGCCGTGTGCTGCTCGAAGTTCTCCGGGACCATGAAGTGCCAGAAATCGCCATCGCTGTACAGATACTGCATCTCCGATTCCTGGATGTCCGCGCCTTCGACGGTGTCACCTGACCGGAAACTGCGCTCGAGCGTGCGACCCGACTTCAAGTTGCGGATGCGCACGCGGTTGAACGCCTGGCCCTTGCCGGGCTTCACGAATTCGTTCTCGACGATCACGTAGGGATCGTTGTCGATCATGATCTTGAGGCCGGACTTGAATTCGTTCGTGCTGTAGGTGGACATCGGTGTGCTGCGCCTGGACGGATGCGGTTGGACCGGGAGCGGCAGGCACCGACGATGGCGGGCTGCCGATTGGTAGCCGCATATGTTACCTGCAACCCCCCTCCTCCGTCACCACGGCCAGACCGCCTGGCAACGGGCTGCAGGGCTGCATTGCATCGCTGGTGGCCATGCGCGCCTGCGTCATCCATTGCCGCTGCCGTTCCGCGGCACTGCCTTGAGGACAATGCTGCCACCTGCGTCACGCTAGGCGCGCAGACCCCGATGCTATGATCCGCGGGAATTTGACATTACACGTGCGCGGGGGCCCCGAGGCCTGGTCCGTGCCTGACGGGGTAGGCAATTGGGCGAAATCAGCGCCATTCCAGTGGTCGTCCTCTCGAGGCAGCAGGACCCCGTCGAGATCATCAACAGCACCCTGCGCAACGCGGGCCAGGCGGTTCACTGCACGTGGGTGCGGGACCTCGGCGACCTCGCGGACGCGCTCGTCACGCCCGATGCGCCACAGTTGCTGTTCATCTGCGTCTCCGATACGGAAGAACTCGGCAACGCAATGGGGCAACGCGCTCGCCTCGCTCCCCGTGTGCCGGCCCTCGTGGTGCGCGATTCGATTTCCGAAGCCGATCTCATTCGTGGCCTCGAACTCGGCGCCGTCGACGTCGTGACTTTGACGGCCCGCGGCAGGTTGCAGGCCGTCGCCACGCGCGCACTCGACGCTGCACGGCTCGACAATGCGCTGAGCGGCACGCTTGCGTCCGCCCACCAGTACCGCGACCAGATGCGTGCGTTCATGACGGGCTCCACCGATGCGATCGCGCACGTGCAGGAAGGCATCGTCGTGGACGTCAATCCCTCCTGGAGCGAACTCTTCGGGCACGTGGATCCGGGCGACCTGCTCGGTCAGCCGCTCATGGACATGTTCGACGCCCGCAGCCATGCGGCCCTGAAGGGCGCACTCGTCGCCGCGGCGCAGGGTCGCTGGTCCGGTCATGCGTTGAGCGTTATTGCGCTGCAGCCCGCCGGCGGCTCGCAACCGCTGGAGCTCAGCTTCGAGCGCTTCGAGTTCGAAGGCGAACCGGCCGTGCGCCTGCGTGTCGCCACGCAGAAACGCGACCTCGAATCGCTGGCAAACCAGCTCGAGCAGGCAATGCGCCTCGATTCGTGCACCGGACTGCTGCGTCGCGCGGCATTCATAGAATCGGCGCAAGCGCGCGCGGTACAGCCACTCAAGGCTGGCCTGCGTGCCGTTGCCTACCTGTCGCCGGACAGCTTCGACAACATCGAACTCGAATACGGACCGATCGTGGCGGAGGAAGTGCTGGACGCACTGTCGCGCCGCGTGCACGAGCAACTGCAGCCCGGCGACCTCGCGAGCCGCGTATCGCCACACGGCGTCGCCCTGCTCGTCGAACGCGGCAACCCGCGGGACCAGGAAGCCTGGCTGGCGAAGCTGCGCGAGCGCATCGCCGCACAGCCGCTACTGGCCGACAAGGCATCTGTCGAACTCACGTGCAGCATTGGTTCGGCACCGCTGCCCAGCCATGGCAGCTCGCTGCAGAAGGCGCTCGAAACTGCGATCGCTGCGCAGCGCGTGCTGCAGCCGAAGCTGGTGGCGACCGCTGCCTGCACCGCGAGGCGGCGGGTGCCAGGCCTGCGATCGACGAAGCCGATCGCGCCTGGGCGAACCAGATCAAGGCTGCGCTGATGGCAAACCGCTTCCGGCTCGTGCAGCAGCCGATTGCGAACCTCGTCGGTGAAGACCGGCCGATGTTTGACCTGCTGGTGCGCATGCTCGACGAATCCGGTCAGGAAGTCCTGCCGACCGAGTTCCTCGCCGCCGCCGAACGCACCGACCTGATGAAGAACATCGACCGCTGGATCGTCGGCGCCGCCATGTCTTTCTGCGCCGCGAAGCAACCCCACCGCGTCTTCGTGCGCCTCTCGCGCGATTCGATGCACGACCAGACGCTCGGTACCTGGCTGCAGCAGCAGCTCAAGGCGTCGGGCGTCGAACCCAGCCGCATCGTGTTCGAGATCACCGAAGAGATGGCGCACGAGAAGCCGCGCGAAGCGCGCTCGCTGCAGGGCCTGCTCTCTGCGCTCGGAATCGAATTCGCCGTCGAGCACTTCGGCGCTTCCGGCGATGCCGCGGCACTGTTGCACCGCCTGCCCGTCAATTACGTGAAGATCGACGGCGCGCTGATGCAGGGTCTCGCCAACGACCGCCCCTTGCAGGAACGAGTGAAGGCGCTGGTGGACGTGGCGCGCGAACACGGCGTGACCACGATCGCCGAACGCGTCGAGGACGCGAACACGATGGCCGTGCTGTGGCAGCTCGGCATCGAGTTCATCCAGGGCTATTTCGTCAACAGCCCGGAACGGGTCGTCATGTAGGGGTTAGGGGATAGGGGTTGGGGGATAGTCGGAGGTGCTGTGTGCTTGGGTCTGCTATCGCTTGGCCGCCAGGGTGCAGGCATCGTCACAGCACCTCCGACTATCCCCCAACCCCTAACCCCTGGCCCCTTATTCCACTTCCAGCCCTTCCGCCTTGCGCCAGCCGCGCGGCAACACGGCGCCGCGCTGTCCGCGTTCGCCGCGATACTCCGCCAGGTCCCTGTACGACAACCCCATCGTGCGGTCGCCGCAGAGCACCTTGAGCGTCTGTCCCGGCGCGACGGCCGCAATCGCCAGCAGGGTTTCGGGCTCGACCAACGATTTCCTGGTCGAGATGCCGAAGATCTTGTTGCCCTTGCCGCGCGGCAGTTCGGGCAGGTCGGCCACCGGGAAAGTCAGCAGGCGACCTTCCGAATTGACGGCAGCGAGCAGCGGCTCATCGCCCGGCGGCACGACCGTCGGCGCGATCGCCGCGTAACCGTCCGGCACGTTGAGCACGGCCTTGCCGGCACGATTGCGGCTGTGGAGGTCTTCGAGCTTGACGACGAAGCCGTAGCCCGCACTGCTCGCGAGCACCCAGCGTTCCGCGGGATCGCCGATCAGCACGCCTGGGAACGTGGCGCCGTCGGGCGGATCGAGCCGACCGGACAACGGTTCGCCCTGGCCACGCGCCGACGGCAGCGTGTGGGCCAGCAAGCTGTATGCACGACCCGTGCTGTCGAGGAACACCGCGAACTGCGTGCTGCGGCCCTTGGCAAAGGTTCGGTATTCGTCACCGGTCTTGTACGAGCGCGCGGATCGATCTCGTGTCCTTTCGCGGCGCGGACCCAGCCGCTCTTCGACAGCACCACGGTCGTTGGTTCGCTCGCGACCAGCTCGGTCGCGTCGATCGCCTGCGCAGCCGCCCGCGCGACCAGCTTGCTGCGGCGATCGTCGCCGAACTTGAGTGCGTCCGCCTGGATCTCGTCGCGCACCAGCTTCTTGAGCTTCGCCTTGCTGCCGAGCAGCTTTTCCAGGCTGTCGCGTTCCTTCGCGAGTTCGCCCTGCTCGCCGCGGATCTTCATTTCCTCGAGCCGTGCGAGGTGGCGCAACTTGGTCTCGAGGATCGCCTCGGCCTGCGCCTCGGAGAGCTGGAAGCGCGCGATCAACGCCGCTTTCGGGTCGTCCTCGGTGCGGACGATGCGGATGACCTCGTCGAGGTTCAGGTACGCAATCAGCAAACCCTCGAGGATGTGCAGCCGCGCGTTGACCTTCTCGAGCCGGTACTGCAACCGGCGCGTAACCGTGTCGACGCGGAACGACAACCACTCCTCGAGCAGCGCGCGCAGCCCCATCACACGTGGGCGTCCGTCGCGTGCGATGACGTTCAGGTTGACGCGGTACGTGCGCTCCAGGTCCGTCGTCGCAAACAGGTGCGCCATGACCTGTTCGGTGTCGACGCGATTGGAACGCGGCGTGATGACGAGGCGCGTCGGGTGTTCGTGGTCGGACTCGTCGCGCAGGTCCTCGATCATCGGCAGTTTCTTCGCGCGCATCTGCGCGGCGATCTGCTCGAGCACCTTCGAGCCGGAGACCTGGTACGGCAGCTCCGTCACGATGATCTCGCCGTCCTCCATCTCGAACCGGGCACGGGCACGGAAGGTGCCGTTGCCGGTTTCGTAGATCCTCTGCAGTTCCTCGCGCGGGGTGATGATTTCCGCACCCGTCGGGAAATCCGGGCCGAGCACGTGCTCGCAGAGTTGTGCCGTCGTCGCCTTCGGTTCGTCGAGCAGGCGAATGCAGGCGGCCGCGACCTCGCGCAGGTTGTGCGGCGGAATGTCGGTGGACATGCCCACGGCGATGCCCATCGCTCCGTTCAACAACAGGTTCGGCAGCCGCGCGGGCAACAGCTGCGGCTCGTCGAGGGAACCATCAAAGTTGGGCTGCCAGTCGACCGTGCCCTGGCCCAGCTCGGACAGCAGGACTTCGGCGTAGCGTGAGAGCTTCGACTCGGTGTAACGCATCGCCGCGAACGACTTCGGGTCGTCCGGCGAGCCGAAGTTGCCCTGCCCGTCCACGATCGGATAGCGGTACGAGAACGGCTGTGCCATCAGCACCATGGCTTCGTAGCAGGCCGAGTCGCCGTGCGGGTGGAACTTGCCGATCACGTCGCCGACCGTGCGGGCCGACTTCTTCGGCTTGGCGGTGGCGGCGAGCCCGAGCTCGCTCATCGCGTAGATGATGCGGCGCTGCACCGGCTTCAGGCCGTCGCCCACATGCGGCAGCGCACGATCCAGGATCACGTACATCGAGTACTCGAGGTACGCACGCTCCGTGAACGTCCGCAACGGCTGGCGTTCGACGCCCTCGAATTCGAGCGCCGCGGTCGATTCGGTGTCTTTGCTCTTGCTCATCGTTACTCTGCCGCCGCGCCGTCGATCGCCTCGATGGGCGCGACGACACTGGCCAGGTTGCCTTTCGTCTCCAGCCAGTCACGACGGTCAGATGCGCGCTTCTTGGCGAGCAGCATGTCCATGAGCTGGTCGGCGTTGTCCGCCGCATCGACCGTGAGCTGGACCAGCCGGCGCGTCTCCCGCGCCATGGTGGTCTCGCGCAGCTGCAGCGGATTCATCTCGCCCAGGCCCTTGAAGCGCGTCACCGACGGCTTTGCGCGTGCGTTCTCGGCGCGGATGCGCTCGAGAATGCCGTTGCGTTCGGCGTCGTCGAGCGCGTATTCGACGTTCTTGCCGTAGTCGATGCGATAGAGCGGCGGCATTGCCACGTAAACGTGCCCTGCGAGCACCAGCGGCCGGAAGTGCCGCAGGAACAGCGCACAGAGCAGCGTGGCGATGTGCAGGCCATCGGAGTCGGCGTCCGCGAGGATGCAGATCTTGTCGTAACGGAGGTCCTTGACCGCGTCGGAACCCGGCTCGACGCCAATCGCCACGGTGATGTCGTGGACTTCCTGCGACGACAGCACGTCGGCCGCCTCGACCTCCCAGGTATTCAGGATCTTGCCGCGCAGCGGCATCACCGCCTGGAACTCGCGATCGCGTGCCTGCTTGGCGGAACCGCCGGCCGAGTCGCCTTCGACCAGGAACAGTTCGGCCCGCTTTGGATCCTGGCTGCTGCAATCCGCGAGCTTGCCGGGCAGCGCCGGACCGGCCACCACGCGCTTGCGCGCGATCTTCTGGCTCGCCTTCAATCGCGTCTGGGCGTTGAGGATGGCGAGCTGGGCGATCTTCTCGCCGGCTTCGGGATGCTGGCTCAGCCACAAACCAAACTGGTCCTTGACGATGCCGGAGACGAACGCAGCGGGTTCGCGCGACGACAGGCGCTCCTTGGTCTGCCCGGCGAACTGCGGGTCGCGCATCTTCATCGACAGCACGTAGCTGGTGTCGTCCCAGACGTCTTCGGGCGACAACTTCAGGCCGCGCGGCAGCAGGTTGCGGAACTCGCAGAACTCGCGCACCGCTTCGGTCAGGCCCAGGCGGAAGCCGTTGACGTGCGTCCCGCCCTGCGCGGTCGGGATCAGGTTGACGTAGCTCTCTTCGAACCGGGCGCCGCCGTCCGTGCGCCAGACCACGGCCCAGTCGACACCTTCCTGCTCGCCTTCGATCTTGCCGACGAACGGTTCGTCCGGCAGCCATTCGGTGGACTCGAGCGACTCGCGCAGGTACTGCGACAGCCCTTCGCTGTAGAGCCACTCTTCCTTCTCACCCGTCTTCTCGACGTTGAAGCGCACGCGCAGGCCCGGGCAAAGCACCGCCTTGGCCTTGAGGACGTGCTTGAGCTTCGGCAGCGCGAAATCGGGACTGTCGAAATAGGCGGTGTCCGGCCAGAAGCGGACCGTGGTGCCGGTGTTGCTCTTGCCGACCTCACCGACGACTTCGAGCTTGGAGTGCACCTTCCCGCTCTTGAACGCGATGTTGTATTCCTTGCCGCCGCGGCGGACCCAGCACTCGAGGTGCTTCGAGAGCGCGTTGACCACCGAGACGCCCACGCCGTGCAGGCCACCGGAGAACTTGTAGCCGGACTCGGCGGAGAATTTGCCGCCCGCGTGCAGGCGGGTGAGGATCAGCTCGACGCCGCTCACCTTCTCCTTCGGGTGGATATCGACCGGCATGCCGCGGCCGTCGTCGACGACCTCGAGCGACCCGTCCTTGTAGACGGTCACTTCGATCTTGCTGCAGTGACCCGCCAGCGCTTCATCGACGCTGTTGTCGACGACTTCGTGAGCGAGGTGGTTCGGCCGACTGGTGTCGGTGTACATGCCCGGGCGTCGCCGGACGGGCTCGAGTCCGCTCAGGACTTCAATGTCCTGGGCGGTGTAGGACTGGCTCATTCTTGGATCGGTCCGCGGGCTCGCGTGGGTGGTGAAAAGCGGGCGAATTCTAACAGCTAGGAGGGGGGGGGGGTGGGGGGGCAAGCCGTGCGGCCGCTGACGGTTACATGCGCCGTGCGAGTGCTTGCGCTCTGGCAAGCGCTCGCTCAGGCGCCGCCTCGCACGCGGCCGATCCGGTCGTTCTTCCCGAGCGCGTGTCTGCCTTTCCGCGCTCGGGAAGAACGACCGGATCGGCCGCTGACGACTGCCTGATCGCTGACGACCGCCTACGCGAGATCCGCGACCAACGCATCGCGAATCGTCGGGGCGACTGGTTCAACCGCATGCCGGTAGTTCGGATGGTCGATGCCGACACCGATCGCCGCGCCATTCTTCGCCGCCGCGACCATCGCGGCGGACAGCTCGAAGCGCACTAAATGCACGGCCGACGTTTTCTCGTCGTTCTCGCGCTCGAGGTCTTCATCGGCGATAGCATGCACGCGCTCGTGCCCTGCGACCTGCACCCAGCAGCGGTCCTCCACGCCCTTGAGTCCGGCCAGCGCGGCCTTGCGCTCCTCCGGGTCCGGGAACTCGATCAGCAGCGTGCCTTTCCAGTTGCTGCCATCCGGAATCAACGGGTTGTAGGCGCCAAGTTCGTCGGCAATGCCTGCGGCCTCGAAGATGCGCTCGATACGCAGCATTTCCTGCACCTGGTATTGCACGGTGAGCCGATCTTCGAACAGGATCGTCGCATGCGGGCCGACCTGCAGCGTGCGGCGCTTCTTGTGCGCAAGCACCTGGGGTCGGAACTGCGGACGCTGCTTCGAGTACTGCTCGAGACTGAACAGGTCCTCAGGGGACAGTTTCTGGAATCCACGCATGGTTGCGGTGCTGGTCGTCATGGTCGTTGCGATTTCGAAGGTCTCGAGTCAGAGGCCGTACGCGATGCGCAGCAACCTGAGCGGATGCGTCGGCGGCTGCGGATCGGCGCCGAGCCCGGATTCGATCTGGTGCCCGGCCATCGGGCAGTCACTCGCGTAGTAGTCGGGTGCGGCGTTCTTGACCTTGCTGAAGACGGGCCTGCCGATTTTCATCGAGGTCTCGCGGAATTCCTTCTTCACGCCGTAGGTGCCGTCGTGACCCGAGCAGCGTTCAATCGGCTCGATGTCGGTCCCCGGAATCAGCTGCAGCACGTCGCGCGTCTTCAGGCCGAGGTTCTGCACCCGCAGGTGGCACGGCACGTGATAGCTGACCTTGCCCAGCGGCCGGGCGAAATCCGTGCGGAGAAGCCCTGCCTTGTGGCGCAGCGCAAGGTATTCGAACGGATCGAACATCGCGGCCTGCACCTTCTTCACCTGCTCATCCTCGGGGAACAGCAGCGGCAGTTCCTGCTTGAACATCAATGCGCACGACGGGATCGGCGCGACCAGGTCGTACCCCTGTGCCACCATCGCCGCCATTCGAGCATGCGGCGGCCGAACGCCGTTCGATTCACCTTGTTGACGATCTGCGACACCACCGGAATGCCGGCGAGCGTGCCGACCATGTCGGTCGAGCTCAGGATCCTGTCGCGCGCGCGCGTTCCGCCCTTTCTGAACTTGACCGCCTTCGCCTGCAACATGAGGTGCGGGAAATCGATGTTCCACGGGTGCGGGGGCACGTACGGACATTTCGACAGGTAGCACATGTCGCAGAGGTAGCAGTGATCGGCCACCTCCCAGAACACCTTCCTGTCGACGCCATCGAGTTCGCCGGACGGCGAGGCGTCGATCGCGTCGAACAACAGCGGAAACGAGTTGCACAGGCTGAAGCAGCGACGACAACCGTGGCAGAGGTCGTACACGCGCTCGAGCTCGTGGACCAGCTTGTCTTCGTCGAAATACCCGGGCTCGCGCCAGGCGACCGGATGGCGTGTCGGCTTCGACAGGCTGCCTTCACGCGTGCCGCTGCCCGTGCCTTTGCTGCTGGTTTCTTCGGTCATGGCGCGTCCCCTTGACGCGGATGTTGCGGGACCCGTCGTTCACTTGCGCCCAAGGCAGGAGGGCGGGCCAAAGCCCGCCCTCCCCGCAGGTCACTTTCGGCCGGGCGTCACGCCCGGGGGCCCCGGTCAGAGGACGTCGAGCGCCTTCTGGAACCGGTTGGCATGCGAGCGCTCGGCCTTCGCCAGCGTCTCGAACCAGTCGGCAATTTCGTCGAAGCCTTCGTCGCGGGCGGCCTTCGCCATGCCCGGGTACATGTCCGTGTACTCGTGCGTCTCGCCGGCGATCGATGCCTTCAGGTTGTTCGAGGTCGACCCGATCGGCAGGCCCGTGGCCGGGTCGCCTACGGCTTCGAGGTATTCAAGATGGCCATGCGCATGGCCCGTCTCGCCTTCCGCCGTCGAGCGGAACACGGCGGCCACGTCGTTGAAGCCTTCGATGTCGGCCTTCTGTGCGAAATAGAGGTAACGGCGGTTGGCCTGCGATTCGCCGGCAAACGCGGCCTTCAGGTTGCCTTCGGTCTTGCTGCCCTTCAACGTCGCCATGTCTGTCTAGCCTCTGTGTCGGTTGTGTTCGATGGAGTGCGAGGGTGACGCCGGCTGCTCCAGCGTCCCTCAGCGTCTAGTAGACCAAGTCCAAAGCCCAGTCAACGAGGGAATATTCGGACCTCGTTGGACGGTAGCCTCCCCGACCCGGTTTGAGGAGTCGCAGTCGCCGCAATGGCCTGCCCTGGGGACAAGGACAGGGCGCGTTGACCCCTGCGGACCCCTGTGCAAGGCTTCCCGCCCTCCGGAGGCCCCGCCAGTGACCGCAACGCCCGCCAATCCCCCCGACTTCGAGCACGCCCTGGGCGAACTCGAGGCAACCGTCGACAAGCTCGAACACGGTGACCTGTCGCTGGAGGATGCGCTCAAGCATTTTGAGCGCGGCGTCGCCCTCGCCCGCGACTGCCAGGCCTCGCTCAAGCAGGCCGAGCAGAAAGTCGAAATCCTGCTGCAGAAATCAGCCACGGCGGCGCCCGAACCGTTCGCGCCTGACGACGAATGACCTTGCAGCCGGCGGTTTCCTCGCCGCATGTACGCTCGCCCAGGCGCTCGCGAGCTGGCGCCTGCGGGTCGAGCGCGAACTCGACGCATGGCTGCCAGCCGCAACGGAAGTTCCCGCCCGGCTCCACGCCGCGCAACGCTACAGCGTTCTCGGTCCTGGCAAGCGCATCCGTCCGGCCCTCGTCTACGCGACCGCGACAACACTGGACATTCCGCTCGAACAGGTGGACGCGGCGGCCTGTGCCGTCGAACTGATTCACTGCTATTCGCTCGTGCACGACGACCTGCCGGCCATGGACGACGACGACCTGCGTCGCGGCCGGCCGACCTGTCACAAGCAGTTCGACGAAGCGACAGCGATCCTGGCCGGCGACTCGCTCCAGGTGCTGGCGTTCCACCTGCTGGCGTCGCATCCTGGTCCGCCGTCGGATGCCACGATTCGCGTGCGCATCATCGATATTCTCGCCGTCGCCAGCGGGACCGCCGGCATGGCCGGTGGCCAGGCGCTCGACCTCGCCGCCGAAGGCGGCTCGCTTGACGTGGCCGACCTCGAGCGCCTGCACACGCTCAAGACCGGAGCGCTCATCCGCGCAAGCGTGTTGATGGCCGCGCATTGCAGTCCGGGACTGGGCGCTGACCAGCTCGAGGCGCTGAGCATTTTTGGCGATCGCGTGGGCCTGGCGTTCCAGGTGCAGGACGACATCCTCGACGTCGAAGGCGACGTGCAGGTCATCGGCAAACCGCCGGGCAGCGACCAGGCCCGCGGCATGCCAACCTACCCTGCGATTACGGGCATGGAAGCCGCCCGGGCACGCGTGCGCCAGTTGCATGACGAAGCCAGCCGGCAGCTCGCCATGCACGGCTGGCAGGACAGCCCGTTGGCCGACCTGTCCCACTGGCTGCTCGCCCGGAACCGTTAAACGGACGGCCCCGGACCTCGGCAGTGTAAAATCACTGAATGTCGCGCCCCGACCTGTACCCGTTGCTTACGCGCATCGAGGCGCCGTCGGACCTCCGCAAGTTGACGGAAAACAAGCTGGTTCCCCTCGCCGGCGAGTTACGCGACTTCCTGATCCAGACCGTCAGCCAGATGGGCGGCCATTTCGCCGCCGGCCTTGGCACCGTCGAACTCACGGTTGCCCTGCACTACCTTTTCGACACGCCGCACGACCGCCTCGTCTGGGACGTCGGCCACCAGGCCTACCCGCACAAGGTGCTGACCGGTCGTCGCAACCGCCTGCAGACGATCAAGCACAAGGGCGGGCTCGCGCCGTTCCCGAGCCGCTTCGAGAGCGAATACGACACCTTTGGCGTCGGGCACTCGAGCACGTCGATCAGCGCGGCCATCGGCATGGCGGTCGCCGCCAAGAGCAAGGGCGAAAGGCGCCGCGTGGTCGCCGTCATCGGTGACGGCGCGATCACCGCCGGCCAGGCCTTCGAGGCGCTGAACCACGCCGGCGCGCTCGATGCCAACGTGCTCGTGATCCTGAACGACAACGACATGTCGATCTCGGAAAACGTCGGCGCACTGTCGAACTACTTTGCGCGCGTTCTCTCCGGCAAGACCTACGCTGCGTTGCGCGAAGGCGGCAAGAAGATCCTGCGCCGCATGCCCACAGTGTGGGAACTCGCGCGCCGCTCCGAAGAGCACTTCAAGGGCATGGTGCTGCCCGGCACCTTGTTCGAGGAGATGGGCTTCAACTATTTCGGCCCGATCGACGGCCACGATCTCGACATGCTGGTGAAGACACTCACCAACCTGCGCGATCTCGAAGGCCCGCAGTTCCTGCACGTCGTGACGCGCAAGGGCAAAGGCTATGCGCCCGCGGAGGCGGATCCGATCAAGTGGCATGGCCCGGGTCCGTTCGATCCGGAGGCCGGCACCATCTTCAAGGAAAAAGCGACGGGCCCGGTGTACTCGCAGGTATTCGGGCAGTGGCTCTGCGACATGGCGGAGCGCGATCCGCGCATCGTCGGCATCACGCCCGCCATGCGCGAAGGTTCCGGGCTGGTCGAGTACTCGAAGCGATTTCCCGACCGCTATTTCGACGTCGCCATCGCCGAGCAGCACGCCGTCACGCTCGCGGCCGGCATGGCCTGCGAAGGACTGCGGCCGGTGGTCGCCATTTATTCGACGTTTCTGCAGCGTGCCTACGACCAGTTGATTCACGACGTCGCGTTGCAGGAATTGCCGGTGACCTTCGCAATCGACCGCGGCGGACTCGTGGGCGGCGACGGCGCGACGCACCAGGGGGCCTTCGACCTGTCGTTCCTGCGCGCGATCCCGAACATGGTCGTGATGGCGCCGGCGGACGAGAACGAATGCCGGCAGATGCTCTACACCGCGGTCACGATCGGCGGGCCTGCCGCCGTGCGCTATCCGCGAGGACCCGGCCCGGGCGCTCCGCTCGTCACGGAAATGCATGCGTTACCGGTCGGCCGCGCCGAGATTCGCCGTGAAGGTCGGTCGGGTCTGTTGCTGCTTGCGTTCGGCACGATGGTGGCGCCGTGCGTCGCACTGGCCGACCGGCTCGACGCGACGCTCGTCAACATGCGCTTCGTGAAGCCGCTCGACGAGGACACGGTGTGCCGGCTCGCGGCGGCGCATTCCTGCATCGTCACGCTCGAGGAAAACGTGGTCGCCGGCGGTGCCGGCAGCGCCGTGGGCGAGTGCCTCGCCGCCCACGGGATCGAGGCCCAGGTTCACCACATCGGCATCCCGGACCGGTTCATCGAGCACGGCTCGCGCGAGGATTGCCTGGTGATGGCCGGAATAGACGCGTCGGGCCTCGAAAAACAGGTGCTGCGGATCTGGATGGACCACCGCCCTGTCCGCTCGGCCGTCGCCAACCGGGCCTCCTGACGCCAGCAACACGACGCCCGCTGCGCGGCAAGCCCGGACAGAGTCTCGTATACTCACCGGACATGGCGGAATTTCACGTTCCGCCCCTGGCCGAATGGACGACAGCACCTCCCGACCGGACCGCCATGAGCCGCCCTTCAAAACGCTTGGCCAGACGCTCGGCAGCGCCAGCGTGACGCCCATCGAGGACGTCCAGGACGGGCCGACTCGCGCCAGATCCCGATCAACAAGGTCGGCATCAAGGACGTGTACCACCCGGTGCGCGTGCGCGACCGCTCGGGCGGCGACCAGCACACGGTCGCCAACTTCAACATGTACGTCGCGCTGCCCCACAACTTCAAGGGCACGCACATGTCGCGGTTCGTCGAGATCCTGCACCTGCACGAGCGGGAAATCTCGGTCGACTCGTTCCGCGCCATGCTCACCGAAATGACGGAGCGGCTCGATGCCACTTCCGGCCACATCGAGATGTCGTTCCCTACTTCGTCATGAAGCAGGCGCCGGTCTCCAGGGTGGAGAGCGTCGTCAAGTACGACGCCAGCCTGATCGGCGAGATCCACGATGGCGCCGAGCAAATGTGGATTCGCGTGGTCGTTGCCGCGACGAGCCTGTGCCCGTGCTCCAAGCGCATCTCGGACTACGGCGCGCACAACCAGCGCTCGCACATCACGATCAAGGCGCGCGTGCGCGAGCACGTGTGGATCGAGGAACTGATCGACATCGCCGAACAGGAAGCGTCGTGCGAAGTGTTCGGCATCCTGAAGCGCCCTGACGAGAAGTACGTCACCGAGCGCGCCTATGACAACCCGAAGTTTGTCGAGGACATCGTCCGCGACGTGGCGGTTCGGTTGAACGGTGAGGACCGCGTGCTGGCCTACGTGGTCGAAGCCGAGAACTTCGAGTCGATCCACAATCACAGCGCGTATGCGCTGATCGAGAAGGACAAGGGAAGGGGTTAGGACAGGGGTTAGGGGGCTGGAAGTCAGCGACCACTTCCCCACCACTTACCGGCCTGCGACCAGCGAATCCACCGATCGATTTGAGTGATCAACAAAGAAAGCAGGCGCCGATGGCGCCTTTCTATTTGATCTGACTGCCAGTACGGCCCGGGGTTCGATTTACAGATAGGTTTGGGGCCGCACTTCCGACTATCCCCCAACCCCCAACCCCTATCCCCTACTTCTTGCCCCGCTGCAGCCGCCCGATCAGCTCCCGCACGAACACCTTGTGGAAGCGCAGCTGGCACGAGACCGACGACTGCTCGAGCAGCGTCGCCGTCACCTTCAGCATCGTCACCGCGCTTTCGGCCTCGACGACCGTGTCACGGCGCGAGCCCTCGGCATAACCGGCCTCACCGAAGCAGCCGCCCGCGGGAACGCGGCCGATGATGTCGCCGCCGCGGCTCAAGCGCACGGTTCCCGAAACTACGATGTAGAACCGGTCGTCGATGTCGCCGGGTCGCAGCACTGACTCGCCGGGGTGGCATTCGGTCCAGACTCCGGCGCGCATCACCTCGCGGATCTCGCTGTGCGAAAAATCGTGGAAGAAGCGCAGCTTGCGCATGACCGCAAAGCGCTCTTCGTCGTCGATCTCCGCCTGCGAAGCGCGCAGCCTCTGGTGCACGCGCGTGAGTTCGGCCGCGAACTCGGTGCCTGTACGGTAGCGGTTGTTCGGTTCCTTCTGCAGCGCGCGCTTGACGACTTCCTCGAGTTCCTCGGGAATCTCCGGACGGATCAGTCGCAGCGATTCGGCTTCCGACTGCACCACCTGGCGCAGCAACTTGCCCAGCGCGCCGGCGCGGAACGGCCTCTGCCCGCAGAGCATCTCGTACATGACCGCGCCGAGGGAATACAGGTCGGAGCGCGCATCGAGTTCGAGGCCCTGCACCTGCTCCGGCGACATGTAAGCCGGGCTGCCCGCAACGCCCTCGAGCCGCGAGACGTCAGAATCCGCGACGAGGGCGATGCCGAAATCGACGATGCGCACGTCACCGTCCTGCGTCAGCAGGATGTTCGACGGCTTGATGTCACGATGGACCACGCCGCGCGAATGCGCGTAGTGCAGCGCCTTCGCGCACTTGTACATGATCGAGACCACCTGGTCGATCGGCAGCAGGCTGCCGGACCGGCAGTAGGCGCTCAGCGTGCGCGCCCCGTGCACGTGCTCGGTGACGACGTAGCGGCGGCCGTCTTCCTCGCCTGCGTCGAAGATCGGGACGATGTTCGGATGCTGCAGCTTGCCGACCATCTTCGCTTCGCCCATGAACATGCGGCGGGCATTGCGGCTCTCGGCGTCGTCCCCGATCGTGGCGTGGTAGAGCTTGATCGCCACGTCGCGCCCATAGAACGGGTCGTGCGACAGGTAGACCGTGCCCGTGCTGCCGTGGCCCACCTCGTGCACTACGTAGTACTTGCCGATCCGGTCAGGCATGCCCGGCAGCGATTGCGTCGTCAAGGTCTGCGTCTGGACGTGCGGATGCACGGACGACGTTACCTCGGGTCGATCAGCGGGCTTGGCTTCGGTCACGTGCACTTCTTGATGAGCAACAACAGGGCGGCGGCCATAACGGCTGCCATTACGTCGTCGAGCATAATTCCCAACCCCCCGCGCATTCCGTGATCGACCTCCCGGATCGGCCAGGGTTTCCACACGTCGAACAGCCGGAACAGGCCGAAAGCGAGTCCGATGCCCCACCACGTGGCTGGCGCGGCCAGCAGGGTCAGCATCATGCCGGCCACCTCGTCCCACACGATGGCGGGGTGGTCGTGAACGCCGAGTTTCCGCGCGCTTTCGCCGCAGACCCAGATTCCTGCGATGGTTACGATAATCGTCACCGTCAGGGCGAACCAGAAACCGAAAGGCGCGATCACCAGCCCGAACAGCAGGCCGACGATCGAACCGAACGTGCCCGGCGCCACAGGCGCGAGGCCGGAACCGAACCCCAGGGCGAGCAGGTGGACGGGGTCGCGCAGCAGCGCTGCCGGCACCGGGATGCGGTCGCGCTTGTGACCGGGCTCAGGAGGCGAAATGGTCATAGCCCGTCCCCGCGATATTCACGTGCGCGCCGTCGCGACGGCACTCGACGCCCTCGCCCCGCACCATCGAGCCGAGGCACCGCAGGCTGCAGCCACCGGCCTTGGCCAGGTGTTCGATGTACCCGAAGTGATCGGCGGGCAGCGTGAACAGCAGTTCGTAGTCGTCACCGCCGTGCAGCACCAGGCGCTCCTGTTCGGTCAGCGGGTACGCCTCGAGTTCGGGCGCGAGCGGCAGACGCTCGAGGTCGATGCACGCACCCACGCCGCTCGAACGCGCGAGCTTGTCGAGATCCCCGAGCAAACCATCCGAGACGTCCATGGCAGCCGTGGCGAAGCCACGCAGCGCGCGCCCCAGCGCAAGCCGCGGTTCGGCACGCAGGAAGCGACGCACTCGCGCATCCTTCGACTCGAACGTTGCCCGGCCCGATTGCAGCTCTTCGAGACCTGCCGCGGCCACGCCAGGTGCGCCGGAGACAATGATGAGGTCGCCTGCTCGTGCACCCGAGCGCCGCAGGGCCGCGTTCGGCGGCACGAATCCCAGCACTTCGATCGTGACGACGAGCGGGCCCGATACCGTATCGCCCCCGACGAGTGCAACGCCATGGCGTTCGGCCAGCCCATACAACCCGTCCGCGAAGTCCGCGAGCCAACTCTCGTCGGCGTGCGGCATCGAAAGTGAAAGCAACGCCCAGGCAGGTTCGGCGCCCATCGCGGCCAGGTCGCTCAGGTTCACGGCCAGCGCCTGATGCCCGATCGCGTCGGCGGGCGTGCCCGGCAGGAAATGACGGCCTTCGACCAGCGTATCCGTCGCGGCCACCAGGGCATGGCCCGGCGCCGGCATCAGCAACGCGGCGTCGTCACCCACGCCGAGCAGGACGTCGCCGCGCGTCGAACTGCGCGAGAAATAGCGGGCGATGACGTCGAACTCACCGAGGGGCACGGGTGCTCCTGGGTTCGGGCGGTGCAGTCACTTGCCCGGCGAGCGTCGCGCCGTGGCCTGCTGCTCGGCCACGCGCAACTGGCGCGCTGCACGATCCAGAACTGCGTTGATGAACTTGTGGCCGTCGGTCGCCCCGAACTTCTTCGTGAGTTCGACGCACTCGTTCAGCACCACCCTAAACGGCACTTCGACGTGCAGGCGGAGTTCTTCGACACCGATCAGCAACACTGCGTGCTCGACCGGATCGAGCTGCGCCACCGGCCGATCGAGCCATTCCCCGATCATGGCGTCGAGTGCCGCGGAATCCTCGACCACACCTTGCAGCAACTGCTGGAAGTATTCCGGATCGACCTCGGCATAGCCTTCGTCGGCCGCGTACTGGTTGCGCAGTTCGGGAAGCGACTGGCCGGTCATCTGCCACTGGTAGAGCGCCTGCAGCGCGAGGCGGCGCGACAGGCTGCGCGCTCGTCCGGAACGGTCGCTGCGGGGTCGCGTCATCCTCAGACGTCCAGCCGGCGCATCAGGTTCGCCAGCTCGATCGCGACCAGGGCTGCGTCCGCACCCTTGTTGCCCGCCTTGGTGCCTGCTCGTTCCACCGCCTGCTCGATGGTGTCGGTCGTCAGCACACCGAACGCAATCGGCACGCCCGTATCGTCCGCTGCGCGCGCGAGACCCGAGGCACACTGGCTGCAGACGTAATCGAAGTGCGGCGTCGCCCCACGGATCACTGCACCGAGGGCGACGATGGCATCACAGCGCTTCGCCGCCGCGACGCGTCGCGCGACAAAGGGCAGGTCGTACGCGCCCGGAACGCGGATTATTTCAATCTGCTTTTCGCTGGCGCCATGGCGCAACAGCGCGTCCACCGCGCCGCGCACGAGGTTCTCGACGATCGCGTCGTTGAAACGCGAAGCGATGATGGCGATGCGCAGGTCGCGCGCGATGACGTCGCCATGCAAGGTGCGGATATTGTCCATCTCGAGTCTGCTCCTCAGTCCACGTATTCGGCGACTTCGAGGCCGAACGCTGAAAGCCCATGCATTTGTTTCGGCGCGCTCAGCACGCGCATTCTGCGCACGCCGAGATCGCGGAGAATCTGCGCCCCGATGCCGTAGGTGCGCAGCACCTGCGCACCGCGCGCCGGACTGGCAGCCGCCGCCGTGGGATGGCTGGTCCGGACGGCCTCGGCGATATCGAGCGGGCTTTCGTGCGGACGCAGCAGCACGACGATGCCCGAGCCTTCGCGCGCAACGCGCTCCATGGCGCCGCGCAGCGACCAGCTGTGCCCCACCTCGATCGCGCCGACCAGGTCACGTACGGTGTCCTCGAGGTGCACGCGCACCAGCGGCGCCTGCTCCGACTCGGGGTTGCCGAGGACCAGCGCGAGATGAACCGTGCTGTTGACGTGGTCTTCGTAGCAGACCAGGCGGAACGGACCGAATTCGGTCGAAATCTGCCGTTCGGCGATGCGTTCGACCGAGCGCTCCTTCTCAAGCCGGTAGCGGATCAGGTCGGCGATGGTGCCGATCTTGATCCCGTGCTCGCGCGCGAACTTCTCGAGGTCGGGCCGGCGCGCCATCGTGCCGTCGTCGTTCAGGATCTCGACGATGACGGCAGCCGGTTCGGCGCCGGCGAGTCGCGCCAGGTCGCAACCCGCTTCGGTGTGACCGGCGCGCGTCAGCACGCCACCGGGTTGGGCCATGAGCGGAAAGATGTGGCCGGGCTGGCGCAGGTCTTCGGCGCGGGCGGCCGCAGCGACCGCCGTCTGGATCGTGTGCGCGCGGTCGTAGGCCGAGATGCCGGTCGTGACGCCCTCGGCCGCCTCGATCGACAAGGTGAAATTCGTACGCTGGTCGGAATCTGTGTCACTGACCATCAACGGCAGGCGCAACTGGCGGCAACGGTCGCGGGTCAGCGTCAGGCAGATCAGGCCGCGGCCGTAGCGGGCCATGAAGTTGACGTCTTCGGGACGCACTTTCGTCGCGGCCATCACGAGGTCGCCCTCGTTCTCGCGGTCTTCATCGTCCATGATCACGACCATCCGGCCCTGTCGGATGTCGTCGAGAATCTCGTCTATAGTGTTCAGGACATTCATTATAAAGAGCACCTAGATCATTGAATTATATTGCTTTTGATCAGATACGAACGGCGCTCTATCCGCCCTCGCGGCGCGCAGTTTAGCAGGGGGCGGGGTAGGAAGGCGGAACGGCCGGGGCAAGGCTCATTCCAGGTCGGGGTGCATCATCCGTTCGACATAGCGGGCAATGATGTCGACTTCGAGGTTCACGCGGCTGCCTGCCTGCAGGTCGCCGAGCGTCGTGATCTCCAGGGTGTGCGGCACGAGGTTGACGTCGAAGCCGTTGCCCCTGGCGCCATTCACGGTGAGGCTGACGCCGTCGATGCAGATCGAACCCTTGCGGGCGACGTAGCGCGCCAGTTCGGACGGGACCCGGAATTCCATCCGCACCGAACGTGCATCGTCGTGCCGCGAGACCAGCTCGCCCACCCCGTCAACGTGCCCGGTGACGTAGTGACCGCCCAGCGACTGCCCGGCCAGCAGCGCCTTCTCCAGGTTCACCCGGCTGCCAACGACCCAGCTGCCGAGCGTCGTGAGCGACAGCGTTTCGCGGGAGACGTCCGCTGCGAAGCTCGAGGCGTCGAGGCGCGTTGCCGTGAGGCAGACGCCGCTCACGGCGACACTGCCACCGAGCTTGAGATCGGCGAGTGACACGCCCGCCGTGTCGAATACGACGGTGACGTCGCCGCCGCGCGGCTCGATCGCACGCACCGTACCAACGCCCTGCACGATTCCAGTGAACATTAAGGTCGGGTCTCCACGGGACGCAGCGTCAACCGGAGGTCCGGTCCAACCTGTCGCACGTCGTGATAGGAATACTGCGGTCGCTCCGACAGCGCACGCAGCGGCTGCGGCAGAACAAAGGAGGGCCGCGCCGTGTCGCCGAGAATGGTTGGCGCGACATAGAGCACGACTTCGTCAGCCAGGCCGGCCGCCAGGAGACTGCCCGCGAGTCGCGGGCCCGCCTCCACCAGCGCCTCGTTGCATTCGAGTGCCGCAAGGCGCTGCAGCATCGCATCCAGGTTGATTCGCCCCGCGGAATCCGCTGGCATGGGCTCGAACTGCAGGGCCGCCGGACTGGCATTTGCGAGGTGAGCGAGCGAGTCAATGCCCGCGTCCGAACTGAAGACGAGCGTCGGCAAGCCATCCCGCGCAAGCCGCAGACCGGGTTCGAATCGCCCGCGGGAATCGAGCACGACGCGCAACGGAACGCGACCGCCCAGGTCCAGGGCGCGATCACGTACGGTCAATGCGGGATCGTCCGCGAGTGCCGTGCCGATGCCGGTGACGATCGCCGATGCGCGAGCCCGCAGACGCTGCACGTCGGCGCGTGAGTACTCCGAGGTGATCCACTGGCTCGAGCCGTCGGCCAGCGCCGTGCGGCCGTCGGCGCTGCTGCCGAGCTTCACCGTCACCCAGGGCCATCCCCGCATCATGCGCGCAACGAAGCCTCGATTCAGCTCGCGCGCTTCACGTTCGAGTACGCCAACGACCGTGACGACGCCAGCGGCTTCGAGAGTGCGCACGCCATCGCCCGCGACACTCGGGTTGGGGTCCTGCATCGCAGCGACAACCCGTCGCACACCCGCCTCGATCAGTGCATCGGCGCAGGGCGGCGTGCGTCCATGGTGCGAGCATGGCTCGAGCGTTACGTACGCCGTGCCTCCGCGTGCGCGGACTGCTGCGGCGCGCAACGCGAACACTTCGGCATGCGGCTGACCCGCGCGGTGGTGCCAGCCCTCGCCCACCACGGCGCCTTTCGCATCGAGCAGCACACAGCCCACCGCGGGATTCGGTGCGGTCGAATACGTGCCGCGCCTGGCGAGCTGCAGCGCCCGCGCCATGTGGACGTGGTCGATCGCGGCGGGGCTGGCGGTCATGCGGGGTTCAATCTATTTCTTGCCGGGCGGGTTGCTGCCCGACACTGGTGCTACCGACAGCGGCGCATCGGCGCCGGTCCAGAGCCCGAGCTGCAGCTCTTCGGCCGACCGAGGCCGCCGATGCCGCAACTTGTCGATCTCCTCGCGAAACGCGTCGACGTCCTGGAAGCTGCGGTAGACGGAGGCGAAGCGCACGTATGCCACCTCATCGAGCTGATGCAGCTCGTCCATCACGAGTTCGCCGATCAGCCGGGCCGGCACTTCGCGCTCGCCGAGCGTGCGCAGCTTGTGGCAGACGTGATTCACGGCGGCGTCGACGGCTTCGATCGCGACAGGCCGTTTCTCCAGCGCCTTCACCATGCCGGAACGCAGCTTTGCTTCGTCGAATGGTTCACGCGTGGCGTCGCTCTTCACGACGCGCGGCATCAGCAGCTCGGCGGACTCGAACGTCGTGAAACGTTCGCCGCAGCGCAGGCACTCGCGCCGCCGCCGCACCTGCTCGCCTTCGCCCGACAGTCGCGAGTCGATGACCTTGGTTTCTTCGAATGAACAAAAAGGACAGTACACCGGAGGGTCTCCTGCCTTTCCTGCCCATCCGGCGGTCGATCAGCGCCCGTAGACCGGGAAGCGGCGGCAAGCTTCCACAACCGCTGCGCGCGTCTTCGCGATCACGGTGTCGTCGGTCGAGTTCGAGGACGTCCGCGATCCAGTGCGCGAGCTGTGCGACCTCGGCTTCCTTGAAACCGCGCGTCGTGACCGCCGGCGTGCCGATACGGATGCCGCTGGTCACCATCGGCGTGCGCGGATCGTTCGGCACCGAATTCTTGTTCACCGTGATGTGCGCGCGGCCAAGCGCGGCGTCTGCTTCCTTGCCCGTCACGTCCTTGTCGGACAGGTCGACCAGGAACAGGTGGTTGTCGGTGCCGCCGGAAACGATCTTGATGCCGCGCTGCTGGAAGACATTGCACATCTCGCGCGCGTTGGCGACCACCTGTTTCTGGTAGTCCACGAACTCCGGCTGCATCGCTTCGAGGAATGCCACGGCCTTGGCCGCGATGACGTGCATCAGCGGGCCGCCCTGGGTGCCCGGGAAAATCATCGAGTTGAGCTTCCTGGTGATCTCGTCGTTTTCGCGCGCGAGGATCAGGCCGCCGCGCGGGCCGCGCAGCGTCTTGTGCGTCGTGGTCGTGACGACGTCGGCCAGGGGCACCGGATTGGGGTAGACGCCCGCCGCAACCAGACCGGCGACGTGCGCCATGTCGCAGAGGAAATATGCGCCTACGGCATCGGCGATCTGACGGAAGCGCGGAAAGTCGAGGATGCGCGAATAGGCGGAAAAGCCCGCGATGATCATCTTCGGCTTGTGCTCCTGCGCCAGGCGTTCGACCTGCGCGTAGTCGATCGCGCCGGTGGCCGGATCGAGCCCGTACTGCACGGCATTGAAGATCTTGCCGGAGAAGTTGACCTTGGCGCCGTGCGTGAGGTGGCCGCCGTGGTCGAGGCTCATGCCGAGCAGCGTGTCACCCGGCTTCATCAGCGCGAGGAACGCGGCGGCGTTCGCCTGCGAACCGGAGTGCGGCTGGACGTTGGCGTACGCGGCGCCGAAGAGCTTCTTCGCGCGGTCGATCGCCAACTGCTCGGCGATGTCGACGTATTCACATCCGCCGTAATAGCGCTTGCCGGGATAGCCTTCGGCGTACTTGTTGGTGAGCACGGAACCCTGGGCCTCCAGCACGCGCGGACTGGCGTAGTTCTCGGAAGCGATCAGCTCGATGTGATCTTCCTGGCGGACGCGCTCGTGATCGATCGCAGCCGCGAGTTCGGGATCGAACCCGGCGATAGTCATGCTGGCGGGAAACATGTGCTCTCCACGGTCGGGGACGCGCAATTGTAGCTGATCACGGAAACTACCGAGCGCGCGTGTCCATCGGTGGCGCTAGGGTGACGACGAGGTTCCCCGTCGTCCGGAGCCCCCAAAGGTAAAGCTGCGATGAATGCGCCACGAAGCACGATGCTCGCCCGCTTGCTCGCTGCAGCGCTGCCTGGCTTGGCCGCCCTTGTGCTACCCGCCCTGGCCATCGCAGAACCCGCTCCAGACCTCGAGGCCGGCCGCCAGACGTTCGAGAGCGTCTGCGCCGCCTGCCACGGCCCCACGGGGCGCCCCGACCCGGAGAATCCGACCGTCAAGGCGCTGGACCCCCAACCTGCCGACCTGTCCGACCCGCTGTTCAACAGCCGCGAACCCGCCGAGGATTGGCAGATCGTCGTCACGCACGGCGGCCAGGCGCTGGGGTTGTCGGCCACGATGCCCTCGCAGGTGGCTGCGCTCGATGAGCAGCAGATCCGCAATGTCGTCGCTTACGCGAAGACGCTGGCACCTGGCAGCGCATCCTATCCACCCGGCGAACTCAACTTCTTCCTGCCGATCCGCACCAAGAAGGCCTTCCCCGAGGACGAGATCGTCTGGAAATCACGGTTGACCGAACGCGACGGCGCCGACGTCTGGCGCAACGTGCTCGAGATCGAGAAGCGCTTCGGCAAACGCTCGATGGGTGTCGTCGAGGTCATCCATGAAGACGATGGCACGGACGCCGAGATCACCGAAGTCGAGGTCGGCGCCAAGACGGTACTGCACTGGAACCTCGCCCGGCGTTCGATCCTGTCGGGCGCCGTGGTCGTCGCCTTCCCGACCGACGGCGACGCGTCCGATGAGGTCATCCCGTACCTCGCCTACGGCCGGCTCTTCGACGAGCGCTGGATGTTCCAGTCGAGCGCACGCTTGATTCTCCCGGTGGACGACGTGGACACCGGCGAGGCCGAGTTCGCTGGCGTCGTGCACTACCGCTGGACCAAATGGCCGCGGCGGGTCTTCCCCGCACTGGAGTTCACCGCGGCGGTGCCTTTCGAAGACGACGGTGGCGACTCGGTACAGTGGACCGTGGTGCCACAATTGCGTTTCGGACTCACCCGTGGCGCGCACGTGGCACTGAGCCTGGGCGCGGAGATTCCGCTCAGCGACCAGTCCTACGACACGCGCTGGCACCTGAGCCTGCTCTGGGACTTCGCCGACGGCAGTTTCTTCAAGGGCTGGCGCTAGGGAAGCTAGCTCGCGACGAGGGCCTCGACAACTCGTGTCCACGCGCGAGCGAGGTTCTGCCGGTTGTATCCGCCGCCACCCATCGCGAGCACGCGACCGTGCCCGATTTCATCGGCGATGCGACACACGGACGCGGCCGCGTGTGCGTGCGCTTCCTCGCTGAAGGCGAGATGCGTGATGGGATCGCCTTCCAGGCTGTCGGCACCGCATTGGAGCAGGATGAACTCCGGCTGCGCCTGCCGCAGGTACTCCTCGACTTTCAGCCACTCGCGGTGAAAATCTTCGTCGCCGGCGCCCGGCGGCAACGGCAGGTTGAGCTTCGTGCCGGCCGCGCTGCCTTTGCCGGTCTCGTTCGCAGCACCGGTGCCCGGATACAGGTGCCGTCCATCCTCGTGGATGTCCGCAAAGAGCGCGTCCGGATCTGATTCGAACCCGTAGAACACGCCGTCGCCATGGTGCGCGTCGATGTCGACGTAGGCGATGCGACGCAGCCCATGTCGTCTGCGCAGCAACTCGATGACGATGCCGCAGTCGTTGAACACGCAGAAGCCGGCGGCATGCGCACGGGAAGCGTGGTGCAGGCCTGCGATGGGAATGAAGCCGCGTCGCGCGCGGCCACCCATGATTTCTTCGACCGCCAGCAGAGTGCCGCCCACGACCAGGCTGGCCGCCTCGAAGATGCCCTTCGAGGCCGGCGTGTCGCCGACGTCGAGGTAGCCGCGGCCTGTCGCGGATTTCTGGACGACGAGGTCCACGTACTCGCTGCGATGAAACGATTCCAGCTCGTCGCGGTCAGCCACGCGCGGGTCGACGATGCGCAACTGCCGATAAGCTGGACTGCGGCGCATCTCGCGCAGGAAGGCCTCCTGCCGGTCAGGCCCGAAGGGATGACCGTCGCCGAAGCCATAACGGCTCAGGCCGTCACTGGCCACCATCAGCACCGGCAGCGGATCGGACTGCGTCAAGCGGCGTGGGCCCCGGCAACGGACTGGTGTCAAGCCTAGCAGCACCCCTGTCGCAACGGTAGCGTCCAGTGCCCCGGGTGACCGATAATTGCCGACCTTTTTCGAGTCCGCCGGACGACGAGCGCAATCCTTCCCAATGGCACAGTTCATTTACACGATGAATCGCGTCGGCAAGGTCGTACCGCCGAAGCGGGTCATACTTCGCGACATCTCCCTGAGCTTTTTCCCGGGCGCCAAGATCGGCGTGCTCGGCTTGAACGGATCCGGCAAGTCCACGCTGCTAAGGATCATGGCGGGCATCGACAAGGAATTCGAAGGAGAAGCGCGGCCTCAGCCCGGCATAAACATCGGCTTCCTGCCGCAGGAACCACAGCTCGACGCCACCAAGGACGTCCGGGGCAACGTCGAAGTTGCCGTCGCCCACATCAAGGATGCGCTGGCCGGGCTCGACGCCGTTTATGCCGCGTACGCCGAACCCGATGCCGACTTTGACAAGATCGCCGCCGAACAGGCGCGGCTCGAAGCCATCATCCAGGCGACCGACGGCCACAACCTTGACCGCCAGCTCGAAGTTGCCGCCGATGCGCTGCGCCTGCCACCGTGGGACGCGGACGTCACGAAGATCTCCGGTGGCGAGCGCCGGCGCGTCGCGCTCTGCCAGCTGCTGCTGTCGAAGCCCGACATGCTGCTGCTCGATGAGCCGACCAACCACCTCGACGCCGAATCGGTGCGCTGGCTCGAGCACTACCTCGAGCAGTACCCGGGCACCGTCATCGCGGTGACCCACGATCGCTACTTCCTCGACAACGTCGCGGGCTGGATCCTCGAACTGGACCGGGGCCACGGCATCCCGTGGGCCGGCAATTACTCGTCCTGGCTCGAGCAGAAGGAAGCCCGGCTCAAGGTCGAAGAGCAGCAGCAAGGCGCGCTCAAGAAAATGCTCGCGCGCGAACTCGAGTGGGTCCGCCAGAACCCGAAGGCCCGCCAGGCCAAGAGCAAGGCGCGCATGCAGCGGTTCGAAGAACTGCAGTCGCGCGACTTCCAGGAACGCAACGAGACCAACGAGATCTACATTCCGCCGGGACCGCGCCTCGGCGAACTCGTGGTCGAAGCCAGGGGGCTCGCGAAGTCGTACGGCGAAAAACTGCTGTTCGACAACCTCAACTTCAACCTGCCGCAGGGCGGCATCGTCGGCATCATCGGACCGAACGGCGCCGGCAAGACCACGCTGTTCCGCATCATCACCGGGCAGGAGAAGGCCGACGGCGGCGAGCTCCGCATCGGGCCCACCGTGCAACTCGCATACGTCGACCAGTCGCGGCAATCGCTCGACGACAGGAAGACCGTGTTCGCGGAGATCTCGAACGGCCTCGACATGATCAAGGTCGGCAACTACGAAACGCCGTCGCGCGCGTACGTCGGCCGCTTCAATTTCCGCGGCGCACAACAGCAGCAGAGCATCGGCGAGCTGTCGGGGGGTGAACGCAACCGAGTGCACCTCGCGAAGGTGCTGAAGGAAGGCGGCAACGTCATCCTGCTCGACGAACCGACCAACGACCTCGACATCGAAACGCTGCGCGCGCTCGAAGAAGCGCTGCTGAGCTTCCCCGGTTGCGCCGTCGTCATCTCGCACGATCGCTGGTTCCTCGACCGCATCGCGACGCACATCCTCGCCTTCGAGGGCAACAGCGAGGTGGTCTGGTTCGAAGGCAACTACTCGGAATACGTGGACGACCTCAAGAAACGCCGCGGCGACGAAGCCGACGAACCGCACCGAGTGCGCTTTCGCAGCCTGCATGCGTAAACCCGGCTCACCATTGACGGTGCTCGCTCACGCTCGAACAACTCCGGCGGTTCGAGCGCGAGCGCCCGGTGGTCGAGCTGGCGGATGCGGCTCGCGCACGCATGCGGGCGTCAGAGGCCACCGTCGTCGCGACGGTGAACTCAGGACGGACCGCGTACGGCATCAACACGGGCTTCGGCGCGTTCGCCAACCGCGTGATCCCGGCGCAGAAGACGAAGAAGCTGCAGCTCAACCTCGTGCGCAGCCATGCGTGCGGCGTGGGCGAACCGCTCCCGGCCGCGCTGGTACGACGCATGCTGCTGCTCAAGGCGAACAACCTGGCGGCGGGTTTCTCCGGTGTGCGCCCGCTCGTCGTCGATACCCTCCTCGCCCTGCTCAATACCGATGTCCTGCCTGTGATTCCCGCGCAAGGATCCGTCGGCGCCTCTGGTGATCTCGCGCCCCTGGCGCACCTGACGCTGGCTTTGATCGGTGAGGGAGAAGCGACGGTGCCGGCCGCGGTCGCCGCCGCAGACCGGCGGACCCTCGCTGGCATCGATGTGCTGCACGCGGCCGGCGTCGCGCCGCTCGAACTGCAGGCGAAGGAAGGCCTGGCGCTGCTCAACGGCACGCAGCTGAGCCTGTCGCTGGCCCTCGACGGCCTGTTCCGCGCCGAGTCGCTGCTCGACGCATCCGTGGTTTGCTGCGCAATGACGGTGGAAGGACTGGCAGGCAGCCACGCACCTTTCGACGACCGCATCCAGCAGGCGAGCCGACTGCCTGGCCAGATCGACGCCGCGCGGCGCATCCGTTCGCTGCTGGATTCCGACAGCGAGATCCGTCGCAGCCACGAGAACTGCGAGCGTGTGCAGGATCCTTACGCGGTGCGCTGCATGCCACAGGTGTTCGGGGCGGTCGAGCATACGTTGTGCCACGCGCGTGACATGCTCGGCGCGGCCATCAACGGCGTCTCCGACAACCCGCTGATCTTCGGCGAGGACGTGCTGTCCGGCGGCAACTTCCATGCTGAGCCGATCGGGTTCATCAGTGATTTCCTGGCGATCGCCGTCGCGGAACTCGCCAGCACGTCCGAGCGACGCATCGACCTGCTCGATCGCCGCGTCAACCCGAACCTCAACATGTTCCTCACGACCGAACCCGGGCTCGAGTCGGGCTTCATGATCGCGCACGTCACGGCAGCCGCGCTCGTCTCCGGGAACAAGACGTACGCGCACCCGGCCTCGGTGGGCAGCCTGCCGACGTCCGCGGGCCAGGAGGATCACGTGAGCATGGCGGCGTGGGCGGGCCGCAAGCTCGCCAGGATCTGCGACAACACTTCGCGCGTGCTGGGCATCGAATTGCTCGCCGCCGCCCACGCGCTCGACTCGCTGCACCCGCTCACCACCACGGCGGAACTGCAGCGCGTGCATGCCGCGGTGCGAACACACGTGTCGTACCAGCCGGACGACCATCGACTCGATCGCGACATCGCGAACCTCGCCCGCCTCGTCGACTCGGGCGAGCTCACCTCGCTCATTCCGGCCGGCTGAGCGCAGGCCGGCATGCTGGGGGTCATCGCGCTCTGCGTCGCCTTCGGCCTGCTGGCCCTGCTCCTGAGCCTGAGCCGATGGCTCGCGCACCGGCCGTGGGCCGCTGCCGGCAACCTTGTGGTTGCGATCCTGCTCCTGCTCGTCGCCAATCGACTCTGGCCGCCCGTCCTGCATCTGCAGACCTACGAGTCGATGCAGCCAAAGGCCCTCATCGCACAGGTCCATTGCGAACAGACCGGGCCCGGCGCGTACCGGGTCACGCTCACGCGGCTGCCCGCGGGCCACATGCAGGTATTCGAGATGTCGGGCGACGAATGGCGCCTCGACGTGCGCACGCTCGTCTGGACCGGCCTTGCGGCGGAGCTGGGGTTGCCCGACAGCTTCAGGCTGGACCGGCTGAGCGGCCGTTACCTGCGCACGGAACCGGCCGCCACACCCTCGCCCGCTGCGGCCCCTGCGGGCGCACCCGCTCCTTCCCGCCTCGTCCCCGGCAGTTTTGCCCTGAGCGACGAGGAAGAAGCGGGTGAAGACATCTGGGCACAGGCCCGGACCGATTCGGGGTGGAAAGCTCACGTCGACGCCCGCCACGCCTACGGACCCTGGCGGCCGCTGGCGGGCGGCGCCCGGTACGAAGTTTCCATGACCCGGGCACCGGGCCAGGCCGAGGCCGTGCTCGACGCGCGCCCGGCGAACGAAGCGGCCGCAAAGGCGATGCGCTACACTGGCGGCGACAAGACTCGGACCAAAGGCTGAGCAAAGATGTCCGTCTACGTCGATTCCAGCAGTCGCCTGCACCACGACCAGGAACGCATCCTGGCCCTGTCGTGCCCGCACTGCCAGGTGTATTCACACATCACTGCGGTCTCGATCCCGCAGTACTCCGAGCTCGTCGCGAGCCGCCCCAATCACGTGGGCATCGTCTATCGCTGTGATTCGTGCAGCGCGCCGATCTTTCTCAGGTTCGCCGTCAAGATGTACGCGGCCAATCGCGTCGAATTCGCGAACAACTTCGTCGAGCTCGAGCGCGCGAAGGAGAAGTTCAACTTCACCTACCTGCCCGAGAACGTCGAGCGGCTGTTCCGCGAAGCCCTCGGCTGTTACTCGTCCGGCCACTTCAATGCCTTCGCCTCGATGTGCCGCCGCACGGCACAGGCGGCATTCCAGGACCTCGGCGAAAACGGCAGGCTGCGCATCTTCGAGCAGGCTCGCGAGGCACGCGAGATGGCCGAGATCGACAACGAAACGTTCAGCATCGTGAAAAAAGTGTTGTTCAGCAGCGATGCGGATCCCTCGCCGCAGTGGCCTGAATTGAATGCGAACGAGGCCGGCGTGCTGCTCGAACTCGCCAAGGACATGCTGTATCAAGCCTACGTGCGCAAGGGCAAGCTGCAGCAGGCAATGATGGTGCGGAAGTTCTTCGCCGACGAATCGCTCGACAAGATCACGCCCATCGGGCGCGCCGCCAGAGAGTGAGTAGTGAGGGGTTGGAGGAAGGGGAGGATGATTGGAGGCAGGAGGAGATCGCGAGGCGTCAGCACGCATGCGGCTAACAGACTACGCAACTCACAACCCTCCCTACTCACTACTCCTACTTCCTAATCACTTATCCTTCCCTCCCCTCAGTCCACCCAGACGCGGGCGTTGCGGAACATACGCAGCCAGCCGCCGTCCTCGCCCCAGTTCTCCGGGTGCCACGAGTTCTGCACGGTGCGATACACGCGCTCGGGGTGCGGCATCAGGATCGTCGCGCGCCCGTCCGTCGTCGTCAGGCCGGTGATGCCGGCCGGCGACCCGTTCGGGTTCGACGGGTAGGTCACAGCAACTTTCCCGTGGTTGTCCACCCAGCGCAGGCACACCAGCCCGCCGTGGGTGCAGTCGCGCTCCGCCGCCTCGTTCACGAACTCCGCGCGCCCTTCGCCGTGCGCGACGGCGATCGGCAGCACCGAACCCACCATGCCGCTGAAGAAGACCGAGGGCGTCGGCAGGATTTCGACCAGGCCCACGCGGCCTTCGAACTGCTCCGAACGATTGCGGACGAACCGCGGCCAGTGATCGGCACCCGGAATCAGCGACTTCAGCGTCGACAGCATCTGGCAGCCGTTGCAGACGCCGAGCGCGAAGCTGTCGGAGCGCGCGAAGAAGGCCGCAAACTGCTCGCGCAGCGCGCTGTTGAAGAGGATCGATTTCGCCCAGCCCTCGCCGGCGCCGAGCACGTCGCCGTAGGAAAAGCCGCCGCAGGCGACCACGCCCTTGAAGCGATCGAGCCGCGTGCGTCCCGCAATCAGGTCGGTCATGTGCACGTCGGCCGGACGGAACCCGGCACGATCGAAAGCCGCAGCCATCTCCAGTTGGCTGTTGACGCCCTGCTCGCGCAGGATCGCGATCTCGGGCCGCGCGCCGCGCAGTACGTACGGCGCCGCGATGTCCTCGGCTGGGTCGTATCGGAGTGTCGCAAACAGGCCCGGGTTCTTCGGATCCGTGACCTGCTCGCGCTCTTCGTGCGCGCAGACCGGATTGTCGCGCAGCAACTGCAGTCGGTAGCTGGTCTCGGACCACGCCGAACGCAGGTCGGTGCGCGTCGCGTCCAGCACCGACTTGCCGTGACGGTCGGCGATGACGATGCGATCGAACGCTTCGGCGGTGCCCAGGTCGCGCACCACCGAGCCCAGGCCCGCGCCGGCGAGCACGGCCTGCACTTCGGCGAGACGCAGGGTCTCGACCTGCAGCACAGCCCCCAGTTCTTCCGCAAAGAGCTCGGCGACGACTGCAGAGTGATCACCGGCCGCCAACGTGATGTCGAGCCCGCAGTGCCCGGCGAACGCCATCTCCGCCAGCGTCGCGAACAGCCCGCCATCCGAACGATCGTGGTACGCGAGTATCAGGCCATTGCTTCGCAGCTGGATGACCGCGCCCACGAATGCGCGCAACTGGCCGGCGTCATCGCAGTCCGGCGCTTCGTCCCCGATGCGGCCATAGACCTGTGCCAGGCACGACGCGCCCAGGCGATTGCGACCGGCCCCCAGATCGACGAGCAGCAGGCGCGTGGCGCCGCGATCGAGTCGCAGCTGGGGCGTGAGCGTGCGCCGCACGTCCTCGACCGGCGCGAACGCCGAAACGATCAGCGAGACGGGTGAGACGACCTTGCGTACGCCATCGGTCCCGTTCCATGCGGTCTTCATCGACAGCGAGTCCTTGCCGACCGGAATCGCGATACCCAGTGCGGGGCAGAATTCTTCGCCCACCGCGTGCACGGTGTCATAGAGGTCCGCGTCCTCTCCCGGTTCGCCGCAGGCGGCCATCCAGTTCGCCGACAGCCGGATGTCTTCGATGCGTCGGATGTCGGCCGCGATGATGTTGGTGACAGACTCGGCGACGGCCATGCGACCCGATGCTGCGGCATCGAGCAACGCGAGCGGCGTGCGTTCACCCATCGCCATCGCCTCGCCGTGCGTCGAGGAATAATCCGCGACCGTGACCGCGACGTCGCTCACCGCGACCTGCCACGGACCGACCAGCGGATCTCGACTGATCATGCCGCCGACCGAGCGGTCACCGATCGTGATCAGGAACGTCTTGTCCGCGACGGCCGGCAGGCTCAGCACGCGCAACGCGGCCTCGCGCACGTCCGGCACGTCCTCCGCCGAGAACCCGTCACCGGCGTGCGGCAGGCGCTGCGCGTCGCGCGTCATCTTCGGCGGCTTGCCGAGCAGGATCTCGAGCGGCATGTCGACCGGCGCGTTGCCGAACTGCGGATCGTCCACGCGCAGGATCGCATCGCCCGTGACGTCGCCGACCACGGCGAAAGGGCATCGCTCGCGATCGCACAGCGCGCCGAACGCAGCGAGCTGCTCGGCGGCGATCACCAGCACGTAGCGCTCCTGCGATTCGTTGCACCAGAGTTCGAGCGGCGACATGCCTGGCTCGTCGCTCAGGATCTTGCGCAGGTCGATGCGGCCGCCGGTCGTGCCGAAGTGCACTGATTCGGGAATCGCGTTGGAGAGCCCGCCGGCACCGACGTCGTGGATGAGCAGGATCGGGTTGTCGTCAGCCATCGCCCAGCAGGCGTCGATGACTTCCTGCGCGCGACGCTGCATTTCGGGATTGCCGCGCTGTACCGATGCGAAATCGAGGTCCGCCGAGCTGGAACCTGCGCCCATCGACGACGCGGCACCACCGCCGAGTCCGATCAGCATCGACGGGCCGCCGAGCACGACGATCTTCGCGCCCGCAACGACAGGCGCCTTCTCGACATGCGAGCGGCGAATGTTGCCGAGACCGCCCGCGATCATGATCGGCTTGTGATAGCCCCGCAGGGGCGAACGCCCGGGCGTTTCGACCCGTTGCTCGAACGTGCGGAAGTAGCCGTAAATGTTGGGCCGGCCGAACTCGTTGTTGAATGCGGCGGCGCCGATCGGGCCCTCGAGCATGATCTGCAGCGCCGACACGATGCGCCCGGGCTTGCCGAAGTCCTGCTCCCAGGGCTGCTCGAAGCCGGGGATGCGCAGGTTCGAGACCGAAAAGCCGACGAGACCGGCCTTCGGCTTCGAACCGCGGCCGGTCGCGCCTTCGTCACGAATCTCGCCGCCGGAACCGGTGGCTGCGCCGGCGAAGGGCGAGATCGCCGTCGGGTGATTGTGCGTCTCCACCTTCATAAGGATGTCGATGGACTCGTCCGAGCCCTCGTAATTGCCGTCACCCGCCTGCGCGAACCAGCGACGGCCAGGCCAGCCTTCGATGACGGCCGCGTTGTCGCGATATGCCGAGAGCACGCCTTGCGGGCTGACCCGATGCGTGTTGCGGATCATGCCGAACAGCGATTTCTCGCTGCGCTTGCCGTCGACAATCCAGTCCGCGTTGAAGATCTTGTGCCGGCAGTGCTCGGAGTTGGCCTGCGCAAACATCATGAGTTCGACGTCGCTCGGATCGCGCCGCAGCTGCCCGGTAAACGCGGCGACCAGGTAATCGATCTCGTCGTCGGACAGCGCGAGGCCAAGTTCGGCATTGGCTCGCTCGAGTGCCGCCCGACCCTGCGCCAGCACCGGCACGGTCGCAAGCGGTTGCGGCGCATGGTGCGCGAACAGGCCCGCGGCGGCCTCGATCGAATCGAGCACATCCTCGGTCATCCGGTCGTGAATGACCGCGGCAACCTGCGCGTAGTCGGCCTTGCTCAGCGGCTGCGACGACACGATGAAAAAGGCGACGCCGCGCTCGATGCGAGTGACTGCGCCCAGGCCGCAAACGTGGGCGATGTCGGTCGCCTTCGATGACCAGGGTGACACGGTGCCGAAACGCGGCACGACCAGCAGCAACTTGCCCGCGGGTGCCCCCGACTCGTCATCTGCCTGGGTCGACGGGCCGTAACGCAGCAGCGCCTCGACGACGGTGCGCTGCTCCGCCGACAGCGGGACCGAGGCCTCGACCAGATGGATGTACCGGGTGTCGACCGATTCGACGTACGCAACCCGTTTACGGATGGCCGCCAGGACCTTGTCGAGCCGGAAATCCGATAGCGCGGGAGCGCCGCTGAAGGTGAGCATGAGCGAGGGCGGCCGCCGGTCAAATATGAGCCGCAAATAATACCGGAGCAGGCTGTCCCGGGCCAGCGCGCACGGCCGTAAGGCCGCGTCGCTGCTCTACTTTTCGCGGTTGCCGGACCCGCCTGGCGGGGTGTACACCGGGAACGGAAACTGGGCGACATTGGAGGCCGAATCCGCCGCCGACACCTTGCTGACGCCCGACTTGCGCACCTCGTCGATGCGGATTACGGAATGCAGCGGCAGGTAGGTGCGCTTCACGCCGGCAAATTCGACCTGGATCTTTTCCTCGGAAGGGTCCACCACGACGGACGACCTCTCGCCGAAGATAAGTGCCTCGACCTCGATGAAGCCGAACATCGCGCCATGGCCCACCTTGCGGGCATAGATCTCGAAGACCTTGCCCTGGC
Source organism: Pseudomonadota bacterium (assembly GCA_016713725.1). Lineage (GTDB taxonomy): Bacteria > Pseudomonadota > Gammaproteobacteria > Steroidobacterales > Steroidobacteraceae > RPQJ01. The sequence continues at coordinate 93,333 of JADJOO010000014.1, read as the reverse complement.
TGTGGAAAATGACCTTGAAAATGTGACTGGAGGCCATGAGGCCGGCACGCCTTGCGTGTTAGGGTCGTCGCATATTACAAGGGTCGCGGACCAGCGTCAGCCGCTTCCGGCCTGTCGCCGGGATAGACTGCAGGCATCAGGCAGCCAGCGTCAGCAGCATCATGGCCATCAAACTTCGCGTCATCAGCGACCACTATCGCGAACTCGGCGAAAACCGCGCGCGGGTGTTCGGCGTCAACGGCGGGACGGTCGGGCGTGCGCCGGGCAACGACTGGGTCCTGCCCGACCCGCGTCGCGTGGTTTCCGGCCATCCTTTCGAAGTGCAGTTCCACAGCGGCAAGTACTGGCTGGTCGACACCAGCACGAACGGCGTCTTCGTCAACGACGCGGACGATCCCGCATCCGCCACGGGCCGTGTCGAGTTGCACGACGGCGACCGGCTGCGCGTGGGCGACTACGACATCCTGGTCAGCCTCGACAATCGCATCGATTTCCTGCCAGCGACGGGTGAAGAACAATCTGCCGCGAAACACCTCGACTCGGACATCGGGCCACAGCCTCAATTTCGACAACCTGCTGACTCCGCGCGAGACCGGTTCGAGCGACTCGCTCCCGATCGGCAATGCGTTCGGCATGCGCCTTGACGCCGCGGCGCGCGCGAACCTGCTCGAGTCGCTGCAGCGCTCCGGGAAACCGTCCGGCGAGAGTACGTTCGATCCGACGCGCACGGGCAGGATCGATTCAGTCGTGCCGGCCATGGCGCCGGCCGATGATGGCGACCCCGCCCTTGCGCCACCACCCCTCGGCCGGCCGGCGGCAACGCCACCCGGCAACCAGGACTGGGCGCTCAAGACGCGCCAGATTCCGCGCGAGGAACTCGAGGACGCGCTGGCACGACGCAAGACTCGCGTCGAGGCCCGCGAGCGCTCGATTCCTTTTCACCAGCAGGCCAGCACGTGGACGGACCTGCGGTCGGCCGTGCAGGCATTCTGCCGCGGCGCCGGCATTGATCCTGCGACGCTCTCACCGGAAGCACAGGCCATGCTGCCGCTCGTCGCTGGCCAGTTGCTGCGTGAAGCAGTCGTCGGACTCAACGACATCCTGCGTGCGCGTGCGACAGGCGCCGTCGCTGCAGCCGTTGCGGCAGTGCCGTTGGCGGCGGGCAACAGCAGCAACCCGCTCCGCTCGTCGACCAGTATCGAGCAGGCTTTGCAGCGCCTGTTCGAATCGCTCACGGCGACTCTTTGCGGGCCGGTCGACTCGTTGCGGGACGTGCTGCAGGACATGCGTGACCACGAGACTGCACTCGCCGCCGGCATGAAGGCAGGGCTCGACTCCATGCTGGGCCAGCTCTCGCCGGCGAACGTCGCCGACCAGTTCGAGCAAGGCCGTGCCCGCCAGCTCGCACCGGGGCAGGACCCGCGTCCCAGGTACTGGGAGCATTATTCTGAGTTCTACCGCCTTCTCACCCAGCAGACCGCCGGCAGCGAAGAAATGCCGCGGTCGTTTACCGCAGAGGCATTCGAGCTCGAGTACGCGCGCGTGCGTGGGGACCTGCGGCAGAAGCGTCCGACCTGACGATCGACGTCGACAACCGCGCCTTTGAGCGACACCTCCACGATCAACCGCACCGGTCGCACCAGCAACCGCGAGCTCCGTCGCGCAGCGCGCTCGCACCGCGCGGCAGAGAAGCTGCCCTACATCCGCCGCCGCATCCCCACGGTCGAGCTGCTGAACAGCGAGGCCGTCGAGATCATCGAGGCCAACGCCGAGGCGATCCTCGAGGGAAATCGGCATCGAGTTCCGGCGCGACCCGGAATCATTGCGCCTGTGGCGGAAGCCGGGGACCGACGTGCAAGGCAGCGCGTGCGTATTCCGCGCGGCCTCGCCCGCCAGCTGCTGCAGCACGGCCCCGCGCGAGTTCATGCTGCACGCGAAAACCCGGCGCGCAGCGTGCGTTTCGGCGGGGATGCGACGGTCTTCTCGCCCGTCGGCGGTCCGCCCTTCGTGACGGACCTCGATGGCGGCCGCCGCTACGGCACGCTCGCCGACCTGCACAACTTCATCAAGCTCGCCCACGTCGCGCCTGCGATCCACTTCTCCGGCGGCTGCATGGTCGAGCCGATGGACGTGCCCGAAGGCAAGCGCCACCTCGACGTCCAGTATGCGTTCTTCCGTTACAGTGACCAGGGCTGCGAGGGCACGCCCGAAACGCCGGGACACGCCGTGGACGCCGTGCGCATGGCCGGCATCCTGTTCGGCCAGGGCTTCGTCGACGCCCACTGCGTCCTGCTCGGCAACATCAATTCGAACTCGCCGCTGACTTTCGACGGCCGCATGCTCGGTGCTCTGCGAGCCTTTGCGTCGCGCAACCAGGGGACGATCGTAGTGCCGGCCGTCCTCGCCGGAGCGATGGGGCCGGTGACGCCTGCAGGCTGCATGGCGGAACTGCTGGCCGAGACGCTGGCTGGCATGGCGCTGACGCAGCTCGTCCGGCCGGGTGCACCGGTAATCATGGGTTCATTCGTCGGCGCCATCTCGATGCGCACCGGCGCACCGACGTTCGGCACCGCAGAAGCCACGCAGATGATCTTCGCAACCGCCCAACTCGCGCGCAGGCTCGGCGTGCCCTGCCGCAGCGGCGGCTCGCTCTGCTCATCGAAGGTCGCCGATGCGCAGGCCGCGTACGAAAGCGCGCACTTCGTTGCTGCCGACCCTGCTCGCCGGCGTCAACCTCGTCACGCATGCGGCCGGCTGGCTCGAAGGTGGCCTCGTCGCGGGGTACGAGAAGTTCGTCATGGACATCGACCAGCTGGCGATGATGCAGGCCCTCGCGAACGGCATGGACGTGAGCCCGCGCGGCCAGGCTCTCGACGCCATCCGTGAGGTCGGTCCGGGCGGTCACTTCCTCGGTTGCGCACACACGCAGGAGAATTTCGAGGCGGCGTTCCACCAGTCGACCATCGCCGACTACTCGTCGTACGAGCAGTGGTCGAGCGAAGGCAGCCTGAGCGCCGAACAGCGCGCGAACGTGGTCTGGAAACGCATGCTCGCCGATTACGAAGATCCCGGACTCGATCCCGCCATCGACGAGGCACTGCAACAGTTCATGCGCGAGCGCCGCGCGGCGCTGTCGGACAGCCTCGACGAGGATTAGCGCGCAATGAAGAGTCACTATCGCGTCGTGGTGATCGGCGGCGGCATCGTCGGTGCGAGCGTCCTGTATCACCTCACGCGCAAGGGCTGGGGCGACATCGCACTGATCGAGCGCTCGGAGCTGACGGCCGGCTCCACCTGGCACGCCGCGGCGGGTTTCCACGCCATCAACGACGACCCGCACATCGCGGCCCTGCAGGCGTACACGATCAACCTGTACCGGGAAATCGAGGCCGAGAGCGGCCAGAGTGTCGGCATGCACATGCCGGGGGGATACAGCATCGCGACGACGCCCGAGCGCTGGGAGGGGCTGCAGTCGGAATTCGCGATCTACCAGACGCTGGGCATCGAAGCGCGGCTGGCGACACCGGAAGAGATCGTCAGCGAATGTCCGATCGTCGACCCGAGGGGACTGCTGGGTGGCCTCTTCGACCCGCATGAAGGCGCAGTGGATCCGCACGGCACGACGCATGCGTTTGCCATCGCTGCGCGCAAGCGTGGCGCCGACGTGATCCTGCGCAACCGCGTGACGGGCTTGCGGCCGCACGCCGACGGCTGGCTCGTCGAGACCGAACAGGGATCGGTCGTCGCGCAGCACGTGGTCAATGCCGGTGGCCTGTGGGCGCGCCGGGTGGGTCGCATGGTGGGAGTGGACCTGCCCCTCACACCGATGCAGCACCACTACCTCATCACCGAGGACCTGCCGGAGCTGCTGGCGCGCCCGGACGAAATGCCCTGCGTGACTGACCTCGAGGGCTTCACCTACCTGCAGCAGGAGCGCAAGGGCGTGATCCTCGGCGTGTATGAACGCAACCCACGGCACTGGCAGACCGAGGGTGCCGAGTGGGATTACGGCATGGAATTGCTGCCCGAAGACATCGACCGCATCAGCCCCGAGCTGCTGATCGGGTTTTCCCGCTTTCCGTCGCTGCAGCGCGCTGGCATCCGCAAGTGGGTCAACGGCGCGTTCACGTTCACGCCCGACGGCAATCCGCTGGTCGGCCCAGTGCCGGGCTTGCGCAACTTCTGGGCGGCGTGCGGCTGCATGGGGGGCTTCTCGCAGGGCGGCGCGATCGGCAAGGTGCTGGCGGATTGGATGATCGAGGGCGACCCTAGCACCGACATCTTCGGCATGGACGTGGCCCGCTACGGCAAGTTCGCCGCTGATGAACGCTACCTGCGCGACACCACGGCGCAGTTCTACGCACGACGTTTCGTCATTGCCTATCCCAACGAAGAGTTGCCGGCGGGCCGACCCCTGAAGACGACGCCGAGTTACGCGGCGCAGAGGCGCTCGGCGCGCGCTTCGGCGTGGTGTGGGGCATGGAATCACCGCAGTATTTCGCGACTGGCGAGCCGGATTTCGTCGAACCACCGACATTGCGGCGGTCCACCGCTGAGCGGTTCGTCGCGGCGGAAGTCGCGGCGACGCGAGCCGCGGCGGGACTGCTGGATACCGGCGTGTACGCGCTACGAAGTGCGCGGACCCGGCGCGCGGGAAATGGCTCGACCACCTGCTTGCCTCACGCCTGCCCGCCGTGGGCCGCATCCGCCTGGCACCGATGCTGAATCCTGCAGGTCGCCTGATGGGCGATCTCACCGTGACGAGGCTCGACCTGGATCGCTTCTGGCTCGTGGGTTCGTACTACCTGCAGGAATGGCACCTGCGCTGGTTCCACGATCACCTGCCCGCGTCGGGCGTGGACATCGAGAACCTCTCGGAGAGCTGGCTCGGGTTTTTCGTTGTCGGGACCGAGGGCGCGCGAAATTCTCGCCTCGCTCACGCGCGCCGAAGTCTCGGACCGCGGCCTGCCGTTCATGGGGTGCGCCTGTATCGACGTCGCGGCGCTGCCTGCCGTGGTGGCGCGTCTTTCGCTCACCGGCGAACTCGGCTACGAGATCAACGTTCGTGCGTCGCAACAACACTTACTCTGGCAAGCGTTGATGGCGACCGGGACTCCACTCGGCATGCGCCCGATCGGCATGCGCGCGCAGGACAGCCTGCGGCTGGAGAAAGGCTACGGCGTCTGGTCGCTCGAGTTCTCGACGACCTGCACGCCAGCCATGGCGGGCCTGGAACGCTTCGTCGCTGCGGACAAGGGTGACTTCATCGGGCGCGAAGCGTTCCTGGCGGCGCGAGCGACCGGCCCGAAATCGCAGGGCTGGTGCTACGGAATGGTGCGAAACATCCGATCCGCTGTCGGTCACGATTCTGGGCAAACCGCGCGCCGCCCGCATCCTGCACGTCGCGCCCTACGATCCTGCTGGCTCAAAACTGCGTGGCTGACGTCCCGCGCACTCGCGGAGGTGATGCGTGAAAGTTCGCTGGACGATCTTCCTGTTCCTCGGCGGCTTCGCGATGCTGGCGTACGTCCAGCGCACCAGCCTGGGCGTGGCCGCGCAGAACATCATGCCGGACCTGCACCTCTCGCAGCTGCAGATCGGCTGGCTGAATGCAGCCTTCGCCACCTGCTACACGTTGGCTCAGATACCGGGCGGTGTCCTTGGTCAGCGCTATGGAGCGCGGCTCATGTACACGGTGATCGGCCTGGTCGGCCTCGTCGCGACGATCGCGACGCCGCTCGCGCCGGTCATGCTGGCCGGCACGGCCTTGTTCGTCGCCCTGCTCGCCGCGCAGGGGTTGCTGGGCCTCGCGCGAGGGCCCGTTTTTCCGATGTTCGCCGCCGTATCGCAGACGTGGTTCCCACCACGGCAATGGGCGCTCGCCAACGGTGGCAACGCCTTGATCATGAACATCGGCGGAGCCATGACGGCGCCGTTGATCGTGGTCCTAACCGCGCACTACGGCTGGCAGGGCGCGTTGTTGTGGCTCGCCCCGCCCACGGTGCTACTGACGGCCAGCTGGGCCTGGTATGGGCGCGACAGGCCGGCCGAACATCCGCGAGTGACCGCCGCGGAACTTGCCGAACTCGATGCTGGCGACATGGCCAGGCCGGCGCCGATGACACTCACGCGCATGCGGCAGATCGTCGGCCAGCGCGACGTGCGGCTGCTGACGTTCGCCTATTTCTGCCTCAACTTCGTCTTCTATCTGCTCGGCACGTGGTCGTTCCTGTACCTGGTGCAGGAACGCAGCTTCAGCGGTCTCGAGAGCGGCTTTGCCGGCATGCTGCCGTGGATCGGGGCCGGCCTTGGCGCGGGCATCGGTGGTTTGCTGGCTGATCGCATGGCAACGAAGATCGGCTATCGCTGGGGCTATCGGCTCGTGCCAATGATCTCGCTGCCGTTGGCGGGCGTGCTGCTGATCGTGGCCATCAGCGTTTCGGCACCGTACGCCGCCGTGCTGGCATTGATGGCGACGTTTTTCATGATCGAGCTGAACGAAGGTCCGTTCTGGGCCGCGACGATGCGCGTGGCGCGCTCGGACACAGGTGCCGCGACGGGCGTGCTGAATACCGGTGGCAACTTCGCGGGCATGGTATCGGCGCCGATCATAGGCGCGCTTTCCGGCGCCGGCGACTGGAATGCAACGTTCGTGATCGGCGCGGCGTTCGCGTTTGTCGGGGCGGCGTGCTGGCTGGCGATTGATCCGGATCGGCGCGTAGTCACTGACCGCCGGGATGCGTCGGCCGCGGCCGCTTGACCTGTATCAAAGCCGCCGCGCCCCGGAGGTGTTGAACTCTCCCCGATGCACCTGATCCCATCCCCCGATTCCTGGCCACGCCACTGCGCCTGCTGCCGGAGCCATTGCTCCGCCGGCTCGGCGAAGGGTGATCGCGCACGTGCTCGCCACGTCCCTCGCCGAAGGCTCGACGACGACTTCACGGGGCGACGCATCGGCGTGGAGGTGACCGACCTCGGCCTGCGCTGGATCGTCGCGTTCGGGGAGCGCAGGGTCGACGTCCTCGAGCGGAGCGCAGACGCCGAGGCCATCGTGCGCGGCACGGCGACGGACCTGCTGCTGCTCGCGAGCCGCCTCGAGGACGCCGACACGCTTTTCTTCCACCGCCGCCTGGAGTTGACCGGCGACGTCGAACTCGGCCTGGCCGTACGCAATCTGCTGGACCAGTTGCCGTGGGACTCGCTGCCGCTCGGCCTGCGGATTGCTCTCAATCGTGGAGCGCGCCTCGCGCGTGCCGCGCGCGACGCCTATCACTCGACAGCGGCCTGAAGCGGCTCAACCAGCTGCATCCCCGCAGTGCCGTGCCAATAGCCGTTCTCGTCGCCGAGCCGTAGCGGCGCGGACCCGGTCTGCAGCGCCGTGCGGAAGCGAGCGACGATTGCCGCGGTGCCTTCAGCCTGTGGGTAGATCCTGAGCAGCGCAATGCCTGCCGCGCGCAGTTCGGCCATCTCGGGCCCGAGGTCGCACGGCCCCGCCGTCTGCACCTGGATGCCGTTGATGGTCAGGAACGGCCGCCCGTCACGCGAGGTCAGCGGCAGTCCGTCCGGGTAGTCGATGCAGCGGAAGCCGCAGTCGTCCTTCGCGAGATCCAGTGCCCGTGCCGTGAAGCAGCGCGCCGAATACGAGAGCGGCAAGCGGCCCCAGACCGGGATTTCGAGTTCCGGCAGCGGCACGCCACTGGCGCGAAACTCGTCGATCAGCGCGCGACCGTGCTCGGTTCCAAGCACCAGGCGGTCAAGACCGTCTTCGCACAGCAGCCGCAGGGTCTCGTGGTTGTAGACGTTCAGCGACGGGCCGCCGACAAAGCGCAGGCCGCGCTCTCGCAGCATTTGCACGGCGGCAAGGTCGTTCGCCTCAACGCGGCAGCGTCCGTTTTCGACCAGGCGACGCAACGAGGCGAGTTCCGATTCGGCCTCGAGCAGCGCCATGGACGACAGCACGACTTCGCGCTTGCCGTCCGCGAGTTCATGAGCGAGAGCGATCCAGTCACGGGTGGTGAGCTCCCTGCGCTTGCTGCAGACCGTCTCGCCGAGGTAAATGACGTCGAGCGGCCAGGCAGCCGCCTCGCGGTAGAAAGCGAGTACGCGTTCACGCGGCCAGAAATACTGCAGGGGTCCGAGCGACAGGCGCATTTCAGTCCCTCACTGCCAGGACCGGTGGTAGGGGCCGAGCGTCGTCTGGTGCCCCTCCGCGTGCCGGGCAAGTTCGCGCTGCCACTGCGGGTCGGGAGACCAGCCGTCGGGCCTTGCGGCAAACCGGTCGAGAGCCGCGCGCCAGGTGCGTGTTACGGCCGCCACGTAGGCCTGGCCGCGCTGGCGCCCCTCGATCTTGAGTGCGACGACTCCCGCTGCCGCGAGACGTGGCAGCAGCTCGAGTGTATTGAGGCTGGTCGGTTCCTCGAGCGCATGAAACACATGGCCGCCCACATCGTAGCGACCCTTGCATACGGTCGGGTAACCCGCGGGTTCGCCCGCGTCGAAGCGATCGATGAGCCGGTTGTTTAGACGCACACTCCGCTGCCCGCCCGGACCTTCCTCCCAGCGCACGAATTTTGCGGGTGAGCACACTCCATGGCGATTGGGAGAGGCGCCGGTGACGTAGCTCGACAGCTGGCAGCGGCCCTCGACCATGATGCACAGGCTGCCGAATGCAAAGACCTCGATCGGCACGACGTCCTGCTCGCACAGGCGCTCGACCTGCTGGATCGACAGCACCCGCGGCAACACCGCACGCGCGATACCGAAGCGCTCACGGTAGTAGCGCAACGCTGCGTGCGTAGTGGCGGATCCTGCAGGAGAGGTGCCGTGGCAGCGTCGGGTGCGTCCTCGCGGCGTAATCGAGCACGCCCATGTCCGCGCAGATGATCGCGTCCACGCCGAGCGCGGCCGCGCGGTCCACCGCCGCCTGCCAGTCGCCGAAGCGCGCAGGCCCGGGGTAGGTATTGAGCGCGACGTACACCTTGCGGCCGCGCGCATGCGCATAACGGATGCCGGCACGCAGGTCCGCCTCGGAGAAATTCAGCCCTGGAAAGGCGCGGGCGTTGGTCTGGTCGCGGAATCCGACGTAGACGGCGTCGGCGCCGTGGTCAACCGCGGTCATGAGCGCCGGCGGACTGCCGGCCGGGCACACGAGATGCATCACGGCTCCCACGGGATTGCGGAACCGGCATCATCGCCTCGAGGTGGCGTGACTGCCTTGACATGGATCAGGTCACGGAGCGCAGATGCGGTGCCAGAGTTCGGTCACGCGCTTCTCCACGCGCGCATCGGGCACGATCGGCCGGCCCCCGGGCCGGTTCGTCTCCCCGGGCCACTTGTTCGTCGCGTCCAGGCCCAGCTTGGAGCCGAGGTTCGGCACGGGGCTCGAGAATCGAGGTAGTCGATCGGGGTGTTCTCGATCATAAGGCTGTCGCGGGCGGGATCCACCCGGGTCGAGACCGCCCAGATCACCTCGGACCAGTCCCGGACGTTGATATCGTCGTCGGTCACGATGACGAACTTCGTGTAGGTGAACTGCCGCAGGTAAGACCAGACTGCCATCATGATGCGCCGGGCATGGCCGGGGTATTGCTTGCGGATGCTCACGACCGCCACTCGATACGAACAGGCTTCGGCGGGCAGGTGGAAGTCGACGATTTCCGGAAACACCTTGCGCAGGATCGGCACGAACACGTCGTTCAAGGCGAGCGCCAGCACGGACGGCTCGTCGTACGGTGCCCGGCCCATGTAGCTGCCGTGGTAGATGGCGTCGCGACGCAACGACATCCGCTCGACGGTCAGCACCGGGGAACTCGCCTTGCGCGTTGTAGTAGCCGGTGTGATCACCGAACGGCCCCTCGAGCGCCACGTCGCCCGGATGGATGAATCCCTCGAGCACGATCTCGGCACCGGCCGGCGCATCGAGCCCGGTGAGGTCGCTTCGCCACACCCTGCTGCGCTCGCCGCGCAGCAGGCCGGCGAACTGGAACTCGGAGAGCGTGTCGGGCACGGGCGCCACGGCCGCCAGCATCATTGCGGGATCGGCGCCGATTGCGACCAGCACCGGGAAAGGTCGATCAGGATGCGCCGCGCGCCAATCGGCGAAATCGAGCGCGCCACCGCGATGTGGCAACCAGCGCATGATCACGCGATTGCGACCCAGGACCTGTTGCCGGTAGATGCCGACGTTCTGGCGTTCCCGTCGCGTGCCACGCGTGACTACCATGGCCATCGTGAGCAGGAGCCCCGCGTCGTCCGGCCAGCAGCGCTGGATCGGCAGGCGCATGACGTCCACGTCCTCGCCGGTCAGCACTTCGTCACGGAATGCCGCATCGGGGACGCGTCGTGGCGCAGCGTGCGCGAGCTGAGCGAATTCCGGCCAGGCCGCCAGCGCTTCCCGCACGCTGCCCGGCCAGCGTGGCTCCGATACCGCCGCGAGCAACTCGCCGAGTTCACGCGCGGCACGGGCGTCCGGCAAGGGGCTGCCCTCGATGCGCTGCGATGCCCGAACAGGTTGCCGAGCAGGGGTGTGCGGACGAGCCGGGCCGCTCGAACAGCGGGGCGGGTCCTCGGCACGCAGCGCCCGCACGCAAAGCGACGTCGTTTCGAGTTCCGTGGCCACCAGTTCGTTAATCCGTCGCAACTGGCCGGACGACTCGAGCTGTCCCAGGTAGTCCCTGAGGTCGTGATAGGCCATCCGCGCGCTCCCTATGCAACGCGGCATGATCCATCGACTGCTGCGCTTGCGCCCTGACCTGGGTCAAACGAGCGGGTTCTCAGCCCACCCCTCGGGCCAGAAACGAAAACGCCCCCTCGCGGGGCACCGTCGCGTGTCTGGCGGAGAGGTGGATTCGAACCCACGTGGGGCTATTAAACCCCCATCCGATTTCGAGTCGGCGCCGTTATGACCGCTTCGGTACCTCTCCGCGAGGGCCGCGAATTCTATAGCAGGCCGCGGCACAGCACCACCCGCGCGCGGCACCGCGCCCGTAGGCACAATGGGCCGGGCCGGTCAGCCCTAACCCCATGAAAGTATTACTCGCCCTGCTGTCGACGCTGTTGCTGGCAACGTGTGCCCAGCCGCCTCCGCTGTTGCAGCGGATCCTGGCTGACGGCGAACTCCGGGTTGTCACCCGCAACAGCCCCGACGCCTACTACCTCGGCAGCCACGGCCCCGAAGGCCCCGCCTATGACCTGGCCAGCCAGTTCGCGGAACACCTCGGCGTGCCGCTGCGGCTGTACACGGTCAAGACCCGTGAGGCCGCAATCGAGGAAGTCGCCGCCGGGCGGGCTCACATCGCCGCTGCAGGCCTCTCGACGGGCATCCCCCTGCCCAGGGGCGTCCAGTTCGGACCGGGCTACCAGCGCGTCCGGGAGCACCTCGTCTACCGGCGTCGTTCTGCCCGGCCAGCCAGCATCGCCGACGCGGGTCGTGGCCAGATCGAGGTCGGAGCGGCCAGCGCCCACCAGCGGACGCTGGAGGACCTCCGGCTGAAATACCCTGATCTGGCCTGGGTCGAACGCGATGCCACCGACACCGAGGAGATCCTGGCCGACGTGTCGCAAGGCAAGGTGCAGTTCACCCTCGCCTCCTCGACCGAGTTCGCTTTGAACCGCTCGGTGCACCCCGAGCTGGCCATCGCGCTCGACCTGTCGCCCGAACGCGCACTGACCTGGGTCGTGGTACCGCCGGGCGCGATTCGAGTCTGCTGGACCGGGTCAACGCCTTCTTCGTCCTCGCCCGCCACGACGGCATGATCGCCGCGCTGCTCGAGCGGTACTACGGCCAGGACGACCGCTTCGACTACCTGTTCTCGCGCAACTTCATGGAGCACCTGCAGAGTCGCCTGCCGGTCTATCTCGCCTGGTTCCAGCAGGCCGGCCAGCAGCACGGCGTCGACTGGCGGCTGCTCGCGGCGATGGGTTACCAGGAATCGAAGTGGGATCCGCACGCTGTTTCATTCACGGGCGTACGCGGCCTGATGCAGCTCACCGAGGACACAGCGTCCCGCATGCGAGCCGGCGACCGTCGCGATCCACGCTCCAGCATCTTCGGGGCCGCGAAATACCTCGCGATGCTGAGGCGCGAGATGCCCCGCCGGATTCCCGAGCCGGACCGCACCTGGTTTGCGGTGGCCGCCTACAACGTCGGTCTCGGTCACCTCGAGGATGCGCGCGTGCTGGCACAGCAGGCTGGCCGCAATCCCGATCGCTGGGAGGACGTGCGCGAATTCCGCCCCCTGCTGAGCCAGGAGCGCTGGTACACACGAACGAAACGTGGCTATGCCCGCGGCTGGGAACCCGTGCGCTACGTCGAGAACGTGCAGGCCTACCTGAACATCCTGCAGGTTGCCGGGACGTCGATGGCCGCGGACGGTGCGCCGCCCGATCCCGAACTGGGTACGGACGACGCGCCTGGACGCTAGCCTGCGGGCGGATTGCGGCGCGCAACGAAGAAATTTCGTAGCAACGTCCCGCATTCGTCACCGAGCACTCCCGCGTCGACGTCCAGGCGGTGATTGAGCGCCGGGTTCTGCACGACATTGAAGACGCTGCCCGCCGCGCGCCCGCACGGGATCGGCAGCGGCGTAAACGGGACGCTCCACCCGCGCATGCACCATCGCGCCGGCGCACATCGCACAGGGCTCGAGCGTCACGTACAGCGTCGTGCCCGGCAGGCGGTAACTGTCGCTGCGCGCGGCCGCTGCGCGCAACGCGATCATCTCGGCGTGCGCCGTGGGATCGTGCGTCGAGATCGGGCGGTTGAATCCCTCGGCAATCACCTCACCGTGGCGCACGATCAACGCGCCGACCGGCACTTCACCGGCCGCTTCCGCCTGTCGCGCCAGCTGAATGGCGCGGCGCATGTACGCTTGGTCTGGAGTGTCCATCCGTTGTCCTGGCTACTGGTGCGCCCCGGCGAGTCCCCGAATACTGCCGGATCAGGCCTCGATCATTCTCGCAGAGCGCCTCGCCAGCTGACAGTGTCGACCGCTGAATGCGAAGTCGCCGGGATACAACATCCCGCCAACTTCGCCGAGATCATGACGCTGGTACCGACCTCTCCGACGGCTTGGGCCGACGACGGACTCGTCTCCAGCGCCGAAAAGACCGTCCATCACAAGTCACTCTGCTTTCGCGCCCACACTTGCTGCAGGAACCCGCCGCCAAGCATGGCGACGAGAAAGACGAGCACCTCATCGTTGCCCAACGCCAGCCCCGCAAGCGCCGGGCCAAGACAGTGGCCTGCCAGCCCCCAGCACGCCATTCAGGTCGGGGTTCCCACACCGGACCAATCGAGGAAGCCCAGCACCTCGCCGGGATTGCTCATTCCAGACAACATCAAACCCATGCCGAACATTAGACCGGCGGCGTGCCGAGAGATTCGACTTCATGCCGGCACCCCCAACCAATGGCGGAGAAGGCTCGCCGTAAAGATGCCGGCCGCCATGAAGACAATCACGGCCACCAGCGAACGCGGTGCCCGGCGCCCGAGGCCACAGACCCCGTGTCCACTGGTGCAGCCACCGCCCTGACGCGTTCCCCAGCCCACCAGCAGTCCGTACGAGACCAGGATCCAGAAGCCTGGATTCGGGCGGGTGACGATGTTCAGCGTGGGAAACAGATGCGCTCCCAGTCCGGCGCCCAGCTCGATGCCGACGAGAAACAGCCAGCGCCAGAGCCGTCCCTCCTTGATCCCGGTGAAGAAGATGCCGCTGACGCCGGCAATTCGACCGATGGCGTGATACAGCAGCACCGCCGGAGCACCGATCACCATGCCCCCGGCCAGGGTGAAATAGCCGGGCTGTCACCGGAACGCGAGGCAGCGTTGCTGGCGGAGTAGCAGGCCGCCGCTGCACCGATGCGCGTGGACCGCAGACGCGCCGGCAGGCGCCGCGGGCAGCGCCCCGACCCCAGTCGCGCCGGAACTCGATCAAATGCAGGCGGATGGTGGTTTCGAACGCCCTCTCGCCCGAGGCCGTGTTCGCCACCTACGAAGGGCGGGCTGCCAGCTACGTATCTCGTTTTCCGGGTAACGGATCGACTATGACTCAGCGGCCGTTCTCGACCGAAGGTGGCGAAGATGCATGTACCTTCCGCTTCACGGTGTGCCAGCGCGGCAATGATCGTCGCCGCGATGATCGCCGGTTGCTACAGCCCACCCGACCACGGGCAGCGCATCTACGGCTATGTCGATCCCGAGGGCGCACGGCTATCGAGCCGGCCTTTCTCGACGCGCGCAGCTTCAGTGAGGGGGCCTGCCCGCGGTGCGTCGCCGCTGGGTGGGGCTATATCGATCGCAGCGGTCACTGGGTCATACCGCCGCGATACTCGGCGGCGGCCCCGTTTGCCGAGGGTCGTGCCGCCGTGCGGGATGCCGCTGGGCGCTGGGGGTACGTCGACCCGACCGGGCAATTCGTCGTTCCGCCTCAGTTCGAGCGACTGAGCCGCTTCGTCGAGGGGCGCGCCTGGGGTGAGCGGCCAGACGGACAATTGCAGGCGATCGACCGCGATGGCCGGGTGACACCGAGCCCCGCTTCAGCCGACCGCGCTTCGTTTGGAGACTTGAGTGAGAAGACGAGCCCAGCCCCAGATCTTCCGATGGCCGGGCACGACCTGCGACGGCTCGGTCAGGGCACTCGTCGACGCGGTGATGCAGAGTGGACGCGTCCCGGTCGCCGTGGGTTGCCGAGAACACGCGGTTGACCGGCTACGAGGATCGCGGGCCGCGCAGTGATCGATGCGCGGTTTCCGGTATGCCTCCCCATTCGTGGACGGTCTCGCACAGGTGGAGTCCGACGAGGGTGTCGGATTCATCGACTCGGACGGGAAGGTGGTCGTCCCGCTCCAGTTCGACCATGCGCTGCTGCGCTTTTCGCGCGACCGCACAGTCGCGGTGGCGGATGGCAAGGCCTGGCTCATCGACACAACCGGACGGCGCATCGCGGATCTCGGGCCTTGGGAGTGGCCCGGGCTTCGTCCCGAGGAGAGCTTCGGTGACCTGGCGCAGTTTGTCGGGCTCGACGACTTCTTTGCCGATGGCCTGATCCCGTGGCCGCGCGGCGACCAGTGGGGGTACATCGATCGCGACGGCCAGTGGGTGATCGAGCCGCGCTTCGAGCCGGCGCAACTCTTCCATGGCGGATACGCAAGCGTTACTTCTGGCGGTCGTGGCCAGCTGATCGATCGCAGGGGCGCGTGGTACGCGACGTCGGCGCCGGTGGATCGCTCCGCCGGACAACGGACTGACGCGGTCGGATCCGCGATGCGCTGGGGCTTCCTGACGCCCGACGGCGACTGGCCCGCCGCTCTGTCCTTCGCGACACTGCGCGGATTTCGCAGGCACGCGCTTCGTCGACAGCCGTCCCCTTGAGTTCTCGGAGGGGCTTGCGGTGGTCAGCAGGATTGCCAGTCATCGCTGGCAACTCGTGGACGACGCCGGACGGACGCTCGCGACCGCTCGCTTCGACTGGGTCGAGGACGCGGGCTCTGACGTGTACGCCTTCGTCGAGGACGGACGCTGGGGACTGGCGGACGATCGTTTGCGGTGCTGTCGCCGGATCGGTTCGACGAAACCCGCGATTCGCCGGAAGCTGGCATGCGGCGGCCACCGACGGCCATCGTGCGGGTTGCATCGACCGTCGCGGCCGCTGGGCATTGCGGATCGAACTCCACTCGGATCGAGGAGATGGCCTGTCAGGGCCGATGGCTGCCTGCGACAGCGGCCGACGGCAAGAAAGGCGTCATCGACTGGTCCGGCCGTTGGCGGATTCCGGCGGAATACGACGAGATCCTCCCGCTGCCGGACTTCTCCGGGGCGCAGTACTTCCGCTTGACGAGGGACGATGCGGCCTGCCTGGCACGTGTGACGGCGCAGGGTTGGCGCTGTTCCGCCTTTGCGAATCTTTCGAGGTGCGAGACGGCGCGGGGCTTGCATGGCGTGCGGCGACGGCAAGTGCGCCGCCGGCTCGATCCTGACCGGCTGCTGCCGGTTGGACCCCGCGTACGACGCGGTCAGGCTGGCGAAGCATCCCGGGGACGTGGTGGTTCGGATCGGTTCCCGCTGGGGCTATGCCGCCGAATCCGGGCGACTCGTCCTGCCCATCGACTTCCAGGCGATCGAGGAGGGGCGGCTGGCCGGACCCACATCGCCAAAGTGCAGCGCGACGAGCGGTGGGGTGTCGTGGACCTCCGCAGCGGCCAGTTGCTCGTTCCCGTGGACTACGAGGCGTTGTCCGACGCCGGAAACGGCCATTACGCGATGCGCCGCGGCGGGCGCTGGGGCATCGTGCGTGATGGCGGACAGGAGGTCCTGGGTCCGCGCTTCGGCAACCTGGTGACGATTCGTGGCGATCTGTTGTGGTTCAAGGAGGACGACCGCTACGTGCTCCTGACGAATGACGGACGGCCAGCGGTCGAGGCGGCTCCGGATTGGATGCTGAGGATCTACGATCTCGCCGACTACTCGGAGCGCGCCTGGGCTGCCGCGACCGAGGGCGAGTTGTACTTCATCGACAAGCGCAACCGCTCTGCCCGGGAGACCGCGGCGCCGGCGGGCTATCGCTGGGTCGTTGCGAACAGGACGTGAAGCTGCGGCCGGGCGACGTCAGTCAAAGCTTGACCAGTCGATTGAGCAATCCCTTCTGGGTGCTGCCGCGCAAATCAGAGTGGCCTGACGAGGCTGAGCGCGCGGTGCTGCTCGACCCCGACGGACGCCAGGCGCTGCCGCTGCTTCTCGATGGAGCCCTCGCGCAGTCTGGGGTCGAATCCGGGCAGTTCCGGCCGCGCTCAACGGTCGCTGCGGCATCGTAACCGCCGGTGGGCGCTGGATCGTCCCCCTGGCATTCGATCATTGCGAAGCGCGGTCGGATGAGGACGGGCTGGCATTGATCGGACAGGAGGACTACCCCATCCCAGGCGTGACGGCTTCCGTTCGCTGATCCGCGGCATTTCGCTCACTCAACCTGCGCCAGCCACGGCGTCCGCCACTGTCACGAGGCTGACGGAAGGTAGGAGTTCTCACTCCCACTCAATAGTCTTCGGGCCCCGCAAGTTGCCGCCGCTGCTGGAATTCTCGTGAGGGCGGCGTGATTTTACCGTCAGGACGACCGACGAAAAACCTCGCTTGGCGCCGATTGATCGCGAATGATGCCGAAAGCTGTTGCTCACGAGAGCCCCACTTCCAGCGCAACCGGCAGGTTCAACATCGCTTTCTTACCCATCCAACCTCGCGGGTCGTCGGCCCGAAGCATCGTCTGGAAGCTCGCAGCGCCACGCGCTCCGATTGCCCAAGCGTGGCCAGCCTCGCTCGCGAGCCGATACGCCATCTGCACATCGAGCGAGGTCACCTCGCCAGCCCCTGCCCAGGCAGATCCAGTGCAAAGCTGCGAGCGCGACTTCTGAGGCAACGCTGGCGCTTCCGACGTTGTCTCGCGGCGCGGATCAGCGTCTTCGGATCACAGGGCGATTTCCACGCCAGCTGCATCGCCAGATCAAATCGCTTGAGCGTCTTCGCCGTGGCGAACCACTTACCCTCCTCGCCCGGCGTGGTTGCGATGAGGTCCGACAGCAACCGGTCCGCGTCGATCTCGGGATACTTCTTCGACAGCAGACGAAAGGTCGCGAGGTATGTCGTGGCGCGGTTTGCCTCCAGCGCATACTTCTCGTACGCCTCGACGCGGCGGCCCGCCTGCAGCAGGACGCCTTCGGCGAAGCGCGCGAGCCCAGTCATCGGCGTCCACGCGTTCACGGCTTTCGTCATGAACTCGATGGCCTCGTCGATCTCGCCTCTGGCCACCGTGCACCGGCCGACCCACAGCAGGTCATGCCACATGGGGCGCGGGTCACCGCCAATGAGGGCAATCAATTCGTCGTGTCGGCCCGCGGCGAACAATGCGCTGTAGCAGGCGGATTCGGCCCGGGTGAATGCGTGCTGGCCTCGACGTCGCGCGGCGTGGACCTGCCGCACGAGATCCATAAGGCGATCCGCCCAACGCGAAGCCACTTCCGGCGTCGCGCACAAGTCACCCCAGTGCTCGTCTAGCAACTCAAGATAGGGCGGATCATCGTTCTGGATCGCCTCGAACAACCGCTCGAGCCATTTCTCACGCATCGCCCCAGCGGCGGGTGCCTGCGCAATCACTGGAACAAGCGAGTCGACGGCCGCACGCGCCGCGCCGCCCAATGCGCCCGAGGAACTGTCCACCTGCTCCAGCGCCGGTGACAGCTTCACGAGAAACCTAACGGCACCGTCTGCAGCGTGCAGCGGATCGTGGCGACCGACCGCACGGATTTCCGCGAGCGCCTCGGCAATTCGCTCGCTGGCCAGCCGACTGGCACGCCACCCGAAGACCACCGCGACGGATGCGCTTGGTAAAGGCCCAGTCCCCGGCCCCGCTCATTACGTCACCGGATACAGCTTTAGGAACCAGCGCTCAACGACGTCGATTGGGAAGCCCAACCGCAAAGGCGCTTTGTGCGAGTCTGAGACCAGCAGCCGCTTGTCGATGAGCGCGGGAAATCACGCGACGCGCCGTGCGCTCGCTCGTGTCGATCAACCCGGCACGCGACCTCGTTCCAGCTCGCCCGCGAGCAACGCCTCGCGCAGCACCACATAGCTGCGTCTGGGAGTCGCTCCGCGCTTTCCTCATCGCGAACGTACAGTTCCATGCGACGCTGAATCTCGGAAGGATCGAGCAGCTCGCGCATGTAGCGAATCTGGTCGAGGCAGATTTCGAGAAAGAACCTGCAGAAGTCGATCAACGCGTCGTGAGAGAGCGCCCCCCGCCCATCGAGATCGCTTCTGCGTGGCTCATCGGCGGCCATCAGCAGGCGTTTATATTCGCCAGAATTGCGGGCCAGGCCACGTGAAACGGACCAGAGCGCGGAGCCGATTCCGATCTCCATCAACACGGCGTGCGACATCAGACGCGCGACGCGGCCATTTCCATCGAGAAACGGATGGATCCACAGAAAACGATGGTGAGCTGCGGCGGCGGCAATGACCTGACGCGGCTTCGTCAGCCGAACCGCATCGTAGGCTTCCTCGACTCTGCCCATGAGAGCCGGAGATCCTCGGCTGCGGGTGCGACATGCCGGCCCACGGCGACGGTCCGCGAACGCATCTGCCCTGGAACGACAGGAAGGCGCTCCTTGTGTCCGGTTCTCGACAACCAGCAGACTCTCCGGCAACCGCTTGCAGAATTCCGCGATGCGTCCATTCGATAAAGGCACGCGAAGCGGGCGGACGCGGCAGGTCGCCGACACGCTCATCGCTCATCTGCTGCACTTCGATGTGGGCACGTGCTTCGAGCTGCAGATCCCGGCGATGCGGGTCGCTGGAATAGTCGGCTGCCAGGGCGCGATCGATGTCGCGAGGATGGGTGTCGTGGCCCTCGATCAGGTTGGAGTAGTAGCAGTTCATCGACCGCACGAGCTCGGCGACCGACAGCCGAACCACAGGGTGTAGCTGGGCCGACAGTTCGCTGGCCTCGCGGCCAGGTCGAAGGCCAGATCTTCGAGCACGGCCGTGCCCTCGGCTGGCATGAACGGCTCGGCAGCGGCGGGGCCCAAGGACTTCCTCTGGCGTTCCATTTGGCCGGTTCCATGGCCGGAATATTATCCTTAAGAACAGCATCTTGTCGCATATAGTTCAGTATCGATGGCCGGTACCGTGACCGCCGCCACAAAACCGATGGCCACCCTTTCCAGCACCATCGAGGCTTAGCGCGATGGTTTGCGAACAGCGATTTGAGTCACCATGAGTGACTATTTCGAGCGAATCTCAAACCACGCGCCCCGCTTGAAGCCATTTGGCGGGAATCCCGGTACCAGGCCCAAGCTTCTCCCTCTCGATACACCGCAATTCTTGTCTCCTGAGCGACGGGTCGACGCCCGCCGCGACCAACTGCCGCGCCGCGCGATGGCGCGACTGCGCCCGGGCAACCGGGACGTCCGGATAGGTCCCAAGTGAAAGCGTCTTCCGCTTTCCGCCGTATCGGTAGTGGTAGTGCCAGTACCGGCCGCCCTGGGGCCTGACGAGCAGGTACAGGTTTCCTCCGAACGAGATCTTTCGCTGATAGCGCAATCGACCTTCAGGATGCGCGCGCTCGCGCGCCGCCTGAAAGCGGTGCGCTGAGTTCTGGTGCATTGGTGAATGTCGGTCGTCGTCCCGGCACATCGGCGCGCCGGAACCGGCTAGTGCCGAGTCCCACAATTCCTTCAGCGAACCGGCCCGCCCCTTCATGCCAGTCGACAGCGAGTACTGCTGCTTGCGAACCCGATGAGCGAGCTCGACTCCGGCGAGCGTGATCGCGGCCGAACGAAAGCTCTTAAGGCCCAGCATCGCAGCGCACCGCTGCTTGATGGCGCGATGGTCCTGCTCGACCACGTTGTTGAGATAGCGGCGTGACCTGACCTTCACGCCCTGCCAGCGCCGATCTTCCGTTGCCAGCATGCGCAATCCCCGGTGCGTGGCGCTGTTGCCGTCGACGTTGATCTTCTCAGGCCACGGCACGGCCCCTGGCTCACCGCCGCGCGGAAGAATGCCTGGGCGGATTCCATGCTTCGATCATTGCAGAGCAGCGACGCGACCGACTTCCCACGTCGATCCACCGCGCGATACAGGTAGTGCCGCCCGCCTCGAACCGACACGGCCGTCTCATCCATGCGCCAGGACGATCCCGGCGATCTCGCGAAACGCGCCCATCTACGCTCGTACTCTGGAACGTAGCGCAGCACCCAGCGCATGATAGTCGTGTGGGACACTTCGATGCCGCGCTCGGCCATCATCGCGACCAGGTCGCGGTAGCCCAGGCGGTACGTGATGTACCAGCGGACGCAGAGTTCAATGATCTCGGGCGAGAAACGACGACCTCTATAGATAGGGTCGCGTGCGATACGTGTCGTCATCCGGTCCGTCCTCGGAAAGGGACGCGGATTCTAGGGCTCGACCGCCAATGCACCAGAACCCAGATTTACCGTCAAGTTGATTCGGGTCCCAAGAATCGCTTTCAGCATCTATCGACATCTATCGAGAACGATCGGCGCTCGTGCATGGGCTACCTTTCGAGATGTATTGACATCTATCGGTCGCCGCACCGTTCGTGAACGACGTCACCGAGCCCTGCTGCGGGTCGCAAATGGCCCGGAAAAGTGCCGCCATCAAATGCATTAAGTGTTTGCTGCGTCGGGAATTTTCGAGCATCTTTTTACCGTCAGGACGGTCTGGCGCAGGGACCAAAAGCGAGATTTCGGATTTGATCGTTCACTCGAAACGCCAGCAAGCGCTGACATCAGACGGCACGGCCCATTGGCACGTAGTTGCTCCCGAGAAATTCTGTGCCGTCGCGCGCGGCCGAGGGAAACGAGCGAATCAGTGCGCGTCCCCTACATGCCCGGTGGCCTCGTTCCACGGCCTGATCTTCGCGAGCGTCTTCACGAGGCTCGCCTTCGCGATCCCGGTGCAAGGCAAGCTACGCGCCTCCCGAAGCCAGCGCGAGAGGTTCTGCTGACGAAGTCCGGTCTCCTTGGAAAGCTGCAAAGCGCTGATCGCATCACTCCCAATCAGCCGTTCAATCATCTTTCGCTTAAAGGCGGGAGAATAGGCTCTGGTCATCGCACGCTCTTCACAGGCTCCTCCGTGAGCGCACATGATCGAGGCGACAACTATCCTGCCACTGGAGTCCGGAATGAGATGTAAACCGTGTGACCGGAATGCACCCCGGAATGCACCGTTCCCGGAACGGAATCGAACCATCGACACGCGGATTTTCAGTACGACGGAGCCCGCGGTTCGGCGCGAGCAAGTCGAAGACCGCGAAGAGATTTTCGGCGCACCGACCGAACCGCTCCCACCGACCGAGCCTATACCGAGCCCTGCGCGAACTTACCGACCGAACCCGGCGGCCGGCCCATGCGGGTCAACGAGTTGCGTGCATCGCGACCGAGCTTTTTCCGAACAGCCCGCCGTTCGGGTCGCACGACACACGCGCGTAGCGTTCGCCATGGCGAGTTGGCACGTCTACCAATCGAAACTCGCGCACATAAAGTGGCATGCACCATGCGATCGCATTCGACCGTGCTACTACGCCGTTTGATCCAATCGAAGTTTCAGTTCTTCGATCATGACCCGGCGCATCAGATACTTTTGTGCCTTGCCTGTGATCGTCATGGGAAACTCTTCGACAAACCGCACATATCGCGGCACTTTGTAGTGCGCCATGTTTTCGCGACAGAACGCGCGAATGGCGTCTTCAGTGGACTCCTCGCCCGACCGGAGGCGTACCCAAGCGCAGATCTCCTCACCGTACTTGGAATCCGGTACGCCAAGCACCTGGACGTCCTGCACCTTAGGGTGCCGATGGAGAAATTCCTCGATCTCTCGCGGATAGACGTTCTCGCCGCCGCGAATGATCATGTCCTTTAGGCGGCCGACGATATTGACGTATCCGTCGTCATCCATCACGGCCAGGTCCCCCGTGTGCATCCAGCCGTCCGTATCGATCGCTTCCGCGGTGCGTTCCGCGTCGTTCCAGTAGCCGCTCATCACCGAGTAGCCACGTGTGCAGAACTCCCCGGGCTGACCACGCGGCAACACGTCACCATTCCCGTCCACAATCCGTATCTCAACGCGCGGGTGTACGCGCCCGACCGTTGACACGCGCTTCTCGAGCGGATCGTCACGACTTGTCTGCGTTGAGACAGGTGATGTCTCTGTCATCCCGTAAGCGATCGTCACTTCACGCATGTTCATCACACTGTTGACGCGCTTCATCACCTCAATGGGACATGGAGCGCCTGCCATGATTCCCGTACGCAGACTGGTCAGGTCAAAGCGAGCGCATTCAGGATGATCCAGTTCGGCAATGAACATGGTGGGCACGCCGTAGAGCGCCGTGCATCGCTCGGCGGCGACGGCTTCGAGCGTAGCCAGCGGCTCGAACGTGGGTGCCGGGTAGACCATCGCGGCGCCGTGCGTGTTGCAGGCGAGATTTCCCATCACCATACCGAAGCAGTGATAGAGCGGCACTGGAATGCAGACCCGATCGTCCGACGTAAGACCGATCGCCTCCCCCACGAAAAAGCCATTGTTGAGAATGTTCCGATGAGTCAGCGTTGCCCCTTTAGGCGAGCCCGTCGTTCCTGACGTGAACTGGATATTGATGGGATCACGCACCGAAAGCCCGCTGGCTCGCCTTTGGCCCGCCTCAACAACATCCCAGAAACTGAACATGCCGGCGGTGCGATCGAGGCCGAGTCGAATCACTGCCCGAAGCTCCGGTAGTCTCTGAGCACCCTGCGCTCCGGGTACAGATGTTTCGAGCTCCGGCGCGAGTTCACACATCATCCGAATGTAGTCGCTCGACTTCAGCGACGGCGCGAGGACCAGAGCCTTGCAACCCACTTTGTTCAAGGCATATTCGAGCTCGAACGTGCGGTATGCCGGATTGATGTTGACGAGGATGACGCCGGCTTTCGCGGTAGCGAGTTGCGTCAACAGCCATTCGGCACAGTTGGGCGCGCAGATGCCCAGCCGATCCCCTGGCACCAAGCCGATGGACAACAAGCCAGCCGCCAGATCATCAACCCGCTGCGCCAGTTGGCCATAACTCCATCGAATTCCCTGCGCGCGCGAAACCAGTGCCAGCCGATCGGAATGCTGCTGAAGTGTGCGCTCAAAGACACGATGGATGGGCTCCTCGATCAGGGCCGACTCAGATGAACCGATCGCGTACGATTGCGACATGCCGTTCCTCCCTCGCGAGATGGCCTGAGTTCCGAAACGTGGCCGTCAGCTCTACACCTTAAATGAACTCTCGAACGCGGCGGAGCGATCGCGCTCCGTTACTGTTGTCTTTCGAGTCCCAGCAACTGAACCGGCCCCATGAGCCCCGACGGACGCAACGGCGCGTCCGCGCCATAGGTGGGAAGCGTAGTAAAGGTCACCTTCTTTGCACCCAGCTGCGCATCACCGATCAACCGGTTGACCCACGGGTTCGCGACCCTGACCTCGAGCGTGTTTTCACCACGGTGAAGTCCCGAGTGGGCGGGCTCGTGTTTGCGACCGAGAGTCAGCTGTGGTAACCGTCCTAGCTCCCGGCGAACGTCCAATAGGACGGCACTGATGCAGGCTGTTGGAACAGCTTCGAGGAACTTGACCGCAGAATCGACAGGACTTCGCACCGGCGCCAAGGTGCCGGACGACTGGATCGACGGCGACAGCTGGCTCGATACCATTCCGACGCCGGCGAGTGGGTCGGTATCGGATGATCCATGCTCGGCCGCGCAAGGTGGCCGACTACGCGACGAACCAGTGCAATTCCCCGATCAGGATGAGGACCATGCCGGCCAGCGCGGAAATCAAGCCCGCGGAGGCGGGCACACGCGCGCCCAGCGCGCCGGCACAAGCGTCACGGCCGTGAGTCCTGCGACCGAGCCTGCTGCGAGCCATCCATACCAGAGCATGCCTGGGCCATCGTTTGGCGGGAGGCGCTCCAGCGCAAGCTCGCCGTGCAGCGGATAGTAGATAAAAATGGGCAGTTTCGCCGCATAAAGCGCCCCATAGACAATAGCGAAGACGGGGGCAAACAGGGCTGGCGAGCACTGCAAGGCTACATGCCTCCGAGGTTGTTCAGGACGTGGCCGACGAGGAAAGCGAGCCAGGCGACGACGGTCAGCACGAGTGTCACGAGGCGTCGTACCGAGACCAGCTCCTCGAGCGACCGGCGCCGCCACAGCCACCAGTAGGTCGGCAGTAAGCCCAGCCCCAGTGCCGCAAAGTGCTCCTTGATCTCGAAACTGCCGAAAGCACCCGGCAGCTCGCTGCGAAACTCCTCACGCACGCCGAGCGTGTAAATTGGATACAGCAGCGCCCCGAGCAGCATGGTAAGCATATAGAGCACGATGATCGCTTCCGTATAGGCCGCCGCGCGCACCCCGGCAAAGCGCTGAACGAACCTGCCTTGCGCCGCATCTAGCGTGCGCAGCACGCTCGCTGCCTGGTGGCTAACGGCGCCGATGAGAAAAACGGCAGCGATACCATGTGCGATCAGCAGCAGCGTGCTCATAGTTTCGCGTGCCTGGGCACTGCGCCGGCGCTCTTGCTGTTACCGTCACCACTTGTCGACATCAAGCCGCTCCGATTTCACTGATGGCACTCACACGAACAAGACTGCGGCGCGATGAAGTGCGGTAGCCACCGAGACGCAGCAGCCACCGCTCAACGTGGGTAGTACTTGCTCTTGAGTTCCTTCAAGTCCTGCGGCGTGCGGACGATCATGCGGATGACCTTCTGCGCATCGTTGGCGGAACTACGACTTCGGTCCTCCTTCGACTCGACCACCACAAGGCTGCGAGCACTCACACCCTGGTCGGCAACGGATAGATGGTCCAGGCGCGCGTATCCGGGTCGAACTTGCCGGGATTTCATCGCCGTTCTGAAGGCCGACCCAGACACGATGAAGATGGTCGATGCCGACATCGTAGACCGCCATGCCGAACTCAGGCGCCGGGTAATAGGTGGTCTTCTTCGATGTTGAATTTATTCGCATCAGGTTGTTGCCGGAGTAATTCGCCACCCAGACATCATCGCCGTTCAGGTCGCCCTTGAGTCGGCGAGGCATCTGTGCGCCCCCGCGCACGCCGCCGACGCCGACAGACGTCTCGAAGTATTCCTGTTCGCTCATGTCGCCAGGCTTGAGGAACGGCGCACCTTGCCAACTGAAGGGAATCTGCAGCTCACCGACCTTGCCCGCCGGAAGCTCCACGTACCCAACCACGTCGTTATTTATTTGCGCCCACCAGCCATTACCGCTGGCGTCGCCCGCCACGCCATAGGTCATTCCTTCACGAAGAGACCTGAACTGCCGAAACTGCCTCGTCTTCCGATCAAACAGCCAAGCGCCTTCGCCGCCGCGATAGCCACCCGCCGAAGTCCAGATGTTTCCATGGCCGTCCTCGTTTATCCATCCGCCAACTCCGGGCATCCCCTTCGGAACCCGATAAAGCTTTGTCTCATTCGTACGCGGATCAATGCAGCCCAGACCACCATCGGCAATTGGGTCTGCGCCGCCCTTGCCAACCATCATGACGTTGAACCAGATGGTTCCGTCGCGTGCGGTAATTATGGCGTGGCTCCTTGCGGTGGAGCCTGGTGCGTCGCCGGGAATGGCGAACGGTTTCATCTCGCCAGTTACGCCGTCTATCTTGCCCACCGTGCGGCCAGGTATCGGCGAGTAGGGATCCGTGAACCAGACATTACCGTCGAAGTCCACAGTCGCGTCATGGATTAACGTGCCCGTGCCCGCGACGATCGGAGGTCCTTGACCAATCGCTGCCGCTTTCTGGCGCATATCCGCCTTGCCCGTTCGGAACGCTGTACTCGTAGATGATGGGCAAGAGGCTCCGCCGGACGGCCGGGGCGGCGCCTCGAACCGCAACGGAGTCGCACTCGGCCCGATCATCTTGTTCAGATACGCAGCCAGCTCCGCTTTGCGTGACTCTAGTGCCGCCGGCGTCGCCGGTGGATTGGGACCCTTCTGACGACGAGTACCACATCGCATTGATTACGCCCGCCAGCCGGCTTCATCGAATCGTCGCGCGAAAATTTTCGACGTCTGGTGGCATTGCGTACAAGCCCTGATAAGGATGGCCTTGCCGCGTCTCTGCTCGCGCGTTTCTTCCGGCAAGGATTGCAGCTGCTGCCAACTTGAAAGCTGCGGCACGATGTCATCGATGGCTTTCAGCGAGAAATCGACACGATGACCACCGGGGCCGACCTGCAGCCTCGACTCGTTGCGGCTGGTACCCTGCAGCTTGTGCAGCGACGACGAATGCGCCCGACTGGCTCAACGGTGGAAAGAAGCATTCGCCGTGTTCGTCCGTAAAAACGGAAATGGTTACGGGCGCGCCGCTCACCTTCGCGGACACAGTAACACCCGCCATCGGCGCCCTGAAGGCCCCTTCACAGCCCCGGTCAATAGCGGCATCCTTGCGCCGCTTGTGCGGCGTTCGTGGGGCTGCCGCTAGTGGCGCCTGATAAAGCCCCATAAGGCGCCGACCGTTGCCATCACCACCGCGCATGCCGAGTACCGAGACGACATGCTTGCGATCATGGCTCAACTCGATCGTTGGCGATGACCGCAGCTGGCGTTTCCCCGAGCTGCGCCAGGTATTGAATGATCATGGTCACCTCCGCTCGCGAGAGCATGTACTTGAATCCCGGCATTTCTCCCGGAATGCCCTCCATGATCACGCTGCGCGCTTCTTCTGGTCGCCTCACCGAATTTTTTCTCAAGGGACGCGCGAACTTGAACGCTTCTGGCATATGACAACTGGCGCAGTTGCGATGGTACAAGCGCTCTGACGATTTCAGTTGTTGCCCGGATGCGACCGTCACTCCCCCGGTCAGGATAAGAAGGCCAAGTGACATGCAGCGAACCCGATGTGACATTTGATCTTCTCCTTTTCCAGATGGATTCAGATTACGCTGCCCTGGCTAAGATAGCGAGACTGCCCAAGCGGCGACGTGGCCGATTTCCCCAAAGGATGACGCAAATCTGATCGCCACCGTGCGGCTTGATCGTTCCATCTTCCCGTTGATGCGTCGGATGTAGTTCCAATTAGACCTGTTCGTCGTGTGGCCAGAGTGACAAAGATCCTGCATCACGCTCGCCGAGAAGCTTGTTTCGCAGGGCAGGATTGATGCGAATTAGGCTTCCGTTGTTGGATGCGTAACGATCCATTGCAGGCGATATTGTTCCTTCGAAGCGGCAGTCACAACGCCGTACCGCCTATAAGGTAATCCGCATTTCGGTATAAAGGCCCCGCGTTTTTCGCATATTCCGTAGGCTCGCCGCAGTGTCGCGAGCGTAATCGCGGGATCAACGCGACCCGACCAAGTCGAACACAACGTCGCCGCGGCAAATTGACCGCGACACGACCCGATCATGCGTGAGTTTGATGCGCCGCATGGAGCGACGGCGGTCAACCATCAGAAGCGTCGCGTCACCGTCGCTTCCCACGTGCGGGGCTCGCCGGGCACGAGCAGCGGGAAAGTGTTTCTGCCCGCCGTGGTGGCCGTCACGAAATAACCCTTGTTTGCAGCATTGCGGACGAATGCGTCGAAACTCCATAGGCCTATGCTCAAGCCGGCTGACATGTTGATCAGGCCATAACC
This sequence comes from Pseudomonadota bacterium, assembly GCA_016713725.1. Classification (GTDB taxonomy): domain Bacteria; phylum Pseudomonadota; class Gammaproteobacteria; order Steroidobacterales; family Steroidobacteraceae; genus RPQJ01. Next base: position 65,159 of record JADJOO010000014.1, on the reverse strand, counting down.
TGGCAGCGGTGCTGTTGCAAAAGAACCATCCGGTCGCAGCGATGCGTCGAGTTCGTTCTCGAAATCGCTACAGTAGTGTCCGGACGTTAGTTGAACAAATTCAGTTGCTTAGCGAGTTCGGTGTCGCTTTGCCGACCTTGGATTTGAGAAAACAGCGTGTTTAAAGGGGGTTGCTCGAACATGGTCAGGCTCAGGATCTGTAGCATTTCGTAGAGGCTGGCTTGAATCTTCAACCGCTTTCTGACGATCGCCACCAGCACGTAGACCGAGACCGCGATCCAGATCTGCGTCTTCACCGCATTCTCGCTGGTGCCGTAGAACTGCTTGATCCGCAGATGCTGCTTGATCCATTTGAAGAACAACTCCACCTGCCAACGGCACCGGTACAGCTCGGTGATCGTCAGCGCCGAGAGGCGGAAATTGTTGGTCAGGAAGACGAGGCGCTTGCCTGTCTTGGGGTCCTTGAAGCGAATGCGTCGCAGCGGCGTGTCGAAGTTCTGGCTCGAGTAGAAACCCGTCAGCACGACCGTCTGATCGCAGATCAGGCCCGTGACCCGATCGACGGCTCTGGAATAGCGACGTTGCACTCTGAGGTTCGATTTGCCGCGGGTCACGAAGAAGCTGCCCGCGGTGTGCAAGCGGAAGAGCCGCTCGAAGTCCAGGTAGCCCCGGTCCATCACGTAGAACGCGCCCGGTTCCGGTCGCAACTGATCGAGGATATTGACGTCGTGCAGCTTGCCGTCGCTGATATGGATAAACGCCGGGATATTGCCGCGCAGATCGAGCAGCGTGTGCAACTTCACGGCCGCCTTCGTCGAACGGAACGGTGCCCACGGAAAGACCGACAGGCACAAGTCGATGGTGGTCGCATCCAGCGCGTGGACCGTCTTCCCTCAGGTCGACTCCAAAACGGCTCGTCGGCATAGAGCTTGCGGGCGATGCCGATCAGGCGCTGCGCAAAGTCCGCGTAGATACGCCAGTCGCGAGCTTCGTTCGCGTCCGCGAGCGTGCTGCGGGAAACACGACTGCGAATGCCCATGTGATAGAGCTTGTCGCTCTGCGCCCGCAGGCAGGCTTCGATGTCGCGCAGGCTCTCGCGGTAGGTCAACTGAGCGAACGCCAGGCAGAGGAACTGATCGAGGCACGAGAAGCTCTTGATCTTGTGCTCGCCGCCGTACGCCGCCACGCATCGGCGAAACGTCGTCAGCGGCAAAGTGCCCAGTCAACTGCGCGAACACAAGCTTGCCAACGTGCATGGTGAGCACCCACGAGAACGGTTCTCGCAGGGTCGCACCAGCGCTCGGCCAGGTCGAAATCGAGACCAAAAGAAACCACGATTTATCTCGTTTAGATCATGCACTTATGGGCGCCGAGCCCGCTAACGTCCGGACACTACTGAAATCGCTACGATGTGAATATTCTGCACGAGCCTTGAACCGGACTTCCGCGTTGAGCTCAGTGCCATAGTCCAGCGCAAGGGTATAAGAATTCTCCGGTGTGCGTGGGATACGGAACCCTTCGATGCTGGGGAAACCGCCGATACTGCTGAAGCCCTCGATTTTCGCGGTTGGAATGTAGCTGTCGAGCGCAGTCAAAATGAAATGCTCGCCGATCTGAACCTTGGCTTCGACGTCGAAACCATAGACCAGAGCCCCCGCGGCGTTCTGGATCAATTGCACCGGACCAGTCGGCAGAATCCTGAAATTGTTGACCTGCAGGTCTTCGTACCGTGAACGATACGCCGACACGTTGAATCGGACACGTCCGTCGAATAGATCGCTCTTCAGACCAACCTCGACCTGTTCGACCGTTTCGGGATCATAATAGGTAGACACGACCACCGGGTTCACGCCCTCCTGGAACCCCCCTGCCTTGAAGCCTGTACTGTAACTGGCATAGGTCATGATCCAATCGTTCCATGAATAGTCCACGCTCGCCAGGTATGTCGTCGAATCCCAACTGTCTTCACGTACCAGATCGATCGGCGGCGTCGAAACCCCCGAAACGAGAGTGTTGAAACCCACGAAGGGCGCCCTCTTCTCATCGCGTGACCAGCGCGCGCCTAATGTTGTTCGCAGCTTCGGCGCCAACTGGTAGTCGATCTGGCCAAAGACGGCGTAGGAGTCGGTCGTTTGGGTCATCTCGTAATATTGACTCGACAAGCCCAGGGCCCAAAAATTGACTCGGGTCCGAAACGATTTTCGTTGGACATTCGCTGCTTGTCGCGCAAATAGTAGAGCCCCCAGCCAGGTCCAGCTTGCCTCGGTGCCGGAGAGCCGGATTTCCTGGTGAAGGTGTCGTTGTCCGTGGGACGTACCAGATAGGCCAGGTCGTGTGGCGTAACGTCGGAATCGTGCTGCAGCGTGTAGCGCGCTTCCGCGTAGGATGTCTGCGACGTGATATCTCCGATCCCGGTTTCCTGCGTGATCTCCAAATAGCCGCGCGTGAGGGTCGCGCGACCCTGTTCAGGCTGGCCGCGCAGGGCGCGAATTTCCCAATAGGACCCAGACCCCGACACGCCTGTAAATAAATCTGGTCAACGGGAAGCGTGGGAGCGAAGGGGTGCACGCCGCCTGGGAAATAGCCCCAGGCCTCCCAACGAGCAGTGTTGTTCTTCTCATACTCGCCGGTGAGCTTGACACTCGTGCTATCCGACGGCGTCCAGATCAATCTGCCCCGAAAGTAGTCCATTGTTGAGGAGCCAAGACGCGTACCGGAGCTATGGTCATAAAGGTATCCGTCCTGATCCTTGTGTTCATAGACGACGCGACCGCTTAGCGTATCCGTGATGGGACCCGACAGAAGCGCTTGTGCATGCCAAAGATCGTCGCCGTCCGTAGCGCTACCGCCATAGCCGCCTGAAATACTGCCCTCGAAATAGTCCTTCGGATCGTTCGTTACGAGATTAATTGCGCCGGCGATGGTGTTGCGTCCGTAGACCGTGGCCTGCGGCCCCGAAATGACTTCCACACGGGCGACATCCACGGGTCCATGCGTGAACTGCGTACTTGCTGCCGTGTAGATGCCGTCGGTAAAGAATCCGACTCCCGGGTCCTGGGCGAGACGGTTGCTGCTGCCGCGCATGGACACTTGCGGCGACCCGGCTCCATAAGAAACGAAATAGACCGAGGGTGCCGACTGTGTCAACTGGGTCATTGACTTGACGCCGGTGTTCTCAAGTTGTTCACCGGTCAGCGCAGTTACTGTAACGGGAATCGATTGCAGCGGTTCTTCGCGCTTGCGCGCGCTGACGATGATCTCCTCCAGTCCCGCCGCGGCCTGAGCCTGATCTGTCCGTGCCGGTGCTTCGGTCTGCGCGCGCGCAACTGTCGTTGCCAAGGCGCCGAGGGCGAACGCAGAAACTAAACTGAATGTCGTTCCCGTGGCAGCAACGCAAGTCTTTGACTTCATCAATGCCCCCTGTCAGCGCTTAAATGCATGCACGCGCGAGCCGTGCGTCGCGGACCACGCCTGCCACGCGGTTGGCGCCGTCCCATCAATCTAAGTCTCGACCCTACCCCCCCCCGGGAGAGCACGTCTAGCAGCCGCTACTGGATGTCGGTATTGCGATTCCGGATGATCGTCCACATCACCGTCGGCAATTCTCATCACGAGCAGTTCAGTGTCAGGATTGATCGACGATCTAATCTTGCATTTACCTAGACAGCCACGCCTGCGAGAGGACCGAATGACTATCCGGCCGCTGTCCAGCCCCGTCGACAAACAGGGTCTGACCGGTGATGAAATCGGAGGCGCTGCTGGCAAAGAAAATGGCCGCGCCCATCAAGTCGTGTGTAACGGCAAGACGCCCTAACGGGATCCTTCTTAGCAATTCCGTCCTGACTTCGGGCCGCTCCAACATGATGGCCACGCGGCTCGGGGTCACAGTAGCCGCTGGGGACAATGTATTGACCAGAATTCCATATCGTGCCCACTCGACAGCCAGGGATTCGGTCAGATGCGTCACGCCCGCCTTCACGGCGCCATACACGGAACGCCCCTCGATAACGCTCTTTGAAGTGGTCGAGCCGATGTTGATGATCTTCCCGCCGCCATGAGCAGCCATTCGGCGTGCGACGTACTGAGAACAGAAAAACAAGCTCCTAAAGGCAACGGACGTCTGCAGGTCCCATTCGGGCTCTGTCATCTCGATGGCTGGTTTCGTAACGGCCGCACCAGCGTTGTTGACGAGCACGTCGAGACGACCCATTTCCAAATACACCCGCGCGACCATCCGTTCGACCTGGGGTAGGTGCTGCAAATCGCACGGAATCGAAACACCCTTGCGCCCTGCTTGTGCGATCAAGGCGATCGTTTCCTGCAGTTTGGCTTCGCGGCGAGCTGTAACGGCCACATCCGCGCCCATCCTGGCGAACGCGACCGCCATGTCTCGACCAATTCCCTCACTGCCGCCAGTGACCAGGATCTTCTTGCCCACTAGCGAGAATTGTTGTCCGCCGTCATCCATCGCCGCAGGTCCCGTTCAGTGACCGGACCGTGCGTCTTCCAGGATCACGACTACCTCTTGATGGGTCAGCGCACGTCGACTTCGGCTGCCCAACTCCTTGATGGCGGGTAAAGCCTTTTCCAGGAGGTCGTCTGTGTACGAAACTCCTTCGGACTGGCAATACAGGCGGAGCAAGGCCAGGCCGCTCTTCTTCCCGGCAGCGTAGTGGCGGGGGTGCGCCGACCACGTTCCAGTGGAAAGGGAAAATGACGGTAGGCCGCGTGCCGATGACTTTCTCCGCAAAACTGGCTGCGACTCCGGTCTCGAGACGGAACAGCGACTTTCCGACGATTGGCTTATTGACTGGAAACTCGAACTGCGCCGCATCTTCGAGCGTACGCGCAGCCTGCCACGACTTGCTCAAGTCAATGCCGCTTTGCACGTCGTACAACAGTTCGGCCGCAGCGACGACTTCCTGGCAGGAGACATTTCCGGCACGCTCGCCGACGCCACCTATGGTCACGTGGAGCGTCTCGGCCCCATTTTTCAGTGCCGCCAAAGTGTTGGCGGTGCCTAATCCAAAGTCGTTGTGGAAGTGCGCTTCGATCGGCAAGCCGTGCTTTTCGCGCAGATTCCGTACCCAAGCGCCCGCACCTTCCGGGGTCAAGACACCGAGGGTATCCACGGCCGCCAGCGCGTCCACATTCCCGGTACCGGCGACGCGAGAGACAAGCTTGTCGAAAATCTCCGGATCGCAGCGGGAACCATCGATAGGAAACAAAACGGTGTACAGACCGCACTCCTTGGCAACTTGCACTCCCCGAATCGACATCTCGATGATTTGGTCGAGGCTCCAGCCCAACGCTTCATAGAGGTACGGGGTTGCCGGAATTTCCAGTATCACGCCCTGCGCACCACAGTCCGCACAGGCCCTGATGTCGTCGGGCACCATGCGCGACAACGCGAACACCTCGACCGGGCACTTTCGCGCGGCCAGTTCTTTCACGACCCTGGCATCTTCAGCAGAAACCGCCGGCATTCCGGCTTCGATGCGGTGGACGCCCATCTCGACCAGAGCCTCCGCGATGCGCAGCTTGTCCTCACGACGAAAGGCAAAGTTGGCTTGCTGCTCCCCGTCCCGGAGAGTCACATCATGAATCTTCATCTTGAGCCCACGGTATTCAGCCGTGGGGTTGAGACAAGTCTTGATTAGGCGTTCCATATTGGATGTTCGCTCGATGTGTTGACGCAGGGACTCAATTCATCGCTCGCAGTCGGCACCCTAGCCCGGCCAAGCGCAAGATTTCTCACTTGACGTGATAAGACAGGCTCAACTCCCAGGTTCGGGGCTCACCCCACATCACTCCGGGAATGTACTTTCCCCCTCCGGTATTCGTCCCGCCGATCCAGTACTCTTCGTCCGTAACGTTTCGGACATAAAAACCCAGGTCCCACGGACCGCGGGCGACACCGGCACTGACGTTCAGCAATCCATAGCCATCCATTGGGATCGTGGAGTACGAGCCATCGGGCTTTAACAGTGCGTCTAATTCATTCACGAAATCGCTTCGGTACGCGTACGAAGCCCCAGACTGAGGTCGATTTCGTTCGTTAGCGTCTTTGCGAAATCAAGACTTGCCGTGACGGAGTTCTTTGGCGATCGCGGCATTCGAAACCCTTCGATACTCGGGAAGCCGCCGAGGCTACTGAAGCCCTCGATCTTCGCTGTCGGCAGGTAGCTGTCAGCCAGAGTCAAAGTGAGACTCTCGCTCAGCAGCGCTTCCAGCTGGAGATCTACACCCACGACCTTTGCGCCAGCGGCGTTACTGATCAGCTGGATCGGCGTCGTGCCGAAGAACCTCAGATTGTTCACCTGCAGATCGTCGTACTTGAGGTGAAACCCCGAGAGATTCAGACGCACGCGACCTCGGAAGAGTTCACTCTTCAGCCCGATTTCGGTCTGGGCCACCGTCTCGGGGTCGTAGTATGTGGTCGCGACGGCTAGGTTTGCCGCTTGCTGGACCCCGCCAGACTTGAAGCCTGTGCTGTAACTGACATACGTCATGATCTCGTCGGTCCAGTTGTAATTCAGGCTGGCGAGATAGGTCATCGAATCCCACGAGTCGTTACGTTGCGCAACAACCGATATGACATCGCCCGTCGGCCGGATGATCGAGGCGACCATTGGAGAATCCTTCTCATCCCGAGACCAGCGAAGGCCAACGGTGGCTTGCAGTTGGGAGTGATCTCGTACCCGACCTGACCGAAGGCCGCATAGGCGTCCGTCGTCAGCTCGTGGTACGTTGGCTGTTCGGCCAAGCCGCCCTGATAGAAGCGGGAGAGCGGGTAGAAGATCTGCCTGGTCAAGTCCTCCGTATGGTCGTGAGGTAATAGACCCCGCCGAGCCATGTCCACATCGACGCAGCGCCTGCGAGTCTTAGCTCCTGACTGAACGCGCGGTTTTCGCGCGCAATCCTTATGTCAACTATTTCGTATTGAATGAGATCGATGTCCTGAATTTGCGTAAAGTCGGCATTTGCATACGACGTGAGTGACGTGATCGTACCCAAGCCCGTCTCGTGCGCCACCTCCAGGTAAGCCTGTTTCTGCTCGACCTTGCTGGACAGACCCTTGCCTGGCAGCGCACGTATTTCGTAGAACGGCCCCGATTCCCCGGGGAACCAGACATCGACGGGAATTGCGCCCAAGAAAGGATGCACGCCACCCGGGAAGTTCTCTAAAGCAAGGTATTGAGGACGATCGGCCGAGGCATATTCGGCGGTCAGTCGGACAGTCGTTTGATCGGTGGGCGCCCACTTCAGTTTCGCCCGTGCGTAGTCCGCTTCAAAATTGCCCAATCGGACCCCCGATGTCGGATCGTGGAGATAGCCGTCGCGCTCCGTGTGCTTGTAGACCAGGCGCCCTTCTAGATTATCAGTGAGAGGTCCCGACACGAGCGCGAGCGCATGCCACAGCGAATCACCCGACTGCGAACTTCCGCCGTAGCCGGCAGACGCCATCCCTTCGAACGTCGCCGTCGGGTCGTTGGTGATTAGATTAATCGCACCCGCAATCGTGTTTCTCCCATAGACAGTGCCTTGCGGGCCCTGCAGAACCTCTACCCTCGCGACGTCCACCGGGCCATGCGAAAATTGAGAGCTGTTCGCGGTGAAGACGCCATCGGTGAAGAACCCGACACCGGGCGTTCCGCTGACGCGGTTGACGTTGCCTCGCATTGCAACGAGGGGCTGGCCGGCACTTAGAGCGGCAAAGTACACACCGGGCACGGCCTGGGTGAGTTCCATCATTGAGGTGACGCCGCCTTTTTGGAGATCCTGACCGGTAACGGCGCTCACCGTGACGGGCACATCCTGAATCGATTCCTCACGCTTGCGTGCGGTGACAACTATCTCCTCCAGGGGCCAGCACCTCGCCGCTCTCGGCGGGCGAGGTCGTCTGCCCCGAGCGGGCTGCGCAGAGAACGCGCCTAATGCCAAAAAGCCCACAGCACACGTCGTATACGGCAATACATTGCGGATGTTCCTCAAGATCATGTCGTCCCCCACCTGATGACCACTGATGATTCGCACGCAATCAACACTGAGGATCTATTGCTGTGACCGTGTGACGCTCGCACGGCCCTTCTTTCGAAGCAATCTGCGCGTCTGCTGCGCACGTCCCCTCCGATCCGCTCACTCGCGGACGTCCGCGGACCGCCTTCTTGCTCACTGTTACGGACAATAATCCCGGCTACCCACGCTGCACATACTCTGCGTTCGATGGTGATATCGGACCAACAGATGGGTGAGTTAGGGCGCGCGGTGCGACGGAGCACTCAAGCGCTCCAGCTGATTTTTGTCTGCCGTCGCCGTGCATCTGCCTATTAGGCCAGCTTGAAGTCGAGTACAGGTCGCGGCGCCAGCTCGCGCGCAAACATGTCGAGTCGCAGCGCGGGTCGCCATCGCACTCAAGTCCTGCCGGCCTACAAGCCCAGAACTAACGCCGGCACCATGCAGCGCCGGCCGATCCTGGTGCAGTGCCCCACTCGCGGCAGGAGGCTCGAGTGCCAGGCGATCAGACGCCAGTGGCCGGCTTCGTGACGGTAAACGTCTGTGTACACGAGCCGCCGATTATTGATGACTTTGCCGCCCATCTCGCCATCGAATCGGACCTGGCCGTTCAATATGGCAATGTCGCCGTGGCGCCGCACCCGTGACGTGACCAATTCCATGTTGCTATACCTGGTGGCGCCGCTACGAAGGTTGGCCATGTACTGCGCCTTTGTTTCGCAAGAGCCGTTGGCATGGCAGTACGTGAGATCGTCCGCCAGCATCTGGTCCAGGCCGGCGAAATCAGCGCTCACCGTCATACGCATGCGTGCGGTTTCCACGGCCAGGAGCTCATCTCCTGCCCGTTTCGCGTCGTCCGCCGAGGCGGACGACGCGGCCAGCAGGGTTGCTAACAGCAGCAAGACTCGTATCGGGCGCATTTCAAGTCTCAGGGATAAACGAGGCAGCGGTGAGTTACTGGCGCGCCGTCGCCGAAATCGGCGCATAACCCGGATCGAGAACGCCGGCCCGGCCATTCCACCATTCCGCAAACCAGACGCGGCCGTCGTCATCCAATGAGATAAATCGCGGATAGGAATGAGGGTTCGGCAGCGGGAACTCGACGAATTCCCCGGTCCGCGGATCGAGCCGAGTCAAATTGTTCCCGCTGTAGTCGCCCGACCAGACATAGCCGCGCTTCTTGTCGATGAATACCGAGTACGGCATCGCGTACTCGGTGGGATATCGGTAGTGCTTCGACTGGCCGGTCCTCGGGTCGTATTTTACGAGCCCGTGGCCGCCCCAGTTCGTGTACCAGATATTGTCGTCTGCATCGATGTCCATGCCGCGGGTCGCAGGCACCTGATCCGATTTGACGATCGTCTGCTCACCCGTGCGCGGATCGAGTCGCACGAGCCAACCCGTATCGTACTGCGTGTACCAGGCGAAGCCCTTCGAATCGACTTCGGCGTGGTAGGCGTACAGCGAGAAGCCGTCCTTGGTCTTGATCGATCCCATCCCGATCACGTCCGGAGAGCCAGGCGTGTGGCCGCGGTCAGCCCACGATCCCTTCGGGAATTCCTTGATGCTGATCGGCAGCCAGTACTTGATCTGCTTCGTCTCCGGATCGATGCGGTAAATTTTCGTCCCGTTTCCCCAGATGTTGCCGTCGGCGTCACGGGCTAGCGTGTGGGAAGCTTCATGTCCAGGGGGATATAGTCGATCTTGTGGGTCTTCGGATCGATCACCGACTGTTGCCCGGCCCGCTGCAAGGCTGTCCACACTCGACCCTTGAGGTCAATCTTCGGTGTGTGAGGTGCGGAGTCCGGAAGCTTCATCGGAATCTCTTCGAGTTGACCGGTCGACACTGTCCACTTCGTAATCCTGTTCGCAGGGCCCGCCTCGCTCAACCACGCGGCTCCCTGATTGTCGGCGGCAATACTGTGCGGGTAGCTCCTTCCGCCGGACCGTCTCAGATCGATCACGTAGTACGTAGCGTTCAGCGCAGCGTCGCTCAGTGTTGTCCGCCGCACCGTCTGCGCGGTCGGCACCGGAGCGTCGGGACCAAAGTATTTCATGAGGAGCTTCACCGCGTATGCATCGTCGTCCGCAGTGAGACTTTCTGTGCCATAGCTAAACTCCATCGACTTGAGCATTGCAAGCCACGCTTCTTCCGGCACCCCTCGGAAGCGCTCCAAGTCCGTCAATCCGTGACAGGTGATGCACCGTGCCTTCAGCCACTCGACCTCGGAATTCTGGGGAAGGTGCGTCAGCAGCTCGGCGTCCGACAACTGCAGACGATCGAACCGCTCCTCGAGCCGGAAGTTGCTTGCGCCGTTCGTAGGAGTTCGCGCGTCAATGGTCTGCGACTTGAATCCAAGTCGTGAAGCCGTGACTTGGAGGGTCGTCTCAGGCAATCCGGAGATTCGATATGTACCCTTGGCATCTGTGAAGCGCGAGATGGAGCGCGATCCGTTCGTTACCTGCACGAGTGCGCCGCGAACGGGCGCGCCGGCGCTATCCACAATGACGCCGGTGACCACGGCGTCCTCTGACGCCGAAACTACACCAGCGAGCAGAGCCAGCGTCGAGACGCCCACTTTCAGCAGATCTTTGAACTTCATGTCTATAGTTCCCCTTAGCTGAGTCGTAGCATTCCTCGCTGCCCATGAAACGGCATCCGGAGGAGGTTTCAGGCGTCGAAGCGTGTCGCCACGTCGTGCCGTCTATTGTGTCCGGGCGACGGAGAATATCCGTCCGGGGTTGAGTATCCCCTTGGGATCGAGCGCCGCCTTGAGGGTACGCATGAGTGCAATCTCTTCGGCACTTCGCGACTTGCCAAGAAAGGGCCGTTTCTCGATGCCGATGCCGTGCTCAGCGGAAACGGAACCGCCCATCCTCGCGACATCCTCATAGACCGCTTCGCAGATTCGCCCCTTCATATCTGGGCGCGTCGGGTCGCGGGTAGTGATAAGGTGCAAATTGCAGTCGCCCATGTGCCCATAAAAAAGGCAAATGCCGTCCCCCCAGATCGCGATCAGTGCCGCTGTTGTACGGCTCACGAACTCTTCCATGCGGGCTAGCGGTATGCTGACGTCGAAGGCCACGAAGGAGCCTGCCACGCCGGCCGCTTCGGCAGACGAATCGCGCAGGCGCCAGAACTTGCTCGCGTCGGCGAGCGACTGCGCGAGGACGGCGTCGGCAAGCTCACCGCGCTCCAACATTTCCCCGAGCAGGGCTTCCAGCGCCTCTTGGTCGCGCGTCTGGTCGCCCCCGAGCAACTCGACGAGGCAATAGAGAGGGTGCACCCCCTCAAGGGGGGCGACGTTGCCTGGCACACGTTCCACCACGAAGCGGTAATAGTCCTGCCACATCACTTCGAAGCTCGAGAGCTCACCGGCGAGCCGCTCACCCAAGGCCTGCAGCAATCCGGTGACCTGCGCGAACGAATCGAACGCGCATAGTGCCGTTACGCGGCTGCGCGGCTTGCGGTGCAGGCGCAGAACGGTGCGCGTGACGACGCCGAGCGTTCCCTCGCTGCCGATGAAGAGGTGTTTCAGGTCGTAGCCCGTATTGTTCTTCAACATCCGATTCATTGCGCTCACGACCGTACCGTCCGCGAGCACGACCTCGATGCCCAGAACGTTCTCGCGCGTCATGCCATAGCGCAGCACGCGGTTACCTCCCGCGTTCATCGCGAGATTGCCTCCAAGCTGACATGAGCCCCGAGCGCCGATGTCCACCGGGAAGAAAAGCTCGGCTGCGGCCGCTGCTTCCTGCACGGACTCGAGCGGGGCACCGGCCTCGACCGTCATTGTGGCGCCGAGCCGGTCTATCTCCTCTATGCGGTTCAAGCGTTCGAGCGAAAGCGCGATCTCGCCCGGCTGCGGCACCGCGCCTCCGACCAGCCCGGTCATGCCTCCCTGCACGACGACGCATTGCCCGACCTCGTTGCACAGCTCGAGTACCGTCGCAACTTGAGCAGTGTTTTCCGGCCTGGCGACCACCGAAGGACGATACTCCATGCCGCTCCAGTCGGCCGCGTAGCGCCCAGTCACATTGTCGCCGACCAGGCAGCCCTTGGGGCCGAGCGCGGCGGCGAGGCGCGCCACCAGTTCGCCGCCACTCATCGCTCTTGCCCTTTCAATACCGCCAGGAGCCCGCACGCCATCAGCTCCTTAAAGGGCGCGCGGTAGAGGATTTCGAAGCCGCCATCGGTGATGACTCCGACGTTCTCGATTTTCGCGCCGTCTTTGGCCCAGCGGTCGCCGAGCCAAGTGAAGCAGCCGCACTCCACAGCAAAGGCCATATTCTTCTGTAGCTCGACAGCAGGGTTCTTGTAGCCATGCGCAGCGGCTGTACCCGGTATGGTTAATCCCGGATCACCGGACCGCAGTCCAATCGAGTGGCACACCGAGCCGAAGTAGTGCCGGCCGACCTCCGGCCATTTGGTCCAGCGTCCCCAGCCGCCGGGGAAATCGCCGAGCTTCAGCCATTCACGCTGCACGTCGTCGGTAGTAATGCCGGGTTTGATGCACTCGGCGAACGCCGTCACACCGTCATACGCCGCCCGGTAAATTTCCTTTTGGAATTCCGTGGGCTTGTCTCCCACGCAATAGGTGCGGTAGTAGCAGGTTCGATACCCGTTGAACCCGACGCCGTTGATGTCGATGCACACCAGGTCACCCGGTCTGATTCTTCTATCAGTCGGCATGTTCGGCACGCCGTGGCCGGACCGTTCTCCGGAACAGACGACGAAGCTGGGGCCTTCCAGCTCTTCGGCGCCAGCTTTGTAGCATGCGTTCGCCGCAATGCCGGCAATCTCCAGCTAGGTCATACCCGGACGCAGCGCCTTGGCGACCTCCCAATGCGCAGCGTCCGCGATCACGGCTGCCATCGTCAGACAATGGATCTCGTCCGGGGTCTTCACCATGATCGCATCGCACATAGCGGTGTTCGCATCGCAAACTTTGATACCGGCCCGCTTCAGTGCCTCGAACAGATGGTAGTTGGCGAGGTCGATGCCGAAGGGCATGTCCAGCTTGCCGTGCTTCTGCAGCAACCCCTTCACCTCGGCCGCCATCTTGTCCAATTCACCGGCCATGAAGTCCGGGTCCTTGGAGAACCCGGCCATCATCTGATTCTGCTTGGCTGTATGCAGCACCATCTTGCCATCGAACCACGGCATGCGCGGGCGCTCCCAATGGCCGTTCATGTGATCGATGGAAACGTAGGGAAAGCCATCGCCCTCGACCAGGGGCACGAAAGTGCCGGGCCGGCGGCGCGCATACTGATGAAACGAGTAGAACCCGAGGTAGCGATGATGATCGTAGTCGAACAGCATCACCGCCCCGAGACCGTGCTTCTTGAGTGAAGCCTGCGCTCGCGCAACTCGTTCTTTGCGCATCCGATCCGGGTTGTAGCTACGTTCTTCGTAATCGACTGCAAATTGTCCGAATTGCATTGCCCCACTCCTTACTCCTGAACGTGACAACGAATTGAGCCGGAAGCCGGTCGCATGACTCTGCTGCGCCAACACGTCTTCATGCTCGCTCCGTTACTTCGCCACACGCTCGCTGCGTGAGGCCCGTGCATCGAGAGACCTGCAGGTTGCAGGCTGGTCTTGTTCTAGCCTATCGACCGACTGTGCCGCGCACCATTCCGCGAGAACGATACTTTCATCGCTCAACTACATACTGGGCGTACACCTCAATAGGCATAACGGCCATTTGTCGCAGCTCGTGCGTTCGCGTCCGAACATGGGATAGTGCGTCCTGTTCATTTAATTTCGCGCCCGCATGTTCTTTCTGACTACGTCCCGCGGTTTACTCTACGGTGTTACGGCCCGGACCGATCCGTCGACCGCAGCCGCGGGAAGCATCATCGACGGCGAGACACCCTCCGCGCGCAACAATTGATGATCGAAGGCAGCACGGTCTTCTCGTGCACGCAAGCTTCGATCAAACACGGACACGAAGTACGTCGTTAGTAGTGTCACGGGTAACGCGACGATGGTTGGGTATTGCAACGGAAACAGCGGCTCGGTCTGATCCAACACCTCGACCCACACATTCGGCCCCGTCACCAGCAGCCCAAGCGCACACACCACACCCACGATGCCACCGACGACCGCACCGCGCGTGGTCAACCCGCGCCACGTGGTACACAGCAGCAGCAACGGAAAGTTGACACTCGCCGCGACCGACTGTGCCGCGACCGCAAGGAAGGCGAGGTTTTGTTTCTGGAACAGAATGGCGAGACCAATGGCTATGGCACCGATGAACACCACGGAAATCCGCGAAACCGTTACCTCCTCACGTTCGGTTACCGTACCGCGCCGCAAGAGCTGGGCGTAGATATCGTGCGAGATAGTGGCAGCACCGGCCAGAGACAGGCCCGCCACGACGGCCAGAATCGTCGCGAAGGCCACGGCCGAAACAAAACCCATCAGGTGTGCCCCACCGAGGAACATCGACAGGTGCACGACTGCCATGTTCGCGCCACCCAGCAGGACGCCGTCGGGGCCAAAAACTGCTGCTCGCCGTAGAGAAGAGCCGCAGCGGCGAATCCAAGCACCGTCACCAGGAGAAACGCGTAACAAATGATGATCGATGCGTAGAACACGCTCCGCCGTGCGGCGCGCGCGTCATGCACGGTAAAGAACCTCATCAGGATATGCGGCAGTCCCGCCGGTCCGAAGGCGACAGACAGCGCAACCGACAACATCCCGAGTGCGGACCCGATCGCCAAGCCGGGCGAAAGAATGGCCGCACCCTCGGGGTGCCGCGCGACGGCCTCGTCGACCAATCGTGACAGATCGAAGTCGAACCGAGACAAGGCGAGCCACGAGAGCGCGCTCAAGCCGAAAACGAGTAGTACCGCTTTCACGATCTGGACCCAGGTCGTCGCCAGCATGCCACCGAACGTGACGTAGATGATCACGAGCCCGCCGATGATGATGACGGCCCGCTCGAAGCTCATGCCAAAAATGGTTGCGACCAGCGAACCGGCACCCACTACCTGCGCCACGAGGTACAGCAGGATGACGATCAGCGACCCACTCGCCGCCATTAACCGTATCGGGCGCATCGATAGGCGCACCGAACACACATCCGCGAATGTGTACTTGCCAAGGTTCCTCAGGCGCTCGCCGAAAAGGCAGAGCAGGATCGGCCAGCCCATCAGCGATCCGACCAGCAACAAGGCAGCGTCGACACCAGAACTGAAATAGAGCGCAGTAATGCCGAGAAAGGTCGACGCGGAAAGGAAGTCTCCAGCAATGGCCCAGCCGTTCTGGAATGCGGTGATGCGCCCCCCGGCGGTATAGAACTCAGAGCGCGTCCTGGTGCGACGGGCCGCCCACGCTGTAATTCCGAGCGTCAGCACCACGATCGCGAGGAATGTGCCGGTCGTCGGATTCAGGTTCACTCCACCGTCTCCAGCCCGGCACTTCCGCTTTCAAAGTAGCGCTCGGCAAGGCGCACATACGCACCTGCCACGCACACGCCGATCAGCATGGCCACAACTGCAGCGATCAAACCCCAAGTGACCGAACTACCAGCGGCGATCGGCCCCGCCGCGACGGGACCGAACAGCGCCACGAGCGTCGTATAGGCGGCGAGGACAGCAAGGCATGTTCCGGCCAGGAGCCAACGAACGCGCTGGCGGAACCGGTAAATGCGCTGAAACTCGGGGCTGTTCGCGAGACGAGATGCAGTCACTCGGTCGAACTCTTGCGGTGGCGCGTCGGACATGGAAAAAGTCCTGCAACGACTTCGATGTGTCAGCGGTAGGCAGTAATCATGTAGCCGGCAGTCCGGGCGGCCGAGTCACCGACTTCGGCCATCACCACCAGAAGTATTGGGCTTCGTGGTACAGCGTGCGGCTTCGAGCACGCAACGGAAGCCGCAACAGCGTCCCACAATTCGAATTGGTTGCATTGAGGTCGCTCTCTGCGATGACGGGCTTCTGAACTCGACCGGGCGTCTACTGTTCCCGAAGGTCGCATTCAAAGCTATTCCCAGATCCCGATATAACTAGCCGCGGTCCCTATATCTATGTACCCGTAAGTCAATACAGCCAATAGCGAGCGAATCCGCAGTCTGGACTCGGCGCCTTTGCGGTCGATTAGCCTGCGCGCCACGCACCCGGCCAAGACGGCAGGATTCGTGTGCCGGCTGGCGTAGATAGGTGCGATTACTGCTGCGGGCGTCCCGGCCCGGCCCTCTAGGCACGACCGGCAACTGAATTTGCTCAGGTGCTTCGGGCCCGTACACGCCGGGCGCGGATCGCGTTCATTACGCACGGCGTAATGCAGCGCAAGCTCCAGCGAGCGAGCTGAGGTGCCCCCGCTTTTAGTGTCCCTGTACGAAACCTGGGGGTAGCGGCGGCGATGGTGGATCATTGTTCATGAGATTCCCCTGATGACGACTCGGCCCGATCGCCGCAATAACACAGGCCTTGGATCATGCGATACCGCCTCACTCACCGGCGAGGTATCGCTCGCGCAGCTCGCGCTTGAGGATCTTGCCGCTGGCATTTTTCGGCAAAGCATCCACAATCCAGATGTGCTTCGGGCGTTTGTAACCGGCCAACACTTCGCGGCAGTAGGCGTGGAGATCCTCGACGCGCAGCATCTCGCCTGCGCGCGGAACGACCACGGCCGCAACCGCTTCGATCCAGCGCGCGTCCGGTATGCCGAAAACCGCCGCTTCCGCCACCTTCGGATGTGCAAACAACCTTTCCTCGATTTCCCGGCTGGCGACATTTTCGCCCCCGGACTTGATCATGTCCTTCTTGCGATCGACGACGTAGAGGTAACCATCATCGTCGAACCTGCCCAGATCGCCGCTGCGAAACCAGGCACCACGGAAAGCTTCCTTCGTCTTTGTTTCGTCGTGGTAATAGCCCAGCATGGCCTGTGCACTGCGGTGCACGATTTCTCCGACCTCGCCGACAGCTGCGTCACGATCATCTACGTCGACGATCCGCGTCTCTACATTGATGACCGGAAGGCCGGCCGAACCCAGTTTGCGCAGCTGGTCCTCAGGCTTCAGAATCGTGGCCACAGGGGCCATTTCGGTCTGGCCATAAAGGTTCCACAGCTTCAGGCCAGGAATTCGCTCAAGCAACTCCTCGATCACTGCCGTCGGCATGGTCGAAGCGCCGTAGTAGCCTTTCCGCAATGAAGACAGGTCGCGCCTTTCGAAATCAGGATGGCGCAGGAGAGATATCCAGACTGTCGGCGGGCTGAACAGCTTGGTGACTCGCTGCGATTCGATCGCCGCGAGCATGGCACCGGGATCGGGCGCCCTCAGCAGGATGCTGGTAGCGCCCAGGTAGAAATCTACTCTTAGGAAACAGTCCAGCTGGGCGCAGTGATATAGCGGCAGGCAATGCAATTCGACGTCGTTCGATTCCATGCCGCCATCGATGATGCAGCTCGCATATTGCGCAAGTAATGCCCGGGAACTGAGCAGTGCGCCCTTGGGGCGGGATTCGGTGCCACTGGTATACATCAGCTGGACGGGGTCGTCCTCGCCTCTGTTCATCTCTTCTATCGGGAGGGCGTTGGAATGGTCAAGCCAGCTGTCGCCGTCGATCCAGTCGTCCGGTACCTTGGTCCCGGCATGCCGTATGTAGGCCTTCAGCGACGGCGGCTCTTTCAGCAACGTGAAGGCTTTCTCGCAGACAGCGCACAGCGCGTCCTCGGCAAGGATGACCCGTGCCCCGGAATGTTCAAGAATATAGGCCACTTCGGCGGCGTTGAGCATAAAGTTGATCGGCGTGAAAATGGCGCCGGCGCGGATAACCGAGTAGCGCAGGATCACGTAGGCCCGGTTGTTGTGCGAGAGCATGGCGACGCGGTCGCCCGGGGCGATGCCCAATGCCTGCAACGCATTGGCGGCCCTGTCGATTCTGCGGTCGAGTTCCTCAAAGCTGTCCCGCGAGCCTTCGTACAGCAGGGCTGTCTTCCTTGGCGTGCGCCGGGCCTGCATCCTCACGACATCGCTGGCGACGCGCTTGCGCGCGCCGTCGACCAATTTCTGAACTTCACTCGACCACATTACTGTCTCCGGCATCACGTGGGGGACTTGCCGCGCGTAAGGCAGGCAAGCCTTGGGTATCGTTTTGGCGCTTCATGACTGTCTCCGAGTATTGTTGTCGCCAGAGACTTGGCGTGCACGCCTTAGGATGCAAGACGGTAGCGACCATTGAGCAAATCGCCGAACGTGTTACAACCAGCCGTTAGCCCGACGGAATCCGATGCGAAACGAGGACGCGCGTGATGATCGATGGCTGCAATCGAAATACCTGCGAACGCAGGTTAGTTCAAGCCGAAGGCAGATCCTATTCCGCTGATCTAATATCCCCATCAGGCTTTCCGAATGGGATAGGCGGGACGATGTCGCGTCGACCGCCGATGAGGCCCTGTGTGGATCCGCCCAGCAAGACCCGCATTAATGTTCAAGCTCGCGTGCATGTTGCTGGACTGAGCTTTCGCAAACCCGTCAAATGCACAGGTGCAGTTACTCTCTTGCAGCACGCACCGTTCGAGTGCATCATGAGGCCGAAGCGCGAGTGCCCGGCTCGCCGGTGCCAGATTGATACCCAGCAGTTGACACACTTTTTTTGCGGTAATGGCGAAGTTGAAGTCGGAGGCCTCGTCCGCGGATGTGGTGGAGTGTGACAATTGCCGGTCGCGCTTTGTCTCGATCGACGGTGGGCCGATGTGCGGTGATCTGCGGCCCATAACCAGAGACGTATCAGATATCCACCACCGCCGATGCCGAGCGTTGCACACAAGGTGCACACGGATCGGCTCGCGACGTGCCGCGCACGTTCACCTCAATCGGTGCGGGAGCTGATCCGGCAATCCGCTTTGAGAAGGCCGCTGCTCCCGCACCGGTCCTTCGTCCGTGGCGCACATTTAGCGTCCTGCGGTGCCCGTGATCGGGAACGCGTCAGCGGTGTCTCGACGATGTGTTTAAAGCGGAGCATGCCGAAGGCAAGTATGTTAGCTATCAATAATGCCGGCGAAATGAGCGCGACCAGTCGCGGGGCAATTCTGCACGAGTGTTGCCTTGGACATTAGGCGGATTGATCTATTTCAGCTGCATTGCCTTGCCGTCCTGGTGACGGAACGGCACGTCACACGTGCCGCGGACAAGTTGGGACTTACCCAGGCGAAGTTGAGCAATACCCTGGGCATATTGAGGAAACGGGTTGGCGACCCTCTCCTTGTGCGCACACGGCAGGGCATGAACCCTACACCGATTGCGCTTGAGTTGACCGAACACATTCGCGAATTGCTCGCGAAGCTTGACCGCACCGTGGCGTCCCGAGACTGCGACGCTGCAATCGCAGACGTCACGTTCAAGATACTGACGCTCGATTCCCTCGCCATGGTGCTCATCGGCGCGCTAATTTCGATGCTGCGCCGTGAAGCGCCTAACGTCAGCCTCTTGATCGGGCAGTTGCAGCTGGATCAGTACGCGCAGGCTCTGGAATTGCGCGACGCGGATTTGATCGTTGGATATGTGAATGCACCGCCGCAGACGCTGCATATCTGCCACCTTTTCGATATGGAGTACGTGTGCATCGTCTCGAGGGACCACCCTTTCATTCAGGGGGCGCTCAGCATGGACGAATACCTGGGCGCGGCCCACGCCACGCTGTCGTTTGGCCAGGAATACAGTCCCTACCTGTCCGAACGCATTGTGGACTCACTGCTCGCCACTCAGGGATCCGTTCGCCGGAAGGTGCTTGGGTTGCCCTGGGGACTTGCGGTGCCCGAGATTGTGGCCGGAAGCGATCTGATCGCAACTGTCCCGATCGCACTGGCCAAACACATGGCAGCCTGGATTCCCTTACAAGTTCTGCCGCTTCCATTCCTGCGTCCGCCAACCGTCGTTTCCATGCTTTGGCATCCCCGCGCTCATCGCGATGCCCCTCACGAATGGTTGCGCGCGAAAATACGAATCGCGAGTGACACCGCACGTAACCTCGACGCCGTATTAGCAAGACTTGGTAAGCAGGTGACGCGATGAACCATTGAGGCCGGGGGGAAATTGAATCCGGATCGGGGTACGGAATTCGGTACCCGCATAATGTTATTTCCCCTCAGGTATGGGCAGTGCGAGGGTGGCCTCGCTAGTCTCCGGGAGTGGTTCGTAATCAATCGATGAGCTGGCCGTACTCGAGCCAGGTCGGACGAGAACCACAGGCCAACTTTAAGGCCACCTAGGCGTTCACACTGGCCTACCACTCGGAGTAGGGCGCACTTCGGCGTGACGACGGTGCGACCGCCGGGGAAGTTCGCTCGCGGCGCGGATGGGAGGCACGATGGACAAGTCGGTTGTGCAAGGCTCAGCGGACCGAGTGCCGCAGCGGGACGCAGACCCAGGCCGCGCGACGCCTTACGCCTGGTATGCGCGCGGCGTGATGACCATCGTCTACTTGATGAGCTTCATCGACCGCCAGATCCTTTCGAACCTGGCGGAGCAGATCCGTGGCGACCTCGACCTCACTGACGCCGAGCTTGGATTCCTGTACGGCACCGTCTTTGCGATCTTCTACACTCTGTTCGGCATCCCTCTGGGGCGTCTGGTTGACAGCTGGCGCCGTGAGCGGCTGATGGCCATCGGCCTTGCCCTCTGGTCGACGATGACGATGCTGTCGGGATTCGCAAGCTCCTTCGCGCTGCTCGCGATCGCCCGGGTAGGTGTGGGCATCGGCGAGGCCAGCGCTGCCCCGGCAGCGTTCTCGATGCTGGGGGATTATTTTCCCAAGCGGCAGCGGGCACTCGCCAATTCCATCGTTTCCTCGGGACTCTTTATCGGGATGGGTCTCAGCCTGCCCCTGGGCGGCGCGATCTCGACGGGATGGAATGCCGCGTTCCCCGCCTCGCCCCCCCTGGGGCTGGTCGGCTGGCAGGTGGCCTTCATTGCGGTCGGGTTTCCCGGCCTGCTGGTCGCGGCGTGGGTCTGGTCCCTGCGCGAGCCGCAGCGGCACGACGCACGCGGGAAGCCGATCTCCATCTCCTACACCGGTGTCTGGCGTCGCTTCACTGCTGAGTTGTTCTCGATTCTTCCGCCGTTCACGCTCTGGAGCGTCGCCCGCTTCCCGGGGCGCTGCTCCCAACGTGCTCATGCTGATCGGGGTGGTGGTGGCGATGACGCTGATGGTCGCTCTCACCGGCGACGTGGTGCAGTGGACGGCGTATGGGACCGGCCTGTATGCCATCACCTCCTGGGCCCAGACGCTGCGTTTCACCGACCGCCCGACGTTCCGGCTCATCTGGGGCACGCCGGAGGTTTTGCTGGCGATCGTGGGATTTGGCGGGCTCGCCGTCGTCACGTACTGCGTGACCTTCTGGACCGCCCCCTATGCCATGCGGGCCTTCCACCTCGATGCACAAACTGTCGGAGTGGCGATCGGCATTCCAGGCGCTCTCGCCGCCGCCGTGGGCGTGATCCTCGGTGGGCGTCTCTCGGACGCGTGGAAGAGCCGGGACGCCCGCGGTCGCGTTTACACCTGCATGATCGCCGCCGTGATGCCGGTGCCTTTCGTCGTTGCGCAATATCACGCACCGGACTTCACCACGTACGCGCTCATCAGCCCAGTCGTCTATGGATTGGCGAACATGTGGGTCGGATCCGCGGTGGCCACCTATCAGGATTTCGTCCTGCCGCGCATGTACGGAACCGTGGGCGCCGTGTATCTCATCGGCAGCACCATGATTGGTCTGGCGCTCGGGCCGTACGGCACGGGCAAGGTCGCCACCCTCACCGGTGACCTGCGTCTGGGGATCCTCAGCATGCTGGTCTTCGTGCCCGTCACGCTCGCGTGCCTCTGGTGGGTCAGCCGAGGGATGGCGATCCTGGAAGAGACGAAGGCCGAGCGCGCCGCAGCGTCCGGTGAAGGGGCAGATTTCGGCACCGGCTTAACCCGTGGACCGACGCAACTTTAGGGATATGAATTCCCGATCGACCTGCCGAATACAGCGTGACCCCGTTCATCCGTCGGACTCTCGAGGTACATGCCCAGTATGTGGCTGAGGCATGAAAGTATCGTTCTCGCGGAATGGTGCGAGTCACCGTCGGTCGATAGGCTAGAAAAAGACCGGCCTGTATCTGCAGGTCTGTTGAGTCACACCCTCACGCAACGGAAGACACATTTTACTGCACGGATCCGTGCTTCAGAACCGCGAGAACAAACCAGTAACGGAAAGACAGATTATGCCGCCCAAACAAGATTTCATTGCACTCTACACCAGGGGACATTGCCTGGGAGGATGACAACCCTAGCCGCATGGATCTTCCCACGGGAGTAAAGCTGAAGGTTTTGTTCGAGGACCCCGAATCAGGACGCCGGGACTTACTCGTGAAGTTTCCCCCGGGCTACACCGAGCCGGCGCATACGCATGAATCCTCCCATAGCCTCGTGGTGCTCGAAGGCAAGATGTGTGTCGCCGGGAAGGAACTCGGTCCTGGGGATTATGTGTACGCCTCGGGCCGCGAGCATGGGCCGTATCACTACCCGGTGGGCTGTACCGTTTTCGGTGTCAGTATCGGCCGGAGCATACAACACAAGTATGACAAGACCGGCAACTGAATCGGTAGCGACCGGCCGGAAAAAGACCTGGGCGATCAACTGCAAGGCAGTGGTACATCGCTGGGTCAGTGCGCTGGATGGAAAAGTTGGCACCGCACCGCATCCGGGTAAACGCGTTGTCCGCGCTGGCAGAGCCAACGCTCCCCCGTCTTGGCCATTAAAGACTATGCCGAAAGCAAGTCCGAGACCACGAGAGAGCTCGTGGACCCTTCGGAGGTCGTCGCCTTCGCGTTTGCGAGAGACGCAGATGACGCGAGCTCGTGGATTGGCTCGCATCGCCGCCCGTGCTTGCCCATTGAAGAAGAGTTGGCCGTGGAACTGACTAAGGAGTTGATCTGATGAACGACAACCTGATCCGAGAGAAGAACATGGCAATCGTCCGGAGCCTTCACCGACGCGGTAAACGCGTGGGACTTCCGCAAGATGCAGGGAGCTCACGACCGAGGACTTCGTGTTCGAGATGCCGTTCGCACCGCCGGGCTTCGAAAAACGCTATGCGGGTCGCGATACGTTTCTTGCATTCGCGCGGACCTGCGCAGCCAATATGGAGGAAGAAAACTGGCACGACATCAAGCTAGACACTCCACTCCGATCCCGATGAAATTATCATGACTTACAAGTCGGACATGGAGATCAAGCCTCATATGCGTCCCTACAAAAATACATATATTTCGCGTCAGACTATCCGGAGACGGTAAGCTCACGTACTTCGCGGGAGTACTACGATTCGATCATTTTCCTAAAATCGCTCGGCGGAAAGGTGGAACCTGCCGGGTTCGAGCTAAAAGCATCATGATGTGAACTGCGTGATGCTATCGGCGCAGACGTCACGCCGCCTCGGCCGCAGCGATCTGCAGATCTCCCCGCTGTGTCTCGGCGGCAACGTATTCGGATGGACGGCGGACGAGCGGCAGTCGTTTGCGGTGCTCCGAAGCGTACGTCGCCGCTGGAGGCAACTTCGTCGACACCGCCGATCAGTATTCGAAGTGGGTTCCCGGGCACGTGGGTGGCGAGTCGGAAGCCGTGATCGGCCGTTGGTTGCGTGGAAGTGGTCGGCGACACGATGTGTTGCTGGCGACGAAGGTGGGCCACATGGGCGGGCTCGGCCAACCGGGTGGACTCACCAGGGCGAGCATTCGCAGTCGTGTTGACGCCTCTTTATCCCGCCTCGGGGTCGACCACGTGGACGTGCTTTACGCCCACCACGACGATCCCGGGACGCCGTTCGAGGAAACGATGACGGCGTTCGACGAGATCGTACGCGAGGGGAAAGCCCGGTACGTCGCCGCCTCCAACTACACGTGCGAGCGGCTGGCGGAGGCGCTCGCTGTGTCCGACCGCCTCGGTGTGACCCGATTCATTGCACTGCAGGCGCATTACAACCTGCTCGAGCGCGATCGCTTCGAGGGTCCCCTAGCAAGGTTGTGCCTCGATGAGGGCCTCGGCGTGGTGCCGTACTGGGTTCTCGCCAAGGGCTTCCTTACCGGCAAGTACCGCGCTGGGGGCGGCAGCGGCGACGCTGCGCGCGGCATCAGCGACCGAGCCGAGCGCCATCGCGTGATCGAGTACGCAGACGCCCGCGCGCGTCGTGTTTTGGGGGCCCTCGACGCTGTGGCGCGCAAGCATGAGGTTGCAATCGCGGCGGTCGCGCTGGCTTGGACGGCAACTCAACCCGCGATTACCGCACCGGTCGCCAGCGCGCGGACACCAGAGCAAGTCGCCGACCTGATGCAGATGGTTGATGTGGAGTTCGACGCAGACGACCTGGCGGAGCTCGCGGTGGTCTCCGCGCCGGAGTCCGACAGGGTGGCGTGAGATGTGAGGTACCGCGATTCTCACGCGGGTTCCGACAGTGACATTCGCAATTGCTGTCTACACGTCCGGTCGTAGTTCTAGGCTCGATCAGAGTGCGGCGCTACACCAGCTGTGCCGGGTCCACGGGTTAAGCCGGTGCCGAAATCTGCCCCTTCACCGGACGCTGCGGCGCGCTCGGCCTTCGTCTCTTCCGGGATCGCCATCCCTCGGCTGACCCACCAGAGGCACGCGAGCGTGACGGGCACGAAGACCAGCATGCTGAGGACCCCCAGACGCAGGTCACCGGTGAGGGTGGCGACCTTGCCCGTGCCGTACGGCCCGAGCGCCAGACCAATCATGGTGTTGCCAAGGACATTTATGGCGGTCACGGTTCCGTACATGCGCGGCAGGACGAAATCCTGATAGGTGGCCACCGCGGATCCGACCCACATGTTCGCCAATCCATAGACGACTGGGCTGATGAGCGCGTACGTGGTGAAGTCCGGTGCGTGATATTGCGCAACGACGAAAGGCACCGGCATCACGGCGGCGATCATGCAGGTGTAAACGCGACCGCGGGCGTCCCGGCTCTTCCACGCGTCCGGAGAGACGCCCACCGAGGATCACGCCCACGGCGGCGGCGAGAGCGCCTGGAATGCCGATCGCCACTCCGACAGTTTGTGCATCGAGGTGGAAGGCCCGCATGGCATAGGGGGCGGTCCAGAAGGTCACGCAGTACGTGACGACGGCGAGCCCGCCAAATCCCACGATCGCCAGCAAAACCTCCGGCGTGCCCCAGATGAGCCGGAACGTCGGGCGGTCGGTGAAACGCAGCGTCTGGGCCCGGAGGTGATGGCATACAGGCCGGTCCATACGCCGTCCACTGCACCACGTCGCCGGTGAGAGCGACCATCAGCGTCATCGCCACCACCACCCCGATCAGCATGAGCACGTTGGGGAGCAGCGCGCCCGGGAAGCGGGCGACGCTCCAGAGCGTGAACGGCGGAAGAATCGAGAACAACTCAGCAGTGAAGCGACGCCAGACACCGGTGTAGGAGATGGAGATCGGCTTCCCGCGTGCGTCGTGCCGCTGCGGCTCGCGCAGGGACCAGACCCACGCCGCGACCAGCAGGCCGGGAAACCCGACCGCAATGAAGGCCACCTGCCAGCCGACCAGCCCCAGGGGGGGCGAGGCGGGGAACGCGGCATTCCATCCCGTCGAGATCGCGCCGCCCAGGGGCAGGCTGAGACCCATCCCGAGGAAGACTCCCGACTGCAACATGGAAAACACAAGCGCCCGCTGCCGCTTGGGAAAATAATCCCCCAGCATCGAGAACGCTGCCGGGGCAGCGCTGGCCTCGCCGATGCCCACACCTACCCGGGCGATCGCGAGCAGCGCGAAGGAGCTTTGCGAATCCCGACAGCATCGTCATCGTCGACCAGAGGGCAAGGCCGATGGCCATCACCCGCTCACGGCGCCAGCTGTCAACCAGACGCCCCAGAGGGAGGCCGAACAGAGTGTAGAAGATCGCAAAGGCGGTGCCGTACAGGAATCCAAGCTCGGCGTCAGTGAGGTCGAGGTCGCCACGGATCTGCTCCGCCAGGATCGAAAGGATCTGGCGGTCGATGAAGCTCATCGTGTAGACGATGGTCATCACGCCGAGCGCATACCAGGCGTAAGGCGTCGCGCGGCCCGGGTCGGCGTTCCGCTGCGGCACTCGGTCCGCTGAGCCTTGCACAACCGACTTGTCCATCGTGCCTCCCATCCGCGCCGCGAGCGAACTTCCCGGCGGTCGCACCGTCGTCACGCCGAAGTGCGCCCTACTCCGAGTGGTAGGCCAGTGTGAACGCCTAGGTGGCCTTAAAGTTGGCCTGTGGTTCTCGTCCGACCTGGCTCGAGTACGGCCAGCTCATCGATTGATTACGAACCACTCCCGGAGACTAGCGAGGCCACCCTCGCACTGCCCATACCTGAGGGGAAATAACATTATGCGGGTATCACATCCCGCTACGACGGCGCCCTGATGCCTAATCACCGCTGGCGCACACGATCGCCTCGCCATACGGGGAGGGAATAGGGATGGTCCTCGCAACAAGGAAGCACGGACAGGTGTTGTAGCAATCGGCGCAATCTCGTGTCCGGATGGCAGGCAGTAAAGTCGCTACTTACGCTCCCGCGCGGGCGCTTTCTTCTCACTTGAGATTTCAAAGAGGTTCTGATGCAACAACGCAATGTAGGGAAGTCAGGCCTGCGCGTATCGCTGGTCGGTCTGGGTTGTAACAACTTTGGGTGGGTCACGGATCTGGCTGCCAGCCGCAAGGTCGTGGAGAAGGCCCTGGATTCGGGAATTACGCTGTTCGACACCGCCGATGGATACGGCCGCGGCGCTTCGGAAGAGCAACTTGGGAAGATCCTTGGCGATCGACGTAAGAGCATCGTGTTGGCCACGAAGTTCTGGGCTCCGATGGACGACGACGAGATGATGCGGGGCTGCTCCAGGCGCTACATCATGTTGGCGGTCGAGGCGAGCCTACGTCGCCTGCGCACTGATTGGATCGACCTCTACCAGTTGCATCGTCCTGACTCATTGACGCCGATCGAAGAAACATTGCGTGCGCTGGACGATCTTGTTCACCAGGGAAAAGTTCGTTATATCGGATGTTCCTGGTTTTCAGCCTGGCAGGTCGTGGAAGCGTACTTCACGGCGCGCCAGTACAACCTGCACGGCTTCGTCTCGTGCCAGGACGAGTATAATTTGCTGATGCGTGACCCTGATCGCGAACTCCTCCCGGCGATGCAGGCTCATGGGCTGGGATTTCTGCCGTACTTTCCACTCGCTGCCGGCTTCCTCACCGGCAAGTACGACCGCCGGAATATGCCGCAACTCGGGCGCCTCAGCAAATCGGGGACTCCTGGATTTGCAAACGTGGCGCAGCATTACCTGACGGAGGCGAATTGGCAGAAAGTGGAAGCCCTGTCGGAATTTTGCGCCAAACGCGGTCACACTCTGCTGGAACTCGCCTTCTCATGGCTTGCGGCGAGGCCCACTGTCGCTAGCATAATTGCAGGAGCAACGCAGCCCGAGCAAATCGAACGCAACGTCGTTGCCGCAAAGTGGGTGCTGTCGCCGGAGGAAATGGCAGAAGTCGATAATATTACCGGCGTGCCAACCACAAACAGGGCCCCCTCGTATGGGTAAGAGCAGCATACGCCGAAATTCCATTCGTACATTGTCACCCCGGCCGACAAGTTGATCAGGCATCACCGGCGGCTGTACTGTTGCAAACGGAGCCATCCGGTCGCCGCGTGGCGCCGAATTCATTTTCGAAACCGCTACCAGCATATTCCGCACGTGACACATCGATACCGAGTTCACGCGAAATCGGTTAACAATTGCGGCACCGCCAAGGCCTCAGCGTCCTCCGGCACATTCGGCCGTGGCCCGAGGCAAGCGATCTGCGGAATAGCGCAGGTAGAAATCGATCGCATCCGGGTTCGACATCGCGCCTCGGCTGACCGCCAATTCAACCGGCATCCCCCGAGCAGCTTCCGCACGGGAATCTCCATCTTCTTGCCGGTCAACGTGTAGGGAATTGCGTCGACCACGACGATGCAATCCGGCACATGCCGGGGGCTGCATTCGGACCGGAGCTGACGCCGAATGGCGTCAGTCAGATCTGGCCCAAACTCCGTGCCCGATTTCAGCCGCACGAACAGCGGCATGAAAGACGAGCCGTCCGGCCGCTCGCAACACACCACGAGACTGTCCTCCACTCCGGGTACCTTTTCGACGCTGCGATATACCTCCGCCGTGCCGATGCGAACGCCGTGACGGTTGAGCGTCGAGTCAGAGCGTCCGTACACGTAACAGCCGCCGCGAGTATTGATCTTGATGAAGTCACCGTGACGCCAGACGCCGGGAAACTGCTCGAAGTAGGTCTCACGGTAGCGACGATCGTCCACGTCGTTCCAGAAACGGACCGGCATGGACGGAAAGGCGTCGTGTGGCATGGACGGAAAAGGCGTCGTGACCACCAGTTCCCCAACCTCGTCGACCAACTCACGCCCGTCATCGCTCCAGACGTGGACGTCCATGCCGAGCATGCGTGTCTGAATCTCGCCTGCGTACACGGGCAACGTGGGCACCGCGCCGACGAAGCCGCTACACAATTCGGTGCCACCCGACTGCGATGCCACCCAGACGTCGCTCTTTACTGCGCGATACACCGATCGAGGACAGGTAAAGGTTGTCACTCTGGCCTTGGCTGCGGACTTTGTGTGGTTCCAAGGCGCGCCGTTACCCGTACCGATATAGACGGTATCGGCTTCCTCGTCGTAGGTCATGGCGCTCCAGACGATGCCACCGCCGCCAAATTTCCACCACTCGCCCCGCCAGGTCGTGGCCGCTCGGCGCGTGGTCTCGTCATTGTCGACACGAGGATTACCCGGCACTGTGAAAAAGCGCCACAGCCGCCTCCCCGTCTCGGGGTCATAGGTCGTCACATATCCGCGCGTGGCGCTGACGTCGGCACCTCCGTGGCCGTCGATTACCTTTCCATCAATACGCGCGGGGCACCGGCGATGCAACGAGCATCGTTTTTGCCGACGGTCATGACGCTCCACACCGGCTTCCCGGGGCCCCATCGATTGCGATTAAACGCCCGTCATGTGCCGGCGTATACCTTGCCGTTCCACCACGCGATACCGCGGCTGCCAAAAGAATGCCGAAGCTGATGCACCGCCTGTTGAGGCACCTCCGGGTCATAGCGCCACAAGAGCTTGCCGTCCACGGCATGGATGGCGTGAATAATGCTGCGCGCCCTTGGCGCAGGCGATTAAACTCCGACACGGGTTCGGCAGCGAGATGTTCGCTGCATCCGCCGATACCGCGGGCCATCACGTATCGGCAGAGGTTCGACTACCTGAAGAGAATGGGCATCGAAACCAAGAGATAGCGTGCACCGGCACATGAATCATGCAGTGATAATGCGGAGCCCCGGCGGGCCGGAAGTGCTCGTCTGGACCGAAGTCGAAGCCTCTGCGCCAGGGCCTGGCCAACTCAAACTGCGCCAGACCGCCGTAGGCGTCAACTATGCAGACGTATTGCAGCGCTCCGGCGCCTATCCGGTGACGCTTCCAGCCATTCTTGGCGTGGACGGGGTCGGCGTCGTCGAGGAGACCGGTGCCGGCGTGCTCGGGTTTTCTCGGGAGACCGGGTTGCGTGCTACGATGCTGCTTCGGAGCTTACACGCAACAGCGACTGATTCCCTGCGGAACGCGCGATCAAGCTGCCAGCTGACATCGACGATTGGACGGCGGCCGCGCTGGTCAGCAAAGGGGCTAACGGCCGGTTATCTGCTGCATGACGTCCATGCCGTGCAGACAGGAGACACGATTCTCGTCCATTCCGCTGCCGGTGGGGTCGGATCACTGCTGAGTCAATGGGCGTCCGCGATGAGCGCGACTGTGATCGGCACGGTTTCCACCGACGACAAGGTTGCGTTCGCACGGGATAGCGGCTGCACTCACGTAATCGTCCGCGGCCGCGAAAATGTCGTTCAGCGGGTGCTGGAGATAACCGACGGGGCAAAGCTTCCGGTCGTGTATGACTCCATCGGTAAGGACACATTCATGGCGTCGCTCGATTGCCTGAGAGCCCGTGGCCTGATGGTCGCGTTCGGTGCTTCTTCCGGCCCGGTCCAGCCGTTCACGCTCGACAATCTGGCTCGCAGGGGCTCGCTGGTGCTCACGCAACCCGGATTGATGTCTTTCATAGCCACCTCGGACCAACTCCTCGGCGCATCGCACCGACTGTGGCAGGCGCTGCGGGACGGGAAAATCACCGCCAGGACCCACTGCGCATTTCCGCTTCGCGACGCGGCGCTCGCGCACCGGGCGATCTCCTCCGGCACGAACACGGGAGCGACGATCCTAGAAGTGTGACCACGCGCGATCCGCGCACTAATCCACTCCCCAGCCGGAGGCCACATGGCCGTGATTACCAGCATCGAGACCTGCGACTATTGGCTCAACGGCTTGTCCCCCGCATGTTCTACGACCACGTGGATTCGGGCTCGTGGACAGAAAGCACTTACCGCGCGAACGAATCCGAATTTTTAAAAGATCAAGCTGCGTCAGCGCGTGGCTGTGAATTCGGAGCACCGGTCAATCCGAACGAAAATGGCTGGCCAAGATGTGTCCATGCCCGTGGCCTTGGCTCCGACCGGGTTGATCGGAATGCAGCGTGCCGACGGTGAGATCCCGGCGGTTCGGGCCGCCGAACGGTTCGGTATTCCCTTCACGTTGTCGACCATGAGTATTTGCTCGATCGAAGACGTTGCAGTCGCCACCAGGCGGCCGTTCTGGTTTCAGCTCTACATGCGAGATCGTGTTTTTATCGAGCGGCTGATCGAACGCGCCCGAGCCGCACGCTGCAGCGCCTGGTCCTGACGCTCGATCTGCAGATCCTGGGCCAGAGCGCGGCAACCGCCAATCGATTCCGCAACCGCGCGAGGTTAACTGCCGGTCACTTCGTTTGTGGGCTGTCAGCGCGGAGCGCGTTCGTCACCAGACGGCCTCGCGTCCCGCCGAGCGAAACCCGCACTGACGACCTACAGACTGGAATTCCGCAGCAAAGCCCTGCATTTTTAGGCTCTGGGTATCGCTATAGATGGGGAAATGACGCGGCGTGGCCCGCGGCAGCACCGCTCCCGTCTATGTAGGGGCACTTACAGATCACGCGTGTACAAATCGCCCTCTTCCCCCAGTAACCACCGGAGTGCCAGCCCCATCAGGGTCTGCCCGCGCCGGACGCCAGCCTGATTTCCTCTTGCATGCGCTTGCGCATCAGGTACTTCTGCGCCTTACCCGTGACCGTCATCGGGAACTCGTCGACAAAGCGCACGTACCGCGGAATCTTGAAGTGCGCTATACGCCCGCGGCAAAACTCGCAGATTTCCACCTCGGTCGCCACCTCACCTGCACGTAGACGAATCCAGGCGCATATCTCTTCGCCGTACCTTTCGTCCGGCACGCCGAAGACCTGCACGTCTTGCACCTTGGGGTGCCGGTGCAGATACTCCTCGATCTCTCGCGGGTACACGTTCTCTCCGCCGCGGATGATCATGTCTTTCAGGCGTCCCACGATCCTGACGTACCCATCCTCGTCCATGGTCGCCAAGTCGCCGGTGCGCATCCAGCCATCTCCGTCGATGGCCTCGCGCGTGCGTGCCTCGTCATCCCAGTAACCTTGCATGACGGAGTAGCCGCGTGTGCAGAATTCGCCCGGCTGGCCGCGTGGGACCGTCTTGCCGTCCAGATCGACTATCCTTATCTCGACGTGAGGGTGCACGCGCCCGACCGTCGAAACTCGAAGCTCCAGCGGATCGTCAATCGACGTCTGCGTCGATACGTGCGAAGTCTCGGTCATGCCATAGGCGATCGTGATGTCACTCATGTGCATGTCGGTGTTCACCCGCTTCATCACTTCGACTGGGCACGGTGCGCCAGCCATGATGCCCGTACGGAGCGTGCGAAGGTCGAAGCGAGCAAACTCCGGATGGTCCAGCTGGGCGATGAACATCGCGGGCACACCGTAGAGCGCTGTACAGGCTTCCTCTGCCACGGCTTCCAGAGTCGCAAGGGGATCGAACGTGGGCGCTGGATATACGATCGTGGATCCGTGCGTCAAGCACGCAATGTTTCCCATTACCATCCCGAAGCAGTGATAAAGCGGCACCGGAATGCAGAACATGGTCGTCCGGCGTCAGCGCCAATTGCTCGCCGACGAAGAAGCCGTTGTTCAGGATGTTGCGGTGCGTCAGCGTGGCCCCTTTTGGCGAGCCGGTCGTGCCCGACGTGAACTGAATGTTGATCGGGTCGTTTTGGGACAAACGCGCTGAAATCTCGCGCGCGAGTGTCCTATGGTCCCCAGTGGCACGGGATGAGACTTCTTCAAACGAGAACATGCCCGCTGCAGAAACCTCACCCAGAAGCACGACGCTGCGCAGCTCCGGAAAACGGGTCGACTGCAACTGCCCCGGCCTGGACGACGCGAGTTCGGGCACGAGTTCTCGAACCATCTGGACGTAGTCGCTGCTCTTGAGCGAAGGCGCCATCACAAGCGCCTTGCATCCCACTTTCTTGAGCGCGTACTCAAGCTCGACGGCACGATAAGCGGGATTGATGTTGACGAGAACGATGCCGACCTTCGCGGTGGCGAGCTGCGTAACCAGCCATTCCGCCCCATTGGGCGCCCAGATCCCAAGTCGATCGCCGCGATCGAGTCCCAGCGACAGCAGTCCGGCGGCCAACGCATCAACACGCTCGCTGAGATCGGAATAGGTCCACCGGATGCCCTGGTGTCGCGATATCAATGCGATGCGATTGGGGTGCAACTGCCTCGCGCGATCCAGCACCACATGAAGCGGGATCTCAATCAGGGGAGGCTGCGAACTCCCGGTTGCATAGGATGGCTTCATTTGACGCCCTGGACGCTCCCGCCCGCGCCGCTCGAAAACAGGTCCTCTTCACGGAATTCTCGGTCGTCACGATACTCCGCCCGCTCCGCGGCATGTCTGCGCAGTTCGACGCGACGAATCTTGCCCGACACCGTTTTCGGAAGCTCACGAAATTCGATGTACCTGACCCGCTTGCGGCGTCCGCGCATTGCCCTCGCTCAGTACGACATAGGCCTTCGGCACCGAAAGCCGAATGGGATCCGGGCTGGGGACGACGGCGGCTTCGACCACTGCCGAATGCTCCAGCAGCACGCTCTCCAATTCGAACGGACTGATTCTATAGTCCGAGGACTTGAATACGTCGTCGGCCCTGCCCACGTAGGTAACGTAACCTTCCTCGTCGCGGCGCGCCACGTCACCCGTGTGGTAGTGACCGTCGCGCATGACCTCCTCGGTCTTGCGCGGATCGTCGACATACTCCTTCATCAGGCCGAGTGGGCGATGCGTAAGGTCAGACAGATCTCGCCTTCGTCAGAAGGCATACCATCCGGCGAGAGCAGAACAACCGAGTAGCCGGGCAGTGGGCGCCCCATCGAGCCTCGCTTGACGTGTTGTCCCGGAGGATTACCGATCTGCGCCGTTGTTTCGGTCTGCCCAAACCCGTCACGAATGGTCAGGCCCCAAGCCTGCTGCACTTGCGCGACCACCTCCGGGTTCAACGGTTCGCCGGCGCTGCATACTTCGCGCAACGACACGGGCCACTGAGAGAGGTCCTCTTGGATCAACATTCGCCAGACGGTGGGTGGCGCACAGAAGGTCGTCACTCCGCAGGTGACGATTCGCTCGAGCAGATCCTTTGCTCGGAAGCGCTCGTATTGATACGCCAGTACCGTGGCTTCGGCGTTCCATGGCGCGAAAACGCAAGACCAGGCGTGTTTGGCCCAACCCGGAGAACTCAAGTTGAGGTGTACATCGCCGGGCTGCAGCCCCAGCCAATACATGGTCGACAGGTGGCCGACGGGATAACTCGCGTGGGTATGACCGACGAGCTTTGGCTTCGACGTCGTGCCCGAGGTGAAGTACAGGAGCAGCAGGTCGTCAGCACGCGTGTCCGCTGTAGGAAACTCCGCGGCGAAGCCGGCGGATTCGTCGTATGCGAGCCATCGTTGGCGCAATCGCCCACGGCGATGCGTACCGGCACTTTAGGCAGTCTTGCAAAGCGCTCGACATACTTCGAGTTCGTCACGACAGCCTTGACGAGCCCGCGCTCGAGCCTGTCTGCGAGATCGTCCTGCTCCGACAGCGTCGTCGTCGGTATCATGACGGCGCCGAGCCGCATGCAGGCCAGCGTGGTCTCCCAGAGCGGCACGACGTTGCCGAGCATGACCATCACCCTGTCGCCTCGGCCTATGCGCTGTTCGGCGAGAAACGCCGCGACTTGCTTTGATCGAGCCGAAAGCTGCGCGTAGGTCAGGTGGGAGTCCGCACCGTGATCATCGACCACGCGCAGCGCCGCGCGCAGGAATCTTGGGCTACCACGTCGAAGTGGTCTCGCACCCAGTTGAACCGCTCCAGCGCAGGCCACTCGAACTTCCGACATGCGGCCGTCGCGTCGGTGCGCAACTCTAGCAGGCGATCGCGAGCTTGACCAAAGGCAGTGCTTGGCGTCATTAGACCACTCCGCTCCGATCTTCCCCAATCGCCGCGGAGGGCGCGTTCCCCGCGGCATAGTCCACGCAAAAGTCGATGGCATTCGGGTTCGACATCGCGCCTCGGCTGACCGCCAAATTGTTGACGCATATGTCGACGACGCCGAAGCGTTTCACGGTCGCATCGAGTGCTGCTCGCACGGATGCTTCGTCGCGCACGTCGACCACAACCGGCAGCGCGCGACCGTGGGTTCTGAAAGACACTAAATCACCCGCTTCACGAAGGCGATGACTTGCGCCAAAAACTCCGGCGTGTCGAACTCCGGACCATTGTGGAAGGCCCCAGGCACTTCGACATACTCTACATCGGCGCCCACTCCCTTGAGAGCAGTGACCAATCTGCGGCTTTGCCCAATCCCGAGGCGCGTGTCGGCGTCTCCATGGGCGACAAAGAACGGAACGCAGCCCGCCGAGACGTGCGTGACGGGGCTCGCCTGAGCGGCGACTTTGGGGCAGCTGGCCGGGATGAACCCGAGCAATCGCGTTTCCGGCGAAGTTTCCGTACCGAATTTCTCCATCGCGCCAGGAAGATTGTCGGTATCTTCCGCCAAGGTGAGGAAATCGCTCACCCCGGCGATGGAGATCACCGCGGAGAGCCGGCTGGACTGCTCGAGATGATCGCCAATCTGCCCCTCCATCTCGGAATTGCCATGGGTGAGCGCAGCCAGGGCCATGAGGTGCGCGCCCGCCGAGCTGCCCCACCCTGCGATCCTGTTGGGGTCCACGCCGTACGTCGAGGCATTCCCGCGCAACCAGCGAACCGCGGCCTTAAGATCATGCAAGGCCGCCGGATAATGCGCTTCGCCGCTGGGCCGGTATTCAACCGAGGCCACGGCATACCCCTCGCTCGGGAGCGATATCCACGGACTATTGTGCTTGACGACCAGCAGCCAGGCGCCTCCGCTAGCGAAAACCACGACCGGAACGGGCCCTTTCGCGTTCTCCGGCACGTGAAGGTCCAGTCGAAGCACGCGGAATCCGGGAATAATTGCGAACGGCACATTGAGGTAGCTGCGCGCCCCTGGGACCAACGATTGCGCCGGCGCATAAGACAGCTCGCGGGGCCCGAACCTCGTGAACGCATCAAGAGTGAGCCGCTGCACAAGACTCGGAGGCAGCGGCGGTGATGCAGGATTATTGCTCATGAGATTTCCCTTGCGATTTTCCTAATGACAATCACCACGCACAACAGCACGATCTCGTGCCATTTGGTGAGTGGCATGGAGAAAGCCGGGGCTGAGGAGATCACCGGCTTGACAGTGATTTCCGGACCGGCAACCCTGCCCGTGGCGTTAGTCCGCGGATCCATGAAACCCAGTTCGCCGAAGAGAAGCTGCGGCCCGCGGGCGTGGTTGAACCAGATCGTGCCATCCCGCGCAGTAATGATCGCGTGGCTGCGGCCATTGGTGCCTGCCCTCTCTCCCAGGGAGACGAAGGAAGTGAACCGCCCGGTCACGCCGTCGATCTTTCCGATCGTGCGGCCGGGAATCGACGCCATGCTCAAGAACCAGAGATCGCCCTCCAGACCCATCGTCGCATCATGCAGGGATGGACCGACACCGGAGGTGATTGGCGGCCTGTGACCAGTCGCTGCCGGCGCTGAAGGCATAGCGGTCTTCTGCGTTCCGGGATCGTGTGGTCGTAGACAACGGCATGGAGCGCATCGCCGGTCGGCCGGTAGGCCGTACTTAATCTCACCGGCGAGACAGCCGAGCACCTGTCGCGCTCTCAGGTTCAGCCGCGGGAGCGGGGAAGGCCATCAGCGACAGGAAAAGGATTACTGCGCATCTCGCGGGGACGATCAACTCACGCCTCGATGATAGAACAATGTAGAAGTGCCACGCCCTGAGCGGATTCCCTGAGGCACCCGATGGGCTGCCCTTCCCTGAACCGCCTCTTCACGTCCGACCTCACCCGCCCGGCACCAGCGGCCAAACCCGATCGCTGTTCACAGACGGGGGAGGTCGACTTACCGTCGCCGTCATTCGCTTGCGATTCGGCGGTTGGCGGTCCCTTTGGCCGGTATGACCGGCAGTTGCAGGTAGCTCAGGTGATCCGGACCGGTGTAGAGGGTGTTTTCCGCCCCGCGTGGCAGCTCGCGTCATATTGGTATCGGGAACCATGGCCGCAGCCGTTGTAGGGCTGTACATCCAGCCGGATGCGACTCCCCTTCCTGATCAGCGCCGTACTCGGCCAGATCTCCACCTCAACGGGAACGACCTCACCGGCTTTCAGGGGCGCATAGTCCGCCTTCAAGTGAGTATGCTTGACCGTGTATTCGGTCGTGCGCGCGGGATCGATCTTGCGATGCGAGGCTTTCAGAGCGCCGAACCCAACGGGATATGTGTAGTAAGCGGGGTCGGCCAACACCGGTGGACCGGAATAGTTGATCTCCTGGTTCCTGTCATCGATGACGCGCACCGAAGCGACGATATCCATATCAGTGCTGGTCGAGGAAACCCATAGCCCCAGTTTCATGTAGCCGGCCAGCAGCATGTCTTCCTGCAGGGGCTCTGTCACAAACGACGTGCCGGTTGCCCAGCAGGGGGTGCCCAGAGCCCTGCGCGGTTCGAGCGCCCCGTAGTCCACCTCTGCCGAATACGTCGTGCGTTTCTCCGCAGCCGGCTGCTTCATGGACAGACGCTGGAAATCCTTCCGCTTGCCGTCCCCTTCCCAGGTCGAAGGCGAGGCATCCAGATAAAGCCGGGTGTACTTCGTCCGTGCGATCGGCCACTCGGCTTCGTGCTGCAGAAAATAGTTGCCATTGCCGGTGCGCACCTGCATGCGCACCGGCGGCTTATCCATAATCCCGTTCGGACGCCTTCAGCCAATGGTCGAAGAACGCGATGTGATCCTCGACACTCTTATAAGCCGGCAAGAACCAGTTCTCGACAACGTCCAGTTTCTTGTCCTTGGTGTTAGCGTGAATGTAGGCCTCGCTGCTGCCAAGCTGATGGATATGTGCGGTGTGCGTCTGGGGCATCATTATCCATTGCGGCACGACCACTTTGCTCATGTCCGGACTCGGCCACAATGAGCCCGTCGGACCGTAAAGAGCAGGATCGTTAAACGGATTGGCTTTGACCGTTTGAACAAAGTTCACCCGCGGGCGCTCACCGCAGTGGGCATTGGCCATTCCTACCCACCAATAACCGGGAAACTCCTGGTTGTAGATGCCGCCTGTAAACAGCATCTCTTCGTAGTAGTTGATGTCGGTGCTCATGACAACCATCGCCTTCAGGTGCGGCGGTTGCAGCTGGGCCACATTGCCCTGAGTCATGGCTGTATAGGACATTCCCCAAGTCCCCACTTTACCGTTCGACCAAGGCTGCTGCGCGGCCCATTCAATGGCATCGGAGTAATCTTTGGCCTCTTGGTAACTGAATACCGCCTGCGTCCCCGGGCTGTTGCACGTGCCGCGGGTGTCGATACGAACTACCACATAACCCCTGGGCACCCAAATAGCCGTCTCCGCAGTCTCATGATTTTCGAAAAGCTCGCCTTCGGTATTGCCCGAAAAGTACTCGTCCTCGATTGTTTCGTGCTTTTCCACATCCGCCGCATTGCAGGTACATCCACGATTAGAGGCTTTCCCGTAGGTCGTCATAGCTAATACAGGCGGGTACTTGCCGTCGTCATCCGGACGGAACACGTCCGCCAGGACGTAGGATCCATCGCGCAGTGGGATCCTGACATCCGTCGACTTGATGATGCCGCGAATGTTGCGCCGCACTTCATTGACGGCTGCCGCGGGCGAGCGCAACTGCCGCGGCGTGGCAGCGGTGAACACCCCGAGTGTTATTCAGGTCCGCCAGGAGCCGGAGCACTCCAGGATCGCCGGAGAACATATCAACGGCCTCTTTGGGATTGCCAAAGGGTCGAGTGCCGCCGGTTGCCCCCACCATCAATGAGACTTCATTTCGAGCCAGATTAACCTGACCGAAATTGATGAAGCGATCGCCCACGATCTCGTGCGCCTTGGGAGCAATCGTTACGCCGTTTTCGACATTCCCGTCATGGTCCAGGGTTTGCACGAAACGGGCCATATTGACCAGCTCGGGATCTTTCAACTTTTCGATGTCGCCATACGTGCGGTCCAATAAGTGCGCAAGGTCACCCGCGGTGCAGTCTGGTCGGCCTAAGCCGGTTTGCCGATGCTGAAGGTGATCGACTCTCTCCTCCCGATACCGAAATTGTCCTTTCTCATTGGTCACGCCTGACAAGTGGGCGTTTCGTATTTCAATCCGATGACGGGCCCTGCAAAGACACCGGTTCGAATCTCCCCGTGAGCGGCCAGGGCGAGCAGAGGCACAATAGCCCTGCCAGAAATGCGATGGCTGATCTGGCCTTGTTCTGCACTGAAGTTTCCTCTTGGGTTCGTCTTGATGCGTAAACGATGGGCGCTGCGGCGCCCATCCCATGACCAGCCGTCACTTAGAACTCGAGACCAAACTCGATGCCATAGGTGCGGGGCACACCGGGCATCCCGCCATATCCAGGCGGTGGAGTCGCATCACCCGCTACGAAATACTCTTCGTTGAAGGCATTGCGTACGAAAGCCGCAATTCGCCATTTCCCACCGTTGCCCTCGTAGCCGAGGCGCGCATTGACCAGGGTGTAGGCGTCCTGCGTGAGCGCGTCCTCGAGCGCGGGATTGACCGCGCCACCCGGGAGCGTATTGAAGCTGGGCACCAATTTGAGGTCGTCCTGCCGGGCTGCGTCACTGAACGCGAAGATGGCCTCACCACCCCAAGGTCGTACCGATAGTCGGCGTAAAGGCCAAACTTCCATTCTGGCGCTTGCATCATCTGCTCTCCTGTCGCGGGCGCTGGTCGGCCGTCGACAATCGCCGTGTAATTCCCAGAGGTGCCGTCCAGCCAGTTTGCGAAACCGCCGATCCGGAAGTCGCGGGCCAGCGAAGCCTCCCACTCGACTTCAACTCCATCGATCTTCGCGGTGGCCGCATTGGCGATGACCAGAGCCGGGACCGGCACGGTAACGATCTGCTGAACCTGCAGGTCCTCATAGTCATAGTGGAAAGCGGCGGCGTTAAGACGGAGCCGCTCATCGAACAAACCGGATTTCACGCCCAATTCGTACGCCCAGAGAGTTTCCGGGTCATATCCAGTGCCGACACGCGTTGCGCTCGCATTCAGGCCGCCGCTTTTGAAACCCTTGCTCGCGGAGGCATACACCATGACGTCGGGACTGATCTTGTATTCCACCCCGAACTTCGGCGTCCACGCGTCGGCTGTCTCTTTGTCGTTAACCACAAGACGGGCCGCGGCAACACCCGTTGACAGAACAACTCCCGAGAGGTCCTGGGCCAATGTCTTCTCGTCGTTCACATAGCGGGCCCCGGCGCTCGCCGACAGACGATCGGTGATATTGAAGGTCGCGCGTTGCCAAACGCGGAATAGCTCTTGGTGCTCATTTCCGGCAAGAGGACCAGCTGCTGGTTGGCCAACACGGTATTGACCGTACAACACGTGTCGACATTCTCTTCAAGGTAGAAAAGACCAACAACAGCCTTCAGACGAGAATTGCTGAAATTTGCCAGTATCTCCTGTGTAAACTGATCCTGAGTTTCTATTATTGCGGACTCGCGCAATCGGAGTTCCGTACCGTCAGTATCAAGGGTATTTTGGGCCCTGTTGTCACGATATGCGGTAATCGACTGCAGAGAGACATCGTCGAGGACCTTAACCTCTGCGTTCAGCGAGACTCCTGCGTTTCTGAGGTTGGCGGAGGCTGGATAGTCTGTGGACGCTCGGTAGGCATTCGACAAAACATCGGTGTTCAGGGGCAGGGTAAAGCCGGGCCGGACGGCAATAATCTTGGAATTCAGCGCCGGAATCCCATCGTTGTCGCTGTAGTCCCCAGCAAGCGTGAAGCTAAACCGGTCCGACAAATTCAGGCGCAGCTTGCCCGGACCGCTAGCGTGTCGTCGCTGCTGAAACCTCATTCCCGGCAACGATATTTCTCGATCAGGCCGTCACGCTTCGAATAGATTCCGGCGAGCGAACCTAAGAGGCTGCCTGCCAAAGGACCGCTGATCACCGCTGAAACCTGGCGTGAATTTTCGTTACCAAGTGTGATCAGAGCCTTTCCCTGGAACTCGTTGCTCGGGTCTCGCGTAATCACATTGATTGTGCCGCCGGCCGAATTGCGGCCAAAGAGCACTCCTGAGGCCCGCGCAGCACCTCTACACGCTCGATATCGAGGAACTGGGAATAGGTCGCGTACGGCCGCGCCATGTACTACGCCATCCAGGTGCACGGTCGTGCTGGGGTCGGCATTTCCGAGAATGATATTGGTGCCGACGCCGCGAATATATATTTGCGGATAATGGGCATTCTCCGCGATTTGGAGGCTCGGCGTGAGCGCCACGAGCGATTGAACGTTGGTGGCACCGCTCTGCTCCAGACGATCCGCGCTGAACGCGGAAATCGCAATGGGCGTGTCCTGAATGTTTGTCTCACCGGTCCGAGTCGCCGTAACGACGATCATCTCGAGCTGAGTCTTGGATCGGCCTGTGGTATCGGCATCGCGGGCCGCCGCGGCGGCGGGATCGACCGGCTCCTGAGCCTCTGCGGCGGGCGAGGCATTCATGCCCGAAAGAACCAGCGCCGCCAGAGCAGTGGATTGCCTGATCAGCCGCAGTGTTGGTTTGCTGTGTGTCATCCCTCATGCCTCGTTAATGAACCGTACAATTCGAACCTGACGTGGAGCTCGCCAGAAGCTCCCTACAAAAGGCGATCACCTACGACGCCTGCCGGCGTGACGGCAGGCGGCGTGAGGAGCTAAGCGTCTGCGTCGCTGTGAGATGACCCTTGTCGAGCGACCGCTAGATGTGAGTGACGGTGGAGCCGAGCGCCTCATCGGCGATCGCACTGACAAATGTGATCCACTATGATCGGCCGCCTACCTGGCGCGGCACATCTATTCCGCCTCATGATGCGCGGGGCTCCATCGTGTACCTGCCCTGTACTCTCGTCCGGCTCAGGCACGCACGAGAGGTGGTCTAACTTTGAGCCGTAAGCTACATGATGGCTTCCCTTGTTGCCCATTCCGCAAAAGGGATATAGCTATTGGCTTCTGCCATACAGGCATCGCGGGACCCATGACAAGGTCATTGCCGTTGTTCGGGTGGCGGGCAGCGGATGTCGTCCGTCCTTGTGATCGCGACATGCTCCGCCTTTACTGATCCTCAGTGATTCGGATAACACGGAGGCCACTGTGGCGAAAGAAGCTGCGCACGAGCTCGAGGCAGGGTTGGAGACAGCGGAACTCGCTGCACGCCCAACCGGCGCGGGTGACGGGGA
Source organism: Pseudomonadota bacterium (assembly GCA_016713725.1). Taxonomy (GTDB): domain Bacteria; phylum Pseudomonadota; class Gammaproteobacteria; order Steroidobacterales; family Steroidobacteraceae; genus RPQJ01. Next base: position 23,260 of record JADJOO010000014.1, on the reverse strand, counting down.
CGGAACCCGAGCACTCGCGCCAACTGCCAGAGCCGGTCCGGCCCTGGGTACAACGGATTGCCGTCGTAGAGCACTGCAACGGCGCCCGCGTGGAACGCTGCAATGACGATGTTCCACATCATCCAGCCGGTGGTTGTATAGAACAGTAGACGGCTGCCCCGTCGCAGGTTCATGTGCAGGCTGACGAGCTTGAGGTGCTCCATCAGCACGCCGACGTGGCCGTGCACGATCGGCTTCCGCAGGCCGGTGGTGCCCGAAGAAAACACGATCCAGAGCGGGTGCTCGCAGCCCACCCGCTCGTACTGAATACCTACGCGCAATCGCGGGACCCGCGACCATGTCGTGACACGCGATCACGCGCGGATCGGCGGGTGGCGGCGCAGCCTCGCCGAGTTGCGGCAGCCAGACCACGTGCCGAAGCGAGGGCAGCGCTGCCAGTATCTCCCCCACCTCCGCACCGCGCGGGAAGGTCCGCCCGCCGAAGCGATAGCCGTCCGCCGCGAACAGAAGCGTCGGGGCGATCTGGGCGAAGCGGTCGACGACGGTGCTGACGCCAAACTCCGGTGCCGCCGATGACCACACCGCACCGATCGCGGTCGTGGCCATCATTGCGACGACTGTGGCAGGCACGTTCGGCATGTACGACACAACGCGGTCGCCCGGACGGATGCCGAGGGCGCGCATGCGCGTCGCAAGGATTCTGACCTGCGACCCAAGCTCATGCCAGGTCACGCTTGCCAGCTGCTGAGTCTCAGTCGCATGCAGGACCGCGACCCCGTCGGGGAAGCGACTGACTCGTGTCGCAGCAGGTGCTCCGTGTAGTTGACAAGACTACCCTCGAACCACCGGCAGCCGGGCATACTGCGGTCGCTGAGCACGCTCCGGTATGGCTCGCTGCTCAGAACATCGAAGTACTCCCACAACGAGCCCCAGAACGCCTCTGGATCGTCGACGGACCACTGCCATAGTTCGTCGTAGCTGGAGGCAGCCCGTCCGCGCGTGCGCTCGAGCCAGGCTTGATAATGGGTCACGTTCGCGGCGGCGGCGAAGTCGGCGCGCGGCGTCCACAGCAGGTCGCCCTCGCAAACCGAGGTGAGAATCCCAGTCACGGTCGGTTACCTCGCGCATCAAGAGAAAGTAGGCGGTCCTTCTCCGGACGGGCAGCGACACCTTCGCGAAACAACTGCGCCGTGTGGCGGATGAAGCGTTGCAGGTCGTCACCGTCAGGCCGGAAGCCGAGCAGAGGCCCTGTGATTGGTAACGACAGGAACGGAAAAACGCAAAGGCCCAGCAGTGACACTGCTGCACTGGTCAAATCGAGGTCGGGCCGTAGCCTGCCCTGCGCCCGCTCGCGGTGCAGGACAGCAGCCAGCGCCGGCGCAATCCGCCATGCAAAGCGCTCGACCAATTCGGTACGCATCGGGCCTTCCTGCGCGAACGCCTCCCGAACGAGAAGCATTGGAAACCATGGATTGTCGGCTACCATCGTTATGTACGCGCGAATCAATGCTTCGAGATCAGTCGTCTCGGCATCCTCGCCGCTCGCGAGACGCTGCACGTCCTCAATGAAAGGTTGAACGGCCGACTCGATCATGACCCGATACAAGCCCATTTTGTCGCCGAAGTGATACCGAATGGTCGCCGGCGTGGTGCCGGCTGCGTTCGCAATTCGGCGTGTGCTGACGTCGTGGAAGCCGTGCCGCAGGAACAGCTCCCTGGCGCGCATCAGCAGCACGTTTCGGACCGCCGCGTCGCCACCGATTGGACGTCCGGGCTTTCGTCCAGAGTTCAGGGACTGCATGGCTACATGACGATCCTGTTCAAACCACGCGAACACCCGGCGGTGCCGGCGCCATTGGATCCACAAAGAGATCCACTGCCAACTCCGCCGAGGGGTCGCACGCATAGGCACTGAAATCGCGCACCCCTTCCTCCCAGAGAACCTCGTCATCCAGGAAAAAGCGTCCCGTGCACGAACGTGCAGGTCGGCTGCAGATCGCATGAGCCGCGTCGGCCATGATCGCCGGCTTGCGAGATCGCGTCATCGTGTCGTCGTTGCCGACGACGAACTTGACCGCCGACGTCGCGATGGTCGTCCGCGGCCAAAGACTGTTGCAAGCAATACCGTCGTGCCGGAACTCGGCGGCCATCGCCAACATATAAAGGCTCATCACGTACTTGGACGCCGTGTATGCCGCATGAGCGGCAAACCACTGGGGACGGAGATCGAGCGGCGGACTGAGAGTCAGCACGTGTGGATTTGCAGATTTACGGAGGTATGGGATGCACAAGCGCGAGACGAGGAACGCGCCGCGTCCGTTGACCTGGTGCATCAAGTCGTAGCGCTTCATCTCCGTCTCGAGCGTGCCGGTCAGGCTGATGGCAGACGCGTTGTTGACGCATATGTCGACGCCGCCGAAGCGTTCCACGGTCGCATCGAGTGCTGCTCGCACGGATGCTTCGTCGCGCACGTCGACCACAACCGGAAGCGCGCGACCGCCTGCCTGTTCGATCTGCTCGGCCGCGCTGAAGATCGTGCCCGGCAGTTTAGGATGCGGGGCCGCCGTCTTAGCCGCCACGACGACGTTCGCGCCGTCTCTGGCCGCGCGCAGCGCAATGGCGAGCCCGATGCCGCGGCTTGCGCCCGTGATGAACAGCGTCTTGTCTTGCAGGCTCATCGAAGCGCCACGACCTGCTCGTATCTCAGTCGACGCAAGCCGCCAGCGCCAGATCGCTCAGGCGGCACAGTCGCTGGAGGTGGGCCAGTCCGTCGATGAATCCTGCGCTCAGGAAGACGAACGTCAGGTCCCGCGCGGGATCCACCATGTACATCGTCGATCCGCCGCCGACTGCATAGAACGCTCTCGCCGAGGCGGTGCACCCCGCCCCGGTCATGTGATGCCCCGTACCGCGTGAGTAACCACCAAGGAGCGAAAAGTTGGCCGGGAACTCAGGCAGCCCATGCGCCTCGGTGTAAAAGTCCCAGGCTGCGCTTTTCATGTCACCGGTGTGGTTCTGGGTGCCGTAGTCGCACAAGGCTTGGGACATCAGCCTGAATTTGCCATTGTCACCACGGAGACGCAGCACTTCGGCGAACCGGAACACATCGTCGACAGTCGTGAAGGCGTTGCCGGCAGGCACCTCCGATGGCTCGTCGAAAAGTGCATCCAAGTACTTGGCCAGAGCCTCCGGTCCGGGATTGGACAACTTCGGCGTGTACGACATCGGCACACGACGAGGTTCGTTCTTTGGACCTCCAAACCGCGTGTCGACCATGCCGAGCGGTTCGAACAGGTCCTCGCGCGCAATGTCGCGGAAAGACCGCTTGGCGGGATCGGTAAGCACAAGCATGTGGCCGAGCACGCCGATGCCCGCGAGTGGCGAGTAGACACAACGGGTACCTGGGGCGTAAGCCGCCGGCATCGCGCTGAACGCTGCCGATGTTTTCGCCAGATCGCCGAGTTCCATCGGCTGCAACGAAGGCGGCGCCGGGAGAATGCTGGCGTATGCGCCACCGGTGTGATTCAGCAACTGCCGGACCGTCACGTTCTGCTTGCCACCGGAGGCGAACACCGGAACTATTTCCGCGACTCGCGTGTCGAGCGTGAACCTCCCCTGGTCGATGGCACGGAGCACCAGCGCGGCCGTGAAGGACTTTGTAAGTGACATGGCGCAGAACAGATCGTCTTCGGCGGCTGGCCGCCCCGGCGCGGAAGTGCCGAAGGAACGTCGGTGTGCCACTACGCCACCGCGCGCTACGACAATAGAGGCACCGAAGTGGTCGCCATTGTCGATATAGCGCTGGATGCAGGCGTCGAGACGACCCAATGCGTCTGTGTCCAGCCCGCCCTTGCGAATCGGGAGGTCGGTGCCTCGAGCTTCTTCGCTAACGTCCTTCATTTTGCCCCTCCGGCGTAGACGGCCGACCAAGTCACCTGATAACTTACGCCAAGATACCCGTCTGGATCGGAAAGTCAATAAACGGCCCGCGGACCGGCCCGGATCACTCACCTGCTTGCGACCGGGCAGAAGTCCAGACGTCATCCATCCCGGGTCGCCGCAACTCTTGATGCAGACAATTCTGCGACTGCTGCAACCGATCGTCCTATATCGCCACTAAGGAACTGTCCATCATGACTGCATATTGCTTTGCCAACGTTGAAGTCACGGATCCAGTCGAGTACGACCAGTATCGCAGTCGCACTCTGGCCATCATCGAGGCCTATGGCGGACGCTTCCTCGTCCGTGGCGGTGCTGTCGACGTCAAGGAAGGCGGATACCGGCCGAATCGAGTTCTGCTGCTCGAATTCTCAGACATGACAGCTGCGCTGACTTGGTACAACTCGCCCGAATACCAAGCGATTCTGCCAGTGCGCCAACGCTCCGCGACCACCGACCTGCTTTTCCTGCAGGGACTCTGGCGATACATCGCTCCTGCCGTACACCGGCAACGCCCCGCCCGAACCATCAGTTGACCCGCGGGACGCGGTGATCCGACCCGTCAGAACGTGCCGGGATACAAGCCACCGTCCATTAGCAGGTTCTGGCCTGTTATATAGCCGGCGTGCGCGCTCGCCAAAAAAGCACAGGCAGCCCCGAACTCGGCGGGATCACCGAAGCGCCCTGCTGGCGCGAGCTTGAGTTCATCGTGACGGACCGCATCCGTCGCTAGACCGGTTGCCTGCGCGCGTGCCGCGAAAACCCCGGCAATGCGGTCCGTTTCGAAGTACCCCGGCAGCAAGTTGTTGATCGTGACGTTGTGTCGCACCGTCTTACGCGCCAGACCAGCAACGAAGCCGGTCAGTCCAGAACGAGCTCCGTTCGAAAGTCCCAGGACATCGATGGGCGCCTTTACTGCCGCGGAGGTGATGTTTAGAACCCGACCAAATCGACGCTGAATCATGCAGTCCACCGTAGCCCGCATCAATGCGATCGGAGCCAGCATGTTCGCATCGAGCGCGGCAATCCAGTCGTCGCGGGTCCAATGACGAAAATCCCCCGGTGGCGGTCCGCCTGCATTCGTTACCAGGATGTCCGGATCCGGCAGGACGGCGAGTGCAGCAAACCGGCCTTCTTCGGTCGCTATGTCGCATGCCACATACTGGACGCGGGTGCACGTTGCGCTGGCGATCTCCTCGGCAGCTTGCCGCAGTTCCATTTCACGGCGTGCCACTATCGTCACGGCAACGCCCTCACGCGCCAGCGCTTCCGCGCAGGCTCGACCAAGACCTTTGCTGGCGCCGCATACGAGTGCCCGGCGACCGCTGATCCCTTGGATCCATATCGACTCCCTCATGTCTGGGTCAACAGGTCGACGCGCCACCCGCCGGTCACTTCGCTGACGACCGCAAGTAGAGCAGCATCGCGTCCACGGTGCGGACGCACTTGCTCGTTGGCTCAACTAAAGGCCACCTCGACTGTTCCTAGCGGACCGAAGTCGGCAGAGATCGACTCTCCTGCCTTCACCGGATAGGGCAACGTGTAGGTTCCTGTACTCCCGATCTGCCCGGCGCGCAGCGCTTGGCCGGACCGACCGAGATCTGCCACCATCGCCCGCAATGCGTCGATCGGGTTACCCGACGCGCGCGATCCAACGCCAGTGCGGACTTCCTGCCCATTCGCGAGCAGCCGCACTTCCAGCGCGCTCAAATCGAATTGCTTCCAATCTTTGACGGAGCGGCCCCGGATCCATGCGCCTGCGAATGCCAGGTCGGCCAGGACCGCCGCCGGCGGACACGCCAGATAGTCAACGTGGCGTGAATCGGCAATCTCGATGCAGGGAATGATCTCTTCAATGGAGTGTACGAGCGCCTCGCTTTCCGGTGGAATCGCCGTGGCGACGATATCGTTGCCAATCAGTAAGCCGATCTCCGCCTCGACAAAGCATATGAAGAAGTCCCCCCGTCGAAGGCACGCCCCGCTGTCGTGAGTGAAGGCCGAGAGGATTGGGCCACGGAAAGGACCGGAAAGACCTAATGCAGCCATGGCCACGGGATCCCCGCCTGCAAGCTTCGTCCCGATCACCTTGCCGCCGAATTGGCGGAGCAGTTCGTCGATGTGCAGCCGCTGGACCTCATAGCCATGCTCAATACCGGCGGTGCGAGCGTTGGCGTGAGGGTCAACGCCGCTGCGATTCGCGCGTGCGGCCACCAGTGACTCCGCCCATCGCTGCGCGTCGTTCGTAGCGAGGGCATCGCCAGGAGAAGATAACTTCCGTTTCATGTGCTTCCTCCAAGCGGCGCTGCTTGAGGTACACCCCGTGTGCGGACGGTGCACTGCGATCTGCAGCAGGTTGACAGGATACGCTTCGTTTACTATAAGTCATCTGGTGACTTTGTGGCCAGACCTCTTTCGTTCTCGTTTGCGTACAGTGCCGATGCGTCGTGGGCGCGAGTGTCGCCGAGCGAAACGAACGGTTATTGGGAGCGTCGACTCCACAGAGCTTCAAGCAACCTGATCAGGGGGAAACATGTCGTTCAAAGATGTTCCGGGCTACGATCCTGCCATCCCGGTACCGCAAGTTCGAGGAGTACGCCCTCGCTTTAAGAACAACTACTTCTTCCGACAAGACCGACAACGGGGTCCTGACCGCGCGATGGCATACCGACGGCAAGGGAATGCTGTGGGGGCGCGGCCCGCACAAGGGCATCGGTCAACTTTGTATGGACGTGCACCAGGATCCGGACATCGACGTGCTGATCCTTGGCGGATCTGGCCACAACTACATGGGCACCTTCAATCCACCCGATCCGGCACGCGGTCCGCTGACTCCTGAGGAACGCTACGACCTGGAGTACTACGATGGTTGTCGTACGATCGAAGCGCTGGTCGGATTGGAGCAGCCGACGATCGGCGTGATCAACGGCCCGGGTCCGCATACGGAATATGCGGTCTTTTGCGACATCACCCTGATCGCAGACCATGCAATCATCAGCGATCCCCTCGTGCATCTTGCCGTCGCTGCGGTGCTGGAGAAGGGTCCGGATGGTGCCGCGCAGATCGAGACGTGCGCAACCGCGGCTTCAATTATGCGAAACAGCGCCCACGGAAATCAACCGACCAGGCAACAAGCGGTCGATAGGTCGTGGCCAACGAGGTAGACCCGGGACAGATCTGACGGGCATTGGAGATCGCACACCGGACGGCTCGTCGAGCGCAATCACGACTTCCGAGCCATCGTGGTCAGGCGCTGCGCGAAGGCGGCGTGGATGCGCCAGTCGGCGCGTCTCGTTCGGCAAAGTCCGCGGAGCGTGCTGAACAAGGGATCCGGCCTGCGGTATCCCCGCGAGTGAGGAAGCTTGTCCGTTCTGCGCCCGAAGACATGGCCTCGATGTCGCGAAGGCTCTCGCGGTAGGTCGACTGCGCGAAGGACCACCTCGAGCCAGAGGAACTGGACTCGAGACAGGAGAAGCTCTTGACCTTGTGCTCGCCGACCGTACAGCCATCACGCAGCGACGAAACGTCGACAGCGGCAGATGGCTCGTCAACTGTGCGAAAACCAGCTTGCCGGAGGTGCACAGGAGACGTCCGCGAACAGGGTCTTCAGCGGGTTCGCACTGGTGCTTGCCGAAGTCGAAATCGAGACCAAGACCGCGAAAATCACGAGTTATCCTAAACAGATCCCAGATCCCGTTTAGCGCCACAAGGACGTCCGCCACTAACGTCCGGACACTACTGACTCAACATGGCATCGAAACCACGTTGGTGTCTGGGGATGCTGGGCACCAAGCGTCGCGGATTTGGCAATATCGTGGGCCATGTGGAGGGAGTGAAGGACATGCAATCCCTGTCGGAATGGACCTCTCGGCAATTCGACCCAAGCCTGACCTGGGACGACGTAACCTGGATGAGGCAACTCTGGGATGGCCCGCTGATCCTGAAGGGAATCATGGACGTTGAGGATGCCCGTCTCGCTGCCAGTAGCGGTGCCGATGCAGTCGTCGTTAGCAACCATGGCGGGCGCCAGTTGGACGGTGCGCCTTCATCCATCGAGGTCCTCGAAGAAATTGTGGGCGCGGTGGGGGATCGCATTGAAGTCTGGATGGATGGCGGCATCAACTCGGGACAGGACGTACTCAAGACGTGCGCCCTGGGTGCGCGAGGCACCATGATCGGACGCTCGTATGCCTATGGCGTCGGCGCGATGGGGGAAGCGGGCGTTACCCGTTGCCTGCAACTGATTGCGCGGGAACTCGATCTAAGCATGGCCTTCTGTGGCAAGACCCGCCTGGACGACGTGAATAGATCGATTTTGTGGCCAACCACATCTTCCGCGAGCGGGTCGGCATCGACGACGGTGACGGGCTGATCCAAGGGAATCGTCCGCTAGGCCGATCTTTCGCTGCCACATGAGGACGCGCGATATACTTCGGTCATGAGCAAAACAAGAGTTCTAGCCCGCTCGTCGCGCGTAGCCAAGGTGAAGGTCACCGACGAAATCATCGAATCGCTACGGCAAGACATCGTTGCCGGCCGTTTCCGACGCGGCGACAGAATGTCTTCTGAGCAACAGCTCGCCACCGACTACGGCGTCAGCCAGCCGACGATGCGCGAGGCTCTACGCGCACTCGAAATGATCGGCCTTGTCGAAGTCCGACACGGCAGCGGGACGTATGTCAGCGGACACGGCCGACAGGCTCTCGGTTCGGCGCTCCTGACCCTGCTGCAGCTGGAAGGCGTGACCTTGCTGCAGGTCCAGGCCGTCCGGAAGATTCTCGGAATCGAATCGGCGGCGCTTGCTGCAAAGACGGCGACCGACGAACAACTGCAAGCCATCGAGTCAACGCTCGATTCGCTCGATCGACTCGCTGAAGTCACCGAGTCCGAGGATCTATACCAGCGGCTGCTCGCCCACCAGGAAGCATTGTCATCGGCCTCCAACCATCCGTTGATCTGTACGCTCGAAATATTTCTCTCCAAACTGATGGTCAGCTTGCAGACTGAACTGATTGAAACGCGACGCGTGTCTTTCCTGCGAGCGCGCATCGAAAAGGTCCAGCCCCTGCGCAGGGCCATTTTCAGGGCCATCAGTAGTCACTCGCCCGAATTGGCGAGGTCCGAGATGGAAAAATACTGCGAGGCAGTCCGGAAGGCATTCGAGGCTGACCCCCTACTCAAGAAGGCCCGTCTATCCGATCCGCACTTGATCAAGTCGGTAGGTAGATTCGGCTGAGCTTCCGTCGATTCACGACTGCGGTGCAGCGAATTGCGACTAGCGATGCATGCTCGTATCGGCCGGTCAGCTGATCCGGGTTCGCAACGTCCCAATCTGCTGAACGTCGAAGTCGATCACGTCGCCGCGTCTCACCGTTCTCACGAGCTCCAGCGACGAGCAACTGGGCAGCGTGCCGGTTGAGATCATCTCGCCCGGACGGATAGTCTGGGCCTGGCTGGCATAGGCGATACATTGGTCGAAGCGAAATTGGGCCTCCTGCCCGTCGCTCGAGGACCATCGCTCCCCATTGACCAGCACGTGCGCAGACAGCGCGTAAGGGTCCGGAATCTCGTCAGCCGTCACGATGCACGGTCCCATTACGTTTGACCCGTCGAAGTCTTTGCCCTTGGCCGGGCCCAGCCCGGTTGCCATGGCTTTGAGCTGCGCATCGCGAGCACTCAGGTCGTTGACGAGCGTGTAGCCAAAGATGTGCTCGTATGCATTCTCTCGCGCAATGTCCTTACCGCCACGACCGATCACTGCAACGATTTCGAGCTCATAGTCAATCCAGTCCGAATAGGCGGGCCAGGACACGAGCGTATCGGTGCCGACGATGCAATCCACATCCATCAGGTAGTAACCTGGTGTCTCATACCAACCCGGCGGGGGAAGTTGTCGAGATTGAGTGCCCTCAGCTTTTCCTTGAAGGCTGCCTCGGGATCCCGTGCGCCAGCTGCGAGCCGGCGTGCGACGCCTTCGGCTGACTGTCGCGCGTGCTTCTCGAACGTCGAGCATCCACGGAGTTTGCGGGGACGCGGGATCGGAGCCGCGATCTTTAACCCAGCCAGGGTGCGGATTGCGTTCCTGGGTGGCGCGGCCAGATCGGTAAGCATGAGCCAACGCTTCACGCCCTCCCTCGATCATGGCCTGCATGCTCGAGAAGTAGGCGGCATCGCCGCTCGCTGCCGCTAGGTCGACCATGCCGCCGTCCGCCGCTTCCGCTCCGATGCGCTCGACGCCGTGGTCGATGAAGGTATACAGTTTCATGCGTCTTCCTCCGGCCTGATCCAGCTATGCCAGTGCCCGCTTCACGGCTGGGCGACTTTCCGTACGCCCTTTGTGCTCAAGGATTCCGGGGTATTGCGTCGGGTCCAGGTTTAGTCGGCCGATGAGCGCTGAGAAGGCGAAAAGGTAGCCGTCGGCCAGACTGAATTGGTTGCCCAAGACCCAAGGACCATCGAGCAGCTCGTGCTCGATCAGGCCCAGATGAACGCACACGTTTTCCAGTGCTTTTCGCTTGAGACCGTCATGAGCCGCAACTTCGTCACTGTAGCGTTGCGGTCGCCCGAACGGACCGAACGCCGGCTGAAGTGAGCTGGCGATGAACGCGTTGAAGGAATTCATCCGGGCCAATGAAAACGGATCGTCCAGTGGAGCCAACCCGGCCTCGGGAAATGACTGCGCGATGAAGGTCAGGATCGCGGGACTCTCGGTCAGTACGCCGCGATCGGTGGCAAGAGCCGGAACCCGGCCCTTGGGGTTCACCGCAAGAAACTCCGGCGTGTTCTGTTCGCCCGCGACCAGATTGACGACCACCTTCTCGAACGAGGCACCCGCCTCCTCCAGTGCGATCAGTGACGCGAGCGAGCAAGAACCCGGACAATGGAATAGGCGCAACATCCTCGCTTCTCCTTGAATGCCACGCAAACGTTCGCCTCACGCAGCAAATGCCCAGCCGGTGAGCGGCAAGACTTGCATTCGGATGACCCCGCGAGCCCACGCGCAGGGGGGCCGATTGGTGCGGTAATGGGTTAGAACCGATAGCGAACTCCCAGCCCGTAGGTACGAGGATCGCTGACGAGACTTGGCGCGAGCGTCGGCAGTCCACGGAGCGCGAGGCCGACGTATCGTTCGTCGGTCAGGTTCTTGCCGTAGAGATAGACCTCCAGGCCGTCGTTCAACGCAAAGCCGACACGCCCGTCCATCCGTTCCCAACCGCCCGTGCTGACGATGGCTTCGTTCGCAGCGGTGAAGTAGGAAGTGTCTTCCCACGCATAGCCCAAGTTGAAGGACAACTCCCCAGCATCGGCGACCCGCGTGCGGTAGTCGAGGCTTACGCCGCCTGACCACTCGGGCGCCAAATTCAAGCGGTTTCCCGACCCTGTCTGCGTACGTCGGGGTGCTGCACAGCGGATCGCCATTGAGTGGCGTGCCGCCGGAGATGGCCTCGCAGAAGTCGTCATACTCCGCGTTCAAGTACGTGACCTGGCCCGACAATGTCAGGCTATCCGTGACGAGGCCACTCAGGGTGAGTTCGACGCCCTCGACTGTTGCCGCGCCCGCATTGCTGATACTTGTCAGGCCGAGGCCGATGGTGTTGCGCACCTGCAGATCGGAGTAGTCATACCAGAAGCCGGCTGCGTTGAGGGTGACCCTGCGGTCCACGAATTGGGACTTGATACCCATCTCATAGGCCGTCATTTCTTCCGCATCGAAGGTGTTCGGCACCGTCGCAGCAGCACCGGGCTGGGCGTTGAACCCAGGAGCCTGATAGCCGCGACTGACCTTTCCATAAACAAGAACGTCCGGCGACAGTTGCCAGTTCACGCCGCCCGACGGAATCACGACGTCGTCATCGATGCGGCCCGTGGTCCGACGGCCTGGAATCGGGGCGCCCGTATAGTCGACGACGAAATCGCGTTGCTCCGAGTTGTAGCGCAACCCCCCTACCAACGTGACGGTCGGGGTCACGTCGTACTCGATCTGCCCGAAAATCGCATACGCCGCCAGATCCGACGTGTTGGCAGGTGCAGTCAGCGCGTAGGTGGCCCTCGGGGGGCCGAACGGAGCGAGTGCGTAGGTCGCGTCTTCGGTGAAGTAGTTGGCACCGGCCGTCACATGAAGCCGATCGGTCGAATAGACTGCACGCAACTCCTGGTTGAACGTATCGCTGGTGTTGAACGAGCGCGTAAAAATCGCCGGCGCTGGAGTGCCGTCGAGGTCGTAATTGTCGGAGGCCTCGACTTCACGATAGGAAGTCACCGAGACCAGGTCGACCGAGTCATTGACCGAGTAATTGATCGTCAGCGCAACGCCACCGGACTTCGTATAAGAGCCCGCGAGACCCTCGGAAACGGCATCGATTGCAATCTTATCAGGGTCACCGATCCCGACGTAAACCGGCCCCGCATACACGTTTCGAAAGGCGTCCTGACGGTCGGACTTGCTGTAGTCGGCGCTGACGACCGCCGAAAGTGATTCATCTGAATTCACGTAGCGGGTCGTGCCGCGCACTGTATAGCTCTTTCGATCACCGAAATCATTGCCGGTCACGGTGTTTTCGAAATAACCGTCGTGCTCGTCATAGCTGCCCGACAGCCCGGCCGAAAAGCCTTCCGCCAACGGTCCGCTGATTGAACCGCGCGCCTGGACCGTGTTGAAGTTTCCGTAGGAAACGTTGGCCCCACCCCGGAGCGTATCGCCGGGAAGCCGGGTGATGATGTTGATTGCTCCCGCCGTTGCGTTTCGGCCGTACAACGTTCCTTGCGGTCCGCGCAGCACCTCGACACGCTCGACGTCGTCAAGTGAGAAGAAAGCCGCGTTCGGCCGAGATAGATAAACGCCGTCCAGGTAGACAGCGGTCGCTTGACTTGTGCCGATCGGGCTCGGCAGTCCCGACACGCCTCGGATCGCGATCAAGTTGCTGGCGTTGATGCCGGCGGAGTACGAAATCGTCAAACCCGGCACTACATAGCGAAGCTCACTGATGTCAACAATCGTGTGATTGCAGTAGTGTCCGGATGTTAGTGGAACAAAATCATCTGGTTGGGCGCGTCGGCGTCATTTTGACCGGCACGGATTTGAGAAAACAGCGTATTCAAAGGGGTTTGCTCGAACATGGTCAGGCTCAGGATCTGTAGCATTTCGTAGAGGCTGGCTTGGATCTTCAATCGCTTTTTGACGATGGCGACGAGTACGTAGGTCGAGACGGCGGTCCAGATCTGCGTCTTTACGGCATTCTCGGTCGTGCCGTAAAACTGCTTGATCCGAAGATGCTGCTTGATCCACTTGAAGAAGAGCTCGACCTGCCATCGGCAGCGGTACAGCTCGGTGATCGTCAGCGCCGGCAAGACGAAGTTGTTCGTCAGGAACACCAGCCGCTTGCCGGTCTTTGGGTCGTTGAATCGGATGCGACGGAGCGGTGTGTCGAAGTTCTGGCTGGAGTAGAAGCCCGTCAGGACGATCGTCTGATCGCAGATGAGGCCGGTACTGCGATCCACGGGCCGCGAATAGCGACGCTGAGCCTTGAGGTTCGACTTGCCGCGGGTCACGAAGAAGCTGCCCGCGGTATGAAGGCGACAGAGCCTCTCGAAATCCAGGTATCCCCGATCCATGACGTAGAAAGCGCCGGCCTCGGGCAGCAACCGGTCGAGGATATTGACCTCGTGCATCTTGCCGTCGCTGATATGGATAAATGTCGGGATATTGCCGCGCAGATCGAGCAGCGTGTGCAGCTTCACGGCGGCCTTCGTTGTGCGAAACGGCGCCCACGGAAATACCGACAGGCAAAGATCGATGGTCGTAGCATCCAACGCGTAGACCGTCTCCTTGAGGTCCACACCGAACGGCTCGTCGAGATACAACTTCCGAGCCATCGTGATCAGGCGCTGCGCGAAGGCGGCGTGGATGCGCCAGTCGCGCGTCTCGTTCGCGTCCGCGAGCGTGCTGCGCGAGATCCGGCTGCGTATCCCCATGTGATAGAGCTTGTCGTTCTGCGCCCGAAGACAGGCCTCGATGTCGCGAAGGCTCTCGCGGTAGGTCAGCTGCGCGAAGGCCAGGCAGAGGAACTGCTCGAGACAGGAGAAGCTCTTGACCTTGTGCTCGCCGCCGTACGCCATCACGCAGCGACGAAACGTCGACAGCGGCAGATGGCTCGTCAACTGAGCGAAAACCAGCTTGCCGGAGTGCATTGGATACGTCCGCGAACAGGGTCTTCGCAGGGTCGCACCGGCGCTTGCCGAAGTCGAAATCGAGACCAGAGAAAATCACGAGTTATCCTAAACAGATCAATCGTTTGCGAGCGCGTCGCCCACTAACGTCCGGACACTACTGGTGTGATTGGAAAGAGCCTCGGCGTCGACGGCTGAAATCGAAATCGGAACTTCCTGCAGACGCTCTTGGCGCCTTTGTGCAGTCACGACGACTTCCTCGAGCGCGAGGCTCTGGGGAGCCGCGGATGTCGCAGTACCCTGCGCGGCCGCACCGGTGGCGATGCAAGCCGAACTGGCCGACAGGGCCCACGCCCAATGCTGCATACGAATAACTTTGGACTTGCTTGCCATAGTTCCCCCTAAGAACTGATGTAGTGCCACTCACCCGCTCGGATCGACGTTTTATCGGGTACATGCCCCACGGACTCGCGTTGGCGAGAGCGGTACCCGATTCAATACTGGCCTTTTCTCGGCCGCGGCCACCGTGCCATGCAGGCGAAGCTCTCGTGCGCCATGCCCGAAAAGAGTTCCTTGGTGAATAGTTCGCGCCACGGCTGGATGAGCAATGAGCGGGTCAACCGCCGATGAATGCGGTCTTTGCTCATGAACACCTTGCGCGCAATTTCCCACGCACGCGGCAGCAACTCGTCCGGAGACACGACTTCGCCGATCAGGCCGAGTCGCAGCGCCTCTTCGGCTTCGATCTTCTGGCCCATTAGCAGAAAGTACCGGCCTCGGTTATGGCCCAGTAATTCCCGAAAAAGCGTATGCACTCCGTCGCCCGGCACCAATCCCACGTTGTCCCAGTGATTCTCGTAGAAGTAAGTGTTGTTGGACGCTATGACGATGTCGTTCAGGAGCGCCAGTTCGGGATGAAAGTGAATCGGTCCATTGATTGCTGCAATGACCGGCATGCGCAGATCGAGCAGCATGAACGGCCCACGTGTCTGATCCTGGTAGAAGAGATCGTAGGCCTGTCGTTCATTCAATCGGTCGGCGTCGAGGTAGCCCTCGCGTTGCAAGCTTTCGGCGTCAAACTCGCGCAGGAAGGAATCACCCGTCCCTGTGAGGATGACCACCTCGGTTTCAGGGTCCGCGTTGATGTCGAAGAAGGCGGGAATGAGAACGTGGTGACTCTCAGCCCCCCACTTCATCGGGCCGTTGTTCGTATGCATCCGTACTTCCAGGATCCCGTCTTCGCGACGGAATAGGAGGTAGTCAGCGTACTTCCTGGAGTAGTCCTCCAGCTTGGTCGCAAAGGCCGGAACGCTCATCGTCATGTCCCCTCTGGAAATCCCGAAATCTTGCCGCCGCCGTCACAGCATCAACTCGTGAGCGGCGACTGGAGATCGATCCATTTATAAGGTCACTAAGAGACCTGATCTCTTTTGCCGTGTCAACAGATTTGTGTCCCGCACTGCAAAAAGCCGCTCAGCGGACTACGCCGCGCACTCGCCCCCCGTTCGGTCCCCGCCGAGGCGGACCGTTACAGGCCGACGTCTCAGCTTGTTCCGTTCCCTTGCCATGCATGTCCGGAGACGGCATTGATGCCGCTGCGGCTGTCCCATCCAATTCGGCGGTGAAACAGCGCCCAACAGATTGCGCATTGTTAGCAGTCCCGCATTGGTGTCGCGGGGACGCGATGCAAGCGGCACCGGCAGCTGTGTTGCAAGGGTCGACGCGATTACGAAGTGTTTTGCCTTGATGCCGGCCAAGGCCTGCTCGTCGTTACCGCCGCGGCTCTCTGAGGTATCGAAAGATAAGCTGCCTGCGCCTTGTCGAGCGCAGCGGTATAGGCTTGCATAGCTGCATCCTTTACGGGCCCGTATCCGCGAACCATATCGGCCAGCCCCAGGAGCGTCACCGCAGCGGTGTGCGTCTCGGGGGTCAGTGTCGAAATCACTGACCTCACCAACGCTTCGTACTCGCACGCCAGCGCGCGTTCCGCTCTGCGCTCCGCTGTGCGACCAAACGGATCGAACGGACTACCCCTCAGTCCCTTGCACCGCGCAACAACCCGCAGCACGGGATGCATCCAGCGAGCGTTGAACGCACGTTTGACGGGTCGACCGTTCACGATCTGGCCGCCGAGGCTCGGCGATGCGAGATTGAATTCGTACCGCCCTCCGTCTGCAAATGTGCGTTCGAGGTCGGCCTTCAGTTCGGGGCTCGATAACAGGCGAGCGACCTCGTATTCATCCTTGTAGGAGAGCAGCCTGGCGTACAGACGGGCTACGACCCTAGTCAGGCCCTCTTCGCCGGGAGCAACGGCCGCTTCGGCCTTTCGAACCAACGCAACCATACCGCGGTAGCGGTCAGCCAAGGCACGGTCCTGATAGTCGACGAGATGCGCTGACCGGTGCGCCACGACCTCGTCGAGCGTTTGCTCGACCGGCGTCGGAGCAATCGGCAACAAAGCTGCGACCCGATCCGGATTCTCGACGAACAGCCTGCCGAAGCGAAACGCCTTGAGATTGAAGCCGATCGCCGTCCCATTGAGGTCGACCGCACGTTCGATGGCTTCGACGCCGACAGGCAGAATGCCCTGTTGGGCAGCCACGCCGAGCATGAACAGGTTGGCGGCGATGCTGTCGCCCAACAGGTTGCTAGCCAGCGCGGTCGCGTCGACCGTTTCGACGCGGTCAGGCCCGACCTTGACTGCAGGCGGCGGAGCAGCAGCTGCACGTCGATCGACGCGTCACGATCGAACTGAAAGTTCGCCATCGGGCGTGACGTCACTGTTGACCAACGCGCGGGTACGCCCCATGGTGAGCAGCCCGAGCACCTCGGCGCCCCACAGCACCGACGAGATCGAACGCAAGTAGCGCATCCGCTTCGCCTTGGCCCAACTTTGCCGCGTGCAACCGGTCGGCGCTGTTGGCGATGCGAACATGGCTGAACACGGCGCCGTTCTTCTGCGCGAGGCCCGTCATATCGAACGATGAAGCCGCCAACCTTTCGATATGGGCCGCCATTACCAGGATCGCCGCGACGGTGATCACCCCCGTCCCGCCGATGCCGGCGATGATCACATTGAACGTTCCGTCGGAGAATGCCGGGCGCTGGGGCGACCGGAGCTCCAGGAAAAGCTCCTGGTCCAATCGGGCGGTCGCTGGCTTCCGCGGCTCGGCGCCGTGAACCGTTATGAAGCTGGGGCAGAAGCCATTCAGGCAGCTGTAGTCCTTGTTGCAGCTGGACTGGTCGATCCTGCGCTTGGTCCCGAACTCGGTTTCCACGGGCATCAGGCTGACACACGTCGACTGTGCCGAGCAGTCACCTACGCAGCCCTCGCACACCGCTTTGGAGATGAATAGACGCTTGGGCGGATTCGGAAAATGTGCCGCGTTTGCCGGCGGCGCTTCCGCCGCGCAAGTCTGTTCATACAGTAGTACGGTGCAACCCTCGATCTCGCGCAGCTCGCGCTGGACGGCATCCAGCCCATCGCGATGTTCGACGCGCACGTCACGCGGTAGTGCGGGATTGCCGATGTGCGTTTCGGGTTGGTCGCTGACCAGCACGACGGCTTTCACACCTTCGTGCCGGACTTGGTGGGCAATCTCGGCGACTGAAAGCGGACCGTCGACGGGCTGGCCGCCGGTCATGGCGACGGCGTCGTTGTAGAGGATCTTGTATGTGATGTTGACGCCACTGGCGACTGCCGCGCGAATGGCCAGCAGGCCCGAATGGTAGTACGTGCCGTCACCCATGTTCTGAAAGATATGCTTCGTGCCAGTGTACGGGGCAAGTCCGATCCAGTTGGCACCCTCCCCTCCCATGTGACCTGGCAGCAGCGCCTCCTCGGGCCGAACGAACGCCGCCATGGTGTGACAACCAATGCCGGTCATGCTGAGGCTGCCGGCGGGTATTCGCGTCGAGCGGCTATGCGGGCAGCCCGAACAGAAATAGGGACTGCGGCGTGGAGGCAGCGTGCTGACCACATCAGGTAATAGGCGCTGCTTGAGCAGTTTCACCGCTTCCGTGACGCTCGCATCTTCAACGCCCAAGCGACCGGAGCCGATCTGCGATGGCCAGCGATCCGGATCGGCTCAAGCTGGGTCGCGAGGGGGAGCAGCGACTCACCGTGCTCATCGCGCTTCCGATCAAGCGTGGGCGTTCAAGCAGGTTTATGAGGACAGCGGCAGCCTGCAGTTCGACAAAGCTTTTCTTCTCCTCGATAACGAACAGCGTCTCATGGCCCGCCGCAAAGGCCGCGATTCCCTGTTGCTCGAGCGGCCAGATGCACCCGACCTTATAGAGTGAAATGCCCAGGGCGGCCGCCCGCTCATCGAGTCCAAGCATCGACAGCGCCTGGCGCGTGTCCGCATATGACTTCCCGGCGCTGACCAGTCCCAGTCGGGGCCTTTCGGCCTTAAAGACGACACGGTCGATAGGATTCGCGCGTACGAACGCGTCGATCAGCGGGAGGCGAAAGTCGGTGACGATCTGCTCATCGCGCGGAGGGTTATAGCGGCCGCCCGCTGAATGAATGCCCTCAGGCGGCACCCCCATATTCAGGCAGCACCGCTTGGAGGTTCATCACGTCGACATCGATGGTCGCGGTCTGTTCCACCACCTCGTTGACCAGCTTCACACCGACCCACGAACCGGAATAGCGAGAGAGTGCGTAGGCCATCAACCCGTACTCGACGATCTCACCTACATTGGCCGGGTACAGCGAGGGGATCAGCGCAGCAGCCATTGCCTGCTCGCTGTGATGGGCGATGGATGAAGACTTGCCTCCATGGTCGCCATAGAACACAGCGACCCCGCCCTTGGGGTGCGACCCAGTGAAGTTGCCGTGCTTGAGCGCATCGATCGACCGATCGACGCCTGGGCCTTTCCCGTACCACGCCGCAAAAACCCCGTCGTACAGCGGATCGGGCACCCAACCGAGTTGCTGCGTCCCTCGCACCGCAGTCGCCGCCATGTCTTCATTGACGCCGGGAGCGAACGTGATCGCAGCGGCCCTCAACCGCTCGCTGATGGACCAGAGCGTGTTGTCGACATTGCCGAGGGGTGAGCCGCGATACCCGGTGATAAACCCAGCCGTCTTTAGTCCGGCCCTCTCGTCGAGCGCCTTCTGCGCCAGCAGCACGCGCGATGGCTTGGGTGCCATTCATCATCACGCTGCCTCGGTCAACCGACCACTTGTCGTCGAGGCTGATCTCGGAGAAAGCAGAGGCGACTGTGTTGCTCACGCGCGATCTCGATTCCGAGGAAGAATCGACTATCTGCCGTGCGAAGACGCCCGTCTGTCACCTAGGCGACAACTTCGGCAGCTGCGGCAACGCAACGGCGTGACTTCGCCGCAGCGATGCTGCACCGCCATAAGGAAACAACTGCCCGCAAGGGCTATGCGGCGTTGAAACTCAGCTCCTGCTCGAGATTCGGACTAAAGCCGCCAGATCGTGCACGATGATATTTGTGTGCTGGAGCGTCACCCAGCCGTTGCGCTGAAAGGACTGCAGCGCCTTGTTCACACTTTGCCGTGACGCGCCGACCATCGAAGCGATTTCGGACTGGGGCAGGCGCACTTTCAGATGCTCAGGACCCGCTACGCTGGACATCGGCGTCAACTCGATGATCCGAGCCGCAACACGAGCATCGACGCTGCTGAGCTTGGCGTCGGCCAAGTGCGTGCTGACCTCGCGCATCTGACGAAATGCCAGCCTGAGCAAGGCGTCATTGAAGCTGGGGTGCTCGGCACGCAGTCGACGAAACTCATCAGCCTCCAACACGCCGAGCTCAACCGGTGTCAGGGCCCTTGCCGTCTGCGGCCGTGGCTCACCATCAACAAGGCTGCTCACCCCGAAGCAGTCGTTCGGCCCAAAAAGCAAAAAGACCGTCTCGCGCCCGTCTTCGCGACTCACTGACAGCCGAACCGAGCCTGAGACGATGCAATACATCTCGCTGCCGCCTCATTCTGAACGTAGATGAACTGCCCCTCCGAATAGGAGCGCCGATGCAGCATGCCAGTGAACGCTGTACGCGCTTCGGCGTTCATCCATCGCCTCATGTCAAACGTGGACGCGGTCATGGTCGGTAAGTCGTGTCCTAGAGGTCCCGCCAATTCGGACGGGTGTATTCCGATCGCATCGGTTTACACGTCATTCCAATGGGATGGACCCCTCCTCACACCAAAAGTGTCGCCAGTCGTAGAATGAGGAGAGGTCATCATGAAGCTTACGCGTGTGGGCGTGGATTTGGCCAAGCTGGTTTTGCAGGTGCACGGCGTCGATCGCAGCGAACGGCCGGTCTGGTGTCAACGGTTCAAGCGTGGTCGCTGGATCGCGGAGCTCGAGCGCAATGTCGAGCCGGGCTGCGAGATCGTCATGGAGGCCTGCGGCGGTGCGCATCACTGGGCGCGGTTGCTGCAGTCGAAGGGTTACGTCGAGGCTGATTGCGCCGCAGTTGGTGAAGCCGTACGTCAAGAGCAATAAGAACGACGCCAACGACGCGCAGGCAATCTGTGAAGCCATGAGTCGCCCGAGCATGCGTTACGTGGCGGTCAAGACAGTCGAGCAACAAGACATCCAGACGGTGCATCGGATCCGGGCGTCTCATCACCGAGCGGGCCGCGAAGGCGAACCAGCTGCGCGGTTTGGTCTGTGAGTACGGGTTGGTGGCGCCCCTGGCGATCGCCTCGCTGCGGCGAGCCATCCCGGATTGGCTGGAGGATGCGACCAACGGGCTGAGTGCCCGATTCCGAGCGCTGCTGGCCGCGCTCTATCGAGACTTACAGTGGCTCGACGAACGCGTGCGTGAACTTGACCAGGAGATCGCGGCCAGCGCGCGGGACGATGAGGCCGTGCGGCGCATTGAGCAGCTGCGTGGTATCAACATCCCGCGGCGGACTGCCGAAAATTCTGCGGCCGTTTATTCGGCGATCGCTTCGGCGACCGCGCGAGAGTTCTTCCGCTCAGGCGGCTCGAGGGCAAGCACGTCGTCGATCGCCATTGCAGACCTCGGCGATATCGCCGCGAATGTCTCGTCGTCGAACAGGTGACGCTCGAAGACCCCGCGCGACCTCGTCAGCAGTGCCAGCAATTCGTCGTGCGTCATGCGCCAACCCGAAAAAATAATGCGAGCACGGGAAGACCCGCTTGCGCGAGTCCTCCCTGGGTTGTTTGATAAAAGTTGATGCCGCCATCGGCCGCCGCGACCTCGCCATCGCATGGATCCGCCACGACGTCCTGCGAAGTCATTTCCCTCGCGCCCGAGGTGACGCGCGGGGTCGGGCCAGTGGGGGAGCCATGCCCCGCCGCCGACCGGCGTGCAGGCGGGCACTCCGGGGCGACCTCGAGCCCCCGCGCCGGCCGCCTGCGGGGTGCGACGACGCATGCCAGGGCCCCGGACCGCCGCCGCAAAATCCAAAAAAAAATAAAAGCGCCCAACGGGAAGGCCCGCAGGGTTCCCCCCGCGAACCTTCCCATGTCGATTGCCTTCAGACCGCTTTCTTTGTTGCCCCTCCCGTCAGCCTCACCGACGCACTGTTCGCCGCTTCCTGCAATGTCTTCGTGCTCAGGTGCGCGTACCTCTCCGTCACTTTGCTCGAGCTGTGCCCAAGAATGGCCTGCGCCGCGTAAAGCGTCCTGCCGTCGTTCACCAGGAAGCTGGCGAACGGGTGACGGCGATCGTGCAGGCGTAGATTCGGAAGCGACGCCTTCAACTTCAAGCGCGACAAAACCTTGGCCACATACTTCAGCGGCTCACCGCGTTTCCCGCGAAAGAGCGGCCCGCCCGTCGCCTTAGTGTCTAGCTAGCAAAACCTACTGCGACGGACAACCGGCGATGGGTCAGAAGTTCGTGGACCGATAGATTGCTCAGGCTCTGCTCTATGTCAGCGCCACGCGCGACCTCGCCTTGCCGCCAGCGAATCGCGTGCATCGCATGATTGTGCGCGGGCTCATCGAATGAGCCTGCCAGCCGTTACCACCATGCGTGACAGCGATCGAGTTCGATGTCCGATGTCCGATGTCCGATGGTCGGAATTTGACAGAACGAACCAAATTGTTCTGAGAACTCGCCCATTCCCGGCCGAAACGGCTCTATTTAGACCCTTGCAATGCGTTTGAGAACTGGGTGTATATATACGGTACAGAAAACTGAAACCGCTTGGGGGCTTGGTCCGCGCCCAGGTGAAGTGGCAAATCCGCCAAATAAGGAGATTGACCCATGACGACAGCCCCCAAACGGGACGGGTCAGGCGTTCACGCACTCTCCACTTTGCCATCACTTCCGGGCGCAGGCGAAATAAATTGATAAACGCCGTACGCATCTGCGATTCGGTACCTCGACGTTCTGTAGCAGACAGTTCGGGACGACGACCTTCCTGTCGCTGATGCATCTCAATACAAATATCCGCGAGCCGCTCCTGGTATAGATCGAGCACGCCGGCAAGCTCGTTCACCACTGCTTTCTGAAACGTTCGTAGTTCATCACTGTGCGCCCGATGTGCGGCGTTGAGTCGCCGAGCCGTGTCGTCGAAGTTTACGATCTCATCGGGCAATGGAGTTCCGAGAATGTGAACCATGCCCTCAAGCGGCAACTGCCACTGATAATCGATGAAGGCTTTCTGCAGCGCACACGTCGTTGCGGCATCGATCTGCATGCCGCGTGGATAGATCTCCCCCCACGCGAAGCACGACTTCGTCCAGACAAGATGCTCGAGTGGGTGAACATCTGCGCGCGCCCCGAGATCGTAGAGAAAATGGGCAAACTCGGTTCCAGCGCGCTGTTCCTCGGCAACAAGCGACACCGTGGCCCAATTCGTCGATCAACCGCGCGGTCGCAAAACGCGTGGTTGCATCGGACTGCTTCAGCAGTTCTACAAGTGTGACGTCGCTCATCGGACAGAGTGCAATGCCCTTGGCTACAGCTTGCCGCAGTTCTTGCAGGAGCGAATCGTGAACCGGCTTCTGCGCACGATTCATTGCGGCATCGCGCATGTAGATCCAATATCGAGTGTCGAGATAGATCTTCCGCTTGCCCGCGATCTCTCGCCCGAGCCCGTTCATCAGACGGCGAATGTGTTGATCCGGCGTGATGCCCGGCTCTGCCCGGTACAGCTCAACCGCAGCGGCCACGGCAGCAGGATCAATTTCTTCAAAGCGAC